>CAWARC010000044.1:7500-263514 GCA_963784325.1 uncultured Alphaproteobacteria bacterium | reverse complement strand
GCTAGCGATCAAGACCGACGCCGGCTCCGGCGCGCTGGAGCAGATGGTGCTCGGCGAATTCTGCCCTGCGCATTTCGGCGTCCATGTGCCGGCACTGACGCGCGGCTTGCGCGCCAAGCTCGAAACCATGATGGATGCGCTCAACGAGCATTTCGGCACCGCGGCCGAGTTCGACGATCCGAAAGGCGGCATTTTTCTCTGGGTCAAACTGCCGGATCAGGTCGACACGCTCAAGCTCTACCAAGCGGCGCTCGCCGCCGGCGTCGCCATCAATCCGGGCCCGGAATGGTCGCTCGACAAGAGCTACAGCAAAAGCCGCACGCGGCTGTGCTTCGCCAGCCCGACGCATGCCGAAATACGCGAAGGCATCGCGGCGCTCGCCGAAGTCTGCCGCCGCGAATTCGGCGTGCCGGTGCGCAGCGCTAACGTGGCGCGGGCCTAAAATCCGCGCAGCACCTGCGCAACATGCTCGACTTCCGGCGGCGAGGCGAAGCAATGGGCGACCAGCTTGCGCCATTCCTGAAAGTCAGGCGAGCCACGGAAGTCGTTGGTGTGGTTCTCGACCGTTTCCCAGGCGACGAACAGCCGGTAGCGCGACGGCTTCTCCACTGAGCGCCGCAGCTCCATGGCGCGGCAGCCCTTGGCGCGCTTGAAGATCGATGCCGCGGTTTTGACGCCGCTTTCGAATTCCGACTCCATGCCGGGCTTGACTTCGATTTGGGCGATTTCGGTGATCATGGTAGCTCCCGGCTGATTACGGCAATGAATGCCGCACCGTAGCATGATTGACGAGGCCGTGCAGCGGCAGCGGATGGGCTTCGGGCCTATCCCAAAAGGCGTGCCGAAGATGCGAGGCCGGCGAGCGCGCAGCCAAGCGTCTCCAGCGGGCTGACGAGCGCCGCGTCATTCCGATTGCTGCGCGCGCCGAGTTGGCATCCAGTCGGTAACGAAAGCGCCGATGAAATAAGCGAGATAGTGCAGGAATGATTGGCGCGGCAGACATGCGCCGAGAGGGGTTAAATAGTCGCCGGGCAATGGGCTAAACTGGCCCTCCCGATATCCCCACAGCGATGCAAAGGCTTGTCATGATCGACGTACATTACTGGACCACGCCGAACGGCCACAAAGTCACGATTTTTCTCGAAGAAGCCGGACTTGAGTACAAAATCATTCCCGTCAACATCGGCAAAGGCGAGCAGTTCAAGGCGGAGTTTCTGGCGGTGTCGCCGAATAACCGCATCCCTGCCATCGTCGACCACAAGCCCGCCGACGGCGGCAAGCCGCTCTCGGTATTCGAGTCCGGCGCCATCCTGCTCTACCTCGCCGACAAGACCGGCAAGTTCATCGCCAAGGATTTGCGCGGGCGCACCGCGGCGCTGGAATGGCTGTTCTGGCAGATGGGCGGGCTCGGCCCGATGTCGGGCCAGAACAATCACTTCAGCAACTATGCCGTCGACAAGATCCAATACGCGATGGATCGCTACCGCAACGAGGTCAACCGGCTCTACGGCGTGATGAACAGACGGCTCGCCGATCGCCCGTTTCTCGCCGGCGACTATTCGATCGCCGACATGGCTTGCTACCCGTGGGTCGTGCCGTGGGAGCGCCAGGGCCAGAACATCGCCGACTTCCAGCATCTCAAGCGCTGGTTCGACTCGATCAAGGCGCGGCCGGCCGTGGTCAAAGCCTACGAATGGACGCCGAAGATCAATCCCGGCCAGGGCGGCATCCGCACCGCCGAGGAGCGCGCGATCTTGTTCGGTCAGACCTCGCAGTCGGTCGCGGCTGCGGCGGGCAAGGCGTAGTCGTCATTGCGAGGAGCGAAGCGACGAAGCAATCCAGGCAGGATCCCTGCGCTGGATTGCTTGGCTTCGCTCGCAATGACGATTGCTAATCCTGCCGGACGATGACCTTGGTGCCGACCGGCACGCGGTCGTAGAGATCCGACACGTCGTCATTGACCAGCCGGAAGCAGCCGGACGAAACGGCTTGGCCGATGGTCTCCGGCGCGTTGGTGCCGTGGATGCGGTAGACGGTGTTGCCGAGATACATGGCGCGCGCGCCAAGCGGGTTGCCGGGGCCGCCGGCCATGAAGCGCGGCAAGTATGGCTGGCGCTCGATCATTTCCGGCGGTGGCCGCCAGTCCGGCCACTCCGCCTTTTTGCTGACCCGCAACAGGCCCTGCCAGGTGAAACCGTCGCGGCCGACGCCGATGCCGTAGCGGATGGCGTGGGTCGAATCCTGGATCAGATAAAGATGCCGCTCCTGGGTGTCGATGATGATGGTGCCGGGCGGCTCCAGCGAACGATAGAACACCATCTGCTTCTTGAATTCTTCCGGCAGATTGGCGTCGGAATTGCCGTGATCGATGCCCGGATCGACGTCCGGCGCGGTGACCGGGTACTGGAACACCTGCGGCTGGTTTTGCGCGCACAGTTGTTGCGCCGAAACCAGGCATAGAATTGCAGCACCGATTCCGGCCACTAAACCGCGCCCACCGCGTAATCGTCCCAGCCTTATCATTGCAGCATTGTCGTCCCGGCGATGACTAGGTTCAAGCCAGTTTTTCCGCAGCGGCGCAGGTCCTATTGCGAGACGCCGCCAAGATATCCGGCAATCTTCCAGCCGCTGGCGTCCTTTGTGTAGCACATTTCGTCGCCGCCGAGCGGCGAAAGCTGCTGGGCGTCGATATAGCCGGATTTGCCGGACGGCGTCGCCACATGCAGCAGAAACGGTTCGTCGGGGTTGCTCGGCTGGCTCGAGTCCGGCAGCACCCGGATCACGATCATGCCGAGCTTCTCGATCACCGGCGAATTCGACTGCGCAGTGGCATGCACGTCGACGCCGCCATTGGCCGGATAGCCCCACTCGGACGGGTCCGTTCCGGTCGCCTCGCCGAGCGCTTGGAAGGCCTTCGGATCGATGGTTGGTGGGGCCGGCGCACAGAAGATGCCTTTTTGCTGCGGCAGCTCCGCAGCCGTCGGCTCGCTGGCATAGCCGTTGAGCACGTCCCAGCCCGATCCGTCTTTGGCGTCGAGATTGATCGCCTTGGCGAGATTGTCGATTCCGGCTTGGCGCTTGTCGGCAACATCGTGGTCCTGCACCCAGAAAAAGCTCTGCGCCACAATCACACTGGCGAGTGCGGCGCGATCCTTTTTGGCGGCGACGTCGGCAAGCTCTTTGCGGAAGGCGAGGAAACTCGGATCGTTATACTCCGCGGGCGGCGCCACCGCGACGGATTGATAGGGCTTGATCGGCGGCGGCGGCGGCGGCTGCAGCCCGCCGCCGGGCAGGTTCAAGCCCTGCTGTGCAAAGACGGATGCCGCTCCTAGCGTCCCGATCATGAGGGTGACGAGGCTCAGCACGGCGACAAAAAGCGGACGGCGCATCGCAGAAATCTCCGGTTCGAAAATCGACGCGACAGCCCGTCGATAATGCCGAATTACGACGGCGCTGCGGCGGTCCGTCGCACCCGCCACTAAATTCAGCCGCCGTCAAGACGGGTCGACGCCGAAGCGCGGAATGGTGGGGATGGGAATGCCGACGGGGCTGGCCGTTGGCTGGCCCAACTCATTGTCTCAAGCAATCGGCCAGCGATGGCCGCATCGTGCGCCAACGAGATGGAGGGCGAAGCAAAACGCGCCGATTTGAGTGTCGCGCTACGGCGCCGCGGACGCGATGCCGAAATGGATCTCGAGGCTCCGCTGCAACTGGTCGACCGTATAGGGTTTCGGCAGCACCGCCGAACCTTTGACGAACATGGCCATCATGCCGTCAGTCACGCCTTGGCCGGTGGTGTACAGCACCTTGAGCTCGGGCCGGCGCTCCACCGCCTGTTTCGCGAGCTCGAGACCGGCGTGAAGATCGCCGTGCAGGCCGATATCGGTAAACAAGAGATCGACGTGGTCGGTCACGTCAAGCGCGGCCAGGGCTTCCTCGGTGGTCGCCGCCGAGACGGTCTGATGACCCTGCTCTTGGAGATAAGATTCCGCCAGGACGCGGACCTGCTCCTCGTCCTCGACGATCAATACGACTGCCATTGCCGGCCCACCCAAGCGCGCCCCGTACGTCAAAAGACATACTCCGGTTTTGTTCCCAAATTCTTCACAGGGAACAGGGTCAGGTATCAAACCTAGCGAGCGGTAACCCCTTACAGGTCCATCAATATGACCTCGGTAGCCCGAGGACCTTCTCGGCGATAAAGCAAAGAATGAGTTGCGGCGAGACCGGCGCCAGCTTGGGGATCATCATTTCGCGGAAATAGCGTTCGACGTGGTATTCCTTGGCGTAGCCGTAGCCACCATGGGTCGCGATCGCGGTCTGGCAGGCTTTGAAGCCGGCCTCGGCGGCCAGATATTTTGCCGCGTTGGCCGCCGGCGCGCAGGGCAGGCCGTGGTCGTATTGCCAGGCCGCTTTGAGCATCATCAAGTCGGCGGCTTCGAGCTCCATCCAGCATTGCGCCAGCGGATGCTGGATCGCCTGGTTCTGGCCGATCGGCCGGCCGAACACGACGCGCTCCTTGGCGTAGGCCGTGGCGCGGGCCAGCGCGGCGCGGCCGAGCCCGATCGCCTCGGCGGCGACCAGCACACGCTCGGGATTAAGCCCGTGCAGGATGTATTCGAAGCCGCGGCCCTCTTCGCCGATGCGGTCCGCGGCCGGCACTTCCAAGCCATCGATGAACAGCGCGTTCGAATCGACTGCTTTGCGGCCCATCTTTTCGATCTCGCGGATTTCGACGAAGCCGCGGTCGAGCGCGGTATAGAACAAACTTAAGCCGTCGGTTGGCCGGCGTCCTTCGCCAAGCGGCGCGGTGCGCGCCAGGATGAGCATGCGGTCGGCCACTTGCGCCGTGGAGATCCAGATCTTGGCGCCGCTGACGACGTAAGTGTCGCCGTGGCGTTTTGCCGTGGTTTTGATCTTTGCGGTTTCAAGGCCGGCGTCCGGCTCGGTCACCGCGAAGCAGGCCTTTTCCGCACCCGCGACGATCGGCGGCAGCATCCGGCGTTTTTGCTCTTCGGTGCCGTAAACGACGACCGGATTGAGCCCGAAAATATTCATGTGCACGGCAGACGCGCCGGACAGCCCGGCGCCCGACGCGGTGATGGTGTGCATCATGACTGCCGCTTCGGACACGCCGAGCCCCGAACCGCCGAACTCCTGCGGAATGCAGATGCCGAGCCAGTCGCCGTCGGCAATCGCGCGATAAAATTCCTCGGGAAATTCTCCGTCGCTGTCGCGCTTCAGCCAATAATCGTCGCCGAAGCGCGCGCAAATCTTGTCGACCGCGGCGCGCACCGATTGCTGCAAGTCTGTGGGGGCGAAGTCGATGGCGGTTACTCCGGCGCGCGGTTATTTTTTCTTTTCGGAAGTATCAGGTGGTTTCGGCCGAGCGGGCACGCCGCCGCCAAAGAATCGCCGGTCCGAGTGGGGCTGCGCCGTATCCAGCGCTTCGGCCTCGTTGCTGAATTGGGCCGCCTCGGCGAGCAGGCTATCGGCAGTGGCGAATTGGCCTTGCTCGCGCGCCTTGATGGCCAAGGCCAGCAGGTTCTCGGCCCGCTGCCGCAATTCGTCGGCTTCGCTCATTGCCGCCTCCCAGGATCGTCGTCACAGATCGAGGCTGCCGACCTGTCGATAAGCGAGCGTAACGCGGAATGGATGCGAGCGAAATCGGGGAGAGTAACTCCGGCCTTATTCCGCCGCCTGCATCCCCTCCGCATCGATGAAGCCGCCGGCCTGGCGCCGCCACAGCGCCGCGTAGTGGCCGCCGTGGGCAAGGAGTTCGCGGTGCGAGCCCTGCTCGATAATGTGGCCGTGTTCGAGCACGACGAGGCGGTCCATCTGCGCGATAGTAGAAAGCCGGTGTGCGATGGCGATCACGGTCTTGCCGGCCATCAGCGTGCCGAGGCTCGACTGGATCGCGGCTTCGACCTCGCTGTCGAGCGCGGAAGTCGCCTCATCAAACACCAGGATCGGCGCGTCCTTGAGGATCACCCGCGCGATGGCGACGCGCTGGCGCTGGCCGCCGGAAAGCTTCACGCCACGCTCACCGACATGGGCGTCGTAGCCGCGCCGGCCCTGCCAGTCCTCCAGATCGAGAATGAAGTCGTGCGCGTGGGCGAGCTTTGCCGCGCGCTCGATTTCCTCGATGCCCGCCGTCGGCCGGCCGTAGCGGATATTGGCGCGGATCGAGCGGTGCAGGAGAGAGGTATCCTGCGTCACCACCGAGATTTGCGAGCGCAGCGATTCCTGCGTCAGGTCGGCAATATCCTGGCCGTCGATCAGGATGGCGCCGTCTTCCAGATCGAAGAAGCGCAGCAGGAGATTGACGACAGTGGATTTTCCGGCGCCGGAGCGGCCGACCAGCCCGATCTTCTCGCCGGGCGCAATGACCAGGTTGAAATTCTGCAGCACGCCGACATCGCGGCCGTAACCGAAGTTCACGTTCTTGAATTCGATGCGCCCGGCCCCGACTGTCAGCGGCTTGGCATCCGCAGGATCGGGCAGTTGCAGCGGCTGCGCAATGGTGAGCATGCCTTCCTGCACCACGCCGACATCCTCGAAGATCTCGGTGATGCGCATGGCGATCTGGCGCGACATATTGGTGAGCTGCAGCGTCAAGGGCAGCACCATGGCGATGGCGCCGACCTCGACCTTGCCGTAGCGCCACAGCATCAGCGCCAGCGCGCCGGACCCGGCGATCAATAGCGCGTTGAGCACGTCGAGGATGCTGGCAAAGGCCGTCAGCAGGCGCTGCGCGGCCTTGAACAAGTCGATGTGCTGGTCGACCGCGTTCCGCACATAGCGATCTTCTTCGCTGGCGCGGGCGAACAGCTTGACAGTGAGGATATTAGTATAGCTGTCGACGATGCGGCCCATCAGCGTCGAACGCGCGATCGAGCTCACCTTGGAGCGCTCGCGCATGCGCGGCACAAAGTAATACAGCAGCACCGCGTAGCTCGCGAACCACAGCAGGATCGGCACGGCGAGCCAGCGATCCGCGGCGGCCGTCAAGCCGATGGCGGAGACGCCGTACACTATAATGTACCAAACGGTGGTGATGGTTGCGGTCAGCGTCGAGCGCACCGACGGCCCGGTCTGCATCACCCGGTTGGAAATACGGCCGGCGAAATCGTTCTGAAAGAACGCCCAGCTCTGGCGCACCACGTGCCAGTGCGACTGCCAGCGGATCATGCCGGTGAACGGCGCGGCGATGGCCTGATTGGTGATGAGATAGCGCGTCAGCGTCACCAACGGGCGCACGATCACCACCACGACCGCCATGCCCGCGAGCCACGGCCAGCCGACGGCGAGGAAGCGGTCGGGGGGCGTCTTGGTGACCATGGTGACGACGCGGCCCATGAACCACGGCACCGCGCTGTCGGAGAGCGCGACGAACAATTCCACCACGAACAAGGCAGCGAACAGCCACTTCGCCTGGCGGGCAAAGTGCCACAGGAAGGCGATCAGGCCGGGAGGCGGCTCGGGATTGTCCGGAGCCGCTGTCGGCGACAAGAATTGTTCGAAAAGTGCAAACATTTTCGGATGGTTACAGGCCTGCCGTAGATGGCGTCAATCGCCGCGCCGATCAAGCGGCGCCGGGCTTCGAGCGCGTCATGACAGGGTTGCTGACCTTTTAGGCGACAATTTGCCGTGTCATCGTTGCCTAAAGCGTGATCCCGGACGGCGAGGCGCTTTCGGAAGAGATCACGCACAAGAAAATCGGGGAAAGCCAAGGGGGAGATTCCATCATGCGAGTCCGTTTCATTGGCGTGCTTGTCGCGCTCGTTGCGCTTTCGGTCAGTGCGATCGTCGCGCTGGCCGACGATTATCCGTCGCACCCCATCACAATGCTGATCGGCTTTCCGCCGGGCGGCCCGACCGACACGCTGGGGCGGATCCTCGCCGATGCGATGGGGCGCGCGCTCGGCCAGACGGTCGTCGTCGAAACCGTCAGTGGCGCCAGCGGCACCATCGCGACCGGACGCGTCGTTCACGCGGCTCCGGACGGCTACACCATCGGCATCGGCAACTGGACCAGCCATGTCGGCTCACCGGCGCTCTATTCGCTCGATTACGACATCTTGAACGACCTGCAGCCGATCTCGTTGCTGGCGAGCTCGCCGCTGTGGATCGTCGGCAAAAACGCTTTGCCGCCGAAGTCCGCGACCGAGCTGGTGGCCTGGGTGAAGTCTAATCACAATCCGATCACGTTCGGAACGGTCGGCGCCGGCAGCGCGGCGCATCTATGCGGTCTTTATTTTGCGCAGAAAACCGGCGCCCGTTTTCAATACGTGCCGTATCGCGGTGGCGCGCCGGCGATGCAGGATCTGATCGGCGGCCAGATCGATCTGTCCTGCCTTGAAGCCTCGCAGACACTCGCGAATGTGCAGGCCGGACGATTCAAGGCCTTCGCCGTCATGGGCGAACAGCGCTGGCCGAAATCGCCTGACACGCCGACGATGATCGAATCCGGCGTCCCGGGCCTTTCGATTTCTTTCTGGCACGGGCTATGGACGACGAAGGGAACGCCCAAACCCATCGTCGATCGCCTCGACAAGGCGGTCATGATCGCGCTTGCCGATCCGGCGGTGCGCTCGCGCATCGAGAATCTCGGCCAGGTGATCTTCCCGCCCGATCGGCAGAATCCGGCGGCGCTCGCCGCCTATCACAAGGCCGAGCTCGACAAGTGGTGGCCGATCATCAAGGCCGCCAACATCAAGATCGACTAGAGCGTGATCCCGAAAATGCTTGCCCTCGGACTTGATCCGAGGGTGGATACCGGCTTTCGGAAAAGATCACGCTCAAACTAGCTGCCGCGCTCACAGGCGAACGATGACGGCGTGGAGCGCCTGCGCGCGCGCCATGCCGATCGACACCGCGGTCGCGGCGACGAGCAGCGAAACCGCAAGCGCCAGCGTGGCAAAGAGCTCGACGCCGGCGCGCCGCCGCTTGGCAAATGTCTTTTCAGCAATCGAGGAGGTGAAGCCGGCCATCCCGGTCAGCTCAGTCATCATCTTTATCCTTCGCGAATCAGTCCTGTGTTGCTGCAAGATCGCGCCGGACCTGGGCAATGCAATTGAAGAATAAAGGCGATTTGGTGTTTTTTGGTTAATGCTTGGTTAACACGGCAAGCCGGCCAGACGATAAACCGCAGGTGTGTCTTTACGGAAACGTCGTCTTACAGCGCCGGCACGGCAGCGGCTTGCTGGACTTCCATCGGCACGTGGCCCGGCTCATGGGCGACGCGATCGAGCCAGGCACGGATCGCCGGAAACGACGCCAGATCGAAATCGCATTCATGCGCCATGTGCGTATAGGCGTACAACGCAATGTCGGCGATGGTGTAGCGGTCGGCGGCGAAGAAGTCGTGCAGCGCGAGATGTTTCTCCATCACGCCGAGCGCGCGGTTGCCTTCCTCCATCCAGTCTTCGAGCGCGTGTTGCTGCAGGTCGCGGCCGCCTTTGACCAGCGCCAGCCAGAAATAGGCCGCGCCCAGGTTGGGCTCGAGGCTGTGCTGCTCGAAGAACATCCACTGCAGGATCTCGGCGCGATCGATGCGATCCTCGGGCGCCATCGGCGTGCCGCCGGCTATGTACCAAAGAATGGCGTTCGACTCGGCAAGATAGCGGCCCGGCGCCACTTCCAGAAGCGGCACTTGGCCGTTCGGATTCTTGGCGAGGAATTCCGGCGTATGACTCTCGCCCTTGAGAATGTCGATCTCGATCAGCCGATAGGGGATGTGCAGCTGCGCCAGCGCGAGCCGCGCCTTGTAGCTGTTGCCGGAGCGTTGCATCGAATAGAGCGTAAACATTGCCGCTTCCCAATTTCCGTGCGGCAGTAGCGCGCCAGTGTTGCCGTCTTACGACTGCAACGGGGCGATGTCATGGCGTCGCGCCGTTATTTTAGCTGAAGCGGTGGAGAACGCTACTGGCGCGGCAAAAAGCTCGCTGCGCCGCAATATCAGGACAAATATAGCGAGCATGACGGGCACGCCGAGCGGAACCAGGCTCACCAGCGCGGCGTTGCGGGCAACCAACGGCATCAACCACAGTGCCGCGAGCAAAGTCTTCTCCCACGGACTAAAACCGCGACCGATTCCGTCTACGGCAATAATGGCGACGGCCGGCGCCAGCACCATCATTGTCGTGATCGAAGCTGCAGGGCGTGGCGGGCGTCGTGGCGGGGCAGACGGCCACGACCAGAAACAGAAAGCCGGCGGCAGAGGCGATCAGCAGCGCTGCGGCGACGAAACGGGCGCGCTCGCGCGAGAGCCTATCGCCGCTCCGTAGCATCGCGCAGGCCCGATGCATGGAAGCTCCCAAAATGGCGCTGCCGGGCATCCGGTGGCTCGTGCCGGCATTCCGCCAGTTCCGGGTTACTGGAGTGTTGCGGCGAGTGTTGCGGGGTGTGTTGCTCCTGGCGCACGCCTTGCGCGAAATGCCGCAGAAGTGACGAAAGTTTGAGGGATTTGCGCTTGCCTGTGCGCCGGAGCGGCTTTAACAAGCACCCGCTTTTGCCGAACCTGGAGATCGGAGACTCGAAAATGGCCTTCATCGCGGACCAGATCATGCGCATCAAGCCGTCGGCGACCATCGCCGTGACGGATAAAGCGCGTGCGCTGAAAGCGGCGGGCCGCGACGTCATCGGCCTCGGCGCCGGCGAGCCGGATTTCGACACCCCCGACAACATCAAGCTGGCGGCGATCCGCGCTATCAGCGAGGGCAAGACGTCGAAATATACCGCAGTCGACGGCATGGCCGAATTGAAGGCCGCAGTGGCGCGCAAGTTCAAGCGCGAGAACGCGCTCGACTATAAGCCGTCGCAGATCATCGTCGGCACCGGCGGCAAGCAGGTGCTGTACAACGCGCTGGTGGCCACGCTCAATCCGGGCGACGAGGTGATCATCCCGGCGCCCTATTGGGTGAGCTATCCCGACATGGTGCTGCTCGCCGGCGGCACCCCGGTCGAGGTCGTCACCACCATGGCGTCCGGCTACAAGATGAAGCCGGACGATCTGGAGAAGGCGATCACGCCGAAAACCAAGTGGATCATCTTCAACTCGCCGTCGAACCCGACCGGCGCGGCCTATACCAAAGCCGAGCTGAAGGCGGTGACCGACGTGCTCGTTCGCCATCCGCATGTCCACGTCATGGCGGACGACATGTACGAGCACCTGGTCTATGACGACTTCGTTTTCTATTCGCCGGCCCAGCTCGAGCCGCGGCTCTATGAGCGCACGCTCACCGTGAACGGCTGCTCGAAAGCCTATTGCATGACCGGCTGGCGTATCGGCTATGCCGGCGGCCCGGAGAAGCTGATCAAGACCATGGCGATGATCCAGTCGCAGTCGACGTCAAATCCGACCGCGGTGGCGCAATATGCCGCGATCGAGGCGCTCGACGGGCCGCAGGACTTCATCCCCAAGCACAACAAGATCTTCAAGGAGCGCCGCGACCTCTGCGTGTCGATGCTCAACCAGGCCAAAGGCCTGCAATGCCCGAAGCCGGAAGGCGCGTTCTATGTCTATCCGTCCTGCGCCGGCACCATCGGCAAGACGGCGCCGACCGGCAAGAAGCTCGCGACCGACGAGGATTTCGTCACCGAGCTTCTGGAAGCCGAAGGCGTTGCGGTGGTGCAGGGCACGCCGTTCGGCGTCGGACCGGCGTTCCGCATCTCCTATGCGACGGCGACGTCGGCGCTTGAGGAAGCCTGCACGCGCATCCAGCGCTTCTGCGGCAATTTGCAGTAGCCTGAACGTGAAAGCGGCCGCCTCACGGCGACCGCTCGACAGTTCGTCATTGCGAGCGGAGCGAAGCAATCCAGTCGACACGGCCGCTTGGATTGCTTCGTCGCTTCGCTCCTCGCAATGACGGCGTCTACCCCGTCGGTGGCGCGATTTCGTCGAGGCTCTTCTGGCGCGCCTCCGGTCCCAATTGGGTCACCGACACGGCCGCGATCAAGAGCAGGATCGCCAGCGACACGAACACCGTCATCAGGCCGTAGCCGTTCTGCACCCACAGGATCGTCGGCATGATGAACGCCGTCGCCAGTCGGCCGACGCCCGCCGCCCAGCCGAAGCCGGAGGTGCGCGCGTTGGTCGGGAACACCTCGGAAGCAAAGATCTGCATCGAATTGCCGGCGACCTGGACGAAGAAGACCATGATGAAGCCGGCCACCATGAGCTCGACCGCAGTTGCGGCATTGGCGAACACGATGGCCATCAGGCCGGCGGCAATAAAGGCGCAAACCGAGGTGATCTTGCGGCCGTATTTGTCGAGCGCATACATCATAAAGAGGCTCGCGCACGGCACGGCGAAGTTCATGGCTAGCACATATTGCAGCGACTTGGTGACTGAGAAGCCCTTGGAATTCATGATGTTCGGCAGCCAGGCGCCGAGCCCGATGGCGACGCCGAAAAACGCCGTGAAGCAGATCATGCCGGCAATGACGCGGGTCGGGAACTGACTGAACACCACCGCGAACGGGTCGCTCTTGGTGTTGCTCGCGGCATCGGTCGACAGCGGGTGCGTCGGCCCGGCAATGCCGAGACGGCCGAGGACCTTGATCGCCTCGTCGCCGCGGCCATGCGTCGCCAGATAACGCGGCGATTCCGGCAGCGAAAAGCGCAACAGCCAGACGATCAGCGCGCCGACGCCGACGATCACCCAGACAGCGCGCCAGACGTTTTCAGGCACCGAAATGGAGCTGCCGAGCACGAGCACCAGCGCGGTGCCGATCGGCCATACGCAGGCGCCGCCGATGAAATGAATGATCGCCAGGATGCGGCCGCGGATGCGCTTGGGCGAGTATTCGCCGGCATAGACGAAGCACAGCGGCTGCTCGGCGCCCAAGCCGACGCCGGCGATGAAGCGGCAGATAATCAGCGTGGTCACACTCGGAGCGAAGGCGCCGAGGAGGGTGAAGACGCCGAACAAGAGCAGGTTGAACTGGTAGATGAAGCGGCGGCCGAACCGGTCGGAGAACTCGCCCTGGCCGGCGGTGCCGAGGAACAGACCGAACACGGTGGCGCTGCCGATGGCGGCAACTTCGGGGCCGGTCGCAAACTTGGACTGCAGGAGGAACGGAACCAGCGAGCCGAAGACAGTGAAGTCGATGACGTCGAAGAAATAGCCGGCGGCGATGAGCGCGACGACTCTGCGATGCAGCGGTGAAATCTTCGCGTCGTCGAGCGCACTGCCGACGAATTGTTCGATGGTCTGGGCGCCGCCACCCATTTGCGTCGCGGTTACGGTTGCCGCCATGTGATCCTCCCCATGATCCGAATTATTGAGATCCGCCCGAAGAGGCGGCATCCGGGCCGCTGGTGCGGCCCTTGTTTTGTGCGAGTGTGGAAGGGCGAGCGCCCACTGTCAATGCGGCTGTCTTTCCTGTCCCGCTTGCGCGGTGGAGGAATGTCTACGCGCCCTCGAACTGCAAGATATAAAGTCCGGCGTTGGAATCGGTGACATACATCCGCGCTTCGGCGTCGACGAAGCAGTCGGCCGACTGAATCACCTGCGGCCGGTTCGGCCGCGGATCGAACATTCTCTCCGGATTGGGTGGCACGAAATATCCGACCTCGCGCGGCTGGAACGGATTTTGGATGTCGTAGGCGCGCACGCCGGCATTGTGCAGGGTGGCAAAAATATAGCGCGAGCTGACGAAGGCGCCGGGGCGGTTCTCCCACAGATTATGCGGGCCGAAATTTCCGCCCTTTTTGCAGTAGTCGGCTTCGTCAGGGATCGGCATGGTGGCGATGCTGACCGGATTTGACGGCTCGCGCACGTCGAACACCCAGATGTAACGAAGCCCCTTGCTGCAGTCGGCGAAATTGGCCTCGTCGGCAACCACCAGCAGATTGCGGTCCGGCAGCGGCAGCGGCGAATGGGTGCCGCCGCCGAACGGCGGATCCCAGTTGCGGTAGGACACCATTTTCGGCTTCGCCGGATCGCCGACGTCGACGATGGCCAGCCCGCCGTCGCGCCAGGCGCTGAACGCGAGATTGCCGGCGACCAGCGCGTGATGTAGCGCATAGCGTCGGCCCTTGGGCCAGCTCGGCGTCTCGCCGCCGCCGGTCCACATGCCCGGCAGCCAGAACTTGCCGGCGACTTCCGGCCTGGTCGGCTCCTTCATGTCGACGATGACCAAGATGTGGTCGGAAAATTCCGGCAGATGCACCGAGACGTAAGCGTAGCGCTCGCCGACATACCAGATGCGGTGCGGGCCGAGCCCGCCGAGCGGCAGGAAGGCGATTTCGCGCGGCGCCTCGGGCTTGGCCAGATCGTAGACGCGAATCCCGCTGGTGAATTTCTGGCCCGCCAGCGTGTCGCCGGAGGTGCCGGCAAAATAAGCCTCCTGGCTCACCTGCATGGTCCACACGCTCGGACCGTTGACCGTCAACAACAAATCACCGTGAGTCTGCAGATGATGCGCGCGGGTGTTCGGTGGGCAGGGGAGGAAATTGACCGTCTTGGGATTTTTGGCATCGCGCACGTCGATCACGGTGATGCCGTTGGAAAAACCGTGGCCGATATAGGCATGGCCCTTATTGACCATGACTTGGACGCCATCGCCGCGGCCGCCCTGGTCGCTATGGCTGAGGAATTTGATGTTACGCGATGCAACGGCGGTCATGGATGAAATCCTTTGCGATTTGCGGCTTTGTCATACACCGCACAACGGCTGTCCTGCGACAATATCGCTTGGCGTTCCGCTTGTTCCACGCAGCAAACTCCGCCGGCTCGTGCTAAGCAAGAGGCATGGCGGGGACGCTGTCCCAGCGTCCGCCGCATGATTTTGATCGCCGCTATTTGTGACGGCGACGCCACAGAAATTCATAGGAGAGAAACCCCATGTCCCACGAATCACCCGATCGCAATGGAAAGTCCGCGAAAGCCATGCGCCTCTCGCGGCGGAACCTGATGCAAGCCGGCCTAGGCGTCAGTGCGGCCGGTTTGTTGCTGCGCGGCGGTACGCTGCCGGCCTTCGCCGCCGAGCATCCGGCGCTCGGCACCTATCCGGCCGGCACCACCGGATCGAGCGTCTTTGTCGGCGGCGTGATGCCGCTCACCGGGCCCTATTCCTCGTCCGGAAAGGACATGCAGCTCGGCTTCGAAATGGCCGTGGATCATCTCAACAACGGCAGCGCCGTGACCGAGCAAATCCCGACTCTGAAGAAGGGCAAAGGCGTGCTCGGCAAGAAGATCGAATTCCAGGTCGCCGACTCGGAAACCAAGCCGGATCCCGCGGTCGAGGCCGCGACCCGCTTCATCCGCGACAACAAGGCGATCATGCTGACCGGCACCGTCAACAGCGCGGTGTCGATCGCCGTCGAGAAGCTCGGCCAGCGCGAGCACGTCGTCGTCATGATCGGCAACTCAGGCTCCAACGATACCACCGGCAAGGATTGCCAGCGTTACGGCTTCCGCGCCCAGCCGTCCGCCTATATGGCGGCGAAAGCGCTGTCGCCGGTTCTGGCCAAACAGCTCGGCAACACGCTCAAGGCCGCTTATCTCGTCCCCGATTATACCTACGGCCACAGCGTCTACGACTCGATGAAACAATTCACCGAGCAAGCCGGCTGGAAAACCGTGAACGAGCAGCTGGTGCCGCTCGGGACCACCGATTTCTCGTCTTATCTGCTCAACATCGGCAACAGCGGCGCCGACGTCTTCGTCAACGTGGCCTTCGGCGCCGATGCCACCTCCTCGACCAAGCAGGCCGAGCAGTTCGGCATCCTGTCGAAGATGAAATACGTGGTGCCCAATATTTCGCAGTTCCAGGCCAAAGAGCTTGGCGCCGCGGTGATGGGCGGCACCTACGGCACCCAGGCCTGGTGGTGGACCGAACAGGACAAATATCCGCTGGCCAAATTGTTCGTCGAAGCCTTCGAGAAGAAAAACAATTACAAGCCGCGCTGGGGCGCCAGCGAGGTCTATGTGCAGACGCTGGTCTGGGCCGATGCCGTCGAGCGCGCCGGCTCGTTCTACCCGGCGGACGTCATCAAGGCCTTGGAAAGCGGCCACAAGGTGAACTCGATCTACGGCGAGGTCTATTACCGCGCCGGCGACCACCAGATGGTCCGCCCCGTTCCGGTGATGGTCGGCAAGAAGCCGAGCGACATGAGGAATCCGGAAGATTACTTCCAGATTCTCGAACTGGTGCCGGGCGAGCAGGTGCTGCCGCCGCTCGATCAGACTGGCTGCAAGATGCCGGGTATCGAATCTTAAGGTTTAGCTTGACGCAGGCGATTTGTAAGGGCGGGTATTAAACCCGCCCTTGCGGTATATGCTCTTTCGATGCCCACGCTCGCGCAATTCCTCTCCCAGGCGTTCAACGGGATCGCCTTCGGCAGCCTGCTGGCGCTGATCGCGAGCGGGCTCTCCATCATTCTCGGCACGCTCGGCGTCCTGAATTTCGCCCACGGCGCCATGTTCATGCTCGGCGCCTATGCCGCCTTCGTCGTGCTCGGCCATTGGGACTCGTTTGCCGTCGCGCTGGCGCTGGGCGCGCTGGTGCTGCTCGTCGTCGGCTGGGCGACCGAGCGCGGGCTGATCCGCTACTACTACAGTCGGCCCAAGGAAGATCAGATCCTGGTGACGTTCGGGCTCGGCATCATGATGGTCGAGGCGGTTCGTTACTTCTTCGGCGGCCAGAGCCAGCGTGTGCCGCTGCCGAGCTGGGGCCAGGGCATCGTCAATCTCGGCTTCTTCATCTATCCGCTCTATCGCGTCGAGGCGATCGGCATTGTCGCAGTGCTGCTGCTCGGCTTTTATCTGCTGCTGTACCGTACGCGGATCGGGCTGGTGGTGCGCGCCGGCATCGAGGACCCGCTGATGGTCGAATTGCTCGGCACCCCCGTGCGGCGCGCGTTTTTGTTTGTGTTCTGCATCGGCGCTATGGCGGCGGGGATCGCCGGCGTCATCTACGCGCCGCTCGCCGCCGTCATTCCCAATATGGGCGAGCCGTTCCTGGTGCAGTGCTTCGTCGTGGTCGTGATTGGCGGCCTCGGCTCGTTTCCTGGCGCGGTGGTCGGCGGCCTTGTGGTCGGCGAAATCCTGTCCCTGACCACGCTGTTCAACCCGGCCTATGCGCAGGCCGCGATCTATGGGGTGATGACGCTGGTTCTGATCGTGCGGCCGCGCGGACTGTTCGGCACAATGGGGCGCGCATGATAAGCGCGGCCGACGGGCGCCGGCTGGCACGCTGGTTGCCCGAACTGGCGATGGCGGTGGCGCTGGTGGTGCTGCCGTTCGGCTTCGATGCCTGGCTCGGCTCGGCCGATCTGTTCACCCGCATCCTGATCTGGGGGATTTTCGGCCTCGGCTTCGATCTGCTGTTCGGCCGCACCGGGCTATTGTCGTTCGGCCAGGCGGCGTTTTACGGCACCGGCGGGTTTGTCACCGCCTATCTCTTGACCAGCGGCAGTTTGGCGAATGTCTGGCTGGCCATGGTCGTTGGTATCGCGGCTGCCAGCGCCTTCAGCGTCGTCGTCGGATTATTGGCGCTGCGCCGCATCGGCATCTATTTCGCGATGATCACTTTGGCGTTCGGCGAACTGTCGTATTTCCTGGAGAATTCGCCACTGTCGAATTGGACCGGCGGCGAGAACGGCTTGCCCGGCGTGCCGGCGCCGACCATCGATCTCGCCGGCCTGCATTACAGCTTCGCCGGCTCGTGGCCGAGCTACCAGCTGGTCGCCGGATTTTATTTTATCGGCTTTGTATTCGCGCGTTGCGTCGTGCTGTCGCCGGTCGGCGCGGTGCTCACCGCGATCCAGCAGAAC
This sequence comes from uncultured Alphaproteobacteria bacterium, assembly GCA_963784325.1. Taxonomy (GTDB): domain Bacteria; phylum Pseudomonadota; class Alphaproteobacteria; order Rhizobiales; family Xanthobacteraceae; genus BOG-931. The sequence continues at coordinate 245,729 of CAWARC010000044.1, read as the reverse complement.
CCCGAGCGCGCCGCGGCGCTCGGTCACGACATCGGCGCCTATAAGCTTGCCGTCTTTGTGCTGGCCGCCGCCTTCGCCGGCTGCGGCGGCGCGCTGCTCGGTATTTTCCAGAGCTACATGCCGCCCGACGCCTTCGCGCTGGACACCTCGGGCCAGCTCGTCATTCAGACCGTGATCGGCGGCGCCGGCACGCTGATCGGCCCGACCGTCGGCGCCGCGATCTGGCTGTCGCTGCGCGACGTGCTGCAGCAGGTGCCCGCCATCGGCGATCTGTGGAAGTTCATTCTCGGTTTTGTCTTTGTCGTTCTGGTCACTTTTCTGCCCAACGGCATTGTTGGCGCGATCATGCGCTGGCTGCTGCAGCTGTGGCCGCGCAAGCCTGCCGCCGCGGGCGCCACCAGCGCGTTCGGCGACGCGGCGGCGTGCGAGCGCTTGCTGGCGCCACTGCGCGGCAGCGCTGCGCTGGGAGCGAAAGCGCCGGATTTCGCGCTTGAGGCCCGCGACATCCGCAAGGCCTATGGCGGTATCCGCGCCGTCGATGGCGTCTCGCTGGCGCTGCGTGAGGGCGCATGCCACGCCATCATCGGCCCCAACGGCGCCGGCAAAAGCACGTTCCTGCGCCTGCTCAAGCGCGAGGAATCCGTCGACTCCGGAGAAATTCTGCTGCACGGCGCCGACATCACCACAGCCGACGTCACTGCGGCCTATCAATACGGTCTGGCCAAGAGCTATCAGATCAATCAGTTGTTCCCGCAACTGACCGTGCGGCAGAATTTGCGGATCGGTGCGTTTGGCCGGCAGCGCGGCCGCTGGCGGCTCGATGTGTTCCGCTCCGCCGAAGGCTTTGCCAAGGTCGAGGCGGTGGTATCGGCGCTGCTCGAAGAGCTCGACCTCACCGCCTGCGCCGACCTTGTCGTCAATACGCTGCCCTATGGCGAGAAGCGCCGCCTCGAGCTCGGCCTGGCGCTGGCGTCGCAGCCTTCGGTACTGCTGCTCGACGAGCCGCTTGCCGGCCTGAGCCCTTCCGAGCGCGAGGGCGTCAAGCATTTGATCCGCAAGCTCGGCAAGGGCCGCACCATCGTTCTGGTCGAGCACGACATGGACGCGGTGTTCGAGCTTGCCGAACGCATCACCGTTCTGCATGAGGGCAGGGTGCTGGCCGAGGGCACGCCGAAGGACATCACCGGCGACCCGCTGGTGCGCCAAGCCTATCTCGGCGGGATGGCGCCATGACGAGCGCCATGACCAGTGCCATGAATAATGCCGCGAGTGCCGCGCCGGCCGCCGCCAAGGCCATGATCGAGGCCGAGCGCATCAATTCCTATTACGGCGATTCCCACGTTTTGTTCGACGTCTCGATGACGGTGCGCGAGCGCGAGGTGGTGGCGCTGCTTGGCCGCAACGGCGCCGGCAAGAGCACGACGCTCAAGACGCTCGCCGGAGCGATGCATCCGCGCTCCGGGACGATCCGTTTCGAAGGCGTCGCCGTCGAAGCGATGGCCGCGCACGCCATCGCCGGCCTCGGCCTGCAGCTCGTTCCCGAGGAACGGCGCATTTTCGGCGGCCTGACCGTCGAGGAAAATTTGGATCTCGCCGCCTTCTCTGCGGCCTCGGCGTTGCCGCTCGACGAGATCTACGCGTTCTTTCCGCGGCTCAAGGAACGCCGCGGCAGCTACGGCCGGTCGCTGTCAGGCGGCGAGCAGCAGATGCTGGCGATCGCGCGCGCTCTGATCCGCCGCCCGCGCCTCATTCTGCTCGACGAGCCGTTCGAGGGGCTTGCGGTCAACATCGTGCAGAATCTGCTCGAGGTCTGCCGCAACCTGGCGCAAGCGGGGCAGACCTTCGTCATCGTCGAACAGAACGTGCGCGCCGCGCTCAGTCTCGCTTCACGCACTTATGTGCTCAACAACGGCCACATGGTGTTCGAGGGCACAGCCGACGAGTTGCAGGCCGCGCCCGACATTATGAATCGTTATCTCGGCGTGTGAGGCGCGCAAGCGGGTGAAAGCCGGCGTTGGGGACGGGTGACGCCCGAGACATTTTGTCTTCGATAAACCACCCGTCTGCGTCGGAACTTGTGCGTTAGCCGATCGGTTCCTCAACAAATGGCAAGTCGCTGCCGGGCGCCATCTGTGCCGTCGGGAGGTGATTGAATTGTCCGATCCATGTGAACCGCCGTTGTGGATCGCCGCTTTTGGCATCGTGTTTGCCGTCATCGGCCCGCTCCTCGTGCTCGGCCTGTTCCATCTCGCGTGACAACCGGCCAGCCCGCCGCGGCGACGCCGCTCGCGGCGCCCGGCGGCTTGCGCATCAATGCGCCGGCAGCTTCGCCTTCTCGTACGGGTAGATCAGGTCGCCGGTCTTGTAGTCCGGCGGCGTCACCACGGCTTGCGTCTGGTCGACGTCGCGGAATTGCGCGACGCCGTTGCCGGCGATGTCGTGGAACTGGGTCTGAATGACACGCGGCACCGCCCACTCGCCGTCTTTGCCGAATTTCACGTCGCCGACCACGGTGTGGAAAGTGGCGCTGTGAAAATCCGCCGCGATCTTGGCGTCGTCGATGCTCTTGGTGTCGTTGATTGCCTGTCCGAGCACCTGCAGATCGGCATAGGCCCACGGTGCGATGTAGTAGCCGAACGGATCGACGCCCGCGGCGCCGGCCTTGGCCTGATAGCGTTTGACGAATTCCAGCGCGCCGGGGAATTGCATGGTCTTGACCGGCAGCCAGAAGGTGAAATCGGTAAAGCCGTTGAGCAGCGGGCCGAGCTGCACCTGCATCGACGGCGATTGCGGGCCGACTATGGCGCCGCCGACCATTTTCGGCGTGTAGCCGAGCTCGTTGAAGGTGCGCACCATGCCCGCGGAATCCAGCGGGAACGACGCGATCAGCACCACATCGGGATTGGCGGCCTGGATCGCCCGCACGATCGGCGAGAAATCGGTCGTCGCCGGCGGATAGGAATGGTCGTAGACGATCTTCAGTCCGGCGGCCTTGGCGTTGGCGCGCGCGCCTTCCATGGCGTTCTTGGAGAATTCGGCGTCGGCGCCGACGATGGCGATGGTTTGCGGCTTTGGATTTTGCGCCATCGCGGCGTCGAAGAAGCCGGAGCTGATGGTCGACTTGGCGTCCGGTCCGTTCGGTGTCATCGATATATAGCGCGGATAATGAAACTCGCTGTTGGCGGCGAGCGCGAACAGGCCGATGAAGGCCTTGCCGTGCTGCATTACCACCGGGATCGCCGGCGCCACGATATTGGTCGCGTAGCCCGAAACCACCAGATCGACTTTGTCGACGTCGAGCAGCTTGGTGTAGATGCCGGGCACGGTCGCCGGATTGCTCTGGTCGTCATAGAACACAAGCTTTACCGGGCGGCCGAGCAGCCCGCCCTTGGCGTTGACGTCGTCTTCCCAGATTTGCATCGCCAAGAGCGCCGATTTGCCGTTGACGGCAAGCGGCCCGCTTTGCGCCATCGAGAAGCCGATGGTGATCGGCTCGGCGGCCTGCGCCGGCAGCGCGGCGGCAACCGCCATGGCGGCGCCGGCTATCAGCGAGGCCATTTTCAACCGGCGAACTAAGCTTGTCGGGCAGGCACGCATTTATCATTCCCCTTGCACGCGCGTCGCGAGCGCTTTGTATTGCAGGCTTTTGCGCCATCTTGTCGGCGCCGCTATAAATTGGCAAGGCGCTTGCGGCGCGGGATCGCGGATTCGCGTGCGGAGGATAGAAAACCATGGCCAATGTTGAACACGGCATGATCGCGGTCGACAAGATCGGGACCAAAGTCCTGTTTCTCAATCCTGAGACTTTTGCGACCGAGGTCGTGATCGACGGCTTTGCCAAGACCGTGCATGAGCTCCTAATCGTGCCCGAGACGGGCATGGCCTATGTGCCGATCTTCGGCGACGGCGTGCATGGCCGCAATCCCAATCCGCAGCATCACCTCTGCGTCTTCGATCTGCACAGGCGCGTGCTCGTCACCACCATCGATCTGTCGCCCTATATCGCGCCGCATACGCTCAAACTCGGCCCCGACGGTTTGATCTACATCACCTGCGAGAACTCCGCGAAGGTCGTGATGATCGACCGGGCGGCCAACAAAGTCGTCGGCGCCATCGATTCCGGATCGACCAACGGCCACCGCCTGATCATCGCGCCGGACGGCGAGCGCCTCTATACCGAGAACGAGGAGGACGCCACCATCTCCGTGATCGATCTGCCGAAGCGCAAGCTTCTCGGCAAGATCGCCACGCCGCGGCCGCTCGCTGGCATTACCATCACGCCGGATGGCCGTACCGTGGTCGCGGTGGACGACGCGCAGCCGACGCTGTTTCTGATCGACGTCGAAGCCGGCAGTGTGCGCGAAGAACTCGTGCTCAAGGATGTGCCGAAAGCGGCGCAGATCGCGCGCTACGCGCCGGACAATTCACTCCTCGCCGTCACCAGCCTCAACAGCGACACCGTCAGCCTGATCGATCCGTCGTTCAAACAGCAGACCGCGATCAAGGTCGGCTCGCAGCCGATGGACATGGCGTTCCGCAACGGCGAATTGTTCGTCGCCTGCCAGGGCGACGGCTCGGTGCATGTCGTCGACATCCCGGGGAAGCGGCACAAGTCGCAATTCCAGGCCGGCACCGGCTGCGAGTCGCTGGGGTTTTTCTGAGCTTGGCAAGGTAGGCACCGCGGCGTGAGAGCCAAGCCGCGTGAGCAAAATCTTCGAACGCGATGCCCATGCGAGCGCGCAGGCGCGACGATTTTGCCACCCTACGCTTGCTCATAAACGCGCCGACAGTTTCCGCTTTCGAGGTGCCTGGCCCTTTCTGCGGCGTACTTATCCGCTTCTGTTGAGGGTTCCGGATGCCGGCCGTCACGGACGGTGCCACTGGCACCGTGGCCGGCGTCCGGAAGCCTGCAGGGAAGGAACCCGCGGGAGGTTGACCGGTGGCGGTGCGGCGATCGCTATGGGTATTTGGGCCTTTGGTCTTTGTCGGGCGAAGTGGTGATCACGGCGGCTGGGCTTGTGTTTGGCGAACGACGGTCTCGCAACAGGTCGCGATGGTGCGGTCGGGAGTGACTGCCGGCGGTGCGACAGCCGCATCGGCGGCGAATTGACAACGGGTCTGCGAGGCTGGCCGGTGACCAACGCGACGCATCATCGTTTTGCTGTGCTTCTACGGGCATTGTCATGACGTATCGATCCGGATCGATGGCGGGCACGGCGAGGCTTTGTGCCTGGGCGTCTGGCCGCGCTTGAAGACCTCGATGATGCGCATTTTGCTGCCGCAGCACGGACAGGTCGGTGTGTGGGACTTGGGCTCGGCTGTCGCCGGCTCTGCGTTGGTAGGTTGCTGGTCGTGCATCGGCGCCGCCGCAGCGTTCGCGATCTCTGCCGCGGTCACGCCAATCAGCTCGCGTGCGAGCGCGATGTTGTCGACGCGTGTGCCATTGGCGAACAGGCCGTAATGACGGATGCGATGCTGCCTCTTCGGCAGCACGTGGAGAAGAAAGCGGCGGATGAACTCGGCGATGTCGAGCGTCATCGTGGTATATCGCGCAACGCCGTCGACACGATAGTTCTTGACGCGGAAGGTCACCGTCTTGCCGTCGGTCTTCAAGAGCCGACTGTTGGAGATGGCGACGCGGTGGGTGTAGCGCGACAGGTATGCGAGCACGGCTCTCGGGCCCGCGAAGGGCTCTTTGGCGTATACGAACCAGTGCTTGTTCTTGAGCGGCGCCAGGAACGCGGCGAAGCTCACAGCATCGGCGAGTGCCGCGTGCGTGCCGAAGAACGTGAGCTTGCTGGCCGCGTGTGCAGCAACAAGCTTCTCCAGCATCAGCCGACGGAACAGCCGAGAGAGCACCAGCACCGGCAGGAAGAAGTTGGGCCGCGCTGCGATCCAGCGATCTCCACCAAGTGAGATGCCGCCGCCGGGCACGATCATGTGCACGTGCGGATGGTGGGTCATCGCCGAGCCCCAGGTGTGTAGCACGGCGGTGATGCCAATTCTGGCTCCGAGGTGTTTCGGGTCGGCCGCAATGGTGAGCATCGTCTCGCTCGATGCCCTAAACAGCAGGTCGTAGATCACGGCCTTGTTCTGATAGGCAATGTCGCCGATCTCGGCCGGCAGCGTGAACACGACGTGGAAGTAGGGCACCGGCAAGAGATCAGCCTCGCGCGCCGCCATCCATTGGCGCGCTGCCGCCCCCTGGCACTTGGGACAATGCCGATTGCGGCAACTGTTGTAGGCAATCGAGGTGAAGCCGCACCGCTGGTTCTCACAGCGCGCAACGTGCCCGCCGAGCGCCGCCGTGCGGCAGTCCTCGATCGCGCTCATCACCTTCAGTTGTCCGAGGCTCACATGGCCGCGGTTGGCCTCACGCCAAGCGGGACCATGGTCGCGGAACAGGTCCGCGACCTCCAGGACAGGACGGGCCAAGGGGCGCCGACTATGCCGGCAGCTGATCTTTCGGCCGTAGCAGTCGATCGAGCGGGCTCTCGACCGACCGCAGCAGATTGGTCGCGACCTGCGTGTAGCGTGCGGTTGTATCCAGCTTGGCGTGCCCGAGCAGAACCTGGATCACGCGCACGTCGATGCTGCTCTCCAGAAGATGCGTCGCAAACGAGTGTCGCAGCGTATGCGGCGACACCCAGGAGCCGAGCCCGGCGGCATCGGCAGCCATGTGGCAGGCACGGTTGAGCTGGCGCACGGTGATCGGCAACAGCGGATCGCGGCCCGGGAATAGCCAGCCCTGCGAGCGGCACTGCAGCCACCATGTGCGCAACAGCTCGAGCAACACCGGCGACAGCATGGCGTGCCGGTCTTTGCGGCCCTTGCCCATCTCGACACGGATCAGCATACGCTGGCTGTCGATGTCGCCCACGCGCAGCATGGCGACCTCGCCGCCTCGAAGGCCCGCACCATAGGCCACGCTCAAGGCCGCCTTGTACTTCAGGCCCGGGCCCGGTGCCGCCTCGAGCAGCCGCGCGACATCCTCGGGCGAAAGCACACGCGGCAGCTTCCTGGGGTAACGCGTGCGGGCAATCTGATGGGCTAGGTCGGCGCGACCGCACGTGATGCCAAGGAAGAAGCGCAGTGCGGATGCTTGCGTATTCATCTTCGCAGGCTGCGCGCCCTGCGCGATCTGCTCGGCCTGGAAGCATCGGATGTCGTCGCCGCTCGCCGTATCCGGCGCGCGCCCGAGGAACTTGGCAAAGGTCTCGATGTGCCGGATGTAATCGTGTTGGGTCTTGGCGCCGAAGTTGCGGTTCGTCATATCCTGCAAAATGCGGCGGCGCAGATCGCTGATGGGCTTGTCACTCATCGAAGGCTCCTGTCCTGAGATTGGGGTTCTGCAACCCCTCGATCCTCAGGGCGGGACGCCTGCTCGTCAGCACCTCTCGATCAGTCGGTTAGCGCGGGCCTCGCCACTTGCTCCGTTCCGCGCGCAGCGCGCTCCCGCGCGAGCGGGTTCGTTCAATGGCTCATTGCCTCGCTTGTCGCGGTGCTGCGATATGTCAGCAATTGGGGGAAGCGTAGCTCGCCACCGCAGGGCTAACCACGCCGAACTGGCCCCACGCTGCGGGGGGGCGCCATTAACCAATATTCTTAACGATCACTTACTTAATAAGTTCTTGCCCCGATATAACCTTGGTTACAATAGAGGTTAAAGCACCTCTGAATGGCTCTTCGAGGCGATGGAGGGCCCCCTCAATAAAGGGAACTTTGAGCGGCTTCTCCAGTCAGAATTCCGGACAGTCAGCAATGGCCGTGAGCTGTCCAAATCTCTTGCGCTTTTAGACCCGTTGGGCGCGCTCTGCGGCAACTGGCCGGTATCGAGGCAGGCTGATTGTGAACTCCCTATTTATCTCGGCTAGGAAGAAAGCGTTCGGCGTCAGTTACGTAGGTACCGCGTCAGTCTTCTTGTTTCTTTTTTCGAGCACATCAAGTTACGCGATTCCTTCGCCGGATCTGGTTGTCGGGTCGCTTTCGAGCATTTCGCAATTGATCGCGATTGTCTCGGCGATGATTGGAGGAGGCGCCGCCGTCGCCGGTATGCGCGCAACGGCAAATGGCCGGGCTAACCGTATTGTCCGGCTTATTGCCGCCGGTGCCGCTTTATTTCTCGGACTGTCTTTAGCGGGAAATTATTATCAATACTCCACGCAGCGATCGGAGCGGCAGGCCAGACTGGAATCTGCAATCACTCGACCGACAGAGACGTCGGATGGACACACTTTAGATCCGAATCTGAAGGAGGCATCCTACGATGAGCAGATCCGTTCTTCGCGGGGAATTTCCACTGATGACGTTGAGCGACTGCTGAAGGATAAGGAGCGCGGCTTAAGCAGCAATGAAGTACTCATCGATGTCCGTGAAAACGCAGAGACGGCCACGGGAAGTTTGCCCAACGCGACGGCGATACGCTTTCCGGATTTTAAAAATGCGCATATGGATCTCACCGGAAAGACCGCGATACTCTTTTGCGACAACGGCAATCGCAGCTATCAAACCTGTCAAGAGCTGAGTGCGCTTGGGATCGACTGCCGATTTATGGTAGGGGGGCTAGAGAAATGGCTCGCTGAAAGAAGGCCTTTGGCTGCAGCGAAAGCTACCAGCTTGGCGGATTTCCGTCCTCTGCCGTCTTATCCGAATAAAGCCGTATTACTCGATACGCCAGACGTCCGCGGACTTGTTGCGCATGGCGCCGTGTTCGTCGACGTGCGCTATCCCGGCGAATTCGCAACGTATCATTTACCCGGAGCCATCAATCTTCCAATTCGTCCGACGAAATCCGATGAATTGCACGCGCGGATTGCCGCTTTACCTCATCGTCCCATCATTGCGCCTTGCTATGATCGCCGAAGCTGCTTCTACGCTCAGGTTCTCGGCTTCGAGGTTACTCAGGCAGGATATGATTTCCGTGGACGCTATACGCTGCCTTGGGACTATTTCGTACCGCTCGCCCCACGTCCCTACATCCTGAAATACCTGAACGAGAGTCACCGAACGTGGTGGGGAAAGCTCGTCGGTGCTGCCGCACTTTTCGTAAACCGGATCGCCGACTACGGCTCCTTCTTGCTGGCTATTATTTCGCTTGCCGTTTTATCGCGTCTGTTGGTGTTGCCTTTTTCGTGGAAATCCGAGCGCGATCAGATCGTCGCCAGGGAACTTGCTCCTCATGTTGAGGAATTGAAAAGTCGGCTGCAAGCCGATCCGCGACGCCTGGCTCGCGCCTTGCGGACCTTCTATCGCCGGAATGGATTAACTCCATTCCGAAACATGCTCGGTCTCGCTTTCCTGCCATTAATGTCGGTATGTGTTGCCGCAATATATGTTGTTGCGATCGAGCGCCATCAGTCCCTTCTCTGGGTCGCCGATTCCGCCAATCATGATCTAACCTTCATTTTGCCGATCATATTTGCCGCTTTGATCTGCATCTATATCGACAGTGCTTTCGTCACCACGCTCCGTCACCGCTTTCTCGTCTGGATAATCGGCATGATTGTCCTGACAGCGACTGGCGGTCTGCTCAGCGCTGCTGCTGATGTCTATCTCGTCGCCAGCGCGGCCTTGCTGGTGGTGCAACGCGCGGCCGTGACGAACAAATTTCATGTTCTTCTCCAATGGTTTCGGCGCATACGCCTTGGCGACGGGATCGTATCGCTTGACGATGTCCAGCGGCTCGCTGGATGCGGCAACAAAGCCCATCGCCTAGGCATCATGCGTTCTCGCGGGTTCACCGTGCCGGAAGGCGTCGTGCTGACCGCGCGCTTTCTGGAAAAGTTTTCAACCGCTTCACCGCAATGGCGCTCGCGTCAACTTGACTGCGTGTGGCGAAACCTTCGTGCGGCAAAGCTTGTCGTGAGGAGTTCAGGCAGCGCCGAGGACGGCAGCGCGAACAGCTTCGCCGGCGTTTTTGAGTCGGTGCTCAACGTCGATCGTGCAGGCCTTGAAGCAGCGGTAGCCGACGTGTTGGCGTCATTCAGCACTGGGGTCGTCGCCGCCTACGGCGCCGGGTACGGCCACGCCAATATCGTGATCCAGCGGATGATCGAGCCCAATTATTCCGGAGTGCTGTTTACGCGCGATCCCGCCTGTCCGAGCCACTCGCTCGTCGAAATCGTAGAAGGAACAGCCGACAAACTCGTGGGCGGTGCGATCGCGCCGATTTTGTGCCGCTTTGGGCGGGTTTCCCAAGAACCGATCGGCGGCGCCTCTCCTGTAGACTTGAAGCCTTTGGTGGCCATCGGCCAGCAGCTCGAAAGTCTATTCAGCCGTCCCCAAGACGTCGAATGGGCCTACCTCCATGGCGTGTTCTATCTGGTCCAGAGCCGCGATATCACCCGTTTAGAATTTGGCACGGAATCGGAAGCGGCCATTCAACACGAATGGTCGCGCGCGCTAGACTGCGCTGCCGGCGCTCCGCCCGATGCGATCGTGTTTGAACAAAATGAGCTCTCGGAAGTCCTGCCACGCCCGACAAATCTGTCGCTCTCCCTGATGGAAACATTGTGGGCCAGCGGCGGCAGCATCGATCTGGCTTGCCGCAAGCTTGGCCTGGGCTATCGCGTAGAGGAGGATTCGCCGTCCTACCTTGTAACGATCTTTGGCCGGCTCTACGTCAGCAAGCGTCAGGAAATTGCTCGCGCTCCCGGGCTCAATGCGCTCGCAAGATGGCGGATGAACAGGATTTCGAAAAGGATCATAGGGGAGTTTCGCGGCGATTTCTTGCCCGCCTACTTGAAAAGGATCGCGTTGCTCGAGGCGGCCGACTTCGACACGTTGTCGACTGCCGATCTGCTCGATGTGATCGGGGAGATTCATGAAAGTTTTGTGAGTTCGACCAGTGTGACTGCGTCCGTCATCAATATTGCTGCCGATTATTATCTGCGGCGCGCCAAGGAAACATTGATCGCCGCAGGTCTGGAACCAGCCAAGTATCTTGCGCATGCGGATCAAACCGAATTCGAGCGAATCATTCTCGATGCGAGGAAGGGTCCGGCGGATCTGCGCCATGAAACTCTTGTTCGCGGTATCGGTCACCGCTCGTCCATAGATTATGAGTTGGCAGAACCTCGATATGCCGAGATGCCTGCCGAGCTCGACAAGCTAATCGATACGCCGGTTGTGCGGGCAAAATCGCCTTCCGAGATTCGCTCCGATCTCGCTGGCTCGGCCGGCAAGTCCAATCTAATAAGTGATGTTCTGATTGCGTGTTCCTTCCAAACCTTGAAAGAAGACGCCAAGCATCACTCGCTTCGTGAACTTGCAGTACTCCGGCGCGCCATTCTTGCCGCCGACCGTCGGTTTGCGTTTGACGGTTTGATTTTTCAATTGTCTTTTGCGGAGATAGAGACATTGGGTGACGAGACGAGGCTTGCTTCACTTCGAGCCAACGCTGGTGAACGTCGTCACCGGGCGGAGCTGATCGCGAAAATGTCGCCGTCCCTCAGTCCGGCACTGACGATCACGCAGATGGAGGCGAGCGCGTTCGGAATCAAGCCCGGGTTGCCCAATGCCGGCGACAAATCGGTCGGTATCCGAGTCTCAGGGAGCGGCATTGCAGAGGGAAGAGCCTGTGTCGTCGTCGAGGACGATGCGTCCGTTATGAAGGTGATTCCCGGCTTTATGGACGGCGATATCGTTATCAGCCGCACGGTTCCGCCGGCTTGGATCCCTTACTTTCAGCGCGCCGGCGGTTTCGTGTGTGAAGTCGGCGGCTGGTTGAGCCATACCGCAATTGTTGCCCGGGAATTCAATGTGCCCCTGATCGTTCAGGCAAAAGGCATTCGAATGATTGAAACCGGCGAATTGATCCGGCTTCATCCGGACGGCGCCGTGGAAGTCATCATGACGATGCCGAGAAAGACGGCGTCAGCCTAGCTTGTTGCAACGAGCCGCTTGAAGCGGCTTTCGGCATCGCAGGCGCGGTCATTCATACCCAAGGCGCCCGATGCGGCCGGCCGCATTATGGATGGCTCACTCAATACGGGCAAAGCCGACCCAAGTTCAGCACCGCCATTTTGCAATTTAGCAAACGTTGCGACGTCGGCAGGCTGTCCGCCGCTAGAACCGGCAATGGCGAAAGTTACGATAGGCAGCAAGCAGAATGCGGCAATTGCGGACGTATTTCCGAGATTCCAACGCAATGAATTCCATAACACGGAAAAATACTCTCGGTTTCCACTGAGCGTGTGGCTTGCGAACCCTAACCGCTACGCAAATAGCAAAACCATATGACGACTGAATTACGAGAATCGTTAAAACTTGATCTATGTGCCGGGAAATCAATACATCACTGCATAATACAATCATTGCCTCAAAACCATTTCCATTCGGTCTAAGACCCTCAGGGTGGTCGGCAATGCGCGTACGCAATTACTTTTTAGCCCTCGCCTCACTGCTATTCCTCCCCCTATGTCCGGCGGCTGGAGCACAGACCTTTATCGTTCAAGGCTCGACGACGTTCACACATCGCGTGATGGAGCCCTATCAAGCGGCGATCGAGGCATCTTCGGGCTATCAATTAACGATCGTTCCGAATAAATCGAGTTTAGGGCTGCTCGCTCTTTTCGAGAAGCGAGCCGATTTTGCAATGATCTCGGGGCCGCTTGAAAATGAGATCGAAGCCTTAAAACTCACTCACCCAAATCTTCCATTTGATCGGCTTCGCAATTTCGAGATTTTGAGCACGCGAATGGCATTCGCGGTGAACCAAGACAATCCGGTTCACCAAATGACGACCGACAAGATGCGCGGCATTTTGCTGGGTGAAATCACAAATTGGGCCGATGTTGGGGGACGCGATCTACCAATCAAAGTCGTGCAGGTCCGCGAGGGTGGCGGCGTCCAGGCTTCAATTGAATCGGCGCTCCTCAAAGGCAAGGGCATTAATGTTACAGATCCGATTCTCGTGCAAATTAGCTCTCAAGTCGTCAAAATCGTCGAACAATTGCCTGGGGCACTAGGCTTGTCGCAACTAAGTATCGTAATGAAATCCAATACCGTCGAGCTCAAACTAGACCAACCGATCGAGCAGCATCTCGATCTCATAACCCTGGGCGATCCAACGCCTGAAATGCGCAAAGTCATTACCGCCGCTCATTTGATCGCCAATACGGCGCTCAATCGATGACGGCGTCTGAACGCTCGAGATATAACCCATTCGGTTGGCAACTCGGTGTTGCCGCCAAACTTTACCTTTTGGCGGGTCTATCAACGACTGCGGTCGCAATTCTCGCGGCCGCTTCAATTCACTTCGCGCGCGTCACGGAGAGCGCCGCCACCCAACTCAACCAAAAGGGATTTGAGGCTGTCGAAAGTTCCACTCGTCTCCAATCCTTATTGGCGCAACATCGACAGATTGTCGAGAGTGCTCCGGCTGAGGTGGATCGGTCGCGACTTGAGGCCAATCAGCGTGAATATATTGCGAAGAGCGCGGAGCTCTCGGCTCTTCTCAACGAGTTAAGTCACAGAAAGATGGATCAGGAGACTGAAAAGACGCAGGCTCAGATCGCGGCAGAACTTCCGGATCTGGAAACGGCCGCCCAGCAAGTGATGTTTTATGCTTACAATTTCGCTCAAGACAAGGCACTGGAGTCGGCGGCTGCGTATGCCAAGATTGCGGATGACTTGGAAGGAAGAATTCGTCACTACCGTCTTCAGCAGATTCGCGCCGCCGATGATGCCGTATCGTCCCTTTCGCAAAGTGCACGGTCACTCGTTATTTGGGTATCGACAAGCGCTCTCGCTGCGCTTTTGTTGATCGGTCCGTTCGGCCTAACAATCACGCGCGGGGTATTAAAGCGTCTAAATCGCATAACGACCTACATGGGTCGTCTGGCGAAGGAACCGGTTGTGGAGGATGTTCCCTCCAGCGGAGACCGTGATGAATTGGGGGCCATGGCTTATGCCATCCAAGTTTTCAAGGAAAATGGCATGGAATTGCTTGAGAATAAGATGCAGCTCGAGCAAGTAAATGTGCAACTTGACCTCGCCTTGAACAACATGACGCACGGTCTTTGCATGTTCGATCCACGGCGCAGGTTGATCATTTGCAACGCGCGCTATGCCCGGATGTATAAGCTTCCCTCGGAACTCACAGCGCCCGGAACGCAACTCAGCGCCATTTTGCAATATCTCGTGGACAAGAAGATGTTCGCCGAGACCGCGGAGGAAACATTTGCCGCGATTGCCGACTTGGATACCGCCGTGAACGCGCATCCTATAAAGCTATTTAACGATGGCCGCTCCGTCGCAATCTCACATCAAAGGACGGTCGACGGGGGATGGGTGACAATCCATGAGGATATTACAGAACGTCAGAAGGCCGAGGCCCACATTGTCCATTTGGCGCGGCATGACCAACTAACGGATCTTCCTAATCGAGTGTTCTTTCGCGAAAAATTGGATTGGGCCCTGCGAAGATTAGGCAATGAGCAGAAAACCGCAATTCTTTGCGTGGATTTGGACCGCTTCAAGGCCGTCAATGATTCGTTGGGCCATCCAATCGGCGATAAGCTTTTAAATGCCGTCGCCGATAGGCTCGCCAATTGTGTCAAGGAACGTGATTTTGTGGCTCGACTTGGAGGCGACGAGTTCGCAATTATCCAAGCGGATGTTAGGCGCCCTGAAGAGGCCGGAGCCTTGGCAGGCCGAATTGTCGAGCGATTAAGTGCGCCCTATGAGATCGGCGGACAGCAGCTGGATATAGGTGCGAGCATTGGTCTCGCTATTGCCCCAACCGACGGCACGAGTGCGGACCAGCTGCTTAAAAATGCCGATTTGGCGATGTACAGAGCCAAGGCGGATGGGCGCGGATCTTATTGCTTTTTCGAGCCGGAAATGGATGCCCGTATTCAAGCTCGTCGGGCCCTGGAGCTCGAGTTGCGAGGTGCATTGGACGCCGGGCAGCTCCAGCTTTATTATCAGCCTTTGGTTGATCCCCGTTCCGGTGAGGTTCGATGCTTCGAGGCGCTCTTGCGTTGGTTTCATCCACGTCTTGGCGAGGTGCCGCCTAGCGAATTTGTGCCACTCGCCGAGGAATCGGGTCTCATCGGATCGCTCGGTCAATGGGTGCTACGGTCAGCCTGCGCGGAAGCCGCTAAATGGCCCAAACAATTCCGAGTCGCTGTCAATCTCTCACCACTCCAGTTCAAGAATATGAATTTGGTGAAAGTAATTTTTGGTTCGCTTGCCGCATCTGGATTAGCAGCTTCCCGGCTTGAATTGGAGATTACAGAATCTTTGCTTCTCGAAAATGACTCCAAAACCATCGCCATTTTGCATGAACTTCGCTCATTAGGCATTCGCATCGTAATGGACGATTTTGGAACGGGATATTCATCGCTTAATTATCTGCGGAGCTTCCCGTTTGACAAAATGAAAATCGACAAGTCCTTCATCCATGATTTGTCGAAAAACAGCGATTCAATC
This sequence comes from uncultured Alphaproteobacteria bacterium, assembly GCA_963784325.1. Classification (GTDB taxonomy): domain Bacteria; phylum Pseudomonadota; class Alphaproteobacteria; order Rhizobiales; family Xanthobacteraceae; genus BOG-931. The sequence continues at coordinate 230,294 of CAWARC010000044.1, read as the reverse complement.
GCGATCGTCAAGGCAATCATCAACTTGGCGCGCGCTCTTAAGATTGATGTTGTTGCCGAAGGAGTCGAGACGGCCGAGCAACTGGAATATCTCGTTGCTGAAGGCTGTGAGGAAGTTCAAGGGTATTATTTTAGTGAAGCGAAGCCGATTGAGAGCTTCGAAAAGGTATTTAAAGAACGTAATGGTCGTCTCGACTTGGCGGCATGAAACGGAAGAGTTTCGGGTAGTTTCGTCAGTTTGATTGGACTGCCAAAAGGGTCACTGTGCCATTGACAGTGGTCGCTGATATAGTGACCTCCCTTGAGGTACCGTGGTGGAGCGCCGAAAGCGAGCGCGCCCGAAGCGCGGACGGACGGTAACGTCCGTTTCCACGTGGCGCGCGCCGCACGGCAGACGGTTTGCGCAGATTGCGTAAACTTATCTGCGTCGATGCGGCCTCTGACTACGTGCCTCTCGGCGCTCCGCCTCCCTTCTTTTATTGGGGGAGGTACGTGGAAGGGCTTTCTTGCCGTGGCGTGGCAAACCTCGGATGCGAAGGCGCATCGCGAGAACGATGGCGTTTATCCGCCCCTCCCGCTGTCGCGGGGCGGGATGACTAAACAAACAGCCCTTTAACGCCAGCGCAAAACGATGCGAGACGGCGGCTTCATTCTCGCCTAGAATTGCGCCGAAACAATCAGCAGGGCCCAAAGGCGGGCCGGGTGAGGGGAGTAAGGATATGCTTTCTAAGGGTTTTGCAGCCGCATGCGTCGGAGCGGCGGCTTTTGCGGCGACCACGGCAGTGCCGGTCCATGCGCAAGCGAACCGCGTGCAAGTCGGCCAGCTCGCCTGCTCGGTTTCGGCCGGCGTCGGCCTGATCGTCGGCTCGCAGCGCAACGTGAGTTGCACGTTCCAGCCGGATGGCGGACCCCCCGAAGCCTATACCGGCACGATGACCAAGATCGGCCTCGACGTCGGTTTCACCACCGGCAGCGCCATCGTCTGGGCGGTGTTTGCTGGCACCAATCGCTACGTCGGCATGCTGTCGGGTACTTATGCCGGAGCGCAGGCGGAGGCGACCGTGGGCGCCGGCGTCGGCGCCAATGCGCTGATCGGCGGCTCGAATCGTTCGGTAGCGTTGCAGCCGCTCTCGGTCCAAGGCCAGGTCGGGTTGAATGCCGCCGCCGGCATTGGCGCGCTGGAGCTGCATCTCGCGCAATAAATCGGCGGCAGTCGCTGCGGCGCGGGCACCCTCCTGATTCTGACGCCGCACGCCGCCGCCGACGAACGCGATGTTACGCCTCTTGACCGGCCCCGCCGTCGCCTGAAACGATGCTGTCCCACTCCTCTCCCTTCCCCGCCCGTTCGCGGGCAGGATCGCGAGGAGCAACGACGGGTCCGTTTTCAGGAGACGATTGCGGGAGGCGGTGATGGCCACCAGTCCGGCGACAAATGGTAACGGCAATGGCGCGCGCGCGACGGGTCCGCGCTGCGTCGCGCTGGTCGGTCCGTTCCAGAGCGGCAAAACCACGCTCCTTGAAGCCATTCTCGCCCGCACCGGCGCCATTCCGCGCCAGGGCGGCGTCGAAGCCGGCAATACGGTCGGCGACGCCAGCAAGGAAGCGCGCCATCACAAGATGAGCGTCGAGCTCACCGTCGCCACCGCCACTTTCATGGGCGACGCCTACACCTTCTTGGATAGCCCGGGCTCGGTCGAATTTGCTCACGACATGCGCGCGGTGCTGCCGGCGATCGACGCGGCGGTGGTGGTGTGCGAATTGGACGAGAAGAAAATCCCGCAGCTCCAGCTCATTATGCGCGAGCTGGAAGACCGCAACATTCCCCGCATCCTGTTCGTCAACAAGATCGACAAGGGCGAAGCCGGCGTCCATGACGTCCTCAAGCTGCTGCAGCCCGCCTCGCGCACCAAGCTGATCTTGCGGCAAATCCCGACGTTCAACGGGGACATTATCTCCGGCTTCGTCGATCTCGCGCTGGAACGCGCCTTTGTCTACAAGGAGCACGCCGCCTCCGAAGTCGTGCCGCTCGAAGGCGACGCCGCTGATCTGGAAAAGACCGCGCGCTTTTCGATGCTGGAGACGCTCGCCGATCACGACGACGAGCTGATGGAGCAGTTGCTCGAAGACATCCAGCCGCCGCGCGATAAGGTATTCGACGATCTGCGCAGCGAATTGCGCGAGGGATTTGTCTGTCCGGTCTTGATGGGCACCGCGGCGCGGGCGAACGGCGTGCTGCGGCTGTTGAAGGCGCTGCGCCATGAATCGCCGGGCATCGCCGACACTGCAAAACGGCTCGGCGTCAAAACGGGCAACGATGCGGTCGCTTATGTGCTCAAGACGCTCAACACCGCGCACGGCGGCAAAATGTCCGTGGTGCGCATGCTGGCGGGGCAGGCCGGCGACGGCACCACGTTCCTGACCGACGACGACGAAGCCGGCCGCGTCGCCGGCGTCTTCAAGCTCCTTGGCCAGGTGACCGAAAAGCGCGGCCCCGCCGTGGTCGGCGAAACCGTGGCCTTTGCCAAGCTCGATAAAGCCAAGACCGGCGACACGCTCACGGCCGGTAAGCAAGCCCACCTGGCGCTCGCCAAGATCGCGCCCTATCCACCGGTGCTGGCCATCGCCATCTCGGCCAAGGAACGCAAGGACGACGTGAAACTCGGCCTGGCGCTCGCCAAGCTGGTCGAGGAGGATCCCTCGATCACCATCGTGCACAATCCCGAGACCCATGAGGTGGTTCTGTGGGGCCAGGGCGAAATGCATCTGCGCGTCGCCACCGAGCGATTGAGCGACCGTTTCGGCGTCGCCATCGAACGGCGCACGCCGAGCGTCGGCTATCGCGAGACCATCCGTAAAGGCATCGTGCAGCGCGGCCGCCACAAGAAGCAGTCCGGTGGACACGGCCAGTACGGCGATGTCGTGCTCGATATCAAGCCGATGCCGCGCAGCTCCGGATTTTCCTTCGAGGACAAGATCACCGGCGGCGTGGTGCCACGCAATTACATTCCGTCCGTCGAAGAAGGCGTCATCGACGCGCTCAAGCACGGACCGCTCGGCTTTCCGGTAGTCGATCTCCATGTCGCGCTGGTCGACGGCTCCTATCACACGGTGGATTCCTCCGACATGGCGTTCCGCACCGCTGGCCGCATCGGCATCGTCGAAGGCTTGCCGCAGTGCCAGCCGGTCTTGCTCGAACCGATCCATCTGGTGGAAATCTTCTGCCCTACCGACGCCACCGCGAAGATCAATGCGCTGATGTCCGGGCGGCGCGGCCAGATTCTCGGCTTCGACACCCGCGAAGGCTGGGACGGCTGGGACGTGGTGCGCGCCAAAATGCCGGAAGCCGAGATCGGCGATCTCATCGTCGAGGTTCGCTCGGCGACCGCCGGCGCGGGCACCTTCACCTTCAAATTCGATCACATGGCGGAGCTGACCGGTCGTACCGCCGACCAGATCATCGCCGCGCGCCGCGCCGCGGAATAAGGTGCGATCGCTAAAATTCTCGCGAAGGCGCTCACATCGCGCAAACCACCTTTCATACGTAAATCTTCCTATTAACGGTGCCACTGTTCTTTGTGCCGCAAACTCCGCCGTGACGAGGAAGACTCGCCGTGCTGGAAGGATTGCGTACACTGATTGCAGCGAAGCCGGCCGCGCCCGCTCCCGGGCCGGCCGGCGGCAAAGTCACGCTGCGTGACGTGCTGCGGCGTAATTGGAACGAGCTCTGGTATCAGCCCAAAATCGATCTGCGCTCGAAGCGCCTGGTCGGCGCCGAGGGTTTGGTGCGGGCGCGCCGCCCCGACGACAGTATCATTCCGCCGGCGCTGTTCTTGCCCGGCGCCACCGAAGAAGAGATGCTGATTTTGACCGAGCGCGTCATTCTCGCCGCGCTGCGCGACTTCGAGGACTGCGCGGCGCTCGGCGCTTCGGTGAAGCTTTCGGTCAATGTGCCGGTATCGGCGTTCGTCAAGCTGCCGATCGCCCAGATTTTGCGCGAGGAGCGGACGCGCACGCCGTCCTGGCCCGGTCTCATCCTCGAGGTCACCGAGGACGAAGCGCTCAACGATCTCAAGATCGCCAACGATGTCGCCGACGAGCTGCGCGAGCTCGATTGCACGCTGGCGATCGACGATTTCGGCGCCGGCTATTCATCGCTGGCGCGGCTGCGGCAGTTGCCGTTCAGCGAGCTGAAGATCGATCGCAGCTACGTCAGCAATTGCCACCTCGACCGCGTCAATGCCGGCCTGTGCGAGACCATCATCGAGCTCGGCAAACGTTTCGGGCTCAAGACCGTGGCCGAAGGCATCGAGACCGTGCACGAGAGCCACAAAATGCAGGGCCTCGGCTGCGATATCGGCCAGGGCTATCTGTTCGCCAGGCCGATGCCGAAGGCCGCGTTCCTCGCTGCGCTCGGCCGGCACATGGTCGGCGGCCCGCGGCCCGCCGCACCGCCGCTCTCGGCGCCGGCTAAATTGTTGCGTGGGCTGTTCGCGGAGACGTAACCTGACGCTCGCTCTTCGTTCGTCACGGCCGGGCTTGTCCTGGCTATCCACGTCTTTTATTCAGTCGTTGCACGTGAAGACGTGGATGCCCGCAACACGTGCGGGCATGACGGAAGGAAAAGCCATGCCAGCCTATTGGGTCGCCCGCTCCAAGATCAACGATCCCGCCGAATACAAGAAATACACCGACCGCGTACCGGCCATTATCGCCAAATTCGGCGGCAAGGTTTTGGCCCGCGGCGGCCGCTTCCAGGTCATGGAAGGGCCGCACAAGTTTCAGCGTTTCGTGGTGATCGAGTTTCCGACCTTCGAGCAGGGCGTCGCTTGCTTTACCTCGAAGGAATACGACGAGGCGGCCGCATTCCGCCGCAGGAGCGGCGCCGGCGAGGTCGAGACCATCATGGTCGACGGCGGCGACGCGACGAAGTGATCATCTCTTTAGCCGCTCGTCCCCGCGCAAGCGGGGACCCAGCTGCTGGATTCCCGCGTTCGCGGGAATGAGCGGAAGAAATCACCCCGTCTTGATGTTGGCGAATTTGATCACCTTGCCCCATTTATCGACCTCGCTGGCAATGAGCTGGCCGAACGCGGCGGGTGTCATCGGCATCGGTACGCCGCCGAGATCGGTCAGGCGCGAGGCGATCTTGGGATCGGCCAGCGAGGTGTTGATCTCGCTGTTGAGCTTGGCGACGATATCGGGCGGCGTGCTCCTTGGGCGCGGCGACGCCTTGCCAGGCAAAGGCTTCGTAGCCGGGCACGAAATCGGCCACCGGCGGCAAGTCGGGCAATGTCGGCAGGCGCTTGGCGCTGGTGACCGCCAGCCCGCGCAACGTGCCGCTGCGGATGTGAGAAAGCGACAGCAGGATCAGATCGAACATCACCTGATCCTGACCGGCCAGCAAATCGGTGATCGCCGGAGCATCGCCGCGATAGGGCACATGCAGCATGTTGATGCCGGTCATCATCTTGAACAGCTCGCCGGCAAGATGCGGCGTCGAGCCGACGCCGCCGGACGCCATATTGATCTGGCCGGGGTGCGCCTTGGCATAGGCGATGAGCTCCGGCACGCTGTGCACCGGCAGCGACGGATTGACCTCGAGGATCAGCGGGTTGAGATCGACGCCGCCGACCGGCGCGAGATCGTGGGTGAAATTGAAGCTGAGATTTGGATTGAGCATCGCATTGATGACATTGGGATTAGCCATCAACAACAAGGTGTAGCCGTCCGGCTCCGCCTTCACCACGGCCTCGGCGGCGACCTGCTGGCCCGCCGAGCCGCGGTTCTCGACCACGAAGGGCTGGCCGAGCCGCTCCGAGAGCATTTGTCCGGTGAGCCGCGCGATGATGTCGGCGGCGCCGCCCGGCGGGAAGCCGACGAGCAGATGAACCGGCCGCGACGGATAAGTATCGGCGCGAGCACTGCGCAGCAAAGCCGGCATGGCGACGGCGCTCGCTGCCAGATTGAGAAATCGGCGACGCGGGAGGATCATGTTTCTCTCTGAATGAAACGTTGGATTGTTCCAAAAGACAGCATAGGCGAGGCGATCACTGCACCTCAACCCGAAATATAGCCGGTTTTCGGGCGAGATCGCGATCAATCAATGGTCGCCCCGCGGCAGGGTGCGGCCACTTCCGTCACATATAGTTAGTTCCGCTTAAACGCGATGCTGGCGGCTATACCGCGGCGACGCGTGGCTCGCCGCCGCCCGGCGGCGGCACGGGCAAGCCGTCGGCGGAATATTCGTTGAGCTTGTTGCGCAGCGTGCGGATCGAAATGCCGAGTACGTTGGCGGCGTGGGTGCGATTACCGAGGCAGTGCTTGAGCGTCTGCAGGATGAGGTCCCGCTCGACCTCGGCGACGGTGCGGCCGACGAGCCCGCGCGATACCTGCTCGGCGGCGAACGCCGCATGCGCCACGGCCGGCGCGTTCTTCTGCTGGTCGATACGGGTGCCGTCGGGCGTCAGGATGGCCTCAGGCCCGATCTCCTCGCCGCTTGCCATCAGCACGGCGCGATGCATGGTGTTTTCCAACTCGCGCACATTGCCGGGCCAGTAGTTGAGCGTCAGCGTGCGGCGCGCGTCGTGCGACAGCGGCCGCGCCGTCACGCCGTTGGCGACGGCGTATTTCTTGACGAAATATTGGGCGAGCTCGATGACGTCGGCCGGCCGTTCGCGCAGCGGCGGGATTTTCAAGTTCACGACATTGAGCCGGAACCACAGGTCTTCGCGGAAAGACCCGTCCCGCACCGCTTCGGCGAGATTGCGGTTCGACGTGGCGACGATGCGGATGTCGATCGGCACCGGCTTGGTGCCGCCGACGCGATCGATGACGCGCTCCTGAATGGCCCGCAAGAGCTTGGCCTGCAGCCGCACGTCGATCTCCGAAATCTCGTCAAGCAATAGCGTGCCGCCATTGGCTTCTTCGAACTTGCCGATGCGGCGCGCCACCGCGCCGGTGAACGCGCCCTTTTCGTGGCCGAACAATTCGGATTCCAAAAGCGTCTCCGGAATCGCCGCGCAGTTGACGCAGATCAGCGCCTTCGTGGCGCGGTTCGATCGGGCGTGCACGTAGCGCGCCAGGACTTCCTTGCCGGTTCCGGAATCGCCGGTGATCAGCACGGAAGCTTCGCTGCCGGCGACGTGCTGCGCCAGCTTGACGACGCGCGCCATGGCGTCGTCGCGGTAGATCAATTCGCGCCGATCGTCGGCGACGGCGGCCAGTACTGCGGCGATCAATTCGGCGTCGGGCGGCAGCGGAATATATTCTTTAGCACCGGCCTGGATGGCGGCGACCGCGGCGCGCGCGTCCGTTGCGGTGCCGCAGGCGACGATCGGCGCGTGGATGTGCTCGGCCTCGAGCCCGGCCACCAGCTCGCGGATGTTGATCGCAACGTCGACCATCAGAAGGTCCGCGCCGCGACCGGAGCGCAGCACGGCGAGCGCCTGGGCGATATCCGCGGCATGGGTGACCAGCGCGCCCTTGTCCATCGCGAGCTTGGTCGCGGTGGTGAGCTGGCCGTTAAGCGTGCCGACGATCAAAAGGCGCATCTTGTTATTCCTTCTTCGCTAAGCCGAGCGAATTACGATCTCTCTGCCTTGATAATTTCCGTCATCGTCACGCCAAGCTTTTCTTCCACCAGGACGACTTCGCCGCGGGCCACCAGGCGGTTGTTGACGTAGATGTCGATCGCCTCGCCGACCTTACGATCGAGCTCGAGCACGGTGCCGGGCCCCAGCTTGAGCAGGTCGCCGATGTCCATATGCGCGCGGCCGAGCACCGCCGAGACCTTGACCGGCACGTCGAAGACCGCCTCGAGGTCGGATGCGACGCGCGTGATAGGCCCGTCCGGTTCCGCCGCGAGCGGCGGTGCTTCGACGGCCCCTTCGCCGCCCTCGAGGTTGGGTAGCGGGATCTTGCCGTCCTCACTCATGCTCTGATCTCCTCAACGTGTCGTGGGACGCGGCGACATTGCGGCGCGCGCCGATATAGCCGTCGACTGCTGCGGCGATGGCCGCCTCGGTGGCGGCACTGTCGCGGTTGATGCCGCCGTCGGCCCACTCGATCCGGCAGTCGCCGGTCGCGATATCGGGTTCGGCGAGCACCACGAGCCGGCCCTCGAAGCTGCGCGTGCGCACGATGTCTTCGAGTCTTTCTTTGGCGGTGGCGTAGAGCGCGTCGTTGACGCGCACCGCGATATGCGGCGCGGTGACGAGCTGGCGGAAGCAGTCGCTCGCCAGCGCTGAGATTTCGGCAAATGGCTCGCGCGCGATCAGGGCCGGCGAAAGCTTGCGCGCTACCGCGACAGCAACCTCGACTGCCTCGCATTCGAGCCGGGTTTCGATCGCCGCCAGCGCGCGGTTGGCGACGACGAGAGCCGCCGCGATGTGCTCGAGCGCGTCGGCTACGCGCCGGCCGGACTCGATCGCGGCATCGCTCTGGGCCTCGGCATAGCCTCTGCGATGCGCGGCGGTTTCCGCCTCGGCGACTTTGAGCACGTGTTCGGTCAGCGCGATCGCCGTGCCCGTCGATTTGCTTTCGCCCGGGCCGGCAAAATCGGTGTCGAACAGGAACTTTTTCGTCGCTGCGTTCATCGTCGGAGTCTTGCCATCGGCTTGATCGAATTGCACATCAATAGATCAGCTCTTCTTCGCCGCGGGTCTTGGAGATCACGATCTCGCCTTTGGCGGCGAGATCCTTGGCGAGATTGACCAGGAGGCCTTGCGCTTCGTCGACTTCGCGCAGGCGAACCGGGCCCATGGCCTGCATGTCGTCCATCAGCATCTTGGCAGCGCGCGTCGACATGTTGGACAGGAAAAACTGACGTACCGGCTCGGCGGCGCCCTTGAGCGCGACGGCGAGCTTGTCCTTTTCGACATGGCGCATGAGCGTCTGCGCCGAAGCAGTGTCGAGCTTTGACAGGTCGTCGAAGGTGAACATCAGGGTCTTGATGCGCTCGGCGCTTTCGCGATTGTCCTCTTCGAGCGCCGTCAGGAACCGCGTCTCGGTCTGCCGGTCGAAATTGTTGAAGATCTCGGCCATGACTTCGTGCGCGTCGCGCCGGCGGGTTTGCGACAGGTTCGACATGAATTCGGTGCGCAGCGTCTGCTCGACGCGCTCCAGGACTTCCTTCTGCACCGCCTCCATGCGCAGCATGCGGTTGACGACGTCGAGCGCCAGATCTTCCGGCAAGATGGCAAGCACGCGGGCGGCGTGTTCCGGGCCGATCTTCGACAGGACAACGGCGACGGTCTGCGGGTATTCATTCTTGAGATAGTTGGCGAGTACCTCTTCCTGGACGTTGGAGAGCTTTTCCCACATGTTGCGGCCGGCCGGCCCGCGGATCTCCTCCATGATGGTGCCGACGCGTTCCGGCGGCAGATAGGACTGCAGCAGGCGTTCGGTGGCCTCGAAGGTGCCCATGATCGAGCCAGAAGCCGACATCCGGCCGACGAATTCCAGCAGCAGATTCTCGACCTGCTCGGCCTCGATGGTGCCGATCGTCGACATCAATATGGAGATCTGACGCAGTTCGTCGTCGTCGAGCAAGCTCCAGATCTTGCCGCCGTGGTGTTCGCCGAGCGCGAGCAACAGAACTGCCGCGCGCTCCGGTCCGCGCAGCGGGCGTTTGGGGGGCGCCGCATGCGTCGCCTTGCCGACAAGGCTAGCGAGCGCGCTGGCGATCTCGTTTTGCGCGGTGTCGTGTTGCTTCGGGTCGTTCTTGTTCGGTGCAGCCATGGGTCTGTTACGCGGCGGCGCTGTCGTTCAGCCATGAACGGATGATGGAAACGGTTTCGCGGGGGTTTTTGTCGGCGAGTTCGCCGACCTTTTGCACGGATTGGGCGTGGACCTGGCCCTGGATCTGGGCGATGTCGATCATTTTTGCTGTCTGGTTCGGTTCTGCCGCCTTGGCGGGATCGGCGCCGCTCTCCCCCGTGAGCGCCGCGACGGCCATCCCTGACGGCAGACCTCCGCCGGCGCCGGCGCTGGGTGGCGCGAGAGCGCGTTCGTCCGGGGTGATGATACGGCGGACCAGCGGTCGCACCACCAGGAGCAGCACGATAAGACCGAGCACGCCCATGACCAGCGTTTCGACCAGGCTCATGATGTCGTCTTTGGTGAGATGCAGCATCGACAGCCAGCCGGTCGGCTCGACGATGGGATTGGCCGCCGTTTCGGCAAAGCGCAGGTTGACAACCTGGACCTGGTCGCCGCGTTTTTGGTCGAAGCCGATCGCCGAGCGCACCAGCGCCGCGATTTGATCGAGCTCTTCCTTGCTACGTGGTTGATAGGTCACGTTGCCTTTGTCGTCCTTGGCATAGGTGCCGTCGACCAGGACGGCGACCGAAAGACGATTGAGCCTTCCGCCCTCGATCACTTCCGTCTTGGTGGTCTTGGAGATCTCGTAATTGACGATTTCCTCGGTTTTGCGGCTCTGATCGGCTGGACTGGCATTGGCGCTGGCGGGCTGGCGCTGATTGGCGCCGGGCAATTCGTTGCCGACCGTCACCTCGTTGTTGTTGCCCTGGCTTGAAGCCGAGGTTTCCTCCCGGCTCTGGCTGGACCGAACGACGCGGCCGTCGGGATCGAATTTGTCCGAGGTCTGGGTAATGCGGTTGAAATCGAAATCGGCGGCGACTTGCACGCGCGAATGACTCGGTCCGACTACCGAGGAGACGATCGACTCCACCTGTTCGCGTAAATGCTTTTCGTAGGCGGCCTGGCGCTCGTCGGCCTCGGCGCCGCCGGCGTTCGTGTCGTCACCGGCGCCGTCTGCCAGCAATTGGCCCTGCTCATCGACGATCGAGATGCGTTGCGGCCGCAGGTCGGAGACTGCGGTGGCGACGAGGTGGCGGATGGCGCGGACCTGTGACGGTTGGAGCGTGCCGCGCAGCTTGAGCACGATGGAGGCGGACGGCTCGACTTTGTCGCGCGAAAACAGCGGCCGATCCGGCAGCACCAGATGCACGCGCGCGTCTTCGACTTGATCAAGTGTGCGGATCGTGCGCGCCAGCTCGCCTTCCAGCGCCCGCAGCTTGTCGATGTTCTGGACAAAGCTCGTGGTGCCCAGCGCGTCCGACTTGTCGAAAATCTCGTAGCCGACGCCGCCCCCCTTGGGCAGGCCGTTCTCGGCCAGCGTCATGCGTAGCCGCGCCACCTTATCGCGCGGCACCATGATCACATTGCCGTCGTTGCGCAGCTCGTAGGTGACGCCCTCGCGGTCGAGCTCCTTGGCGATCGAGCCGGAATCCTCCAACGACAAGTCGGTAAACAGCGGCGTCATCTGCGGCGTGGTCACATGCAGGATGAGAAAGGCGAAGAAGCCGATGAGCGCGATGGTAACCGCACCCATGGCCGCAATGCGGGGCGCGCCCAGCGTTTTGACGAACTCCACCAGACTTTGCACCGAGCTTTCCCCCGCGCAGCGACGCGAAAGCGTCTCACCCGGCAAGATTTGCCCGGTTGATGGTTAGCGCCCGGTTAATAAAGACTGGAATTGCACGAACTTGCGTTCGCCCCCCTCAAACGCGAGCGGGGGAACCGGCCGGAAGAATTGGCCGAGACGTTGCGACGAGCGATGACGCAGGCAGCCACCCGGGTCGCAGGCGGGCCACGCGAGCACGGCCACTCTACGGCCTATGTCTGCGGGCCTCCTCGTTCGTCTGCGGATCACGAAGAGATGAAGAATCGAAACGCCGGTCGCGCGCCCGCCGTTGGCAATTCGGTAAGATCGATTAAGCGGGAGTTACTGTCGGTATTGCTGGATGCGGGTTGTGCGCAGTCCGGCGAGGCCGTGCTGGTCGATCGAGTATTGCCAGGACAGGAATTCCTCGACCGTCAGGGTGTAGCGGCTGCACGCCTCTTCGAGCGACAGCAACCCACCGCGCACCGCGGCGACCACTTCTGCCTTGCGGCGGATGACCCAACGCTTCGTTCCTGGCGCCGGCAAATCGGCGATGGTCAGGGGCGAACCGTCCGGCCCGATGACGTATTTAACCCTCGGGCGATGGGGTTCGGTCATATTCACTCTCACAACTCGACAACTACAGTTGGTGACCTTACGCACCGCCGCTTAAAATTTGCCTAAGCGGCGCACGCAATTGGCCGCAATTTGTACAGCGAAGGGCGGCAAACATCGATTTTGCGAGCTGGCGATGCTCCGAACCAGGCGCGCACAGGTTCCTCAGCCAGGCGGTACGGGGTAGCCGCTACAGTAGGTTTGTCAGATTGGTGAGACTGGTGTTGAGGCTGCCGAGCGTGCCATTGAGATTGCTTAGGGTACTGAGACTACCGTTATTGATCGATTGGACTGCGCTGATCGGGTAGCTCTGTCCATTGACCGTGAGCTGCGGCGGGCTCTGGCTGAGATCGACCCCGCTGACGGTCCCCTGGATCTGCGTGGCGACGGTGACGGCCTGGCCGTTGGCACCGTTGGCGGTGATCGCCAGCGTGTACTGGCCGGCGGGCCAAGTCACGCCGTTATTGCCTTGGCCGTTCCAGCTATAGGTCTGGGTCCCGGCATTGAGCGACACGGTTCCCGTATAAGCCGTCTGACCGGTCGAGTTTGTGATCGTGATATTGCCGGTAGCCGGTGAGGGCGAATTCAAGGACCATGTCGCTGGCGAGCCGGCGGCGAGCGTCGCGCTGGTGCCGGTCAGGGTGACGCTGGAGCCGAGGAACTGCATCGCTGAGGTCGCTTCCGAAGTCTGCTGCAGCGAGATCAGGGTCTGCATGTTGGTGTTCATGTCGACCTGCTGCTGGACCGAAGTGAATTCGACCAATTGCTGGGTGAACTGGTTGGTATCGAGCGGATCGAGCGGATCCTGGTTCTGCAACTGCGTGGTCAGCAAGGTCAGAAACGAATTGAAATTGTCGGCGAGCTGCGCCAATCCGGCATTGCCTGTACTGGCGCTGCTGTTGGCGATAGACCCGGGGGTGCTCGTCGAGGGAATTGCGGTGATGGTCGTCATGGTCGATCCTCAGGCCAATTTGCCGTTCACACGCGAATGTCTATGCCGCTGCCGCCGAGATTGACGCGAGAGTAGATTTGCGTCGTCTCCACCGGCGACGAATCGGCATCGGGAATGACAAGCTGCTGCGCCGGGTTCGGCTGCGCGCCGCCGCCATTGTTCTGGCCCGCGAAAGACTGATCGCGCAGCGAGAATTGCAGACCGTTATCAGCGGTTTTCAACCCGGCCTGTTCGAGCGCGCGTTCAAGCTGCGGCTGCTGGCTTTGCAAGAGCGTCAGCGTCTCGGGACGGTCGACGGTGACATGCGACGTTACTTGGCCGCTCGAGTCGACGCCGAGGCGCACATCGATGCGGCCAAGCTCGGGCGGATCGAGCCTGATGTCGAATTGGTTGGACCCCGCTTGCGCGCGCGCTGCAATGGTAATCGGCAGGCCGGCGATCGAAACCCCGGCTGCCGGCGTCGCCGTTGATGCCGCCGTCACGGCCTGCGCCGTCGCCATGTTTGTCGCCATGACGCCGAAAGTCGGCAAATTCTCGGTCGCGGCCTTGACGGTATTGGTTGCGGTCTGCGCATTCGGCGAAGCCGCATTCGGCCCACTTGTTGCGGCCGCCTCGAGATGCGCCGCGATGAGGTTAGCGGCCGGCGAAGCGGCGGTGTCGCCCGACGGTGTTACCGTAGCCGTCGCCGTTTGTTGTGTCGATGCATTGCCGGACGAGGTCGCGTTGGCGGTGGCATTGGGCGAAGAAGCCGGCTGTGCCGCCTGAGCATTTGCGCCCGCAATCTTGGCATTCGGGTCCGGTTGATCGCTTGGCTGATCGACCTGAGACGACTGACCGGATTGCGAGGCATCGGGAGTTTGGTCGTTCGTCCGCGACAGGCCAGTCCGCGCCCGTATTTGTGCGCCAACCGCTGCGGTTGCCGTCGATCCATCCGTTGCAGCCGGCGTAGCTGCAAAGTCAGCATTCGCGACGATGGCGGCTGCGACAGGCGCCGCTGAACTGGCGGTCGCCGGGGGTGCGATCGGCGCGGCATTTCCGGCCGCAACCGCAGCGTTAGTAGTGCTTTGATTGTCGCCGGAGCCGTTCGCACTCTTCTTGTCCGCCGGCGCTGCCGGTTCGGACGCTGCCGGCGCGGGGTTCTGCGCATTTGCGGCTGCGATTGCTACGGCTGTCGCGGCCGCCGTGGTCGCCGCATCTGCCGCTGGTCCCGATCCGGTTGTCGCCGCGGCCCGCGATGCGTTCGGTGCGGGCGCTGCCGGCGCGGAGTTTGCGGCGGCGTTGTCCGAGGAGTCCGGTTGGTCGGCTGCCCCCGTCGCGCTTGCGGTGGCAGCCGCCTTCGCGTTCCCGGCTGCCTTCGCGGCGGCGGATGTCTGTTTGCTGCCGTGCACGGCGCTAGCATTCGCTATCGCGGCGTTGCCGGCGCCTGGGCCCGTCCCGGCCGCACTGTTGGCTTGGCTGCCACTGGCGTTTCCACTACCGCCGCTACCCGAGATCGGGTTGCCGTTACTAGCTGTGCTTGAGCTTCCCTGATTTTGGGCGCCAGAGCTTTGACCGGAGCCGGTATCGGAAGTGCCGGAATCTCCGGTCGCGCCGCTCGTCGGGGCCGCCGGTTGCTGCGCCGGTTGTGGGGAAGGAGAGGTTGGTTGAGTAAGCACCGCTGCGGGGGCGCTTGGCGGCGCGGGCGGCGGCCCCGGCGGCGCCGACGTAGCGGCATCGAGCAAGGCCGCGAACGGCTGCGAGTCAGTGTCCTGGTTGGATGATGATGCCTGCATTCGCGACTGCGAGGTGAGCGAAACCGCAGCAGGTAAATCCGGCGCAATACTCGACATACTCGACACTCGCGAACCCCTAGAAGCGACTTGGCCCGGCTTGTCGCCTGCAACCCGCGGGCCAGCGGGTCACAATCGCGAAATTCCATGAATTCAAAGGCTTACGCGGTGATGCGGACATCTACCGACGGCAGGCTTTATCGCGTGGTCGGCAATTCTTGCCGGATGCAGGGCTCAGGCCTGCACTGGCGGGCGTGGCGGAGGGCGGCCGCGGCCCATATAGTAATGTTCGCACGGGGCGTCGGCGCACCGGGCGCTGGCCGGGAACACCCGCATGGCTTTGAACCTGCTCGATATCGAGGGACGGCCGTCGGCGACGCGCGTGGTCGTCGCCATGTCAGGTGGCGTCGATTCCTCGGTTACCGCCGCGATCCTGGCGGAAGCCGGCTACGACGTCGTCGGTATCACGCTACAGCTTTACGATCACGGCGCGGCGACCCACCGCAAGGGCGCCTGCTGCGCTGGCCGCGACATCCATGACGCCCGTGCCGTTGCCGAGCGGATCGGCATTCCGCATTACGTCCTCGATTACGAGGCCCGGTTCAAGGAAGCGGTGATCGACCGCTTTGCCGAGAGCTATGTCGCCGGCGAGACGCCGGTGCCCTGCGTGGAATGCAATCAGTCGATCAAGTTCCACGATCTATTGCACACCGCGCGCGACCTCGGCGCGGCGGTGCTGGCGACCGGCCATTACGTCGCTTCGCGCGCGTTGCCTGACGGCGGCCGGGCGCTGTATCGCGCCCGCGAGGCTGAACGCGATCAGAGCTATTTCCTGTTCGCCACCACGCCGGCGCAACTCGATCTGCTGCGATTCCCGCTCGGCGAACGCAGCAAGGCGAAAACGCGCGAACTGGCGCGCCGCTTCAAACTGTCCGTTGCCGATAAACAGGACAGTCAGGACATCTGCTTCGTGCCGACCGGGCATTACGCTGACATCATCCAACGGCTGCGGCCGGGCGCCGCGGGTCCTGGCGAAATCGTCGATCTCGGCGGCCGGGTGCTCGGCCATCATGACGGCATCATTCATTTCACCGTCGGCCAGCGGCGTGGTCTCGGCATCGCCACCGGCTCGCCGCTGTATGTGGTGCGGCTCGACGCCGCCACCCGGCGTGTCGTAGTCGGTCCGCGCGAGGCGTTGCGCACGAGCCGTATTAGGCTGCGCGACGTCAACTGGCTCGGCGACGGCACCATCGACGAGGCCGTGGCGCATCATCCCGAAGTTTTCGTGAAAGTCCGCTCGACGCGGCCGCCGCGGCCGGCCTGGTTGCGCAGCGGCCCTGCCGGCATCGAAGTCGAGCTGATTGCCGGCGAAGACGGCGTATCGCCCGGGCAGGCTTGCGTGTTCTACGACGCGGCCGAGGGGCAGGCGCGCGTGCTCGGCGGCGGCATCATCGCCGGCACCATGGCGGCGCTGCCAGTTACAGATGCGCTCGGTGCTGACCTCGCCGCCGCGCGTTGACGCGCCGCGATGACCGACGAGCTCGACAAAGCCGGTATCGCCAGGGCCTATGCGCGCTGGGCGCCGATCTACGATCTGGTATTTGGCGCGGTGTTCGAGCGCGGCCGCAAGGCGTCGGTCGCTGCAGCCGAACGCATCGGCGGCCGCATTCTCGAAGTCGGCGTGGGCACCGGCCTGTCACTGCCCGATTACGCGGCGGCGAACCGGCTGATCGGCGTCGATCTATCGGCGCCGATGCTGCGCAAGGCCAAGGCGCGGGTCGCCGAGCGCCGGCTCGCCAATGTCGACGGACTCGTGGTGATGGATGCGCAGCATCTCGGCTTTAAGGACGCGGCGTTCGACGTCGTCGTGGCGCAATATGTCATCACCGCGGTGCCGGATCCGGAGCGCACGCTGGATGAATTCGCGCGCGTCATAAAGCCCGGCGGCGAGATCATTCTGGTGAATCATCTCGGCGCAGAGACGGGATTGCGCGCGGTCTGCGAGCGATGGTTCGCGCCGCTGGCGCGGCGGCTCGGCTGGCGTCCGGAATTCGGCTGGGAGCGGCTGGCGCGCTGGGCGGCGCGGCATGGCGGCGTGCGCGTCGTGGAACGGCGGCCGATGCCGCCGCTCGGGCATTTTTCATTGATCAGGTTTGCCAAGGCCTAGAAAATGATTCCGAAAAGCGCATGCCGGTTTTCGGAAAAGATCATGCCCGATCAAAAAAGCCAGCTCAGCCGCGGCGTTCAGCTTCCCAGTGCCCGGAGCAGGCCGACGTCGCGGAATGTCCGATCCACAAGCCGCGACCGGAATCGCCCGACAGCTCGCCGTTGCCGCTGGCGCGCTCGCCGCCGGCGCTGACGCTGACGTTGACGCGGCCGCGTGCATCGACATGACCGGATATGTTGAATGAGGGGTCGTCGTAGGTGATCCGGCCGTTGCTGATATCGAGCGCATAACGATAGGCACGGTCGCAGGTGCCGGCGTCGGTCACGATCAATACGCTCCAGCGGCCGTCGAATGAGGCGCGCGCGATGGCGGCCGGCGCAGTCCACAGCGACGATGCTGCCAATCCCAGTGCGATCAGCATCGCCGGCTTTATATTGCGCTTTCGCATGACATGGTTCCTCAAGCACCGCCGTAACGTGTCTCAGCTATGTATGGTGCTTTTTCGCTTTGCATAGTGTCGGCGGCGCTGTCCGGTTAGCTCTGTAAACCGCAACGGCCGCCGAATTGCACGACGCGCCGCCGGCGCCCATGGGTGGTCAGTCCGTCGCAGGTGTCATTGCCATTTCTAGTGGAGTTGCCTAATAATTTAACGTTATTGCTGCTCCATCGTGAAGGTGAATTTCCGGGTAGATTCGATGCCGTGCCCTCGCCCTGGCTGTGTTCACGACAGGATGCCGGAGCTGCAACCGTGACGGAGCGGGGACCGGTCTTCGAGGACTTCGCCGACAAGGTCGACGAGGTCTTTGTCATCGGCCAGGACGGCGTGCCGGCGATTCCGCTGACGCTGAAGGGGGCCGAGCTCCTGAATCCGGCCTTCGCGCCGCCAGGCATACGGTCGCCATTCTCACTGACTATTTTCGCCCGCGACCCGCGCATGCTCCCGCAGAGCCTCTACCGCATGGAGCATCAGGAGCTTCGAAGTCGCTCCCCGGCGAATAAATTGGCGGCGAAATCCCGCTTGGAAAGCCGGCCGCAGTAGCATAAATGTGCCCTCTCAGCGCAGACACCGACGCTTCCTCCCGCGCCAAACCGCGGCGGGCCGGGTCGTCTAAGTGCCTGAGGCGGTTGGCGGAGTAGCTCAGTTGGTTAGAGCAGCGGAATCATAATCCGCGTGTCGGCGGTTCAAATCCGTCCTCCGCTACCAACCTTTCAACGACTTAGCTGTGCTGGCTCTTCCTTTTGTCTCCTTTTTGTCTCCGCCGAAACAAGCCTCGCTATTTCGGCTCGTGCTGGCGAATTACCATCATGCCTTTGCGTAGGGTGAGTTGCTCGCCGGCATATTGAGCGAGTGCCGCGTCAAATGCAGCGTGCCCAATCGCAATCGATGCGGTGGCCGCGACAAGCCGAGGCGGCTCTGGAGACACCCGTCCCCCTCTCCTGATCCGTGGCGCTCGCCCGCTCCCAACCGCGACCGCCATCGGTCTCGGTTCAACCCGGGGGCTCCTGCATGAACGTGTAGATGAGCAACGCCACGATCACGGCACCCAGGACGATCATCCAATTAGAGATTTGAAGGCCGGCTATTGATGTTTTCTGGCTGAACCATTCCATGACCTTTCCTCCACGGATGCGGCATCCCCGCCATCATCGCTCCACCCGGCACGTCGGCCTTGATACAGATCAACGCAAATGACCGATCGCCGCTTCCCGTCGCCCTGGTGTATCGAGGAGACGCCCGCCTGTTTCATCGTCAGGGACGGCTTCGACCAGGCGCTGGCCTATGTCTATTAGGTACTGTCCGAATTAGGGCGATTATCCCGGACTTGACTTTAAGGGGCAATCCTCCTACGGCTCAGTCCAGACAGGCCGACGCAAGGCGGTTTTCACAAATCTACGTATTATATCGACGGGGTATCTTTTGGGACTTGCTGTAATTGTATTTTCTCCCGCCAACGGGTTCGGCATGGTCGCGGGGATGAACGCGAACCCGGAAGGCAAATCCTTTCGTGTGCAAGCGCTGAAAAGCGTTGGCATATTTGATATAGCCAAAAAAGCAGAATCGGGAGTGCCCGACTCCAATCGCATCAATTTCATCGAGCGTGAGATTTCGATTAAATGGGAACGTCATGAGGTCGGTTTGTTGGCCTTCGCGGGCAATCAGCTCTGCGGTCAAAACAGCCGAATAGGTGAATGTGGGGCGTTTCGGCAAGTCACTACCGAGAAACAATTCGCCTCTTATTTCCTTGATGACGCCGGGAGTCTTGCCGACATTCATAAAGGACCAATCTATTTCTGGGAATGGCACCTTGGAACTCAATGGATAGACGGCGTTAGGTCCATAGGGGAGCAAACGGGTCGTATCGAACACCCCCGGATAAATGTAGGGCCGATCCCCGCTAAGGATGGCCTTAACCGTAGCGCGGAGATGACCGCCCTGCCATGCGCCAATAAAGACCAACAAGAGAGTGAAGGTGGCCAAAAGGCTATCGGTAATTTTAAT
Organism: uncultured Alphaproteobacteria bacterium; assembly: GCA_963784325.1. Classification (GTDB taxonomy): domain Bacteria; phylum Pseudomonadota; class Alphaproteobacteria; order Rhizobiales; family Xanthobacteraceae; genus BOG-931. The sequence continues at coordinate 210,888 of CAWARC010000044.1, read as the reverse complement.
TCGGTAGCCATGCAAGATAGGCCAGAATTCTGTACCGTTATCGCCAATATTTTTTGCGTCGCTAGCGGGTTCTTTTCGCAAATCATCGGATGGAGGAACTGGTATAGCGGGAGTGACGTTCTCAGCGGGCTTTATTTGTTCACTGGATTTGGGTTGGCTATTTTTGGCATTATTGGTCTGCTGATTGGTGATTGGTTTTGGAATATTTGGAGGTTGCTGTGATTGGCCCCAAAAATCCGCAACCGATGCGAACAAAATCGCTAGCGCCAGAAAAGAAAGGCTTAATTTTAGCATCCGCCTATCGCCGTTCCGAAGATGTCCGAGTTCATGCGGTTATTGTAGCGGAACTGGAACTCCGCGACATACAGCGGGAGGTACTTTTTGCTGACTTTGTGGAAAGTGCCGACCATGCCACGCTTAATCAGCGACCAGAAACCTTCGATAGTGTTGGTGTGGATAGCGCCGACAACGTATTCGTGCTTGGCGTGATCGACGGTTTTGTGCGGATATTCTTTTCCGAGGTGCTTATAGCCGACCCATTGATCGGTAATCAGCAGGCTGACTTTGTGCGAGACGGCTTCATGTACAAAGCCTTCCAAAGTACTCGCACGGACGTTCTCAACCACACGGGCAACAACATTGCCCTTGCGGCGGACTGCGCCAGCGATGACGGCTTTGCCAGAACCAACACCACCCGTTCCGTCGCCGTCGCCCCGATGATGCCGATTCTTGGCTTTCCCGCCTACGAAAGTTTCGTCCACCTCGACGATACCGCCGAGCTTGTCCATGTCCCGCTCGACCAGCGCGGTTCTGACCTTGTGACACATCAGCCAAGCGGTCTTGTAGGAGCCGAAGCCGAGGAAACGGTAGATTTGCAGGGCGCTCATTCCTTTCTTGCTTGTCAGCATCAGGTGAATGACCCGGAACCAGTCTTTGAGCGGTTTATTCGTGTTCTCAAAAATCGTGCCGCTGAGATGAGAGAAGCGATACGACGTGTCAGGGGCGCACTGATAGCACTGCCAACTCCAAGGCTTATTCGGCAATTTGTGCGGATTAATCGCCCCACAACGCGGGCAATGGACGCCATCGGGCCAGCGTTTGCCGACCAGATAGGCGCAGCATGCGTCCTCATCAGGGAACGCCTTATCGAACTGCGCGGCGGTCAATTGGTGGATGTGTTTCCTAGTAGCCATCGCCGTATCCCTCAATGCGGAAGGATATTGCCATGCCAAATTTAATAAGTCAAGTCCGGGATAATCGTCCGAATTAGGACAATCTGGAATTTGAAATTAGGACAGGGAGATCAGGTCCGTTCCTTCGCCGTCAGCTTTTTGCGCTTGTGCTTGCTTCGCAATTTCCGCATCAGCAGATTGTGCTTGTAACGCCATGTCTTGCCGCCCATGCGCTTCCTCCTCTTTTTCCCGGTTTGCTAAAGCCAAATACAAATTCAGCATGAGGTGAGCCCCGACGCCGCCGGTTGTAGTTGGGGACCATGCGAGACGGGGAAAGGGTATAACCCCTTAGCGTCGGGGCTCGACCCGGATACTACCCTCATACTTTGGCAAGCGGCCGGACGGTGTGGATCACAGTCGAGTGACAAGTGATCTGCGTCACATGGCTGATGCGGGAACGTGTACAAGTTGGATGTGTTTCAGGGATTGGCGCGCTTCACAGGATTCCCCCGTAGTTGCGTGCTAAGTGGCCCCGGTCCTCGTCCCCCCCCCCCCGACACCCCAGCCGGGGCCACACCTGGAACCACCGCAATAAAAAGCGGAGCGCAGCCGTACATCCGGGCTCACGCCCCGCTCCCCGACACCCCACGGCGTCATATTGTGCCCGCTCTCTAAAGGCCGGATTAAGGCGAGCGAGGCAAAGAAAAGCCCGGCCAGCATTTTGCCGGCCGGGCCAAGTATGGGGATGCCCCAAAGAAGGAGGCGGGGCATCTTCAATTTAGTAGGATCGATGCGACGTGGCTTTGACCTAGATCAACGGCGGGTCAAGCCGCTGCCGGCCCCGCGCCGTGGGGGCTAGGCTTGCTGCGGACCGAGCAATCGCACGAAGTCGCGCGCGAATAATTGTGCGATCGCTCGGTGCCGATCACTGTCCTCGATTATTTTTCCTTCGACCAACGCCTCGGCTTTCGCCATCATATCGCGGCTACAGTTCTTCGATTCTTTTTCGGCGAGGATGTCGAGCGCTGCGTCCCACTGTGCTTTGCGCTGATCCGGGAATCGCGTCAATGTTACGAATGCATGGAGTAGCTCGCATTTCCGTCAACACTGCTATCGCGATCATAGTGTTTGCAGCTATTGCGGCAGCGCCTGCCGGCGGCCAGGAATATTGGAGACCGCAACCGCCGATGCCGGGGCCGTACTCGTATGGCCATCCCGGGTGCCCCGGTGGCTACATTTCGGTCTTGGGCGATATCTGTGAGCCATACTTTCCGCCCATGCGCGCAAAACGACAGGCGGTTAAAGGATGCCCCTCGTACTACAAACGACACGGGCGCATCTGTAAGCGTGACTCGGCGCAGTAGGCAAAGCATCCTGAGCCGCTCCACTTTGCAGTCGGCTATCGCGGCCCCGTCCAAAGCTAGGTTGCGGCGCCAGCCGCGTTTTGGTTAGCATGGGTCGCCGGTCTCATTCGACTCCGCCGCCCTAACAGCGCGGCGGCACCAGCTGGGATCAGCGCCGGGGGATAGGCCCTGGTCGCGTTTCCCCTGCGATCAGGGTCTCTCTCGTTTTCAGATCAATTCGGCAGCGCGCCCGCGCGCCGCGATTGCGCGGTCAATTTTATACAGACTTTCATTCGTTCCCGGCACACCGTGCAGTCAAGTTCAGTAAAAAAATGCATGGAGGCTATGATGTCACTCGCGAGTGAAGGTGCAAAGACGCAGCGCGTTTTAATGCGCGAAATCTGTTGGTGCTGTGATGCGCCGATGAGGGTCAAGACGATTGAGCCAGCAATGTCGGCTCGCTCGGACGAGGTTGTTTATAGCTGTCCGAGTTCCGGGGACGAAATTAGGCGGACGGTTATGAGGGCCGACTAGGCTTTGCTGAGACATCTTGACCTGCGATCTGGCGAATTTATGCGCGCCGACCCAACTGACGCATACGAGCCCCACGCCATCTATTCCGGGTAAGTACTAATTCGAATTGCCTAACAAACAGGATTTGACCTGCCACTGAACATTCATCCAGCGGCGATTAGAAGTCTCGGCGGTTGTGCTCTGAGACCGATCTTTGGATCGCCGGAGGGTAGATTTTTCCGGCTTGCTCACGATGGCGGGCTGGCTGCGCCAACGTGATTGAGCAACATAATCGGCGTCTTTTGGCCGATCGCCCCATGGGGCGTTCCTCATTGTAGTACTTGCGCCAATCCTCCAACTTTTCTCGGGCGTCTGCAAGGCTCAGGAACCAGTGCGCGTTGAGACACTCGGCTCGGAAGCGACCGTTGAAGGCTTCGATGAACGCATTGTCGGTGGGCTTTCCCGGCCGGGAGAAGTCGAGCGTGACGCCGCGCTGGTAAGCCCACAGATCCAAGTCGCGTGACACAAACTCGGTGCCCTGGTCGACCCGGATCGTTGCCGGCAATCCCATCTCTCGCCCGACTCTTTCCAGCACCTCGACGACATCCGTGCCGCGGAAGGAGAAGCGCGGCTCCAGCGCCGGCGAGAAGCGCGAGAAGGTGTCGACGATCGTCAGCACGCGCATCTTGCGGCCGGTCGCCAGCTGATCATGCACGAAGTCCATGGCCCAGGTCTCGTTCGGCTGGGTAGCGACGCGGCGGTCATCACGCAGCTTCGCCTTGACCCGCCGCTTCGGTGTTTTGTTGCGTAATTGCAGGCCTAATTCGCGATAAATGCGCCGTGTCTTGTTCTGGCCGAGAGACCAGCCTTCACGGCGCAGCAGCACATGAACACGCCGATAGCCGTAGCGGACGCGCGTCTGGCAAATCTCTTTGATCCGGTGTTCGAGGGCAGCCTGTCCGGGGCGACGAGACTTGTAGTGGTAGGTGGACGTATCGACCAGGAACACACGGCAGGCTCGCCGGATCGACACATTCCAGTCGCCGCGCATCTCATCAACGAGCTTGCGCTTGCGGACAGGCTTCAAAGCTTTCGGCGGAGCGCGTCCTGAAGCATCTCCTTGTCGAGGCTCAGATCGGCCACCACCTTCCGCAGCTTGCCGTTCTCATCCTCCAGCTGCTTCAGCCGCCGCATCTCAGTCGGCAGCAAACCATCGTACTTCTTCTTCCAATTGAAATACGTCGCCTGGCTGATGCCGGCCTTGCGGCAGATATCCGCCACCGGCATGCCATCAGCGCCCTGCTTGAGAATGAACGCCTTCTGCGCGTCCGAAAACCTCGAGGCCTTCATCGCTCTCCGCTCCTCCCAGCCCGGGAATCACCGCGGAAAACTCTAGCCAAAAACGATCCAGGATTCCGGCCTCAGAGCAGATTTGGTAGAGCTAAAGCACAAATGCTCGGTCCCCCCAAGCGTTTGAGCTGCGCCCATGTGCGGCGAAGATGTCCCACACAAACTGAGCCCCGGTCATTTTGGCCAGGGATTTTTTTCAAGCAAATGCAGCGCGGGTAGGCTCCCGCCAGTCGGAACTGTCGCAAAGTAAACACCGGGGTCGGAGTAGGTTACGGTTGGATTGCTGGGCAATTCAAAGGTCTCACTGTAATCGCCCGTCAAGTTGAATGTGTATGTATCAGCCCGGCCACTACCGGTGGCGACAGCACACAGCAGGAAAGACGACGCGACGATCGGAGCAATCCTCAAAAACTTATTGTACATTTTTTCCCTCCGGTTGGGAGGGTTCATTGGCGGATGCAATCTCGCCCGTCTATAAAATTCGACGTACCACAATGCGCTCCTGCATTTTTGTCGCCGGCCTGTGGTGGTCAATCACCCATTTCAAAAATCTGCTTTGGAACTTGCTTAGGCTGAATGAATTGAGTCACAATCCCCGGTAGAGGCGAACCGCGGGGGCGGCTCGGGGGATGTCATGTGGCGATTTGCTGTAACTGCAATTTTACTCGCGTTGTCGATTGGCTCCGCATACGCCACGGACCTGAGCTGCGTGAGCACGACGTTTAATGTACTGTCGCCGAACGACAAGGTGTGCGTCAGCGTCTTTGACGATCCGCAAGTGCCGGGCGTCGTCTGCCACATATCGCAGGCGAGAAAAGGCGGCTGGGGCCAGCCGCTTGGGCTGAACGAAGATCCGTCCAATTTTTCCGTCTCATGCCGGCAGATCGGCCCGATCGACGTCGACCTCTCCAAGCTGCGTCAAAACGAAGAAGTCTTCGCCCAGAAGACCAGCATCTTCTTCAAGACAACGCGCATCTATCGCATGGTCGATGCGCCGCACAACACCATCGTCTACCTCGCGATAAGCACCAAGATCGTTAATGGCTCGCCGGCCAATGCGATCAGCACCGTACCGATCATGCCATGGCCACACTAATTGGTCGCATTAATGGCCGCACTAACGTGAAGCGGCGCTGACTGCGCAATCGCGCAAAATCTCCGGCTTGAATGCGAGCCCATGGCCCGACCGTTCCGGCACGGCGATCATGCCGTTCTTCACCGGCACCGGATCGACGAACAAGTCCTCCGCCAGCCCCATGTCCTCGATCCACAGACCGTTCGGGATCGACGCCAGCAGCTGCACGTTCAATTCCGGAAACAGATGCGGCGCCATGGTCATATTCCAGGTGTCGGCGACCGTTGCGATCTTGCGCAATTCGGTCAGGCCGCCGCGCATCGGATCGGGCTGCAGGATCGGCAGCTTCGGATTCTCGAAAAACGGCTTGAGATCGAAGCGCGTGAAATGCGTCTCGCCGCCGACGATGCGCAGATCGAGCGCGTCCGCGATACGGAAGTAGCCGGCGTAATCGTCCGGCACCACCGGCTCTTCGAGCCAGTACACGTCGTAGTCCTGAAACTTGCGTCCCATCTGGATGGCGACGTCGGCGGTCCAGCCCATGTTGACGTCGATCATGATGGCGATGTCCGGACCCAGCGCCTCGCGCATGCGCCGCACATTGTCGAGATCGATGGCAAGGCTCGCGGTATGCGCCACCTGCATCTTGATCGCCTTGTAGCCACGCTCCTTGTAATGCAGCGCCTTGGCGATCATGCCGTCGCCGCCCGAGCCGCGGAAGCAGCCCGAGCCATAGGCCGGCAATTCGGCGCGATAGTGCCCCCACAGCCGGTGTAGCGGCAGTTTGGCGGCTTTGCCGAGCGCGTCCCACAGCGCGATGTCGAGCACCGATTGTGCCATGGTGGCAATGCCGCCGCGGCCGTAAGTGATGGTGGTCTTCCATAGATCCTGCCAGATTTGCTCGACCGCGCTGGCGTCCTTGCCGATGACGCGCGGGATGATGACTTCCTCCAAGCAGGCGATGACCGACTTGATGCCCGGGCGGAACAGGAACAGATAACCCATTCCGGTTATTCCGCCTTTGGTCTCGACGTCGAACACCAGAAAATTGCGGGTGTCGCCGAAGGCATGCCCCTTGAGCCAAGGCGTATCGGGCCATGGCACGCACAGCACGGTGGTGCGGGTGGCGGTAATGGTGAGGTCGGAAACATCGGTCATGAAAGCACTAGGCTCCGCCGGCAGCATTGCCGGCCGGGCGTAGAGTATCAATAACGCTTGGATCGTCGAGTCTGGCCCGGTCGTATTTCAACTGCGCCTTCCGCCGGTGCTTCGGCGCTACTCCATCGGATATCCGCAAAGCCGCCAATGACAGTTTTTGTCCCTCGCAGATAATTAGTTTCCACTCCCAATCCCAGCGTTCGTCGCCGGCTGTTCATTTTGGTATTCGCAGAGTGAAATCATCGCTTCTCTTTAGTCCGTTGTTCGTTCGAACATGAACGCTGTGTCGCGTGCGTCATAACCCGCGAGAACCGTTGCGTTGCCACTCTTCGCGCCATCGAAGGCTGGAGTTGCGATCACAAACTGAGAGCAATTACGGTCGCCAAGATGCTCGGCCTTGCGCCGCGTTATGTTCGCTGCCCGCAGAACCCGGTAAGCTTCGCGCATCACGTGCTGGAACGGCGGCCTCGAAAGAACGGCCATGCATGCTGCTCTGCGATTCGACTCCCTCGGCGATGCGCGAAGAGCGTTAAGCCGGACATCTCGAGCCGAGGCCCTGGCTGCTGCGGCAAATCGGGTCATTGCGGGCCCTTGAGTTGGTCTTTAGCCGTAGGTCTTTAGTCGAATTGCGTCAAAATTTCGCAGGCTGTGCCGCCTAATTTGCCGCCGGTCCGCAGCGCAAAACGAAGCAAGCTTGTAGTCTGTATTGATGACGGTGAGGGCGACACCGAAGGCGGTCACGGCCTGTGGCCGCACAATTACGCGACAAATTTAGATCAACGGGAGGAAGACGTGATCAAAGACGATAAGTCATCTGCCACGACGCTGTCGCGGCGGCGCCTGCTTCACACTGCGGTCGCAAGTGGTGCGGGATTGGGCGCTCTTTCGGTCGGCGGTTTCACATTCGTACCAGCGTTCGCTGACGATCAGCCGCCGCTCGGTACCTGGCCGGCCGGCTCGCAAGGCCCGACAGTCACTATCGGCGCCACCGTGCCGCGGACCGGCCCTTATGCCGTACAAGGCGAGGACGAGCTCAAGGGCATGCAGCTCGCCGTCGAGCACATCAACGACGGTCACCCGTTGATCAAAAAGATCGCGCCCAAGGTGACCAAGGGCGTGCTCGGCAAGCAGGTGAACTTGGTCGTCGGCGACTCCGGCGCCAAGCCGAACGATGCGGTGCAGGAGCAGCAGACCTTCATCAATGACAACAAGATCGTGGCAATGACTGGTGCCACCTCGTCGGCGGTGGCGGTGGCACTCAACAAGTTCGCCGAGCGTGAGAAGATTCTTTATCTGGTGGCAATCTCCGGCTCCAACGACACCACCGGCAAGGACTGTGCACGCTACTCGTTCCGCCAGTGTTTCTACGGCGAGACGGCTGCCAACGCGATTGGCCCGGTGCTGGTCAAGACCTACGGCAAGAACAAGAAGGCGGCGTTCATGACGCCGGACTACACCTACGGCCACACCGTGACCAAGTCGGTGAACGACTATCTGACCGCCAACGGCGGCTGGACCATGGTGACGAACCAGGTTTCGCCGCTTGGTACTCAGGACTTCAGCCAGTATCTGACCAACATCGCCAATTCCGGCGCCGAGTTCATCGTCAATGTCAACTGGGGCCGCGACGCGGTGCTGTCGATCCAGCAGGCCAAGCAGTTCGGCCTGACCCCGAAGATGAAGATGGTGGTGCCCTATCAGATTCCGTTCCTCGCCAAGGAAGTGGGACCGGAGCTCACCGAAGGCGTCTATGCGGCCACCGACTTTTGGTGGACGCTTGAGGACAAGTATCCGTTGGCCAAGATGTTCGTCGAGGCATTCGACAAGAAATACGGCTACAAGCCCGAATGGGGCGCTAACAACGCCTACATGCAATTCGCCATCTGGGCGCGCATGGTTTCGGAGGCCGGCACCTTCTATCCGCCGGACGTCATCAAGACCTACGAGAAGGGCGAGACTTTCGACTCGACGGTCGGCCAGGTGCATTTCCGTCCCGAGGATCATCAGCTGGTCCGTCCGGTCATCATCGTCCGCGGCAAGGCGCCGAAGGACATGAAGAACAAGGAGGACTACTGGGAGGTGATGGAAGTCGTGCCGGGCGAGCCGCTCATGCAGAAGCCCGACGCATTCGGCTGCAGCCTCGGCGACTACACCTGACGGTCCTAAGGCTTCCGCCTCGCACCGGGTTGTAGGCGGCGGTTACCCTCATGGCCGGGCCAAAGGTAGCGAAGCCCGCTTCGCCTCCTAGGCCCGGCCGTTTTGCCGGTTGTGAAACGGCGTCCGGGCCCGGCATAACATTTGATCGGTGATGGCCGGACCGGCAGGTAGTCTGCCTGGAAAATCGCGGATGACGGCGTGATCAACTGGCCCAATTTTATCTCGCAATGCTTCAATGGGCTCGTACTCGGCGCACTTTTGGCGCTGATCTCATCCGGCCTGACGATCATCTACGGCACGCTCGGCGTGCTAAACCTCGCGCATGGCGCGATGTTTATGCTCGGCGGCTATGCCGGCTGGGTCGCTTACAGCTATACGGATTCCTTCATCGTCGCCATTGTCGCCGGTTCGCTGTTCGTCATGCTGGTCGGCGTGGTGATGGAGCGCGTCGTCATCAGCCATTTCTACACACGGCCGCACGAAGATCAGCTGCTCGTCACCTTCGGTCTGGGCATCGTCTTTGTCGAAGCCGTACGGTTTTTCTTTGGTAGTCTTTCGAAGGCGGTGCCGCCACCGCCTCCGCTGGTGGGGATTACGCCGATCGGCTTCATGTTCTATCCGACCTATCGCCTCGCGCTCCTAGGCATTGTCGCCGTTGCGCTGCTCGCGCTCTACTTCGTGCTCTACCGCACGCGGCTCGGCATGATCGTGCGCGCCGGCATCGAGGATTTGGTGATGGTCGATTCGCTCGGCATCGACGTCTACAAGGTATTCATGCTGGTTTTTGGCATCGGCGCCATGGCGGCGGGCTTTGCCGGTATCGTCAACGCACCGGTGGTCTCGATCGCGCCGGATGTCGGCGAATCGATCCTGGTGCAGACATTCGTCGTCGTCGTCATCGGCGGTGTTGGCTCGTTCCCCGGCGCGGTGCTCGGCGGCCTGATCGCCGGCGAGATCATCAGCATTACGTCGATGTTCAACCCCGGCTATGCCTATGTGATGCTGTTCGTGGCGATGACGCTGGTGCTGGTGGTTCGCCCTTACGGGCTCCTTGGCACTGCCGGCCGCGAGTGAGCGCGGTCATCGCATGCTCAAGCAACGCCCCTTGCTCATCGAAGTGCTGACCGCAGCCGGATTGATCGCGGCGCCATTTGTGTTGCCCTATCTCGGCTTTACGCCGACCACTGTGAACCGCATCCTGGTTTGGGGCCTGTTCGGCATCGGCTTCGATATCCTGTTCGGCTTTACCGGCCTGCTGTCGTTCGGCCAATCGGCGTTCTACGGCACCGGAGGCATGGTGGCCGCTTATCTGCTCACGGTATCAAATTTTCCGTTTATCATGACGGCGCTGTTCATTGGCGCGGCCGCGGCGGCCGCCGTTGGTTATCTGGTCGGGCTAATCGCGCTGCGCCGCACCGGCATCTATTTCGCCATGATCACGGTGGCGATCGCGGAAGTGTTTCACTTCGTCGAATTCAATCCGCTCTCGGACTACACCGGGGGCGAGAACGGACTGCCGGGCGTTCCCACCCCGACGTTCAATCTCGGCTTCACCACGGTCAATTTCGATAGCGACTCGAAACTCTATGTTTTCCTGGCCTTCTGGTACTTCGTCGGCTTGGTGATCGCGCTGCGCATCGTGCGCTCGCCGGTCGGTGCGGTCCTGCGCGCAATCCGCGACAATCCGCTGCGCGCCGCCGCCGTCGGCCACAATATCCAGAGCTACAAGCTGACCGCCTTCGTCATCGCAGCGACTTATGCGGGCTTTGCCGGCGGCTTGCTTGGAATCATGCAGGGCTTCATGCCGCCCGACGCCTTCTTGTTCGATACGTCAGGCCAGCTCGTGATGCAGACGGCGATTGGCGGTGCCGGCACGCTGTTCGGCCCGCTGGTCGGAGCTGCGGTCTGGCTCTATCTGAGCGATTTCCTGCAGACCACGCTTCATCTCGGCGCCGCCTGGAAGCTCGTACTCGGGGTGGTGTTCGTGCTCCTGATCTGCTTCCTGCGCCATGGCCTGATCGGCGGCATCGAGGATCTGTATGCGTTGGCGACGCGGGGACGCGCCAAGCCAATCGAGCCGAAACCGGCGACTCCGGCTCCCGGCATGGATGCGGGGGACGAGCAAAACTCTGAAAAAATTGCTCTGGCCAACAAGCCCGCGCCCACGCCGGCGGCGCATCGTGAAACCGATCGAACGTCCGGACCGATCCTGCAGGCGACCGGTCTGACCAAGCGCTATGGCGGTCTACTTGCCAACAGCGATATCGAGTTCACCGTCGATCATGGCGAGCGTCGCGGCGTGATCGGGCCGAACGGCGCCGGCAAGAGCACGTTCTTCAAGATGCTGACCTGCGAAATCCCGCCCAGCGCCGGAACGATCGTGTTTCAGGGCCGCGATATCACCGGGATGAGCGTTACCGATGTCTGCCAGCTCGGGCTGACCAAGAGCTACCAGGTCAATCAGCTTTTCACACGACTGACGGTGCGCGAAAACCTGACGATTTCGGCGCTCGCGGCGTTACGCGGGAAATTCCGGCTCGATATGTTCCGTAGCCTGCCGAACATTCCGGGACTGGCGGAGCAGGTCGAGCGCACCCTCGAACTCGTTCACCTGACCGCGCGCCCGGACACGCCGGTCGCCGCGCTCGCCTATGGCGAAAAGCGGCGCCTGGAGGTCGGCCTCGCGCTGGCAAGTTCACCGAGCCTCTTGCTTCTCGACGAACCGCTGGCGGGCATGAGCCCGCTGGAGCGGGTCGAGATGGTGCAACTTCTCAAATCGATCGGCCAGGGCCGCACCATGATCATCATCGATCATGACATGGATTCGCTGTTCGAATTGGTGGAGCGCGTCACCGTGCTGCAGGAAGGCCGCGTGCTGGTCGAAGGCACGCCGGTCGAGATCAAAGGCAGCAAGGCCGTTCAAGATGCGTATCTTGGCGGAGTGCACGCGGCATGAGCCTGCTCGAAGTCAACGGATTGAATAGCTATTATGGGGATTCGCATATCCTGTTCGATGTCTCGTTGCGCGTCGATCGCAACGAAGTGGTGGCGCTCCTCGGTCGCAACGGCGCCGGCAAGTCCACGACATTGAAGAGCCTGATGGGCGTGGTCACGCCGCGCGCCGGCTCGATCGTATTCGACGGCGCCGAAATCGCCGGCAAAAAGAGTCACGCCATCGCCCAGGCCGGCATGCAGCTCGTCCATGAGGACCGCCGCATCTTCGGCAGCCTCAACGTCGAGGAAAATCTCATCCTGGCCGGGCTGACGGCGCAAAACCGGTGGCCGCTCGATCGGGTCTACGCCATGTTCCCGCGACTCAAGGAGCGGCGCGGCAGCCGCGGCACCGATCTTTCCGGCGGCGAGCAGCAGATGCTGGCGATCGCCCGCGCGCTCATCCGCGAGCCGAAAATCCTGCTGCTCGACGAGCCGTTCGAGGGCTTGGCGCCGATCATCGTGCGCGATCTGCTGGCCACTTGCCGCGCGCTCGCCGAGGCCGGGCAAACGATTCTGATTGTGGAACAGAATATCATGGCGGCGATGACGCTCGCCGACCGCTTCTACATCATCAATAACGGCCACATCGTCGACGCATTGTCGGCACAGGCGGTGCGGAATCAGCCGGACCTGCTGCATCGGCATCTGGGCGTCTAGAGCATTGTTCGGATTCCAAGCTCCATAGACTCGGCGTAGTCTGCGGCCGCGCCGGTGCGCCGGAGGATGCCGTGGCTTCGACGATCAATGTTGCCGCCTATAGCGACGCGCTGGTTGTGCTCGGCACGGCGGGCATCGTGGTGCCGATCGTCAGCCGGCTCGGCTTCTCCCCGGTGCTCGGCTATCTTGGCGCCGGCGCGCTCCTCGGACCGCTCGGCCTCGGTTCGCTGATCGGCTCGTTTCCAGTCCTGTACTGGTTCACCGTCGGCGACGCCAAGGATGTCGCCGGCATCGCCGAGCTCGGCGTCGTCTTCCTGTTGTTCCTGATCGGACTTGAACTGTCGCTGCAGCGGCTTCTCACCATGCGGCGGTTGGTGTTCGGCCTGGGCGGTCTGCAGGTGCTTGTCACCACCGCGCTCCTTGCCGGCATCGCCGCCTATGCCGGCAGCACACCCTCCGAGGCGATCATCCTCGGCGCCAGCCTGTCGTTGTCCTCGACCGCGATCGTGCTTGAGCTGTTGTCGAACCAGGGTCGCCTGAAGACCGGCGTCGGCCGCGCAAGCTTTGCCGTGCTGCTGCTGCAAGACCTCGCGGTCATCCCGATCCTGATGTTCGTTTCGCTGCTCGCGGCGGGCTCGGGCAGTTCGGTGCTCGCCAGCCTGGGCAGGGCACTATTGCAGGCCGCGCTGGCGCTTGCCGTGATCGTCGTCTTCGGCCGCGTGCTGCTGCAGCCTTTGTTTCACATAGTGGCGGCAACGCGCTCCCGCGATCTCTTTATCGCCACCGCCTTGTTCGTGATCATCGCCGCCGGTGTCGTTGCCAGTCAGGCCGGTCTGTCGATGGCGCTCGGCGCCTTCGTCGCCGGGCTGCTGTTGGCCGAAACCGAATACCGCAAGGCGATCGAAGCCACCATCGAGCCCTTCAAGGGACTGCTGCTCGGCATTTTCTTCTTTACCGTCGGCATGGATATCGACGTGCGCGAATTGCTGCGCGACCCGCTCCTGCTCGCTGCCGGCGTCGTCGGGCTTATCGCCATCAAATCGGTGGTGATCGTCGGGCTAGCCAAGCTGTTCCGTCTATCGTGGTCGGTTGCGGTGGAAATGGGCTTCCTGCTCGGCCCCGGCGGCGAATTTGCTTTCGTCGGCATCGGTATGGCGCGGGATTCCAATCTGGTCGACGCGCGGCGCGCGAGTCTCGCGCTGATCGTGACTTCGGTGACGATGGCGCTGACGCCCTTGCTATCCTACGCCGCGCGCCGCGTCGCCGCGCGGCTGCGGACGCCCGGGCCCGTACCGTCGGAACTGACCGCGCGGCCGGGCACCGGCCATAAGCATGCGATTGTCGTCGGTTACGGACGCGTCGGCAAAGTGGTGTGCGCGCTTCTCAAAGAGCATGGCATTCCTTATATCGCCGCCGATTTCGACGCTTCGACGGTGACGCGCGACCGCCGCGACGGTCTCGACGTCTATTACGGCGACGCGGCGGATACGACATTTCTCGAAATCTGCGGACTGGTCGATGCCGCCGGCGTCATTATCACCATCCACGACCGCGATTTGATCGACGATATCGTCGCCCATGTGCGCGCCATGCGCCCTGACGTGCTCATCGTCTCGCGCGCCCGCGATGCCGATCATGCGCGTCATCTTTACCAGCTCGGCGCCACCGATGCGGTGCCGGAAACGGTCGAAGCGAGCCTGCAACTCTCGGAAGCCGCGCTGGTGGGACTAGGAATTCCGACCGGTCCGGCGATCGCCTCGATCCACCAAAAGCGGGATGACATTCGCCATGCCTTGCAGGACGCCGCGCGCGCCGCCGGATTGGAGAAAATTCATTCGGTGCGACCGAAAACGTCGATACTGCGTCGCAGAAATTAGAGCTTCGCCAGATACGGCTCCAGCGCGGCGAGACTTTCGAGGTTATGCGCCGGCGCGAACATATCGACATAGGGGAGCGCCGCCTGCATGCCGCGCGCCTGCGGGGAATAATCGCGCCAGCCGATCAGCGGATTGAGCCAGATGATCCTTTTGCTGCGGTGGCGGAGGCGGCGCATCTCCGTGGCCAATTGCCCGGGCTCGCCGGTATCGTAGCCGTCGGAAACGATCATCACGGCGGTACGTGAATTGATGACGCGTCGCGCGTGCCAACGATTGAACGCGGCGAGGCTGTCGCCGATGCGGGTGCCGCCGCCGATGCCTTGCGCCATCAGCGACAGTTTTTCCACCGCGCGCGTGACGTTGCGATCGCGCAGCGACGGCGAAACGTGAGCGAGGCGGGTGTGAAAGACGAAGGCTTCCGCTTCGCGGAAAGCATCGACGACGCCGTGCAGGAAGCGAACGAAGAACGCGGTGTAAAGGCTCATCGAGCCCGAGGCATCGAGCAGCACGACCAGCCGCAACGGCTTGATCTTGCGCCGCCGCCGAGCGAGCTCGATGAGCGTGCCGCCGTGCGAGACGTTGCGATGAATGGTGCGGCGCAGATCGAGCCGCCGCCCGCGGCGGCGGATTTGCTCGCGGCGAACCAAACGCGCGCGCATGACGCGGGCAAGCCGCGCCGCGAGCGCATGCGTCGCCGCGACGTCTCCGGGATCGACGATGTGGCGCAAATCGGTGCTGGCCAGCGCTTCGACGCGCGACGCGCCTTCGCGGCGGCCGCGGCCGTCCGCCGGCGTCTCGCCGCCGTCATTGCGCCGCTGCACATGATCGGGAAGACCGAGCGCCCCTTGCGGCACATGCGATTCGGCAAGCCGCCGCGCCGGGGCATGACCGGCCGGCGGCGAGCCGGACAACACTTGCCGCTGCCGCATATGGCGGCCCCGCCAAAAGGCATCGAAGAGCTCGTCGAAGCGCTGCCAATCGGACTGCGTGGCGCAAAACAGCGCGCGCAACGCCGGCTTAAGCGATGTGGCCTTAAGCGCGGCTGGCGACGTGAGGATGCCCAGTGCGTCGCGCGTTTCGGCAAGGCCGATATGGAAACCGTTGTC
Organism: uncultured Alphaproteobacteria bacterium; assembly: GCA_963784325.1. GTDB lineage: Bacteria > Pseudomonadota > Alphaproteobacteria > Rhizobiales > Xanthobacteraceae > BOG-931. Next base: position 195,486 of record CAWARC010000044.1, on the reverse strand, counting down.
GCGCAGCGTGCGGGCGAAGCCGGCGAGGCGGCGGCGGGCGCCCGGCAGTTCAACGCGCGTACTCACTTACGCCACCTTGCCGAGGAGCCGCTCGCTCACTTCCTGCGTCAACTGCGCGCGGTCTTCGTGCGTCTTGAGCAAACAAATCATCGTCTCATAGACGGTTTCCGGTTCCTGTCGCAGGTCGTGGATTTCGAGGCCGGCGAGGGTGGCCGCCCAATCGAGCGTCTCGGCGACGCCGGGGACCTTGCGCAAATCCTCCTTGCGCACCGCCGCCACCATGCGCGCGATCTGCAAAGCCAGCGCCGTTTCGATGCCGGGCGTGCGGGTGAGGATGATTTTGGCCTCGCGGTCGACCTCCGGGAAGTCGATATAGTGATAAAGGCAGCGCCGCCGCAGCGCATCCGACAATTCGCGCGTGCCGTTCGAGGTCAGCACCACGCGCGGGATCGAGGTTGCCTTGATGGTGCCGAGCTCGGGGATGCTGACCTGAAAGTCGGAAAGGAGCTCCAGCAGAAACGCCTCAAACTCCTCGTCGGCGCGGTCGACCTCGTCGATCAGCAGCACCGGTGGCGAGGGGCGGCGGATGGCGGCCAGCAGCGGCCGCTCGAGAAGATACTTCTCCGAAAAAATGTGCTCTTCAATGGCGTCGGCATTTTCGCCGGCGCCTTCGCGCGTTTTTATCGCGAGCAGCTGGCGCTGGTAATTCCACTCATAAAGCGCGGCATGCTGATCGAGGCCCTCGTAGCACTGCAGCCTGATCAGTTCGGCGCCATGCACCGCGGCGAGCGCCTTGCCGACCTCGGTCTTGCCGACGCCGGCCTCGCCCTCGAGCAGCAGTGGCCGTTTGAGGAAATCCATCAGCCACAGCGCGGTGGCGATATCGCGGTCGGCGATGTAGCCGACGGCGGCGAGCTTGTCGGAGATTTCTTCGCGCTTAAGGGTCATGACACGCGCAACGCACTTATTATTGGCATGCCCCGCGAAGGCGGGGCATCCAGTATTCGTTGCATCGAAAACCCTGCACCGGTGGAGTTTACTGGATCGTCCGGTCGAGCCGGACGATGACAATCACACATTGCGCGCGGGCGCCGGCCGCTACGCATGCAGCCCGAGCTTTTCCGCGGCGGTCCAGACCCGCCAATGATCGTGTGGCATCTGGATGTGGGTCGATCCGAGGAAGGCGAACGCATCGTTGACCGCATTGGAGAAGCACGGCACGCCGCCGACATTGGGGCTTTCGCCGACGCCCTTGGCGCCGATCGGATGATGCGGCGATGGCGTCGTGGTCCAGTCGGTTTCCCAGTGCGGGGTCTCGACCGCGGTGGGCACGAAATAATCCAGGAACGACGCCGTGGTGACGTTGCCGTCGTCGTCGTAATGGATTTCCTGGCCCATGGCGATGCCGAAGGCTTCGGTCAGGCCGCCGTGAATTTGGCCCTCGATGATCATCGGATTGATGCGCGTGCCGCAATCGTCGAGCGCATAGAAGCGGCGCACCTTGACCGCACCGATATCGACATCGATATCGACGACGCAGATGTAAGCGCCGAACGGGAACGTGAAATTCGGCGGGTCGTAATAATCGACCGCTTCGAGCCCGGGCTCCATGCCCTGCGGCACTTCGTGATAGGCCGCCCAGGCAAGCTCGGTCATGGTCTTGAAGCGCTCGGGATTGCCCTTCACCCGGAAACGATCGACGTCCCATTCCAGATCGTCGTCGTGCACTTCGAGCATATAGGCGGCGATCATCTGTGCCTTGGCCTTGATCTTGCGGCAGGCCATGGCGCAAGCGGCGCCTGATACCGGCGTCGAACGCGAACCGTAGGTGCCGAGCCCGTACGGCGCGGTGTCGGTATTGCCTTCCTCCACGGTGATGCTGTCGGCGGCTAGCCCGAGCTCGGTGGCGATGATCTGCGCGTAGGTGGTCTCGTGGCCCTGGCCTTGCGATTTGGTGCCGAGCCGGCAAATCCCGGAACCGGTGGGGTGGATGCGGATTTCGGCCGAGTCGAACATGGCGATGCCGAGAATGTCGCAATTGCGCGACGGACCGGCGCCGACGATCTCGGTGAAGTGGATGACGCCGATGCCCATCAACTCGCGCGTCTCGCCGCGCTTGAACGCCTCGCGCTTTTGTTTCTGTTCCTCGCGCAGCTTTTTGTAGTTGACCGCCTCCAGCGCCTTGGTCAGCGCGGTTTGATAGTCGCCGGAATCGTATTGCCAGCCGAATGCGCTGGTATATGGGAATTGCTCGCGGCGAATCAGGTTCTTCATGCGGAAGTCGGCCGGGTCCATGCCGAGCTTTTGCGCCATGATGTCCATGGCCCGTTCGACGCAATAGGCCGCTTCGGTGACGCGGAACGAGCAGCGATAGGCGACGCCACCCGGCGCCTTGTTGGTATAGACGCCGTCGACCAGACAATAGGCAGCGGGGATATCGTAGGAGCCCGAAATGATGGAAAAGAGACCGGCCGGCCATTTGGTGGCGTTGGCGCAGGCGTCGAAAGCGCCATGGTCGGCGATGGTGTAGCAGCGCAGTCCCAACAGCTTGCCGTCCTTGGTGCAGGCGAGCTCCATATCCATGTGGAAATCGCGGGCAAAGGCGGTGGTGGACAGGTTATCGATGCGGCTCTCGGTCCATTTCACCGGTACCCCGGTCACGATCGAAGCCACGATCGAGCAGATATAGCCCGGATAGACGCCGACTTTGTTGCCGAAACCGCCGCCGATGTCGGGCGCGATCACATGAATCTTGTGCTCGGGGATTTTCGAGATCAGCGAGCCGACGGTGCGGATGACATGCGGCGCCTGGAAGGTGCCGTAGAGCGTCAGCTCGCCCTTGATCTTGTCGAACGAGGCGACGCATTGGCAGGTTTCGAGCGGGCAGGGGTGCACGCGCGGATAAGAGATCATCTCCCGCATCGTCACGTCGGCCTTGGCGAAGGCTGCGTCGGCGGCCGCCTTGTCGCCGGCCTGCCAGGAGAAGATGTGATTATAGTGCTTGCGCTTGCCGTGCGCGCCTTCGGTCTTGCCCTTTAAATCCTCGCGGATCACCGGTGCGTTCGCCGCCATCGCCTTGAGCGGATCGACATTGACCGGAAGCTGCTCGTATTCGACCTCGACCAGATCGGCGGCGTCGGCGGCAGCTTCGCGGCTATCCGCGATGACGAAAGCGACTTCCTGGTTCTGGAACAGCACGTAGCCGTCGGCGAGCACCATCTGCACGTCGCCGGCCAGCGTCGGCATCCAGGCGAGGTTGACGGTTTTCAGCGTCTCTGCGGTGAGCACCGCTACGACGCCGGGCACCGCCGCGGCGTTCGTCGTATCGATCTTCGTCACCCGGGCGTGGCCGTAGGGCGAACGGTTGAATTCGCCGTAGAGCATATTGGGCAGTTTGATATCGTCGACGTAATTGCCCTTGCCCTGGGTGAAACGGATGTCCTCGACGCGCTTACGCTTACAGCCCATGCCTTCGAGCTTTTCGGCGCGTTCGGCGGAGGTGGGGGTCATGTCGTTCATTCTGCGGCCTCCTGGAACGGCACGCCGTTGAGCTTGGCGGCGGCATATTGAATGGCTTTGACGATGTTCTGATAGCCGGTGCAGCGGCACAGATTGCCGGAAATGCCGTAGCGGATTTCCTCCTCGGTCGGATTCTTGTTCTCCTGCAGGAGGCGATAGGCGCGCGTGATCATGCCCGGCGTGCAGAACCCGCATTGCAGCCCGTGCATCTGCCGGAAACCTTCTTGCAGCGCGTGCAGCGTGCCGTCGGGATTGGCGATGCCCTCGATGGTGATGATATTGCCGCCATTGGCCTGGACCGCGAACACGGTGCAGGATTTCACCGACTTGCCGTCGAGATCGACGGTGCAGGCGCCGCAATGGCTGGTATCGCAGCCGATATGCGGGCCGGTGATGCTAAGCTGATCCCGCAGGAGATAGATCAAGAGCGTGCGCGGCTCGACCAGAGCTTCGACGGTCTTGCCGTTGATCTTCATCGCGACTTGGGTTTTGGCCATGGGTACTCTCCTCAGCCCTTCGCCAGCGATTTGGCGCGCGCCAGCGCGCGGGTGAGCATCACGCCGGCCATTTTGGTGCGGTAGGCCGCCGGCCCGCGCGCGTCTTCGGCGGGTGCGGTGATCGCTTCGGCCGCTGCCGCTGCGCGCTTGACGGTCGCGGCATCGAGCGCCGAGCCGATCAGGATTTTCGCGGCCTCCTCCGCCAACAGCGGCGTCGGGGCGACGTTGGTGAGCCCGATCGAGCAAGTCTCGACCTTGCCGGCTTTCATCGTCAGCACCACGGCCGCCGCGGCGGTGGCGAAGTCGCCGATCTTGCGCTTGAGCTTTTCGTAGGCATAGCCGTGACCGCCGGGCGGCACCGGAATGCGCACCGCGGTGAGAACGTCATCCGCCGCGAGCGCGGTGACATAAGTGCCTTGATAGAACCGCCGCGCCGGAACGCGGCGCTCGCCGTTCTTGCCGGCGATCTCATAGGTCGCGTTCAGGCACATCATCACCGCCGGCATGTCGTTCGCCGGGTCGCCGTCGGCGACATTGCCGCCGAGCGTGCCGAGATAGCGTACCTGCGGATCGGCGATCTGCAGCGCGACTTCGCGCAGCAGCGGAATTTTCGCCGCCAGCAGATCCGAGCCGATGACATCGTGCTGCGTCGTCATGGCGCCGACGACGATGTCGTTGCCGTCGGCGCGGGCGCCTTTAAGCTCGGCAATGGCGGCGAGATCGATCAGGTTTGCGGGCGTGGCGAGCCGCAGCTTCATCAGCGGGATGAGACTGTGCCCGCCGGCGAGCGCGCGGCCGTCGTCACCGAGCTTGGCGAGCAGGCCGACGGCCTCTTGGACGGATTTCGGGCGATGATAATTAAACGATCCAGGAATCACGGGCACCCTCCCTCGCGCATGCCGGCGATCCGGGTCGTCACCGCGGTCGATCCTGACTGCGCTGATTATATTATACAGCAGTTGCGAGGGACGGAAACGGCCTTCCCGCCGCCGTGCCGGACTATAGCGACCGTGTGACGGTCAGCCGGCGACGCCGGGCCGCAGCGCCGGGGAGGCGGTCTTGGTCGGCGTCGCGATTCTTGGAGCCGCGACCTTCTGCCCCGATGTTTGCTTCAGCGTTTCTTTTGGCGTGTCGGGCCGCGCCACGATCGGGGCGGCGCCCGCGGGACGGCACGCCTCGTCATGCGCGGTTTCCAGCACGTAGCGCAGCGCTTCAGCCTGCACCCGCGGCGCTTTATCGATCGTCAGATGATCGATGCCGGGATCGCCGGAAAAATCGACGTTATCGAGAACGCCGTGGAAGCCGGTGCCGGGCCGCATATAGGCGTAGCTGCGCTGCGTCAGGTTGATCACGCAGGCGACGTTGCGCGGCGCGACCGATGAGCCGGTGCCGTCGACCGGAATGACCAGCGCGACAGGCACGTCTTGCGCGTTCAGCTCTTGCGCCATGTCCATCACGGCGTCAGCGCCGAGCGAATGACCGACCAGCATATAGGGCCCGTGATCGCCGGCGCGGTACCTCTGCACGATGCGGGCGACGATGACGTCGGCGTAGGTATGATTGTAAACGCTGGCATCAATGCCGCGGCTTTGGATTTGCGCGGCGAGCTGATCCATGCCGAGCGAGAAAATATTCAACAGTCCGCGCATCAGATAGACATGCGGCCGCGACACGGCTTCATGTGCAGCGACCCGATGAGCGCCGATCCGGTGGGCTGCGAGTTGTGTCGCGCCCAACGCCCCGGCAGGCAGCAATATCAGTCCGGCCAGGATCAGCGCGCCAGCCCCGAGGCCGCACCATGACGATGATTTTGCAACGGAATTGCGCGCGCCCGGCATCGCATCACTCCACCTTACGCCACAAAACTATGGCGGTGACTATGGCGAAATGGGGTAAAAATTTCCTTGTGCTCAGCGGCTATTCGCCGCTTTGCGGCTGGCGAGTTCGAGCACGATCGGCCGCGTGGCCGCCCGCAGCGGCGTCCGCCGCACGCCGGTCAAGGTATGCAGGAAATCGGCGAACCAGTTCTGCACCGACGCCGCCTTCAGCTTGCGCACCATCGACTGCCAGCGCTCACGCCGTTCCTCGAGGCTCATGGCAAGCGCCGTTGCGATTTGCCGGGCCATGCCGTCGATGTCGTGCGGATTGATCAGCAGCGCCGCGTCGAGCTCCTTGGCGGCGCCGGCGAACGACGACAGCACCAATACGCCCGGATCGAAGGGATTTTGCGCAGCGACGTATTCCTTGGCGACAAGATTCATGCCGTCATGCAGCGGCGTCACCAAGCCGACGCGTGCCAGCCGGTAAAAGCCCGCCAGCGTCAGCTGCGAAAAGCCTTTGTTGAGATAGCGGATCGGCATCCAATCGACCTCGCCGTGCCGGCCGTTCACCTCGCCCACCAGCCCCGCCAGCTCGGCCTTGAGCTCGCGATAGGCCTTGATATTGCCGCGCGACGGCACCGCGACCTGTAACAGTGTCACTTCGCGCCTGAGGCCCGGCTCGATGTCCAGCATGCGGTCGAAGGCGCGAACGCGATTAGCGAGACCTTTGGAATAATCCAACCGGTCGACACCGAGCACCAATTTGGCGGCATGCAGGCTGTCGCGCAGCCGGGTCACTTCGAGCCGGCCGACCGCTTTGTTGGCGCGCGCGGAGAAATCGTCGACATCGATGCCGATCGGGAAAGTGGCGAGCTGGGTCAGTCCCCAATCCGACGCCACCGTGCCGTCGACGATATTGAGGCCGAGCTCGGCCTGCAGATAATCCTCGAAATTCTGCCTGTCCTCGACGGTCTGGAAGCCGATCAGATCATAAGCCAGCATGGCGTCGGTGAGTTCGGCGTGATTTGGCACTGCCGCCATGGTGCGACGGTCCGCCCAAGGCGTGTGCAGGAAGAACCCGAGCGGCCGCTCAATACCGAGCCGCCGCATCTCCGCGCCGAGGCTCAGGAAGTGATAATCCTGGATCCAGAACACCGCCTCAGGCGTGTTGAAGCGGACCAGCGCGCGGGCCATGAACGCGTTGATTTCGCGATACGAGGCGTAATCGTCGGCGGTGACGTGAATGAGATCGGGCCGCGAATGCAGTGCCGGCCATAGTGCTGAATTGGCGAAGCCTTCGTAGTAGCCGACATAATGCTTCGCCGGCATGTCGACCGTGGCCAGCGCGCCGGTGCCGAGCGGCTCGATGCGCGCGAACGAATCCCGGGTGCCTTCGCTTGCCTGTCCGCTGGAGCCGACCCAGATGGCGCCGGAATCCCGCACCATCGGCAACAGCGCCGCCGCCAGACCGCCCGCCAGGGGCTCATCGGGCTTTGCCCGCGCCACGCGATTGGAGACGACGACTACGGTCACGAATTCACCTCCACACCAGTCTCCCATTAACTTGTGGAAAGGCGCTTCGTTCCATATATTGATGCAGTGCAACGAAGCTGCTCGGAAATCGGGCAGATTCCCCGCGCGGACTTGAAGATTTCGCCGCACTTTGGCGGCAAACCGCAATTTTCCTGCTTAACTTGCGTCAAGTCGGCCCACCCTTCCGCATAAGCAATGGTCGATAAAAGGCTCGCTTCGGCTCGCCGCGAGTTGGGCCGTGTGTGCTGCACAACGATCGGCACGTCGGCTTCGAACACCGACGGATAGGCGGTATCGCGCGGAATCGACACGGGGTCTTTGAGATCGTTGAAGCGCAGAGGTACGCCGCGGCGGCACCGTCACGCGATAAGGGCCGGCCGGCTCGCGATCTTCGAAAAAAAATGGTGATGCGCACCTGCGCCGTTTCGTCGCCGGCATTGAGCGTGCACGCCGTCTCATGCGATTCCAGAGCGCGATCGGCAAAGGAGCTTTGCGAAGGAATCAAGCCTTCGGCATAGCCCAGCGTTTGCGGCCGAGAGGATCGATGAGAGTTTAGCGCGTCACGCTTCAATGATGCGGTTGGAATGGCTTAACCGCGTGTTTAACCGCTGGTTCCAAAGTGGAACTTTATTCTCTCATCGATGTTCCACTAACGGCGCGGGGGGCGTGCGCCACCGCCTAGCTATTGCGCAACACATTATCGCGGACCCTCAACAATGCGCGCTCTGACCGTTGCGCCTGGTGTCGCCAATTCCGCAAAGGTCGAAGATATCCCAGAGCCGCCTAAATCGGACGGCGCGGTACTGGTGCGCGCACTGGCGCTTGGCGTTTGCGGCACCGACCGCGAGATCGTCTCCGGCGCTTATGGCTGGGCCCCGCCGGGACAGAAACGTCTGGTGATCGGCCATGAATCCTTGGGCAAGGTGCAGGAGGCGCCCCCCGATAGCGGCTTTAAAGCCGGCGATCTCGTCGTCGGCATCGTGCGCCGGCCCGATCCGGTGCCGTGCCCCTATTGCGCTGTCGGCGAATGGGACATGTGCCAAAACGGCCGCTACACCGAGCGTGGCATCAAGGAGCGCAACGGCTACGGGTCGGATCTTTTCCGCATCGAGCCGGACTTTCTGGTCAAACTCGATCCTTCGCTCGGCATGAACGGCGTCTTGGTCGAACCGACCAGCGTCGTTGCCAAGGCCTGGGATCAAACCGAACGCATCGGCGCCCGTTCGCGCGGCTTCGCGCCCAAGCGGGTGCTGGTCACCGGCGCTGGCCCGATCGGCCTGCTCGCCGCGCTGATCGGCGCGCAGCGCGGCCTCGACGTGCACGTGCTCGACCATAACGATCGCGGCCGCAAACGCGCGATGGTGCGCGAGCTGGGCGGCACCTTCCATCTCGGTAGTCTTACCGACCTTGACGCGCTCAAGCCGGATATTTTGATGGAATGCACCGGTGCGCCGAGCGTGGTCGGCGATGCTTTCGGCCGCACTGCGGCCGGCGGCATCGTCTGCCTGCTTGGCGTCTCGGCGCCCGGCCACGATGTCGACCTCGACATCGGCAAGGTCAATCGCACCATGGTGCTCGATAACGATACCGTGTTCGGCAGCGTCAACGCCAATCGCAAGCATTACCAGGATGCCGTCGATGTTCTACAACGCGCCGACAAGCACTGGCTCGCCAAGCTGATCACACGGCGCGTGCCGGTCGAGCAGTGGACCCAATCTATTCATCAAGAGCCGGACGATATCAAAGTCGTCGTCGATTTTTCCTGATTGCCTTTGCGGATATAATAGCGACAGCATGTCCACCCCAATTGAAGACTATGCCCTGATCGGCGACTGCAAGAGCGCGGCATTGGTGTCGCGCGGCGGCTCGATCGATTGGCTGTGCTGGCCGCGATTCGATTCGGAGGCGTGTTTCGCCGCGCTCCTCGGCACGCCCGAGCATGGCCGGTGGCTGGTGGCGCCGCAAGACGAAGCCCGCATCACCCGCCGCTATCGGCCCGACACGCTGATCCTTGAAACGGAATTCGAGACCCGGGACGGCGCGGCGACGCTGATCGATTTCATGCCGTTTCGCGGCGATCATTCCGAAATTGTGCGCCTTGTCGTCGGTACGCAGGGCAAGGTCAGGATGCATACCGAGATGGTGCTGCGTTTCGGGTATGGCGCCGTCGTGCCCTGGGTGACGCGACTGGAAAACGGCGCGCTGCGCGCTATCGCGGGGCCGGACATGGCGGTGCTGCGCACGCCGGTGCATCTCAGAGGCAAGGACATGACTACCGTCGGCGACTTCACCGTTGGCGCCGGCGAAACCATTCCCCTCGTTCTCACCTACGCGCGCTCGCACAAGATGCTTCCTGATACGCTCGATCCGATGGCGTCCTTGGAAGGCACCGAAAAATTCTGGCAAGAATGGTCGGCAAAATGCCGGGAGGCCGGCGAATGGTCGGCCGCGGTGAAGCGCTCGATGATCACGCTCAAGGCGCTTACTTATGCAGCGACCGGCGGCATCGTTGCGGCGCCGACGACGTCATTGCCCGAGCGGCTCGGCGGCCAGCGCAATTGGGATTATCGTTATTGCTGGCTGCGCGACGCCACGCTGACGCTGCTCGGCGCCATGCATGCCGGCTATTACGACGAGGCGCGGTCTTGGCGCGAGTGGCTTCTCCGCGCGGTCGCCGGCAGCCCGGATCAGCTGCAAATCATGTACGGCATCGGCGGCGAGCGGCGGCTCGCGGAATGGGAAGCCGATTGGCTGCCCGGCTACGAGAAATCCGCGCCGGTGCGCATCGGCAACGCGGCGCACACCCAATTGCAGCTCGACGTGTTCGGCGAGATCATGGATACCTATCATCAGGCGCGGCGCGGTGGGCTCACCTCTGACGAATCCGGATGGGCGGTTCAGATCGAGTTTCTCAAGCATCTCAAAAATATTTGGCACCAGCCCGATCAGGGCATCTGGGAAATACGCGGGCCTGCGCAGCATTTCGTTTATTCCAAGGTGATGGCTTGGGTTGCCTTCGATCGCGCGATCAAGAGCGCGGAAACCTTCGGCCTTGAAGGCGCGATCGACGACTGGCAACAATTACGTGAGGAAATTTACGACGAGGTCTGCGAACGCGGCTTCAATAAGAAGCTCGGCACTTTCGTACAGGCCTATGACTCCGATCAGCTCGACGCTAACCTCTTGATGCTGCCTTGCGTCGGCTTTCTGCCGGTCACCGATCCGCGCATCGAGAGTACCATCGCGGCGATCGAAGCCCGGCTGCTGCGCAACGGCTTCGTGTTGCGCTACTCGACCGAGGAGGTCGAGGATGCGCTGCCGCCGGGCGAAGGCGCCTTCCTGGCCTGCAGCTTCTGGCTGGTTGATGCCTACATCCTGCAGGAACGATTCGATGACGCCGAGCGGCTGTTTCGGCGCTTGGTGGCGCTACGCAACGATGTCGGTCTGTTGAGCGAAGAATACGATCCGAAGCTGAAGCGACTGGTCGGCAATTTTCCGCAGGCCTTCTCGCATCTGGCGCTGGTGAACAGCGCCTTTAATCTGACGCGGGCGCGCAAACCGGTGCACCAGCGCGCCCTGGACGCGCAAGCGCCGCCGGAGCGCGCCGAAGCGCCAGCCGAGTGAGGCAGCCATCATGCGATTGCATTGATATTCGTATATACTTAAAGTTGAGGCCGGGGAGGGTGACGCCATGGCGCATCTTTTTCGGGCTTACCGCGTGCAGGACGTGCGTTTCTCGGCTTATTTCATCGAGAGCACGGCGCCGGACAACGTTGAAGACCCGCTGACCCCGCCGCCCGTGCCGCCGCAGCTTGTACCGATTTGCGCCGACAAGGCGATCGATGACATCGCAGCCGAGTTGAGCGCTTCGGACACGCCCAATCTCGTCATTATGGTGCACGGCTTCAACAATCCGCCGCCGGCCGTTTTTAAATTCTACACTTCGGCGGCCGCCGCCATCGACCGGGACGCGTGCATCATCCGCCGCAAAGGACTTGTCTGCGTCGGCTATCGCTGGCCTTCGGAGAAAATGGGTAAGCCATTGCCGAGCTGGCGAAGCGCGTTACCGACTATGGCGACATGGCTCGGGCGGACCGGTGTCTCTCTGTTGGTGCTCGGCCTTGTCCTTACGCTTATGGTAGCAGCCTGGCATTTCTTCAAATGGGTCGACCCGATTCCGCCGATGATAACGATCGGCGCGCCAGTCTGGGTCAAGGACGCACTTTCTATTCTCGGCCATCTTTTCATCGTCTTCGGCATCCTTGTAGCCGGTCTTATCGGTTGTGCCATCCTGCTGCGCACGATCGTCTATTTTCGCGATGGCTATCGCGCCACCAATTACGGCGCGCCCGATCTGGTCGAGATCGTCCGCCAGATCGACCGCCGCATCGTCGAGGAAGACACCAAGCACCGCCGCGCCAACCGCGACGCCAAGCGGGTGCAGCTCTCGTTCATCGGTCACAGCATGGGCGGCTATGTCGTTACCAACGCCATCCGCGTTCTGTCCGATGTGTTCGATATTTCCGCCATGCAGCCCCGGCTCAATGCAGGCCTGATTAACGAGCAAAACGCGGCGCGGTTCACCGGCGAGGAAGGCGCGCCCGACCTTTCTCCGCATCTCGGGCACGCCTTCAACCTGATGCGTTTTGTGCTGGCGTCGCCGGACATTCCAGCCGAGGCCCTGATATCGAATCGCGCCAATTTCCTGGCCTCGTCGCTGCGGCGATTTCGTGAGGCTTATCTGTTCAGCAACCAGGGCGACGAGGTGCTGCGGCAGATTTCGACCGTGGCCAATTATTTCTCGTTCCCGACCAAGAGCTGGAAATTCGGTTTCCGCCTGGGCAATGTCGAAATTCTCTCCAGCGGATACGGCATTATACCCGTCGCACGGCCGGCGATATTGGCGACGCTGCGCATCGGTTACTACACCCTGCAACAAATCTACGACCGGCTGCGCATCACGCGCGCCGAGGACGCGGAAACGTTGCAAAACAAGTTGCCGGAGCGATTTAGCTATTTCGATTGCACCGATTACGTTGATACCGACAATAATGGCGTCCGGCGGCCGCTTCTGACCTTCGCGCTTCGTCTCAAGCGGGATAACCCGCAGGTGCGCATGAGCTGGCGACAGCATTTGTGTTTGCTGGAATCTTATGTGCGGAACGGAAAACCGGATGTCCATGCCGGCTACTTCGAGGGCCTGCTGTCGCAGCAGATCATCTACCGGCTGGCAAGCTTGGGTTACCACGACACTGTTGTGGCCTATGGCGGGAGGCCGCAGCTCTCGGACGCGTGCCGCGAAAAGCAAATTCGCGTGCTGCTGTCGCCTGGCCTGTAAGCCAGGCGCGCTTGCGTCAGCTCAAAAGCGCCACCTGACCGGAGCTGAGCTTGTAAACACCACCGACGACGCGGATCTTCTTGTCGTCTACCGCGGCCTTGAGGATCGGCCCCGCGGAACTGAGCGCCTGGACATTGAGCGCGACGTTGCGCTGGATAGCGTTGGCCAGCATGTCACCCGGCTGTCCCTGCACGGCATCGACCGCCGGCTTGATGGCGGCCACCAGCGACGGCAAATGTCCGGGCAGGGTGGTGCCGTCCTTGACCGATTTGATGGTCGCGTCGACCGCGCCGCAGGCCTCATGGCCGAGCACCAGAATTAGCGGCGTGTTCAGCACGGCCACCGCATATTCGAGGCTGGCCGTCATCTCGTCGCTGGCGAAATTGCCGGCGATGCGGCAGACGAACAGATCGCCGCGCGCGGTGTCGAAACAATATTCCGGCGCAATGCGGGAATCGGCGCAGCTGAGAACCGCGGCAAAGGGGTTTTGTCCCTTGCTGAGCGCCTCGCGCTCGTGGCGGAAATCGTGCCGCCTGGCTTCGCCTTTGACGTAGCGTGTGTTGCCTTCCATCAGCCGGTGCAGCGCGGCATCGGGCGAGATGACGTTCTCCGGCTTCGGCGGCGCCTTGGGCGGGGCGGCAAAGGCTGCCGGCGCCATAGCAAGACCTGCGGCGGCACCGGCGGCGAGTTTAAAGATGCTTCGCCGCGGGACGTGCAAATGCCGGGCGGCGGTGTTGGCACAACGTTCACACATTTTCACCTCCTGAGATTGAGCATGTTGCCGAGAGGCGTGAACCAAGCTTTGCTTCAATGCGTCAAATGGATTGTCTCAGGCTAGGAATTATCGCATGCGTTGTAAATCGGCGCTGGCGGCCATGGTGACCGCAATCTTACTCGCCGCGACCGCAGCCAAAGCGGACAGCTGGCTGACCTATCAAAACGACCGCTACGGCACCACGATCGATTATCCGGACGTTTTCAAGATGCAGCCGCCCCCGGGCAGCGACGATGGCCGCGCATTCAAGAGCGCCGACGGTGCGGATTTCACGGTGTCCGCCTCCTATTTTGCGCTCGATTATACTATCGCGAAATACCGCGACTACATCGTAAACAATCTCGATGCCGGCTCCACGATCACCTACGAGACACGCGGCAAGAACTGGTTCGTCATTTCAGGAACCAAGACCGATAGCATATTCTATGAAAAGCATTTGCTGTCGCACGGCATGAACGAGGACTTTGTGATGTCCTATCCGGCATCGCGCAAAGAGATATACGATCCGATCGTGGCGCGCATGGCGAAATCGTTGCGGTCGGGCAGGGGGTTTCAGTCGCCGTAGTTCCGCTCAGCCGCGCCAGTAACGGTCTTCCCAGCTTCGCGACAATCGCATCGCCGAGAGGATGAGGCCGGCCATCGAATAGGTTTGCGGGAAATTGCCCCACAACGCGCCGGTCTGCGGATCGACGTCTTCAGAGAGCAGGCCATAGCGGTTGCGATGCCGCAGCGCGTCGGTGAACAGATCGCGCGCCGCTTCGCGCCGGCCGAGCGACCACAGCGCGTCGATCAGCCAGAACCTGCAGATCAAAAACGCCGTCACCGGCATGCCGAAATCGTCTTCGCTGGCGTAGCGCATGACGTGCTTCTCGCGCACCAGCTCGCGCTCCATGGCGGCGACGGTGGAGACGAAGCGCGGATCGTCGACCTCGACGACGCCGAGATCTGGCAGCAGCAGCACGCTGGCGTCGAGATCGTCCGAGCCGAACGCCGCGGTGAACGCGCCGCGCTTCTGATTCCAGGCGCCCTCGAGGAGCGCGGCATGGATCGGCTCGGCGAGCCCGTTCCAATATTTGGCGCGGCCGTCGAGGCCGATCCGGGTGGCGATGGCGGCGAGCCGTTGGCAACCGGCCCAGCACATCGCCGCCGAATGGGTGTGGATGCGCTGCCGGCCGCGATATTCCCAGATGCCCGCGTCCGGCTCGAGCGCCTTTGCAGCGGCGCGATGGCCGAGCGACTCGAGCAAATGGAACAGGCCCTCGTCGCCGGGCCGCGGCAGCCGGCGATCGAAGAACATCGGCATGGCGGCGAGGATGACGCTGCCATAGGTGTCGTTCTGCACCTGCTCGGCGGCGGCGTTGCCGATCCGCACCGGGCCGTCGCCGCGGTAGCCTTCCAGCTCGGGCGCGATGCGCTCGTCGATGATCGACGTCGGCACCACGCTGTAGAGCGGGCGAAGCTCCTGGTCGGGCTCCGCCGCGATCGACAGCGTGAACGAGATGAACTCTTCCATGGTGCGCGTGGCGCCGATGCGGTTGAGCGCCTGGACGACGAAATAAGCATCGCGCAGCCAGCAATAGCGGTAGTCCCAGGTGCGGCCGCTATGAGGCGACTCTGGAATCGACGTGGTGTGCGCGGCGATGATGCCGCCGGTCTCGTCGAAATTGGAGAGTTTCAGCGTAATGGCGGCGCGGATGATCGCCTCCTGCCAATCGTAGGAGATCGACAGCCGGCGCACCCACTCCATCCAATAGTCATGGGTGCGTTCGAGAAAATCGCGGCAGGTTTTCTGCAGGTCGCCGGTGAATGGCTCGTCGGGACCGAATACCATGTGCAGCGGCCGCGTCAGCACGAACGGCGCTTCGCCGTCGATCATCGACAGCGGGGCGTCGGTGGTCAGACGAACGGCGGTGCTGTCGCCGGCGTAGCGGATATGGTTGCTGCCGAGCGAACGGTGTGGAATTGGCTTGCCGTAATCGTAAGTCGGCCGCATGCGCACAGTGATGCGTGGCAAGCCGGCCAGCGGCTCGACGACGCGAAATAGTTGCGGCGGCCGGAACACGCGGCCGAACTGGCGAAAGCGCGGCGCGAAATCGGTGATCTTGACCTTGCCGCCGTGCCGGTCGGTGAGCACGGTGCAAATGATAGCGCTGTTGCGGACATATTCGGACTGATAGTCCACCATCTCCTCGAGCACGATGTCGGAGAAGCCTTTTTCCTGCCGTCCCGATACCAGCCGGCAGAAGATCGGGTCGCCGTCGAAGCGCGGATAGCACCACCACACGATCCGCGAGCACGGATCGATCAGGGCGGCGAGCCGGCCGTTGCCGATGATGCCGAGATCGAGGCCGTGATCGATCGAGCCGCGCGGCTCCGGCATCGCGCCGCGTTGGGCGGCGCCGACGCGGCCGTCGCCGACGGCGATATCGACCCGATGTTCGTTCATTGCGCCGTGCTCTGAGCCTTATTTGCAATGCGCGCAAGCCATGCGCGAACCGATTCGGGCCTGTCGAAGTGACCGTTGACGTTCGGCACCACCCGGCCGACGGAGAAGCCCAAGCCGCCAAATTGCGAGATGATGCCGAACACCGGCTCGTCGGTGGTGTCGTCGCCGATAAAGATCGGGTTGCGGTCCAGGAATGGCGCGTAATTCATCAGTTCGCAGACCGCAGTCGCCTTGTTGATGCCGGTCGGCTTGATCTCGACGACGAGCTTGCCGGGCAGGATTTCGACCGTGTCCGGCGGCTGCATGGCGCAAATCCTGTCGACAGCGGCGCGCACGGCATCGCCCATCTCGGGCGCCAGCCGATAATGCAGCGCCAGTGAATAGCCTTTGTCCTCGGCGAGGATGCCGGGTCCGAGTTCGGCAATGCCGCCGAGTTGCCGCTTCAGCACGGCGTTCAGCGCCTTTGCCCGCAGCATCGGTTCGGCGTTCGGCAGGGGGCGCAATTCCGCGCCATGGCCGCCGATGGCGGCAAGCTCCAGCGGCGAAAAAATCAAGTCGATGTCACGAAGCGGCCGGCCGGAGACCAGTGCCAAGGCGCCGCCCGTCAAAGCATCGAGCCGCGCCAGCGTTTGCCGCAGTCCGGTCGGCACCCACACCTGTTGCGGGGTGGACGCCAGATCGAGAATCGTGCCGTCGATGTCGAGCAAAATCGCGCATTTGCGCAAATCCGGAACCAGCGTCGTATCCGCGCGCTCCATGTCGAGATCGGAGATTTCCATCCGCCCAAAGCCCATCTGCGCAAAGCCCATCTCTGTCAAACCCGATATCCGATTCTCAATCGACGAATGCAAGCGGTTTGGCCACCGTTTCCAGCGGCTTGCGCTCGGCCGCCACGCCCCAGAACGCCTCGGTCGCCGCGGCACCGATCATCAGGACCGCGCCGATGAGATAGCCGACGGCGACGCTGCCCCGCGAGCCGGTATTGATCAGTACGCCGAACAGGATCGGCCCGGCGATGCCGCCGGCCGCGGTGCCGATGGCGTAGAAGAATGCGATCGCCAGCGCGCGAATCTCCAGCGGGAAAATCTCGCTCACCGTCAGATAGGCGGAGCTCGCCGCCGCCGAAGCAAAGAAGAACACAGTCATCCAGGCGATCGTCAGGGTCTGCGCGGTGAGCACATTGCGGCTGAACAGTTCGGCGGTGACGGCGAGCAGCAATCCGGAGATCGCATAGGTCGAGGCGATCATCGTCTTGCGTCCGACCGTGTCGAACAGCCGGCCGAGCAGTATGGGGCCGAGCACATTGCCTGCCGCAAACGGCAAGATGTACCAGCCGATCTGATCCGCCGGCGTGTGGTAGAAGCCGGTCAGGATGAGCGCGTAAGTGAAGAAGATTGCATTGTAAAAGAACGCCTGCGCCGCCATCAGGCTTAAAGCCACCAGTGTGCGTTGCCGGTATGTCTCAAACAGTGCATGCGCAACCTCGCGCAGTGGGGTGTGATCCCGCATACGCAACCGGAGCGTTTGCCGCGGCGTCGCAGCTCCGTTGCGGCCAAATTGCGCTTCGATGCCGCGCACGACTTCATCGGCCGCTTGCGGCATGCCGTGCGTTACCAGCCAGCGCGGGCTTTCCGGAATCCAAAATCGCATCACGAGAATCACGAGTCCGATTGTAGCCCCGATCAAGAAAGCGAGCCGCCAGCCGATCGCTGGATTGATGAGCGCGGGGTTAAGTAATACCAGGGAACCGCCCGCACCGATGGCCGCGCCGATCCAGAAACTGCCGTTGATCAATAGATCGGTCCAACCGCGGAACCGCGCCGGGATAAGCTCCTGGATTGTCGAATTGATGGCAGTGTACTCGCCGCCGATGCCGGCGCCCGTCAGAATACGAAACAGAATGAAGCTCCAGGCACCCCAGGATAGACCCGTAGCCGCGGTCGCCAGCAGATAAACAGCCAGCGTAATCGTGAACAGTTTTTTGCGCCCGAGCCGGTCGGTCAGCCAGCCGAAAAAGAAGGCACCACCGACCGCGCCACACAGATAACAGCTGCCGGCAAGCCCGACCTGCGCATTGCTCAAGCCTAGGGCGGCCGGTTCCTTAAGCTCCGCCGCGAGTGCGCCGGCAAGCGTCACTTCAAGGCCGTCGAGAATCCAGGTGATGCCGAGGGCCACGATGACGAGGATGTGAAATCGCCCGAACGGTAAGGCGTCAAGGCGCGCCGGAATGTCGGTTTCGAAGATCGCGCCCGATTGGGTGGAAGCGTGGCCGGCGCCGCGCGCCTGGTTTGGCGAGGTTTGGGACGGGCGAGCCGGAGCAATCTGAAGAAGGCGCGATGAAATCACGTCGCCTGCGTATGAAATCATATCGCAATGCCGCCAGCCCGGGCTCTCTGGAACCAACGCATCGATCGGTCGAGTGTTCCGGCCCGGTTCCAGTCGGAACTTCGTTTCTAGCGGGCAGCCGCGGCTTTGCCGGTATAAGAGATCCTCCAGACCGTGCCGCTCGCATCCTCGGAGACCAGCAGCGCACCGTCCTTGGCTACCGTCACGCCGACCGGCCGGCCCCAGACTTCCGAATCGTTAATCACGAAGCCGGTGGCGAAATCGTCGTATTCGCCGGTCGGCACGCCATTGCGCACGATGACGCGGATGATCTTGTATCCGGTGCGCTTTGACCTGTTCCACGACCCGTGTTCGGCGGCGAATGCGTCGCCGCGGTAGTCCGCCGGAAATTGCGTGCCGTCATAAAATGTCATGCCGAGCGATGCCGAGTGCGGCTGGAGCAGGACGTCGGGGATGGTGATCTTGTCTTTAAGGTCCGGGCGTTCGCCCTTGTGCCGCGGGTCCTCATTGGCGCCGATATAGTACCAGGGCCAGCCATAGAACGCGCCTTGACGCACGCGCGTGATGTAGTCGGGCGGCACGTTGTCGCCGAGCCCGTCGCGCTCGTTGGTCGAGCACCACACCGTATCGGTCCCCGGCGCGATCGCCATGCCGACGCAATTGCGGATGCCGGTTGCCAAAATGCGCTCGCTCTTGCCGTCGGGGTCGAACGCGAGAACGTCGGCGCGGCCCGCTTCGCGGCCCCAGGTGGCGCCGAGCGGATGACTGGCGATGAAATGGTGCAATTCGTCGCCGCCGAGTTTATCCATGTCCTCGGCGACGTTGGAGCCGGAGCCGACCGACACATACATCGTTTTCCCATCCGGCGAGAATACGACGTCGCGGGTGTGATGACCGCCGACCGGCAAATGCGGCACGACGGCCTCTGCGGCGCCGCGCGCCGTTGTGTCGCCGTTGCGGTAGGGAAAGCGGACGACAGCGTCGGTGTCGCCGACATAGACCCATTGCGGATCGGGTCCGGGCGGATAAAACGCGATGCCGAAAGGATAAGTCAGTCCGGACGCGAATACCGAGGCTTGCGTGGCAGCGCCGCCATTGGTCCGCAGCACGCGGATGCGCCCCGCCTCGCTTTCGGCGACGAATATATCGCCATTCGGTGCGGTGCGGATAATGCGCGGCCCCGATAATCCCGAAGCAAATAGGTTGACTTCAAAGCCGTTTGGGACGATTGGCTTTTCGTCGGTCCGTTGCACTGTTCTGACGACATTGCGCGCGGATTTGGCGAGATCAGGCGCCGGTAAATCTTGCGGCCTGATCAACCGCCGCGTCCCCGGGCGGTCGGCGTGCCAATCGCCAAACGCGGCCGTACCTTCGAGCAGGCCGGCGTCCGTTTGCGCAAGCAACGGGACGGCGGCGAGTGAAGCTATTGCTGCGACGGATATTGCGATGATCGTAGAGAACGGGCGGCGCATGGGGTACTCCTGGCAAAGCCCGCAGAGTGAACCGGCCGCGGCTGCTGCAGTTCCAGAAGCAGTTGATCTGGCGACGGGCCTGCGCGAAGGCAAGGACCGCAGGCGCGGAGCCGGCCGGGCTGACGCCGCTTCGGGACACAATGTCTCGGCCGCCTCCGGTCTGGAAATTAACCCTGCAGGTCGAGTGTTCTCATCCGGCATTCCGATCATTCTAAATTCCACCCGTTCGGCCGGTGAGCATCTTGATCGCTAGAATCGCGACCCAACTCGAAATCCCGCGACGGCTGCGCGCCGTCGTTCGGGCGCGGGAATCGAGTCTGGTCGCGCTGGCCGCTTTGGTCGGCGTGATTGCCGGCATTGTCGTTGCCGGCATGGGCATGTCCGTCGAATTGCTGCACCAGATATTTTTCAACCTTAACTACGGCGAACGGCTTTCGGCGCGACTTACGCTCAATCCCTACATTGCCGTTTCGGTGCCGCTCGTCGGCGGCATGATCATGGGCGCGGCCAGCGAGATCATCAGTCGCTGGCGGCCGGAGCGGGAAATCGATCCGATCGAAGCCAATGCGCTCCACGGCGGCCGGATGTCGCTGCTGGGCAGCATCATCGTTGCGGCGCAGACGGTGTGGTCGAGCGGGGTCGGCGCATCGGTCGGCCTCGAGGCCGGCTACACGCAGTTTGCCAGCGGCATCGCCTCGCGCATCGGCAATGCCTTTCGGCTGCGCCGCGGCGACCTGCGCATCCTGGTCGGCTGCGGCGCCGCCGCCGGCATTGCCGGCGCGTTCGGCGCGCCGCTCGCCGGCGCCTTTTACGGCTTCGAGCTGATCATCGGCAGCTATTCGCCGAACGGTCTGGCGCCGGTCGGCATCGCGTCGCTGATGGGCTATCTCGTCGCGCGGCAGCTCGAGCCGGCCGAGCTCGGCGTGGTCGGGCCCGAAAAGATGACCATCGCCGGTCACGATATCGTGCTTGCCGCCACGCTCGGCCTGCTCGCGGCGGTGCTGGGCATCATTCTGATGCGGGGCGTGGCGATCAGCGAGAACATGTTCGCGCGGCTCAAGCTTCGCCCGTTCGTGCGCACCATGTTCGGCGGTCTCGTCGTCGGCCTGATGGCGATAATATCGCCGCAGATCATGTCGTCGGGCCATGGCGCGCTGCGCGTCGCCGGTATGCTCGATCTATCGCTGCGCACCGTCGCGGCGGTGTTCGTGCTCAAGATCCTGGCGTCGATCGCCTCGCTAGGCTCAGGCTTCCGCGGCGGCTTGTTCTTCTCTTCGCTTTTGATCGGCGCGCTCGGCGGACATCTGCTCGCGGTCGGCCTGACCATGATCTGGCCGACGGTCTATTTCGATCCCAACGCCTATGCCGTGATCGGCATGAGCGCGCTGTCGGCTTCGGTGATCGGCGGCCCGCTGACGATGACCTTCATCGCGCTGGAGACCACCGGCGATCTCTGGCTGACCACCGCGGTGCTCATCGCCGTGATCATCGCCGCGCAGGTGACCCGCGAAGTATTCGGCTATTCGTTCGCCACGTGGCGCTTCCATCTGCGCGGCGAGACCATCCGCAGCGCCGCCGATATCGGCTGGATGCGTGAGCTCACCGTCGAAAAGATGATGCGCCAGGATGTGCAGACGGTGAACGCGGCGTCGGCCGTCGCCGCGTTCCGCGAGACTTTCCCGCTGAGCTCGACCGCCTACGTGATCGCGGTCGATGACGCCGATCGCTATGTCGGGCTGGTTCTGGTCGCGGATGCCCATGCCGCGGAATCCGCCGACAAGTCGATCAAGGAGCTGCTGCAGCACCCCGACGACATGCTGCTGCCCGGCATGGCGGTAAAAGAGGCCGTACTCGCCTTCGACCGCGCCGAATCCGAGGCGCTGGCGGTGGTCGATTCTTACCTCGACCGCCGCGTCGTCGGCATTCTCACCGAAGCCTACGTGCTGCGCCGCTACTCGGCCGCGCTCGAAGGCCGCCGCCGCGACCTGGTCGGCGAGGAATAGGCCCCCCAATACCACTTCCCCACCTGTGCAATTGCAGGGAATGCGATAAATTAGAACCAGTCGGGGTCCCGGCGCGACCAAGGACGGCAGGGGAGGCATGAATGGGTAGGATCGCTCGACGACAAGCGTCGGTCTTGTTGGCTCTGGGGCTATTGCTCGGCGGCATCGGGATCGTGGCGGCCCAGACATTGAGCTACGCCGACGCCGTCGACCAATTGGCCTCCGCCTGCCGCGCCGATCTGGCGAAATACTGCGCGAAAGTCGAGCTCGGCAACGGCCGGCTGCGGGCCTGCCTCGATGCGCACCAGAACGTGGTCTCGCCGCGCTGCCAGCAAACTCGCGCCATGGTCTATGCGTCGATATCGCGGCGCGCTGCGGCACAGCGCGACATCGGCCGGATCTGCGACGCGGATATCGAAAGATTGTGCGGCACGTCGCACGCCGATGCGCATCTCGTGGAATGCTTGCTGAGCGTTGCGCCGACGGCGATGAGTCCGGCCTGCAACCAGACCTTCACCGATACCGGCTGGCGAACGGAAAGGGCTCAGCAATGATCAGGCATCAGATCTATGCCGTCGCCGCGTTGATTCTCGCGGTCGCCGCTACGGTGGCCGCGGCCGATACGCGGCTCAATTCAGGCCAGATCGCCACCAGTCTGGCCGCCGTCAGCAATAATGGAGGGCTCGACCTCACGGCCGCCCAGATGCGGCAGGCGGTGCTGGACAATATCCGCAACTATCCGGGAGCGCTGCCGCCACGTGCCCTGAATTTTCCGCAGCTCGCCAACCTGGCTCAGTTCACCGTCGAGATTAACTTCAATTTCAATTCCGCGGTGATCCGGCCGGAATCCTACCGCGACGTCGGCGCCATCGCCGACGCACTGCATAATCCGATTCTGCTCGGTTACGGCTTTCTGGTCCTCGGCCACACCGACTCGGTCGGCGGCCGTATGTATAATGTCGGCTTGAGCCAGCGCCGCGCCGAGGCCATCGTCGCCGCGCTGGTGAATCCGTTCGGCATCAATCCCGCCATTCTGCAGCCGGTCGGCATGGGCGAAGAGCAATTGCGCGATCCGGCGCACCCGACGTCGGGCGTCAACCGCCGCGTTCAGCTCATCAATGTCGGCAAGAAATTCTGCTTCGGCCGCTCCGGCGAGCAGTTCGTCTGCCAGTGAGGCGCGGGTAATTCGGATCGGCTCCGAGTTTACGGCCGCAAATACGCGTAACCCTGCGCCTGCAAATCAGCGAGCTTCACCACGCCGCCTTTATCGGCGACGGCGAAGCCTGGCAACAGATCCTTTAGCGTTACGTTCTGCGCCCGCATCGTGTTGATGCAGGCGTAAGGTTCGAGGCCAGACGATTTAAGGGCTGCGATATCTTGCGCCGTCGCCGGGCTGGCGTCGGTCGCGCGGAACGCCTTCAACGCCGGCCCGTGCACAACGAGAGCGATCGTGACGTTCTCGGGTCCGCCCATGCCGTCGTAGTGATTGCGGATGTTGCCCAAAACAAAGCCGACCTTGTCGAGGTCGGCCAGATGATAGACGACCCTGGACGCTTGTGGCTTGGCCGCCTCTGCCGACTGAGCAAAGGCCGCGCTCGGCAACAGAAGGCCGGCGAATTGCAGCAGATTACGGCGGCGCATGACGTTCTCCCTGGCGATTTCGCAATTTTATCGCTTGCGGCGCATCGCCGCCAGTTCCTTGCGGTCGGCGACCAGCGAAGCGCATTCGTTCAGACTGGTGCGGTCGAGCCGGAACACTTTGTCGTCCGCGCCGGCCTGCAATGCGCCGGCTGCCTCCGCGTCGGGGGCGTTGCTCTTCCAGATGCGGATGTGATCGAGCTTGAGGATGATCGATTTATCGCTGTTGGCGAGCGTGACGTTGACGCCGCCGCCGTCGCAATCGACGTCGCATTCGAAATCGATGCCGGCCGGCCTGGTCACCCGGTCCTGCGGCGGGATATCGGAATTGTCCGGATCCTTGATCGTCGGCGCATGGCCGCAATTCCCGCTGGAATCGAAATTGCCGGGGCGGTCGCGAAAAGCGACGCCGAGCCGGAACGCATATTGGAAATTTGGAAAGTCCGGATCCTTCTCGGTGCTGATCAGGAGTTTCATCACGCTGACCTTCTGCAGCGGATGTTGCGCCAGGTGCTCGGCATCGTAGTGGCGCGCGAAACAGGCATAGGCTTTCGGATTGGGAACGCTCCCGGCGAACATGCGCTGGGCGAAATCGGCGTCAAGTTTCTGGTCGTCGGCCAAGGCCCTGGTCGGCGTTAAAGCCGCCGCCCCGGCTATGAGCCCGGCGAGCATTGCGGCAGCGCGCAGCCAAGCCATCTCACCCTCATCCGATCGCCATACATTATAAATAGCTGTCGCAATTAGTCGCCGCCGCTGCCACCGGCGTTCAAACCCCCGCCTGCGCGATGCGATCCCGATGGACCGCATTGGCCGCAGGGTTACAATGGACGCCAAGCCGGCGGGAGTGAACACCATGGACGAGCGGACAACGGTGGATTGCGTCGCCAATGCGCGCGCCCTGGCGCCCGTCCTTGCCGCGGCGGCGCCACGCATCGAGTCAGGGCGCGAATTGCCGCCCGACCTGGTCGGCGCGCTGCACGAGGCACGCATGTTTCGCATGCTGGTGCCGCGTTCGCTCGGCGGCGAGGAGATTTCCCCGGTCGCCTTTGTGCAAGCCATCGAAGAGCTCGCCAAGGTCGATGCCTCGACGGCGTGGTGTATCGCCCAGACCTCGGTCTGCTCGACGATCTCCAAGAGCATGCCGCGGCAAACCGCCGAGGAGATTTTCACCAACAACCCGCGCGGCGTGCTGGCCTGGGGTGCCTCGACCCACAACAATGCCAAGGCCGTCGCCGAAAAGGGCGGTTACCGGGTCACTGGCGTCTGGCCGTTTGCCAGCGGCAGCCGGCATGCCACCTGGCTCGCCGCCCATTGCTTCATCGTCGAGCAGAGCGGCGAGCCGCGCCGCGATGCCGACGGCAATCCGGTACAGAAAACCTTGGTGGTGCCGCGCGAGCGCGCGGCGATCAACGACGTCTGGCACGTGATCGGCCTCAAAGGGACCGGCAGCGACAGTTATGCCTTCACCGATGAGTTCGTGCCGGAACAGCGCGCCATCGCCTATCACGCGATGGACCCGGCCGAATGGCGCGAGCGCGGCCCGCTCTATTCGTTCAGCATCTACCAGCTGTTCGGCTCGACCTTTCCCGCCATCGGGCTCGGCATCGCGCGCGCCATGCTCGATGCCTTCATCGAACTGGCGCGCACCAAGGTGGCCGGTAGCGGTTCCTCGCCGCTGCGCGACAATGCGGTGGTGCAATCGCAGGTCGGCGTCGCGCAATGCCAGCTCGCCGCGGCGCGGACATTCTTCCTCACCGCGTGGGAGGATATCTGGCACGGGGCGCAGAGCGGAACGGTGTCGCTCGACCAGCGCGTGCGGCTGCGCATGGCCTCGATCCACGCCAGCCAGCAGGCGAGACAGGTGGTCGAGACCGTCTACCTCGCCGCCGGCGCCACGGCGGTTTTTGCCGGTAATCCGTTCGAACGCCGCTTTCGCGATATGCATGCGGTATCGCAGCAGGCGCAGTCACAATTCGCGATCTTCGAGGCGATCGGCCGTTATTTCCTCGGACTGGGCGCGAACCCGCGCCTTTTCTGATCGCGCCTTGAGGCCGCTGGCGCGCGCCGCTCCGCTCGATTATGAACTTGAAACCCAGGACCTGAGCCATGTTTTTTGAAGAGCGTGTTGCCGAGCTGATGCGCAAAATGCTGCGCAAGAAGCTTTATGTGCTGATCTCGACGCCGGTCGTGCCGCCGGAAAAGCTCAAGCCGTTCCTGATGGCGCATCTGGAATACATGGTCGGGCTCGAGCGGCGCGGTCTCGTGTTCGCGTCCGGTCCGCTGGCCGACGGCGAGGGACCGCCGAGCGGGCACGGCCTGACCGTATTGCGGGCGAAGAGCTTCGCCGAAGCCCGCGCGCTGGCCGAAGCCGACCCGTTCTTCATAAACGGGTTGCGCACTTTTGAGTTGAAGGAATGGACGATCATGGAGGGCACGCTTGGCCTCTCCGTCAATCTCTCCGATCAATCGGTCGAGGTGACATGACAATCCAAGCAATGTCGCGCTAACATAGCGAATAAACACAGAAGAAGAGTTGAGGACGCGTTCATGGAAACCATAGGTTTTGTCGGTGTCGGCAAGATCGGCATGCCGATCTCGGAGAACCTGATCAAGAGCGGCCACCGCGTGGTCGGCTATCGCCGCCACTCGCTTGCCGAATTCGAAAAAATCGGCGGTGTTCCGGCCCGCTCCGCGGCCGAGGTTGGCGCCCAGGCCGACATCGTATTGTCTTGCCTGCCCTCGACCGAGGCGCTCGACGAGGTCATGCACGGTCCGCATGGCCTCACCCAATCGGCGCGGCCGGGGCAGATCGTGGTCGAGCTCGGCTCGCATCCGGTTCCGGATAAGCAGCGGCAGATCGCGCCGCTGAAGGAAAAGGGCGCCATTTTCATTGATGGTGAAGTGTCAGGCACGCCGGGCATGGTGTCGGCACGCAAGGGCGTGATCTATCTCGCCGGCGACGCTGACGCCTGCAAGAAGGTCGAGGGCGTGGTCGCGGGTTTCGCCGATACTTGCCTCTATTTCGGCGAGTTCGGCGCTGCGAGCCGCGTCAAGCTGGTCAATAATCTGTTGGTCGCGGTCAATATCGCGGCCACGGCAGAGGCAATGGCGCTCGGGCTGAAAGCCGGCGTCGACGTGCCGCTGATGATCAAGGCAATTGCCAGCGGCAGCGGCGGCTCGACCCAGTTCGGCATCCGCGCGCCTTGGATGGCGGAGCGCCGCTTTCAGCCGGTGCAGGGTACCGTTCCCGGCCTGCAGCACTATTTCGACATGCTCAAGGACTTCGCCGACCACGTCGGCGTGGCGACGCCGCTGTTGGATTGCGTCGTGCCGCTGTACCAGCGCTTCATGGACATGGGGCTGGGCGACAACGACGTCGCCGCCATGGTCGACGTCATCGGCGCGCTGCCGCGCGCCAAAACGCCATAACAAACCATAACAACAGGAGAGTTCGTATGATCCGCGTCAGCAAGATCGCGCATGCCAGCTACGAGACGCCCGATCTGGATCAGCAGACCGAATATTACACCGAGATTTTGGGATTGACGCCCGCCGCCAAGGAGAAGGACGCGGTCTTTCTCGCCTCGACCGTCGACCACCACTCGGTGGTGCTGCGCAAAGGCCCGCAGGCGCAATGCGTGCGCGTCGGCTTTCAGATCGCGCCCGACGGCGATCTCGGCGAGTTTGAAAAGCAGGTCGCAAGCCACGGCATCAAGACCGAACGGCGCAAGGACCCCGAGCCGTCGATCTCCGACATGCTGGTGTTCGCCGATCCCAAAGGCACCGTCATGGAAGTGTTCAAGCGCGACGCCTTTGCGCATCAGAAATTCCAGCAGAAAGGCATCGTGCCGTTTAAGCTCGGCCACGTCGCCTTCCATGTGACCGACGTCAAGAACGTCACCAAGTTCTATTGCGACGTGCTCGGCTTTCGCGAATCCGACTGGATGGGCGACTTCTTCTCGTTCCTGCGCTGCGGCCCCGACCACCACACCATCAACCTGATGCAGACCGGCTCAAACCGGCATTTCCACACTGCCTTCGAGCTGCGCGACTGGGGCCACATGCAGACGGCCTGCGATTTCCTGTCGCTGCGCGGCTATAAATTATTGTGGGGGCCGGGCCGCCACGGCATCGGCCACAATCTGTTCGCCTATCATCGCGCGCCGAACGGCCTGATTACCGAGACTTTCGCCGAACTCGACCGCATGAACGAGGAGCTCGGCTATTTCGAGCCGCGGCCCTGGCACCGCGACAATCCGCAGCGGCCGAAAGTGTGGGCCAAGGACCCGTCAGCCTCCAATCTGTGGGGTATTATGCCGACCGACGAGATGCATCACTGACGCCGAACGGCGCAGCCCCTGGGGAGGAAACAATGAAAAGCTGGTTTCGCGCGGCGGCGGCCGCGATCGCCTGCCTTGCCGCGGCACTGACGGCAAACGGCGCCGCGCGAGCGGACAATTATCCGTCGCGCCCCATCACCATTATCGTCCCCGCCTCGCCCGGCGGCGTCACCGACATGCTCGGGCGCATCCTGGCGCAGCACATGATCGCCGACTGGGGCGCGCAGGCGGTGGTCGAGAACAAACCCGGCGCCAATAATCAGATCGCGGCGGAATATGTCACGCACCAGCCGGGCGACGGCTATACGCTGTTCATCGG
Source organism: uncultured Alphaproteobacteria bacterium (assembly GCA_963784325.1). GTDB lineage: Bacteria > Pseudomonadota > Alphaproteobacteria > Rhizobiales > Xanthobacteraceae > BOG-931. The sequence continues at coordinate 167,440 of CAWARC010000044.1, read as the reverse complement.
CCCGGAGACCACGTTCGTCGTCAATCCCGCGCTCTACCCGCATCTAGCCTACGATCCGGTGAAGGGGTTCACGCCGATCACCGGGCTCGTTCAGATCAATCACGCGCTGATCCTCAACCCGGCGGTGCCCGCCAACAGCGTCAAGGAATTGATCGCGCTCGACAAGGCAAAACCCGGTCAGCTTAACTACGGCACCTTCGGCGTCGGATCGAGCGGCCATCTCAACATGGAAATGTTCAAATCCATGACCGGGACGAAATTCGTCGCCGTGCATTACAAGGGCGCGGCGCCGGCCATGCAGGACGTGCTTGCCGATCATATCCAGCTGATGTTCGTGTCCGTCGGCAGCGCCTTGCCGCAGGTCAAAGGCGGCGGCTTGAAAATGATCGGCATCGGCGCGCCCAAACGCATGGCGCTGTTGCCGGATGTGCCGGCGATCGCCGAGACGGTGCCCGGTTTTACCGCGGTGTCGTGGTTCGCGCTCTACGGGCCACCCGACATGCCGAGCGATGTGGTCGCCAAGATCAACAGCGAAGTGCGGAAGATCTTTGCCGATCCGGACGTGAAGAAAAACTTCCTCGACAAGCAATATTTTGAACTCGATCGCCGGTTCGCCCAAAGAGTTGAGCGAGCGGCTGCGCACCGAAGAGCCGAAATGGCACAAGCTGATCACCGAAGCGCACATCAAAGTAGAATGAGATGGCGATCGGACGGCATGATCCGCCATGTTGCCGCATCATGCCGTCGCTCGCCGTCCGGCGCCTTGGCTTGCCGGGAGTTTGAAAAGACGCCAATATCGTTTTCAGGTCTCGGCAAATCGCAGATTCTGTTGTGACCGAATCGCCGCCCGGCGGTTCGTAGAAATTTCCGGCAACCGATCGATGTCGCTCAGGCGTTTGATGGATTTTCCGTGGGTGCAGCGCGCGCTCGGCGTGGCGGCCGCCGAATATTTGCGCCTAGTCTGGCACACCTGCGAGTTCGGCATCGATCCTCCGGACATTTACACGCGGGTGCGCCCGGATCTGCCGGCGATCGTCGCCATGTGGCACGGCCAGCATTTCATGATGCCGTTCTTCAAGCGCAAGGAGCATCTGGTCAAGGTGCTGATCTCGCGCCACCGCGATGGCGAGATCAACGCGGTGGCGGCGAGCCGCCTCGGCGTCGAGCCGATCCGCGGCTCCGGAACGAGCGGCCGCGATTTTTTGCGCAAAGGCGGCGTCGCCGGCTTCAAGCAGATGCTGGAAGCGCTCGGCCGCGGTTACAATGTCGCGCTCACCGCCGACATTCCCAAGATCTCACGCGTGGCCGGGCGCGGCATCGTGCAACTCGCGCGCGCCTCGGGGCGGCCGATCTATCCGGTCGCGGTGGCGACCAGCCGCTACATCGAGCTTAAATCCTGGGACCGCTCCGTGCTCAATCTGCCGTTCGGCCGTTTCGCCATCGCCGTCGGCGAGCCGATCCGCGTCGCGGCCGAAGCCGGCGATGCGGCGCTGGAGGAGGCGCGGCGTCTCGTCGAAACGCGGCTCAACGCCACCACCCAGCGCGCCTATGCCATCGCCGAAGGCCGCGCCAAGGATTTTGTCTGGGGCCGCCGCCACATTGGCAGCACCCAGGTCGCTTAAACAACACGACGCGGTGTCGCGTCGCCTCCTCCGAATGCGGAGGGAAGTCATGGATGTCGGAGGAAACTGCAACGATGCGCATCATCACTCTTGAAGAACACTTCGCCACGCCGGGCTTTCTCGACGGCCCCGGTCAGGACCTCAAAAACGCGGCGCTGAAATTCGAGGGCCGCGCCACGCGGCTGATCGAGGGCCTCACCGATATCGCCGACAAGCGAATCGCGGCGATGGACTTCAGCCGGCATCGACATGCAGGTGCTGTCGCTCACGTCGCCCGGCACCGAGCAGCTTGACGCCGCCGACGCCATCGCGCTCAGCCGCGAAGTCAACGACTTTCTCGCCGCGGGGGTGAAGAAGAATCCGAAGCGCTTCGCCGGCTTTGCCACGCTGCCCACCGCGGCGCCGGACAAGGCCGCCGCCGAGCTCGAAAGCCGCATGAAGTCCGGCGGCTTCGTCGGCGCGGTCATCAACGGCCACAATCGCGGCCGCTATCTCGACAACAAATTCTTCTGGCCGATCCTGGAAGCCGCCGAGGCGCTCAACGCGCCGATCCACATCCATCCGACGCGGCCGCCGCAGCCGGTGGTCGACGCGTATTACTCGGGTTTCTCGCCGCTGTTGGACGACATGTTCGCAAGCCCTGGCTGGGGCTGGCACATCGAGACCGCGGTGCACGTCATCCGCGTCGTGCTCGGGGGCACCTTCGACCGCTTCCCCAAATTGCAGCTCGTCATCGGCCATCTGGGCGAAGGCCTGATGTCGATGTTCCAGCGGCTCGACAACATGACCCCGGCGATGACCAAATTGAAAAAGCCTGTCACCTCCTATCTGCGCGAGAACGTGCATTACACCTTCTCTGGTTTTAATTTCCCGGCGACCTTCCTCGATCTCCTTCTGGAAGTCGGCGTCGACCGCATCATGTTCTCGGCCGATCATCCCTATCAGTCGATGGCGCAGGCCAAGGCGTTCCTGGAGCAGATCCCGGTGTCTGCCGCCGACCGCGAGCGCATCGCGCATGGCAACGCGGAAAAGCTTCTTGGGCTGTAAAATGGCGCGATGGGTTTCGCTGCGCTCTACCCATCCTACAAAATAAAATAGGAAAATACCGACATGCGAACGATCACGCTCGAAGAGCATTTCACCACGCCGAAATTTCTCGAAGGCCCCGGCCGCAAGCGGAAAGAACAGGCCGAGAAGGCCGGCGGCCGGCTGGCCAAAGTGTTCGCGCAGCTGGCTGACGTCGGCCCGGGCCGCCTCGCCGAGATGGACGCCGCCGGCATCGACATGCAGGTGCTCTCCCTGACCTCGCCGGGCGCGGAGCAGTCCGAGGCCGCAGAGGCGATCGCGCTGGCAACGGAAGCCAATGATTTCCTCGCCGCCGTGGTGAAGGGGCATCCGCAGCGTTATGCCGGGCTCGCCGTGCTGCCGACCGCGGCGCCGGACAAGGCCGCGGCCGAACTGGACCTGAGGATGCGCCAGAAATTCGTCGGCGCGGTGATCCACGGCCACAACCGCGGCCGCTATCTCGACAACAAGTTCTTCTGGCCGATCCTGGAAAGCGCCGAAAAGCTCAATGCGCCGATCTATCTGCATCCGACGCCGCCGCCGCAAGGCGTCATCGATATTTCCTATAGCGGCTTCGCCCCGGCGGTGACCGACATGTTCGCCGCGTCGGGCTGGGGCTGGCACATCGAGACCGCGGTCCACATCGTCCGCATGGTGCTCGGCGGCGTGTTCGATCAATTTCCCAAGCTGCAATTCGTCATCGGCCATCTCGGCGAGGCGCTGCCCTTCATGCTGCCGCGGCTCGACAGCATGACGACGGCGGTGACCAAGCTGAAACAGCCGGTCAGCTTCTATCTGCGCAACAACGTCCACTACACCATTTCCGGCTTCAACTTCCCCGCCGGCTTTCTCGATCTGTTGCTCGAGGTCGGCGTCGACCGCATCATGTTCTCGGCCGACTATCCCTACGCCCCGATGACCGCGGCGCGCGCGTTCCTCGAGCAGATCCCGGTATCCGCCGCCGACCGCGAGCGCATCGCCCACGGCAATGCCGAGAAGCTGTTCAGGTTGTAAAAAAATGGATCACTTACAATGCCGGTCGTCCCCGCGGAAGCGGGGACCCAGTGCGGCACTGCAGCTCATCGAGGCCCATTGGTTTCCCGCTTTCGCGGGAATGAGCGGACATAATATCAACGCGTCTTGCGCTGGCACGCGGCGCAGCGGCAGCCGAGCGGCTTGATGTAGAGCTCGAAATATTCCTCGCCGTAGTCGAGCGTGATCTCCTCGCCCGGCGCGATGGCGCGCAGCGCCACGAACACGATCTGGCCGGCGCGCAGCACCGCTTCTGCGTTCGGATCGCAGGAATGATTGAGATAGCGTCCCAGATTGCGCCGGGACGCGCCGTCGATGGTCCACTGCCGGTTGACCTCGAACATGTATTTGGCGCCAAAGCGCCGCTCGCGCCGCTGCGCCACCGCGGTCGGGATCCGCTTGCCGCGGTAGGTGACGATATAGGCTCTCTTCGCGAGCGGCCTTGCCGCGAACAGGCCGAGCCCGGTCGCCGCGCGGCCGACGCGCACGCTGCGTGCCGCATGGCTGGGGCTATTAGCATGATCCCGAAAAGTGGACACCGGTTTTCGGAAAAAGATCATGCTCCAACAAACAGCTAGAGCCCGGCTTGATTCCATCCAAGCTGGGTTCGCGATTGGCGGGCGTCGGCAGCGCGGCGGCGGCCGCTGCCGGCTACGCATCCCGCCGCGCGGATGCTAATGTCGCACCGTCGAGCCCGGCCTGGGCAAGCCAATGGATCACCGCATGAAGGACGCGAGCGAAAATTTCGAACGAAGCGACGATGACGTTCTTACATTCGAGGTGTCCGACGCGGCGCTGGAAGCCGCGGCGAGCGCGCTTCCGGGCGCGGCCTTCTCGTTTCCCAACTCGCCGACAGTTAGCGTTGTCTTCCAGTGCTGCGGCAACGACTGAGCGCGATCCGCTTTCCACCCGCAGACCCGATGGTGGTGATGCCACCAGCAATGGTGATGGCGCTGGCAGGCGATGATGGCGCCGACGATGGCGGCGGTGGCGATGCCCGCCGCGATATCCGATCCTCATCGCCATACCAGCCGCCGCTCAACCGCCACCACCCCAACCACCGCCGCCGCCGTGAAACCGGCCGCCGCTGTAATGGCCGCCCGGATGCCCGCCGGGGTGGCCATGGCCGTGCCCGGCGGCGAAGGCGCCAGTGCCGACCGGCGATAGGCCAAGCGCGGCAACAGTCGCAATGCCAATCATAAATCGTCGCAACATGGTGTGCTCCCCCTCAAGGATTGCAGCCAACTTGGCACTGGCCGTCGCCGCCGCATTGGCCTAGATCAATTTCGACCGAAAATTTTTACGGCCGCAGCCCCGCCGATGCCGATGCTCTGCGCGCCGATCAGCGCCTCTCTCGTCATGGCCGGACATAGCCGTTCGAAGAACGGCGGAGTGCTCGCCTATGTTCCGGCCATCCACGGCTTCTTCTTTGCAAGCAAAAAGACGTGGATGCCCGCGACAAGCGCGGGCATGACGGCTGAGAATGGTTTTGCGAACGAAACGCATCGACAAGCTTGGAGGGTGCCGTGACGAAGCCGAACAGCGACGCGCCGGTCCTTTGTGAGGTCGACGGCCGTGGCGTGGCCCAGATCATCCTCAACCGGCACGGAGCGCAACAATGCCTATGACGGCGCGCTGATCCAGGCGCTCTTGGCGACGCTCGATGCGCTCGCCGAAACGCGCGGCCTGCGCGCCGTCGTCATCAGCGGCCGCGGCCGGCATTTCCAGGCCGGCGCCGATCTCAAATGGATCGACTGCGGTGCGCGCCGCCTCGCGCGAGGAGAATATCGCCATCTCGCGCGCCACCGCGCAGGCGATCTGGCGGCTCAACGCCGCGCCGGTGCCGACCGTGGCGCTGGTGCAGGGCGCCTGCTTCGGCGGCGGCACCGGGCTCATTGCCGCCTGCGACGTGGTGATCGCCGCCGACGACGCCAATTTCTCCATCGCCGAAGTGCGCTGGGGCCTGACCGCGGCGATCATCATCCCGCAGCTCAACGACGCCATCGGCGTCCGCCAGGTGCGCCGCTATGCGCTCACCGGCGAACGCTTCGGCGCCGCCGAAGCCCGCCGCATCGGCCTCGTTCATGACATCGTCCCGGCCGCCGAGCTCGCGGCCGCCGGCGCGCGCATCGTCGATCAGGTGCTGCAGAACGGCCCGCAGGCGGTGGCCGAGACCAAGGCGCTGGCGCTGCAATCAGCCTGGACCAATCTCGGCGAACCGGCAGAATGCCGCCTGATCGAATCCCATGCCGACAAGCGCCGCTCGGCCGAAGCTGCCGAAGGCCTCGCCTCCTTCGCCGAAAAGCGCGCGGCGAGGTGGGGATGAGCATCCGCCCCCGCGAAAGCGGGGGAGGGGGACCGCGCGTCTGCGCGGTGGAGGGGGCCTCTGACTCGACGCTTCGTTGTCGGTGCGGGGGGATCGTCGCCGCCCGCGCCCCGCCCACCGCGGGCCTCTCCCCGATTCTGAGACATTGGGGACCATACGACAGCGTTGCAGATGCCGCCGCTAATTTAGTTTGCGTCCAGCGGAGAAGCCCCCTCATCCCAACCTTCTCCCCGCACGCGGGGAGAAGGAGTGCGCATAACTTCCGCGTTATCCCTTGGCCTGCTCGACCTTGCTGAGCAGCGAGCGGATGTTGGTATCGTTTGGCGCGGCGTCCCGAGGCTTTCTGCAGGGCATGCAGCGCGCTGCCGAAATTCGAGGCTCGCGCTTGTGCCGCGCCCCACGCCGCGATCGTTGTCGGGTCCGACAACTGGTCGAGCGGGACGGTGCGCAGCTTGGTGTCGGCGGCCTGCACCAAGGCGATTAGTCGAAGCCACCGGCTTCTGCTCCGCGTCGAACTGGAGATTGGCCGGGTCGGCCGCCGGCTTGACGTCGCCAAGGTCGGCCTTGCCGAACAGATCGAACAGGAACGTCAGAAACGTCCGGGTCGTCACATAGCCGACCCAGAAACCGCCGGCGCCGCCGGTCAGCGCCATGCCGAGAATGAAAACCGCGCCGCCGGCCTTGCCGTTCAGCGACGCTAAATCGATGGCCAGCGCGTATTGCCACAGCTTGTGCGGCAGCGAAAAGAGCTGCGTCAGCCCAACGCCGATAAGTGTCTTGGTCAGCCAGTCCGACACGTCTTCCAGGTTGGTATTGACGCGTAATGTCGGCTGGGCGGCGCTTGCTTGCGCGGAGTTGGCTGCCGCCGGCGCCGGATCGCCTGGCCGGGCGATCGAGCGCGGAATGCCGAACAGCAGGCCGAGCAGCCAGGCGACCATGGCGCTGGCGCCGGCGACGACGGTGCCGACGGCAGAGACCTGAAGAAAGATCTCAAAATCGGCGAACCCTCCGCCCTGTCCGAACGCGGCACTGAACGCGCTCAGCAGGATCGCGAAAAAGAGCAGCAAGCCCCAGCCGACGAGGAATTTGGTTTGCACCAAATTCGCTTCGCGGACCCGGGGATCCGAACTTTCGGTGAGGCGAAAGATCTTGCAAAAGATCTTGCCAAAGAACTTGCGCATGTCCCCCTCCCAGGCGTTTGTTCTTCCCTTACGCTATCACAAGTTGTGGCCCGTGCCAGCATCCCCTCGCGCCGAGCCGGCGCCCGGTGGGGGCGGGCAAAAGTGCCTGATGACTGGGCGTTCCGCGACCGACTAGACTGCGGCGGCCGGGGGAACGCCGCATCATGGACGCGCTGACCGCAAGCCTTATCGTCGTTGCTATCGCCGCGGCCGCTTTGGCGCTGGCCGCGTGGCTCACCGCACGCTCGCGGATCGGCGCGCTGCCGGCGCAGCCGGTCGAAGTGCCGCCCGGCTCATCGCACCTGTGGCCGGGCCTGCCGGAAGCGGCCAAGCAATGTCGCGTCTTCGGCTGGGTGCTGGTGGTGCTGCTTTATCTCGTGGCCGTGTTCTGTCTGCTGCAAGGCTTGAACGCGCTGCGCATCGTCCACCATTGGGCGCAATGGGAGGCCACGTTCGGCAGCATCCTCAATGCCCAAGCGGAAATCGCGCTCTATTCCCAATTCTGGATCGCGATGGCGATCGTCCTTTGCTTGATCGGGTATTGGGCGCAGCGGCGGTTGAGAAGACGTTCGTTTGGTGCCTAGGTGACGAAGAGTCCAGATGCCCGCGCTTCTCAGAATTCTACAAATTCAAGAGCGACGCCTCGTCATTGCGATCCTCCTGTATAAGATACACATTATGAAGGTTCGTGAGACGATCAGGTTGATTGAGAAAGATGGCTGGTACTTGGTCGCGACGCGTGGCAGTCATCGGCAATACAAGCACCCGAGCAAGGCGGGTCGCGTCACAATCGCCGGGAAGCCGTCGGACGATTTGGCTCCGGGAACACGAAATAGTATTCTGAAGCAGGCTGGCCTGAAGGAACAGCGATAATGCGATACGCGGTGGTCATCGAAAAAGCCGACGGCAATTATTCGGCCTACGTGCCGGATCTTCCGGGCTGCGTAGCAACCGGTGAAACTGTGCAGGCCGTCGAAAGTGAAATCCGTGAAGCGATCCGCTTCCACATCGACGGGCTCAAGGCCGACGGCCTTCCCGTGCCCCGGCCGACCAGCATTGCCGATTACGTTGAAGCGTGAACTGCCTCGCCGTTTGATACTGAGGATCGAAAACGCGTCCAGAGACGTGCTGCAGTACGAGATCGCTTTACTTAATCCTCCCCTGCAAGAGACGATCTTAAAAAATTATTGATTAGCCAGCCTAACAACCAGATGGAACAACACTAGGCTAACCCCATGAACGCCCCCCTCTCCACCCACCTCACGCCCCCCTACAAGCACACCCCGCTCTTCCCGCTCGGCAAGGACTCAACGCCCTATCGCAAGATCTCCGCAGACGGGCTGCGCGTCGAAAAAGTCCTGGGCGAAGAAGTGCTGGTGGTGCCGCGCGAGGCGCTGCGCGCGCTGGCGGAAGCCGCGTTCACCGATATCAATCATCTGCTGCGCCCCGCGCATCTGGCTTCGCTCAAGTCCATCGTCGAGGATCCGGAAGCCTCGGACAACGACAAGTTCGTCGCTTTCGATTTTCTCAAGAACGCCAATATCGCGGCCGGCGGCGTGTTGCCGATGTGCCAGGACACCGGCACCGCGATCATCATGGGCAAGAAGGGCCGGCTCATCTGGACGCAAGGCGACGACGAGGCGGCGCTCGCCGAGGGCGCGCGGGATGCGTACCTCAAGCGCAATCTGCGCTATTCGCAGCTCGCGCCGATCTCGATGTTCGAGGAGAAGAACACGCGCTCGAACATGCCGGCGCAGGTCGAGCTTTACGCCGAAAGCCATAGTGCCGATCTGGCGACGCCGACGCGGCCTACAAATTCCTGTTCATCGCCAAGGGCGGCGGCTCGGCCAACAAGGCATTCCTGTTCCAGGCGACGCCGTCGATCCTGACCCGCGAGCGCATGCTGGCGTTCCTGAAAGAAAAAGTGCTCACGCTCGGCACCGCCGCCTGCCCGCCGTATCATCTTGCCATCGTCATCGGCGGCACCTCGGCCGAGCTGACGATGAAGACCGTCAAGCTCGCCTCCACCAAATATTACGACACGCTGCCCGACCACGGCTCCGAGGACGGCCATGCCTTTCGCGACAAGGAGATGGAGCGCGAGATTTTGCAGATGACGCAATCGCTCGGCGTCGGCGCGCAATTTGGCGGCAAATATTTCTGCCACGACGTGCGCGTGATCCGGCTGCCGCGCCACGGCGCCTCGCTTCCCATCGGGCTTGGCGTGTCGTGCTCGGCCGATCGCCAGGCGCTCGGCAAGATCACCAAGGACGGCGTGTTCCTCGAAGAGCTTGAGCACAATCCGGCGAAATATCTACCGGAGGTCGACGAATCAAAAGCTCGGCGGCGCGGTGGTCAAGATCGACCTCAACAAGCCGATGAAGGAGATCCTGGCGCAGCTTTCCCAATATCCGATCAAGACGCGGCTGTCGCTTTCTGGCCCGATGATCGTGGCGCGCGATCTGGCGCATGCCAAGCTCCGCGAACGGCTGGAGAAAGGGCAGGGGCTGCCGGATTACATCAAGAACCATCCGGTCTATTACGCCGGGCCGGCAAAGACGCCGCAAGGCTATGCCTCGGGCGCGTTCGGCCCGACCACGGCCGGCCGCATGGATTCCTTCGTCGAGGATTTCCAGGCTGCCGGCGGCTCGATGGTGATGCTGGCGAAAGGCAATCGCTCGCCGGCGGTGCGCGAGGCCTGCAAGAAGCACGGCGGCTTCTATCTCGCCTCGATCGGCGGTGCCGCGGCCAACCTCGCCGAGCATTGCATCAAGAAGGTCGAGACGCTGGAATATCCCGAGCTCGGCATGGAAGCGATCTGGCGCATCGAAGTGGTCGAATTCCCGGCCTTCATCGTCGTCGACGACAAGGGCAACGACTTCTTCAAGGAATTAAATCTCGGCTAACGATATTTTCGTTTTGCCGGTCCGGACAATAAAAAAACCCCGGCGGAGAGCCGGGGTTTTGCAGGGGTCGTGGTTACGAGCTTACTTGAGCGCGGTCGAAACCGACGAGAAGGTCGTATTCAGATTTGTGCCGAGGGTTTGCACGGCAACGATGATCGCAACCGAAATACCGGCCGCGATGAGGCCGTATTCGATAGCGGTAGCACCGGTGTCGTCTTGCAAGAAGCGTAAAAGTAGCGTCGTCATGGATTCTCCTCCGTGGGGCGACTATGTATTTTTACGCACCGGAAATTTTCCCCGATTTAAGGAACTCGCTCGAAATTTCGCTAAAAATGCCGGCGAATTTCGTGACAAGGCCATGACCGGGCGCCACGGGGCGGCGCCTAGGCCGGACGGCTTTTGCCTCGTTGTTCCTGCTACGCGGCAGCTTGACTCTCCGTAACCATACGGTTACCTATAATGTAACTACATGGTTACATTGAAAATGATCGCCACAACAAATCGGCAGCGCGAGGCGGTGTTCCGAGCGATCGCCGATCCGACCCGGCGTCAAATCCTGAACCTGCTGCGGCAGCGCCGCTGCAGCGTCGGCGAAATCGCCGGCAATTTTCGCGTCAGCCGGCCGGCGATTTCGAAGCACATTCGGCTGTTGCGCCGCGCCGGTCTGGTGCTCAGCGAAAACCAGGGCACCGCGCGGATCTGCCGCTTGAACCCCGCGCCATTGCGCGCGGTCGACGATTGGTTGCGCGAGTACCGCGAACTGTGGCGCGAGAGCCTTCTCAACCTCAAGCACCTGGTCGAGGAGGACTGATGAATTCGCCAAACACAATCGACGCCCTCGTCGAGGAGATCGCCATCAAAGCGCCGGCCGAGCGAATTTTCGATGCGCTGACCGATCCGGGGGCGCGGGTGAAATGGTGGGGAACTCAAAGGCCGCTTCGAAACCACGGACATGGAATCCGATCTGCGTCCGGGCGGCCGCTGGACGATGCGCGGCACCGGCATGGGCGGCAAGCCGTTCAAGGTCGCCGGCCTCTATCGTACTGTCGAACGCCCGCACGCACTCGCTTTCACCTGGCTGCCCGATTGGGACGAGGAAGCGACCGAGACGCTGGTGCGGTTCGATCTGCAGGAGAACGACGGCATCACCACCGTGCGCCTGACGCATTCCGGCTTCGCCTCGGCCGGCTCGCGCGCGCGCCATCAAGGCTGGCCGCAAATCCTGTCCTGGCTGCAAGGCTACGCCGAAGGCTAACCGGTCGGTTTTTGCGCTAAGCTTGGCCCTCGACCCAAAGCGGGCAAGTAAGATCGGTATCGCCGTGGCGCTTCAATCCGTTCCCACCCAGTCCGTCGTCGACTGGCTCATCGATGGCGCGCGGTCGGCACCCTTGGCGCACGAGGTGCTATCCGAATTGTGCGAGCGTCTCGTCGCGGTCGGCTTGCCGCTTTGGCGCGCCATGGCGTTCGTGCGTACGCTGCATCCAGAAGTCTTCGGCCGCCGCTTCATCTGGCGGCCCGATACCGGAACGATTATCACCGACGGCGGCTTCGATTTGCCGGAGCGCGACGCCTTTCGCAACAGCCCGATGGTGCATGTCAGCGAGACCGGAACCGCGTTGCGGCGGCATATCGCCGATCCCGATTGCCCGATGGATTTTCCAGTGCTCTACGACCTGCGCGACGAGGGCGTGACCGATTACGTCGTCTCGCCGCTGCACTTTACCAATGGCGAGTTTCATACCGCGTCGTGGGCGACGCGGCAGCCGGGCGGCTTTTCCGATGCCGACATCGCGCTGATCGATTCCATCATCGCGCCGCTGACGCGGGTCGCCGAGATCCGCTCCTATTATCGCGCCGCCAGCAATCTGCTGGCGACCTATGTCGGCAAGAATGCCGGCGAACGCGTCCTTGCCGGCCGCATCCGCCGCGGCGATACCGAAGACATCCACGCCGCGATCTGGCTGTCCGATATGCGCGGCTTCACCAAGCTCGCCGATCGGCTGCCGCCGCAAGCCCTGGTGGCTCTGCTCAATCGCTATTTCGATTGTCAGGTACCGGCGATCGTCGAACAAGGCGGCGAGGTCCTTAAATTCATGGGCGACGGCCTGTTGGCGATATTCCCGATCGGGCAAGGCGCGGACAACGCGGCCGTGTGCGCCGCGGCGCTCAAGGCCGCACATGTGACGCGCGCGAAGGTGGCAGCTTTGCGTGCCGCTGGCGGCGATGGTGCCGCAGTGCGCTTCGGGCTGGCGCTTCATCTCGGCGATGTGCTTTACGGCAATATCGGCAGCGGCGACCGGCTGGACTTTACCTGCATCGGCCCCGCGGTAAATTTGGCGGCGCGGCTTGAGAAGCTCGCCGGCCGCTTAGGACGCACCGTGCTGGCATCGCAGGAATTTGCCAAATATTGTCCGGACCATCTCAAGCCGATCGGCAAGTTTGCCGTCGCCGGCTTTGCCGAGAAGCAGGCCGCCTTTGGGCTTGGTGACGAAGATCTGGATGACAAAAGGAAGAACGACGCATGAATACGATAACGGCGGCCGCCACGTCCGCCAAAGCCAACGGCCCGCTGGTCTGGCTCGATATGGACCAGCAGCAGCTCGACGATGCCTATGACCAGGAAGTGTATGCCAGGAATCGTGACCGCGTCGTCGCCCGCCGTGTCGCGGCAAGCGAGCGGGCGCGCGCTGTGCTCGGACCGCCGCAACGGGTCGCTTATGGAGAGGGCGAACACGAACAGCTCGACATATTTCGCAGCGCCGTGCCGAACGCTCCCATCAATCTATTCGTTCACGGCGGCGCCTGGCGCCGCAACAAGGCGGCCGATTACGCACTCCAAGCCGAGCCGCTCACCCGCGCCGGCGCGCACGCAGTGTTTATCGACTTCATCAATGTCGATCAGGCCGGCGGCGACCTGTTGCCAATGTATGAGCAAGTTTGCCGCGCCATCGCCTGGACCTGGCGCAACGCGGAAAAGTTCGGCGGCGACCGCGAGCGCTTTTATATCTCGGCGCATTCGTCCGGCTCGCACCTTGCCGGCTGCGCGCTGACTTTGGGCTGGCGCGAGCAAGGCCTGCCGGAGAATTTCTGCCGCGGCGCGCTGCTGGCAAGCGGCATGTACGACCTTACGCCCGTCCGGCTGTCGAAGCGCTCGGCCTACGTCAAATTCACCGACGCCATGGTCGAGAAGCTCAGCGCGCGCCGGCATCTTGACGGCCTGCATACGCCGCTCGTCGTTGCGCATGGCACCTGCGAGACGCCGGAGTTTCAGCGCCAGACCCGCGATTTCGCCGCCCAAATGAAAGCCGCCGGCAAGCCGATCGAGCTTCTCGTCGGCGAGGGCTACAACCACTTTGAGATGCTGGAGACGCTGGCCAACCCTTACGGCCTGTTGGGCCGTGCAATGCTGGCGCAGATGCGATTTAATTGAAGCGTTACGCCGCTTCTGACGTCTTATCGGTGTCGGGCTTGCCTGCTTTGCGCATCGAGGTGCGGATCAGCTCGGCGCCGCAGCGGCGGCAGGCGTAAACGGTGTCTTCGACTTCGGCGGAGATCGGGTGGCGGGCGGTGAAGACCATGCGTCCTGCGCAAACTGGGCAAGGCATCATCAGAGAGGGCAGACTTGACGCGGGTTGAGCCGCTTGATGGCGCATTCACTCACCTGAACCTCGGACCTACCGAGGATGACCATTTTGTGAATCTCGCCCCTTTTGCGGCAGAGTCAACATAAATTGTGCATTGCACACAGACGCGCTGCGCCGCGGTATCTACCGGAAGGTGATAAGTTATTCGGGTTCCACGTGAATCTGTCACGGGCAACGCGGGAGGGATCGACTCCGTTCCGTCATCTCGCAGCGGTATGCTTGCGCAAACGGCTGTCGACGTCGGCGGCAAGCTTGACCAGATCGTCGCCGACTTCGACCGGATAATCGGCGCCGGGCGTGAGCCGGGACAAATTGTCCGGCAATCGCTCAAGCTCGCGCTTGGCGTGACGCCTGATCTCATCGAGCGACGGCGATGGCGCGACGCGCTTGCCGTCTTTCATGACCAGACCGATGAGGGGTTCGCCGGCCTTATCGCGGGTCTCGAGCGAGAGCAGATCACCAGCCATACGGCCGCTGGCGTCGTAACGCCGCCACACCTGCTTGCGGCCGGGCCAGGTTGCCTTGTGTTCCGAACGCTTACGCCGCGGCAGGCCGGCATATTCCTGCATCTTGTACACGCAATCGGCCGACGGAGCGTCCGACGACGTCGTCAGACTGGTGCCGACGCCGATACCGTCGATCGGCGCCTTGGCTTTGGCGAACGCCAAGAGCGAATTCTCGTCGAGCCCGCCGCTGGCAAAGATCGTCGTGTCGGTGAGACCGCCGGCATCGAGAATGGCGCGCACGCTTTTCGACAGCGCGATGAGATCGCCGGAATCCAGCCGAACGCCCTGGATCGCGATGCCGGCCGCCTTGAGTCGCGGCGCCAGCGCCACGACTTTCCGCGCGGCGGCTTCGCTGTCGTAGGTGTCGAGCAGCAGCACGACATTGTTGGGCCGCGACCGCGCAAAGCTTTCGAATGCCGCCGCTTCGTCGTCGAACGCCTCGATGAAGGAATGCGCCATGGTGCCGTAGAGCGGAATGCCGAAGTCCTCGCCCGCCAGCACTGTCGCCGTGCCGGCGAAGCCCGCGACGTAGCTCGCCCGCGCCGCCATCAGTCCCGCTTCGGCGCCGTGCGCGCGCCGCATGCCGAAATCGACCAAGAGCTTATTCGGCGCGGCCAGCACGCAGCGCGCCGCTTTGGCGGCGACCAGCGACTGAAAGTGCAGGATGTTGATCAGGCGCGACTCGACGAATTGCGCCTGCGGCAGCGGCGCGGTCACGCGCAGGATCGGCTCATTGGCGAAAAACACGGTGCCTTCCGGCATGGCGTGCACGTCGCCGGTAAAACGGAACGCGGCGAGATAGTCCAGAAGCTTTGGGCTGAAACGGCCGGTGCTTTTGAGCCACGAGAGGTCGGCGTCAGAAAAGCGAAGTGTTTCCAGGAAATCCAGCGCCTGCGCCAGACCCGCAGCCAGCAAAAAACCGCGACTTGGCGGCAACGTGCGGGCGAAGAATTCGAACACCGCCGTATCGGTATCGCCATGAGCCAGATAGGCCTGGACCATGGTGAGTTGATAAAGGTCCGTCAGGAGCGGACTTATTTCTTCCATTTCGGCAATCCTCGCTGCCTGCTAGCTTCACTTCCGCCACGGCAACCGCGCCGTCATCGCCGGGCCGGTCCTTCGAGATGAATTCCTGGCCGAGCTGCTGACCGACCTGATCGTGTAGGGTCGAGGCGACGAGAGCATCCCTGGGCCGGCAAAGAACCGGCCCAGCAGCGTGACCGGCCGCGGCGGCTATTGCTGCGCCAGCGCCGTCGTGACTAGTAAGGTAGCGGCCACAAACGTCGCGCTTAATGCTCCGATCGACTTCATGTGGTGTGCCGAGCCCCAGATGTTCAGGCTAGCTTGAATAGGGCGAGCACCAGCATCACCTGGGCGACGAAGCCGCCGGCGAAGGCGAGCGTCCGCAGCACCGGAAGGCCGGCGGTATAGACCGCGGCATGTACCAGCCGCGACCAGAAATAAAGCTGGCAGGCGAGTGTCGTCGTCGGTGTCGCCAGATTGACGTTCAGATCCTGTGTCGCCAAGACCAGCGGCGCGAAGATCACGAGATTTTCGACGGCGTTGCGGTGTGCCGCCATCAGGCGCTGCGCCCACGGCGATTGCGGTATGTCATCCGGGCTCGGATTGCCCATCGCCGGCATCAACCCGCGCACCATGATGCGGTCGAGAGTGTACGGAATCCACATCAATCCCGTCATCACCGTGGTCATTACCAGCCAGAACAATTCGTGCGACATGTCGCGCCCCGCCATCGTCAAGCCGTAAATTGTCGGATGTGGTACCTCACCCATCGCAGAGCCTAGCGGCTTTCATCTATTCTGCATAGCTGGAACGGCCAGGACGAAGCGGGTCACCAGGCGCGCGTCACGTGGTTCGGCTTGCAGCAGGCGCGGAGTGCCGAGCTGCCCCACCACACCACTTTCAGCACTGCGGTGATGTTCTCGTGGCCGGCGCGTCGAAAAGCAATTCTTGGGGCGGTGAGATCGTCTGGGCGGATGACGGCGATGGCGCAGGCCGTGACAATCGCCTCGTCATTCTTGCCGGCCCGCAGCTGCGCGCGGATATGGTCTTAAATTGCGGTACGACCTTTTGAAGCTCGAGCGCTTGTGGCGTCCGACATGATCCGACCCTGGAGACACAGATTAGGGGTCATCGAGAAAGACAATAAACTGGCACGAGCCGAATAACGTTATATTTAGTCATCTTTTGGTTGCTCATCGCCTTCGTAAACGCACCCCCGGTCCGCCGCCATTTTCATCGATGAATTCCACCCCGGCCTGCTCGAGGGCCTGGCGGATGACGGCGTCGTTTGCGCGCGTCAGTGCGGTCGCGCTCGGCATGAGCTCGGCGCGGCGGATGGTGGTGACACTGACCGGACAATGATTGGCGAGGTCTTCGGCGCTCCAGCGGATGAGCGCGCGGGCAGCCCGTATTTGGGCACTGGTCAATGGCGGGGGTGGGGGCATCTTTTTTCTCGTGGGACCTCTTGTAAACGGTATCTTTCATTCCATATGGTATTATTAGTAGCGTATATGGGATCGTGAGGATCAGTCTACGGGAGGGAGGACGATATGAAAAATGCCATGTGGAAAAACTCAGCGATGGAGAGACGGGGGTTCGTCGGCGGCTCAGACGCCCGGATCATCATGGGGGAGGACGAGGGGGCCCTGGTGCGGTTGTGGCGGGAGAAGCGCGGCGAGGCCGAGCCGGAAGATTTATTGGGCAATCTCATCGTTCAATTGGGGGTCGTGACCGAGGATCTGAACCGGCGCTGGTATGAGGCCAATACCGGGCAGGTGATCACCGACGTTCAGCAGCGGGTGTTCCATCCGGCGCTCAAATGGATGGCAGCGACCTTGGATGGCCGGGTGGCGGGCAGCGATGCCGTCTTCGAAGCCAAGTTCATGCTGCCGTGGTCGTTCTCGGAAGAAGCGGCGGCAACCAAGTACATGCCGCAGCTGCAGCATAATATGTGGGTGATGGCGGCAAGGACCGCGGTGCTCTCGGTGATTACGGGGGCCTCCGGTCATGCCTCCAGTCACGGCCGGGGTGCCGGCAACGGTCATGGCAGCGGCCGGCTCGATGCTCGCTCGCCGAATCTCGCCGCCCGCACGCCGCTGCCGCGGCAGGGCAAAGCCGACAACCGCGTCAACCAAGCGCGGGCGGCAATGCATAGTGCGGTTCTCCTCAGCTTCGAAGCTTCAGGTGGGCTGCGCGACCAGATGCTGGGCGAACTCAACGCCATCGGCAGCGAGGACGAGGCGGCCAAATGGGCGCATCGTCGGCTACCCGACAAGAACAAGCTCAATGCAATAGACGCCAAACACATCGAGGAACTCTTCCGCGCCAAGCTGAAGGCCTTCGCCCTCCATCACGCCGAAGGGCTATCTCCTTCGGAGCATGGTTCGGAAGCCGCGCCTGCAGTCGAGCCGGTCGAGCCGGGTACGGAAACCGACGCGCCGGAACCAAAACGAAAACCCCGTGGCAAGTCGGTCGACAAATCGGTTCTCTCTCATCCCGAACCGCGGCGTATCCGCGATCGCGACCATGTGCGCTTCGTGGCGCAGCAGGCTTGTCTGATCTGTGGTCGTAAACCTTCAGATCCCCATCACCTGCGCTTCGCGCAAAGCCGGGCGCTTGGCCGCAAGGCCAGCGACGAGTTCACCGTGCCGCTCTGCCGTGGACATCACCGCGAACTCCACCGTCATGGTGATGAGGCCAAATGGTGGAATAAAGCCGCTGTCGATCCGCTGTTATATGCACGTACGCTTTGGCGGATTACGCACCCCCTCCGCATTGGTCCGAGACTGAACGTCGCTCCGACGCCCACGAAGGAGGAACCCAGAAGCGCTATTCGGCGACAATAACTAGCGGTGTACGGGCTGGCCTTCGGTGGCGCTCGAAACGTCAGGCTTGGACGTGCCCACATTTCAGGTCGATCAAGTCTCGCATTGCACGCTTTAACCGCGACCATGCCCGACGCTCATACCGTTCCATACGCTTCAGATCGGGGGCGGCTGCCTTCATCGCTTCGTGCTCGTCCAAGATCGTTCTTTTCGTCGCAGACCTCGTTGCCGTAGCAAGCCGTCGCTCGATAGTATCGAGTTGGTGTTCCCGAACGGAGCGGAGCACCAACTCGCTTTCTGCCACTAACCGCGCTTGCATGCGGACCCTCGGATCCCGCTCGGCCCCACAATGAGCTTCGATGAGCTGTTCGATTAAGGCGCAGTCAGAAGCCCCATCGTGGCGGATTGAGGTCAGGCCATGCCTCAAGCTATTCCGGGCGGCTTTCTGCCGCCCGGCTATCGTGCGCGGGCCGCTACTCTTTCACGAGTTCAGCCCATTTGCTTGAATTTTCTGCGGTGACGTCATGGATGGGTGCCTCGTCTGGAGCAATTGGCGGGGATACTGTGGATTGAATCTGCTGCTTCTCGACCTCCTGGTATCGGGCATCGATAACCTTTTGATCACCGATCTCAGTCCGTGCAAAGGAGTATTCGATCAGCTGCATGGCGCTGGCTCGACGCGCCCTGGCACTGTTCTGCCAATCATCGAGCCGGTCCAGAAAAGACGCTCCCTGCTGAAGAATACGATTGTGGTCGAGCTCGTTGCCGTGCGCCTGCTTAATCTTCGCGATGTCTGCCTCGGTCGCTTGGATCAACGTCTCGAGTTGATGTTTTTTAGCTTCATCGCGGCTATACTTGTTTATATGGTCGATCTCTTTCGTTCTGATCTCGTTCGCCTGTTGGAGACGGAGAACCCTCTCGTTGGCCTCCTTGCGAAAGTAGCGCTCGACCATGACGGTGCGATGCCGGCTGCACCGGGAGCTCTCCCAATCCGCATCAA
Organism: uncultured Alphaproteobacteria bacterium; assembly: GCA_963784325.1. Classification (GTDB taxonomy): domain Bacteria; phylum Pseudomonadota; class Alphaproteobacteria; order Rhizobiales; family Xanthobacteraceae; genus BOG-931. Next base: position 148,310 of record CAWARC010000044.1, on the reverse strand, counting down.
CGGCTTCTCTAATTGCCCTGAGCTGAAGAGCGTTCGTCGGTTCATACTGGATAATGTATTCTGCGACCAGCTTCTGATAGGCATCTGCATTCTCAGAACTCAATACTGGAGGCGGTCCAAACAACTCCCAGAGATCAACTACCTGATCTGTGGTCAGTGACTTCTTAGTTTGCTGCGACATACTTTACTCCTGTATCGCAAGTCGGTTTCGATCTCAGCTCTCGTGAGCCGGCGCTTCGTTACCATGGCCCTTTCCGCATAACTCCGTGTCGTTGCCGCAAAATTGGTTTCTTAGCGCGACCCGGTCGACAGCCGATAAGCCGGTTCAGCCTCACAAGAAGCATTCGTGATTTGCTTCCCAAGGCGGTGCTTTGTTGGTGTCTCGGAACACCCTGCTGCTCGTCGCTCGCGGAACGAACGGCCGGCAGCTTTTCCCGGTCGAACCGCTGCTGTCAGCATGTCCACTAGCTATCGGGGGAAACGGAACTGTGAGAAGGCGTCCGTTTCCATTTCAATTCCTGACTACCCACCGAGTATTGGGTGAATGAAACGCGCTAAAACAGCGCTTCATTTACACAGGTAAAATAGGCAAGTTGGTTCCGCAAAACCCTGGTGCGTTGCCGCAAAATTCAGTCGAGTTGCCGCAAAACTCCATTTTTTTGCGAATCACCCTGCGACCGCCGTCTCAGCCGTGCGAATCGCTGATCATGGTTCTCTCCGTGCAGCTCGTTAAGAGCCCGCGCGACGGTATCTTCGCTGAAATTAAGGGTCTTGCTACGTCGATTAACTTGGGCTGTTAGAAGCTTGAGCGGCTGTATGGAAGACCATTTGCGACTATCAATCACCTCGCGAATAAATTTTTTTACCTCGCACCTATTGGAGGGCCGGCCTCTCTTATTTCCCGTTGCTCCTCTCCTCCGGCGCAGTTGAACTCTTGCCAGCTTTACAACCTGGTCTTCGCGAAAGAGAACTGTTAAGTCGCGCGACTCGAAGTCTTTGCCGAACCATTTTACGAATTGCGGCATAAGCGGATGGCGGTTCCGCAAAAACGTAAGGTCTCGCCCTCTTGGACTTCGCAATCCCGGAATCTGGCTCGCCATCTTGGGAGTGAGCTCGTGCTGTCTTAGATGATCTTTGGAGCTCATTACGAACAATTGAAGTTTTCCGTCATCCATTGCGGCCCAGATCTCGGCGAACGCATCGTCGGCCGCTGCTCCATCAGCGACATCGATGCCTTCTTCCTTCAGAGCATGCACAACCGCCCGATCAGGGAGCCCACCAAATTTTGCCAAGACTAGCTTTGCTACGGCTTGACGAGCGGTCAAAAACCCGTCCGGAATGAATTTGTCCATTACTGGTTCTCCTGTGCTGGCATGGAAAGCACGGAACGCAAGAATCGCCGTGCATCCCCTTTCTTGGATAAATCGCTGACGATTGAAGAATGTTTTACGAAATGTCGCTACCATACTGTGAGTCGTATTTGATCAGCAACGCCGTCGGCGCAATTTCATCGTCGTTTCGCATCGCAATGTACCGACATGTCACGCCGTCTCCGTTTTAGGATTGGGATGTACCAACACAACACACCAAAATGGAGTATGCTAGTCCGGCCTCAGAGCTAACGGCGCTTGTTCGTCAGTGCTGCCACTGCATGGATCAGCGCTGACGTTCTAAGTCAGCGCTGATGAGCTGGAGTGACGCTTTAGGCGGCAACTCGGTCGCCGTGGCGTACGTTTCTTGGAAACCTGCAGCAGCGGCAGACTGGCGCCGTGGGAGCGGTTTGTGACAGCTGTGTCGGCGAAGTGGCTCGACCGGTCGTCAAAAGGGGCAGCATCCTTTACTCATCACCGATGCCTGGGACGAAGCGGATGGCCACAGGGCTTCAAGCGTCGTTCAGCGATTTCAATTCCGAATCTCAACACGAAGCGAGACTTCTTGTGTAGACGCCCGATAGAGAAGTCACCGTTAGCCCAGATACAGATGTCACTCTCCACGCTTTCGGTTGGGGAGTATTGGGCCGATGACGGTGATTACGATGAGCCGGACGGAGATCGACCGGATGAGCGTATTGCGCGATCTAACGGAGGGCAGGATCAAGGTAACGGCGGCATCGACGCTGATGGGTCTTGGCCGGCGTCAAGTGTTTCGGCTGGCGAAGGCTTACGGACGACACGGCCCTGAAGCGTTGGTATCGCGCCGCCGCGGCAGGCCGAGCAACCGGAGCTATCCGAGCGCGTGGCGTGTCGAAGTCCTCGGCATTATCCGGGAGCGTTACCCGGACTTCGGCCCGACGCTGGCGGCGGAGAAGCTGGCCGAGCTGCACGGTATTCACATTGGACGCGAGACGCTACGGCAATGGATGATCGCGGCGGGCCTGTGGAAGGACCGGCGTGCGCGATTGAAGGCTGTTCACCAGCCGCGGTACCGACGCGATTGTTTAGGCGAACTGATCCAGATTGATGGGTCGGAGCATTGGTGGTTCGAGGGCCGCGGTCCGCAATGCACCCTGCTCGTCTACATTGACGATGCCACCAGCCGGCTGATGCATCTGCAATTTGTCGAGAGCGAAAGCACTTTCGATTATTTTGCAGCGACGCGGGCGTATCTGGAACGTTATGGCAAACCGGTGGCGTTCTATTCCGACAAGCACGGTGTGTTCCGCGTCAACAAGAAGGATGCGGTTGGCGGCGATGGGATGACCCAGTTCGGACGGGCTTTGCATGCGCTCAACATCGACATCATCTGCGCCAACTCCTCGCAGGCCAAAGGCCGCGTGGAACGGGCCAATGGCACGCTGCAGGACCGGTTGGTCAAGGAGATGCGATTAAGCGGCATCGACACCATTGAGGCCGGCAACGCATTCCTGCCGGCGTTCATGGAGAAGTACAATGCGCGCTTTGCCAAGACGCCGTTTGAGGATCGCGACTTGCACCGGCCTCTCGCCGGTCACGATGATATCGATGATGCTTTTGCCTGGAAGGAGGAGCGGTCGGTTTCTGTGAACTTGACCCTGCAATACGACCAGGTGCTGTTCATCCTTGAGCCGACCGGCATTGCTCGTTCGCTGGCGCGCAAGCGGGTCACGGTGATTGATTACCCGGATGGGAGACTGGCGATCCGGTACAACGGGGTCGACCTGCCCTACCGCACCTTCGACAAGCGTCCGCAGATCAACCAGGCCGCGATTGTCGAGAACAAACGGCTAGGTCCGATTCTGGCCTACATCGCCGAGCAGCAGAAGCAACTCGACATGTCCCGCTCGTCCAAAGCACCGCGCCGGCGTGGCCAGAAGAACCACATGTTCAAGGTCGGATAGATGGCATTCGGGCGGCGCGTTGCGCAATGCGAAGGCTTCACGCGCTGCCCTCTCAAGAAGCAGAATTCAAACCTAACCCATAGAAAGGCGGCTAAACCTACTCCCCAACCGAGTGACATTTCTAACGGGCGCAAATCGTGACTTCCCTAAATGGCGGCGACATTCTTGTTGGGGTAATCGGTCTGGACTTTTGTTGTGCCATCGCTACTAAAGGTATACAAAACGTCAGATGCAATCAAAAGCTGTGAGTTTGGCCAAACGAACCCAAATTTGAGCACTCGATATCGTCTCTCGACCTTAAGGTAATCTTGGAAGAGCCAGAGTCCTCGCAGTGCAACAACTGGCGCTTGATGTCGCAGCGAAAGACCTCAAGCAGGAGGAATGCGATGAATACGAAGCCTTAGGGGAGGCTATCACCGATCTTAAGCAACTCGACCGCTATGAACGCCGCGTCTGGTCAGCGCAGAAGCGGCAATCCACGATTTTATCTTAGAGCCGATCCGGGAAGTTCTTGAATCTGATAAATCGGATGTGATTCATTGTTGGGCGCTTGATTCGCGATGGAGCGCCCGATGTGGAAGCCAGAACACCGCCAAGCTGCGAACCGTAGTGGCTTGCGTTATCCGAGCGATTTGACTGATGCCGAATGGGTGATTGTGGCGCCCATGATCCCGCCTGCACGCCATGGCGGGCGCAAACGCTCCGTGAACGTGCGTGAGGTGCTGAACGGGATCTTCTACATCCTATGGACCGGCTGCCAATGGAAGGCTCTACCAAAAGACCTGCCGCCGAAGAGCACGGTGCACGACTATCTGGAGCTATGGAACTGGGATGGCACGTTGGAGCGCATCCACCATGCACTCTACGTCGCGGTACGCGAGCAGCCCGGACGTGACGCAAGTCCGACGGTAGCGATTATTGACTCGCAAACCGCGAAGGGTGCTCAAAAAGGGGGTCTTGGCTCGATCCTTCGGGCTACGACGCGGGCAAGAAGGTCAAGGGTCGCAAGCGGCACATCCTGGTCGACACGCTGGGCCTCTTGTTGAACGTTGTCGTTCATCCCGCCGATGTTCAGGACCGTGACGGCGCCTTCCTGCTGTTGCGCCGGGCAAGACGACTGTTCCCGTTCATCAAACGCATCTTTGCTGATGGTGGCTATGCCGGAGAGAAGATGGCGCTCGTTGTCTGGCGCACAGGAGCATGGAAGCTGGAGATCGTGAAGCGATCCGAAGTTTCTGGCTTCGAGGTCTTGCCCAAAAGGTGGATTGTCGAAAGGACGTTCGCCTGGATCAGTCGCAATCGCCGGCTGGCTCGTGACTTCGAGCGTTACGCCATAACCGTCGCCGCCTTCGTCCGCCTCGCCATGATCCGCATCATGCTCAGGCGGCTCGCTGCAAACTCCTCGTCATGAATCCAAACTTCCCGGATGGGCAGTAAGGGATCGAACGAAAAATGACGCGAAGCTTTCGTCACATCCGCAACAGGCGCTTGGCGTTGCCGGAAAGGATCTTGGCCTTGTCCTCGTCGCACAGTGGTACGCCCTCCATCCATTGCGTCGCCGGCGGGTTCATCACGAACGGCCAGTCCACGGCGAACAGGATATGGTCGACACCCATCTCCATGACGCAGCACAACAGCGCCGGATTGGAGAAATTCCCGCTGGTCGCGATGTAGAAATTACCGCAAAAAATATCGCGGAAGCTGATCGATTTCTGGCCCGGCCGCGCCAATGCCTGGTCGATGCGCCAGACCAGAAACGGCAGCGTCTCGCCGAGATGGCCCAGAATGATTTTCAGCTTCGGATGCCGCTCGAACACGCCGGAGAGCACGAGCCGTATGGCAAGCGTGGCGGTCTCGACCGTGTAGCCCCAGGCCGGCCGCGCCACCATCGGAAAGTCTTTGACGTAGTCCTCATAATAGATGCGCATGACGTCGGCGTTCGGCAGCGACGGATGCAGATAGATCGGCACGTCGAGTGCTTCGGCGCGCGCGTAGATCGGCCAGAATCGCTTGTGGTCGAGGAACGTGCCATTGGCCAGCCCGTGCAGCATGGCGCCTTTGAAGCCGAGCTTGACCGTGCGTTCGAGCTCGTCGGCGGCGGCGTCCGGGACCGCGGTAGGTAGTGCGGCGAACGCGGCAAAGCGCGGATTATCGGCGACGATGGCGTGCAGCCGGTCGTTGACGCGGCGGGCCAAGGCGGCCGCGGTCTCGGCCGGCAGTTTCTGTGTTGACGGGGCGCCGTGCGAGATCACCTGAATGTCGATGCCGGCCTCGTCCATTTCTTTGATGCGGATGGTGTTGAAATCATGCAGCCGCTTGGACTGTTCGCCGGGCCGGCCAGCCTCGCCGCCGCTATAGGTCTTGGCGAGCTCCTCGTCCCAATAATGCTCCTCGATAGCGATGACCGGACAGTGCGGTTTTTTGAACATTCATTTCACCTTTCTCGCCTGATGCGACCAAATGCGTGGCTACGGTTACACCGGGAACTGTTGCAAGTCATTGGCCGGAAGGGAGGAACATCCCTCCCATGCGGGCGTTGGTGGTGGATTCAAGAACGGAGACCTACGATGCGGGCGATCATGACGGCGTCTTTGCTCGCGGCGGCCTTGGCTGGCGGCTCGAGCGCTTTTGCGCAATCCGGCTACGTTCATCACAATTTCTGCCTGAAGACCGGATCGGGGCAGGATTGCGCCTACAATTCCATGGCGCAATGCGAAGCGGCCAAGCGTGGCAACGCAGATTTTTGCGTCCAGAACGAGCCGCCTATCAACCACGGCGCCAACCAGTAATTTGCACGAGTGACTGGTCAGGTCGCGGGATGGCGGCGGTAATAGTCGGCGTCCTCTGCGCTTTGCGCCCAGCCCGGGCGGCCGCGCCAATCCAGATGCCGGGCGGCCATGTCGCTGCCGTAGCGGACGCGGAATAACAGGGTGCGCTCCGGGCCATTGGCGTATTCATGCACCTCGCCCGGCGGATGGACGACAAAGGCGCCGGGAGCGACCGTAACGTTCTGCGTCGGCGTACGCATGACGCCGCCTCCTTCGAAGCAGAAATAGATCTCCGTGGCATCCGGGTGACAATGATAGGGGCTGATCTGTCCCGGCTCCCAGCAGGCAACGGTGACGTCACCTGCCTCGACCTGGCCGAGTATTTTTTCGACGTGTTTCTTCGGGTCGAACTCGGCCTCGTCCACCACGCTGAATACATGCATCGCTCGTCTCCTTGGGACGAGACAAGGTTAGGCCAAATCTATTGGGCTTGCGACGGGTTGTGCAACTCAGGCGGGGAATGCCTAATGAGGAGCGCAACAGCCCCGCAGCGCTTGCAATGCTGGCTTGTTGGCGCCGATGATGCTAAAAGCACGAGTCGAATTAAAATTCGGAGTGGAGGGGGCGTCGGACGAGGGCAGCTAGCTGCCAGGAGACGGGGATTATGGCCCATCTCGCCGACAAGGCTCATTTAGACAAGCACACCCTTGCGCGGGTGAATTCAGCGATCATGCTCATCCTCATCGGGGGCGGGTTGTTGGCTTGCGTCCTCGGCGCCGTCATTTATGACCTCGGCCGGTTGCTATCGATGTGGTGATACCGGCTCGAATCCCCCGCCCGGATCGCATTATAACTATCTGATAAGAAAGCGATATTTGTCCGTGGTCGCAAAGAGGCAGCGGTAAGACGATATTAAGCGTCGCGGGCGTATCATTTATCGCTCACTTGCGCGCCGAAGAGGGGACGATGGGCGAGCGCCGCGGATCAAGACGCAGCAAGAGCTTTCTGCGCGGTTTTGTTTATGTCAGCCGCAAGCGCGGGGCGCTGGCTTGCCTGGTCCGCGACCTCTCGGAGAAGGGCGCCCGCATCGTTTTTTCCGACAACGTGACCCTGCCCGACGTGGTTGAACTCTATATCCCGCAACGCGAGCAGACATTACACGCCCGGGTGGAGTGGCGCCGCAACGACGAGATCGGGCTCGGCTTCACCGCGACCGAAAGCACCGCCGAAGCGCCGCCCAGCGCCACGGAAGTCGCTCAGCGCGTCGCGATGCTGGAAGCCGAAATCGCCTCGCTGCGCGGGTTGCTCAAGCGACTCAAGGCCGAAAAAGTCAATCCGGCGGACGAAGTGGCAGCCTAGCGCTGGCTCGCGCTGCATTTCCGGCTCTCGCTTTCGCCGCCCCCGCCCTGGTAATCTGACTCCGACCGAGGCTTAAGGGAGAAACGTCATGGCCAAAGGCTATTGGATTGCAACCTATTTTTCGATTTCGAACCCGGACGCGATGGCCGAATATGGCAAGCTGGCGGGCCCCGCGATTGCCGCCGCGGGCGGCCGTTTTCTTGCGCGCGGCACGGCGGCCATGGCTTACGAAAAGGGCCTCAAGCAGCGTGTCGTGGTGATCGAGTTCGACAGCGTCGACAAGGCGGCCGCTGCCCACGACAGCGCCGGCTATCAGGCCGCGCTCAAAGTGCTGGGTAATGGCGCCGACCGCGACTTGCGTATCGTCGAAGGGCTATCCTGAGCTTTCATCATCGCCTGAGCGGATGATCTCCTGAGCACGGCTAGGAGTCGAAAATCCGCTCGCCCTGCAGATCGATGATCTGGCGCGCCTTGTTGATGGTGAAAGTGACTGCATCGTCATATGAGGCATAAGAGTCGGCGCGGATGAAGCGGTGCTCCTTGCGCTCGCCGCCGATGTCGCGCGCGATTACGCCCGCGGTCTGATAGTGGCTGTTGTTCTTGTACGGCGCGGCGCGGATGACAAAACCCTTGTACTCCACCGGATCCGAGAGCTTTGTCTCCGGCGCAGACTTGCCGCGGCCAAACAGCGTGCTGAAAAACGACATGGCAACACTTCCTCCCGCCAGGGTAGCGAACCCGCCGGCAGCATAGCAAATTGTCTCTTGTCGCGTGCATCGTCTGGATGCGAAAGCACAAATCGACTTGAACCGGACGTCTCCCAGGATCGACCAAGCGTTTGGCTATGCCCGACCTGTCGCCGCACCCGGAAAATTCGCGCTCTTACGACGTGTACTTTTACGTCGCCGGCAGTTCGCGGCTTGTCTTGCGCAACCCCAATCACGGCATCGTCCTCGACGATACCGCAATGGCCTGGACGAAGGATGGCGCGGCCTGCCGGCAAGCCTATGCCAATATCGCTGCGGTGCATCTGCAAACGGCCGCACTGGGCAACGCCGTCAATGTCATCGATCAGTGCAAAATCGAATTTGTCGACGGTCCTGCCGTTACGGTTTCCAACGCGTCTTCGAGCGGCCTGCCGGACAAAGCGCAAACGCCGCTCTATCGCGATTTCGTGCGCGATTTCCACACGCGGCTCACCGCACACGGCTGCCTCGCAATCCGTTTCACCGCCGGCATGGCGCAATGGCGCTACAGAATGCTGTTCGGCACCATGATCGTCGCCGCGCTACTTTTCATCGTCACGCCAATCGGCGTTCTGCTGGTCACCGGGGATCTGCACATTCTGGTCCCGATGGCGATGGGTGTATCGCTGTGCTGGCCATTGACCCGGCTCATGATGAATAATACGCCCCGCGGCTACACGCCTGACCGGCTCCCCGAGGAGCTGTTGTCATAACGGCGTGCCGCGGTTCGACGCGGTCCAATCGTAGAGGGAGCTGTAAAATGCCGAAGGCCTATTGGGTAACCGTTTATCGTTCGATTTCCGACCCACGAAAACTGGAAGCCTATGCCAAGCTGGCGCCGCCCGCGGTAACGCCGTTCGGCGCCCGCTATATCGCGCGCGGCACGGCGGCTGCTGCCTTCGAATCCGGGCAAAAGGAGCGCATCGTGATTTCGGAGTTTCCGAGCCTGGAAAAGGCAATCGCGGCTTATAATAGCCCCGCCTATAGGAAAGCCCTCGAAGCCCTGGGCGACGGTGCGGTGCGCGACATCCGGATCGTGGAAGGCACCGATTAACGCTCAAGCGGAGCCGGCCGGTCGGCGCGATTGCCAAATCGGCAAAACGCCACTATATACGCGCCATTCGCGATTTAGCCTGCCTTGCCGTTTCGCCCCGAAGGGCCTTTCTCAAGCAACGCAAAATCCGGATTGAAGACCGTGCGAATGGTTTGCACGGCCCCAAACGCATGATGCGTTTCAAATGGAGGGCCATATGGCTCAAGGTACCGTCAAGTTTTTCAACGCCCAGAAGGGTTACGGCTTCATCGTCCAAGACGCGGGCGGCCCCGATGTGTTCGTTCACATCTCCGCCGTCGAGCGTGCCGGCATGAGCACCCTTAACGAAGGCCAGAAGCTGACCTTCGACATCGAGGCCGATCGGCGCAGCGGCAAGTCCGCCGCGACCAATCTGCAAGCGGCGTAACTGACGGCATATATGCAACGCCGGCGTCATAATGGCGCCGGCGTTTTCGTTCAAGATCGCCGCCGGGCATGATTCGAAGGGGCAAGTCGCGTTTAGCCAAAATCATGCTCCAACAATACGGAGAAAAATCATGCCGAGAAAACCGGGACTGAATTCGGAATTCGTCATGTTCGACGTCCTCTACGAGGACGGGACGCAACGCTCCAACCGCAAGGTGCCGCGCGAGCTCCTCGGCGGCATCGATGGCGACAAGCCCGCGCATGGATTCCTGATCGAGCAGGACCGCGACATTGCGGAAAAGTCCGGCCGGCCGCCGGCCAAGATCAAGAGCATCACCCGCTCGGGCGCGAAGAAGAAAGCGCGCGACGCGGAATGGAAAAAGGCCTGCTGAGATCTCGCCAAGCTGTTGCGAGGATTTTAGTATCCCACCCGCGCGAAATGCCTGCGCAGCAGGGCGACATTGCGACGGTTGGCGCGGAAGAACACGTCGAATGCATCGCCTGCCAGCGGCACCATGCCGACCGTGCCTTCGAGCAGGACGTTGCCGAGCATGCGGGCCAAGAGAAGCCGGGGCACGCCAAGCCGGCGCGCCTCATAGAGCAGATAAAACGACAGCATTGACGCGATAGCGTCGCCGAAGCCGGGCACGAGGCGAAGCAGCGATTCCACGCCGAACCGCACATTGGTGCCCGGCAGGATGAACGCGGTGTCGAACGCGGTCGCCAGCATGTCGAGCCGGTCGAGCGCCGCGCGCCGCGACGCGGCGTCGTAGGGTTCGGCGCCCGCGAATGAGAAGGGGGCGAAACCTGCGCGTGAGAAGCTCATTCTATCGGTCCTTCTGGCCCGGCCTCACACAGATGGGAAGGCAATCACGGCTCGCAAGTGCCGGTGCGCTCGCGACCGTGCCGCGATAGTCTGCGGTTCCATTCACTGCAAGGTTGCGGAGCACCCAATGGCCCAAATTCAAATTCTTAATCCCGAAACTCTTGGCACGCCGCTCGGGCAATATTCGCAATTAACGCGGGTCAAGGCGTCGGAGTTTTTGTTCATCGCCGGCCAGGTCGGCGGCGACAAGGACGGCAAGGCGCCGCCCGATTTCGACGCGCAATGCACTCTCGTCTTCGCCAATATCGGCGCGGCGCTGGCCTCGCAGGGCGCAAGCTTCGCCAACTTGATAGAGTTCACCACCTACCTGGTGCACTCGCAGGACATTGCGAAATTCATGGCCTATCGCACGCGCGAATTTCCGAAGCTGTTCAAGGATGGGCGTTATCCGCCGAATACGCTGCTCATCATCGATCGCCTGGTGCAGGAGCAGTTTCTGATCGAGGTGAGCGCGGTCGCGGCGCTCTAGATCACGCCGCGACCGCAGCCGCCAATGACCGGATGTGTCACACGGGGTGATGTCGATGAGACCACACGAGCCGCGTTCGCCGTTGCCATGAGAATGCCAAACCAAATAAGTCTGCCGCTAAAAATCGAACAGCGCATCACGAGACTCCGCTTTGGTCCCTCACCGAATGAGCCTTGTCACGGCTGAATCCGGCCGCGCTTCGGCCATTTGGTGATTCGTGAAAGGTGATGTCTTGGCACCGGGACAGCGCGCTCTCGCGCATCAAGAGGCCGAAATAAAACGTGATTGCCTTGGCTGGGAATCAACTCGCGGTTCCGGCCGCGGACGAACTGGTCTATTCGGGAAATTTGCGGCGTGCGGTCGTTGTGGCCAGCACCGCACCGTTGGAGTCGAGCGCCTTGATATTGAACTCGTAAGTGTGCACCTCGCCGGGCGGTGGCGCCGGACCGACGAAGCCCGAGGCGAAAGCGCCGCACGGCACTTCCGGCTGACCGCGGTAACCGACCGTGCCGCCGCCGTGATGAAACGACGGCTTATCGATATCCGTCATGGCGAACTGCAAGTTCACCGTTCCGGCCGGCACGTCCTGGAGCTGAAAATTCGGTGAAGCTTCACGGCACCAGGCGAAGGATGCGGAAAAGGCGAACGCGCTCGACACGCCGAGAACTTGCGTAAGGGCGAAGACAAGCGTGGCGCTGCTTATCGCCGCGGCACGACGGAAGCGAAGGACGGCCACCATGCCCGGCGTCTCCTTATTGCTGCAGAGCGCAGCAATATTAGCATGGACCAGTTTTGCCTGCCGCTGTCCGGCGTGAAATACCACGCCTAGCTGTCCGTGCTCTTAGCTGGCCATTGCCGCGCGACTGCTTCCGCGCCCGCTTCCAGTGCAACCATTTCAAGGAGATAGCCGATCGAGGAAAGCCCGGCGTCGCGGGCGCGGTCCGCCAGTTCGAGTACGGCGATACCGATGTCCTCGGCCACCTTGCCGCTATCGCGAGGTGCTGCCGCGCTTTCGGCCGTGCCGCCCTGACGGCCTTTACTACTTAGAGGTCCGAACCGGTTTGCCCAACTCATCGCCATTCCTCGCGCAGAGAGGGTACAACCTAAGTGTATACGATACAACTCAAAGAATAGTTTATGACTATCATTGATTGTCAATGGAACTTAGTAGCAACTCAAAGAATACAAAGAAAATCAATGACTTGCATTTAGCTGCCATATCTCTTAGCCACCGAGCATGGTCCCGATACGTGTCTACTCGACCTCCGCAAAACGCATGCGCGGCAATGCACAGCAGCCGGAGCAACTCGCGCTTCATTCGCGGGCGCCGCGTTATTGCGGTGGCTATTCTCGCCCCCAAGCCATTAGCGCCAATCGGTTCGTCGCGAACCGGTCAGCGCCGCGGCGAAGCTCTTGACGCGGTGCGACGACAATGGCCAAACGCCCGCGAGCCCGCCCCCTCAAAGCGCGATTTCCCCGCCTGCGCCAGATCAGGCAGGAACAGCTCGGCTGGGAGATCGTCGATATTTTGAGCCGCCTGCCAGGCGCCAAGCCGAGCATTTCCTCGATCTATCGGCTCGAACAGGGTGACGCCATCCGCATGTCGAGCGCGCGCCGCGTTTTCGATGTGGTCAACGGGGCAATGCACAACACGCTCGACGTTTCTAAAGAGTTGGAAATGAGCTGGTAAAGTGCGCGTGAAGATTTTGCACTCGCCGCGTTAACCCTCTCGCAATCCTTGTGACGGCAAAGCGGCCATTCGGCCGCGTCAGGACTGCGTTTTGCGCCATTTGGCCCGATTGTGGCTTTTGTGACGCGCATATTGCAGTGCAACGTATGAGTCAGGCGCATGGAATCCATGCGCGACAATGCATTGCAGCGCGGTCCCCACTGAATATATTGCATCGCAGCAAATCAAAAAAGAGTTCGCGCGAGACGCTTTTTTGCGTCGGCGGGCTTCGAATCCGGAGAATGATGCCATGGCCTACGCCCGCACCGTGGACGGACAATACGAGTTCTTTACCGCCGCAGAGCCGAAGCGCTGGCGCGGTCTGTTCAGCCGCTTATTCGACACGATTGTCGAGGGACGCCGGCACGCCGCCGAACGCGAAATCGCGGTTTACCTCGAAAGCAGCGGAAAATTCCTGACCGACGAGGCCGAACGCCAGATCGAGCGCATCCTGTCGTCATCGACGCGGATTTGACGAAGGCATGCCCGCAGCCATCCAGCTAACCCGAAAGACAGCGAATATGACGACTATTTCTCTTTCTGCGAAATATCCGGCGCAGTGGCGGCGCGGAGTGGCGCGCATTATTGCCACGGTGACGGGCGCCTTCGAGACCGCATTCGAAGTCATCGACGAGGCGACCGATCAATCGGCCGCGGCGCGCCGGCGTTTCCCGACCGCCGACTAACTTCCTCCCAAGCGGCGTCCATCGCATGGACGACGCCGCGCCGGCCCGTCGGGCCGCCCCCTCACCGCGATCCTGTCCTCGCCGGAGCGAATGAATTGGGCTCGGCAATGCCAAGCCGCTCGCGCATCGCGGCGACAAAACGCGCGAAGGCCGCTGGATCGCCGGGTCGCGGCGGCGCGGCGCCCCACACCGGCTTCGGCCACAGCGGATCGTTGATCCATCGCGCGACGATGTGGATATGCAGCTGCGGTACCACGTTGCCGATCGCGGCGATGTTGAGCTTGTCGCAGCCGGTGGCGTCTTTAAGGCCATGCGACGTGCGCTGGATTTCTTCGATCAGCGGCCCGGCATCGTTGCCGAGGTGGGCGATCTCGGTGACGCCCGCGCGTCGCGGCACCAGAATTAGCCACGGATAGTTGGCGTCGTTGATCGCCACCACGCGGCATAGAGCGAGATCTCCGACCGGAGAGGTGTCGACTTGAAGTTGCGGATGAAGCGTCCAGCCGGCTTCTGTCATGGCTGCCTCAGGCAATCGATGCACCGGCATCTCGAATAGCCTGGATGTGCGGGTCAAGGCCGCAGATGAGCCAAGTGAACATTAATTCCAGAACAATGAACTGCGTCACTTCCCTAGCTTCGGACGCGGCAGCTCGTTCGGTTTGCCCCAACTGTCGATCCAGGCTTTGACTTCGCTCCAGCGTGCGTCGAACCGGTCGCCTTTGGTCGCAGGGGTGTCGCCGGCAGCGGCTTGCGCATCGCCATTCGTGGCTTGCGGCGTCACAACCGGCTTATTGCCGACGATCGCGGCCATCAGCTCCGCGACACTGATCCCCAGCGCCGCCGCGCGCGCTTCCAACAGATCGGCGGTATCGTCATCAATTTCGATCTTGCGAGCCTTGAAGTCCCCTTCGGCGGCCATGCGTCCACGCCCCCGTTACACAAATCAAGGTTCGAGGAAGCTGGAGTGCGCGTCCCCGGTCCTCGACCAGAGTATTCGGGCCGATTGTATTGCGGATTTAGTCTGGAGGAGGGCCTCCGTGCGGCGAATATGGCGTCGCCTGTCCATAACTTAAGGTTGCAATTAGCTATCCACGGTATTTATACTTAGACGGTACAACCCGATGTCATCGGGCGCCGCTATTGATGCAAGCGAACCGGGCAGGGGATTCGGCAACAGGAGGGCACGATGAGAAGGGTCTATGGCGTCATAGCCGCGGCCGCGGCACTTCAAGTGGGATTGACCGCAAGCGCATGGGCGCAAAATTACAGCGGCGCTTATGTCGGTTCGTACACGGCGAGCGGGGCGCCCGGACCGCATCGGGTCAAACTGAGCTTTACGCAGACCGGATCGGCGATGACCGGCAATTATGCCACGACGACGGGCGTGAGCGGCGTGTGCAACGGCTTCCTGGTCGGCAATGTCGCGCAAATGTTTTGCTACAACACGACGCCGAGTTGCTACGGCGACTACCAGGGCCCCTATACCTTCTCGCCCGTCGGCGTGACATGGACCTATACCGGCATCGACTGCCGCGGGGTTGAGCAAGGCGCCGGCAAGGCGGTCAAGATCACGGCGCACAAAAAATAGGGTCAGATTTACGCGGCGCGATGTAGCGCTGACGGCCGAATTGTCCCTGACTTGAGTTTTAAGCATCCCAGGCTTGCGGCACCACGACGTGCCGTGCCCGGGATGACTTCGTTAGTTGTCCAGAAAGCTGCGCAGTTTTCTGGAACGCGACGGATGCTTCAACTTCCGCAACGCTTTCGCCTCAATCTGGCGGATGCGCTCGCGGGTCACCGAGAACTGCTGGCCGACTTCTTCCAGCGTGTGGTCGGTATTCATGCCGATGCCGAAGCGCATGCGCAGCACGCGCTCTTCGCGCGGCGTCAGCGAAGCGAGCACGCGGGTCGTGGTTTCGCGCAGGTTCGACTGAATCGCGGCGTCGATCGGCAGGATCGCGTTCTTGTCCTCGATAAAATCGCCGAGATGCGAATCCTCTTCGTCGCCGATGGGCGTCTCGAGCGAGAGCGGCTCCTTGGCGATCTTGAGAACCTTGCGCACCTTTTCCAGCGGCATGCCGAGCTTTTCGGCAAGCTCTTCCGGCGTCGGCTCGCGGCCGATTTCGTTGAGCATCTGGCGGCTGGTGCGCACGATCTTGTTGATGGTCTCGATCATGTGCACTGGGATGCGAATGGTGCGCGCCTGGTCGGCGATCGAACGGGTGATCGCTTGGCGAATCCACCACGTCGCATAGGTCGAGAACTTGTAGCCGCGGCGGTATTCGAACTTATCGACCGCCTTCATCAGGCCGATGTTGCCTTCCTGGATGAGATCGAGGAATTGCAGGCCGCGGTTGGTGTATTTCTTGGCGATGGAAATGACGAGCCGCAGATTGGCCTCGACCATTTCCTTCTTGGCCTGGCGCGCCTCGCGTTCGCCCTTCTGCACCATGTGCACGATTTTGCGGAACTCGCCGATCTCCAACCCGGTCTCGGTGGCGAGGTTGTGGATATGGGTGCGCAATTCCTTGATGCGGTCCTTGTCGCGGGCGACAAAATTCTTCCAGCCCTTTTCGGAGAGTTTCGACACCCGATTGAGCCAGCGCGGATCGAGCTCGGAGCCCTGATATTGCTTGAGGAAGCCTTCGCGGATGACGCCGTGGCTCTCGGCGAGCCGCATCAGCCGGCCCTCGTGGCCGACAAGCTGCTTGTTGATGCCGTAGAGCTGCTCCACCAGGGCGTCGATGCGCGCCTGATTGAGGCGGAGCGACTTCACCTCCTGGATGATCTCATCCTTGAGCTTCTTGTACTTGCGCTCCTGGTTGGGGGAGAGCTTCTCATTGACCAGCCGCCGCTCGATGTCCTGATCCTGCAGCCGGCGCAGCCGCTTGAACGCGTCGGCGATGTTGTCGAAGGTTTCGAGCACTTTCGGCTTGAGCTCGGCCTCGATGGCGGCAAGCGACATCGAGTTTTCGAGATCGTCCTCGTCGATATCGGCGTCCGCGATGGCGGCCTCTTCGCCGCCTTCCTCGCCGTCGCCCGCCGGCTGCGGCTTGAAGGGAGTGGCGCCGGGCGGCGCCGAAGGCGGCGCCACGGTCTGCACCGGCTGTGGCACAAAACCGCCGTTGCCCGGCATGCCGCTAACGCCGGCGCCGGAAGCCCCATTGGAGCCCATATTCGAGCCGCCGTTGGCACCCATGGCCGCCGGATCGCCGCCCGGCGTCATTCCCGGGGCCACTTGCTTGGCGTCGGGGCCGGCATAGGTCGCCTCGAGATCGATGATGTCGCGGAGAAAGACTTTTCCCTCGTTCAATTCGTCACGCCAGATGATGACGGCCTGGAATGACAGCGGGCTCTCGCACAGCCCGGCGATCATGGCCTCGCGGCCAGCTTCGATACGCTTGGCAATCGCGATTTCGCCCTCGCGGGAAAGGAGCTCTACCGAGCCCATTTCGCGGAGGTACATTCGTACCGGATCGTCGGTGCGCTCGGTCGGCTCCTTGGCCTCCGACTTGGCGGGGGTCTTGGGGGCGACTTCGACGATCTCGCCGCCTTCGCTCTCTTCCTCCTCGGCCTCCTCGGCTTCCTCGCCGTCGGCCTCGGCTTCTTCGGTCTCCACGACGTTGATGCCCATCTCGCTCATCATCGCCAGGATGTCTTCGATCTTCTCCGAAGTGACCTCCTCGGACGGCATCACTGCATTGAGCTGCTCATAGGTGACATAGCCGCGCTTCTTGGCGGACTTGATCATTTTCTTGACAGCCGCATCGGACAGGTCAAGCAACGGCAGCGGGGCGTCGGGGGTTTCCGGGGTTTCCTTCTCCGGCCCCTCGGCATCCTTTTGCGGGGCGGACCCGTTTGGTCGCACCGGTTTGGCCTTGCTCGCTGCGACGGGTTTGGGGGCCACGCTCTTGGTTGCCATATCTCTGTCTCCACGGGGCGCGTCCTGCGTCCCCCTACTCTATGTCGTGAGTCTCGCCCCCAAAGGAGGGGGGAGAACGCACCGGGATCACGAGCCTAAGGGCCTGCGGTCCCTTGTTGTTGGGCCGGTCCCCGCCCCCGGCGGAAGGTGGGGTGTCAGGGCTCCGGCCAAAAAGGGCAGCGCAAAAGGGCACCAGCCCGCCCGCACCGCCCGAATCGAGGCCAAATGTGGCGGAACTCCGTTAAGCTCCGACTAACCCTAACCGGGAAGGTGACCTCTTATTCCCTCGCCGGCGGCTTTGAGTCCAGCACTCGTTCCTCCTCACCTTTTGGGGAGGAGGTGAGGACTACAGCGATCTCGAGACCCGGCCCGAGGATGCTCCGAAGCCCTCGACCAGAGCCTCGGTTCCGTCGAGCGAGGACAGGCGGGCTTTGACATCGCGCAACCGCGCGTAGTTTGCCTCCGAATTGTCCGCCCCGAGCGCGTTTTCCGCGTCTCTAAGTTCCCTAGTTAGGGAATGCCACTGCCGATGCAAGGCAACGAGCTGCTTCCAGGTCAACAAAACATCGGCCGCGCCGGCGTCTGGCCGGGCGCCCCAGACCGAGAGCGTGGTGATGCTGCGGTGGATGCGCTCCAGCAGATCACCGAACCCCCGCTTGGCGAGCTCGGCCGCCAGCGCCGCGCGCTCGCTCTCGCCATCCGGGCTCGCGTCTTTGGCGAAATCCCCGGCGAAATGATGGGCAAAGACATCGATCAGTGCGCCTTTGAGCTTCTGCGTGTCGGCATGGCGGAACTCGGCGGCGGCGAGTTCTTCGAGGTGGTCGTGCAAGAGCCAGGGGTGGTTGAGCGCCGCTTGCAGGATCAGTGCTTCCCGGCGCGGGATCGCTGCGCGATGCCCGCGATGCAGCGGACTGGTCGCAAGGTTGGCGCTCGTCGCCACGTAGGTGTCGTCTCGGCCAAATGTTGCCGCCGCGGAACCGGCTGCGCTACCGGGCCGAGCTTTCTGATCGTAGTGCTTGCCGGTCGAACCCCCGTTGAAGCCCGACTTGTTGAAGGCGCTGCGGCGCGTCGACATTTCCGCCGGCATGAACATGCGGCGAAGTTTTTCGGAAAAATCTTGACGGTAGTAACGGCGCACTGACTCATCGGCGATTGCCGCCGTCACTTCGCCGACGCGCGCCTCGAACGCGGCGCGCCGTTCCGGCGTGTCGAACGGACCCGCCTCGCTCTCGCGCGCCCAAAGTACTTGCGCCAGCGGACGCGCTGCGGACAGCACGTCATCGATCGCTTCGCGCCCGGCGGACCGGGCGAGGTCATCGGGATCCTGGCCGTCAGGCAGCGTGGCGAGCTTCAAGCTTTTACCGGGCTTGAGCAGTGGCAGCGCCACATCGACCGCGCGGTAGGCCGCGCGTCTGCCGGCCTCGTCGCCGTCGAAGCACAGGATCGGCTCGTCGGCCATCCGCCACATCAGCGCCAGCTGCTCGGCGGTGAGCGCGGTGCCGAGCGGCGCCACGGTCGCCTCGAAGCCGGCGGTGACCATGGCGATGACGTCGATATAGCCTTCGACCGCGATGACCCGCGCGCCGTTGTGGGCGGCCTTGCGCGCCTCTGCGATGTTGTAGAGCGTCGCGCCTTTGTGGAAGAGCGGCGTCTCCGGCGAATTGAGATATTTGGCGGACACCTCTTTATCGAGCGCGCGGCCGCCGAAGGCGATCACCCGGCCGCGCCAATCGCTGATCGGAAATATCACGCGATCGCGAAAGCGATCGTACGGCACCGGAATATCATCGCCGGTGACGACGAGGCCGGCCTCCGCCATGTCCTCGGCCGAGATCTTGAGCGCGCCGAGATGCTCTTTCAGGGCATATTGATCGGGCATCGCGTAGCCAAGGCGGAATTTGAGTTGCGTCGCCGCATGGACGCCGCGATCGAGCAGATAGCCGCGCCCGCGGGCGCCATTACGCGACGCGAGAGTCGCCTCGAAGTATTTGGCGGCAAGCTCGACGACGTCGTGCAGCGACTTGCGCCGTTCCTCGTAAGCCGCCGCCTCGCGCGTCATCACCGGCAGCGGCACGCCGGCCTGCACCGCAAGCCGCTCCACGGCCTCCGGAAAGCTCACGCCCTCGGTGAGCATCAGAAAATCGAAAATGTTGCCGTTCTTGCCCGATGAGAAATCAAACCACATCGCCTTCTGATCATTGACGAAGAACGACGGCGTCTTCTCTTTGTTGAACGGCGACAAGCCCTTCCATTCGCGCCCGGCCTTGCGCAATTTGACGCGCTGGCCGACGACTTCCGAAACCGGAAGCCGCGCCCGCAGCTCATCGAGAAATTGCGGCGTAAAGCGCATGGTGATTCGCTACCGTACCCCGGATGCGGTGCGAAGATAGGGCGGGGGGAGTGCAGGGCAAGGCCGAACCGGCTTGTCCTAGTTATCCACAGGCTTGGCGTTCAGCCCGGCACCGCTTTGTCACCCAAGCTGATCGCCGTCGGCCGTAAAGCCGAACAGCCGCTGCACCCGGTAATAGCGCGGTGAACGTGGCTGGGTGATGCCCCATTGATCGGAGCGGCCAGGCTTGAATTTCCAGTAGTCGGACGGCCGTGGCTGGTAGCTGTCGTCGATCTGCAAGACTTCGGCGGCGTATTCCAGCGGCACCTCGTCGGGGCCGCAGAAATAGGCAAACACGTTGTTGCCGGGCCCGTGGCGGCCGGGGCCCCATTCGATCGGATAGCCGCTGTCCTTCATGCGGCCCATGCCGCGCATGACGGAATCGAACTCCGGCATTTCGAACGCGATGTGGTTGAGGGTCGGCAGGTTCAGCTTGCACAGCACGATCGAGCAGTGATCGGAATTGTCGCAATGCAGGAACCACAGCGGCGCATTATCGTCGACGACGCGAAAGCCGAGCGCCTGGGTGAAAAATTTCAGCGTGCCGTCGAAATCGACCGTATTGAGGTTGACGTGCACGATCTTGCTCGGCCGGTCGGGAACGTCGGCGGTGTCGGCGTGATCGGCGCAATCGGTGACAAAAGCGAGGTTGCGGCCGTCCGGGTCCTTGCAGGCAAAACCGTAGCCACCCCCGGCCGTCGTCAATTTCGCTGGCTTACCGGGCTTCGCGCCCGTGGCCGAAACGTTTTCGTACAGGGCATCGACGCCGGCGCGATCGGCGACATCGAAGGCGATGCGCACCACCGCCGGCTGCGTACCGCCATGCAGGCCGAGCACGTGATGATAAGCGCCGGTGCCGCGGAAATAACGCGCTTCGTTGCTCGCCGCCACCGGCGCCAAGCTCCAGACGGTCTCATAGAACCGCGCCGCCTCGTCGAGATTGCTGACGACCAGTTCGACGCTGCGGACGCCGCGAATAGGACAAACCGGCATATCCATATGTCTCCGTTATCGGTTTGCGAAAATTGGCACGATCATGCGGTCGGCTCAAATCGTCGCCGCGTCGCGTGCGGCTAACCCTTTGGCAAAAGCTCGATGCATGCGCGCAACGTCCGGCGCGATGCCGGTCAGAAGCCGAAATGCTTCGATTGCCTGATACACGCACATGCCGCTGCCGCCCAGGACGCGCGCGCCTTTGCCGGCCGCGGCTTTGAGGAATTCGGTCTCGACCGGCGTATAGATGACGTCGGCGGCCCAATGTGTCGGCTTGAGCGCGGCCACGGGTATCGGGTTGCCTGGAAACCCGCCCATGCCGATCTGCGTGGCGTTGACGATTCCGTCGGCGGCCGCCATGTCGCGTGGAAGGTCGCGGGTCACACGGCAGCGATCCGCGCCGTAGTGCTTGGCGACATCGGCCTTAAGCGCGTCTGCGCGCGTGTTATCGAGATCGTGAAGCACGAGGCCGGCAACGCCAAGATCCATCAGCGCAAAAGCGACCGCGCGCCCGGCGCCGCCGGCGCCGACCTGCACGACGGTCGCGCCCTCCGCGCTATCGGCGCCAAGGCTCGCCGCAAAGCTGTTGCGCCAGCCGGGGCGATCGAAATTGTAGCCGCTAGTACGGCCGTCTGGCGCGATCGCGATGGTGTTGACCGCGCCGACTTGCGCGGCTTCCGGGTCCACCGCATCGAGCAATGGAATAATCTCCTGCTTGAAAGGATAGGTGATGTTGGCGCCGGCGAAGCCGGCGACTTTGATCGCGTCGAGAAGCTGCGGCAGTTGCCGCCCCGGCATACGATCGACATCCATGAGATGGTAATAGCCGTCGATCCCGGCGGCTTCGAACGCATCGGCAAACAGCGCCGGCGACAGCGAGCCCTGGATGTTTCGCCCGATAAGCCCGACCAGAGTCCTGCGCTTGGTCATGGAACTGTCGCTCACGCAAACGCAACCGTTTCGCTAGCCGCCGAGCAGTTTCTTGACCTGCGCGCTGGCCTTGGAAAAATCCATCCGCCCGGCGAAGCGCTGCTTGAGCGCCGCCATGGCGCGGCCCATGTCTTTGAGCGTTTCGGCCTCGATGTCCTTGATCAGGGTAGAAATAGCGTGAGCCGCTTCGATGTCGGACATCTGCTTTGGCAGGTAGGCCGATATGATCTCGATCTCCTCACGCTCCTGGGCGGCGAGTTCGCCGCGGCCGGCCTTCTCGTAGATGTCGAGCGATTCCTGGCGCTGCTTGATCATCTTGCCCATGACGTCGAGAATCTCGGCATCGCTCAGCGTCGTCCGCTCGGCGCCGCTGGTCTCCCGCTGCAAAATCGCGGCATTGATCAGGCGCAGCGTCGAGACGCGGCGCGCCTGGCCTGACTTCATCGCCTCTTTCAAGGAGCTGTTGATATCGTCGCGCAACACGGCTAAGGCCTCTCGCAATGGCACCCGTTGGGGCTTACGGGCGAGCCGCAATGATTTAGGCCCTTCGCTATGCCGATACAACCGCAGTCGTCCACGACACCGGCCCGCTGGGATGAGCCCAAGCCGACGGCGCTTCTCGTTCTGGCGGACGGCACCGTACTCGAAGGCATTGGCTTCGGTGCGACCGGTCACGCCGTCGGCGAGGTCTGCTTCAACACCGCCATGACCGGCTATGAGGAGATCCTCACCGATCCCTCCTATGCCGGTCAGATCATCACCTTCACATTTCCCCATATCGGCAATGTCGGTACCAACGAGGAAGATATCGAAACCGTCAACCTCGCGGCGACGCCCGGCGCGCGCGGTATCGTGCTGCATTCCGCAATCACGGCCCCGTCCAACTATCGCGCCACGCGTGATCTCGACGCCTGGTTGAAAAGCCGCGGCGTCATCGGGCTCGCTGGGCTCGACACCCGCGCGCTGACCGCGCTCATTCGCGAAAAGGGCATGCCCAACGCGGTGATCGCGCATGAACCGTCAGGGCGCTTCGATCTCGACGCGCTCAAGCGCGAAGCCGGTGCATGGCCGGGGCTCGTCGGCATGGACCTAGTGCCGATGGTGACGACCGGACAGCGCTTCACCTGGGACGAGACGCCGTGGCGGTGGGGTGAGGGTTATGGCCGCCAGGACCACGCCGAATTCAACGTCGTCGCGATCGACTACGGCATCAAGCGCAACATATTGCGTCAGCTTGCCGGGAATGCCTGCAAGGTGACCGTGGTGCCGGCGACGACGTCGGCCGCCGACATTCTGGCGCTCAAGCCTGATGGCATTTTTTTGTCCAACGGCCCGGGCGACCCGGCCGCTACTGGAGAATATGCCGTTCCAGTGATCCGCGCCTTGATCGAGCAAAAACCAGTGTTTGGTATCTGCCTCGGCCATCAGATGCTGGCGCTCGCGGTCGGCGCCAAGACCATGAAAATGCATCAGGGTCATCACGGCGCCAATCATCCGGTGAAAGACCTCGTCACCGGCAAGGTCGAAATCACCTCGATGAATCACGGTTTCGCCGTCGACCGGGCGACGCTGCCGGACAACGCCGTGGAGACCCATGTCTCCTTGTTCGACGGCTCCAATTGCGGCCTCGCTTTGAAGGACCGGCCGGTGTTCTCGGTGCAATACCATCCCGAAGCCTCGCCCGGCCCGCGCGACAGCCATTTATTGTTCAATCGCTTTGTCGACATGATGCGCAACGGCAAGCGGGTGTAGGTAAGTCGAGCCGGCGGTGATGTCCGTGTTATGAATTTTCAACCTAAATGCCTGCAGAACTGCCGGGCTGTTGGCGAATTGAGACATCATGCCGACCTCGACGAGCGCTCCCGACCCAATCACCTACAATTTTACCGACGACGGTCGGATTCCGAATAATCCCAGCTTGCCGCTCCTTCTGTACCGCGGCGGTATCGATCTCGTCGGCTCGCCCGATCCGGAAGCCGTGATCGAGAAGACATTCGCGGCCAACGGCTGGGGCAATATGTGGCGCAACGGGATTTATCCTTACGTCCACTATCATTCGATGATTCACGAGGCGATGGGCATCGCCCGCGGGCGCGCCACGGTGCGCTTCGGCGGGGAGAATGGCGAAAAGATCGAAATCACGCCCGGCGACGTCGTCATCCTGCCGGCCGGCACCGGCCATCAGTGCCTGGCGCAGAGCCCGACGCTGGTCGTCATCGGCGCCTATCCGCCGAGCGGCCATTACAATCTTTGCCGCGGTACCAAGCCCGACCACGCCAAGGCCGTCCTCAGCATTCCGAAAGTGCCGCTGCCGGCGACCGATCCAGTGTTCGGATCGGACGGTCCTTTGGTCACGCTGTGGCGCTGATTGAGCGCTATCTCCGGCGTAATCGCGAGACGAGCCGGACGAGGATCGAAGCTAGAGCTTGATTAGCCCGGCCGACCGCGATCAAATCGCCGTCTGCACCATAGAGCTAAGCTTGAAACGGCAATAGAATGCTTGCGCACGGCACCGTGCGGAAACCAAAAGGGGGGACGCCATGAGAGGAATGACCATTATTCCGGCTGCCGTGCTGGCGCTATTCGCCGGGCCGGCACTGGCACAGCAAAAGACCGTCAAGATCGGCTTCATCTCGACCTTCTCAGGACCGGTCGCCGCGATCGGCAACGACATGAAGAATTCGTTCGAGCTGGGGCTCGATCAGCACGGCCGCAAGCTCGGCGGTCTGCCGGTCGAGGTCATCTATGCCGACGACCAGCTCAAGCCGGAAGTCGGGGTGCAGAAGACGCAGGAATTGATCGAGTCCGACCATGTCGATTTCGTCGTGGGCTATATCTGGTCGAACGTGCTGCTCGCCTCACTCAAGCCGCTGGTCGATTCCAAGACCATGACGGTGGTCACCAATGCCGGACCCAATCAGCTGGCCG
Organism: uncultured Alphaproteobacteria bacterium; assembly: GCA_963784325.1. Lineage (GTDB taxonomy): Bacteria > Pseudomonadota > Alphaproteobacteria > Rhizobiales > Xanthobacteraceae > BOG-931. Next base: position 123,730 of record CAWARC010000044.1, on the reverse strand, counting down.
GCGAACTCTGTTCGCCGTACGTATTCTCGACATCGTGGCAGAACGACCAGACGCCGGCCGCGGTCGGCCGCTACATGAACGAGAAGGGCGTCAAGACCGCGTTCTTGCTGGGCCCGAATTATGCCGCCGGCAAGGACATGCTGGCCGGCGTGCAGACGACGTTCAAAGGCCAGATCGTCGGCCAGGAATTGACGCGCTGGCCCGATCAACTCGATTTCTCCGCCGAACTGTCCAAGGCGCGCGAGGCAAAGCCCGATGCGATCTTCGCCTTCTATCCCGGTGGCGCCGGCGTGCAATTCGTCACCCAATATGTGCAGGCAGGGCTGAAGGGCCAGATTCCGCTCTACACCGCGTTCACAATCGACGACCTGTCGCTGCCGCGGCTGAAGGATCTCGCGGTCGGCGTGCCCGGTGCCCAGGAGTGGGTCAACGATCTGCCTAACGACGCCAACAAGACATACGTCGCCGACTACAAGGCCAAGTACCACGCCTCGCCGTCTTTCTATGGCGCGCAAACCTACGACGCGGTCGGCCTGATCGACAGCGCCATCACCGCGGTCAAGGGCGACCTCAGCAACAAAGAAGGCATGCGCAAGGAGATGGAGAAGGCCGACTTCAAGTCGGTGCGCGGCGACTTCAAGTTCGGCAACAACCACATCCCAATTCAGAATTTCTACCTGCAGGATGCGGTGAAGAACGCCGACGGCTCTTATGCGCTCAAGACCGTCGCCCTGATCGTCAAGGACGATCAGGACCGTTTCCACGACAAGTGCATGATGAAGTAGATCGGCTGTTGACGCGCCCGCAATTCTACCGCTCATTCCTGCGGCAGGGGGAATCCAGTTCGCGCTAAGGGACCGCGAAAGCTGGGTCCCCGCTTTCGTGGGGACGAGCGGTATAGGCGTCTATGCTCTATTTCACCGAGCAGTTATTGAACGGCGTCCAGCTCGGCATGCTGCTGTTCCTCTTGGCGGCCGGGTTGACGCTGATCTTTGGTATTATGGATCTGGTCAATCTGGCGCACGGCTCGCTCTATATGCTCGGCGCTTATTTCGCCGCCACGTTTGCGGCGTGGACCGACAGCTTCGTGCTCGGCGCCCTGCTCGCGATCGCCGCGACGCTGGTGGCGGGCATGGCACTCGAAGTGATCGCGATACGCCGGCTCTACGGTCGCAGCCACCTCGATCACGTGCTCGGCACGTTCGGGCTGTTGCTGTTCTTCAACGAGCTGGTGCGCCTGGTCTGGGGACCGGCCGGCATGACGCTGTCGCTGCCGAGCGAAATGCTCGCTGCCGTGCAAATCCTGCCGGGCCTTTACTATCCGGCCTACCGCCTCGTCATCATCGTAGTCACGCTCGCCGTGGCGCTGCTGCTCTATGTGCTGGTGATGCGTACCCGGCTCGGCATGCTGATCCGCGCCGGCGCGTCGAACCGTGAAATGGTCGGCGCGCTCGGGGTCAACATCAAACTCCTTTACACGCTGGTATTCGGGCTCGGTGCGGCGCTGGCGGGCTTCGCCGGCCTGATGCAGGCGCCGATTCTGACCGTGCAGATCGGCATGGGCGAGAACATTCTCATTCCGGCTTTCGTGGTCGTGGTGATTGGCGGCATCGGTTCGATCCGCGGCGCCTTCGTCGCGGCGCTCTTGGTCGGGATCATCGACACCATCGGCCGGGCCTTCCTGCCCGACCTGCTGCACCACTATTTGAGCGAGAACGCCGCTGCGACGCTCGCACCGGCGCTGTCGTCGATGTCGATTTATCTTCTCATGGCTGTCGTGCTCGTGGTGCGGCCGGAAGGCCTGTTTCCGGCGGCAGGCCGATGAGCGAGTGGCGCAGGGCTTGCCAGGAAAGTTGGCGTGACAGAGGGGGGCCTCGCGTCGTAGTCAACGCCGCGCTCCTCATCGTCCTTGCACTGGTCCCAGCTTACGCGGCACTCGCCGGCGATCCCTTCGCCATGACATTGTTTGCGCGCATTCTCATCATGGCGATCGCGGCGCTCAGCCTGAATCTGATCATGGGTTTCGGCGGCATGGTCAGCTTCGGTCACGCCGCCTATCTCGGCATCGGCGGCTATGCCGTCGGCATTTTGGCCAAGGAAGGCATCGGCTCCGGCTTCGTGCAATGGCCGGTCGCGGTCACGGCGTCGGCTCTCTACGCGCTGGTGGTGGGCGCGCTATGCCTGCGCACCCGCGGCGTCTACTTCATTATGATCACGCTCGCCTTTGCGCAGATGATCTATTACGTCGCCAGCGGGCTCGACCGCTACGGCGGCGACGATGGTCTGACCATCTATCACCGCAGCCAGTTCGGCCCTTTCGATATCAACAACGCGACGGTGTTCTACTATCTGTGTTTCGGCTTGCTGCTGGCGAGCATTTATCTGGTGTGGCGCATCGTTAATTCGCGGTTCGGTCTGGTGATCCAGGGCGCACGCTCGAATGAACCGCGCATGCGCGCGATCGGTTTTCCGACGTTTCGCTACAGGCTCGTCTGCTTCACGATCGCGGGCGCACTGTGCGGCCTTGCTGGCGCGCTCTTAGCTAACCAAACCAATTTCATCAGCCCGGCCATGATGCACTGGACACGGTCCGGCGATCTCATCGTCATGGCGGTGCTCGGCGGCATGCATGCGATGTTCGGCCCGCTGATCGGCGCGATGGCGTTCCTGCTCCTGGAACAAGGCCTGTCGCACGTCACCGATTATCCAGACCTGATCCTCGGCCCGTTGCTGCTGTTCGTCGCGATCTACGTCAACGGCGGCATCGACGGACTGCTGGGGCGCGCGCGCCGTGGCTGAAGCGATCCTTGAAATCGATGCTTTGACCAAACGCTTTGGCGGTGTGCTGGCGTCCGATGGCATTTCGCTCGCGCTCTCGCGCGGCGAACTGCACGCGCTTATCGGCCCTAACGGCGCCGGCAAGACTACGCTGATCGGGCAATTGACCGGCGAGATTGCGCCCGACGAAGGCCGAATCCGCTTCGACGCCCGCGACATCACGGCGCTGCCGGTCTATCGGCGCAGCCGGCTCGGGCTTGCGCGCTCGTTTCAGATCGCCTCGCTGTTTGCCGAATTCACCGCACTCGACAACGTCGCGCTCGCCGTCCAAGCCCATGCCGGGCATTCGTTCCGTTTCTGGCGCGCCGCGCGGCGCGAGCCGCGACTGCGCGAGCCGGCCCGTGAGGCGCTCAGTCGCGCTGGCCTCGCGGAGCGTGCCGACGTGCCGGTCATCGAACTGAGCCACGGCGAGCGCCGCCAGCTTGAAATCGCCATGGCGCTGGCGGCCCAGCCGCGCATGCTGCTGCTCGACGAACCGATGGCCGGTATGGGCCCGGAAGAATCCACGCGGCTGGTGGAGATGCTGCGACAACTCAAGGGCAGCACCACCATTCTTCTGATCGAGCACGATATGGACGCGGTCTTCGCGCTGGCGGATCGCATCAGCGTCCTGGTGTACGGCCGCATCATCGCCTCCGGCGAGCCGGCCGCGATCCGCGCCGATGCCGCGGTGCGCGAGGCCTATCTCGGCGATCAGGACGAGGCCGCGCATGGCTGACGCGCCGCTCCTCGAACTTCGTGACGTCGAGACGAGCTACGGTTTAAGCCGCGTGCTGTTCGGCGTCTCGCTTACGGTCGCGACGGGCGAAATGGTGTCCCTGATGGGCCGCAATGGTATGGGCAAAACCACGACGGTGCGCTCCATCATGGGACTGACCCCGGCGGCGTTGGGCTCGATCCGCTTCGCCGGCAGCGAAATTCGCCATCTGCCGGCTTATCGCGTGGCCAAGCGCGGCATCGGCCTGGTGCCGGAAGGGCGCCAGCTTTTTCCTAATCTTACGACGCGCGAAAATCTCGTCGCCACCGCATCTAATCGCGGCGGCGCCACTGAACCGTGGACGCTCGAAGGCGTCTGGGCGCTGTTTCCGCGGCTTGCCGAACGCGCGGGCGGCATGGCCAATCTGTTGTCCGGCGGCGAGCAGCAGATGCTGGCGATCGGCCGCGCGCTGATGACGAATCCGCGTTTGCTGATCCTCGACGAAGCGACCGAAGGCCTGGCGCCACTAGTCCGCGACGAAATCTGGCGCTGTCTCGCCAAGCTGCGCGCGGCCGGTCAATCGATCCTGCTGATCGACAAGAACGTCGGCGCCATCGCGCGGATCGCGGACCGCCATTATTTCATCGAGCGTGGCCGCATCGTGTGGTCGGGCAGCTCGCGCGATCTGGCGAGCTCGCCCGACATTGCGCATCGCTATCTCGGCGTTTGACGCTGGGGCAGCGGCCGCGTCAACTCGGCTTGATGTCGGCGAATTTGATCACCTTGGCCCATTTGTCGACTTCGGCACCGATGTACTTGCTGAATTCCGCACGAGTCATCGGCGTCGGCACCGCGCCCAGATTGTCGAATTTCGGCTTGATCGCCGGGTCGGTGAGCACGGCATTGATCTCTTTGTGCAGCTTTTCGACGATGTCGTCGGGGGTGCCTTTGGGCGCGCCGATGCCGTGCCAGATGGTGGCCTCGTAGCCGGGCACGGTCTGTGCCACGGTCGGAATACCGGGCAGCGCGTCGGACGGCGTCTTGCTGGTCACCGCGATAGCGCGCAATTTGCCGGCGCGGATATTGGCGATCGTCAACGGGATCGGGGTGAACGCGACCTGCACCTGTCCGCTCAGCAGATCCGGCATGAAGCTCGACCGATACGGCACATGCACAAGATTGGTATCGGTCATCATCTTGAATAGCTCCGCAGCCATATTGGGCGCGGTGCCAGTGCCGAACGAGGCGTAATTGAGCTTGCCCGGATTGGCCTTGGCGTAGGCGATGAATTCCGGAACCGTCTTGACCGGAACGTCCAGATTGACTTCGAGCACATTGGCCGATTGGATCGTGCTGGCGACCGGCACGATGTCGTTCATGAAGCTGAAGTCGGCGGTCTTCTCATAAAGCGTGGTGTTGACCGCGTTGGTTACGGTCATTGCGAGGAGCGTATAGCCGTCCGGCGTGGCGCGCGCGACCGTCTCGGCGGCAAGGTTGCTGGCCGCGCCGGGCTTGTTCTCGACGATGAATTGCTGGCCGAGCCGCTCCGACAGCGATTGCGCGACGAGACGGGCGACGATGTCAGTCGCTGCGCCGGGCGGAAAGCCGACCAGGATGCGCACCGGACGGGTCGGATAATCGAGCGCGAAGGCGGCGCGCGAGACGGCCGGAAGCGCGACCGCGCCCGCCGCGAGATGCAAGAATCGTCGACGCGGAAGTCTCATGGTTTGTCCTCCCAAGACCGCGATGGACTTTCGCGTATGCGGAAAGCGCCGAACCGCGGCCGAATTGTTTTTTGATGCTCGCCCGCCGCAGGCACGGCCGCTGCCGTTTCGTTTTGCGGGATACCGGCACGTCCCGCTGGCAGCTCGATCGTCACCCTACAACAGTCGTGGGCTCATATGGAGGGGAGCGACATCACACCACGCCGGGTCGCGCTCATCGGCTAGCGGGATGGCACGGCGCGGAATGATGGCGGACGTAGTGCCGATAGGCCGAAGCCGATCGGACGCTCACAAATCCAACTGGTAGCTGACCGGCACCCAGCGATAGCCGTCAGCCGTCTTGTCGATCATGCCGATGCCCGGGAACGGCATGTGATAGCCGGTGACGAACAGCCTGTCGGCGGCGGCCATTCCAAGGATGCGCTGGCGCGTAGCCACCGCCTTGTCCTTGTCATCGTCGACGTCGAGGTGCCACTGCGGCCGCTGGATCGCCATGACGTAGTGGACGCAGGTGTCGGCCCAGATCAGCAGACGCTTGCCCTCGCTCTCGACGTGATAGGCCAGCATTCCGGGCGAATGCCCTGCCACGTCGACCGCGGTGATGCCCGGCGCCACCTCGTCGCCCGGCTTGATGAAGCGCGATCGATCCGCCAGCGGCAACGCCAGCTTCTGGAAGAGTTGCAGATTGAATTTGCGCGCCTCGCGGACGTTCTCGCCGCGCTTCCAGAAATCAAACTCGGCGGCGCCGAAGACATAGCGCGCATTGGGAAAGACCGGCTTGCCGCCGTCCATCAAGCCGCCGATATGATCGGGATGGCCGTGCGTGATAACGACAATGTCGATGTCGGACGGTCTGTAGCCGGCCTGCGCCAAGCCGTCGATCAGCCGGCCTTCCGACAAGCGGCTGCGCAATTGCGGGTAGTCACGCGATAGCGCCCCGTTGCCGGTGTCGAATAGGATGAGCTCTTTGCCGGTGTTGACGAGCGTCGGTATGAAAGGATGCACATAGCGGTTCGCTTCGATGCCGTTATTGTGGCACAGGCTTTGCGCCTCGTCGGCGCTGTGCTCCGGCCCGAAGCCCGGGTGCAGGCCATCGCGGATCACCTTGCCGTCCAGGATATTGGCGATCTCAAAGCTGCCGAACTTGAAGCGATAGACGCTCGGTTGCAGTTCGCCTTGCATTGACGCCGGCACGAAATCCTCCGCCGATTTGATTAAGCCGATTTCTCGATTGGGTGCGGTACTTTCCCGGCGAATGCAAGCCCAGCGAGACGGCTGGGGATGAGCCGGCCGACCGTCATGGGCCAGCCTTCCCACGGCGTCGAATCTGGTCTAAGACCCCCCTCGCGCGGGGCCGAGCCCCGGCGCCGGCCCGAAGGACGCGCGACTAGCGCGCCCTTTTTTTGTGCCCGGCGTTTTAATGCCTAGATACGGAAGCAATGCCTAAACGGACCGACATCTCCTCGATCCTGATTATTGGCGCGGGCCCGATCGTCATCGGCCAGGCCTGCGAGTTCGACTATTCCGGCACCCAGGCGTGCAAGGCGCTCAAGGACGAGGGCTATCGGGTCGTCCTGGTCAATTCCAATCCGGCGACGATCATGACCGATCCGGATTTGGCGGACGCGACCTATATCGAGCCGATTACGCCGGAGATCGTCGCCAAGATCATCGAGAAGGAGCGCTACGCCGTTCCCGGCGGTTTTGCGCTGCTGCCGACCATGGGCGGCCAGACCGCGCTCAACACCGCGCTGTCGCTGCGCAAAATGGGCGTGCTCGACAAATTCGACGTCACCATGATCGGTGCCACCGCCGACGCCATCGACAAGGCCGAGGATCGCAAGCTGTTTCGCGAGGCGATGACCAAGATCGGGCTGGCGACGCCGCGCTCGCACCAGATCAAGACGCTGATCCAGGCGCTCGAAGCGCTCGAGGATATCGGGCTGCCGGCCATCATCCGTCCGTCGTTCACGCTCGGCGGCACCGGCGGCGGCATCGCCTATAACAAGGCCGAATTCATCGAGATCGTCGAGGGCGGCATCGACGCGTCGCCGACCTCCGAAGTGCTGATCGAAGAATCCGTGCTCGGTTGGAAAGAATTCGAGATGGAGGTGGTGCGCGACAAGAACGACAACTGCATCATCATCTGTTCCATCGAAAACATCGATCCGATGGGCGTGCATACCGGCGATTCCATCACCATCGCACCGGCGCTGACGCTGACCGACAAGGAATATCAGATCATGCGCGACGCCTCGATCGCGGTGTTGCGCGAGATCGGGGTGGAGACCGGTGGCTCCAATGTGCAATTCGCCGTCAACCCGGCGGACGGGCGGCTCGTGGTCATCGAGATGAATCCGCGGGTGTCGCGCTCGTCGGCGCTCGCTTCGAAGGCGACCGGATTTCCCATCGCCAAGGTCGCCGCCAAGCTCGCGGTCGGCTACACCCTCGATGAGATCGCCAACGATATAACCGGCGGCGCCACGCCGGCCTCGTTCGAGCCGACCATCGATTATATCGTCACCAAGATTCCGCGCTTTGCCTTCGAGAAATTTCCCGGCGCCGAACCGGTGCTCACCACGTCGATGAAGTCGGTCGGCGAGGCGATGGCGATCGGGCGCACCTTTGCCGAAAGCCTGCAGAAGGCATTGCGTTCGCTTGAAACCGGGCTGACCGGCCTCGACGAGATCGCCATTCCGGGTCTCGGGGAGGGCGACGACAAGAACGCCATTCGCGCCGCGCTGGGCACGCCGTCGCCCGACGGCCTCCTCAAGGTCGCGCAAGCGATGCGGCTCGGCATGAGCGATGAGGATATCCATACCGCGTGCCGGATCGATCCGTGGTTCCTGGCGCAAATCCGCGCCATCGTCGCTATGGAAGCCGAGATCCGCGACAAGGGTCTGCCGGAGACGGCGCCCGCGTTGCGTCGGCTCAAAGCCATGGGTTTTTCCGATGTGCGGCTCGGCCGGCTCACCGGCTTAACTGCGGACGAGGTCGCGCAGCGCCGCCGCACCCTTGGCGTGCGGCCGGTGTTCAAGCGTATCGACACCTGCGCCGCCGAATTCGCTTCGCCCACCGCCTATATGTATTCGACCTACGAGACGCCCTTTAACGGCAACGCCGTCGACGAAGCGGCGCCGTCGGACAAGAAGAAAGTCATCATTCTCGGCGGCGGTCCGAACCGGATCGGGCAGGGCATCGAATTCGATTATTGCTGCTGCCACGCCTGCTTCGCGCTCAAGGACGCCGGCTACGAAACTATCATGATCAATTGCAATCCGGAGACGGTGTCGACGGATTACGACACGTCTGATCGGCTCTATTTCGAGCCGCTCACCGCCGAGGACGTGCTTGAGATCATTGAGACTGAGCGGCGAAACGGCACGCTGCACGGCGTCATCGTGCAGTTCGGCGGCCAGACGCCGCTCAAGCTCGCCGAGCCCTTGGCCAAGGCGCAGGTGCCGATCCTCGGCACTTCACCGGACGCCATCGACCTCGCCGAGGATCGCGACCGCTTCAAGCATCTGCTCGACCGCCTGCAGTTGCGCCAGCCGAAGAGCGGCATCGCCACCTCACCGGAAAAGGCCAAGGCGATCGCCGAAGCGATCGGCTATCCGATCGTGATCCGGCCGTCCTACGTGCTGGGCGGCCGCGCGATGGAGATCGTGCACGATACCAACCATCTGGCCCGCTATGTCACGCGGCTTGCCGCCGATCTCGACCGTCCGTCGGAATTCGCGGTTTCGGAAAAGCGCCCGCTCTTGATCGACCGCTACCTCACCGACGCCGTCGAGGTCGATGTCGATTGCCTGGCCGACGGCAAAGACAGCTACATCGCCGGCATCATGGAGCACATTGAGGAGGCCGGCATTCATTCCGGCGATTCCGCCTGCTCGCTGCCGCCGCACAATCTATCCGCCAAAGTGATCGCCGAACTCGACCGGCAAACCCGTGCACTGGCGCTGGCGCTCAAGGTCGGCGGCTTGATGAACGTGCAATATGCTATCAAGGACGGCGACATTTACGTGCTTGAGGTCAATCCGCGCGCGTCGCGCACGGTGCCGTTCGTCGCCAAGGTGACCGGCGTTCCGGCCGCCAAGATCGCGGCGCGCATCATGGCCGGCGAATCGCTTGCGAGCTTTAAGCTCAAGCCGCAGCGGTTCGAGCCGGACGCCGCCGGTCACGTCGGCGTCAAGGAAGCAGTGTTTCCGTTCGCGCGTTTCGGCGACAAGGTCGACACCGTGCTGGGCCCGGAGATGAAATCGACCGGCGAGGTGATGGGCCTCGACCGCGACTTCAATATCGCTTTCGCCAAAAGCCAACTCGGTGGCGGCACGCGCGTGCCGAAGAGCGGGACCGTGTTCGTCTCGGTCAAGGACGTCGACAAGCCGCGCATTCTGGACGCCGTGCGGCTCCTGGCCGGTCTCGGCTTTAAGGTCCTGGCTACGTCGGGGACCCAACGTTACCTCGCCGAGCAGGGCGTGGCGGCGGACAAGATCAACAAGGTCGCCGAAGGCCGGCCGCACATCGTCGACGCAATCAAAAACGGCGAAGTACAGCTGGTCTTCAACACCACCGAAGGGGCGACCGCGCTGGCCGACAGCCGCTCGCTCCGGCGGGCTGCCCTCTTGCATAAAGTGCCGTACTACACCACTCTCTCAGGGGCCGTCGCCGCAGCGCAGGGCATCAGGGCCTATCTCGGGGGCGACCTTGAGGTGTGTGCGCTGCAAAACTATTTCGGGGCCGGATCTGATCAAGCGTCGGGGCGGCCACAACGGCGGTACGTGTAGAGCCAGGGTTTGTGATCGTAGGCCGGAGCTGCTTCGGCCCGCGATCAAATTTTTGACTCTGCAGGCACTGGAGGTTGAGACTGATGGACAAGATTCCGATGACGGCAGAGGGCTACTCCGCACTGGAGTCCGAGCTCAAGCACTGCCAGCAGATCGAGCGGCCGCGGATCATTCAGCAGATCACCGACGCGCGCACTCATGGCGATCTTTCGGAGAACGCGGAATATCACGCCGCCAAGGAATCCCAGTCTTTGAATGAAGGCCGCATTGCCGAGCTCGAGGATAAGCTGGCGCGCGCCGAAGTCATTGACGTTTCGAAGCTTTCCGGAGAGACCATCACCTTTGGCGCGACCGTGACGCTGCTCGACGAGGACACCGACAAAAAAGCCGTATGGCAGATCGTCGGCGAGCCCGAAGCGGATGCCAAGAAGGGCAAGATTTCGATCACCTCGCCGCTGGCGCGCGCTTTGGTCGGCAAGAAAAAGGGCGCCCAGATCGAGGTGGTCACGCCCGGCGGCGCCAAGGCCTATGAGGTCATGAAGGTCGATTGGAAGTAACGGCCGAATAGCGGGCGACGAACCGAATGGCTGCGCCGTTTGCTCGGGACCCATCCAATTGGGGCCTCCGACCTTCCCTCGGCGCATGACGTAATCCTCCTGTGCGTATGGGGGGTTGCGTATCTTGCATAGCTCCTGAGAATCCCTAAATTGCCCGGAGCGGCTGGGTGTCGGTCAAACTCGGGGATTGTCCCGGGTTCGAGGGCATTTTCAGCCGGCAAAGTCCGAAACAGCTGGCTTTGCAGGCATTCCGGCACGGTATCCGTACCTGCCGCAACGATCGAGATGGACCGGTGTCGAACACCACCCACGCCAAGGTCGTGATCGTCGGCTCCGGGCCGGCGGGCTACACGGCGGGAATCTATGCCGCCCGCGCCATGCTCGATCCGATCCTGATCCAGGGCATGGCGCCCGGCGGCCAGCTCACGGTCACCACCGACGTCGAGAATTATCCCGGCTATGCCGATGTGATCCAGGGCCCCTGGCTCATGGAACAGATGCAGAAGCAGGCGGCCCATGTCGGCGCCAAGCTCGTCGCCGATTACGTGAACAAGATCGATCTGGCCCGCCGGCCGTTCCGGCTCGATTGCGATTCCGGCGACGTCTATTTCGCCGAGGCGCTAATTTTAGCGACCGGCGCGCAAGCCCGCTGGCTCGATCTGCCCTGCGAGCAGAAATTCCGCGGCTATGGAATCTCAGCCTGCGCCACCTGCGACGGCTTCTTTTATCGCGGCAAGCAGGTGCTGGTGATCGGCGGCGGCAATACCGCGGTCGAGGAGGCGCTGTTTCTCACCAATTTTGCCGCCAAGGTCACGCTGGTACATCGGCGCGACAGCCTTCGCGCCGAGAAAATCTTGCAGGACCGACTGTTCAAGCATCCCAAGATCGACGTGATCTGGGACAGCGTGCTTGACGACGTCGGCGGCACGCACGATCCGCTCAAGGTCAGCCATGCGCGGCTGAAAAATCTCAAGACCGGCGCCGTGAGCGAACACGCCGTCGACGGAATATTCATCGCCATCGGTCACGCGCCGGCGACCGAGCTCGTTGCCGGCCAGGTCAAGATGAAGCCGTCCGGCTATATCGAAACCGCACCGCATTCGACCGCCACCTCGGTGCCGGGCCTGTTCGCCGCCGGCGATGTCGCCGACGAAGTCTATCGGCAGGCGGTGACAGCCGCCGGGCTCGGCTGCATGGCGGCGCTCGAAGCCGAACGTTTCCTCGCCGCGCAAGCGCACGCTTCGTATCGCGCCGCGGCAGAATGATTTTACCTCTCCCGCGTTCGTGGAGAGCAGAAAGTACCGACAATGGATTGGGATAAGCTAAAAGTATTTCATGCCGCCGCCGAGGCTGGCAGCTTCACGCACGCCGGCGAGCAGCTCGGGCTGTCGCAGTCGGCGGTGTCGCGGCAGGTCAGCGCGCTCGAGCAGGAGCTGTCGGTCTCGCTGTTTCACCGGCACGCCCGCGGCTTGATTCTGACCGAGCAGGGCGAGCTCCTCTATCGCACCGCGCACGAAGTCTTCATGAAGCTCGAAGCCGCGCGCGCCAAGCTCACCGATTCCCGCGAGCGGCCGAACGGCGATCTGCGCGTCACCACGACGCCGGGCATTGGCGTGCACTGGCTCACCCCACGACTCGGCGAATTCCTCGACCTCTATCCCGAGGTGCACATCACGCTTCTCACCACCGACGAGGAGCTCGATCTCGCCATGCGCGAAGCCGACGTCGCCATCCGGCTGCGCCAGCCGACCCAGCCCGACCTCATCCAGCGCAAGCTGTTTTCGGTGCATTTTCACGTCTATGCCTCGCCCGAATATCTCAAAAAGTTCGGCACGCCGCGCACTTTCGAGGATCTCGACACGCACCGGGCGCTGGTGCTCGGCGGCAACGTACCGTCATACCTGCAGCCGTCGCGCTGGCTCATCGAGGTGGCGCGCGACGGCAAGGGGCCGCGGCAGCCGCATCTTGTCATCAACAATATTCTCGGCATTTTGCGCGCCTGCCAGCGCGGCCTCGGCATCGCCATGTTGCCCGACTATCTCGTCGAGGATGGGCTGGTGCAACTTTTCGGCGATGCCGAAGCGATCGCGCTCGACGCCTATTTCGTCTATCCCGAAGAACTCAAGGCCGTGGCCCGCGTGCAGGCGTTTCGCGACTTCCTGGTCGCCAATGCGCAACGCTGGAATTTCTAGCGGGCACAATTCGCACCGCGTTCGGCAAGCTGCGCGCAAACGCCGCAACTTGCCTATACCGCATGGCTGTCATGTGAAGCGTCGCGTTGTCGGGGCGGCGAGCGAATCGCATACTGACTGCGTTGCTGCACAGCGCGCGGTTGCTGCTAATCCTCCCAGATAGGCAACCGGGATGCTTGCAGTTGTTCCCCTCTGGAAGGTGTCGTCGGCGCCCCCACGCCGACGAACTAAACCGGGCCCGCAAGGGCCCGGTTTTCTTTTGAAGAGTGGTGATAGCGATTGGCGAACACGAATTTAGAGGAATATTATTCCCTTCCCGCCATCCGCTAGTTGTCTTCATTCCATGAAAGTCTCCATCCTCGACGATTATTTCGACACGCTGCGCACGTTGGCGTGCTTTCGCAAACTCGACCGCCACGATGTCACGGTGTGGACCGATCATGTGCAGGACACGGATGTTCTCGCCGAGCGCCTGCAGGACGCCGAGATCCTGGTGCTATTCCGCGAGCGCACGCAAATCCGGGCGCCGCTGCTGGAGCGGTTGCCCGGGCTGAAACTCATCAGTCAGCGCAGCGTCTATCCGCATATCGACATCGAGGCCTGCACGCGGCTCGGCATCATTGTCTCATCGAGCCAGCATCCCGGCACGCCGTCCTATGCCGCGGCGGAATTGACCTTCGGACTGATCCTGGATTCGCTGCGGCTCGTCCCCCAGCACGTCGCCGCGCTCAAAGCCGGGCAATGGCAGGTTGGCGTTGGTTCGACGCTGCGCGGCAAAACGCTCGGCATTTACGGCTACGGCCGCATCGGCGGCGTCGTCGCCGGCTACGGCCGGGCGTTCGGTATGAACATTCTGGTGTGGGCGCGGCCGGATACGCTCGAAAAAGCGCGCGCCGCCGGCTACGCGACCGCGCCGAGCAAGGAGCAGTTCTTTGCCGAATGCGACGTCATCTCCTTGCATATGAGGCTCGTCCCGGCGACGCGTCACATCGTGACCGCGGCCGACTTGGCGCAGATGAAGCCGACGGCGCTTCTGGTCAACACTAGCCGTGCGCCGCTGATCGCGCCCGGCGCGCTGGTCGCGGCGCTACGCGCCGGGCGGCCCGGCATGGCCGCTGTCGACGTCTTCGAGGAAGAGCCGATGCTCGACCCGCAGCATCCGTTGCTGACCATGAGCAATGTCGTCTGCACGCCGCATATCGGCTACGTGACCCGCGACGAATACGAGACGCAGTTCGTCGACATATTCGACCAGATCAACGCCTACGCGGCCGGGGCGCCGATCAACGTGGTCAATCCGGACGTGCTGAAAAGCATCCGGTAGGGACGGCTGGCGTTGCGGAAGAAATTTATCACCGTAAACGACAAGATGCAGCGCGGTTATTGGTATGTGCGCACCGAACCCGCCGGACGAAATTTTGCCGCCGGCTTCCGCCCCGAATTGACGCCGGCGCAGATGCTCCGGCTCGGCGTGTTCTGCGGCAAGTACATGACCGATTGCCGCAAGGAGTTTCCGCCGAGCTGGTTCGCCCGCGCCAAGCTCGCCGGCAAGGCGCGCGATTGCGCGCTGAATTATTTCGGCGTCGACGCCAGCCAGCCGCTGTCGGTGTGGCGCAAGAAGGCGTGGATCTATCGCGACGACCCCCGCGGCTGGTTTCAATGGTATTGCCGCTATTACACGGGCCGGCGCATTCCCGACGAGGACGCGCGGCAGATCAGGCGCTGGAAAGCCATCCGCCGCCACATTCGTCAAATTCAGAAAAATTGCGAACCGGGCGATGTCACCTGCCGGCCGCGGCAACGTCAGGCGCTGCTGCATTGGGCTTACGACAGCCGGAAGATCTAGGCGGGCTCCAAACCTTTCGCCTTGATCACGCTTTTGGCGGCGGGCGTGGTGAGGAATTCGATTGCGGCGCGGCCCGCATCGGGATGGCTGGCACTGGTCGGTATCCCGGCGGTGAACATGGTGGCGCTTTGAATATCCGCGGGTAGCGGGCCGACCACGTCGATGCCGGCAACGGCGATGAGCTCCGCCATCTGCTGAATGCCGATATCGGCCTCGCCGCGCAGGACGACGAGGCCGGCCAGCCCGGCGGCGCCGCCGGCGCCGTATTTGGCCTTGGCCGCCATCGCTTCGGTAATGCCGAGCTCTTCGAACACCTTGGCCATATGCGCGCCGCTGGCGCCGCCGCCGACCGGCTTCGATAGCGCGATGGATTTTGCCGCCAGCAAGGCCCGCTTGAAACCGTCGACCGATGACAGATCGGGCCGCGGCGAGCCCTTCGGGACCGCAACGCCGATCAGAGAGCGCGCCACCTCGATCAGGCTTCCGGCGACGATCTTGCCGCGCTCGGTCAGCTCCTTGGCGCCGGGACCGGTGACGATGGCGACATCGGCCAACTCCCCGTCGAGCAGGCGTTTCTCCAGCACCAGCGACGGCCCAAGCTCAACGACCAGGCGGTTGCCGGTTTCCCGCTCAAAACGCGGCGCCAATTCTTCGAACACCATTTTCATGGCGGTCGTGCTCAATATTTTGATTTCGACGGCGGCAGCCAAGCGATTTCTCCCTAATTTCCTCGCTCGCACCATAAAGCTCAAATGCGTGGGCTGAAAGCGGGCTTCGCCTGCGGGCGCATCCGCGGAGGGCTTCCGGCGGTGAAGATCAACTCTGTGTGAGCTTTTACTGCGGCGTCATCAAATTGCTCGCGTTGAAGTCTTTCTCGCGCGGAACTGGCGTATAACGGCTGTGAAGTTATTCGCGCAAAGCGGCAGGGCAGGCTGGCGCGCTTGGGAGGAACAAATGCTCACACGCAGACATGTCTTCTACGCCGGCGCCGCGGGCTTGGGGCTTGCCGTTTTCCGTCTGGCGCGGCCGCACGCTGCGACCGCGGCGACACATCCCTACGAAGTCACCCATACCGACGCGGAGTGGCGCAAGCTCCTGACGCCCGCGCAATATAATGTGCTGCGGGAAGAAGGCACCGAATTGCCCTTCACCAGCCCGCTCCTTGAGGAGCATCACGCCGGCACCTTCAGCTGCGCCGGCTGCGACCTGGCGGCTTTCTCCTCGAAGACGAAATTCGACAGTGGCACCGGCTGGCCGAGCTTTTGGGCGCCGCTCCCTAACGCGGTCGACGAAACCGACGATCACTCCTTCGGCATGACGCGGACGGCCGTCTCGTGCCACCGCTGCGGCGGCCATCTCGGCCATGTCTTCACCGACGGGCCGAAGCCGACCGGGCTGCGCTACTGCATGAACGGCGTGGCGTTGAAATTCACCGCGGCGCCGGCCGGGTCGAGCTAGTACCGTTTACGTCCCGACCTTCAGCTCCGAAACCAGCCCGCGTAGCGCCGCGATTGCGCTCAATGGCACGATGCGGCCGGTGCGGGGATTCTCCGACGGCACGCCTTCGATCATCATGGAAAACCGCGCCGTGTCGGCATCGACATCGATGCGGTGCGTATTGCGCGTGATTGTCGGATCGGCCCAGATTTCGAGCCGCGTCTTGTCCGGGCCGATGCCGGCGAGGCTGAGCGCCGCGGCGACGTTGACATTGGCGGGAAAACCGCGCGCGCCTTCGCGCGCGCTGCCGTCGAAGATCTTTATCGGCGCTTTGAGGTCGGCAAGCGACATGCCGCGCTCGACCAGGTAGGGCGCGTCTTCAAGCCCGTTTGGCGGCTTGCGCGTGACCATCTTGACTGAATGGATGGTTCCTTCGGCGGCGGCGCGCACTGCATCGAGGCCAAGCAGCGCGCCGGTCGGAACCAGAATGCGCGCTCCGGTCTGGTTCGCCCGCTCCACCAACTCCCAATTTTCCAGAAGCTGGCCGACCGAAAGCGGCATGAAGATTTTGCCGGCTTCGACTACCGAAGTCGCCACCTTGCAAAACATGTCCGGCGGCAGGCACTCGACGACGATGTCGCACGACTGCGCCAACGCCTCGGCGGGCATGATCGGAATGCGGCCGCCGGCGTCGGGCAGATTGTGCCGTGCCTTGTTCTGATCGCGTACTGCGATGGCTGCGAGAACGAGCCCAGGAATACCGGTTTCGAGCCGGCGCGCCACGCCGAGGCCGACCGCGCCGAGGCCTGCCAATCCAACTCTCAGTGTCGGTCTCGGCACTTTCGCTTCCTCCTACTGGCAGCGCCGCCTGCGGCCCGATACATTCTCTATGCGGCGGCCGAAGCGTGCGCAATAAGGCCTATACAGCCGGTTGGACCGCTCTGATGCCCGACCTCAGCAAGAGATTGTTTATGACCAATATCAATCCCAATGCCTTCACGACGCGCCCGGAGATCGAGGGCACGTTCGGCGTAGTGACCACGACGCACTGGATCGCGACGGCGGTCGGCATGGGCATTCTTGAACGCGGCGGCAATGCCTTCGACGCCGCGGTCGCGACCGCCTTCACGCTGCAGGTGGTCGAGCCGCATTTGAACGGGCCGGGCGGCGACGTGCCAGTGATTCTCTATGATGTGCGGCGCGGCAAGCCGGAGGTAGTTTGCGGTCAAGGCGTTGCGCCCGCGGGCGCCACCATTGCGCATTACCGGAGCGAGGGGCTCGATCTCGTTCCCGGCACCGGGCTGCTCGCTGCGGTCGTACCCGGCACCTTCGAGACCTGGATGCTGCTATTGCGCGACTATGGCACCCTATCGCTTGCCGACGTGCTGGCGCCGGCGATCGGTTACGCGCAAAACGGCCATCCGCTGCTCGAACGCGCCAACGCCACCATCGCCACGGTCGCGGCCTTGTTCCGCGAGCATTGGCCGACCTCGGCCGCGGTGTATCTGCCGAACAATGAAGTGCCGCCAATCGGTTCGTTGTTCACCAACAAAACGTTCGCGGCCACCTATAGCCGCATCGTCAAGGAAGCCGAAAGCGCTGGCGCCGACCGCGTCGCGCAGATCGAGCGGGCGCGCAAAGCGTGGAGCCACGGCTTTGTCGCCGAGGCCATCGACCGCTTCTGCCGCACCCAGGAGATCATGGACACCAGCGGCAAGCGGCATCGCGGCGTGCTCACCGCGGACGACATGGCGCGCTGGACGCCGCATATCGAAGCGCCACTAACCTACGACTACAAAGGCTACACGGTGTGCAAGACCGGCCCGTGGGGACAGGGCCCGGTGACCTTGCAGCAGCTTGCGCTGCTCAAGGGCTTCGATCTCGACGGGCTCGACCCGGTCGGGCCGGATTTCATTCACGCCATCGTCGAATGCTCCAAGCTCGCTTATGCCGACCGCGAAGTGTTTTACGGCGATCCGGATTTTGTCGAAGTGCCGATGGCGACGCTGTTATCGGAAGCCTACAATTCCGAGCGCCGCAAGCTCGTCACCGACAACGCGTCGCTCGAGCAGCGGCCCGGATCGATCGAAGGCTTCGGCGCTGTGGTGAAATTGCGTCGCGAAGCCGGTCTCGCGGCGGCCGGCGCCGGCGAGCCGACCGTCGGCAGTCTCGGTGCTGGCGAGCCGACCGTCGGCCGCATGGGCGCGATGCGCGGCGACACCGTGCATTTCGACATCGTCGATCAGGCCGGCAATATGATTTCGGCGACGCCGTCTGGCGGCTGGCTGCATTCCTCGCCGGTCATCCCCGAGCTCGGTTTCTGCCTCGGCACCCGCGCGCAGATGTTCTGGCTCGAAGAGAGCCACCCCGCGGCGCTGGCGCCTGGCAAGCGACCGCGAACGACTTTGTCGCCGACATTGGCGCTGCGCGACGGCGAGCCTTCTCTCGCCTGGGGTTCGCCCGGCGGCGACGGCCAGGATCAGTGGATCACGCAATTCTTCATGCGCTACGTCCATGCCGGCATGAATATGCAAGAGTTGATCGACGCGCCGGCCTGGCATTCCGAGCATTTCCCAAGCTCGTTTTGGCCGCGCACGGCGCGACCGGGCGTGCTGGTGGTCGAAGGCCGCGTGCCGAAGAAGACCGTCGATGAGCTCAAGCGGCGCGGTCACATCGTCGAAGTCGGTCCGGATTGGTCGGAGGGCCGGCTCACGGCGGCATCGCGTACCGGGCGCCGCTGCCGCGCCGCCGCCAATGCGCGGGGCATGCAGGGCTATGCGGCGGGGCGGTGATTGAGATCCGACCCCGCTCGGCGGAGCGGGAAAAGCCTAAGCCGCCACCATCCCCAAAAACTCCTCGACCTCGCGGCGAAGCTTCTCGGTGGCGCTTTCGACCTCCTCGGACGCCGCCAGCATCGTCTGCGCCGAAGATCGCGTCTGCGTCACGCCGCCGGCGACCTCGCCTAATGCGGCGACGATGCCCTTAGCGCCGGTCGCGGCGCTGGCAACGTTGTGGGATATCTCGCCGGTCGCCGCTTCCTGCTGCTCGACCGAAATGGCGACCGCGCTGGTATAGCTGTTGATGTCTTGCATGCGTTGCGTGATTTCGCGGATCGCGGCGACGGCCTTGCCGCTCGACGCCTGCACGGACAAAATCTCGTGCGTGATCTCTTCGGTCGCCTTGGCGGTCTGCACCGCGAGCGATTTCACTTCCGAGGCGACCACGGCAAAACCACGGCCGGCTTCGCCGGCGCGCGCCGCCTCGATGGTGGCGTTCAGCGCCAGCAGATTGGTCTGGCCGGCGATGTCCTGGATGAGCTTGACCACGTCGCCGATCTTTTGCGCCACGTGGGCCAGAGCGGCAATGTCCTCGTTGGTCGCGGTGGCATTGGCGGCGGCGCTACGCACCACTTCGTTGGCCTGGCCGAGCTGCCGGCTGATCTCCCGGATCGAGACCGAGAGCTCGGCGGCGGCCGCAGCCGCGGTTTCGACGTTACTGGATGCCTCGTTGGAGCCGTGCACCGCGCCTTCGGCGCGTTGCAGCGTATGATCCGACGTCGTCAACAGCGTCTTTGCCGCCGACTTCATCGCGCTCGCGCTCTGACTCACGGTTTTGAGCACGGTTTCGACCCGGGCGCGGAACGAAGAGATCGCGGCATCGGTCGACCGGCGCCGCTCGTCGCGTTGGCGCAGCGAATCCCGCTCCTTCTCGGCGAGCAATTGGTCGGTGACGTCGGTATGGGTCGCCACCCAGCCGCCGCCATGCATCGGCCGGCTGACCACCGCGATGACGCGGCCGTCCTTGAGCTCCGCCGTCTTGGTTTCGGTGCGTCCTTCGGCCACCCGCTTGAGGCAGTCGGCGACGTAACGGTCGACGTCGCCGGAGAAGTTACCAGCGGAAAGCCGGTGCATCAGCAGATCGTGCAATGGCGTACCGGCGCGCGCGTGTTCGGCTCGTAATTTATACATTTCTATATAGCGATCGTTGCACAGCACGAGGCGCGCCGCACCGTCGAACATGCACAGGCCTTGGGTCATGTTATTGAGCGCAGCGCGCAGCAATCGTGCCTGGCCGCGGCGGCGGTCGATGACGAAAAGGCCGGCCAAGGCGGCGGCGCCCAGCGCGAACGGCGTGGCCATGACGGCGGCGGCGACCGGGGCAGATGTTTGCGTCAAAGCCGCAACGAGCCAGCCGGTACCGCTGACCAGGTAGAGCAGAACGCCCACGGCAAAGCCGGCCGCTCCCGTGACAACGATGAGCTTCCAGTTGCGGCTGGCTTTAGCCAGGGATGGACCGCCAAGCATCGCGTGCGCGCCCGATCAATCGACCGACGGTAGCCGTCGACCGGTTGTTTTGAGGTTAAGGAATGACGTACGATTCCTTAACGAAAGGTGAGGAACGGCAGCGCGTGGGTCGCTGTAGGATAGGCATTGTGCTCCATCACGCTTCCGACACCTTTTTACCGGCACTGTCGCGCCTTCGCTGGGGGGACTTCCAATGATCCGGCCGCTTGCCGCGCTCGCTATGTGCGGCGCTGTCTTGACTGCGGCGGGTCTCGCCGGCTGCACCGACAATGCGCCGCCCTCGGGTCAGCCGACTTTCTATCGGGACCTGGCCCAGCCAGACGCCGTGCTCGATGCCGCGGCGGCACAGTCGATGATTTCCGGCTATCGCAGCAACAACGGCCTCGCACCGGTCACCCTCGACCCCGAACTGATGCAGCTTGCCACCGTGCAGGCGCAGGTGATGGCGGCCAAGGGCAAGCTCGACCATGATGTCGGCGCGCCGTTCCAGGAGCGCATTCGCAAATCGGGCTTCGACGCCGCGGTTGCTGTCGAGAATATCGGCGCCGGCTATCATACGCTCGCCGAGGCGTTCTCCGGCTGGCGCGATTCGCCGCCACACCGCGCCAATATGCTCAACGCCAGCGTCACCCGCATGGGTATCGCTGCGGTCTATACGCCGAAATCGAAATACAAGGTATTCTGGTCGCTGATCCTCGCCGCGCCGGATGAGCATCGAGGCTGATTTTGCGGGGCAACCAGGGGGCCACACCCGCCACCGTACTCTTCGTTCAGCCGGTCCGAGAATATTTCTGCGGCCACAGCGATCGTAGCGTCGCCACGTCCTTGGTGATTTTGCCGAGCTCGGTTCTGGTTTCTTTCATTGCATTCCAGGTGACGTCCAATTCGGAGAGCAATGCGGACAGCGTGGCCTCGATTCGGTGCACATCGCTGCGCACGATTTCCAGCTTCTCGCGGTCAGTCATCCTATTCCAGCGCACGTTCATGGCTTTTGTCCCGAAGTCAGCCATGAGAGCTTGATTCGCTTTGGCAAATGAATTGCGTCGAAGCTGCCGCGCCCAAGAAAGCCGCAGTTATCCACAGCTAGAGCATGTTGAATAGCTCGGCGCCATAAGTCCTGCGCGCATCGTCGAGCAACGGCGTGACGGCGGCCCGGAATTGGGCGTGTTCGTTCGCAGTCAGCGTGGTGATTTCGCAGCCCGCCGCTTCGATGGTGGCGCGGGCGTCGCGGTCCTCTGCAATGGCGAGTTCGCGCTGAAACGCGACCGCGCGCGCCACCGCCTCGCGCATGGCGTTTTGCAGGTCCGCCGGCCACGACTCGAACGACGGCCGATGCAGGAAGATCGGACGCGATATGTAGAAGTGGTTGGTGACGGTGTGGAAGTGGTGGAATTTATGCACGCCATAGGTCACGGTATTGGCGAACGGGTTCTCCTGGGCGTCGAGCGTGCCGGCCTTGATGCCGGCGATCGCTTCGGTCAGATCGCAGCGCACCGGTACCGCGCCGAGCAATTCGAAAGTCCTGGCCTGTACTTCGCTTGGCAGCACGCGGATGCGCATATCCTTCAGATCCGCCGGCACTTGGACGCGGCGCAAGCGGTTCGAGATCTGGCGAAAGCCGTTCTCGTACCAGCCGAGGATGCGATAATTCACGCGCGCCTCGATCTTGGCGGCGAGAAAACGGCCGAGCGCACCATCCATCGCCGCGCGCGCCTGGTCCCGCGTCTGGAAAAGGAACGGCAGATCGACGAAGCCAAGCTCGGGAACGCGCTCGGTCAGATAGCTGGAAGACTGATAGCCCAGCGAGAGCACGCCATCCTCAACCAGCCATAAAATCTCTTCGGCGCGATAGCCGAAATCCATGATGTTCCAGACATACTTGACGTCCACGCGGTCGCCGAACGCGGCGATCAGGCTGTCACCGATCAGCTTCAGGCCCTTGGAGAACGACGTGGCGGGCGGTCCATAGCCGCCCATGCGGATGGTAATCGGTTTCGCCATTGCTTTTCGAAGGCCTACCGCTTGCTTGATCGCCAAGCTACGCGGGAAACGCGCGCCGATGTCAACGCTATCCGCGCATGTGCCTGCGGATCGATTTACCTGCCGCGATTGCGGCGGTGCGCAGGGTCTCCAGGCGGCAGGCGCGCGCGAACGGTGCTTCAGGCCGCACGGCGATCATGCGGTTGCACAAGGCCAGGCGTTCGCTCCAGATGAGATCAAGCGTCGGATTGCCGGGCGCGGCGCAGGAGTTGGTACGGGCGATCGCGGCATCGGCGGCAAGTTCTTCGGTCAGCGCCGCGCTGAGCAGCACGCCGGGCGCAAATCGCGCGAAATCCTCATCATAGGCTGTCTTCCAGTACCAGGCTGTATCGCCGCTGTGCAGGGTGATTGCGGCGGCGATGGCGCGGCCGTCGAGCAGCAGGCGATGGACTACGACCTTGCCCTCCTTGGCGAGCCTGGGCAGCGCCGTCTTGATGAAGCTCGTTACTTCTTCATGATGCACCGCAGCGGTGCCGGCTTCGCCTTTCCAGCCGCTCGCTTCGATTGCGAAAAAATCTTCGACGCTGGCGACGACCGCGGCAGGCTCGGACGCCGTCGTGAACAATAGCGCGCCGGCGTCGGATAGCCGCCGTCCGCTGCGGCGCAATTCGCGGTGACGGTGCGCCGAGATCGCATTTTCCAGATAGTGCGTGCGGTCCTGGCGCGGCGCCAGCAAAGCCCGGTGATGTCGCGCGAAATCGGCGCACGGCATTTGCGTGCGCTGCAGAATCGCGCCGAGCGCCGTGGCAAACGGTTCATCCTCGGCGAGGAGCGGCATCAGCACCAGTCCGGGAAGCGCCGGATCGCCGGCGATATGAGCGAGCCAGGCCGCGATCACCGGCTCCGCCGCCATGCGATCGACGAGGGGGGTTCCGAGCGGGCCATAAGGATGCGTCCAGCCGACAAGGATGCGAAGCTTCAATCCGTAACGCCGCTCGCTGATGCGTGCCGGAAAGAATCCCAATAGCTGGCGGGGTGCCGTCCCCGACCAAACCAGGATGGCGCCGACATCGTTGCCGAACACCGATGCGGCTGGCAGGGCGAAACCGGGATCATAGAAAATGTTCGACTCGATTGAGCGGCCCGCGAGGTCGCGCCAGTCGTCCGCGACCGGCAGGAGATCGGCGAGCCACCGCCATTCGACGGCAAACGAATTGATCGCATAGCGGTCGGCAAGCACGGCGCGCCGCGCGCTGGCAATGGCCGAAGCGGTGCGCTCGAGCGCGACACGCGGCGCGAACTGCGAACCGATCGATGCCACAACGACCTCTGCACTGGAGCGAGGAGGTTTAGCAACGAAGCGTTAAGAATCGGTTGGAAGAAATTAACAAATGCGGCGGCCGCGATGGCGCGCCGGCATCACGCCGCGGCCAGTTCGGCGACGTCGGCGAGCGCCGCCGCGACGATTGTGCGCTCGTCCCGGGAAAGCGGGCGCTGCGGCGGCACCGGGTCGCCTACGTCATAACCCTTAATGTCGAGCGCTGCCTTGATGCAGGCGGCGAGATTGAAGCGCGCGAAAATCTCGTTGATCCGCCACAACAGCCGCTGCAGCTCCATCGCCTGCGCCCATCGCTCGGCGCGGCACAGGTCGTAGAGACGAACGCTCTGCCGCGGAATGACGCAGGCCGGCCCGGCCATCCAACCGACGCCGCCGATCAGCATGACGGCAGCCGGAATATGCGCGGACGCCGAGAACACCTTGAGCCGTTCGCAGCGGTTCATGATCGACAGCAGCCGGCCGGTATTGGTCGATGCGTCCTTGATGTAACGGATGCGCGGATGTTCGGACAGCCGCGCAATGACATCGAGCGACAGATCGGTCCGTTGGAATTGCGGATTGGTATAGAGCACGACCGGAACGTCGACGGCGTCGGCGATGGCGCGGAAGTAAGATTCGACCTGCGGCTCCGCCAGCGGGAAATACGATTCGAGGATGGCCAAGACGCCGTGGGCGCCGAGCTTTTGGTAATCTCGCGCCTGCGCGACAGCATCCGCGGTCGCGGTTGCCGCCACGCCGGCGATCACCGGCACGCGGCCGGCGGCCGCTTCGATCGTCGCGCGCACCACTTCGACGCGTTGCGCATTGCTCAGATAGGCGAATTCGCCGGTCGAGCCGAGCGGTGTAAGCCCGTGCACGCCGTTGACGATGAGATCGTCGACGAGCCGGCCGAGCACGCCGGATTTGATGCGCCCGGCCTCATCGATCGGCGAGACCAGATAGGGAAAGACGCCGTGAAAATCTTCCATCAGCGCTCGGCTTTATACTGCGCCATCGCATCGGTCCACACTTTCGCGCGATCGTCGTCGAAGACCAGTTTCGGATCCTCCGGCATTGTCACCCAGGCGCCGCGCGAAATCTCGTCATCGAGCTGTGCCGGCGCCCAGCCGGCGTAACCGAGTGCAACGAGGCTTTTGCTCGGCCCCTTGCCGAGGCCGATATCGCCCAGAACGTCCGCGGCATCGCTGAGCGCGACGCGGCCGTCGATGTCGAGCGTGCGGTCACGGCGATAGCCGGCATTGTGGATGACGAAGGCAGTTGTCGGGCCGACCGGACCGCCGAGAAAAATCTGCACGTTGCCGGTAACGCCGTCGGCATTGGCGCCAAGCGCTTGAAGGAGGGCGGCCACAGGTCGGGTGCCGAGCGGATGGTTGATGACGATGCCGAGCGCGCCATCGCGGCTATGCTGCGCCATCAATATGACGGCGTGATCGAATGTGTCGCGCATGTCCGGCGACGCGATCAGAAGTCTGCCTGCAAGCGAGGTGGGACCCGTGACATCCGGCTGCTCCGGCGATAGCGCGGCATGTAGCACCGCTGCCGGCAGCAAAACCGCAACTGCGGCCAAAAACCAACGCAGCCCCGTGTAAGGCCTATAGTCGAACGTGCGCACCATCCATCCGCCACGCTGGCCCGCTTCGGCCGCACTCTACACCCTTGCGCCGAGCCGGGGAGGCAGGTTAGGGCGAGATTTCTTCCAACACACGGCGCTTGGTCTCAACCGCGAAAAGCCCGGTTATGACCGCGCCCACGATCGCGACGACGGCAAATACCAGAAACACCGCGCCAAGCCCGGACCCGACAATAAAGCCAACGATGGCAGGTCCCAGGATCGAGGCGAAGCGGAGCCATGCGGTCGCGGTGCCGACGGCAATGGCGCGGGCACGGGTCGGATAGAGTTCCGGCGTATAGACATAGACCCCGATCGACAGCACCGAGACGAAGAAATAACCGCAGGTCACGAGCACGAGCACGCGCTGCGGCGAATCCGGTCCGAGGACGAACAGCGTCCCGAGCGCGATGGCATTGGCGGCGAACGCCAGCGTGAACCATGGCCGCCGGCCGATGCGATCGATGGTCAGCGCGCAAATCAAGGCGCCGCACAGCCCGACGGCCTGGGTAATTAACCCGTATTGCAGCGCTTGCTGCAGCGGCAGCTTGAACACCGTCGCGTAGATCGTCGGCAGCCAGACGACGAGGCCGTAATTGAAGAAATAGGTGGCGAACCAAATGACCCAAACCACCAGCGTTCGCCGCAGATATATTGGGCCGAACAGATCGGACCACGAAGGGGTAAGCGGCCCGCCGACGGTGATCTTTTGCGGTGGCGGCAGCGGTTGGCCGGTGGCTCTCTCCGTCTCGTGTTCTATTCTGGCCATTGCCGCCTCCGCCTCGGCGTTGCGGCCGCGCGTCGCCAGCCAACGGGGCGATTCCGGCAGCAGCCGCTGCAGCACCATGGCGACGAAAGCCGGCAGCGCGCCGATGACGAACATCCACTGCCAGCCGAAGCGCGGCACAATCCATGCGCCCATGAAGCCCGCGGCCACAAGCCCTATCGGGAAAACCAGTTCGTAGAGTAGGACGAAACGGCCGCGGCCCTTGGCGCGCGCGAGCTCGCTGATATAGGCCGCGGCGACCGGAACCTCGCCACCCAGACCAAAACCTTGGATGATGCGTGCGCTGACAAGCGACTGGTAATCCCAGGCCAAGGCGCAGGCGAGGCTCATAATCGCGAAGATCAGGATCGACCAGAACATCGCAGTGATGCGGCCGTAGCGCTCGGCGATCCAGCCGAAGAACAGCGCGCCGCCGAGCTGGCCGAGATAGCCGGCTGAGATCAGCAAACCGATCTGCGGGCCATTCAGCTTCCACGCCGGCACCAGCACCGGCAAGACGAAGGCGATGGCGAGCGCGTCGAACGCGTCAAAGAACGTGGCGACACCGATGATCATTCTCGCCTTGATGTGCCACCACGAGATCGGCAGTCGCTCGATCCGTGCGACAACGTCGCTGATGGAGCCGCTGCCGCCGGCAGCGGCGTCGCTCGTGCTCATGATGTCCTCCCCCGCAGTCTTTTGTTTTGGTGCTTAGACGAATTGCACGGCGATGCCGCCGAGCTGGCCGAAATCGGCATGCAGCGTATCGCCTTTGCGCGCGAACACCACGCGCGTGAAGGAGCCGGCGAGCACCAGATGGCCGACTTCCAGCGGCACCCCATGCTGGCCGAGCTTGTTGGCGAGCCAGGCGACGCCAAGCGCCGGATGACCGAGTACGCCGGCGGCGACGCCGGTCTCCTCGATCTCGGAATTGCGATACATGATGCCGCCGACCCAGCGCAGGTCGACTTCGAGCGGACCGACCGGGCGGCCGCCGACGACGATGCCGGCCGCGGCGCCGTTGTCGGAGACGGTATCGAATATCTTGCGCTGATCCTGCAGGCGCGCATCGACGATCTCGATCGCCGGCACCACATATTCGGTGGCGCGCAGCACGTCGGTCAGGCCGATGCCGGGACCGCGCAACGGCTTGCCGAGCACGAAGGCGAGTTCGACCTCGACGCGCGGCAGGCAGAAATTCTCATGCGGAATGCGCGCGCCGTCGGCGATCATCATATTGTCGAGGAGGTGGCCATAGTCGGGCTCGTCGATCTGCGAGGAGCGCTGCATCGCCTTTGAGGTGAGACCGACTTTATGGCCGATCAGCCTGGCGCCAGCAGCAATCTTGCGATTGGCCACCGCGGTGGAGATCGCATAGGCGTCGTCCAAGGTGATGCCCGGCCAGGTCTTGGAGAGTTGCACCGCCTGCTTGCGCTCCTTCTCCGCGGTGAGAAGGATATCGGCGGCTTTGTTGCGATCGGCATCGGACATCATGACGGCGAAGCTCCCCCTTCATATGCAGCATCGTTGTCACCATCCCGAGTTGCACGCTCAACGAGCGCCGCAGGATGGCGGGCACAGACACTTAGCACATTTACCGGGAAGCGAGGCGCGCCGGCCGGCGCGGCATTACTGACAGGCGGCGCGCAGGAGCACGGTCTCGACCGGGCAATCGGCGGCGGTCGGGGCTTGTCCGGAGACCCAAAGTGAATCGGCGCATTTCTCCGCGGTGCGGACATCGAGCGGCTGGCCGCTGTTGAAACCCTTGGCCTTGCAGACATTCGTTGCCGCCGTGGCGCAATCGGCCGCGCCGTTACCGGCAACGGGGCAGGTCTGTTGAATTTCGATCACGTGTGACGGCCGCAACGCGTCGGCAGCGCTCTTCATCGCCTGCTGGGTGGCGGCGGCGGCATCCTTGGCGGCATCCGCCGATTGCTTGTTCATAGCGTCGAGCTTGGTCTGCTGCTCTTTCACCTTGGCCTTCCAGTCGGCGACCGATTGGTCCCACCATTTGGAAAAGCCGTTGAGAAATCCGCGCTGATCGGTTGGGGGGCCAGCCAGTCCCGGCGGCGGCGGTTGCGGCGGCAACGCCAGTTCCGAAGCCTGCGGCGGCGGGACCGAAGGCGGAGGGGCGATAGCTGCAGGGGTACGTTGCGTACTTAGGACGCCGGGTGCTGCGGGCGCAGGAGCCGGCTGTACGGACGCGGTACCGGCAGCAGGCGGCGCGCCGGTTTGGGCGAGCGCCGTCCCGGCCATAGCCGCAGTTATCACGATCATCGCCGGCCACGCGCCGACGCGCGACAACGCTGCCGCGGAGTTATTGGCTCGGCTTGAACAATGTCTTGTCATGGCCAGTCCGGTCATGGCCAAATTTGGAGCCCATACCGGTGGGCCCGACGGCGTTGCTTATACGCTAAGCGCACCCAAGTTGGCCGCCAAATTAGGCACCACCATGGTCACAATAACCGCATCGCAGCAAAAAACCAATAATGAGAAAAGCCCAGGCCACCGGGCCGGCAGTCGGCCCGCTTTATGATTTGAAGCCGCGCTGTTCGCGCCATCTGGTCCACACGAACCAGGCAAATCCGGCCAACAACAAAGCGGCGGCAACGCCGTCAAATTCGTGGAACAGCCGGCGAAAAATCGGGTCGCTGTTCCAGCGCGCGCCCAGGACATAGCCGATATAGGCGAGGCCGAAACACCACGGCCATGAGCCGAGAAACGTATAGACCTGAAATTTCAACATCGGCATTCGCGCCAGCCCCGCCGGAAAAGCGATGAAAGTTCGTACCACCGGAAGCAGCCGGCCGACGAAGACGGTGACCGAGCCGTAGCGTGCGAAGAACTGCTCCGCGCGATCGATCTCGTGAGGCCGTAGCAGGACGTAAGCGCCCCAGCGTTCGAACGCCTTGCGGCCTCCGCTGGCGGCTACGTAATAAGCGATGGTGGAGCCGACATTGCAGCCCAGCGCCCCCATCGTCGCGGCGCCGATCAAGCTGAACTGCCCGAGGGATACCAGATAGCCGGCGAACGGCATGATCACTTCGGAGGGCAGCGGGATGCAGGCCGAACTCGATGGCCATCAAAAGCACGACGCCAAAGTAGCCCGCGGCGGAAATCACCTCGACGATAAAGGACACGACCGCCGAGATGAGCTGGTCAAGCATTGCTAAGCTGAAATGCGGTTTCGGTCAGCGCCGCTTGCGGGCGCGGCGGCCTTCGAGCACGACGATTTTGCGGCGCGGAAACTCGTCCGGCATCTTTTTCGGCACTTTCTCGGCGATGCCGAGCAATCGCTCGCGCCGGTCCATTTCCTTCCAGACGTCCTCGGGGCGGATACCGGAGGAGATCCACAGCACGACCAGATTGTAAATGAGATCGGCGCTCTCCTTGACGACGGCATCGCGGTCGCCATGCATGGCGTCGATCACGACCTCGACGGCTTCCTCGGCGAGCTTCTTGGCCATCTTGCTGCGGCCCGAGCGAAGCAGCCGCGCCGTGCGCGACGTCGACGGATCGTCGTGCCGGCAGGCCAGCGCCGCTTGATAGAGTCTGGAAACCGAATCAGTCATGGTTCATCAGAATACCGCGATCTTGTCGCGATTGTGTTAATTCCGATGGTTGGCAAGAGGTTTCGGCTTCGGTCCCCTATTCGTCCTGGGCCAATAGACCCGCATTTCCCCCGGCCGCGGCGGTGTTGATCGTCACGACCTGCTCGACCGCCAAGCGCCGCAAATAATTCGGTCCGCCGGCCTTGGGACCGGTCCCTGAGAGACGGGTGCCGCCGAACGGCTGCGTGCCGACAACGGCGCCGATCATATTGCGGTTGATGTAAATGTTGCCGTGGGGAAGCCGAGCCACGACGCGTGCGACGGTCAGATCGATGCGCGAATGCACGCCAAGCGTCAGCGCGGTGCCGTTCTTGGCGATGTCTTCAAGGAGTGCGTCCAACTCTCCGGCGCGCCAGCGCACGACATGGAGCACTGGGCCGAAGACTTCCTGATCGAGATCAATGGCGCGGTCGAGCTCGATAATCGTCGGAGCGACATAGCTGCCGGCGGCCGGCATGGCCTTGTCCCAGCGGAAGCGCACGCGGCCGGCCCGCGCCATTCCGGCGATCCAGCCTTCCAGCTTGGCCTTGGCTTCCGCATCGATCACCGGACCGACAAGGGTCGCGATGTCGCGCGGATCGCCGAGCTTCAATTCGCGCGTCGCGCCGATCAGCATGTCGAGCATTCGATCGGCGACGTCGGCTTGCAGGCAAAGGAGCCGCAGTGCCGAGCAACGCTGGCCGGCGGAGCGGAACGCCGACGCGATCACGTCATCGCTGACCTGCTCCGGCAGTGCGGTGGCATCGACGATCATGGCATTGATGCCGCCGGTCTCGGCGACGAGCGGCGCGATCGGCCCGCTCTTCTCGGCCAGCGTCCGATTGATCGCACCGCCGACTTCGGTCGAGCCGGTAAAGATCACGCCGGCGGTGCGCGGATCGCCGACCAGGCTTGCGCCGACGGCGCCATTGCCGGGGACGAGATGCAGCGCGCTTCTTGGCACGCCGGCTTCGTGCAGCAGCGCGACGGCCAGCGCGGCCGTAAACGGCGTCTGCTCGGCGGGCTTGGCGACGACCGCGCTGCCGGCGAGGAGCGCGGCGCTGACCTGGCCAAGGAAAATGGCCAGCGGAAAATTCCACGGGCTGATGCAAACGAACACGCCGCGGCCGCGATAGCGCAGTTCGTTGCTCTCGCCGGTCGGCCCCGGCATGGTCTGCGGCGTCAAAGTGGCGCGCGCCTGGGCGGCATAGTAGCGGCAATAATCGACCGCCTCGCGCAGTTCGGCGAGAGCGTCGTCGAGTGTTTTGCCGGCCTCGTTCTGCAACAGCGCCATGAGCCTGCCGCGCTCGACCTCGAGCCGGTCAGCGGCGCGTTCGAGCGCCGCGGCGCGCTCCTCGACCGGCGTCGCCGCCCAGGCTGCGAAGCCGGCCGTGGCGGCGGACATCGCGGCACGCGCGATGGCATCGTCGCCTTCGGATACGATGCCGATTTCTCTGCCGTCGATCGGCGAATAAACGACGCGCTCGATGCCCGGCAGCGCGACGCCGTCGAGCAGCGGCGCGGCTTGTACCGTCTGCAAAATTATCTCGCCATCGTGCACATCCTGCAGCAGCGCGTCGAGGCCGGCACGATCCCCGAATTCGACGCCGGCTGATCCGCTCCGCTCCGGCTGATAAAGGTCGCGCGGCAGCGGAATTTTGCCATTGCGCGCCTGCTGCGCGTTGGCGATGAAGCTTTGCGGACGTCGCAGGATTTCTGCGATCGGCACGCTCGAATCGGCGGCCACGGAGACGAATGAGGAATTGGCACCGTTCTCCAGGAGCCGCCGCACCAGATAAGCGAGAAGATCGCGGTTGTCGCCCACCGGTGCATAGATGCGGCAGGCCGCGTCGGGAAATTCGGCGAGGAGGGCATCGTATAGCGCTTCGCCCATGCCGTAGAGGCGCTGGAATTCGTAACCCGCGACGCCGCCGGCGTCTTCGATCACGCCGGCGACGGTGAGCGCATTATGGGTGGCGAATTGCGGATAACAGCCGCGTGCGGGCCGCGAGCAATTTTTTGACGCAGGCCACGTAGCAGAGGTCGGTCATGGCCTTGCGCGTGAACACCGGATAATCGGCCAAGCCGCGTTCCTGCGCGCGCTTGATCTCGGTGTCCCAATAGGCGCCTTTGACCAGCCGGACGGTCAGCCGGCGATTTTTCGCCGCGGCAACGTCCTCGATCCATTCGATCACGGCCAAAGCGCGCTTCTGATAGGCCTGGACCGCAAGCCCGAATCCATCCCAGCCGGCGAGCGACGAATCGTTCAGCGCTGCGCCGATGACTTCGAGGGATAGTTCCAGGCGATCGGCCTCTTCAGCATCGACAGTGAACTGGAGATCGTGATCCTTGGCGAGCTGCGCGAGCGCGATGAGCCGCGGCGGCAACTCGGCGAGCACACGATCGCGCGAGACGGCTTCGTAGCGCGGATGCAGGGCCGAGAGTTTGACCGAAATGCCGGGCCGGCCCGGCAGGGCCGCATTGCCGGCATGAGCGCCGATCGCGGTAATGGCGGCCGCATAGGCGTCGAAATACTCGTCGGCGTCGGCTCCGGTACGCGCGCCTTCGCCCAGCATATCGAACGAATAACGGAACGCGGCATGGCCGCGGGCGCGGGCCAGCGCCTCGTCGATATTTTGTCCGATGACGAAATGCGAGCCGAGGAGCCGCATCGCCTGTCGCGTCGCGGCGCGCATGGCCGGCTGGCCGAGACGGCGCATGGCGGCATCGAGAATGGTTTCCGGCGTCTCGCCCGGGTGAATGATGCGTGCGGCGACGCCAAGCGTCCAGGCCGAGGCCGACACCAGGAGCGCGGTCGATTTGACGTCGCCGTCGAGCCACCGGCCGGCGGCGAGCTTGTCCTCGATCAGCCGGTCCGCGGTCGCCGCATCGGGCACGCGCAAGAGCGCTTCGGCGAGCACCATCAGCGCCAGCCCTTCCTTGGTCGAGAGCGAGTATGCGTGCAGGAAATCGTCGACGCCGCCCAATCCGGTCTTTTTCTCCCGGATCGCTTCCACCAGGCGTCGCGCGCGAGCATCAATTCGGCCTTCGGCGGCAGACTCGCGTGGGGTGCCGACAAGAAAACTTGCCGCCAGCTCCTCATCCGGCGGAGCGTAGGGTGCTTGAAATGCTGGCAGCCCGGAATGAGGCTTGTCCATTCCGACAATTTATCCCCGCTTTGCCGTCATTGCGAGGAGCCATCAGACGCCGTGCGCTAGCAGTACCTGCAATTTGTCGATGCTTTGGGTCCAGCCCATTTCCATGCCTTGCAGGTAGACGGCAGCTTTGTCGACCACCGCGCGGGCGCGGGTGTGCAGTGTCAGTCTGGTCCTGCCGTCGTCATCGGCGAAGGTCACGGTGGTGAAGCCTTCGAGGATGGCGTTGCCAGCCTCGTCGAGAGCGATATTGGTGAAGGCGAGCCGCTCCGGCGGCACGATCTCGCGGAATTCGCCCTTCATCGGATAAATGCTGCCGTCTGGTCCACGCATACGGATGCGCAGCGCGCCGCCGATGCGAACGTCGATCTCGCAGACCGGGTTGGTAAAGCCCTTGGGGCCCCACCATTGCGCCAGTTGCGCGGCGTCGGTCCAGGCACGAAACACGACTGCGCGAGGCGCGTCGAAAATCCGCGTGATCGTGACTTCGCGTTCGATGAGCGGCTTGGTTCGATCGGCGGCGGTCATGGTCATGCGGATCCGGCGTGCTTAAGCGTTTCGATATCCAATTTTTTCATTTTCATGACGGCGCCGATCACGCGATCGAGCCGCGCTCCCGAGGCGTCCGTCAGCAGTTGGGGCAATTCCGCCGGCACGACCTGCCAGGACAATCCGTATTTGTCCTTCAGCCAGCCGCATTGGCTTTCCTGTCCGTCCTGCGACAGCTTGCTCCAGAAATAATCGATCTCGGCCTGCGTATCGCACATCACCTGGAACGAGACGGCCTCGTCGAACTTGAACTGCGGGCCGCCATTGAGCGCGGTGAAGGTCTGCCCCTCGATCTCGAACTCGACGACCATGACCGAGCCAGGTTCCTTGCCGTGCACCTCGCGCCCGGCGTTGCCGTAGCGGCTGATCTGTTTGATCGCGGAATTCTTGAATACGGACGTATAGAATTTCGCCGCGTCCTCCGCTTGAGTATCGAACCAAAGGCAGGGTGAGATCTTCTGTTTGAGCGAAGCCATTGGAACTATCCCTACACGTTACTTTACAGTCGCCAGATACGCCGCGAGCCGGTCGAATGTGCCGGCCCAGCCGCCGCGCATGCCGTCATGGGCCGCGTCGAAGGTTGTTTGCTCTTCAGCGCTCGCGTTAATGGGCGACCAGCGCAGAGTCACCTTGGTCTTGCCGCCCGGCTCGTCCTCGAAGGTGACGGTTGTCAGCATTTCAAGCGGCCAGCTCGGGCTCAGCGGATGCCGCGTCAGGCCGCCGGCCTCGTCGGAAAACGAGTGCACCCAGACCAGGCGCTCCGGTGCGGCGATCTCGCGATAGACGAATTTGGCCCACATCACGCGGCCTGCGGGATCGCGCATGGCGCCGTGATAGGTCCCGCCGATCCGCAAATCCATTTTAGAGGTGACGATGGTGGAGCCCTTGGGGCCCCACCATTCCTTCATGCGCTCGGGGTCGGTGAAGCATTGCCAGACGAGATCGCGCGGCGCGTCGAACACGCGCGAAGTGACGAAATCCGTGCTTTTAGCTTGCGCGAGCATTGCTTAATTCCTCTGCTCCACAGGTGCGCGGCGGCCGCCTTATTGGCCGACGAGAACCATCCAGCCGACGCCGAACTTGTCGGCCAGCATGCCGAAGCGCGACGAGAAGAATGTCTTCGCCAACGGCATATTCACTTTGCCGCCGTCTGCCAGCGCGCCGAAGATACGTTCGGCGTCGGCATCGGTCGGGACGCTGAGCGCGAGCGCAATGCCGTGGAAATTCGCGCCGCCCGTGCAGCGGCCGTCGGACATCAGCAGTTGCGTATCGCCGGCGCGAAGCGCGGCGTGCATGACCTTGTCGGCGTTGCCGGGAGAAACCATCGACTGGTCGGGCGCTTCCTTAAAACGCATCAGCATGTCGACCTTGGCGCCGATCGCTTTCTTGTAGAACTCGATGGCTTCGTCGCAGCGGCCTTCGAAGCTGAGGTACGGTTGCACTTGCATGACTATCCCCTGGTTGTGGATCCTTGATACTGGCCCTTGACAATTAGGTTGATATCAACATAATTAGTTCATGTCAAATGCGAAGTCGACATTGGACGCGACTGCCGCCGCCGAACGAGACGATCCGCCGTTTTCGTTGACCCATCACGTGCGTGACCATTGCCTGTGCTTGCACGTACAGCGCGCGGCGCGGGCGTTGGCGCGGCGCTTTGACGATGCGCTGCGGCCGCTCGGACTGACACAGGGCCAATTTTCGCTGTTGATGTCGCTCAATCGCCCAGCGCCGCCGAGCATGAAAGACGTGGCGGCGCTGCTCGCGATGGACCGCACCACGTTGACGGCGAATCTCAAGCCGTTGGAGCGGCGCGGCCTGATCAAGGTCAAAGTGGACAAGACGGACAAGCGCGGGCGCCGATTGCACTTGGCGGCGGCGGGGCGGGCGCTGCTCGTGGCCGCCGCGCCGGTATGGACGCGGACGCACGCGGAAACCGAACGTGTTCTGACCAAATCGAGCGCCGATACTTTGCGCGCCACCCTGAAAGAACTCTCCTGACATCGCACACCCAGTTCACGGTCACGCCGCATGGCAATTTCACGCGGCGATTTTCACGACGTATTCCGCAAGCCGCGCCAGCGTCTGCACCAAACCGACGTCGGCTTTGTATTCCTTGATGACGCGATCGCGCTCGGCCCCTGAGGGGAAATCGCCGCGCCATGTGATGCGGGTGCGCCCGCCCAAATCTTCGAAGGGATCGTCTGCCGGAACTGCACCGGCTCGACGTCCTCGCCGCCGCCGTGGCGGTAGACGAGGCGTTCCGGGGGCACGACTTCGTCGAACGTGATCCGGTTCTGATAATCGCGGCTGTCGGGCCCGTGCATGACGAAACGCCAAATGCCGCCCGGCCGCATCTCGAAGCTCGACGTCGTCGTGGTGAAACCGTTCGGTCCCCACCACTGCGCCAGATGCTTGGGATCGGTGAACGCCGAGAAGACGAGATCGCGCGGCGCGTCGAATTCGCGCATGCCGATGATCGACCGCGCGTCGCTTAAGAGATCGAGGCTATTTGTCGCCGCCATCCGTCGCATCCTTTTTCGTTTGCTCAGGAGCCTTGGCCTGCAGTTTCTTCAGGTAATCGTCGAGCCGGTCGAAGCTCTCGTCGTAGAAGCGGCGGTAGTGCGCCAGCCAATCGTCGATGTCTTTGAGCGCCCGCGGCTCGATGCGGCACGGGCGCCACTGCGCCTCGCGGGAGCGGGCAATGAGGCCGGCACGCTCCAGAACCTTGAGGTGCTTCGACACGGCGGGAAGGCTCATGGCAAAGGGCTTGGCGAGTTCCGTTACCGAAGTCTCGCCAAGCGCCAACCGCGCCAGGATGGCGCGGCGTGTTGGGTCGGACAGGGCGGCAAAAGAGAAGTCGAGGCTCAATTTGACCATCCGGTTAAATAACCAATTGGTTTAATACAGGAGGGCGGGTGGCCGGTCAAGTGAGGGAGCACTGCTTTCCGGCGCGCGGCGGCAATTGTCCTTTTGTTTTCCGCCGCTAGAACGGGGTTATGTCCTTTATCCGCATCTACCTTCGCGTCCTTGGGCTTTTGCGGTCCGACGCGCGGCTCGCCATCACATTGGCGCTTGCCAATATCGCGCTCGCCGCGGCGCAATTTGTCGAGCCGGTGCTGTTCGGCCGTATCGTCGATGCCCTGTCGGGAACGCTACCGGCCGGTGTCGCGCCGGCGGCGCGCGCGCTGGCGCCGCTGGTCGGCGCCTGGGTCGGTTTCGGTCTTTTCGTGATTTTCGCCGCGGCGCTGGTCGCCTGGTACGCCGACCGGCTCTCCCATCGGCGCCGCAACATGGTGCTGGCGGACTATTTCGAGCACGTGCTGCAATTGCCGCTTGCCTACCACGCCGGTGCCCATTCCGGCCGGCAGATGAAAGTGATGCTCACTGGCACCGACACTTTATGGTGGCTGTGGCTCTCGTTCTTCCGTGAGCATCTCTCCGCCTTCGTCTTTATCGTCTTGCTGCTGCCGGCTTCGTTATTTTTGAACTGGCGGCTGGCCTTGCCGCTGATCGTGCTGTGCGCAGCGTTCACGATTTTGACCGTGTTCGTGATCCGCAAGTCCTTTGCGCTGCAGCGCGCCGTCGAGCGGCATTATTCCGATCTCGCCGAGACCGCGGCCGATGCGCTCGGCAATGTCGCGCTGGTGCAGAGTTATGCCCGCGTCGAGCTCGAAGTGTCGGCGCTGAAGACTGTCGTGAACTCTCTCCTGAACGCGCAGATGCCGGTGTTGTCGTGGTGGGCCATCGTGACCGTGCTCACCCGCGCCGGCACGACACTCACGATGCTCGTCATCCTTCTGGTCGGCACCTACCTCAAGCTCGTCGGACTGGCCTCGGTCGGCCAGATCGTCAGCTTCATGGCGATCGCGGCGATGCTGATCACCCGGCTGGAGCAGGCCGTCAGTTTCTCCAATCGTCTGTTCATGGATGCCCCCAAGCTCGCCGACTTTTTCGACGTGCTCGACACCGTGCCGGCGGTCCGTGACCGCGCGGCGGCGATCGACCCCGGCGAGGTACGCGGTCTGGTCGAGTTCAAGGGCGTGTCGTTTTCCTACGACGGCAATCGTGCCGCGGTGGCGGATCTGAGCTTTACGGCGTTGCCGGGCGACCGCGTGGCGCTGGTCGGCCCGACCGGCAGCGGCAAATCGACGGCGCTGGCGTTGTTGTATCGCGCGTTCGATCCGCAATCGGGCGCGATCTCGGTCGACGGCATGGACATTCGCGACCTAACGCTGTCGGGCCTTCGCCACAATATCGGCGTCGTGTTCCAGGAGACGCTGTTGTTCAATCGGTCGATCGCGGAGAACCTGCGCGTCGGCAAGCCGGATGCCACCGACGACGAATTGCGCGTGGCGGCGGCGCGCGCCCAAGCCTCCGATTTCATCGATCGCAATCCCGACGGTCTCGAAGCGCGCGTCGGCGAGCGCGGTCGGCTGTTGTCCGGCGGCGAGCGGCAGCGGCTTGCGGTGGCGCGCGCCTTGCTCAAAGACCCGCCGATCCTGATCCTCGACGAGGCGACCAGCGCGCTCGATCCGGTGACCGAGGCGCGGCTCAATCTCGCGCTCGACGAAGTGATGAAAGGCCGCACCACTTTCGTCATCGCGCACCGGCTCGCCACCGTGCGTGAAGCCAACCGCATCCTGGTGTTCCGCCAGGGCCGCATCGTCGAGACCGGCACATTTGACGAGCTGACGCGGCGCGGCGGGTTTTTCACTGAGCTGGTGCAAGCGCAGTTTGGGACGCAGAACGGCGTCGTTGCGAGCGAAGCAAAGCAATCCACTCCGGCGGTATAGGCCTCCAGATTGCTTCGTCGCTTTCGCTCTGCGCAATGACGGTCAGCGCAGCCGCTCCAGGATGCTGACGTAATTGGCCACTGCCGTGCCGCCCATATTGAAAATGCCGCCAAGCTTGGCGTCCTTGATCTGCATGCCGCCGGCGGTGCTGGTGAGCTGCATTGATGTTAGCGCGTGCATCGATACGCCGGTGGCGCCGATCGGGTGGCCCTTGGCTTTCAATCCGCCGGACGGATTGATCGGCAGCGCGCCGTCCTTGGCGACGAGACCTTCGGCGATGACGCGTGCGCCCTGGCCTTCAGGCGCCAGTCCCATTGCCTCGTATTCGATCAGCTCGGCGATGGTGAAGCAGTCGTGCACCTCGGCGAAGGATAAATCCTTGAGAGCCACACCGGCCTGATGCAGCGCGCGCTGCCAGGCCACTGCGCAACCTTCGAATTTGAGGATGTCGCGCCGCGACATCGGCAGGAAATCTTGCACGTGCTGCGCGGCGCGAAACACGATGGCCTTGTCGAGCGTGAGCGCGGTCTCGACGTCGGCGAGCACCAGCGCCGCGGCGCCATCGGATACCAGCGAACAGTCGGTGCGCTTGAGCGGGCCGGCGACAATCGGATTTTTATCGCTTTCGGCGCGGCAGAAGTCGTAGCCGAGGTCCTTGCGGATTTGTGCGTAGGGGTTGCCGACGCCATTCTTGTGGTTCTTGGCGGCGATGCGCGCCAGCGCGTCCGACTGGTCGCCCCAGCGCTGGAAGTAAAGCCCGGCGATTTTACCGAAAATGCCGGCGAAGCCGCCGTCGATGTCGGCTTCCTCGCGCACATAAGAGGCTTTGAGCAGGTTGCGGCCGATCTCCGCGGGCGCGGTCGTGGTCATCTGCTCGACGCCGACCACCAGAACGATTCGCGCGGACCCCGCCGCGATCGAATTCAGTCCTTGGTGAACGGCGGCCGAGCCCGTGGCGCAGGCGTTCTCGACCCGGGTGGCGCGCTTGAAGCGCAAATCGGGCGACGCCTGCAGCACCAGCGAAGCGGTAAAATCCTGCGCCGAAAAGCCCGCGTTGAAATGCCCGAGCACGATTTCGTCGACGTCTTTTGCCGCAATCCCGGCATCGGCGAGCGCCTCGGTCGCGACGCGTACGATGAGGCTCTCGACCGTTTCGCCGTTGAGCTTGCCGAAGGGCGTATGCGCCCAACCCACGATGCAGGCGGTCATAATTCCTCCCGAGGTTCTATGGTGCCGAACTTTCGTCGCTTTTCATTGGCTTAGGAAGGCTTGGGCTTAGGAAGGCCTGGGCTTAGAAGGTCTGGGCTTAGGAACGTTTGCAATTCAGGCCGCGCTTAAGGATAGCGGTAATCCTCTTTGCCTTCGAGGCCGGCTTGGGGTTACATAGTTACGCGCCCCTGCTTCGTGAACGCCTCTCGAACGTTGCGTGAAACCTTCGCGGCCCGGTAGACCTTCAATGGGCCCGACTAACCGAACGGACCGCGACACGTGCCTTGTCCTGATTCCTTCCGGGCGCCGCTATTCGGCATCGTCCTAAGTTCCATCGCGGCCGGAGCGGTCGCTTTGACCGCGGTTGTATCGGCGAGTCCCGCCCGGGCCGACTCGACTATTCTCGTCGATGCCAATTCCGGAAAGGTCCTGCGCGCCAACAACGCGACCATGCCGTGGCATCCGGCGTCCACCACCAAGCTGATGACGCTGTACTTGACGCTGAGCGCGCTGCGCGATCAGCGCATCACGGCCGATACGCTGTTCACTGTGTCGGCCAATGCGGCGATGCAATCCCCCACCAAGATGGGCTTTCCGCCCGGCACGCAGGTCACCATCGACAACGCGCTCAAGATGATGATGGTGAAGTCGGCGAACGACATGGCGATGATGCTCGCCGAAGGACTTGGCGGCACGGTCGACCAATTTGCGCAGGAGATGACCGACACCGCGCATCGCCTGGGCATGAGCGAAACCAATTATGTCAATCCCAACGGTCTGCCGGACGACAATCAAATTACATCGGCGCGCGATCTCGCCATTCTCGCCCGCGCACTGCTCCACGATTTCCCGCAATACAGTTTTTATTGGCACGTGCCGGCGATCAAATATGGCCGGCGCATCGTCCGCAATTACAACCCGCTGCTCGGCCGCTATCCCGGCGCCGACGGCATGAAGACGGGCTTCGTTTGCGCCTCGGGCTTCAATCTCGTCGCCACCGCGGAGCGCGACAACAAGCGGTTCATCGCAGTGGTGCTCGGCGCGCCGTCATCCGGGGAGCGTGCGGTCAAGGCCGCGGAACTGTTGCAGTACGGCTTCAATCAGGGGCCGCTGTCGTTTTTGAAGCCGTCGCTTGGCCCGGTCGAAACGCTGGCGCCGATCGATGCGCCGCCGCCCGACCTGACCGACGAAATGTGCGGCCGGCACCGCCGCCACCCGGCTACCGAGGAAGACGATCCCGACGCCGACCTCGGTAACGGCAACAGCGCTTCCGGCGATGCTACCCCCGACAATAGCGCCGAAACCGGCCCGAAATTTTCCGTCGTGCTATCGGCATTACGTGCGCCGAGCCCGAGCAACCTGTTACTGGACTCTGGTCCGGTAACGCCGGTTGTCGTCTATACCGGACCGACGCGCACGCCGGACGAGATCGCCAAGCTCGAGGCGCAGATTGCCGCCGAGCCGGTGAAGAAGAGGGCGAAGCGAAAAGCAGCCGCCGCCAAGCCGGGCGAACAAGAGGCGGCGAAGCCGGATGAGCACAAGCCGGTGAAGCCCGAGGGCCGCAAGGCTGCCAAACCTGCCAAGCGCAAGCCCGCGGCGGCTAGCCTCGAGGGCGCGCACGACGGGCAGGCTGCCCGCACGCCGTGGACACCGATGTCGGCGGCGGCGCTGGCGGGAAGTCCGCCTGCCGAGCTTAAGGCTGACGCCCCCGCCGCGGCGCCAAAGCCGTCGCCTGCGGAAATTCGCCAGTAATTGCGACGCCGATCGCAAGCGCAAGACGTGACCGGGATGCGGCGCTGAGCTCCATGCGGCGTTGCGCCGACACACGTGTTTGCGCTGCCGGCTGCCGTGCTAAAACTGGGGCAGCACGGGAGAGCGCATGTCGGACAAGGTGACCATCGCCGCGCTGCAGCAGATGAAGCGCGAAAGCAAAAAAAGCGTCGGCGTCGTCGCCTGGGATTACCAGCTGGCCCGCATCGCCGATCGTGCCGGATTCGATTTCGTCTCGGTCGGGGATTCGGTCGGCGTCAATCTGTGGGGCCGCTCCGAGGTGGTCGAAGTGACGCTCGACGAGATGCTGATCTGCTGCCAGGCGGTGCGGCGCGGGGTCGAGCGCGCGCTGGTCAGTTGCGACATGCCGTATGGCCCGGTGCAAAAGGGTATTGACGCTGCGCGCGCCGCTGCATTTCGGATCATGAAGGACGGCGGCGCCGACGTGATCAAGGTCGATGCTGCGGCGGAATTTCCTGAAGTCGTGCGCGCCTTGGTCGATGAGGGCATTCCGGTTTTCGCGCAGTTCGGCCTGACGCCGCAAACGGCCGCCAAATTCGGCATTCCCTACAGCGCACAG
Source organism: uncultured Alphaproteobacteria bacterium (assembly GCA_963784325.1). Taxonomy (GTDB): domain Bacteria; phylum Pseudomonadota; class Alphaproteobacteria; order Rhizobiales; family Xanthobacteraceae; genus BOG-931. The sequence continues at coordinate 82,002 of CAWARC010000044.1, read as the reverse complement.
AATTCGCCGCAGGCGCAGGCGAGCGGCGAAGCGGCGGCAAGGCTGGTTGAAGAGGCGAAGCTCCTTGAAGCGGCCGGCGCCTGCCTTCTCGATTTCACCAATTCGGGTCCGGTCGCCGGCGCCGCCGTTGTCGCGGCGGTGAAGATCCCGGTGATCGGCGGTTTTGGCGGCGGCCCATGGCTCGACGGCCGGGTGCGGCTTGCCCACACGGCGATCGGCTACGGCGAGAAATGGCTCGATGCTAAAACCGAAACTTATTTCAATTCCGCCAAGGGCGCGCTCGAAGCTTTCATGGCGCTGATCGCCGACGCCCGGGCCGGCCGCCAGATCAAGGGCTGACCATGCCGAGCGCGGTCATTGACGGCATCGCGACGCGCTACGAGGTGGTCGGCACCGGGCCGCCGCTGTTGATGTATGCGCCGGGTGGTTTTAATGCCGTGGTCGAGGCGTGGACGACGCTCGGCAGTTACGCCAGGATCAAGCTGCTCGATCATCTGCCGCAGCATTTCACTTGCATCATGTTCGACCGCCGCGAATGCGGGCAATCCGGCGGCCGGGTCGAGCCGGTGACCTGGGCGCATTATGTCGCGCAGGGCAGGGGATTGCTGCAGCATCTGCGGGTTGCACGCGCGCACCTGATCGGCGGCTGCATGGGCTGCGCGCCGGTTGCGGCTTTCGCGGTGGCGCATCCCGAAATGGTCGCGAGCATGGTGCTCTATTGGCCGGTCGGCGGCGCCAAATATCGCATCTCGAGCCATCAGCGCTTTGCCGAGCACCTGGATTTCGTACGCAGCGACGGGTTGGCCGGGGTCGTGGCGCTCATCCGCAAGGAAGGCAAGCCGTTCGGCGCCGATCCGCGCGGCGGGCCGTGGGCTTCGGTGATCAAACGCGATGAGACGTTTGCCGCCACTTATGCCGCTCGCGACAGGCGCGAATACATCCGCATCTGCGAGGGTATGCGCGATGCCTTGTTCGATCGCGATACCGCGCCCGGTGCAACGCCTGAGGATCTGCTGCGCAGCGAGGTCCCAGCATTGATCGTTCCGGGTCACGACGCCGCGCATGCCACCTCGGCGGCGCGGTATCTCGAGGAATGTCTGCCGCGATCGGACTATTGGGACGCGGCGGTCGAGGCGCAGACCGAAGCCGCGACCAATTCGCGCGTGCTGGAATTTCTGCATAAGATCATTGCCTGAAGGGTTCATGCCCGATGGTCGATTATTATTCCTTGTTGCTGCGTGCGGTGACCGCCCCGGGCGCGGGGAATGCAGAATGGCGTCGCGGCATCTATGACCGTGCGCGGCGCATGCTGGCGAGCCGGCTGCGCACGCTGCGGCCGCCGCCGCCGGTGGCGGAGATCGCGACCGAGGAAGCAGCGCTGCAAGCCGCGATCGATCGCATCGAGTTGGAGCTGTCGTGGACCGAGCATGGCGCGATCACGCCCGACGCGCGAACCCACGACCGCTTTGGCGACATTGACGGCGAGCCCTGGAGCGCGCGCGAGCAGGGACTGGTCGCAACGCCGTCGCGATTGAGCCGAGGCGCCTGGATCGCCGTTGCCATCCTCGTTTCAGCGCTCGGAGCCGGCGGCTATGTCGCCTGGATCGAGATGGCGCAAAAATCAACGCCGCCGTCGAGCAGGGCCGAAGCACAGAATGCCTCGCCGGTCCGTCAGGTCGCCGCCGCATCCAATGGCGAGATCGCTCCCGGCATCGACGGCGGCAACACCGATCCGGATATGCCTTACGTATTTCGCCGCCAGCCGACCTTTTACCGCACGCTGCAGCCGGTCGGCACGCTGATCGTCGATAAGGCGCAACATTATCTCTATTTGATCGAGCCAAACAATGTCGCGCTGCGCTACGGCATTGCGGTAGGCCGGGAATGCACTGGCCTCGCCGGACTGCGGCACATTGCGAGCATGGCCGAATGGCCGCCGTGGCAGCCGCCGCTCGACTTGCTTAAACGCGTTCCCGCTCCGATGCCTGGCAAGCCGGGCAATCCGCTTGGCGCCCGTTTGTTGGCGCTCGATGACGGCGCTTCCCGCATCAACGGCACCAATGCGCCGAAGACCATCGGCAACGCGGTCAGCTTCGGCTGCATTCGCCTGGTCAACGACGACATCGTCGACCTCTATAGTCGTGTGAAAGTCTCGACGCCGGTTGTGGTCTATTAGATTCGCGACGAATTGCTTCGTGTGAGCGCCGCGGCGCTCCGCTAATCGAGGCGAAATCCCTTGCGGCGGACGAAGGCGCCGAAATCCGTGCGTGTCGGTTCGGCATATTGCCGCGCCTTGTCTTCCGACCATCCGTAAAACTGCGTCTCCCCCCAACGCTCGACATTGCGTTGGCGGCGATAGGGCCGCAACGCGGCGCGGCGGCGATCATAGGCGTCGATCCCGGCGGCGAGGTTATGATCTCTGTAGCCGTTCTCAACCACGGTAGTGTCGAGCGAGAGCCGCGGCGTAATTTCGCCCGCCTGCGCCGGCCAGCCGATGCACAGGCCGGCGACTGGGATGATGCGGTCCGGCAGATCGAGCGCGTCGCTCACAGCCTGCGGATGATCGCGGATGGCGCTGATCGGGCAGCAGCCGAGACCGATTGCCGCCGCAGCCTGGATGAAGGTTGCCAAGACGATGCCGGCATCGACCGCGGCGTTGAAAAACTGGTCGAGGTGATCGTTGGGAAACGGCTTGCCGCGCATCTTGCACAAGGCGGGCAGCCGCGCGCCGTTGGCGGTGAAGACCAGGAACGCCGGTGCGTCCATGATCCACGGCATGTCGGGAATCGTTGTGACGATCGCTCTTCGTATCGCCGCATCGTTGACGACGACAATGTCGCATTGCTGCAAGTCGCTTTTCGACGGCGCCGACAGCGCGCAGGCGCACAACAGCCGCAACAAATCGGGCTCGATCGCGCGCGGCGTAAAGCGCCGATGCGAACGATGACCCGCGATCTTTGCAAGCTCGACCAGCCCCGGCAGGCCGGTGTCGACCGCAAATGTCTCGCCGAAGCGCTCGAACAATGCCGTGCGGATCGAGCTTGCGACCTCGTCATTCGCCATGGAGGCTATCGCATGCCGCCGCTATTTGGCGCTGCGATCGAGCAGCTCGATCGACACGCCCTCCGGCGCGCGGATGAAGCAGACGCGCACGCCTGGCCGCACGGTGGTCGGTTCGCGGGTGAATTCGACGCCCTTTTTCTTGAGATCGGCGGCCAGCGCGTCGATGCCGCTCACCGACAGACCGAAATGATCGAGCCCGCGATAGGGTATGCTCGGCGCCGCATTGGTGCCGTCGCCTTCCGCCACCGGCGCGATGAAGATATTGGCGCCGCCAAGCTTGAGATCGATGCGCGGCTTGCCCTCTTGCGTGCTGCGCTTCACTTCGGCGCCGAGCATTTTTTCGAACCACTGCGCCATGGCCTCCGGATTGGTGGTGCGTAGATGAATGTGGTCCCAGGTATAGGTCGCCATCTGGTGCGTTCTCCCCGCTTCGCTTGTGTAAATGCAAGTTAGGACATGTCGGCAAGGGTGCCAATGGCATTTGGCCTCGGTGTCATTCCGCGTGACCGCCATCCTGGCGCGACGCCGGACCGCGGCGCGATCGTCAATGGCGTGCCGGCTTTGGGGCGGTTGGAGCCGGTGTTGCCGCCGCTTGCGGCTGCGCCGGGGCCGATATCCAGCCGGCCTTGGCGATCTCGGCCTGCAGCATCTGCAACATGCGTTGCAGCTCCGCCCGCGCGACGAGCCCGGCGGCCCCATCGTCGCGCAGTCCGCGCAACTCGAATTGAAAGCCGCTCGCCTGCTGCGCAATCGTCAGCCGCTCGGCGAGCTCGGCAGCCTCTGCGGTCATGTTGAGAACGGTGCCCGTGGTCATCGACATCGCCGGCGCGGTCTTGGCAATGGCCGCTTCGCGCTCGAACGCGGCCATCTCGCCGCGCAGATCCGCCGGCGCACGCTGCGTCAGATGGGAGCTGCTGGCGACGTAGTCCGTCGTGCGCTCGAGAACCGCCAGCGCCAGCCGCCGCGTCAGCCAGCAAGACCAGGCATCGTTATGGCCGGCGTTGATTGCGGCGAGGATGCGATCCTCACGCGGCACATAGACGAACGTCACGCTTTTCAAAACGCGCGGCATCGATCGACAATCCAGTCTATGTCGCCATGCGCACCGGCGCATCGGTGACTTTTTGCAGCGCATCGAGGGTAAGGCCCGGCGCCATCTCGCGAACCGCAAAACCGTGATCCGTGACGTCGAGCACGGCGAGATTGGTATAGACGCGCTTGACGACGTGGAGCGCGGTCAGCGGATAAGTGCAGCGGCGCACCACCCGGCTGTCGCCGGATTTGGTCAAATGCTCCATCATCACCCAGAGCTGGCGTGCGCCGGCGGCGAGATCCATAGCCCCGCCGACGGCGGGCGCCGTATCATTGTCTGACGTCGACCAATTGGCGATGTCGCCGTTCTCGGCGACCTGAAAGGCGCCGAGCACGCAGAGATCGAGATGTCCGCCGCGAATGAGCGCAAAGCTGTCGGCGTGATGCATGTAGGAGCCGCCGGTGCGGAGCGTGACATATTGCTTGCCGGCATTGATCAGCCAGCGGTTGATCTCGTCCGGCGCCGGCGCCGGTCCCATGCCGAGAACGCCGTTCTCGGAATGGAAAATCACTTCGCGCTCCGCCGGCACGTAATCGGCGATCTGCAGCGGCGCGCCGATGCCGAGATTGACGTACCAGCCTTCGGGAATATCGCGGGCGACGCGCGCGGCCATTTCGCTGCGCGTCAACGGCTTGCAGGTGTCGAGTACGGTCATCGCGATCTCCTCACGTCACCGCCGGCTCGCCGTAGGGCACGTGCAGCACGCGCTGGACGTAGACGCCGGGCGTGACGATTTTTTCCGGATCGAGCGCGCCAAGCGCGACGATGTGCTGCGCTTGCGTGATGGTCAATGCCGCCGCGGTCGCCATCACCGGATTGAAATTGCGCGCCGACGACCGGTAGGTCAGGTTGCCCCAGCGGTCCGCCTCCCAGGCCTCGATCAGCGCGACATCGCCGGAGAGCGCCTCTTCGAGCAGATATTTGCGGCCGGCGATTTCCCGCTCCTCCTTGCCGGCGGCGAGCTTGGTGCCGACGGCGGTGGCGGTGTAGAAGGCGGGAATGCCGGCGCCTGCCGCGCGCATGCGTTCCGACATGGTGCCCTGCGGCACGATCTCCAGCTCGATCTTGCCGGCGCGATAGACTTCCTCGAACACCACCGAGCCGGCGCTGCGCGGATAGGTGCAGATGATTTTCCGCACCCGGCCGAGCTCGAGCAGCCGCGCCAGGCCGGTGCGGCCGGTGCCGGCGTTGTTGGAGACCACGGTCAAGTCCTTTGCGCCCTGTTCGATCAAGCCATCGATTAGCGCATTGGGCTGGCCGATCGAGCCAAAGCCGCCGAGCAGCACGACGGAGCCGTCGCGAATGCCGATCATCGCGTCGGCCAGGGTTTGAACGATCTTGTCGATCATCGGAAGCGCTACATTATCCGCTCGTCCCCGCGAAAGCGGGGACCCAGAAAACTCCGCCGCAACAGATATTCCCTCTGGATTCCCGCTTTCGCGGGAATGAGCGGAATAAACGTCACCCGGCCACCCGCGTCCGCGCCGTATCGGCGAACGTCGGCATCACTTCACGGGCGAAGCGGCTGAGATTGTCGGTCGCCTTGTCGAGCACCAGGCCGCCGCCGTTGAGCAGGACATATTCCACGCCGAGCCGCCGCAGCTTGTCGAGCTTTGCCGCGATCTCGTCCGGCGTGCCGTACAGCGCGCTCTCCTCGCTCGCTTCGCGGGTGTCGGAATAGGTCATGATGCTGGCTTTGCTCTTGGTGCCGTCCGGCGCGTTCGAAATCGCTTCCAGCCGGCGCTGCGCTTCCATCCGCCGTTCCAGCGCGGCGTCCTTGTCGGCGTGGCTCTTGGCGACATAGAAGGCGCGCGCCACGCCGACCTCCAACGGATCGAACACGCGGCCGCGTTCTTCCACGGCGCCCTTGAAAATGGCGATGCGTTCGGCGACCGCCTCGAAGGAGGCAAACTGGTCGAGCAACAGGTTATAGCCGCGCGCGGCGACCTGACGGATGGAGTCCGGGCTGCCGGCGCCCATCCACATCGGCGGATGCGGCTTTTGCGCCGTCGGCGGCTCGACGATGATGTCCTCGAAATTCCAATATTTGCCGTGATGCGAAAAGCGCTGCTTGGAGGTCCAGGATTTCACGATGACGTCGAGCGTCTCGTTGAAGCGCGCATCGGCTTCCGCGATCGGCACGCAGAAGCCGTGAAACTCGTTGTGGCGATAGCCTTTGCCGACACCGAAATCGAGCCGCCCGCCGGACAGAAGATCGATGGTCGCCGCTTGCTCGGCCAGCAGCACCGGATTGTGCCACGGCAACACCAGCACCGCGGTGCCGAGCCGCAAGGTCTTGGTCTTCGCCGCCAGCCAGGTGAGCAGTGCGAGACTGGCGGAAACCTGGCCGAAGCCGGTGAAATGATGCTCGACCAGAAAGGTCGAATGGTAGCCGAGCCCCTCGGCTTCGATATTGTAGTCGACGAACTGCTTATAGCCTTGGCCGGAATCCACGTCGGGTCCGCCGTGGCGAGCTGTTGCGCTGCCGAATAGACCGAACCGCATAAAGGCGCTCCCTGCGTTGCGGCGGCAATGTAGCCTAATTTTCGTAGGGTGGGCAAAATCGTCAATCGCTGCGCGACTGCGTGGGCATCGCGGTTGCACGATTTTGCCCACGCGGTTGTGCGGAGCGACGCGATGCCCACCCTACGGCTACTCCTCATCGACCGCGCCCGACGCTATAGTGGTGCGAGGAGGAAATCATAATGTTGCACCGAACCATTCTCGCTGGGTTGGCCGCCGCCGTGGCCGCCATCTTCGCCTTTCCCGCGCCGCAACCGGCTGTGGCCGACGATTATCCGAGCCACCCGATCACCATGATCGTGCCCTATCCGGCGGGCGGGGGCGTCGATTTCACGGGCCGGCTCGTCGCACAGTATCTTTCGGTATCGCTCGGCCAGCAGGTCGTCGTCGAGAATCGCGGCGGCGCCGGAGGCATGATCGGCACGCGCGACATCGCCAAGGCTGTGCCGGACGGCTACACCATCGGGATGATGCTGACCGGCATCAGTCTCAGCGCCAATACCGGCTACGACATCAACAAGGATTTTTCGCCGATCGGGATCGTCGCCTCGACGCCGATCATCGTCGACGCCAATCCGACGTTGCCGGCGAAATCGCTGGCCGAGGTGATTGCGCTGGCAAAAAAAGAGCCCGGCAAGCTCTCCGCTGGCACACCGCCGGCGCCGACCATCAATTATTTCGCCGCAAAATTGTTCAATCTGATGGGAGGGGTCGATATTACGACCGTCGCTTATAAAGGCACCGGTCCGCTGACCACCGATCTGCTCGGCGATCACGTGCCGCTCGGTTTCAACACCATCCCCGCTTCAGTGAGCCAGATCGAAGCCGGACAATTGCGCGGCCTCGCGGTGGCCGCCGCCACCCGCTCGGCGGCACTGCCCAATGTGCCGACGGCCGCGGAATCCGGCCTGCCGGGTTTTGAGGCGGTGCAATATTACGGCGTGACGGCGCCGGCCGGTGTGCCGCGGCCGATCGTCGATCGGCTCAACAAGGCGTTGCGCGCGATGTTGACCTCGGACGATATCAAGAAACGGCTCGTCGCCGCCGGTAGCGATCCTGCGCCATCGACGCCGGATGGCTATGCGGAGAATATCCAGCGCGAGGAAGGCAAGTGGGCCGCGCTCATCAAGAAGCTCGGCTTGAAAATCGAGTATTAGGATCGGAAATCAGAAAATGGAATTGGGACTGAAGGGTAAGGTCGCGCTGGTGACCGGATCGAGCCGCGGCATCGGCCGTGGCGTCGCGCTGGCTCTGGCGGCCGAGGGCTGCGACGTGATGCTGACCGGCCGCGACGCGGCGGCGCTCAATGAAGTCGCTGACGCGATCCGCAAATCCGGGCGCCGCGCCGGCGTCGCGGTGCTCGATCTGCGCGAGAAAGGCGCGGTGGAGAAGCTCATAGATCAGGTACGGGCCGAGTTCGGCGGGCTCGACATCCTCGTCAATAATGCCGGCGCCACCAAGCGCGGCGATTTCCTCACCTTGACCGACGCCGATTTCGAGGACGGCTATGCGCTCAAATTCTTCGCCCATGTGCGGCTGGCGCGCGCCGCCTGGCCGCTTTTGAAAGAGCGGCGCGGATCGCTGGTTTCGATCGGCGGCACCGGCGGGCGAAAGCCGACCGCGGAGTTCACCATCGGCGCTTCCGTCAACGCTGCGGTCGCCGCGTTTTCCAAATGTCTCGCCGATCGCGGCAAGGAGGAGGGGGTACAGGTCAACTGCATCCATCCGAGCATGGTCGAGACCGACCGGCTGTGGAAGCGCATCAAGGCCGAGATGGAGCGCACCGGCTGGCCGGAGGACAAGGCGCGCAAGGAAATGTGCCGCGGCTTCGGTATCACCCGCTTCGGTACGGTTGAGGACGTGGCCGATATGATCACCTTTTTAGTATCGGCGCGCGCGACCTGGATGCACGGCGCGACCATCGATCTCGACGGCGGCGAGATTCCGACGCTGTGACCAACGTCCTCCTCACCCCGGCGCGCATCGGGCCGGTTGAAATCAAAAACCGCATCGTCATGCCGCCGATGACGACGCGCACGTCGGACGCCGAAGGTATCGTCACCGACGACAGTGTCGCCTATTACATGGCGCGGGTGCGCGGCGGCACCGGACTGATCACGGTGGAGATGGCGTCGCCGGAAAAGGCCGGCCGGCATCGCCGCCACGAGATCGGCATCTACGACGATCGTTTTCTTCCCGGCCTGACGCGCCTCGTCGCGGAAATCCACGGCGGCGGCGCCAAGGCCTCGATCCAGCTCGGCCACGGCGGCGGCCATACCCGCATCGATATCTGCGGCGAAACGCCGATCGCGCCCTCGGCCATACCGCATCCGGTCTATGAAACGACGTTCGAGACCATCATTCCGCAGGAGATGACTAAGGAGCGCATTGCCGCGACGACGGCTGCCTATGTCGCCGCGGCGCAGCGCGCGCAACAGGCCGGCTTCGATTGCGTCGAGATTCACGCCGCGCACGGCTATCTGATTTCGCAATTTCACGCGCCATTCGAGAACCGCCGCACCGACGAATACGGCGGGTCGCTGGAAAACCGCGCCCGCTTCGGGCTCGACGTGTTGCGCGCGGTGAAGGCCGCGGTGCCCGGGCTTGGCGTGATCTATCGGCTGTCGGTGGAAGATTTCTTCCCCGGCGGACTGCCCTATAGCGAAGGCCGCCAGATCGCGATCTGGGCCGCCGCGGCCGGCGCCGATGCGCTGCACGTCACCGCGGGTCATTATCGCTCGCTGCCGTCGGCGCAGGTCGTGCTGCCGCCGATGAGTTTTCCGGACGCGACGTTCCTCGATTTTGCTGCCGATGTGAAAAAACACGTGAGCGTGCCGGTGATCGCCGTGGGCCGCCTCGGCGATCCGGCGACTGCGGAAGCGGCAGTGGCGAGCGGCAAGACCGATTTTATCGCACTCGGCCGCACGCTGGTCGCCGATCCGCAATGGGTCGAGAAGGTCGCGCGAGGTGAGCCGATCCGCCGCTGTCTTGCCTGCAACACCTGCATCAACGACATGCGCGGCGGCGCGCGCATCGGCTGCGTCGTCAATGGCGCGGCCGGCCGCGAGACCTTGTTCGCCGAGGCGAAGCCGCCGCAAGGCGAACGCATCGCGGTGATCGGCGCCGGCCCGGCAGGACTCACATACGCGGCGCTTGCCGCTGACGGCAACGCTGTCACCGTGTTCGAGAAGAACAGGCGTCCCGGCGGCAGCTTCCGTTATGCCGGCAAGGCGCCGCTCTACCAGGAGGTAGAAGCCAGCGAGAGAAGTTTTGAACGTTATATCGCCGATCTGGCGGGTGCCTGCGCATTCAAGGGCGTCATGTTTCGTCTGGCGACCGACGTCAACGCACTGCCCGGACTGCTTGCGCCGTTTGATCGCATCGTCGTCGCGACTGGCGCCGATTATCGTTTCGGTCTCGGCGGCATCGCCGATTGGCTGCTCGCTCACGACCTGGCGCGTGCGCCCGGCTTGGCGCAACTGTTCTCCTGGCCGGCGCTGCGCGAGTGGTTCTATTATCGCGCGCGCCGCGCTACCGGCGAAAGCTTCCGGCATTTGGCGGCGCCGGGCCAAAAAGTCGTGGTCATCGGCGACGCGATACGGGCCGGCAAAAGCAAGCGGGCGATCAGCAGCGCTTTCGAAGCGGCATTGCTGCACAGCTGAGAATCGAATAAATTTTCTGGCTCGCGTATGACGAGCGTTGTCGGTCCGAGCTTTCCTATCGAGAGGGTGCAGCAGTCATGGCTGAATACGGGTCACTGCGCTTCGTCGATAAAGTCGGCAACAACTTGTTGTTTCGCGGCGGCGCGCCGATCGCGAACGGCACGTTCGACAAGGAGCTGCCGGCCAAGCTCAAGAACGCGTACCTGCCGCTGCCGTTGCCGCCGCAGTTTTATCTGGTCGTCATTTGCCTGTTGCATCCGAACGCCGACGACAGCCCCTCTATCGAGCATGAACTGGATTACTTCCGCGACAATCCATTCGCCGGCGAAGCTAATTTGTGGGATACGCTCGGCACCGACCGCTGCTATTTCACAACCGCCCCCGACGAGCGTGAGCGCTTGGTGAAGTCGCTCGAGCAATGGCTCGGCGATCCGCTGATCTGGCGTGTCGCCACGCTGCGCCAATGGCTCGAATTGTCGCAAACTCCGTATAAGCCGCAGGCGGTGATCGATTTGCCTTGTGTGTTTTACGTTCATTGCAGCGGCGGCTGCGATCGAACCGGCGAAATGATCGGGGCCTACCGGCTGCGCTACAATGGCCGGTCCTGGGCGGACATGTGGGCCGAGCAGCCGTGCCGGCGTCCGATGGGCTGCGGCAACTATCGCGCGCTGCAATGGTACGCGTTCTGGCTCAATGAAAACTACGGGCTCAAGATTTCCGATATTGGCGAGGATAGCGGCTGCTACGACGGCAATTCGAGTAAGGTGCTGAAGCTCTGTTCGCCGGGGGATGCGGCGTCCGCGGTTGCGCGCTAGGCGAAGACGGCGCTTGCCGGCGCATCGCAAGCGGTCCGCGCACCAAGGCTTTTTCGAGGCGCGTTAGGCGGGCGCGCGTCGTTCAGAAAATCATCGCAACTATCTGAAATCTGCAACCCTTTCTCAGTTTGCTGGCACGCTTCTTGCGAATTTTCACCCGCAGCAGAAAACGCTGCGTGTGTTTTGCGAGAGTTCCGTGGTTGTTGCAGCGAAACTTCGCCTCGATCAGGTCAGTATGACGTTTAATGCGCCATCCGGCCTGTTCCAGGCGCTGGCGCCGGTGACGCTTTCCATTACGCCGGGAAAGTTCGTCAGCCTGATCGGACCGTCTGGCTGCGGCAAAAGTACGTTGTTCAATATCATCGCCGGCTTGCTGCAGCCCACCGGCGGCAATGTCTTCATCGACGGCGCCGAGGCCACCGGAACGATCGGCCGCGTCGGTTACATGCTGCAGAAGGATCTGCTGCTGCCGTGGCGCACCGTGCTCGACAACGTCACCCTCGGCATGGAAATTCAGGGCGTGCCGCTCCGTGAGGCGCGCGAACGCGCCCATCCGCTGCTTCGCCGCTATGGGCTCGGCGGCTTCGAGCGCCACTATCCCGCTGCGCTGTCCGGCGGCATGCGCCAGCGCGCGGCGCTGTTGCGCACGCTTCTTTTCGATACCGACGTCATCCTGCTCGACGAGCCGTTCGGTGCGCTTGACGCGCAGACCAAGCTCTACATGCAGGAATGGCTGCTCGGGCTGTGGGCCGATTTCGGCAAGACTGTGGTGTTCGTCACCCACGACGTGGAAGAGGCGATTTATCTCTCCGACGAGATGCATGTCATGGCGACGCGCCCAGGCCGCATTGTCGAGACCATCGCGGTGCCGATTCCGCGGCCGCGACGTCGCCACGCAACGCTCAATCCCGATTTCATTGCCATCAAGGAACGCTGCCTCGAACTCCTGGCCATCGATCACAACGCGTCGCTTGGCGAGGCAGCCTGACATGTTGCCCGGCGTGACGCTCCCGCAAACACCCGGTCTGCATTCGGACCTCGATCTGACGTCGCGCCGGTTGGCGCCTCCGTCATCGGCGGCGCGATCGTTTCGGCGCCTGCCGGTGCAGGAGGATTGGCCGTTCTGGATCATTCTTGCCGTTCAGGCCGGCATCCTCTTTGGCGCCATCGCGTTCTGGCAGGTGGGGGCGGATCTGGGATGGATCGACGGATTCTTCTGGTCGAAGCCGAGCGCGATCTACGCGACCATGATCAAGTTCTTCACCGAAGGCGATGCCTGGACCGACATCGGCTTTACCTTCCGCTCGACCATCTTCGGGTTTCTGCTCGGCACGACGCTGGGCTCGCTGCTTGGCCTGTCGTTCTGGTGGTCGCGCAATTATGCGGCGATCGTTCAGCCCTACATGATCTGCTTCGAATCCTTACCCAAGCTTGCACTGGCGCCGCTGGTGATCCTGGTGTTCGGCATGGGGCTTGCGTCGAAGGTCGCTATCGCGACCGCGCTGACGCTCGTCGTATCGACGCTGACCGCCTATGCCGGCGTCAAGGCGCTCGATCCGGATGGCGAGAAGCTGTTCTATTCGCTCGGCGCGACGCGCTGGCAGGTTTTTCGCAAGCTGGTCGTGCCGTCCTGCCTGCCGTGGATCATCTCGGTGCTGCGGGTAAACATCGGGCTGGCGCTGACCGGCGCCGTGGTCGGCGAGTTCATCGCCTCGCAGCACGGTCTCGGCCGCGCCATCCTCTATGCCGGCGAAACCTATGACATCGCGCTGGTCTGGGTCGCCGTCCTGGTGCTCTCGATCGTCTCGATCATCATGTACGCCGCAGTGTCCTGGCTCGAGCGTCTGCTGCGCAAAGGCATACGGCAATAAACGAACGCGATTCCGGTAACGACAGGAGAGTTGCATGAGTAGGCGAAGGGTCACCGGCACAATGAACCGGCGAAAATTTCTGGGCGCGGCGTCGGCCGGGCTTGCGGTTATCGCGCGCCCGATGATCGCGCGCGCAGAGACGAAAGAAGTGTTGATCGCTGAGCCGGTGCATAGCACCGGTTATCTGCCGCTCTATATCGGGATCGCCAAGAACCTGTTCGAGGACGTCACCGTCAAGATCGTCACCATCGAAACCGGCGCCGGCCACACCAATGCGGTGTTGTCGGGACAGGCTTTCGCCTTCATCGGCGGACCGGAGCATTGCGCCTATGCCAAAGCCAAGGGCGCCGAGCTGCGTTCGGTGGTCAACTGCGTCGACCGCGGCAACGTCTATTTTTGCGCGGAGAAGGGCGTGGAGCCGACGAATACCGACTGGGCGGCCTATGTCAAAGGCAAGACCATCGCCACCAGCGCCTATGGCGGCACGCCGAACTCCATCACGCGCTATCTGCTCAAGACCTGGAATCTCGATGCGACGCACGACGTGACACTGGTGGAAACCGCCAACTCCGCGATTCTGCCGGTGGTGCGCAACAAGCAGGCGCAGATCGGCTGTTCGACCGAACCCTTTATCACGCAGGGCGTGCGTTCCGGCGTGTGGGGCGAACCGTTCATCAACATTCCGAAAATGATGGGCCCTTACGCCTATTCGACCTTCAACGTGCGGCTCGATTCGGTGCAGAAGACGCCGGAACTGGTGCGCGGCTTCGTTCGCGGCATGATGAAGTCGTTGAAATTCGTCGACGAGAACCACGACGAGGCGGCGGAACTCGCCAAGAGGGAATTCCCGACCATGTCGCTCGACGACCTCAAAGCGACGCTCGACCGTTCCTTCGCCGATAGTCTTTGGAGCAAGGACGGCATTGTCAGTCCTGCCGCATGGGACACCGCCAAGAAGGTTGTAATGGGCGCAGGCCTGCTGAAGGTCGACGTCAAATATGACGAGATCATCGACATGAGCTTCGTCAATAATCTCAAGACCAGCCTATGACGTGAGCCGCCAAGCGAGCAGCACGGCAGAACTTCAGGTGGTGATGCCCAGTGCGCGTATCTTGAAATTCCTCTATCATCGTAATCGGCCAGCGGAAGGAAGCAGAGCATGTCGGATCCCGTTTGGAATCAGTTTCTTACCGAGCGCGATAAAGCCGTGTTCGGCACGTCGGGTTACGGCGCGCGCGGCGGGTTCGGCAAGCGGCCGGCGCTGCTCGTGATCGACGTGAATTGGGCGTTCTGCGGCGATCGGCCGGAGCCGATCCTGGAATCGATCAAGCGCTGGCGCAACTCCTGCGGCGAGGATGCCTGGGTCGCTTTGCCCTACATCCGTTCGCTGATCGACAAGTGCCATGAGAAGGGCGTGCCGGTGCTCTACACCACCGGCGTGCGGCGCGACGACAATTGGGATTCCGGCTCGTGGAGCTGGAAGAATTCGCGCAGCGAAGAAGATCGCCAGACCATCGTGAGCAATCTCGACGGCAACGAAATCGTTACCCCGATCGCGCCAGCGCCGCAGGACATCGTGGTGCTCAAGCAGAAGCCATCCGGCTTCTTCGGCAGCAACATGGCGAGCTATCTGACGTTGCTCGGCTGCGACAGCGTCATCGTCACCGGTACCACGACATCGGGCTGCGTGCGGGCCACCGTGCTTGACGCCTTCAGCCTCAACTATCGGGTCGCGCTCGCCGAGGAGGGCTGTTTCGATCGCTCGCAGGCGAGCCACGCCATCAACCTGTGCGATATGAACGCCAAATACGCCGACGTCGTGAAGACGTCGGAGGTTCTGACTTTCCTCGATACGCTGGCGAGCGGCATGTTCGACCTGCCGAAGGGCAAGCCGGACCTTCCACCGCAGAAGCGCGCGGCAAACTTCTAATCACTGGCCGCGCATCCGCGGCGCCGCATTGCTGGATCCGATGCGTCCGGTCCGGCGGACAAAAGGCCGCATGTCGGCATCGCTTTGTCGCCATTATGGAACCGCAAGCCTCACGGAGCGCGGCCATTCATGCGCATAGCGCCTGGAACGAGTAATGGATAGCGGTCAACGCAGGAACTTGCGCGTCATTGCGCCATGCCTTGTCGTGATCGGGATCATGCTCGGCCTGGTGGCCTATTCGCCCCAGCTTTATCGGCTGTTTTGCGGCGCTACCGGTCTCGGCGGCACCACGCAGCGCGTGAACGAGGACACGGCGGCTATCGCCAAGCGGGTGGTGACGGTGCAATTCGACAGCAATGTCGAGCCCGGCCTGCCGTGGCGCTTCGCGCCGGAGCAGCGCGCGGTGCAGGTGCATCTCGGCGAGCAGAAGCTGGTCTATTTCTCCGCGGAGAACACCAGCGACCAGCCCATCGTCGGCCACGCGACGTTCAACGTCACGCCGCTGCAGACCGGCATCTATTTCAACAAGATCCAGTGTTTCTGCTTCACCGAGGAGCGGCTCGACCCGCACCAGAAAGTCGATATGCCGGTGGTGTTCTTCGTCGATCCGGCCTTCGGCAAGGATCCCGATCTGCGCAGCATCGATACGATCACGCTCGCATATACGTTTTTCCGCTCGGCCAATCCCGCCAACGCCACGGATTTGTCGCGCTTCCTTCCCGACGCGCCGCCGGACGCCGCCCACGGCAAGACGCTGTTCAGCGAGCGTTGCACCGCCTGTCACGCGCTCGACGCCAACAAATTCGGCCCGATGCTCGGCGGCGTGGTCGGCCGCAAGGCCGGCGCGGTCCCCGGTTATCGCTATTCGCCGGCGCTCAAGAGCGCGAGCCTGACCTGGTCGGTCGAGAACCTCGATCGGTGGTTGACCGATCCGCAGGCATTCGTTCCCGGCGCGAAAATGCCGATACGCGTTCTCGAGACGACGTCGCGCCGCGACATCATCGCCTATCTGCAGCAGGAAGGCGGCGGTCGAATCAAAAAGCCGGCCGACGGATCGGGATCCTAAGCGAAGGGTCGCCTGTCAGGGTTCTAATGCGTACCGGTCAGTTCGGCGACTCTCTTGCCGTGGGCGATCGCAACCCGCGCGCCGGCTGTCTTGGTGAGAAGATCGAAGGTCTCGTCGTCGTCGTCGCGGACCGGCGTGAGCGCCCGATCCGTGTAGTTTAGTGCGTTGGGATCGCGTGTTATCGCGATCTTCAACAGGATGAGCCGCCCGATTGTGCCGATCAGAGTCCAGTGCTTGCTGACGCTCTCCCAGGCGAAGCGCGGCCAGAAAATCCAAGGATTCTCGCGCGGCAGGCCGGGCCGCCGCTCCGAAGGGCGTTTGAGGCGGAAGATGCCGCATTGCAGCGGGTGTACGTTTTCGAGGGCAACTGCGGACGCGAACATGGCCAACACTTTCAAGAGGCTGAGCACCGGCACGCCGGTCGCTGCCGCGCGACGCAGCAGTGTTTCCATGTGTTCGCGGGTGTAATAGAGCGACCAGGCTTCGAGATAGATCGCATCCCACTCTGCCTTGCTCATTTTCGGGTGGGCGGTGCAGATGTGCTCGGCGTCATATTTGTTGAGATCCGGCTCCATCGCCACGCCGTTTTTCCAGAGGATCTGATGATCCTCCGAACCGGGCAGCGGCGTCAGGCAGAAGAATTCGATGACGTCGAGCGGAAGTTCCTTCTGCATGATGGCGATATCGCGCCTGATCGTCTCAGGCGTATCCGCAGGAAAGCCCAGGATATAGCCCGCGAGTGTGATGATGCCCTGCGCCTTCCAGGCGAGCAGCATCTTGCGATATTCGGTGATTTTGTTCTGACGCTTCTTTGCCGCCGCGAGATTATCCGCGTTGATGTTCTCCAGCCCGATGAAGACCCGCGTGACGCCGGCGCGTTTGGCCTTCTCGATAAAGTTCGGAATTTTGTGGCACAGCGCGTCGACCTGGATCATCAGTCCAAGCGGGATAGCAGCGTTCTCCCGCAGCTCGATCAGGCGATCGAAGATCGCTTCCCAATCTTTGTTGCGGGCAAAATTATCGTCCGTGATGAAGAATTTGTGGATGCCCTGCGCCCAGTTGAGGCGCACCAGATGCTCCACGTCATCGGCAGAACGGTAGCGCGATTTGCGGCCCTGCACGTTGATGATCGTGCAGAACGAGCACTGGTACGGACAGCCGCGGCCGGCGTCGAAACTGGTGCTTAGCCCGAGGGTACGCGCAACGTGCCGCTTCGGAAGAAATGGCACGGGCGTACCCTCCATCCCCGGCAGGTCCTTCATGAAGTCGTAGACGGGCGCCAACTGCCCCCAGGCCGCGTCTTGCAACACCCCATCGAGACGGCCCTCGGCCTCTCCGGCAAACATGGCGATCCCCAAGTCTCGGCAAGAATCGAGATCGACCGCGCGCCCGTCGAGCATCGAGAGGCATCCCGACACATGAAAGCCTCCCATAACGACGGGTATTCCGGCGTCTCGGAACGGCCGCGCGATATCGAGAGCGCGGGGGTATTGGTTCGACTGAACGCCGATGAGCCCAACAAGGCCGAAATCGCCGTGAGATCGTAAGCGGGCGAGAAGAGCCGGCGCGTCCACTCTGGTGTTGGTCTCGTCAATCACCGTGATATCGATGGCGACGTCCTGCCCGAGCACTTGCCGCTCGGCGCAATCGGCCGCGATGCCGTATATGGCAGCGAGCGAATTGGACGGGATCATCGTGCGCCACCAGCGGATCACATAGCCGTTGTCGTCGTAGTGCGACGGCTTGATCAGTAGCAGCTGGAACCGGCGCTTCGCGATCATGGTGATTGAAGCACGATCTGTCTCCGACGTTGAGTTGATGTTGCGCCACTCCCTAGCATGGCAGGCGAACGCATACTACCTCGGCGACCGACCGAGCCGTTCGGAAGGGATCGTCGCAAAAGATCATGACCGAACAAGACGTAGAAACCCGGTCTTGACTTTATCAAGACCCACGAGACTCCAGCGTCTTTGCGACGTAGGCGGTGCGCAAAACGCGCGAAAACGTCAGTCCCTGGACGACGATGGTGAAGATGACCACGGCGTAGGTCACGACGAGCAACTGCGTCCGCCACGGCGAGTTGGGCAGCGTCAAGGCGAGCGCGATCGAAATCCCGCCGCGCAGCCCGGCCCAGGTCAGAATCATCGTGGCCCGCCACTTTTCGTGGACTTTATCGCCGGTCAGCGCGACCGGAACCGCAACGCTGACCAGACGCGAGACGATGGCGAGCGGAATTGCGAACACGATGGGAATGAGCTCGATCGGGGTCACGACCAGTCCGAGGATTTGCAGGCCCATCAGCAAAAACAGCATGGTGTTCAGAATCTGATTGAGCGGCGACCAGAAACCAATCAGCACCGAGCGGGTATCGGGTGTCATGCCGAACCGCGGCGACGGCGAACCGAGGCAGAGACCGGCGGCGACCACCGCGATGGGGCCCGACAGATCGGCGAGGATCGCCAGCCGGTAGCAGCCGAGCACCAGCGCCAGCGAGATAAGGAGTTGCAAACCGTCGTCGTCGATCCGCCGCAGCAACAATGCCGCCAGCCAGCCGGCGATGATTCCGAGTAGCGCCCCGCCGGCAATCTCGCGAAGGAGCGCCATGAGCACATGACCGTGACCGAGATGAATCGTGTCGCCCTGCGTCACGCCGAGTGCCAGCAGAAACAGCACGACACCGGCGCCGTCGTTGAACAGGCTTTCGCCGACGATTGTCCCGCGCAGGCTCGCCGGGAGGCCGGCGCGGCGCAACAGGCTTTCGACGACAACAGCGTCGGTCGGGGCGAGGATGGCGCCGAGTACGAAACACCAGACCAGCGGTACGACGGCGCCGAAGCCCAAGAGCGCCCACATGCCGTAGCCGAAAATGATCGTGGACAGGATCACGCTGACGGTGGCGAGCAGCAGGATGACCCAGCGCCGCCGGTTCAATTCGCCGACGTCGACGTGGAGGCTGCCGGCGAACAAAAGCAGCGCCAGCGCGCCGTCGAGAAACAGATGTGGCAGATCGGCGGCGCCGAGCGTGCCGCGAAACCAGTGCATCACGTGCAGATGCAAGACATGATCGCTGGCGACGATCAGCAGCGAGACCGCCAGCGAACCGAGCAGCATGCCGATTGCCGGCGGCAGCCTGGTCCAGATGTGGTTGACGCAGCCGAGCAGCACAGCCAGCGCCAGCACCATGGCGAAAAGATCGACCGGCCCCATTCACGCGCCTCACGTGCAATGGACCAGCTATTGGCAGTTTTTCACGCGCGGCGAAAGACGGTCGCGGGGGCCGGCGCTCGCTACTTGAGCGCGGTTGAAACCGACGAAAACGTGGTCTTGAGGTGGGTGCCGAGTCCGGTGATGACCGGGATGATCGCCAATGCGATCCCGGTCGCGATCAACCCGTATTCGATCGCGGTCGCGGCGCTCTCGTCCTTGAGGAATTTGACGATCAGGTTCATGCGAGTCCCTACAAAATGCATCCCGATCATTAGGTTTAGAACGTTATTAGGTGCTTAAAGGGCACGGAGAAATACGGCGCCTCCGCCGCTTGGCCAGCCGCTAAGCAAGCTTTTACCGTCATAAGACATACAAAGGCGGAGCACGCTTGGGAGAGAGCTGATGTTGCGCGCACCTAACATTGCTTTGTTTGTGATTTCCGGCTGTCTGGCGATCCTCGGCATTCTGGCGGCATTGCCCATTGGCCTGCCGATCCCGGGCCTGACCGGCAATTCGGCATGGTACATATTCGCGGCGTGGTTCCTGCTCGCCGCAGGAACCGCGATGCCGCCGGCCTCGCAGGGCGGCCGGGAATAAGCGGGATTCAGCCGTCGATTGCCGGCCCGCGACGCACCTTCCGCGGACGCGCATCTCAACGGCAGGACGGTCAGCTTCTGCCGGTGATTTTGCGCGCGGCTTCGAAGTGTCCGTAGCTCTGCACCGGCGCGCACATCAGGAAGCGGTAGCCCTCCTTGACGATGCGTTCGGCGTTGCCCTGCTCGACATGGGGATGGCCGACCACGACATTGTGCTTCTTGCAGGTGTCGACGATGCGCTTCATCCATTCCAGCACGGTTTTGTGCTCGTATTGCCGGGGATAGCCGAGCTCCTGCGAGAGGTCGCCTTCGCCGATCAGAATGCAGCCGATGCCCGGCACGTTCTTGAGCATGTCGTCGAGGTTGTCGACGCCTCGGGTATCCTCGATCTGCAGGATGCAGAAGATCTCGCCTTGCGGATTGAGCGGCCAGACGTCGGCCTTCTGATAATAGTCCTGCTGGCTCAAGCCCCAATAGCGCGCCGCCGCGGTCGGCCCGTCGCCGCGGATACCGGCGGGCTCAAAGCGCTCGGCGGATTTCAACCGCGGATAGCGGCAGGCGCCCACGGCATTGGCGGCCTCCTCGACCGTGGAAATATGCGGAAACACGATGCCGTAGCAGCCCATGTCGAGCGCCTGCTTGGCCTGCCATTGCGCCATCTCGACGCCGTTGACCGGAATGCGCACCATCGGCGTAACGCCGGGCACCACCGAGGCGGCCTTCGCGATCTGGGCGCGGTTGAGCATATATTGCAGGCAGTCCCGCAGCAGCCGTCCGTCCCACGGATTGTGCTCCATCTCGAACACGCAGCCGTCGAATTTCGATGTGCTCATCGCCACCGCGCTGTTGATCTCGGCCGGCGCGAAACAGGTCAATGCGTGCTGGCCCGCTTCCAGCGCCCGAATGACGCCGTTGAGCCTCGGTAGATCAGCCATTACAGAACTCCTCCGTTTTGCGGCCGGCATCCTATCAGATTGTGCTGCCGGTTTGACAATCGCGCCACGCCCCGTAGCATCCGGTGTTCTCCCAACCAACCCCGGGTATGGCGCTGTCACATGATCATCGATTGCCACGGCCACTACACCACCGAACCCAAGGACCTCTTTCGCTTCCGCAAGGAGCAGACCGCGGCCGCCAGCGCCAAGGACAAGACGGCGATGCCGTCGCGCGCGTCCTTGAAAATGTCCGACGACGAGATCCGCGAATCGATCGAGGGCAACCAGCTCAAGCTGCAGCGCGAGCGCGGCACCGACCTGACCATCTTCTCGCCGCGTGCTTCCGGCATGGGCCATCACATCGGCGACGAGAGCGTCAGCCTGGAATGGTCGCAGATCTGCAACGATCTGATCGCGCGCGTCGTCTCGCTTTACCCGAAGAATTTCATCGGCGTGTGCCAATTGCCGCAGTCGCCGGGCGCGAATCCGGCGCATTCCGCCGCCGAGCTCGAGCGCTGCATCAACATGGGGTTTATCGGCTGCAACCTCAATCCGGATCCGTCCGGCGGTTATTTCAACTCGCCGCCGATGACCGATAAATCGTGGTTCCCGCTGTACGAGAAGATGATCGATCTCGACGTGCCCTGCATGATCCACGTCTCGGGCTGCTGCAATCCGGCCATGCACACCACCGGCTCGTATTATCTCAATGCCGACACCATGGTGTTCATGCAGGTGCTGCTGTCGGACCTGTTCAAGACTTTCCCCAAGCTGAAATTCATCATTCCGCACGGCGGCGGCGCGGTGCCGTTTCACTGGGGCCGTTTTCGCGGCATCGCGCTCAACAACGGCAAGCCGGAGCTCGCCGAGATCATGGGTGACAACATCTATTTCGATACCTGCGTCTATCATCAGCCCGGCATCGATCTCCTCACCAAGGTGGTGCCGATCGACAACATCCTGTTCGCCTCGGAGATGGTCGGCGCGGTGAAGGGCAACGACCCCAAGACCGGCTTCGGCTTCGACGACACCAAGCGCTACATCGACAAAACGCCGATCAGCGACGCCGACAAGCACAAGATCTTCGAGGGCAATGCGCGCAAGGTCTACGGACGGCTCAACAAGGCCGCCGCGGCAAAGGCGACGGCATAAGGCTCACTCGGGTTGGCAAAGGCTCGGAAAAAGACTGAAACCAGACGGCAGTCGCGGACGCACGTCGTGCGGGTCGGCGCCCGCGACATCGAGACCCGCGGTCTGGCGGAAGGTTTTTGGACCGATCTTTATCACCGCTCGATGATCGTCTATTGGCCGGTGTTTTTCGGCACCGCGGCGGCGATCTTCGTATTTCTCAACGCCGTATTTGCCTTCGTCTTCTGGCTTGGCGACGAGCCGATCGCCAATGTCAGCCCCGAGCTGCCGCTGCCGCTGAGCCTGTTCTACTTCTCGATCGAGACGCTGGCGACCGTCGGCTACGGCGACATGCATCCGCAGAGCAATTACGGCCATGTCGTCGCGACGATCGAGATCTTCACCGGCATGTGCTTCCTCGCGGTGATGACCGGGCTGATCTTCGCGCGCTTCTCGCGGCCGCGCGCCCGCTTCATCTTCGCCCGGCACCCGATCGTCGGCCGCCACCAGGGCCAGAAGACGCTGATGATCCGCGTCGCCAACGAGCGGCACAACACGATCTCGCAGGCCACCGCGCGGCTGTGGCTGCTGCGCATGGAAAAAGACAGCGAAGGCAGTCAGCTGCGGCGTTTCTACGAACTGAAGCTCGATCGCAACGAGCATCCGATGTTCGCGCTGAGCTGGACGATCTTTCATGTCATCGACAAGACCAGTCCGCTCTACGGCGTGACCGCGGACGATCTCGCCGCGGCCGACGGCGCGCTGGTGCTCAATCTGTCCGGCGTCGACGACAGTTCGGCGCAGCATCTGCATGCGCGGTGCATCTATGCGCACAGCGATATCCGCTGGAATTACCGCTACCGGGATATCACCAGCTATTCGCGGGACGGACGGCTGTTGCTCGACTACAGCCTGTTCCACGAGGTCACGCCGGAAAAGGCGTGAGCACCTTGTCAGCCCGCTTTGCGGGCCAAGGACTGCGCCGTGCGGCCGATCCAGTTGCCGAGCGCCCGCACCGCGCTGGGGGTGGTCTTGCCGTAGTCGAGCGCGAGCACGTGCTCGACTGGCGTCGCGGGCGCGTTCCGGCTGCGCTTGCCGCCGCGCACAGTGCGGCGCGTTTTTCCGCGCACGAATTTTTTGGCCTGCAATTTCTTGGCGTGATTAAGCGCGATCGGGCCGACATGGGTGAGGAAGACCTTTTCGTGCGGCCGGCTCAGCGTCTCGACGGCTTGCTTGAGCGGCAGGAACTTCACCGCTTTGACGTCGTCCATCAGCTCATGCACCGGCGGGCCCTCGGTGCGCATCAGCCAGAACTGCACGATCTTGATGCGGCCTTCGACCGTGTAGGCCATCGAGCCTAGGAACTCGTGGACCGAGACGTCGTAGCCGGTCTCTTCCAGCACCTCGCGCCTGGCGGCGACATGGGCGCGCTCGCGCGGCATCAGCTTGCCTTTCGGCAGCACCCACGCCTTCTCCCGTCGCAGCCGGACCACGGCGAAGCGCGGCCGCGCCTCGCCGCGCAGCACGATCCCTCCCGCCGCAAGAATCGGCGCGTAGCCCTTCGCCAAATCAGTCATGACAAATTTATGCCGAACGCGGCCGCGCCGGGCAAGCCGGGAATTTGCCGGACGTTGTTTATGACATGGTGATGACGATCTTGCCGAAATGCGCATTGCTACGCATGACGCCCAGAGCGTCGGCGATCTGCGCCAGCGGATAGGTCTTGTAGATCGGCAAGGACAGCGAGCCCGCTTCGAGCGCCGGCAACAGATCGGCGCGCCAGCGGCGATTGATCTCGCGGACCTCTTCCGGCGTGCGGGTGCGGAAGGTGACGCCGATATAGTCGATGCGCCGCATCGCGTGCTTGTCGAAATCGAACTCGCCCTTCATGCCGCCGAGCCGTCCGACATTGACGATGCGGCCGAGGATCTTGGTCGCTTCGAGATTCTGATTCATCACGCCGGCGGAGATCAGATCGACGATCAGATCGACGCCGTTGCCGCCGGTCGCCTTCTTCGCCTCGGCCGGCCAATTGGCGTCGCTGGAGTCGAGCGCCAGGTCGGCGCCGTATTCGGAGAGCCGCGCCCGGCGCGCCGCATTGGTCGAGGTGCCGATGACCAGCGCCGCGCCCATGAACTTGGCGATCTGCATTCCCATCAGGCCCATACCGGCGCTGGCGCCCTGCATCAGAAACGCCTCGCCGCGCTTGAGCCGGCCGGCGGTGACCACCGCGTTGTGCATGGTCTGCAGCGCCACCGGGAAGCACGCCGCCTGCTCGTAGGTCATGTTGTTGGCGGGGATGCGATGAACGCGCCCGGCGTCGGTAGCGACGAACTCGGCGAAGCCGCCCGGCGCCGAGCCCATGACGCGGTCGCCGGGCTTGATGCCCTGCACCTCGGCGCCGACGGCCTCGACTTCGCCGGAACATTCCAGGCCAAGGCGCGCGCCGACGCCGCCGACGCTGCCGTGCTGGTGGCCCGACGCGACGATGAGATCGGCGCGGTTGAGGCTCGAGGCCCGCACCCGGATCAAAACCTCGTTCGGCTTCGGTTCGGGCTTCGGCAGGTCCCGGACCTCGACACTTTTCTCGCCGACAACGGCAGCTTTCATGGCACGTCCTCCCTATCGCTTTTCCTGTTGCTTTTCTTATCGCTTTCCTTGGCTGTGCTATCGTTGATCGTTGCGGAGTTCAACCGACAACAGCGGGATTGCCATGCCATTGCCTCCACTGCCATTGCCTCCACTCGCCACAACCGGCGTCGGCAGCTTGCCGCGGCCGGGATGGCTGGCGGCGACCGCGCGCAGTGAAGTTACCTTCCGCATGTCCGGCGATCTGCTCGAGGAGGCGCTCGACGACGCGACCGTCGTGGTGCTGCGCGAGCAGGAAGAGCTCGGCCTCGACATTCTGACCGACGGCGAGATGCGGCGGACGCATTTCATTTTTCATATCGCCGGCGCCTGGGACGGCATCGACACGCGCAACCTCGCCACCAAGACGACCTACCGCAATCGCGCCGCCAATCGGCTGGTGCCGCGCGTTACCGGCAAGATCGTGCGCCGCGGCCCGGCCTCGGTCGGCGATCTCACGGCCGCCAAGGCGCATACCGCGCGGCCGCTGAAGATGGCGGTGCCGGGCCCGATGACGGTGGTCGACAGCGTGCTCAACGACTTCTACGCCGACGAGGCTACGCTTGCCTTCGACGCCGCGGCCGCCATCAACGGCGAACTGCGCGATCTGCAAGCCGCCGGCTGCGCGGTGCTGCAAATCGACGAGCCGGCGATGACGCGCTATCACGACAAGGTCGCCGCCTACGGCGCCAAAGCGCTCGACCGCTGCCTCGACGGCATCACCGTGCCGACCGTCGTGCACCTTTGTTACGGCTACCCCGGCGGCGGCGAGCGGCAGCACCAGTACAAATACGAAGACCTGCTCCCGCTGCTGATGGCGACCCGCATCGGCGGCTTCACCGTCGAATTCGGCAGGAGCGCCTTCGATCCGCACGTGCTGAAACTGTGCGGCGACCGCATCGTCATGTTCGGCTGCGTCGATCCGGGCGATTCGCCGGCGCCCACGGCCGATGCGATCGAGCGCCGGGTGTCACAGGCGCTCGAATGGCTCGATCCCAAACAGGTGTGGCTCGCGCCCGACTGCGGGTTGATGACCATCAGCCGGGAACTGGCGCACGAAAAGCTCAGGGTCATGGTCGAGGCGGCCAAGCGGTTACGGACGAAATTCTGATCCAGGGCAACGCCGGTAAGTCATCGACGCGGCGCGGCTCTTGACTCAGTTCATATAGTTGAATATTCAACTATTGAACTTATAAGTAATGGACCTGAATGATGGTGACGCGCCCATCCAACGGCGGCCCGTCGCGCGCCGGCCGATCGATCGTGGTGGAGCTTGGTCCGGGCATCCCGCCGGTGCGTCGCGTTGCGACCGCGCTGGCGCGGCGCTTCTACCAGATATGCGTGACGCTGAGTGCCGACTCGGTCGCCGCGGCCGACCTGACGCCGCTGCAGTTTGCAGTCTTGGCTTGTCTCAACAAGAGAAACGGCGAGCCCGGAATAGATCAAAACGGCCTTGCCGCCCGGCTCGGCGTCGAACGATCCCATGTCAGCCTGCTGGTCGAGGAGCTTGGCAAGAGGGGTCTCCTCGAGCGGCGCGTGAACGGCGCCGACCGGCGCGCCCGGATTTTGCGGCTCACGCCAAAGGGCGATGGGGTGTTTGACCGGCTTCGCAGCCAGAATACGGCCGCCAACGCGCGCGTTCTCGATCCGCTGACTGCGAAGGAGCGCGAGCTTTTGTTCGATTTGCTGATCCGCGTCATCAGGCAGAACACGGCTCATGCCCGCCCCGGCGCCGGCCGGCGCAAGCGGCGCGCCAACCAATCAGGATCCGGCAAAGACCGATCGTCATCCGTCAGGCCTCCCAGCGCGGCGCTCAGCAAGCAGGAGTAACGCATGTTCACCAGGCGATGTGTTCTCTCGGCATCCGTTCTCGTCCTTGGCCTCGATCGAGCCGGTTTCGCGCAGGAGCAACCTTATCCCGACAGAGTGATCAAGCTGGTGGTGCCTTTTCCGGCCGGCGGACCGACCGATATTATGGGCCGTCTCGCCGGCCAACTGATCGCGCGGGCTCTCGGTCAGAATGTGGTGGTCGAGAACCGGCCGGGCGCCGGCGGCACCATCGGATCGCAGGATGTCGCTCACGCGAATGCCGATGGCTATACATTGCTGTTGGGCGGCACCAATACCAACGCGATCAATGCGGCGATCTATAAGCATCTGGATTTCGATCCGGTCAGAGATTTCACGCCGATCGCATCCATCGCGGTGGATTCCTCCGCGTTCGTGATTTCGCCGTCGATACCGGCGAAGACGCTTGCGGAATTTATCGCCTATCTGAAAGCCAACCCCGGCAAGTTGACCGCTGGCGCGGTTCTCGGCATCGCGCCCCATGTCATGGTCGAATACTTCAAGGCCGTCACCGGCACCGACATGGTATTCGTGCCCTATAAAGGCGGCCCGGCGCTCCTGCCCGATTTGTTCGGCGGCCGGATTCAGATGACGTTCGGCGCCAAGTCTTTTTTCCTGCCTTACATCCAGTCCGGCAAGCTGCGTCCGCTTGCGGTGACCAGCGAGGCGCGCTGGACCGAACTGCCGGACGTACCGACAATGCGCGAAAGCGGCTTTGCGAATTTCCCCGCCTATCAATGGTTCCTGGTGCTGGCGCCCGCCGAAACGCCGGCCGCGGTGATCGGCAAGCTCAATACGGCCATCAACGAAGGTTTGAAGTCGCCCGACATACAGGCCCAGTTGGCCAAGCTCGGAACCGAGCCAAGGATCCGCTCGCCGCAAGATCTGGCGAAGTTCATGCCGGAAGAGGCCCAGCAATGGGCGAAGATGGTCTCTTCCGCCGATATCAAGCTCGAGTGACGCCCGCGATCGACTGGCTCGATCCCAAACAAGTGTGGCTCGCGCCCGACTGCAGCCTGATGACCATCAGCCGGGAGCTGGCGCACGAGACGCTCAAGGTCATGGTCGAGGCGGCCAAGCGGCTGCGGGCCAGACTGCAGGGCGTGGACTTATAAACACGCGGCCAATATCTGCTGTGGGGCAGAGCGCGCATTTGTCATTCGACCCGGCCGGCGTCCCTTGACCTAAATCAATGTGCCTCACGACGGCTGTGGCAGAGATACAATTCTGGAGGAAATGTGGAAATCAAATCCCTCGCAATAGGCTTGGCTGCATTTGCTCTTGGCGCTGGGTTCGATGCCGCCGTGCTGGCTTCGAATGCTCAAGGCCTCCACGATCAGACCGATCCACCTGTCTACGTCGTTTCGCTTTTTGAAACATCGATTGACATGAATACCAACTATCCCTCGCTTGCCCCGGCGACATTTCAACCATTTGGCGGCCGCTACGTCGTCCATGGGGGAAAGATGGTCGCGTTCGAGGGGCAGCCTCCCGG
Organism: uncultured Alphaproteobacteria bacterium; assembly: GCA_963784325.1. GTDB lineage: Bacteria > Pseudomonadota > Alphaproteobacteria > Rhizobiales > Xanthobacteraceae > BOG-931. The sequence goes on along the minus strand of CAWARC010000044.1, from coordinate 54,142 downwards.
CCAATACGTCGTGGTCGTGTTCGACAGCATGGCAAAAGTCCAGGCTTGGCGTGCGTCGGACGCCTTCAAGCAAATGTATGATCGTTACAAGATCGGAGGACTTCGCGTCTTCGCTGTGGAGGGCGCGGCTCAATAGTCGCGCGCCTCGCAAAGGCGACCGCCGCCAGGCGAACTTTCGACGCACCGGCGGTCGACCGCGGCGGCATCTGGCGGCGATGGCTTCACGCCCGGCCAAAGTGTAAGATCGCGGTCATGAACGAGGCCGTCCGCCCGCACAAAATCGCCGCTTCGGCCTGCCCGCACGATTGTCCGTCGACCTGCGCGCTCGAGGTCGAGGTGTTCGATGCGCACACCATCGGCCGCGTGCGCGGCGCCGCCGACAACGCCTATACCGCCGGCGTGATCTGCGCCAAGGTCGCGCGTTACGCCGAGCGGGCGCATCATCCCGATCGCTTGCTGCAGCCGCTGCGCCGCACCGGCGCGAAGGGCTCCGCGGAGTTCGCGCCGATCTCCTGGGACGACGCGCTCGATCTCGTCGCCGAAGCCTTCACCCGCGCCGAAGCGCGCCACGGCTCGGAAGCGGTGTGGCCGTATTACTATGCCGGCACCATGGGCTATGTGCAGCGCGACGGCATCCATCGCCTGCGCCACGCCAAGAAATATTCCGGCTTCTTCTCCACCATCTGCGTCAATCCGGCCTTCACCGGCTTCATCGCCGGCACCGGCAAGCTCGCCGGCGCCGATCCGCGCGAAATGGCGAAGTCCGATTGCGTGGTGATCTGGGGCACCAATGCGGTCAACACCCAGGTCAACGTGATGACGCACGCGACGCGCGCCCGCAAGGAACGCGGCGCCAAGATCGTCGCCGTCGACGTCTATATGAACGCGACCATGAAGCAGGCCGACCTGCCGGTGCTGATCCGGCCCGGCACCGACGGCGCGCTGGCTTGCGCGGTGATGCATTGCCTGTTCCGCGACGGCAAAGCCGACTGGGATTATCTGGAGCGCTACACCGACGCGCCGCACGAGCTCGCCGCGCACGTCGAAGCGCGCGATCCGGCCTGGGCGTCGCGCATCACCGGCTGCCCGGCCGAGACCATCGAAGCCTTCGCGCGGCTGGTCGGCGACAACAAGCGCACCTTCTTCCGGCTCGGCTACGGCTTCTCGCGCTCGCGCAACGGCGCGGTCAACATGCACGCCGCGAGCTGCATCGCCGCGGTGACCGGCGCCTGGCAGCTCGAAGGCGGCGGCGCCTTCCACAACAACGGCGGCGTGTTCCATCTCAACAACAGCGTGATCGAGGGCAGCGATCTGCGCGACCCGAAGATCCGCATGCTCGACCAGTCGCGCATCGGCGCGATTCTGACCGGCGACAAGGAAGCGCTGATCGGCGGGCCGCCGGTCACCGCGCTCCTGATCCAGAACACCAATCCGCTGTCGGTCGCGCCCGATCAGGAGACCGTCAAGCGCGGCTTTGCCCGCGACGATCTGTTCGTCTGCGTGCACGAGCAGTTCATGACCGACACCGCCAAGGCCGCCGATATCGTGCTGCCGGCCACCATGTTCGTCGAGCACGACGACTTCTATACCGCCGGCGGCAGCCAATACATTCTGCTCGGGCCGAAGCTGATCGAGCCGCCGGGGCAATGCCGCTCCAACCACGAGGTGATCTGCGCGCTGGCAAAGCGCCTCGGCGCCGAGCATCCGGGCTTCGACATGACGCCGCGCCAATTGATCGACGTCGAGCTTGCAGCAATCCGGCTGGGGCACGCTCGCCGAGCTCGAAAGCGAACCGCTGGATCGACTGCCAGCCCGATTTCGCCAAGGCGCATTATCTCGACGGCTTCGCCTATCCCGGACAAGAAATTCCATTTCAAGCCGGACTGGCCGCACGTGCCGTTCCAGCGCTGGCACCGCGACGAGTCGCGCCGCCCGCTGCCGGAATTGCCCGACCACTGGGACGTCATCGAGGAGGCCGACGCCGAGCATCCGTTCCGGCTCGCCACCTCGCCGGCGCGCGGCTTTCTCAATTCGACCTTCACCGAAACGCCGACCTCGCTCGCGCGCGAGCGGCGGCCGGAAGTGATGATCCATCCCGACGACGCCGCGGCGCTCGCCATCGCCGACGGCGACGAAGTCGTGCTCGGCAACCGCCGCGGCGAAGTGCATCTGCACGCCAAACTGTTCGACGGCGTGCGCCGCGGCGTGTTGATCGCGGAATCGCTATGGCCGAACTCGGCCTATGCCGACGGCCGCGGCATCAACACGCTCACCGGCGCCGACTCCATCGCGCCCGTTCGGCGGCGCGGCGTTCCACGATAATAAGGTGTGGGTGCGGAAAGCGGCGTGACACCAAGTGCGCACATAGAAACGCGAAAAAAGGCGAGGAGACGATGACGGGATCGGATCAAAACCGTTCGGCTGGAACGGCCGTATCGGCGGCCATGGTGGCGGCCCGGCTCGACCGGCTGCCGCTCTCGTCCTGGCATATCCGCGTCCGCCTCATCCTCGGCATCGCCACTTTCTTCGACGCCGTCGATCTGTTGGCGATCAGCTTCGCGCTGCCGGCGCTCGCCGGGCCGTGGCACCTCTCGCCGCAACAGATCGGCGCGATCATTTCGGCGGCGTTCCTCGGCCAACTGGTCGGCGCGCTGGCCGGCGGCTGGGCCGCCGAAATGTTCGGCCGGCTGCGCACCGTCACCGTTGCGGTCGCTGTCTTCGGCGTGATGAGTTTCGCCTGCGCCTTCGCCTGGGACGCGCAGTCGCTGATCGCCATGCGCTTCATCCAAGGCATCGGGCTTGGCGCCGAGGTGCCGGTCGCCACCACCTACATTATCGAGCTGGCGCGCAGCCAAGGCCGCGGCCGCTTCTACATTCTCTACGAGCTGATCTTCGTCTTCGGCCTCGTTGCCGCGGCGCTGTTCGGCTACGCTATGGTGCCGCACCTTGGCTGGCAATCGCTGTTCTATCTCGGCGGCCTGCCGGCGCTGTTGGCGCTGTTTTTGATGCGGCTGTTGCCGGAATCGCCGCGCTGGCTGGCGAGCAAGGGCCGGCTCACCGAAGCCGATGCCATCGTCAGCCGGATCGAGCGCGACGTCGCGGCCTCGGGCAAAGTGCTGCCGCCGCCCACGCCCGCGGCGGCGCCGCAAGCTCCGGCCGGCAACCGCTGGCTGGAAATGCTCGGCCCCGCCTATCGCCGCCGCACGCTCGGCGTCTGGGCGATGTGGTTTTGCTGCTTCTCGACCACCTATGGGCTGACCACCTGGATCCCCACGCTCTACAAGACCGTTTTCAACCTGCCGCTGTCGCAGGCGCTCGGTTACGGCTTGATCGTCCAGATCGCCGGCATTCTCGGCGCGCTGCTGTGCGCCTTTAACATCGACAGGATCGGCCGCCGCGTTTGGTTTGCCGGTGCGCTGCTGTGCGGCGGCGCGACGCTGTTGCTCCTTGCCGCCCTGGGCGCGACCGGCGCCACCGTGCTCCTGGTCTTCGTTTCGCTCGGCAGCTTCTTCATGTCGAGCGTGGCGATCGGGCTCAATCTCTACACCGCCGAAATCTATCCGACCCGCATCCGCGCTTTCGCCAGCAGCATCGGCGGCGCCTGGCAGCGCGTGGCGGCGGCGAGCGGACCGATCGTCGTCGCTTATCTGCTCACCGGTGTCGGGCTCAACGCGGTGTTCGCCTATTTCGGCGTCATCGCCGTCATCGGCGCGGCGATCGCCGCGGCCTACACCGTCGAGACCAAGAACCGGACGCTCGAGGCGGTATCGGCGGACAAGAGCTAGGCTTTGTGGTGGGCTACAGGCTGCTGTTTTGAGTTAAGCGATTTGGTATACTGATCTCATGGTCAAAACACTTGAACAAGCCATTGCCGAAGTCGAGCGCTTGCCCGCCGAGGATCAGGAACAGATCGGGCGGACGCTGCTCTCCCATGTCGAAAAGCTGCGCGACTTGCGCGCGGAAGTCGACGAGGGCATCCGCTCCCTCGATGCGGAACTGGGAAGAGAGTCCAGCAACAAGTAGCCCGCATGTAGCGAAGCGAAATGCGTGAGTCCTTGCCCTAGGGCCGGTTGCGTATTTCGCTGCGCTTCATCCGGGTAGCTTGCTTTTGGGGAACACATGAAAATTGTCACCGATAAACAAATCGCGTTTGGTCGGCGCTTAGGGCTTGAGCTTGACGGCAAGTCCGTCTCGGAAGCACTGGCGATGATCCATGATGCCATCGACCGCGACTTTCTTGATCAATCGAAACTCGGTGAGGCCACACCGAAGCAGGTACAATTCGCTGCCAAGTTTCAGCGCGACCTCTCACAGGTGAGCCGGCGCATAGCTGATGCGGTCGTGGGGGACCTAATGACAGAACTGAATCTCGCAGCAATACAGCGTGAACGATTGGCGACCGGGGTAACGGTCAAGAACAAGCACGATGTCGTGCAACGGAAGCTCGTCATCTCCTCCATCCAGCCCGGCGGGACAGTTTATTTCAAAGGCGGCAATGGAGCCCGAGCGTGGGCCCGTAGCCTCGTTCGCGTCAACGGCTAGTAGTCAGTAACCCAGATTTCGCGGCGCTATTTGATCCATCCGGGGCTGCAGTCGTTATTGCCGGATCGTCATTGAAAGATCGTACGATGCCAAAATATGATCCTCTGCAACAGCATCTGGCAGGCCAGAGAGGACAACAAGTGCGACTCTCATTTCAGGAAATCGAGCAGATCATTGGAGAGCCGCTTCCACAAGCTGCGTATCAGTACGAGTGGTGGTGGACCAACGAAGACCCGCGTACGACCACACACGTGCAATGCAGAGCTTGGCAAGGAGCAGGCTACAAAGCGGAGGTTCAACTTGCTCGCCGAGCGGCGACTTTCACGCGCTAGGCATGTCTGCCCGGATTGGGCTCCGCTCCATGCGGGTTATTCTTGCTGCTGAGGCCGCTCATGAATGCTATCCACGCCGCCCTTTTCGCATTTGTCGCTGGTGCATTCGCCGGCTGCGCTGCACCAATCGTCTGGCGATTCGCAGCCGTGCGCCGGGCGAAGAGGGCTTTTATCGAATACGTACGGCCCGTCTTCGGACGACCATCGACGCTTTCGCCGATCGAGCGCTCCGATGTCGGAGTGCTCATCCACCGCGTTCTGAAGGACCAGGAAAACGGGTGCGAGCGTCATTCCGTCGCGCGGCTCCCGCGCATGGGTCAGAAAGTACCAGCCTGTTATGAGATGATTGGGCGTTGCGTTGGCCTCCTCGATGCGTTCTCAAGCTGCGCCTGGAAATGTTCCGAGGGCGACCACATCCTCGAACGCCTGGTAGTCCGCGCTAATAACAGCGCGCGGGGAGCTGTACGCTTGGGACTTATGGGCTTCTACGACGAATCCCTCACTCTCGTGCGAAGCGTGGGCGAAATCGCTAATTTACTCTCTCTCTTCTCAGAGAGGCGCGAACTGTTCGAGCGCTGGAAGACGCTGACGAGCGGATGCGGCGTCGGGAGTTTAGTCCGGTAGAAGTCCGCAAGGCTCTGGAGCAGGTGGGCACTCCTATCCGCGTTTCTACGAGCGCGTATGGCGAGCTCTCCTCCCGCGCCGTGCATGTGAACCCCGGTACATCACCGCAGACATTCGACGCGCAAGGTCGGCCTAAGGGCGCATCTTACTACCAGGACGCCGGAACTCATGGTCTGTCTCAACGAACTCGCACAAGCCCTCACGTTCGTCACCTATGCCTCCGCCCAGCTTTCTCATCTTGAGGCCGACTACAAGAAACGTCTTTTCAAAGCGGGTCGCGACCTCATACTTAACACCGGGAGCATCGGTATCGATAACCTCCAGGAGATGTGGGCTGAGCTTGAAAGAAAGCGCGCTGAAATTCAGGCCGCTATATAGATTCGGGGGATCGTTTCCGCATCACACTTGGTTTCCAGGATTTTGCTCAGCTCAATCCAGGCTACATCCGCTTACGTCCGCGCGCCCGGCCACCCCGGCCCCGCATCCACCGGCACGATCTCCTTGCCGATCGGCCACAGCGCGATGCCGGCGAGCTTTAGGTGCGCCCAGGCGAACGGGATGCCGATGATGGTGATCGCCAGGAGGACCGCGGTGATGAGATGGCCGAGCGCCAGCCACCAGCGGGCAAGTACGAGCCAGATCAGATTGCCGGCAAAGCCGAACAGTCCGGTGCCGATATCGTGGCGGCCGGAATATTGCGCGCGCGACACCGCCTTGCGGCCGAACGGCAACAGCGTATAGGACGCCATATTGAACGCCGCCCAAGCCCAGGGCAGGCCGATGATGGTGATCGCCATGATGACGCCGGCAATCACCCAGGCGAGCGCCATCCAGAAGCCGCCGAAGACGATCCAGAGGATATTCAGGAAGAGCGAGACCGGACCCATCAGACTCTATCTAGAGCGATCGGCGGCGGCCGCAAGAGCGGCCTGCGCCGGCCAAGGGCCTTCGTCACATTTGGTGTGACGTGACTTTGACAACTGTCCTCAATACCGTTACCTATGGCGAATCAAAGCTCGCCCATCGAAGGGACGTCGACCGGTGACAGCCGATCGATGGGGCGGGCGCGGTTCCCGGATGGGGCTTGTAACCTTCATCCGGGCGGTTTTGGGCATCGACCGTCCGGCGCGTGACCGGACTGCCAGGTGCTGGCTGCACTGGTGCCGGAGAGGGTCCTCCCGTTTGGATCCGGTGATTCCAGGAAGCGCGGCCCGGAGCCGAGTTCGAGGGTAAGGCCCCTCGGCGTAGTGCCGCGGTGGAGCGCCGAAAGGCGAGCGTGCCGCCGTTCGATCCCGCGCGTTGCGGGAGAAAGCGATGGCGCGCGCCGCAAACGCTGGCAGGCTTTTCTCTCTGCGGCGGGGCGGACCCAGTGGATGCGCCTATCGGCGCTCCGCCTCCCTTCTTTTCGCATGATCCCGAAAAGTGCCGTTGCGGTTTTCGGAAAAGATCATGCGGGAAAAAGGGAGGCACGAAGGGCTTTCTTAAAGCGTGAAGCAAAACTCGGATGCGAAGGCGCATCGCGAGAACGGGGAAGCTTATTCACCTCTCCCCGCGTGCGGGGAGAGGTCGAGTGAGCGTAGCGAACGAGGGTGAGGGGGCCTCTCCACGATTCTGAGCGGTGCGGAGCATACGACAGCGTTGCAGATACTGCCGCAAATCTACACCCAGCGGAGAGGCCCCCTCATCCCGACCTTCTCCCCGCGTGCGGGGAGAAGGAGTGCGCCAGTGGACCTAATCGAACAGCGCCACGGCGCGGGTCCACCCTGCAGAGCCGGCTTTGATCTTGTGCGGGAAGCAGGCGACGGTGAAGCCGTGATCGGGAAGCTGTTCGAGATTTTGCAGCTTCTCCATGTGGCAATAGGGAATCTCGCGGCCGGCTTTGTGGCCCTCCCAGATGATCGCGGGATCGTGGGTCTCGAGCCAGCGCTTGCGGGTATGCACGAAAGGCGCGTCCCAGCCCCAGGCGTCGATGCCGGTGACGCGCACGCCGCGCGAGGTCAGATAAAGCGTGGCTTCGCGCCCCATGCCGCAGCCGGCGGTGAGATATTCGTCGCTGCCGATGCATTCGGACGCGCGCGTATTGACCAGCACGATGTCGAACGGTTTGAGCGCGTGGCCGATACGCTTGAGCTCGGCCGCGACCTCCGCCGCCGTCACCACATGGCCGTCCGGCACATTGCGGAAGTCGAGCTTCACGCCGGGCCGGAAGAACCAGTCGAGCGGCACCTGATCGATGGTCATCATCGGCTTGCCGTCGATCGACTTCGATTGGAAGTGGACCGGCGCATCCATATGGGTGCCGTTATGCGTCGTCAGCTGGATGTTTTCGATGGCCCAGCCTTCGCCGTCGGGAAGATCCTCGCGGCGAAGGCCGGGAAACAAGTCGCACAACAGCGGCGCCGTGTCGGCGTTGCTCTTGTACTCGATCTTCGGCCGCATGAAGGGCGGGTCGTACACCGTCTCGTTTTCGAGCGGCGACGACAGATCGATCATGCGGCTGGGAAGTTTCATGCGGCGGCTCGCTCCTGGTTACGGCTTGGCGCCCTTGGCCGGGTTCTGCGTATAGAGGCCGAGCTCTTCGCCCTGCGCCAGGATCTTGCCTTTCATGGCGTCCTGCGCGGCGGGGCCGTCAAAATCCTTGGGCAGGCCGAGCGACTTTACGCTGAGCGCATAAACGGTGAAGTGATAATGATGCACGATATCGTCGTTCCAGGGCGGGCAGGGGCCGTCGTAGCCGTAATACTGTCCCTTCATGGCGTCGTTCGACGCCGTCACCTTGGTGTAATCGTTCAGCCCCTTGACGCCGACGGTGGAGGCGGCCGGCTTGCCGTGCAGCACGCGGGCGTTGGAATCGGCGCCTTCTTTGATCGCGGTGACGTTGGCCGGAATATCGACCAGCACCCAGTGAAAGAAGTCGTGACGCTTGACGTCGGAGGTCATGGTCACGCCTTCCTTGTTCATCATCTCGCGATGCTCGGCGGGCGAATCGGTATCGTAGAGAATGACGGCGTAGGATTGGGTGCCCTTCGGGCCTTTCGACCACGCGATGCTCGGATTGATGTTTGGCCCGCCGGTAGTGTGGTTTTGCGCCGCCGGCGCGCAAAAGGCGTATTTGTTCGGCACCGTGCCGCCGTTCTTGAAGGAATCGACGTGCACTTTCAGCGTGGCCGCCATTGCCGGCGCCGCGATGAACGCCGCACTGGCCGCGAGCACTATGGTCGCTCTGACATTCCCCATGTTTCCCTCCCGTTGTGTTCTGCGGCGCCGTTTTCAGCGCCGGTGACTCCCCCACGTCGCCCCCAAGCGGGAGTTCACGCTTCAAACTATAACGGTTATTGATGGGTGAGAAAGGGGTGAGCGGATGATCCTGATTACCGGCGCCAGCGGCTTTGTCGGTTCGGCAGTGGCGCGAGCCCTTTTGCAATCCGGCGAACAGGTGCGCGTCCTGATCCGCTCGACGAGCGCGCGAACGAATCTCGCCGATCCCCGGCTGGAGATCGTCGAGGGCAATATCTCCGATGCCGCTTCGATCGCGCGCGCCATGACCGGCGTCCGTCATCTGTTTCATGTCGCCGCGGATTACCGGCTGTGGGCGCGTCACCCGGACGACATCGTGCGCACCAATGTCGAGGGCACGCGCACGGTGATGAACGCGGCGCTCGCCGCCGGCGTCGAGCGCGTCGTCTACACCTCGAGCGTCGCCACGCTCGCCTCGCGGCCGAACCGCGCGCCAAGCGATGAGACGTTTCCGCTTGCCGCCGCGGGCGCTGTCGGCGCCTACAAATACAGCAAGGTCATGGCCGAGCGCCTGGTCGAGGCCATGGTGGCGGCGCAAAAATTGCCGGCAGTCATCGTCAATCCGTCGACGCCGATCGGGCCGGGTGACGTTCGTCCGACGCCGACCGGACGGATCATCATCGAGGCCGCGGCGGGGCGCATGCCGGCCTATGTCGATACCGGGCTCAATCTGGTCCATGTCGACGACGTCGCCGCGGGACACGTCGCCGCCTTGCACAAGGGCCGCGTCGGCGAACGCTACATCCTCGGCGGCCAGGATGTTCTGCTCGGCGACATGCTGCGCGACATCGCCCGCCGCGTCGGCCGCTCGCCGCCCAAAATACGTCTGCCGCGGCAGCTTATTTTCCCGATCGCCTACGGCGCCGAGGCGATCGCGCATTTCACCAGCCGCGAGCCGTTCGTGACCACGACCGGGTTAAAGCTGGCGAAGGATCACATGTTCTTCACCTCGGCCAAGGCCGAACGCGAGCTCGGCTACCAGGCGCGGCCCTATGGCGAGGCGGTCGCCGAGGCCATCGCCTGGTTTCGCCAGCACGGCTATCTGAAAGCTTAATGCGCGATCGGACCGGCCGGATCCAATCCGCTCATTCCCGCGCCAGCGGGAATCCAGACTGGGTCCCCGCCTGCGCGGGGACGCGCGGAACGGTCCGGGTCATCTTCGCTCTAGTGCGCGGCGCTGCGCTCGCGCAGGAAGTGGAAGAACTCGACGCCCTCGCGCAGCCGCCGCTTCATCATCTGCGGACTGCGGATCATCTCGCCGACGATCGAGGCGATCTTGCCGGAGCGGAAATAGAAGCGCCGGTAAAATTCCTCGACCGAATCGAATATCTCGGTGTGCGACAGATGCGGATAGTGCAACGGCGCGATCTGCACGCCGTCGTCATTGACCAGCTCGGCATTGGCCTCGTCGAGCCAGCCGTTCTGCAGCGCCTGGTCGAACAGGAACGTTCCGGGGTAGGGCGCGGCGAGCGACACCTGGATGGTGTGTGGATTGATCTCGCTGGCGAAGCGGATGGTCTCTTCGATGGTTTCCTTGGTCTCGCCCGGCAATCCCATGATGAAGGTGCCGTGAATGGTGATGCCGAGTTCGTGGCAGTCCTTGGTGAATTTGCGGGCGACGTCGATCCGCATGCCCTTCTTGATGTTGTGCAGGATCTGCTGATTGCCGGACTCGTAGCCGACCAGAAGGAGGCGGAGGCCGTTGTCGCGCAGCACTTGCAGCGTCTTGCGCGGCACATTGGCCTTGGCGTTGCACGACCAGGTCACGCCGAGCTTGGACAGTTCCTTGGCGATCGCCTCGGCGCGCGGCAAATCGTCGGTGAAGGTGTCGTCGTCGAAAAAGAACTCCTTCACCTCGGGGAATGCCTTCTGCGCCCAGGCGATCTCCTCGATGACGTGGCCGACCGAGCGGGTGCGGTAGCGATGGCCGCCGACCGTCTGCGGCCACAGGCAGAAGGTGCAGCGGGATTTGCAGCCGCGCCCGGTATAGATCGACAGATAAGGGTGCTTCAGGTAGCCGATGAAATAGTTCTTGATGTCGAGGTCCCGCTTGTAGACCGGCGTGACGAACGGCAGGCTGTCCATGCTTTCCAGGATCGGGCGCTCGTCGTTGTGCACGATGACGCCGGCCGGATTGCGATAGGACAAGCCGGCGATATCGCCCCAGGATCGTCCGTCCGCGATCTCCTTGATGGTGAAATCGAACTCGTTGCGCGCGGCGAAATCGATCAGCGGCGAGGCGTTCAGGGAGCCCGCCGGGTCGACGGCGACTTTGGCGCCGACCAGCCCGATTTTCAGAGCGCTGTTGGCTTCCTTGAGCGCTTTGATGGTCGCGACATCGGACGCAAACGACGGCGCCGAGGTGTGCAGCACGACCAGATCGTAGTCCCGCGCGCTCGCCGTCACTTCGGCGAGTTTGGTGCCGTGCGGCGGCGCGTCGACAAGCTTGCTGCCTTCGACCAAGGCGGCAGGCTGGGCGAGCCAGGTCGGATACCAGAACGAGCGGATTTCGCGGCGCGCCTGATAGCGCGAGCCGGCGCCGCCGTCGAAGCCGTCGAAAGAGGGGGCCTGAAGAAATAATGTCCGCATCACGTTTCGACCTCGCCGTAATAAGCCAGCCTGTTGTCGGCCCGCAGGCCGTAGCGATGGCCGCGCCATTCCACGCCGCGGCCGAAGAAGCTTACGATAAAAATAGCGAAAGACAGCAGATCGCGCAGCGGGCCGAGCCAGAAGAATTCACCACGCAGGTGAAAGGCCCGATCGATCTCGCTCTGCAGTATGAAGCGGCAGGCGAGCGCGGCGACAACGATCAATCCGGCCGGATCGATGCCGCCAAGCGCCAGACCGCAGAGGGCGAGCGGCAGTGCGTGGGTTATCGCCAGACCGGAAAAGCCCGCCGGATCGATGGAGCGGATCGTGCGCGCCCAGCGCAATTCATGACCGATGAGATCGCTCGCCGATGGCTCGGCGCAGACGTGGGCGACGATGTAATTGGGGATTGCGACGGCCTGTCCGGTGCCCCGCACCAGCGCGCCGAGCGCATAGTCGTCGGCCAACTGGTCGGCCACCGCTTCAAAACCGCCGATTTCGGCGAGCGTCTTGCTGCGCAGCGCGATCGTCGAGCCGAAGCAGGGCGCGCCAAGGCCGAGCTTGAGCCCGACCAGCACGTTGGGCAGGAAATGATAGTCGATCGCCGCAGCGCTGAGCCGCGACCAGATGCCGGCGGCAGCAGCGCCGCGGTAGAGGCATGTCACGAGCCCGACGCCCGGCTGCGCCAGGGCGGCAACGATGTGATCGAGATAATCGGGCGCGACGACGATGTCGCTGTCGGAGACAACCAACACCTCATGGAGCGCTTGCCGCGCCATATTGATCAAATTCGAAACCTTGCGGTTCTCGCCATGGCGCCACGCATTGATCACCAGCGTTAGATCGCGATCGGGAAAATCGGCGACAAGCTTGCGGACGACGGCGACGGCCGGGTCGGCGGGATCGTCAACGCCGAACACGATCTGTACCGGACTTGGATAAGCTTGCGCGCAAAAGACGGCCAGATTGGCATAGAGATTCGGCTCCAGGCCGTGCAGCGGCTTGAGAATGGTGACGGCAGGCCAATCGCCAGCCGGCGCGGGCGCGGTTCGGACAAAGCGGCGCGCGGCCCATGCCGCAAAAAGCGCATAGCCGCAGCCAAGCGCGGCCGCCACATAGCAAACGACCGACGCCCAAGCGGCGATATTGGCAAAAAACGCGTACACGCTGACCCCTGACGGCCCCTGTCGATCCAGGCACTATATTGCCCAACCGCGGTCCATGCACGCTTAACCAGCGGCAAAATCCGGGCCGTGTGGCATCAGCGGATTGCTTCCCGACCGTCGCTATTTGCCGTGGGACAACAAGCGCTTCCCTTCGAGCGCTTGCCATCCGACCAAGGCCGGAATTCCCAGGATCAGGTCGGGAACTCGCTTGATGAGCGCCATGGCGAGCGCGATGTCGGCCGGAATGCCGAATATTGCAGATGCGGCGATAAGCGCGCCGTCCTGAACACCGAGTCCGCCGGGGAGCACGAAGGCGGCGGAGCGGCTGCCCTGGCCGAGGCTTTCTATGGCCACCGCTTCGGCCACGCTGACCGGATGGCCCATGAAGGACAGCGCGATCCACACTTCGCTGGCGCCGAAAAACACCGCGGCGAGATGGACCAGGAACGATGCGGAGAGGCCGCGATGATTTTGCCAAATCTGCTGTAGCCGGCCGCCGAGGTCGGCGACGTGATTGAAAGCCGCCCAGTCGTGTTTCTCGCCGAATGCGACAAGCCGCCGCACGAACGGTTCGAACGCGCCGAAATTCAAGGCCAGGAAGAAGCCGCTCACTGCCGGCAACGCGACTGCCACCATGACGAAGGTCAGGGCCGTGAGCCGATGCGTCCCAGCGAGGTCGAGGACGATGCCGATCCCGGCTGCCACAAAGACCAGGAGGCACACCACCTGGATAAAAATGTCGATCAAGACGCTGGCGATCGCCACATTTGTGGCTATGCCGAATTGCGCAAGCAGCCGTGCGCCGATGATGTCGCCGCCAACGCCGACGAACGGAACCAGCGAATTGATCGCTTCGCGAACGAAACGCAGGCCGGCAAAAATGTATGGCCCACGATTGCGCGGCGTGAGCAGGCACCACCAGCCGACGCCGGCCGCCGCCAGCGCCACCGCTCGGGCCATAACGACGAACGCCGTACCCCATTGCGAGCTGACAAGGGCCTGCAAAACCGAGGCAAAGCCGAAATAAGCAACCAGAGCGGTCAACAGCACTAAGCCAAAGATTATGGCGAGCGGGGCAAGTGCCTTCATGTACCGGCCATATAGTGGATTTCCCGCATCGTTATCGTCGACACCGGCAGGGGCCGTTCAATCGGGTGTCCACTGTGTCTTTTCTGCACTAGTGGAGGCCGCCCGCTGTTTCTATCCTACACTTTCGTACCACCAGAAACGGGGGCTCCCATGAAGAAGATCGCGTTCGGAACGGCCGTTATTCTCGCGCTGCTGAGCATTGCCGGTTGCGCACAGACCGGCAAGGGCAAAGCTCCGCCGCCAGTTGTCACCAAGGGCTGACCTCGACAGAGCGACACCGTTCGTCTGTCGCGTCCAGTCAATCGGCAAGGGAAAGAGCTGGCCGGGCACCGGCTCGTCTTTGCCGCGTAGCTAACGTAGAGCGGGGGCAACGTGATCATCGTCGTCGGATTGGCGTTTGAAGCGCGCATCGCCGCCGGACCTGGCGTGCACGTTATTTGCAGCGGTGACGGCCGCAACTTGGCGGCGAAGCTCACGGCGGCGATCGCGGAAGCACGCACGCTGGTCCGCGGCTGTCCGGGAATCATCAGCTTTGGCGTGGCCGGCGGCTTGGCGCCGCATCTGCGGCCTGGCACCTGCGTGGTCGGCTCGGCGGTCATCTCCGGATCTAACCGTATGCCGATCAGCCGGGAATGGTCGGAGAAATTGCTGCAAACGATACCGGACTCGGTTTCCGGCGCGCTGCTCGGCGTGCCGACGCCGATTGCGCATCCTGACGAGAAGCGTTCGCTCTATTTGAAGACCGGCGCAATCGCGGTGGACATGGAATCGCACATTGTCGCGTCCGTCGGTCTGGCGCACGAGGTGCCGGTCGCCGCGATCCGCGTCATCACCGATCCGGCCAGGCGCTCCTTGCCGGTATCCGCTGTTGCCGCCATGCGCCCGAACGGAACCACCAATATCGGCGCCATGCTGCGATCGGTGCTGAGCCGGCCGCGCGACTTGCCCGCGCTGTTCCAAACAGCGCTCGACGCCCGTGCCGCCCGGGCGACGCTGGTGCGCGGCAGGCATCTGCTCGGACCCGCGTTTGCTTCGCCGCTGACGACTTGAGAGGCTAAAGGCCATGTTCAAGTCCGCGGCGGAGGAGTTGAATCAATGGGCCGACCAATGCCGGCGCTGGGCTAAAGGCGCCCGCACGCGCGATCAGCGGCTGACGTTGCAGAGCCTCGAGCGGCTCTTGGACGATGCCGCGATCGAAGCCGAGCAGGATGCGGGCGAGAATGCGCCGCTCGCCCCGACGCAGTCGCGACCATCCTGACAGAAAGCGCATCGTAGCGCGTCCGTTGCCACGGGTGTAAAAGCACGGCAACGAGGCTCCGCAATGACTCTGCAATCTCCCGCTCCTCAAGCTCTGGGTTATGTCGGCGTGCGCGCCAGGGATTTGGGCGATTGGGCGAGCTATGGCTGCGGCATGCTCGGCCTGCAACGCATCGACAAGTCGCGCTCGACACTCGCTTTCCGCATGGACGACCACAGGCAGCGTATCCTGGTCGATGCCGATGGCGGCGAGGGTATCGGCTTTTTCGGCTGGGAGGCGGCTGACGCGGCCGCGCTCGACGGGCTGGCGGCGCATCTGGATAACAGCGGGATCAAGGTCGCTCGCGGTGCCCGCGCGCTCGCCGATGAGCGGCACGTCCAGGATCTGATCGTGCTCAACGATCCATTGGGCAACCGGCTGGAGATTTTTCACGGCGCCGAAACGGCAACAGAGCCATTCAAGCCGGGCCGCTCAATCTCGGGCTTTCGCACCGGTCCGCTGGGCCTCGGCCACGTCGTGCTCAATGTCGACACTCCGCAAACGATCGACCGGCTCATGGCGTTCTATCGCGATACGCTCGGCTTCCGGCTGACCGATTATTACTCGCATCCCTTCGTCGCGCGCTTCCTTCATCTCAATCCACGGCATCACAGCCTTGCTTTCATCCAGACCGGCAAGAACGCGGTCCATCACATCATGATGGAGCTGTTCAGCTTCGACGACGTCGGCCAGGGCTACGATATCGCGCTCGGCGAGGCAGGCCGCGTCGCCACCACGCTCGGGCGGCACACCAGCGACTTCATCACCTCATTCTATAGCTGGACGCCCTCGGCGTTTATGGTCGAATACGGCTGGGGCGCGCGTTCGATCGACGTCGAGACCTGGCAGGCCTATGAGCGCAAGGAAGGTCCCAGCATGTGGGGCCATGACCGCGCTTGGCTGTCGCCGGAAGATCAAGCCAAAGCCCGTGCGCTGCGGCTGAAGAATGCCGAAGGCGGCTATCGCCGGCCGGTCCAGGTCATGGACGGCAATTACGAGGTGATGTCGGGCGTCTGTCCGTGGTGGGACAGCGTGAAGTCGCGATCGGTCGCGCGATAAATCACGCATGGATGCGCCCGCGAACAACGTCCACACCCGCGCGATCGCGCAATTCGTCTCGGGTCTGACTTACGAGCAAATCCCGAGCGAAGTCCGCGAGCGGATAAAGCTTCTGATCCTCGATTCGCTCGGCTGCGCCATCTACGGCGCCAATCTCGAATGGTGCCGCATCCTGCGGGAGACGCTTGAAGCGATCGATGCGACGCGCACGACCTCGGTCTGGGGGACGAGCCGCCGGCTGTCTTCGCCGCATGCGGCTCTGGTCAATGGCACGCAGGTGCAGGGTTTTGAGCTTGACGACGTGCACCGCACCGCGGTCCTGCATGTCGGCGCGGTCACGCTGCCGCCGCTGATCGCAGTGGCGGAAAGTCATGCCAAGCTCTCCGGCCGCGATTTCCTCGCCGCGGCCGTGGCCGGCTATGAAATCGGCCCGCGCGTCGGTTTGTGCATGGGCCAGGAACATATCGGCCAGGGTTGGCATTCCGGCGCCACGGTCGGCGTGTTCTCGGCGGCGGCCGGCGCGGCGCGGGCGCTTGGGCTTTCCGCCGACGCCACGGTGCATGCCCTGGGCATCGCCGGCACGCAATCGTCCGGTTTGATGGCGGCGCAATACGGCGCCATGGTCAAGCGCATGCATGCCGGCCGCGCCGCGCAAAGCGGGCTCTATGCGGCGCTGTTGGCGCGCCAAAATTTTACCGGCATCGTTGACGTGTTCGAGGCGCCCTATGGCGGTTTTTGCACCGCGTTCTCGCGTTCGCAGGATCGCTTCAATCTCGCGGCCTTGAGCGCCGGCCTCGGCGAGCGCTTCGAGACCATGCACATTTCGCTGAAGTTCTATTCCTGCGTCGGCAGCAACCACACCACGCTCGACGCCATTCGCGATATCCGAAAACGCCGGCCATTCGCGCTCGAAGACGTCGATGGCATCGTCGTGCACGCGTCGCAGGTCACGCTCGATCATGCCGGCTGGCCGTACAAGCCCGAAGGTCTGACCGCGGCGCAGCTCAATCTGCCGTTCTGCGTCGCGACGCTGCTGATCGAAGGCGACGTCTTTGTCGATGAGTTCACGCCGGATTGCGTCACCGATCCGGCGCGCATTGCGCTGGCGCGGAAGGTGAAAGTGGTGCACGACCCGGCGATCACCGCGCTCGGCGCCGCGTATCGCCACAAGGCACGCGTCGAGATCAACTTCCGCGACGGTTCGACCGAGAGCGAGACCCGGGAGGCGCCGCGCGGCAGCGAGCAATCCTTCGCCAGCGCCGACGATATCGCCAGAAAGTTCCGCAAGCTTGCGGAGCCCTCGATGGGCAAGCACGCCGATGCCATCGTCGAGACGACCATGGACCTCGACAACCTGTCGGACAGCCGGATGTTGATCGATTTACTGCGCCTGCAGCCCTGAACAAGATGACGAGTCGGTCCAATCCGGGCTAAGCTGACTGGATGAATAACGAAAAAATCGAATTCGGCGTCTTCGACCATCTCGATCGCACCGGGCCGTCGCTTGCCGATTACTACGAGGACCGCCTCAAGATCGCCGAAGCCTACGATCGCGCCGGTTTCTACGGCTATCACCTGGCAGAGCATCACGCGACACCGCTGGGCATGGCGCCGTCGCCCAACGTCTTTCTTGCCGCATTGGCGCAGCGCACGCGGCGGCTCCGCTTCGGGCCGATGGTGTTTGTGCTGCCGCTCTATCATCCGCTGCGCCTGATCGAGGAGATTTGCATGCTCGACCAGATCAGCGGCGGACGGCTTGAAATCGGTTTCGGCCGCGGCGCGTCGCTGATCGAGCTTGCGATCTATGGCGAAGACCCCGATGCGGCGCAGGAAATCTACAGCGAAGGCCTTGAGCTCATCCTCAAAGGCTTGACCGTGAAACGTCTGGATTTCCACGGCAAGCACTTCTCGTTCGACGATGTGCCGATGACGCTCGAACCGCTGCAAAAGCCTTATCCGCCGATCTGGTACGGCGTTCATGCGCCGGACAGCGCCGAGCGTGCGGCGAAGCGCAATCTTCATGTTGTCAGCCTCGATCCGCCGGCCGAAACGCGGCTGTCGATGGAGCGCTACCGCGCGACGTGGCGGCCGTCGCATCCGGGCGCCGCGCTGCCAAAGCTCGGCCTCGGCCGTTTTATCGTGGTCGGCGAGACCGACGCCAAGGCGCTCGCGCTGGCGCGGCGCGCCTATCCGGTTTGGCACCAAAGCTTCACCTATCTGTTCCGTCTGCGCGACCAGCCGCAAAATCATCCGCGGCCTGCCGATTTCGACGCTCTGATGGAACGCGGCCAGGGCATTGCCGGTTCACCGGCAACGGTGTCGGATTTCCTCAAGCGCCAGCTTGGCGAGACGCAATGCAATTATGTCGTCGGCCAGTTCGCCTTCGGCGATATGACCCGCGAGGAAGCCTTGGGTTCGATCGGGCTCTTCGTCAGCAGTGTCATGCCGGCGGTGCTCGCGGCAAATGCCGAAGCGCTGATGGCGGTGCGATAGCGTTTAGCTGTCGCGCGACGCCTTCAGGTGCTGCAGGACTCTTGCCCGCAGCGCCGCTTGCTCGTCGGCGCTCCATTTGCGAAAGCCTTCGCCGGATTTAAAACCGAGCTTGCCGTCGGCCACCAGCTTTTCCAGATAAGGCGATGCGGCCGGCCGGCTGTCGATCGCCGGCAGTACGGTATTGTGGATGGCCAGCGTCAGATCGGTGCCGACGAGATCGGCGTTTTCCAGAGGTCCGAGCACCGCGAGGCGCCGTCCGAAAGACGCTTTGATCACCGCATCGACGGTCGCCGCATCGCAGATGCCGTTTTCAACGAGCGAAATCGCTTCACGCCATAGCGCGTGCTGGAGCCGGTTGCCGATGAAGCCCGGCACGTCTTTCTTGACATGCGCCGGTTTCTTGCCGGCGTCCCGGTGCAGATCCATCGTCCAGGCGACGGCCTCCGGTGAGGTCCATTGCGTCTCGATCACTTCGACAAGCGGCACCAGGAACGGCGGATTCCACCAATGCGTGCCCAGCGCGCGCTCGCGGTTTTTCAATCCCTCCATGATCGAGGTGATCGGTATGACCGATGTGTTGCTGGCAAGGATCGCCTCGGCGGGGGCGTGACGTTCGATTTCTGCGAACAGCTTCTGCTTGAGCGGAAGGTCTTCCGCGATCGCCTCGACGACATAGTCGGCCTCGCGCACGGCTTCGGCGAGTTCGAGGCACGGCCGTATCCGCGCGATCGCCAGCGGGTCGTCCCCGAGATCACGCAAATTGGCGGCGATGCGCTTGGTGACCGTATCGAGATTCTTCATCACCGTGTCGGTGATCGTTACGTCGTGACCGGCCAGCGCGAAAACCTGCGCAATGCCGTGTCCCATCAGCCCGGCGCCAATGACGGCGATGCGGGCTTGTGACACTCTTCTTTCGCCATCGTTTCAGCCCGCCGTATAGCCGCCGTCGGCGTAGAGGATATGCCCGGTGTAGAAATCGGATGCCTTCGAGGCGAGGAACAACAGCGGTCCGGCAAGGTCCTCCGGCTCGCCGAGCCGGCCCTTCGGCACGCGCGTGAGGAAGCCGGCGCGCACCGTCTTGCCGCGTTCGTCGTCGGCGAACATCCATTCGGTCAGCGGCGAGCGGAAGACGGTGGGGCCGAGCGCGTTGACCGTGATGCCGGTCGCGCCGAGTTCGCAGCCGAGCGCCTTGGTGATGCCGTCGACCGCCGACTTCGACGCGCAATACGCTGTGTAACCGGCCGGATGGCCGAGGAGACCGCGCGCCGAGGACATCAGGATGATCTTGCCGCCGCGGCCCTGCTTGATCATCTGACGGGCGGCTGCGCGCGCCATCAGCCAGGATTGCGTGACATTGGCGTCCATCACGTCGAGAAAGTCCTCGGGCTTTTGATCGACGATCTTCGCCACCTTGTTCTGGCCCGAGGCCACGACCAGGATATCGAGCCCGCCGAATTTTTCGACTGCGGCGGCGACGATGGCGTCGCAGTTGGCCTCGGAGCTTGGGCGCTTGGCAATCGTTTCAGCCCTGCCCCCGAGCTTGCTGCATTCCGCCGCGATCTTTTTCAAGCCTTCGGCATTGTTCGCGGTGAGGACGACGTTGGCGCCGGCCGCCGCCAAGGTTTTCGCGGCAATGGCGCCGAAGGCGCCGGTGGCGCCGGTGACGATTGCCGACTTGTTTTTGACATCGAACAGCGACAGCGGATTTTTCAGAAAGTCTTCGGACATGATACTCCTCTTCTCCTTCTCCCCGCGCGCGGGGAGAAGGCCGGGATGAGGGGGGCTTGCCGCTTGGCTCAGAATCGCGGGGGGCCCTCTCATCCTCGCTTCGCTCGACCTCTCCTCGCGCGGCGGGGAGAGGTGAATTCTTTTATTTCACCGGCGCGACGGCGACGGCGATGGTGCACACCTCGGGGCTGCGATTGATGATCTCGCGGCTTTCGTTGGGGCCGATATAGACACTGTCGCCTGCCTTGGCGACCGTCTCCTTGCCGCCGGCGATCACCGTGAGTTCGCCGGCCAGCACGTAATAGATCTTCTCCGGCGGCGAGGCGTCGGGCCCGGCGCCGCCGCCCGGCAGGAAGTGTGAAATGCCGAATACCAGCGTCTGCGAGCCACCCATTTCCGCGCCGTAGACGCGGAACGATTTATAGTCGCGATGGTTCGGCGCCTCGTAGGCCTTCGCTTCAGAAAATTTGCGTACGATCATTTAGAACTTCTCCCCCTTCTCGATCCGGTAGGCGCCCTTCGGATCGACGATTGCCACCAAGCGGATGATGCAGCCGTCGCCGCGGTCCCAGTTCCACGGGAAGAACGCGAAGGTGCAGCGCCGGCCGGTGACCTTGTCGATATCGCCGCCGACATTCTCGATACCGAGGATGCCGTTCTTGAACAGGATGCGGTGCACGGGCTCCCAATCGGGAAAGTCAGCCTTCCAGTCGCGGCCGCCGGACCATTCCTTGTATTCGGCGGCGAGATGCGGATGTAAGGGACCGTTGCGCTGCGGGCCGATGGCAGTCGCCAGCGGATGATCGTTGGCCTGGGTGTCATGGCCGACGACTTTCACCTGCTTTTCGACGAACCACTCGCCGGCGGAAGCCACGAAGCCGGGCGAGTAGCAGAAATAGTCCTCGCTATCTTCGTATTTGTCGTGCCAGCCGGTATTGATAATGACGACGTCGCGCGGCCGCACGATCTTGCCGGCCGCCTTTTCCAGATCGTCATAGGTGATCTTTTCCCACTTCTTCTTCGGCAGCGCCACGACGATGCCGGAACCGAAAAAATGCGGCAGCGGTACCTCGTCGATGAACGGCGTGCCCTGCACCACATGGGCCGGCGCGTCGATATGGGTGGTGTTGTGCATCGAGGTTGTGATGCGCTGCGACAGCACGCCCGATTTGGCCATGTAATGGATGCGCTCGATCTTGACGTCTTCGAAATAGGGCCAGTTGGGCGACTGATAGCCGAAGCGATGGGATAGGTTGAAAAACTCAAGCCCCATCGAATTGTTGAGGTTTTCCTCAAACGTCACCCCGCGTATTTTCTGCGTCACGGGCTCTCCTCCACTGAAAGCTTAAGCCACTGTTGTACGGTCCGGGGTTTGTAGCCAATATCGCATATAAGGTACAGAGAGCCGCGCAAGCTCGAAAAGGCGAGGGGAGATGGTCAAAAAAATCGCGCTGGAAGAGCATTTCCTGTCGCCGGGGCTGGTCGATTACTGGCGGCCGACCATGTCCGAAGTGCCGCGGGAGCGCGCCGAATACTTCTTTCGCAATCTGACCGATTTCGGCGAATTGCGTCTCAAGAGCATGGACGAGGCCGGGATCGCGCGGGCCGTGCTGTCGATTGCCGGTCCCGGGGTGCAGGCCGAGCGCGACGCCGCCAAGGCGACAAGCCGGGCGCGCGAGTCGAACGACTTTCTCGCCGCCGAAATTGCCAAGCGTCCGGACCGCTACTCCGGCTTCGCGCACCTGGCGATGCAAGACGCCAAGTCGGCTGCCGACGAGCTCGAACGCTGCGTGCACGAGCTCAAATTTTGCGGCGCCATGATCAATGGTCATACGCTGGGTCAATATCTCGATGATGCGGCGCTCTATCCGTTCTGGGAACGCGCCGATGCGCTCGGCGCGGTGGTTTATATCCATCCGACCGATCCGGTGGCGCAGCCATCGGTGCTGTCCGGCTACAAGGTGCTGATGCGTCCGATGTGGGGTTGGGGTTTTGAGACCGGCTCGCATGCGCTGCGGCTCATCGTCGGCGGACATTTCGACCGCTTCCCGAACAGCCGGCTGATGCTCGGCCATCTCGGCGAGACGCTGCCGTTCCTGTTGTGGCGTTTCGACAGCCGCGCCGCGTTTCACGGCCTCAAGCTCAACAAGCCGCCGTCGCAATACATCCGGGAAAACGTCGCCGTAACCACGTCCGGCATGTGCTCCGCGGAGCCGCTCAACTGCGCACTGGCCGCACTCGATCGGGACCGCGTGATGTTCGCCGCAGACCATCCGTTCGAAATCGGCGCCGGAGGCCGGCGAGTTCATGGATCATGTGACGCTGGATGCCGGGCTGCGCGACGACGTTGCCTTCAATAATGCCGCCCGGTATTTCGGGCTGCCGAGCGCATGACAAAAGTTCTTATCGTCGACGTCCACGCCGAAATGTATGGCGGTGCTTTGCGGGCGGAATTTCCGGACCTGCAATTCGCACTGTTCCGCGGCGCGGCGGAAGTGACCGGGGCCCTCTCCGACGTCGACGTCATGATCATGTTCGGTATCGAGCTGCGCGACCACATGCTTGCCGATGCGCCGCGGATAAAATGGATTCAATCGCTGGCGACCGGGGTCGATCATTTCCTGCGCTGCCCGGCGCTCAAGCCCGACGTTCTCATCACCAGCGGCCGCGGCATTCACGGCCCGCCGATGCGCGAGCAGGTCGTCTATATGATGATGGCAGTGAGCCGCGATGCGAAGCGCCAAGTCGAGGACCATCAGCATCGCATCTGGGCGCGGCGGCTGTGGAATACGCTGCATGGCAAGACTGCGGTGATCGTCGGCACCGGTGTCGTCGGCGCGGCGATCGGCGAACTGCTCCAGGCCTTCGGCATGAGTGTCGTCGGTGTCAGCCGCACGCCCCGGGCCGAAAAAGGCTTCGGCGAGGTCATGCCGATGGACCGTCTGCATGACGCCGCAGCCAAAGCGGATTATCTCATTAACGTACTGCCGGCCGCGCCCTACAACTTCACGCTGTTCGATGCGGCCGTCTTTGCCGCTATGAAACCGTCCGCCTATTACATCTGCGCCGGCCGCGGCCAAACCGTCGACGAGGCGGCGCTGACCGCCGCCTTGCGCGAAGGCCGCATCGCTGGCGCTGCGCTCGACGTGTTCCAGAGCGAACCACTGCCGCCCGACAGCCCGTTCTGGGACCTGCCGAACGTCTTTGTCACCCCGCATGTGGGGGGCTATATCGTCGAATACGAAGAGTTCATCATGCCGCTTATTGTCGATAATATGCGGCTCTTCCTCGCTGGGCGGCAAAGCGAGATGAAGAACATAGTGCCCCGGTGAGCGCATAGCGCAGGCTTGTGCAGCCCCTTGGAAAGTTCTCAATTCCGGGGAATTATCGGCAAAACGAGCCTCGGATATGCCGAGGAGGTCTGCGGAGGACGCGCGATGGCGCTGGCCAAGCTCAAATTCCCGATCATCCTGTTCGGCGCGGCGCAGCTTCTCAAGCGGGCGGCGCAACGGCATCCGCAGTTCAGCAATCGACTGGAAGAGCACGATTTCGTCGCCCAGATCATGACCCGCGACGAAGGCATCGGCCGCTGGTTTCAGTTCAAGAAGGGCATCGTCACCTCTGCGGCCGGCTTGCACGAGGCGCCCAACATCAAGCTCATGTTCAAGAACGCCAAGATCGGCGCTGCGCTGCTGACGCCGCCGATTAATTGGCTCGATCAGATCAACGCGCAAAAGGATTTCGTGCTCACCGTCGAGGGGCCGGACTATCTGACCAACTGGTTCGCGCAGACGCTGATGATGAGCCAGTCGGTCGGGCTCAAATTCGGCACCAAACTGCGCCGCGGCGTCACCCGCTATTGCAACATGACCAATGGCGGGCCGGTGTTCGTCGACGTCAAGGACGGCAAGATTTTGCGCATGACGCCGATCGACCTCAAAGCTGAGGACGGCGCGTCGTGGACCATCGAAGCGAAGGGCCAGAAACTCACGCCACCGCGCAAGACGACGCTGGCGCCGCACGGCCAGAACGCCAAGTCGATCGTCTATTCACCCGATCGCCTGCTTTATCCGATGAAGCGGGTCGACTTCGATCCGAACGGCGAGCGCAATCCGCAAAATCGCGGCAAGTCCGGCTACGTCCGCATCTCTTGGGACGAGGCGATCAAGATCGTCACCGACGAGATCAAGCGGCAGAAGCGCGAACACGGTCCCGGCGCGATCACCTTTTCGCATGGCTCGCATCACACCTGGGGAAACGTCGGCTATTACCTCTCGGCGCTGTTCCGCTTCGCCAATGCCGTCGGCATGACGCGCATCCATCACAATCCGGATTCCTGGGAGGGATGGTACTGGGGCGCGGTGCACCACTGGGGCCATACGCTGCGCGTCGGCCAGTCGGAGACTTACGGCACGGTCGAGGACTGTTTGCAGAACTGCGACATGATCGTGTCGTGGGCTGCCGATCCGGAATCGACCTCAGGCTCTTACGGCGCTCAGGAAGGCACCACCCGGCGGCAATGGCTGAAGGATCCGAAGCTCGCCATCAAGGTCGTTCACGTTGATCCCTATTTCAACGCCACCGCGCAATTCCTGCCCGGAAAATGGTTCGCGCCAAAACCGACCACCTCGGTCGCGATGGCGATGGCGATTGCTTACGTCTGGATCAAGGAAGACCTTTACGACAAACAATATGTCGAGACGCACACGGTCGGCTTCGACAAATGGAAGGCATATCTGGTCGGCGAAGAGGACGGCATTCCAAAAACGCCTGAGTGGCAGGAAAAAGAAACCGGCGTTCCCGCCAAAGACGTGCGTGCGCTGGCGCGTGAATGGGGCAAGAAGCGCGTCTATCTCGCGCCCGGCGGTTGGGGCAACGGCCATGGCGGCGCCTGCCGCAACCAGACCGGCATTCCCTGGGCGCGCGTCATGGTGTGTCTTGTTGCCATGCAGGGCCTCGGCAAGCCCGGCATCAATATGGGCAATCTGCAATGGGGCACGCCGATCGACTTTAATTTCTATTTCCCCGGCTATGCCGACGGCGGAATGTCGGGCGATCTCGAAAATACATCGATGCCGGTCGAGCTTTACCAGCGAATGCCGCAACTGCCGACCATGAACTCAAACAATCAGCGCATCCCGCGCATCTTCGTGCCGGAAGCGATCCTCGACGGCAAGGCCGAGGGCTATCCGTGGGTCGGCAAATCGATCGAGCACCAGTTCCCGAAATTCACCTACCCGGCAGCCGGCCATTCGCCGGTGCACATGCTCTACAAATACGGCGGCTCGATCCTGTCGACCATGAACAACACCAACCGCTGGGTGCGGATGTATCAGTCGCCGAATCTCGAATTCGTCGTCAATCAGTCGATCTGGAACGAAGGCGAGGCGAAATTCGCCGACATCCTGTTGCCCGCCTGTACCAATTTCGAGCGTACCGACATCAGCGAATGGGCCGGCTTGGGCGGCTACGGCCACCACGGCCAACAGCAGCTCAATCACCGCGTCATCGTATTCCAGGCGCCGGCGATCAAGCCGCAAGGCGAATCGAAATCCGACTACTGGATTTTCAACGAGCTGTGCAAGCCGCTCGGCCTTGCCAATTATTTCTCCGAAGGCGTCAACGAGATCGACTGGGTCAAGCGGGTATTCCTCGCTTCCGACCTGCCGAAATACATCTCCTGGAAGAAATTCTTGAAACGCGGCTACTTCGTCGTGCCGGCCGAAAAGGAGAAGCTGCGCGCGCCGGTGTCGTTCCGCTGGTTCTACGAGAACCGCAAAAAGGACGTGCCGGAGGCGCAGCCGCTGCCGTCCGATTATACCGAAGAATATCTGCGCGGGCTGCAGACCCAGTCAGGCAAGCTCGAATTCGAGTGCAACTCGCTCAAACGCTTCAACGATCCGGAGCGGCCGCCGATCGTCAAATACGAGCCGTCATGGGAGGGCGCGCATTCCGGCGAATTGTTCGATCGCTATCCGCTGCAGCTGCTCACGCCGCATTCGAAATATTCGTTCCATACCCAAGGTGATGGTAAGGATTCCTTTCTGCTCAACATCGAGGACCATCGCGTCAAGGTGGAGGGCTACTACTACTGGATCGTGCGCATGAACGCCGACGACGCCAAGGCACGCGGCATCGGCAAGCACGACCTGGTCAAGGTGTTCAACGATCGCGGCGCGGTGATTTGCGCCGCATTGCCGACGCAGCGATTGCCGCGTGGCGTGGCGCACGGCTACGAATCGTCGGCGATCTACGATCCAATGGGCGAGCCCGGAAAATCCGTCGACCGCGGCGGCTGCCTCAATCTGCTCACGCCCGAGCGGACGCAGACCAAAAGCACGCATTCGCTCGCCGGCGCCAATTCGCTGGTGCAGATCGAGCTGTGGGATCGCCGCATCGAGCACATGTCGGCGGCGTTCGCGGCCATGGAGCAGGATAAGGAAATCAAGCGCGCGCTCAAGGAAGCGCAGCTGGTGCCGGCGAAGTAAGCTCATGAAAAAATGGAACCTGATCATCGACGTTGCCGAGTGCACCAACTGCAATCTGTGCACGCTCGCCGCCATGGACGAATATGTCGGCAATGACTGGCCCGGCTATTCGGCGCCGATGCCGAAGCACGGCCACAAATGGATCAACATCTTGCAAAAGGAGCGCGGGCAGTTGCCGATGATCGACATCGCCTACGTTCCCACCATGTGCAACCATTGCGACGATGCGCCGTGCATGAAGGCGGACAAGACCGGCGCGATCAAGAAGCGCAAAGACGGTATCGTGCTGATCGATCCGAAGAAGGCGAAAGGCCAGAAGCAGCTTGTCGATGCCTGCCCCTACGGTCACATCTGGTGGAACGAGGAATTGCAGCTGCCGCAGGCCTGGACTTTCGACGCTCATCTCATCGACCAGGGCTGGGTGCAGACCCGCGGCCAGCAATCCTGCCCGACGGGCGCCATGCGCGCAGTCAAGGCCGAAGATAGCGAAATGGCGCGGCTCGCGGACGAACAAAAACTCGAAGTGATGAAGCCCGAGCTCGGATCGAAGCCGCGGGTCTACTACCGCAATCTATGGCGCTATTCAAAATGCTTCATTGGCGGCACGCTGGCCGAGGAAAAGAACGGCGTCATCGATTGCGTCGAAGGTGCCAGCGTCCAGCTGGTCAAGGACGGTGCATCAATCGCGCTGACGACGAGCGATAATTACGGCGATTTCAAATTCGATAGACTGGACGAGAATTCGGGCCGCTACACCCTGCAGATCTTTTCGCGCGGTCGCTCCAAGAGCATCGAGGCCAATCTCGGCGCCAGCATCAACCTCGGCGAAATAAGACTATAGCGGTCCTGATATGAAAAAATATCTTGTTGCCTCGTTGCTGTTGATCGCGTTCTGCGGCACGAGCCAAGCGCAGACGCCGGCCTATCCATCGCGGCAAGTCACGCTCGTCGTCACCTCGGTGCCCGGCGGCGTCACCGACGTTGTCGGTCGTGCACTGGCGCAGGCCCTCAGCAAGGACTGGGGCCAGGAGGTCATTGTCGAGAATAAGGGCGGCGCCGCCCACATCATCGGCGCCGAATCCGTCGCTAAGGCGGCGCCTGACGGCTATACGCTCCTGGTCGGCGAGTCCGGCACCTTCACTGTCAATCCGACGCTGCTGCCGAAGGACAAGGTCCCGTACGACGTCGACAAAGACTTCACCCCGATCACCGGGCTGGTGCGCATCTACCAGTCGATCTTCGCCGCCAAATCACTGCCGGTCTCCAACATCGCCGAGTTGATCGCACTGGCCAAGCAGAAGCCCGGCCAAATTACCTACGGGACCGCGGGTGTGGGCTCGGCGCTGCACATGAACATGGCACTGTTCGACAGCATGGCCGAGGTAAAGATGGTCGCGGTGCATTATCGCGGTGCGACTCCGGCGCTCAACGATCTCATCGGCGATCATATCGATACCATGGTGGTCAGCGTCGCGTCAGGCCTGCCGGCCTACAAGGGTGGTCAGATCAAGATGCTCGGCGTCGGTGCGCCGAAACGGATGCCGCTGGTGCCGGAAGTGCCGACGGTGTCCGAGAGCGGATTGCCCGGCTACGAGGCGATCGCATGGTTCGGTTTGTTCGGTCCGGCCGGTATGCCCAAGGACATCATCACGAAGATCGATCAAGAGGTGATTAAGATCTTCAGCAATCCGGCGTTCCGCGCACGTTTTCTCGATCCGCAAATGTTCGAGTCGATGGCGGGTCCGCCCGACGCGTTCGCCGCCTACATCCAGGCCGAACGCGCCAAATGGGCGAAGGTCATTCACGAAGACGATATCAAGATTCAATAACGACGCGTCAAATATTGGGGGGATAAATGCGCAAAGTGGCGCTAGCGCTGCTCATCGGTCTTGTGCCGGTCCTCGCCTACGGCGCCGATCGTCCCGACTGGGCGTTTCCCGTGACCGATAAAGTGCAGCCGCCGTCGCAGGATGACGGCCTGCCGAAGACCGCGCCCGGCAGCGACAAGTCCTATACGCGCAAGCAGATCGACGACCTGTTCAATCCGCCGGATTGGTATCCCGACATGCATCCGCCGATGCCGCCGGTGGTCGCGCATGGCAGTGGCACTACGGTTCGCGCTTGCGCAGCCTGCCATTTGCCGACCGGCACAGGCCACGATGAATCGGCCTATATCGCGGGGCTGCCAGCGCCCTATTTCGTTCGCCGATGGCCGACTACAAGAGCGGCGCGCGCAAGGGATCGGGGATGATGACGGCGATCGCCAAAGCCATCAGCGACGATGATGTCCGCGTCGCCGCCGATTACTTTGCCTCACTCAAACCGCGGCCTTGGATCCGGGTGGTTGAGACCGACACCGTGCCCAAAACCTATGTCGGACCGGGCAACAAACGGTTGCGGCTGCCCGGTGGCGGCACCGAGCCGATCGGCAATCGCATCATCGAAATCCCCGAGGATGAAAATGTCGTGCTCAATCGCGATCCGCGCTTGGGCTTCGTCGCCTTCGTGCCGAAGGGCAGCATCGAAAAGGGCGAGGCACTGGTCACGACTAGCGGCGATGGCAAGACGATCCCCTGCGGCATCTGCCACGGTGCGACGCTGACCGGGCTCGGCGAGGTGCCGCCAATCGCGGGGCGACAGGCGACTTATGTCGTCCGCCAGCTATTGAGCATGCAGGACGGAAGCCGCGCCGGGGCGTGGCAGCCGCTGATGGCACAGGTCGTGAGCAGGCTCACCGTCGACGACATGCTGGCCATCGCTGCCTATACAGCCTCGCGTAGCCCAAACTGATTCACTGCGGCGGCGTGCCATTGAGCGCCAACACTTCGCCGGCAAGGTAGAGCGAGCCGGTAATCAGAATGCGCGGCGGTGGGTGCAGATCGAGCTTGCCGGCGATCGTGATGGCGCTTTCGATGTCGTCGCGCGCCAGCGCCGGAATGCCGATGGTGTCGGCGACGGCGGCAAGTTCGGCGGCAGGCACGGTTTTGTCCTGATGGATCGGCACCGCAATGACCCGGCGGGCAAGCCCGGAAAAATTCTTCAGGAAACCGGCTGAGTCCTTGGTCGCCAGCATGCCGACGATGAGCACCAGCGGCCGCGACACGCGTTCCTCGAGATCGGCAAGGGCTGCGGCAATGGCTTGCCCGCCGTCGGCATTGTGGCCGCCGTCGAGCCAGAGCTCGCTTTCCGGCGGCGCCAGAGCCGCAAGCCGGCCGTGCGACAGCCGCTGCATGCGCGCCGGCCAATCGACGTGCGTCATGCCGGCTTCGTAGGCCGCGGGCGGCAGCTTGAGACCGCTGGCACGCAGCGCCGCAATCGCCGCGCCGGCATTTTCGAACTGATGCCGCCCGTAAAGCCGCGGCGCCGGCAGATCCAGAAGTCCGTCGCCGTCTTGGTAGACAAGCCGGCCGCGTTCTTCGGTGGCGGTCCAATGCTCGCCGGCGATGTGCAGCGCCGCCTTGAGCCGCGCCGCCTGGCGTTCGATCACCGCAAGCGCCTCGCGCGCCTGGCCGGTGACGACCGCCGGCACATCGCGCTTGATGATGCCGGCCTTTTCAGCGGCGATCTTTTCGAGCGTGTCGCCGAGAAATTCGCGGTGGTCGAACGACAGCCGGGTGATGATGCTGGCCAGCGGGCGGTCGATCACATTGGTGGCGTCGAGCCGGCCGCCGAGCCCGACTTCGAGCAGCAGCACGTCGGCCGGGTTGCGCGAGAACAACAGAAACGCCGCGGCGGTCTCGATCTCGAAGACCGTGATCGGCGCGTCGCCGTTTTTGGCCTCGCATTCGGCGAGCGTCGCGGCGAGCTCGGCATCGCCGACCAGCTGGCCGCCGTCCTTATGTCCGATGCGGAACCGCTCGTTGATACGAACCAGGTTCGGCGACGTATAGACATGCACGCGCTGCCCCGCGGCTTCAAGGATGGCGCGCATGAAGGCGATGGTCGAGCCCTTGCCGTTGGTGCCGGCGACATGAATCACCGGCGGTAAATGCCGTTCCGGATGATCGAGCGCGTCAAGGATGCGCGCCATGCGCTCGAGCCCGAGATCGATGCGCTTGGGATGCAGCGCGAGAAGCCGCGCCAGCATGGCGTCAATCGGCGCCGCCTTGGCCGCCCGGTCGCTCACGTGGTCGCGGGTTCGGGCGCCGGCAGGCTCACACGCTGCACCGGCGCACTCGCGGGCGCCTTGGTGAAGAGCCGGCACAATCTGGCGATGGTCGCGCGCAATTCGTGGCGATGCAAAACCATGTCGACCATGCCGTGGTCGCGCAGATATTCGGCCTTCTGAAAGCCTTCCGGCAGTTTCTCGCGGATGGTCTGCTCGATGACGCGCGGACCGGCGAAGCCGATCAAGGCGCCGGGTTCGGCGATGTGAACGTCGCCGAGCATCGCATAGGACGCCGTGACGCCGCCGGTCGTGGGATTGGTAAGGACGACAATATAGGGTTTGCGCGCCTCGCGCAGGCGCTGCACCGCGATGGTGGTGCGGGGCATTTGCATCAGCGACAGGATGCCTTCCTGCATGCGCGCGCCGCCGGAGGCGGCAAACAGCACGCACGGGCAGCCTTTCTCCACCGCGGTTTCAAGACCTTTGATGATCGCTTCGCCCGCCGCCATGCCCAGCGACCCGCCCATGAAATCGAAATCCTGCACGGCGATGACGGCGGCGAGGCCGTCGAGCTTGCCGTAGCCGAGCTTGACCGCGTCGTTCAGCCCGGTCTTGCTGCGCGCGTCCTTGAGCCGGTCGACGTAGCGGCGTTCATCGCGGAATTTCAGCGGATCGATGGGCACTTCCGGTACGGCGATGTCGAACCAGGTTTGGTTGTCGAACATCGATTTGAGCCGGGCGGCCGCACCCATGCGCATGTGATAATTCGAGCCCGGAATGACGAACAGGTTGGACTCGACATCCTTGTAGAAGACGAGCTGACCGGTCTCCGGACATTTGATCCAGAGGTTCTCCGGCACCTCACGCCGCAGGATGTTGCGGATTTTCGGCCGTACTACGTTGGAGATCCAGTTCATTGCAGGCGGTGCTCGCTGACCAAAGTTCGGTAACTGTCGCCGACAGTCATTATAGCATCTCCAGGGGTGGAGACGAATCGATCAAGTGTGCCGGCGATTAGAGAAGCAGCTCAACTCACGCGGGATTGCCGGGCGTCCTTTGGAAGCTGCCGCCGCGACATGATTTGGATGATTCGCCGGCGCTTGCGCAGGTCGGCGGCGTCGAGCAGCATTTGGCCGGCCCAGCGATAGACATTGCGCAGGCGCACAATCTCGCGCATCAGACGCATGCGCTCGCGTTGTTCGGCCGCCGGCATGACCAGTGCCTGTTCTATCGCGTCGACCATGCTCTGGGAATCGTAGGGATTGACGATAAGCGCCTCCGGCAATTCCCGGGACGCGCCGGCGAACGTCGACAGCAACAGAACGCCTTCCTGGTCGTCGCGCGCGGCGACAAATTCCTTGGCGACGAGATTCATGCCGTCGTGGAGGCTGGAGACGATGCATAGGTCGGCGG
This sequence comes from uncultured Alphaproteobacteria bacterium, assembly GCA_963784325.1. Taxonomy (GTDB): domain Bacteria; phylum Pseudomonadota; class Alphaproteobacteria; order Rhizobiales; family Xanthobacteraceae; genus BOG-931. The sequence continues at coordinate 21,917 of CAWARC010000044.1, read as the reverse complement.
CGCGAAACAGCTCGAAAATCTCGTGCGGCTCATAATGTCGTACGATCAGCAGGATCGGCTGGTACGACCCCGTGCCATGCCGCGCGTTGATGGCGCGGGCGAGTTCGGCGGCCTCGCTTTGCAGCGCGCTGTAGGTCGGCAGCTTGGAACGACTCGGCGCCGCAACCTGGATGAAAACGAATTTGTTCTTCCACTCCGGATGGCCGGCGAGGAAGGCATCGACGGCGTGCAGTCGGTCGACGATGCCCTTGGTGTAATCGAAGCGCTCGATGCCGACACCGAGCCGGACCTGCTTGGCGAGGCCGTGACGCCTGCGAACCGCGGTCCGGCACTCCGCCACCGGCTTCTGGTCCTTCATGCCGGAGGGCGGCCATTCGATCGAGATCGGATAGGGCCGCACGAAGGTCTCCAGACTGCCGAAGGCGACGCATGACTGCTCGCGATCGATGCGCGCCTCGATGAAGCGGTCGACGGTGTCGAGGAAATTGTTGCAGTGGAATTGAGTGTGGAAGCCAATCACCGAACTGCCCAACAGGCCGGCGATGATTTCCTCCTTCCATGGACAGATGCCGAAGATTTCCGGGTTCGGCCACGGAATATGCCAGAACGTGATGATGGTGGCGTTCGGCAATTTCTTGCGCAGAAGGCTGGGCAGCAGCGCGAAGTGGTAGTCCTGGACCAGGATCACCGGATCGGCGCGTTTGGCCTCGTTGGCGACCGCCTGGGCGTAACGCGCATTGACGCTCTTATATTCGTTCCAGTCGCTTTCGCGGAAGTTGGGCCGCACGAAGGCCATGTGACAGAGCGGCCACAAGCCCTCATTGGCCAAGCCGTAATAATAGCCGTTCTGCTCCTCGTCGCTCAGCCAGACGCGGCGTAACGTGTAGCTCGGATTTTCCGGCGGCACGCGGATACGATCGAAGCGGTCCACGGTCTCCTTGTCGGCGCTGCCGCTGCCGTGCGCGACCCATGTACCGCCGCAGGCGCGCATAATCGGCTCGATCGCTGCAACCAATCCGCTCGCCGGCCGTTGCACCGCGATTTCGTCCGCTTCGCGATTGTGGATGTATGGCTCGCGGTTGGAGACGACAATGACGTCGGTGTCCGGCAGCTTTTGCGTCAGTACGCGCTGCAGCATGGCCGGCGACCAGTCGACGTCGGGACCGTCTGTCGACAGCCCGGTCAGTTTGAGGTCGCGCAACAGATGCCGGAACTCGCCGGCAAAGGGCGGTAGCTCTGGCGCGGCGAGCATGCCGCTGCCGCCGAGCCGAACATCGTCGATCGCGCGCCGCAACGACTGCACCCAACGGCGCGCGAGCAACACTGCGACCAGAGCTGCGAAGGCGGCGGCAAGAAACACGACGCCGATGAGTACGATGATTGTCCCCATTCGCGCCTCGGCGCCGCGCTGCTCGACCAGCGCGAGATCGTGCACCAGCACGACATGGCCGCGCTCTCCGGTCGACCCGATTGGAAAGCTCGACACCAAGAGCTGCCGATGTCCGAGACGCAAGGTCGAGAACGTCGGCGTTTTGCGCAACGTCGCCTCCTTGCAGGTGAAGCTTTTCGGCATCTCCTTCGTCGGGTAGAGCAGTTCGCCCTGATCGTTGCAAAAGCCGACGGCCAGCAATTCCTCGTCCAACGCCATGCGCTCGAACAGCGCGACGATACCTTTGGAGTCGTGCTCGTTGAGCAGCGACGTAAACTCGTCGAGCGCCGAATTGAACGCCAGCACGGAACGCGATTCGACGTCGCTCTTGGACCATTGCTCGATCAGCGAACCGGCAAAGGGTGGCACCAGGAGGACAATGGCGACGACGATCAGAATCGCCGCCAGGCCGTAGCGCATGGCGAGTTTCATCGTCGGCACCCGTGAGCCATCCCCGGCAATCCTCCCGCAGCGTCCGCGCGATAGAATGCAGGCGACAATGCGTTAAAAATACGACGCGAAAAATACGACGCGCGAGCACGTCTTGATGCTAAACGGGGTTCCGCCGCATCGCGCCGCATCATTTAAGATTCTTTCGCAGCACCGCGAAGATCAGCAATCCAAATCCGGCAAGACGGAAGAAAAACGCCCAATCGTGCGAGGATGGAGGCGATGCTTGCAGCGAATGAAAGAATTGGTCGAGTGCAAAGAGCAGGAACGCCGCGCTGAAGGCGACGAACAGCGCATCTGCGGTTTTCTGCCAGAACCGCCAGAAAAACAATCCGGCGGCAAGAAAACCCATGGTGTTCATTCCATAGATGAATTGATCCATGGTCGGCTCCTAAACGAATTCCCAAATGAAACCGACGAGCAAGGTCGATATGGCCAACAGCGTCGCCAGAAGCCGCGGCAGCGAAAGATCTACGTTCGGCAGTACGATGAGGTCGATAACGACGAGCAGGTTGTCGACCGCGAGCAGCACGAAGCAGGCCGCGGTCCATAGCAGCACTCTGCTTCTGGTCCTGCGGTAGCTTCGTATCAGCAGCAGGCAGCACGACAGGCTGGTCAGAAAGCACAACAGATAAAGGACGTCGACCCAGGGGCTCATTTGGTTTTTCCTGATAGACGGAATGCGTCGGCGAATGTTCGGAGTTTCTCATTGGGAGCATCGAGGATGGCGCGCACGATCATTACGGGTTTGCGTGCGTAGAGGGATTCCAATCGGTCGCAAATGGCGTCGAGTTGCACCGAGACCTGCTGGTACCGATACCCGGTCCCGGGTAGTTCCTCGATCAAGCCTGCTTTGGTTAGATGTTCGAGTGCCTGAGCCACGGCGAGCTGGCTGCTGCGCAATTCGCGGACCACCTGATCGGCCCGAAAGCACTGTTGCCGCTCCCGCCGCAGCAGGATCAGCAATTCGAGCGCGCAGACCGAACTGATGGCAGCCCGCACGAAGGCCACGATGTCGGCGTCGGAATCGCTTTCTTGTCCCACTCGGGACTCCAGTGGCCAGCTGGCCCCAAAAGTAGCGCACAAGGCCGCGAAGCCTTCCGCCTGCTCGAAACGTCTCGGCTGCCGATTGGCTTTCGCCCCGCAGAAGCCTCCCCTATGCGCTCGAATGATGCGCCGGCGATAATGTTCCACGCCTGTTGCCGAGAACCGTCGCGACATGCCGCCGCAGCGTGCCGCAACTCTCCTGCCGCCGAGTTTCGTGCGCCGCGAAGCCGCCCCCGCGTCGGCACAATTTCGCCTATCTGATCAACCAAGTAGGCACCGGGGCCGACACGACTTCGGACTTAACCGTATCGGTAAGACCGAGGTAACTAAGCTATGCGCACAGTGTCACAGTGTTTATGGCGAACGGCCGCCAAATAAGGTGCCGACGCCAGTGAGGCCCGAACCAATGATGAAGAAGCTTGTCGCCGGATGTTTTGCCTTAGGGGCGCTGGTTACGGCGCAAAGCGCCGTCGCGGCCGATCTGTCGGTAGCGCCGCTTTACACCAAGGCGCCGCCGGCGGAGGTCACGCAGGCCTATAATTGGACCGGCTTTTATCTCGGCGCCAATGCCGGCGGCGGGTGGGGCCGTTCGTGGTGGAGTGGCACCTCGACGCCGGTGAATCTGTCGGGCGCACAGGTCGGCGGCACTGCGGGCTACAATTGGCAATTCGGCAATACCGTACTCGGCCTTGAAGGCGACATGGACTGGTCGAACCTCAAGGGCACCGGCACGACCGGCTGCGTCGCCGGCTGCACCACTGGGAATGATTGGCTGTCGACTATGCGCGGCCGCGTCGGTTACGCGTTCGGCGGCATCCTGCCTTATGTCACCGGCGGTCTTGCCGTCGGCGATATCAATGCCTCGACGCCGGGCTTTGCCAGCGCCAGCACGACCAATGCCGGCTGGACGGTCGGCGGCGGCCTCGAATTCGCGCTGCCCGGCAATTGGAGCGCCAAGGCCGAATACCTGCATGTCGACCTCGGCCGGATGAATTGCGGCGCCAACTGCGGCGTCGTGCCGACCGATAACGTGTCGCTGCACGAGGACGTCGTGCGCGCCGGGCTGAACTACCACTTCGGCTGGGGCAAATAGGTCGGCGCCTAAGCCACCTTAGGCAGGCAGCGCGGCGTTTGGCTATCGCGGCGATTGACTTCTCGCTGCGGCGCTGGTGTCATTTCGCAATGGCCCAGACATCATCCAATCTCGACTTCGATAAATACCGGCTGCGCAGCTTCGTCGACCGCTTGATCGAGCTGGGCGAGGTGGAGGTGCACGATCGGCAGGTGCCGCTGACCGAGCTCAGCGCCATCATCGAAGCCACCGACAAGGCCGTGCTGTTCAAGAAAGCAGGCCCCGAGCAGGCCGAGCTGGTCGCCAAGACCGCCGGCAATCGCAAGCGGCTCGCCGCCGCCTTCGAAACCACCGAGGCCAAGCTTTACGACGAATATTTCGCCCGGCTCGCCAATCCGCAGCCGCTCGTCGAAGTGCCATCGGCGGATGCGCCGGTGCACGCGATCAAGATCACCGGCAAGGATGTCGACCTCACCAAGCTGCCGTTCCATCCGCAGCATGCGCTCGACGGCTCGTGCTATTTGAGCTCGGCGATCGATTACACCATCGACGCGGCGACGGGGCGGAGGAATGTCGGCTGCCGGCGCTTGAGCCTGCGCAACCGCACCGAATGCGGCATCAACGTTACCGCGCCGTCGGATCTCAAGCGCATCTATACCGCGAGCGTGGCGCGCGGGGAGAAACTGCCGGTGACGTTCACCGCCGGCGCGCATCCGCTCGATTTCTTCGCCGCGACGACGCGTCTGGGCGGCGACGAGCTTGCGCTCGTGGCGCAGTTCCGCGCCGCGCCGGCGCCGGTGGTCAAGAGCCTCACCAACGATATTCTGGTGCCGGCCGACGCCGAAGTGACGCTCGAGGGTTATCTCGACGAGCGCGGCTACGTCGAGCCGGAAGGGCCGTTCGGCGAATACATGGGCTATTACGGCTCGATCCACATGGACCCGGTGTTTCATTGCACCGCCATCACCATGCGCGCCGACGTGCTGCATCACACGCTGCTGCACGGCTCGGCATTCAAGCTCGACGAAACCGACAGCGCCGTCATTTCGGCGATGCGCGCCGAAGCCGAAGCCATGCGCATTCTCAAGGGCTGCGTGCGCGAGCCGGTGGCGGTCTACTTGCGCGAAATGTCCGGCGGCTCGAACACACTGCGGGTCTCGATCCGGCAGCGTGTCTACGGCGAGGCGCGCAACGCCATCGCCGCGCTGTTAGGCGGCATCCGCGTGCTCAAGCACGTCTATGTGTTCGACGAGGACATCGACATCCACGACGACCGCCAAGTCGAATGGGCGATGGGGACGCGTTTCCAGGCCGACCAAGACCTCATGGTGCTGCACGGCATCATGGGCATGACCATGGACCCGTCGCTCCAGGGGCGGCGCACCGGCGCCAAGGCCGGTTTCGACTGCACGCGGCCGTTCGGCCGCGACGGCGAAATTCCGCTGATGCGTTGCGCGGCCAAGGTGTTCTCCGGTCCGGCGCGCTATCAGACCGTGGAGCAGGCGCTCGGCTCCGGCCCGATGTTCTATGCCGACATCGTCGAGGGCCTCGGCAGCCGCGACGGCCGCGAGGTCGCCTGCGCGCTCGATGAGTTGCGCGGGGCCGGCAGGCTCAGCCGCGACCGCGACGGCCGCTATTATCTCGCCGACTCAAAGCCCGGCGTGACCGGCATCATCGGCGAGATGTATCACGACCCCAACGCCGGGACATGATTCGCCGCGCCGCGTTTTCTTTCGCGCGCGTTGTTTCCGATTCACATGTCAAACAGCAACGCGTCTTCTTTCCCGCCCCGCGATAGCGGGGAGGGGGGACCGCGCACTTGCGCGGTGGGCGGGGCGCGGGCTCAGACGAATCTCTTGCAACGAAAGAGAAACGTCGAATCAGATGCCCCCTCCACCATGCTTCGCATGGTCCCCCTCCCCCGCTTTCGCGGGGGCGGATGCAACAATCCTCCTCGTCACCGTCGGACTTGATCCGCCGGTCCATGCTGAAGTGCAACGACTTCAGCCGTCCAAACTTTTCACCAGCCCGTAGCCTGTAGCCCGGATGGAGCGGAGCGTAATCCGGGTACGATCAACAAGCTTCACTGCCACTCCCGGATTTCGCTTTGCTCATCCGGGCTACAAAACTCTTTACAACTCGCTTCCGGCAATAAAAGAAGGGAAGCGGAACGCCGGCAGACGCGGTAGTCCACGACCTGTACGCAAGCGGCGCACAGGGCGCGCCACGGAGAAGGCGGCTTACGCCGCCCTTCCGCTTCGGGCGCGCTCGCCTGCCGGCGTTCCACCAACGGCGCTTGCGGGGGCGACCGAACGCCACCGCTCAGCTCCAGCTCACGCACTTCCTGGGACGGAGCTACGGAGGGATGGGTGTTACCCACCCCCGGCCGTCCCAGTGCAGCGGGCGATGTAGCCCGCAGGCCGGTCGTCGTGCCGGCCGGGCGTTTCTTACCCGGAGCCGCCCGGGAGCGGGGCTGACAACCCCGCCCGCGGGAACCGCACTCGCCCCGACCAACCGGCGTCACCCGGCTGGCGTCCTTCTGGGCGAGTGTCACCGTATGTATCTATATCGGGGACCGATGTCAATATCGCGGTGACAAAAACCGCAAATTGTCTGCCTTTTGGCGAGGCCGTGTGTCCATAGAACCGGATGTTCGCTTCGCGCCGTAAGTGACCGAAATGGTGCGTCGTCGAGAATAACGCGATGGCCAAATCCGAAAATAATGTGCTTCAAGCTATTAGGATTGCAATTGACCGGGCCTGAGGTGCAAAGAGGGATTTGAGTCGAGTGGGAGTTTGATCGAATCATTGGTTTGCAGGTAGGGTCGTGGATCCCGCCCTCGTGCGTTGGTACAGCACGCAGGGTAGTCCATCCTCCGAATCGCGTCGCTAGGTCTCATGGCAGAGCAGACTTTGCGAATTGGCACAAATACCTTACTAACTTTCGGCGCATCAGCAATTTTAACACTGGTGCGCATCACGAATATCTCCGCAGACGAGCTACCGCGGGAATTGGCTTTACAGTGTCAAGGGAATACGAAATTGTCTATAACGCGCGGAGATGAAACTGAGGTCCAAAAGGACACGTTTCATTTAACGCTCCGTCTAAAAGATGGCTCCTTAAGCAACATTGAATACGATTTCGTTGAAGGCAAAAATTGTACTCTTGTAGACGGCATTATACGATGCGAACTTAACACGACGACCTCTAAGTTAGACACGACGAGCAAAGAATATCGCACGGTCGCGATCAGCCGTACTACGGGCGAGATGAACTTGACTCTTAAATCGCAGACCTTCGATGGTGCAAATACAACTGGCGAACCTACCCTTACAATCAAGTCGGTTAGAACGGGCGTCTGCCACTCTGCAGGCTCTCGCTAGCGCGAGCGTATCGACGATGTTGTGACGTCCCCGCGGTTGTCGTCAAGCCAGACCCAGACATTCGGGTCGCTCTGCGACTGACGTTTGGAGTAGCGGTAAGGCGTTTGCGACCACAGCATAATATCGTCGGTCAAGTTGTCGAGAACAAACTCGCCGTGCTCTGTTTTGACCGTAAGCACCGCGTGTCCCGCCCCGTCCGCTTCATGAACAATCGTCATCAACAGGGCTTGACGCGGCCAGCCCGCTTGCATGAGCAGACGACGCTTTAGGAGCGCGTAGCTGTGACACGCCCCGGCGCCGTCGTCGGGATACCGCCACCATTGGATCATGCCGTAATGATCCATGTCGGTCTCCGGCTTGATGTTGTGGTTGACCCAATCGTTTACGCGCTTCAGGTCATTCCACGCCCCTTCATCAAGGACGACGTCGAGAGGAGGCAACGGCTTCGTGTCGCATTCACCTTGATAGGTTTGGCAGAATTGGACCCAGCCGATTGGCGGCGCCTGTGTGCGCTCGCCAACCGAAGCATAAAGAGTTTGGGCAAAAGCCGAGCCAGCACTGAGGCATACGCAGAAGGCTACGATGGTCGCCGAGATTGTGGCACAAATTTCTGCGACCGCTTTGCGATCCAGCAGCAACATGAACGACCCCTACCCGATATTTTATTGGGATCATTCCTCGCACAAAGGTTTTGTTCCGCAGCTAAGCTCCAAGCGACTAATTGAAGAGAGAAGTGTTCAAAGGCGAAACGAATGGGAATAAAATTTACATAAAATGTGAGAGAAATGCCAACTCAAAACGGCCGGGTAGCGATACCGCGCTAGAACGCGCGGGCGCGAGGCTAACCCCGCGCTACTTTTAGAAGCCGTGGCGGAGACGATGAATTAGCACGATCAGAAGACTATTTGATAATCGTCCTTCTCGACTTCCAGCTTGCTAAACCTGCCGGCTACGTCTCGCGTCTCACGCCCGTCAGCGCATAGGCAACCGCCAGCACGCCGACCGCGCAGGCCCAGAGCGCGGTGTAGCCGCCGGTGAGGTCGTGCACGAGGCCGAGGAGCGGCGGCGCGCCGATGATGCCGAGCTGATTGATCGCCATGGCGGCGCCGAGCGTCAGCCCGACTTTGTCGGGGGGTGAGGTATCCGCCAAATAGGCGACCCACGGTCCGTACCAGCCGAGCCCGAAGAAGCCGAGCCAGGCGGCAAGGAGCGCGAGCGCCGGCTCCGGCGTTTGCGGCGGCGCCAGCAGCAAAACGACGAAGCCGCCGGCGACCGCGATCATGCACAGCGACAACAGGCGAAAGCGCCGCGCCGGCGTGCGATCGCTCCAGGCCGCAAGACCGACGCGGCCGGTGACTCCGGCGGCTTGCGCCAGCGCCAGAAACCAAGCGCCGCGCGTCAGCGCGATATGGGCATGGTCGCGCAGATAGAGCATCAGCCAGGTCAGGATGGCGTATTGCGCGCTGACCAGAGCGAGCCCGGCGATCATGGCGTTGCGCATCCACGACTGGCGCAGCAATCCGGCGACCGCGGCGACGCTCAAGGCCGCACGCTTGGACGCGGCACCGGCGTCCTCGGCGGGCGGCCGGTAGACGAGCGCGAAAACGAACGCGCCGCCGAGCGTCGCCACCGCGCCGGCCGCGAACGCGGTGCGCCAGCTCGATGCCGCCGCCACCGCGGGCAGGATCGCCGCTGCCAGTGCGCCGCCAAGCGGCAGTCCGGCCTGACGGATGCCCATCGCCAAGCCCAGCCGGTCGCCGCGAAACCAAGCCGATACCGATTTGCTGCCGCCGGGCTGGGTCACGCTGAAGCCTAAGCCGGCGACGAACAGGCAAAGCAAAAGCGCGACAAAATTGCTGCTGCGGGTGGCCATCATGAGCGCGATAAAGGCAATCGCGCCGCCGACCCCGATAATGATCCGCTCGCTCTTGCGATCGAGCAGATCGCCGACGAACAACAGCGAAAAGACCGCCGCGCCATAGGTGGCGGTGATCAGCAACCCGGTCTCGGCCGCGGTAAGCTTGAAGTCCTGTTGCAGGAAGCCGGCCAATGCGGCCACCCCGAGCATGGCGAAGGATGCGGTCGCTTGCGCCAGCGTGGCCGCCGCCAGCACCAGCCAGCGGTAGGACCCTTTCGGCGGCGAGACGGCGCGTGATGTCATGGCTTTGATCTTTGTAGGCTGGGCAAAGGCGCGAACCGCGCCGTGCCCACGTTTGTACGAAGGCGTCGAGACCGCGTGGGCTTTCGCTATCGCTCAGCCACCCTACAAGCACAAGCTAGCCGACTACGCGATTTCGATCCCATCCTCTGTGGCGATCTCGCCGCCCTCGACGACCTCGCCGTAAATTCCGCAGTCGGCATGATCCAAATTGCGCATCAGCGTCTGCGGAATAGCGAGGTCGCGCGCCCCAGTGTCGGGATCGACATTGGTCGCGGCGCAGCGGACGATGCGCTTGACGACCTTCAATCGCGTGCCGCCGATTTTCAATTCGCGGCCGACAAGGTCGAGCTCGCCCCAGGCCGGCCAGCCTTCGACATAGAGGTTGCCGCGAAAGCGCAGCGGATGGACCGGCCTGCCGACCATGTCCGCGACGGCGGCGACCGAGGCGAGGTTGATGATCGAGACGACCTTGCGGGCGACATCGGAGAAACTGTGGCCGTCGGCATGGAGGATTTTCGGCGGCCCCCGCAATTCGCCGGCGCAATAGGTGGCGAAGAAGCCTTCAATCTTGGCCCGGCCGGCGGCGGTGCGCAGGTCGCCACTCACCGTTCCGTCGCCGGATCGATCGGGCGAGGGCAGGGTGATTGTCAGCGTATGGCTGTCCTGGTCGAACGAAGCGTGCAGATTGGCGAGGCGCTCGTTCTTCATCAGCATCAGGAAATGCGTTTTCGACAGGTAGCAGGGCGCGGCCGGATCGAAGCCGGACGGGCCGTTCTCGATGGCGTAGAGGCGGTCGCCGGGAATGGTTTGCCCCGGCGTCAGCAGGGCGCGCGCCAGCGGCTCGGGGGTCAGGCCTTTGATCGGGTAGCGGTAAATCGATTGAATTTTAGCCATACGGTTGGCACGGCCTCTTTTCCCGGCGGTTCCCGATACCATATTTATTGCCGGCAAGTTGCCTTCGGGAACCTGCCGAGTGTTGGCTGAAATCTTTGACTTGCGTCATGGTTTTGCCAGCGCAAAAGTCTAAACCAACCCAATGACGATGTTCCGGCCGTGCCGTCAGGGCGCCGGAATAGGCCGAGGGAGACACCATGGATATTGAGAAATATACCGACCGCAGCCGCGGTTTCATTCAATCCGCCCAGTCGCTCGCCCAGCGCGAGGGGCACCAGCAGTTTTCCACCGAACATCTGTTGAAAGTCCTGCTTGACGACCCGGAAGGGCTTGCCGCCGGACTAATCGACCGCGCCGGCGGCAATTCGCGCGCCGCGCTGGCGGCTACCGAAGCGGCGCTTGCCAAGCGGCCGAAGATCTCCGGCGGCGGGGCCGGGCAGATTTACCTCGATCCGGCTTTGGCGCGGGTGTTCGATACTGCCGAGAAGATGGGCGAGAAGGCCGGCGACAGTTTCGTCACTGTCGAACGGCTGCTGCTGGCGCTGGCGACGGAGAAAAGCAGCGACGCCGGTAAGATATTGGCCAATGCCGGCGTGACGCCGCAGAATTTGAACGCGGCGATCGAGGCTTTGCGCAAGGGCCGCACCGCCGACAGCGCGTCGGCCGAGAACGCCTACGATGCCCTCAAGAAATACGCCCGCGACCTGACGCAGGCGGCGCGCGACGGCAAGCTCGATCCGGTGATCGGCCGCGACGAGGAAATCCGCCGCACCATCCAGGTGCTGTCGCGGCGCACCAAGAATAACCCCGTGCTCATCGGCGAGCCCGGCGTCGGCAAGACCGCGATCGTCGAAGGCCTGGCGCTGCGCATCATCAACGGCGACGTGCCCGAGAGCCTGGAGGACAAGAAGCTCTTGGCGCTCGACATGGGCGCCCTGATTGCCGGCGCCAAATATCGCGGCGAATTCGAGGAGCGGCTCAAAGCCGTGCTCGCGGAAGTCACCGGCTCGGCCGGCGCTTACATTCTCTTCATCGACGAGATGCACACCATCATCGGCGCCGGCCGGGCCGACGGCGCGATGGATGCATCGAACCTGCTCAAGCCGGCGCTCGCCCGCGGCGAATTGCATTGTATCGGCGCCACCACGCTCGACGAATATAAGAAGCATGTCGAGAAGGACGCCGCCTTGGCGCGGCGCTTCCAGCCGGTCTATGTCGACGAGCCGAGCGTCGAGGATACCATTTCGATCCTGCGCGGCCTGAAGGAAAAATACGAAGCGCACCACAAGGTGCGGATCACCGACGGCGCGCTGGTGGCGGCGGCGACCTTGTCGCACCGCTACATCACCGATCGCTTCCTGCCCGACAAGGCGATCGATCTGGTCGACGAGGCGGCGGCGCGGCTGCGCATGCAGATCGATTCCAAGCCGGAAGAGCTCGACAATCTCGATCGTGAGATCGTGCGCATGAAGATCGAGCAGGAGGCGCTCAAGAAAGAGAAAGACTCGGCGTCGAAGGATCGCCTGAAGCGGCTGGAGAAGGATCTCGCAAGCTTGCAGGAAAAAGCCGATGCGCTGACGGCAAAATGGAAGTCCGAGAAGGACAAGTTGTCGTCGGCCGCGGACCTGCAAAATCAGCTCGACAAGGCGAAGAACGATCTCGCCGATGCGATCCGCCGCGGCGATTATCAGCGCGCCGGCGAATTGCAGTACAGCGTCATTCCGCAGCTCGAGGGCAAGCTCAAGGCGACCGGCGATGCCGCCGCCGCGGGCGCAGGCGGGAACGTGGTTGCCGAGGAAGCGGTGACCGCGAACCACATCGCGCAGGTGGTGTCGCGCTGGACCGGCATTCCGGTCGACCGCATGCTCGAAGGCGAGCGCGAGAAGCTCATGAAGATGGAGGACGCGCTCGCCAAGCGCGTGGTCGGCCAGGCCGAGGCGGTCAAGGCGGTCTCGACGGCGGTACGCCGGGCGCGCGCCGGCTTGCAGGATCCGAACCGGCCGATCGGCTCGTTCATGTTCCTTGGGCCCACCGGCGTCGGCAAGACCGAGCTGACCAAGGCCTTGGCGCAGTACCTGTTCGACGACGAGCACGCGCTCATCCGCATCGACATGTCGGAATATATGGAGAAGCATTCGGTGGCGCGGCTGATCGGCGCGCCGCCCGGCTATGTCGGTTACGACGAAGGCGGCGCGCTCACCGAAGCGGTGCGGCGGCGGCCTTACCAGGTGGTGCTGTTCGACGAGATCGAGAAGGCGCATCCGGATGTCTTCAATGTGCTGCTGCAGGTGCTTGACGACGGCCGGCTGACCGACGGCCAAGGCCGCACCGTCGACTTCCGCAATACGCTCATCGTTATGACCTCCAATCTCGGCTCCGAATATCTGGTGGCGCAGCCGGAAGGCGAAGACACCGAAAAGGTCCGTGATTTGGTTATGGCCGACGTGCGCGCGCATTTCCGGCCGGAATTCTTGAACCGGGTCGACGAGATCATCCTGTTCCATCGCTTGAAGCGCGAGCACATGGGGCGCATCGTCGATATCCAGCTCGAACGGCTGCAAAAGCTCCTGGAGGATCGCAAGATCGCCATCGCGCTCGATGCCAAGGCGCGCGAGTGGCTTGCGGAGAAGGGCTACGATCCGGCCTATGGCGCGCGGCCGCTCAAGCGCGTGATCCAGAAATACGTGCAGGATCCGCTGGCCGAGCTCATTCTGTCCGGCCAGATCAAGGACGGCGAGAAGGTCAAGATCTCGGCCGGCCGCGACGGCTTGGTGTTCAACGGCACGGCGGTGGCGGCGGCCGCGTAACGGCGCGCCGTCACTTCGCTCGCAATGGCGAACTAGGTGCGGGGTTGCGGTATGGCTGTGGCGTTGAGCCGCTCGCGCACCTGCGCCACGAAATAGCGCGCCCGCGATTTCGACAAGCCGAATACCCGCAGCGGATTAAGCCCGCCGGAACTTTCCACGCTGATGGCGTCCCAGAAGAGGCCGCGCATATGAGTCACTTCGGCAATATGCGAAAGCGGCAGATGCTCGTCGGTGCGTTCCCAGGGGATATACCATCGCCTGACGATGTTGGTGGAAATGCCGATCTGGTCGGCGACCAGACGGGCAGGAAAAATCAACCGCGTCAAGCTGAAGTGAAACAGCGCCCATAGCCGGCTCGATGCGCGCTTCGATCCGATCGTTGGGTGCCATTTAATCCCTAATGCACTTGTGCGACATGCGACAGCGGCGCGGCCGCCAGCACGGCGTCGAGTTGGGTACGGTCCTTCTCGAAGCTTGCCAGCGTGTCGCCGTCGAGCACGCGGCCGCGCGGCAGCTTGACCCGCATCGGATCGACGAAGCGGCCGTTGACGATGATCTCGAAATGCACGTGCGATCCGGTCGATAGGCCGCTCGAGCCGACGAAGCCGATGATCTGGCCCTGGCGCACGTGGCTGCCCACCTGAAGCCCGCGCGCGAAGGCGGTCATGTGGCCGTAGGCGGTCTCATAACCGTTGGCGTGGCGGATACGCACGTATTTGCCATAGCCGCCTTTGAGGCCGATCTCCTCGATCTCGCCGTTGCCGGCGGCAAAGATCGGCGTGCCGAACGGTGCGCCCCAATCGACGCCGGTATGCAGTTCGCTGATGTGAAGGAGGGGATGCGTGCGCCAGCCGAACGGCGAGGTCTCGATGCCGGTCGCCACCGGCTTGCGGACCAGGAATTTCTTATCGCTGACGCCGTCCTCGTCGTAGAAATCGTAAACGCCGTCGTCGGGGGTCTGGAAGCGGTAATATCTCTTGGTCTCGCCGCCGATCGTGAGCGCGGTGTAGCGCACCTCGGCCGTGGCCTCGCCATTCTCGTCGTTCGAATACAGCACGTCGAAACTGTCGCCGGGCTGGACTTTGCGCTCGAAATCGACGTCGTAGGAGTAGATGCGCACCAGATCCTCGATCACCGGCTTGGGCACGTTGTTGCGCAGCGCTGTCTCCCACAG
>CAWARC010000043.1:0-222013 GCA_963784325.1 uncultured Alphaproteobacteria bacterium | reverse complement strand
ATCTATAAGGTCGACGGCATCACCACGCTCAACGAGCGCTATCATTCGCGCTTCGGCTTTGCCGGCATGCTTGCCGAATATGCGCTGTTCCGGCGCGGCCCACTGACCATGGCACCGTCGCAGCTCGGCCTGTTCACGCGCTCCGACCCCGACCAGGAGCGCGCCAATTTGCAGTATCACGTGCAGCCGCTGTCGCTCGACCGTTTCGGTGAGCCGCTGCACAAATTCCCCGCCTTCACCGCAAGCGTCTGCAATGTGCGGCCGACCAGCCGCGGTTTTGTGCAGCTGCGTTCGCGCGACCCCGGCGAAGCTCCGGCCATTGCGCCGCATTATCTGTCGACCGATGCGGATCGTCGCGTCGCGATCGCGTCGCTTCGGCTGACCCGGCACATCGCCGCGCAGCCGGCGCTCAAGCCGTTTCACCCGGAGGAGTATTTGCCGGGCACTGGCGTGCGCGACGACGATGATGCGGGTTTGCTGAAAGCCGCCGGCGACATCGGCACCACGATCTTTCATCCGATCGGCACCGCCAAGATGGGGCTGCCGAGCGATCCGATGATGGTGGTGGATGAGCGCTTGCGCGTTGCCGGCATCGAGCGCTTGCGCGTGATCGACGCTTCGGTGATGCCGACGATCACGTCCGGCAACACCAATGCGCCGACCATGATGATCGCAGAAAAGGGCGCCGCGATGCTGCGCGAAGACGCCAGGGCCGGCGGTGCGCCATGAATGCGGCGCGGCGCGCCCAGGCGATCATGGCCTATCCGGTCCGCGAGTGGGCCGCGATCGAGAACGAGCCCGGCGATCCGGCCTATGTGCTCAGCCGCTACGTCACCGTGCTGGCGCTGGTGCCGGCCGTGTTCAGCTTCATCGGTGCTTGCGCGGTCGGCGTGGTGCTGCCGGCCGTCGGTCTCGTGCGCGCGCCGCTCGTCAACGGCTTGTTCGGCGCAATTCTGGGCTATGTCCTGAGCTGCGCCATCGTGCTGGCGCTCGGCATCCTCATTAACCTCGTGGCGCCGCTGTTCGGCGGCCGCCGCGATTTCGACAGCGCGTTTAAGCTTTCGGTCTATTCCTTCACCCCGGCGTGGCTCGCCGGGATTTTCCTGGTGCTGCCGGGCCTGCACTTCCTGACGCTCACCGGCTTCTACGGCGCGTATATTCTGTGGCTCGGCCTGCCGCGCCTGATCAAATCGCCCGGGCAACGCTCTCTCGGCTTCGCCGCGTTGATTGTCATCTGCGCTTTTGCGCTGCTTATTTCGCCGCCATGACGCAACGCATGGTGTTCGGCACGCCGGGCTTGTGAGCGGCTAAGGCGCCATCACGATCTGTTTGCATGCCTTAGGTAATCCGGCGAGCGTCAGCGCCGGTCGCGGCTTCGCCGGCACTTTCGGCGGCGCCGGATGCAGCGTCGATTCCCTGAACCACCAATCGAGCGCGTGGCCGCAGCCGTCGCCTTGCGGCACCGGCTGCTGGTCCTTGCATTCGTGGTCGTCCGGCGGGCAAGCGAGGCGGACGTGGAAGTGCTCGGCATGGCCCCACCATGGCCGCACTTTGGCGAGCCAGCCGCGATCGGCCCCGGCCTCGCTGCACATTTGTTTTTTGATCGCGGCATTGACGAAGATGCGGGTGGTGTCGGGATCTTCCGCGGCGGTCTTGATCAGTTCGGTTCGCGTGTGCGTCCACACTTTCGGATCGACGCCGAGGCGGTCGGCCGCGACCATGTCGACGGCGCCGTCCATCTCGCGTTCCTCGCGGCTGAGCACGTGGTCGGGCATCGGCGTGAACCAGATGTCGGCATCGAGCCCGATCTGATGGCTGGCATGGCCGGTGATCATCGGGCCGCCGCGCGGCTGCGCCATGTCGCCGATCAAAAGGCCGTTCCAGCCCACTTTCTTGGCATTAGCGCCGAACCGTTCGATGAACTGGATGAGCCGCGGCGTGCCCCAGTTGCGGTCGCGCGACAGCCGCATGACCTGCCAGGCCGGGCCGGTGATGGGCAGCGCCACCGCACCGGCGAGGCAGCCGTCGGCATAAGAGCCGATCGGCACCGCCGGACCGGGATACGGCGTCAACGCGCGGCCGAACAATTCCTTGGCCGGCGTCGACGGCGCATTGGGATTGGCGAGCGGGGGCAGCGGCTGCGGATGCAGCGTACCGGGCGGCGTCGGATCGAGCGTGTCGGTGTCTTGCGCCGGCGCGGGCGCGGCAGTGTCCTGCGCAAAAACGGGATTAAGACCGGCGACAAGCAACAGAACGGCAAGCAAGGATGGTCGCATTGGCGTTCGCATCGCAGCTCTCTTCTACCGACTTCGCCCCGCTGGGTTTGCTTTCGCCCGGTACGCAACGGCGCGGGCGCGGCGGCGATACGCTGCCGCTATTCGCTCGTTCTGTCCAGTTGCAAAGAGGTCGCCGTCGGTGGCTGCGAGTTCCAGCAAGCGGCGTTCGGCGGCGGTATGCGCCTCGACGCTGCCGTCGTACAGGATGTGACCGACGGTAAAACCGCGCGCAGCGAGCGCACGGGCGACCAAGAGACAGCGGTGGCAATCGAGCGGCGCGCGCTCCGCGCACATCAGGCAGAGGCGGCCATTTCCAGGCCCATGCGCGCGAAGCTGCCCCGCATCGGCGATCAGGGCATCGAGGCCGGCCTGAAAGTCCGGTTGCCGCACCATTGCCTCGTAGTCGGCGACACCGTCGCAATAAAGATCTGGACTTTGCGGGCGGCCGCCGAGTGCGGCGCCGTAAGACAGATAGCCAATGCCATTTTGCTCCAACAGCGGCTTAAGCTTGTTGGCCGAGAACCACGGGCAAAAGCGCGAGAACGGTGTCGAGCGCACGTCGGCGATCGCGCCGACGTTTTCCGCATGCAGCATCGCCATAAAGCGATCCGCCGTATTGTTGGAGTGGCCGATGCTGTAGAAATCGAACGCCGTCATGGTGCCATCGGTCAAAGTTTAAACGACGCAGCGCAACAAATTTACCTCGCTGCAAACATTACAGAAATGCCCGCCCGACACCGCTTTACAAGGCCCGCGCGCTGCTGCAATCATTTGTGCGGCTGCGAGGGCTTTTCATGCGCCGCTTGTGTTGCGTTCTGGCCGTGCTCGGCTTTGTCATGCTTGTCAGCGGCGAGTCTGCCGCGGCCTCCATCTTCGTCCACGTCGACCGCGGCCATCAGCGCATGGACGTCATCGTCGACGGTGCGCCGCGCTTTCATTGGCGGGTGTCGACGGCGCGGCGCGGCTATATCACGCCGCCCGGCACCTATCATCCGCAGCGGCTCGCGCTGCGCTGGTACTCGAAGAAATACGACAATGCGCCGATGCCGCATTCGATCTTCTTCTACGGCGGCTACGCCATCCACGGCACCTACGAGATTTCCGGGCTCGGGCGGCCGGTGTCACACGGTTGTGTGCGGCTCGATCCCGGCAATGCCGCGATCTTGTTCGGGCTGGTCGAGCGCGAGGGTCCCGGCAACACCACGATCGTGGTGCATTAGCCGTTGCGCCGTCTAAGCCCACCGCCGCATCACTGCATTGAGACTGAAAGCGCCGGCACCGAACGCCACGACCATCAGCATACCGCCCATCATCGACAGATGCCCGAAGAAGAACGACGCCTGCAGGCGCGCTTGGGCCGCCGGCGCCGCCCAATAGGCGTGGAAGATGAGCGCGAGCGTTAGCGTGTAGAAGAACAAGGCCAGCGTCGCACAGCGGGCGAACAACCCCACCATCAACAAAAGGCCGACGCCAAGCTCCAACAGGATCGCGCCAAAAACCAGAATGTTCGCCAGCGGAATGCCGGCCTTCGCCATCTCGGCGGCGGTGGCGTCGATCGATCCGAGCTTGTTGATGCCGGCGCGCACGAATATCAGCGCGAGAAGGACGCGGCCCAGCGCCGCCAGATATTTTCCAAAATTGTCCACTGTTGTTCCATTGCTGATCTGCGCCGCCCCACTGACCGCCGGTGACCTGCTTGGATTACGTGACCGCTGTCGACGGGTTCCGATAGCAAGTCGCTTCAACGACGCGTGATCGAATGACCGGGAGATTCTATTTGGCGAGGTCGAGGATGAGCAATAGCGCGCTGTTCAGCTGCTCATCGTCATTGCAGGACTTGATCTGGCAATCCATGCGGCGCATCAGCATGGACCGCCGGGTCAAGCCCGGCGGTGACGAGCAAAGAAATTACACATCCACCTTCAGCGCGGCAATAAACGCCTCCTGCGGGATGTCGACCTTGCCGAACTGGCGCATCCGCTTTTTGCCCTCTTTTTGTTTTTCGAGAAGCTTGCGCTTGCGGGAGACGTCGCCGCCGTAGCATTTCGCGGTGACGTCCTTCCGAAACGCGCGCACGGTTTCCCGCGCGATCACCTTGCCGCCGATCGCGGCCTGGATCGGCACCTGGAACATGTGCGGCGGGATCAGTTCCTTGAGCTTTTCCGCCATGGCGCGGCCGCGGCTTTCGGCGCGGGTGCGGTGCACCAGCATGGCGAGCGCGTCGACCGGCTCGGCATTGACCAGCATCTGCAGTTTGACGAGATCGGCCGGCCGGTAATCGGTGAGGTGATAGTCGAACGAGGCGTAGCCGCGCGACACCGATTTCAGCCGGTCGTAGAAATCGAACACCACTTCGTTGAGCGGCAAATTGTATTTCACCAGCGCGCGGTTGCCGACGTAAGTCAGCTCTTTCTGCTCGCCGCGGCGGTCCTGGCACAGTTTGAGCACGGCGCCGAGATATTCGTCGGGGGTGAGGATGGTCGCCTCGATCCAGGGCTCCTGCATTTCCTCGATGTGGTTCGGGTCCGGCATGTCGACCGGATTGTGGATCTCGAGCTGCTGGCCGTTGCGCAGCTTGATCTTGTAGATCACCGACGGCGCGGTCGCGATCAGATTGAGATTGAATTCGCGATGCAGCCGCTCCTGGATGATTTCCAGATGCAGCAGCCCGAGAAAGCCGCAGCGGAAGCCGAAGCCGAGCGCTGCGGAGGTTTCCATCTCGTAGGAGAAGCTCGCGTCGTTGAGCCGGAGCCGGCCCATGGCCGCGCGCAACGCCTCGAAATCGGCGGCGTCGACCGGGAACAGCCCGCAGAACACCACCGGGATCGCCGGGCGGAAGCCCGGCAGCGCCGCCGCCACCGGCTTCTTCTCGTCGGTGATGGTGTCGCCGACACGGGTGTCGGCCACCTCCTTGATCGAGGCGGTGAGAAAGCCGATCTCGCCGGGGCCGAGCTCGTCGCGCTCAATGCGCTTGGGCGTGAAGACGCCGACGCGGTCGACCTCGTAGGCCGCGTTGGTCTGCATCATCAGGATGCGCTGGCCCTTTTTTATCACGCCGTCGACGACGCGGAACAGCACGACGACGCCGAGATAGGCGTCGTACCAGCTATCGACGAGGAGCGCCTTCAACGGCGCCGCGGCGTCGCCCTTGGGCGGCGGCAGGCGGGTGACGATCGCTTCCAAGACTTCCGGCACGTTCAGGCCGGTCTTGGCCGAGATCAAAATCGCGTCCGAGGCATCAAGCCCGATCACGTCCTCGATCTGCTGCTTGACCTTGTCGGGCTCGGCAGCCGGCAGATCGACCTTGTTGAGCACCGGCACGATCTCAAGATCGTTGTCGAGCGCCTGATAGACGTTGGCCAGCGTCTGCGCCTCGACGCCCTGGCTGGCGTCGACGACGAGCAGCGCGCCCTCGCAGGCGGCGAGCGAACGGTTGACCTCATAGGCGAAGTCGACGTGGCCGGGCGTGTCGATGAGGTTGAGGATGTAATCCTTGCCGTCGCGGGCGCGATATTTGAGGCGAACGGTCTGCGCCTTGATCGTAATGCCGCGCTCGCGCTCGATATCCATGGAATCGAGCACCTGCTCGACCATTTCGCGCGCTTCGAGCCCGCCGGTGAGCTGAATCAGCCGGTCGGCAAGGGTCGATTTGCCGTGGTCGATATGGGCGATGATCGAGAAATTGCGGATATTGGCGATGGGGACCGCGGCTCATGGCGGCGCAGATAACACCGGCATGGGGCGAGCGGCAAGCATGCCTTCATCCGCCCCCGCGAAAGCGGGGGAGGGGGACCGCCCGAAGCTCGCGCAGCGAGCGCAGGGTGGTGGAAGGGGCTTCTAGTCGAGGACGCGATCGGCGGAGACGGAGAAGGAAACGAAGAGGCCTCCCTCCTCGGCAACGATTTTATTTCTTCTCGGCCGAGGCCCCCTCCACCACGCTTCGCGCGGTCCCCCTCCCCGCTTTCGCGGGGGAGGAGACTTACCTTTGCCGCCACACAAACGCGGCGCTGACCACGAAATTCCACACTGTGCCGATCAGCGCACCGGCCAGGCCGGCGAGCCACCATCGGTTGTCGTAGTCATAGATCCAGGTGGCGATACCGACATTGGAGACGGCGCCGATGGCGCAGATCACCTGGAAGCGGAGGAGGCCGGTGAGGAAACGCCAGCCGGCGAGCCGCTGATCGCGGTAGGTGAACATGTTGTTGAGCACGAAATTCCAGGTGATCGCGCACACGGTGGCGAGCGCCTGGGCAGCACCGAACGCGATGGCCGCGAGCTGCGTCGCGAGCAACAGCACGAGCAGGTGCACGACCAAGCCGCTGGTTCCGACCAGGCAGAACAAGAGAAAGCGCGCCGAAACCGCGTCATTGGTGAGCTTGGCCGTCAAGAGCGCGGCAAAGTCGAGCGCGACCTTGCTGTCGAGCTTGCTTTCACCGTGGCGCCGCTCGTGAAAGCTCGACGGCAGCTCGACGACGCGCAGGCTGCCCGGATTGGTCGCCAGAATGTCGAGCAAAATCTTGAAGCCTTGCGAGGAAATCGCCGGCGCCAGCGGCTCGAAGGCGTCGCGCCGGATCATGAAATGGCCGCTCATCGGATCGGTGAGATCGATGCCGAGGAGCCGGTGCACCAGCATGTTGGCAAAGCGGCTGGCGCGGGCGCGCTGCTTCGACAATCCAGCGGCGGAGCCGCCGCCAAGGTAGCGGCTCGCCACCACGAGGTCGCAGTTGCCGCCGCGCAGGCGATCGAGCATGGCGGCGAGGAGGCCCTCGTCATGCTGCAGATCCGCGTCCATGACCGCGAGGTAGCTGGCCTGGCTCGCCAGCATGCCTTCGAGGCAGGCGCCGGCGAGGCCGCGGCGGCCGATGCGGCGCATGCAGCGCACCCGCTCGTCGGTCTCGCCGAGCGCGCGCGCCACCGCGGCGGTGCCGTCCGGCGAATTATCGTCGACGAACAACACCTCCCAGTCGCAGCCGGCGAGAACATGCGCGAGCCGCTCGACCAGTATCGGGATGTTGGCGCGCTCGTTGTAGGTCGGCACGACGACGCTGAGCTCGGGGGCCGGCCGAACGGTGGAGATCGGCGCGCGGGCAGGCGCCGGGGGCGAAGTCACGGGTGAAGCGCCGTCCATGGCCGCCTGAGATAACGCGGCGCGCTTAATAAATGCAATGCGCCGCCAATGGCCGCATTTTGGCGTGCTTGTGGGGCAGGGATTTGAGTGGCATCCATTTGTAATGACTGTTGTTCGCCCCGAGCCCGCCGAAGATCTGGAGCCGTGGCGCGCGAGCGCCGGCTGGCGCCTGGTGCGGCTGGCGCAGCGATGGATCGACGCCCGCAGCGAGGGTGTCGTCGTCGGCCTGATGCTCGCCGCCTTCGTCGTGCTGTGGATGGCGTTTCAGACGATATCGCTGGCGCCGGTCGATCTGCGCGACGATGCGTCCGAGGCGGCGCTGTGGGCGCAACATTTTGCGTTCGGCTACAAACACCCTCCGCTGACGGCATGGCTGTTCATGGCGTGGTTCGCCGTATTCCCGCGGACGAACTGGGCCATGCATCTTGAAGCGGTCGCGATGGTTGCGGCAACGCTCGCTGTCACCTGGCGGCTGTTGCGCGACCACCTCGACAGGGATCGCAGCCTGTTCGGGCTCGCCGCGCTGACGCTGGTGCCGCTCTATACGTTGAAGGCGGCGGAGTTGAACGCCAATACGGTGATGATGCCGTTCTGGGCGGCGGCGCTGCTGTTCTATTTGCGGGCGCGGCGCGGTTTGGGCGTGTCGGACTCCGTTCTCGCCGGCGCTTTTGCGAGCATTGCGATGCTCGGCAAGTATTGGGCGGTTTATCTGTTCGCCGGCATGGCGGCGGCCGCGGTGACCGGAACGGACACGCGGCGATTTTGGCGATCGCCGGCGCCCTACCTGATGGCGGCGGGTGCGGCCGTCGCTATCGCCCCGCATCTTTATTGGTACATCTCGCATGCCGGCGGCGCCGATTACGCCTTCGTGCGCGACAGCGTCATGACTGATGATTCCGTCGCCGCCGCG
The DNA here is from genome assembly GCA_963784325.1 of uncultured Alphaproteobacteria bacterium. Classification (GTDB taxonomy): domain Bacteria; phylum Pseudomonadota; class Alphaproteobacteria; order Rhizobiales; family Xanthobacteraceae; genus BOG-931. The sequence continues at coordinate 213,696 of CAWARC010000043.1, read as the reverse complement.
CTCGGCAAGTCGGTTTATTATTTGCTGGGTGTCATCGGTTATGCCGCGGGGCCGCTTCTCCTTTTCGCTGCGATGCGGCCCGGGCGCGCCGCGCTTGCCGACATCGCCTGGCCAGCGGATGACGCGCGCCGGCAGGCGCTCATATTGTTTGCGGTGCCGATGGTGCTGCCGGCGCTGGTCAATCTCGTGGTGCCGGCGCGGCTGACGCCGGATTGGACGTTTCCGAACTGGGCGCTGCTCCCGGTCGTGCTCTACGGCTCGCGCAAAATCGCCATCGATTCGCTTGCAGCGGCCGGTGCGGCACTTGTCGCGCTCGCCGTAGGCGTATGCTTCGTGCTTGCTTCACCGTTCATGGCTTACGCGCACCTGACGGCGGGCCTCGACTCCAATCGGCCGAGCTCGCAGGAAGTCGCCGCACTCGCCGAAAAGATAACCGACAAGCCGCCGCGGCTTTATTGGGGTTCGTCGGGGATCACCGGGAACTTGCCATTTTATCTGGCCGGCACGGATCGGCTCGCGGACGATCCGTTGTCCGACCTCGGCCGCTCCGAGGCTGCAGGACAGGGCCTTATCATCGCCTGTCTCGACGACGATACGCCGTGCCTGGCCACCCAAGCCGCGCTTGCCAGCGCCGGCGCTCGCACCGCCGCTGGCACGATCAGCCGCAGCTTTCTGGGCTATTCCGCCAAGCCGGTCGGCTTCCGCGTCACTGTGGTGCCGGCGCCGCGCTAGACGCAGCTCAATACCGGTACTGATCCGTCTTGTACGGTCCGCTCACCGGAATGCCGATATAGGCCGATTGCTTGTCGGAGAGCTGGGTGAGCTTCACGCCGATCTTGTCGAGATGCAGCCGCGCCACTTTCTCGTCGAGCGATTTCGGCAGCACGTAGACTTTCTTCTGGTACTTGCCCTGATTGGTCCACAGCTCGATCTGCGCCAGCGTCTGGTTGGTGAACGACGACGACATCACGAAGCTCGGATGGCCCATGGCATTGCCGAGATTGACCAGCCGGCCTTCGGACAGCAGGATGATGCGGTGGCGGTCGGGAAATTCGATCTCGTCGACCTGCGGCTTGATGTTGTTCCATTTCAGGTTCTTGAGCGCCGCGACCTGAATCTCCAAATCGAAGTGGCCGATATTGCAGACCACGGCGCGGTCTTTCATCTTGCGCATGTGCTCGATGGTGATGACGTCGACATTGCCCGTCGCGGTGACGAAAATGTCGGCGCGGGGCGCGGCCTCTTCCATGGTGACGACCTCGTAGCCTTCCATCGCCGCCTGCAGCGCGCAGATCGGATCGATCTCCGAGACCATGACGCGGCAGCCGGCCTGGCGCAGCGAGGCAGCCGAGCCCTTGCCGACGTCGCCATAACCCGCGACCATCGCCACCTTGCCTGACATCATCACGTCGGTGCCGCGGCGGATGCCGTCGACCAGCGATTCGCGGCAGCCATAGAGATTGTCGAACTTCGACTTGGTGACGCTGTCGTTGACGTTGATGGCGGGGAACAGGAGCTTGCCATCCCTCTCCATCTGATAGAGCCGGTGCACGCCGGTGGTGGTTTCTTCCGAGACGCCTTTGATGTTCGTGGCGATCTGTGCGAACCAGCCTTTCGGTTTCTCCTTCAGCATCCGCTTGATCAGTGCGAAGAAGACCTCTTCCTCCTCGTTATTGTGCTGGTCGAGGAACACCGTGTCGCCGTGCTCGGCGCGCAGGCCCTGATGCACGAACATGGTGGCGTCGCCGCCATCGTCGAGAATCATGTTGGGCGTGCCGCCGCCGTGCCAATCGAACAGCCGCGCCGTGTAATCCCAATAGTCTTTCAGGCTTTCGCCCTTGACCGCAAAGACCGGAACACCGCCGGCGGCGATCGCCGCGGCGGCATGATCTTGCGTCGAATAGATGTTGCAGGAGACCCAGCGCACATCGGCGCCGAGCGCGGTCAGCGTCTCGATCAGCACGGCAGTCTGGATCGTCATATGCAGCGAGCCGGCGATGCGCGCGCCCTTGAGCACCTGGCTCGGCCCATATTCCTCGCGCGTCGCCATCAGGCCGGGCATCTCGGTCTCGGCGAGCGAGATTTCCTTGCGGCCCCACTCGGCGAGGCCGATATCCTTGACCACGTAATCGGCGTGCGCATGGGTTTTCGGCTTGGTGGACGTGTTCATAACGGACTATCCTTCAGGGGCGGAAGACGCGGGGAGTTGGCGCGCTTCTAGCAGGGTCGCGGCGCGGCGGCAATAACACATAAAGATTCCTTTATGTCCATGCGCGCGAACACACAGCGACGCAAGCCTGCGGCCTCTAAGGAATTTTTCGCCGACCGGCAGGCCGCCAAAGCGGCGGCAGCAAAGAAGCGGTGGGCTTTTGCTCGTCCCCGCGAAAGCGAGGACCCGACCTTATGAGCTTATCATCAGACGAAGACCGGGATTCCCGCCTGCGCGGGAATGAGCGGAGTAACGTCGTCGCCGCGTATCTTCAACCCGCCTTGGACGCTTCGCCGGCTCGCGCCTTGACCACGCCGGCTTGCGTCAACGCCGCCGCGATCTGTTGCATGCGGTTGATGAGATCCACCGCCGCGGCCGGCGGCAGCACCAGGCGGCAGGCGGGATAACGACGGCCGGTGATGGCGGTGTTCGGCTTGACGTCGTCGAACCGGGTCACGCCGAATTCGATGCGCAACGTCTGGCCGTCAAAGATCAGACCGGTGATGGAATCGGCGAAGGTCTCGACCATGTCGGCGCGATCGAGGTAGCGGATAGTCGCCGGTTGCCGGCCGCCATCGCCAGGCGCCGCAGGGCCAGCCGTGGCGGGTTTTGCGGGACTGCCTTTGGAAACTGTCGATTCGGGACTCATCTGCTTTATCTCCTTCGAGCGGCTGTTCCGGCGCGATATCGTTCTGTCCGATGCTTTATCTGGCGATGCTTTGCTTCGGGACGGTCTGCGCTTCATCAGACAATCTTTAATGCTGTCTGATCAATCGGCTTCGCCAAATCGCAACTCGATCAGGCCCGCCAAAGCTTCGACGACTTCAGCGGCTTCCGGTCCGGTCGCCTCGACCGTGATCGAGGTGCCGGGCGCGGCCGCCAGCATCATCAGGCCCATGATCGACGTTCCGCCGACGCTCTCGTTGCATCGCCTGACACGCACGTCCGCATCGAATTTCTCGACCGCCTGCACGAATTTGGCCGAGGCCCGGGCGTGCAGGCCCTTCTTGTTGCAGATGACGAAGGTCCGGGAGACCGTGCCCGCGGGCGCGCTGCCCGCATCGGGCGTGCCGGCGCTATGAGCCGGTTCGCTCATTTGCCGGTGAGCACCCGGCTGGCGATGGTGACGTATTTCTTTCCCGCTTCCTGCGCGGCAGCGACCGCTTCGGCGAGCGGACACTCGTCGCGCACTTTGGCGAGCTTCACCAGCATCGGCAGATTGATGCCGGCCAGCACTTCGACCTTGGGCCGGCTCATCACCGAGATGGCAAGATTGGAGGGCGTGCCGCCGAACATGTCGGTGAGAATGGCGACACCGTCGCCGCTGTCGACCCGCCGCACCGCTTCGATGATGTCCTTGCGGCGCTCTTCGACGTCGTCGTCGGGGCCGATGGTGACGGCCTCGATCTGGCCTTGCGGTCCAACCACGTGCTCCAAGGCGGCACGAAATTCAACTGCCAGCCGACCGTGGGTCACAAGCACAAGACCAATCATGGAACTCCCCGCGGGCGCGTCCCGGGTGCACCGCACGAAAGGGTGCACATCTTGACCATCCGAAGCCTCGGCGCAAGAGGCATTCCGTGCAAAATCCGAGGGTTGCTGCATTGCAGTAGGACACGTCGGTTATGGCGCGGCAGCCTTGCCGGCGCGGCCGGCGGTTATCCGGCAATACGAGCCCGGTCGCAGGCGGCAGTCTTGACCATTATGGTTAACCAATCGCCAATCAAAGGGCGCTGGGACCGCATCAGGAGGTTTGCGGAGCGGTCGCCGTACCCATTGAGGTGATGAGTGCGATCACCGCCAGCAAGGGGGCCGCCCCTGATGCGAGCGCGAGTCGCGGTAATTTGATACCGTGGAGATCGAAGGGCTGCCGATCCGGCAACCTTTGCGCGTCCGTAGCATCGAGATCCACAACCCACCCGACCACGGCGCATGGCTCATGGTCGCGCCGCAAAAGACCGGCGCCGCGCAGCTCGATCAGGCCGGCGAGCGGCTGCGCCGGCCGCACCAGAAGTCGTCCATTGACGCTTTCCAGATGAACGCGATCGTCGCCCACGAGACGCGCGAAACGCAGGCGGCCGTCTCGTGCGGCGTCGAGCAGCTCAAGCGCAAGCCGGGACTTGCCGGCGCCCGACGCACCGCGGATCAGCACCGCCCGCGCGCCGACCAGCACGGCGGAGGCATGGACCGTTGCCGCCATCACATCGCCGGCAGGCGCACGATGAAGCGGGCGCCGAGCACCGTCGGCTCGCCGTCCGGTCCCGGCGCGCCGGTCCGGTTCTCGACCCAGATCGAGCCGCCATGCGCATCGACGATCTGCTTGGAGATCGAAAGCCCCAATCCGGAATTCTGGCCGAAGCCCTGATGCGGGCGATCGGTGTAGAAGCGCTCGAAGATCTTTTCGCGCACGTCGTCGCGCACGCCCGGTCCGTCATCGTCGACATAAACTTCGATCTGATTGCGCAGCCGCCGGCAGGTGACGCGCACCGTGCCGCCGGGCGGCGAGAACGAACGCGCGTTCTCGATCAGATTATCGACGATCTGGCCGAGCCGCGAATCGTGCCCCGGCACCTGGAACGCGCGGGCGCCGCCGCCTTCGAATTTCAGGGTGACTTTGACGCCGTCATCGCGCTTGACCTCGTTGGCCACCGCAACGAGCGTGCTCAGCAGTTTTGCGAGATCGACCGGCGCCGCCTCCTGGCGCTGCAGCTCGGCGTCGAGCCGGCTGGCGTCGGAAATATCCGAGATCAGCCGATCGAGCCGGCGCACGTCGTGCTGGATGATAGCGAGAAGCCGGCCGCGGCTTTCGTCGGTCTTGGCGACGGGCAGCGTTTCCACCGCAGAGCGCAGCGAGGTGAGCGGATTTTTCAGCTCATGCGCCACGTCGGCGGCAAAGCTTTCGATCCCTTCGATCCGCGAATAGAGCGCGTTGGTCATGGCGCGTAGCGTGCCGGAAAGGTGACCGATCTCGTCGCGCCGGCGGGTGAAATCGGGAATCTCGACACGCGAGCGAATGCGCCGGCGGACGCTTTCGGCGGCGTCGGCCAGCCGCCGCACCGGCTCGGCGATGGTGCCGGCGAGCAGTATCGACAGCACGATCATGACGCCTGCGGCGATCAGAAACACTTTTATGATGGCGAGCCGCTCGGCCTCCACCATGTTGTCGATATCGGCGCCTTGCGTCGACAACATCAGGGCGCCGCGCACCGCGCGGAACCGCTGCACCGGCACCGCCACCGAAACGATGACGTCGCCGCGCTCGTTGATCCGCACCATGCTGGCGTTCTGGCCGTTCAAGGCCTGCGCCACTTCGGCATAGCCCTTGCCGTCATCGGGGCCGAGCTCGTGATAGACCGGCAGATCGCCGCGGCCGAGCCACATGCGCAAGGCGATGAAGGCGCGTTCGAACAGTCCCGGCTTATCCGCGGTCGGCGACGGCAAATCGAAGCGCAGCACGTCGCCGCGGCCGAACAGGTTGCGGCTGTCGACCAACAGCACGCCATCGCGGTCGTAGATGCGCGCCCGCGTTTTGGTCGGCGACACCAGCCGCCGCAAGATCGGCGCCACCCGTTCCGGATTGATCGGGAAATCGATGCCATAGAGCGCGTCTTCGTTGGGACCGTAGCTCTGGCCCGGTTGCAGGTTTTGCAGCTTGTCGGGATCGAGCGTGATCGAGGAATCGCTTTCCACCGTCGCCGAAGACGCAATCGCGCCGGCGATGATTTCGCCCTGCACCAGCAGGCTCTGGATGCGCGCGTCGATCAAGCCGTTGCGGAATTGCGAAAGAAAGATGATGCCGATGGAGAGCGCGACGAGCCCGGTGAGGTTGAGGACGACGATGCGCCGGGTCAGGCTCGAAAAGCTCTGGGTGATGAAGAACTGCCAGGCGCGCTGCAACCAGTTGCCGACGCGGGCAAAGCCGCGGGGCTGCGGACGCAGCTCGGCCTCGTCGAGGCCGTCACTCTCGGCTTGGCTCTCGATCGGGGTCTCCAGGCAAGGCGCGGCCTCCATCGAGGCTTCGGAGGCTGCGCTTGCGCGTTCTGCGGTTCGGTCGAGCACGTCGTCTGCCGGGGTTTCAATCATGCTCCGCCACCTTGCGAGCATGGACGCTATTACTACCGCACGTCAGCCGCCCAGTCAGCGGTCATGGTTGGCGGTCCAAATACCCAGCGCCCCACGGCCTTTTGCGCGCAATGCGCCAGTTATTCCTTGAAACGATAGCCGACGCCGTACAGCGTCTCGATCATATCGAATTCGTTGTCGCTCGCCTTGAACTTCTTGCGCAGCCGCTTGATGTGGCTGTCGATGGTGCGGTCGTCGACATAGACTTGATCGTCATAGGCCGCATCCATCAAGGCGTTGCGGCTTTTTACTACGCCGGGGCGGCTCGCCAGCGCCTGGAGGATGAGAAATTCGGTGACGGTGAGCGTGACCGGCTCGTTCTTCCAGGTGCAGGTGTGGCGCTCGGGGTCCATGCGCAACAGGCCGCGCTCCAGCACTTTGCTGTCGGCTTCCTTCGGCGCGGTGCCGTCCTTCGGCAGACCCCGGCGCAGCACGGCTTTGACGCGTTCGACCAAAAGACGCTGCGAGAACGGTTTGCGGATGAAGTCGTCGGCGCCCATTTTCAAGCCGAACAATTCATCGATCTCCTCGTCTTTCGACGTCAGGAAAATCACCGGCATGTCGGATTTCTGGCGCAACCGGCGCAAGGTCTCCATGCCGTCCATACGCGGCATCTTGATATCGAGAATGGCGAGATCGGGCGGCGCAGTTTTGAAGCCGTCGAGCGCCGAGGCGCCGTCGGTATAGGTGTTGATGCGGTAGCCCTCAGCCTCGAGCGCTATCGACACCGAGGTGAGGATGTTGCGGTCGTCGTCGACGAGAGCGATTGTCGGCATGGCGGCCTTCTTTACATGAGTTGGCCGCAAGCTTCACTAGCCCCGGCCCCACAAGCCTTTGAATCCCCATGTGGGGGCGGAAGTGTGACCAGACAAGGCAAAATCGGGGCAATTACTGGGGCATCGGGGGTTAGGCCTCCCGGGACAACAGGCAAACGACAGGCGAGAACCCACCATGGCTGACGCCGACCCGACCCCGGCCGAAAGAAAGCCGGCGCGGCCACTCCCCGGCCTTATGCCGGATCGCCTGCCCGAAAACGCTCCCGCGCCGGATTTCGACCCGAAATCGCTCGCCAAGGAGCTATTGCGGTCGACGCGGGCGGGTTCGCTTGCGACCATCGACCGTAATACCGGACATCCGTTCGCCTCGCTGGTCAATGTCGCAACCGACAGCGACGGCGCGCCGGTGATCCTGATCTCGCGGCTGGCGACCCACACCGCCAATCTCGAAGCCGACGGCCGAGCCTCGGTGCTGCTCGCCGCTACCGGCAAGGGCGACCCGCTGGCGCATCCCCGTCTGACGCTGCTCGGCAGCTTTGTCCGGGTGTCCCGCGACGATCCGGCGGAGCCGCGCCTGCGCCGCCGCTTCCTCGCCCGGCATCCAAAATCGGAGCTGTACGCAGGCTTCGCCGATTTCGCGTTCTGGCGGCTCGATGCGGTATCGGCGCATCTCAATGGCGGCTTTGCCCGTGCCGCCGACCTCACCGCCGCCGACGTGATGACGGAGCTGTCCGGTGCGGACGAATTGATCGACACAGAAGCGGGCGCGGTCGCGCATATGAACGCAGCCCACGCCGAGGCGGTGCGGCTCTACGCCACAAAACTTCTTGGCGCTGAGGACGGGCCATGGCGGCTCACCGGCCTCGACCCGGACGGCCTCGATCTCGCCTGCGGCGACCGCACGCTGCGGCTTGGCTTTGCCGAACGCGTCACCACCGCCCAGCAATTGCGCAAAGTGGTGGTGGATTTGGCAGCCGACGCGAGAAGCGAGCGCAAGTAAACGATTCTTCGCTCTGCTGCACTGCAGCGCCGGAACAGCCCAAGCATCTTCCGGTTAGGCTCCAGTATGTTCCGGTCAGGTTGAGTGCGCACCGGTCTTGGCAGAAGCCAGGATGCTCGATATAGGGTCGACCGCTCGCCGGGAGTAAGGAATGGCGGATGTCGCGGGACGCGTTCCCGCGCGGCCAGGCGGGTCACAAGCGGAGGCTGAAGTGCAAGAAACGGGTGTGAGGAACGGCGCTTACGGCGCCGACAAATTCGGCTTCAAAAACCTCGCCGGCGTGCACTGGAATTTGTCCGCAGCCCCGCTCTACGAACATGCCATCCACAACGGCGAGGCCGCTATCGTTGCCGGCGGCGCGCTTTGCGCCGAAACCGGGCATCACACCGGCCGAAGCCCTAAGGACAAGCACACCGTCGTCGATGCGCTCACCGAAAGCACCGTGTGGTGGGACGGCAATCGCAAGCAAAGCAAAGAACACTTCGACAATCTGCTGGCTGACTTTCTTGCTCATGCGAAGGGCAGGACGTTGTTCGCGCAGGATCTGTACGGCGGCGCCGATGCGAAATACCGCATCAAGGCGCGGGTGTTCACCGAATACGCTTGGCACTCGCTGTTCATCCGCCAGCTTTTGATCCGCCCCGAAAGTTCGGAGCTCGCGAGCTACGTTCCCGACATGACCATCGTCGACATGCCGTCGTTCAAACCGGACGCCAAACGGCACGGCGGCCGCGACGGCTCCGACACGATGGTGGCGATCGATTTCACCCGCAAGATCGTGCTGATCTGCGGGTCTTCTTATGCCGGCGAGATGAAAAAATCGGTGTTCACCACCTTGAACTTCTATCTGCCGGCGCAAGGCGTGATGCCGATGCATTGCTCGGCCAATGTCGGCAAGGGCGGCGACAGCGCGCTGTTCTTCGGTCTGTCCGGCACCGGCAAGACCACGCTCTCCACCGACCCGAACCGCATCCTGATCGGCGACGACGAAACCGGCTGGTCGCCGCAGGGCATCTTCAATTTCGAGGGCGGCTGCTACGCCAAATGCATCAAGCTTTCGGCCGAGGCCGAGCCGCAGATCTGGGACGCCACCAACCGCTTCGGCGCCGTGCTGGAAAACGTCGTGTTCGATCCACAGACGCGTATTCCGGATTACGACAGCGACAAGAAGACCGAGAACACGCGCTCCGCCTATCCGCTGGACTTCATCCCGAGCGCGTCGCGCACCGGCGTCGCGGGCCATCCGAAGAACATCATCTTCCTCACCGCGGACGCCTTCGGCGTGATGCCGCCGATCGCCAAGCTCAATCCGGCGCAGGCGATGTACCACTTTCTGTCCGGCTATACCGCCAAGGTCGCCGGCACCGAGAAGGGCCTGGTCGGCGTCGAGCCGGAATTCTCGACCTGCTTCGGCGCGCCGTTCCTGCCGCGGCCGCCCGCGGAATACGGCCGGCTGCTGCGCGATTACATCGGCAAGCACAATGTCGACTGCTGGCTGGTCAATTCCGGCTGGACCGGCGGCATCTACGGTGTCGGCCGCCGCATGCCGATCAAAGTCACACGCGCCTTGGTCACCGGCGCGCTCGACGGCTCGCTGAAGAACGCGAGCTACCGCACCGATCCCTATTTCGGCTTCGCGGTGCCGACCTCGGTGCCGGGCATCGAGCCGCACGTCCTTTATCCGCAGAAGACCTGGCAGGACAAAAAGGCGTTCGACGAGACCGCGCGCAAGCTCGTCGGCATGTTCCAGAAGAATTTTACCAAATACGAGAACACCGTCGACGCCGACGTGCGCGCTGCCGCCCCGGAAGTGCGGCTGGCGGCGGAGTAGTTCGTCATTCCGGGACGCGGGCTTTAGTCCGCGGGCCCGGAATCCATAATCCCGGACGTCGACAATTTGCGCGCAGGCGCGAGTTCTGCTTGCCTTGTGACTATGGATTCCGGGCTCGCGCTACGCGCGCCCCGGAATGACGCATAGGAGTGGCAATGCAGCAGATAAAACTCGGCCGTAACGGCCCCATGGTTTCGGCCTTCGGGCTCGGCTGCATGGGCATGTCGGGAATCTACGGGCCGGCCGAAGACGCCGAATCGATCGCCACCATCCACGCGGCCCTTGAGGCCGGCATCACCGTCATCGACACCGGCGATTTCTACGGCATGGGCCACAACGAGATGCTGATCCGCGACGCGCTTCGCGGCGGCAAGCGCGACCGCGCCTTCATCATGGTCAAGTGCGGCTCGCTGCGCAGCCCCGACGGCAAGATCGTCGGCGACGACGCGCGGCCGCAATCGATCAAGAACTTTCTCAGCTATTCGCTGCGCCGGCTCGGCACCGATCATATCGATCTCTACCAGCCCTCGCGCGTCGACCCGCAGGTGCCGATCGAGGACAGCATCGGCGCCATCGCTGACATGGTGAAAGCCGGCTATGTGCGCCATATCGGCGTCTCGGAAGCTTCGGCGAAGACCATACGCCGCGCGGCCGCGGTGCATCCGATCGCGGCCTTGCAGATCGAATATTCGCTGTTCACACGCGGCATCGAGCGCGAGATTTTGCCGACCTTGCGCGAGCTCGGCATCGCGCTGGTCGCCTATGGCGTCCTTTCCAGCGGATTGATCAGCGACCGCGCGCAAGCGGCGCGGACCGCGCCGAGCGAGCTGCGGACGCGGCGGCCGCGGTTTGCCGCCGAAAATTTCGCCAAGAACTTCGCTCTCGTCGAGGCGTTGAGCAAAATCGCGCGCGACAAAGGCGTATCGACACAGGCGCTCGCTTTCGCCTGGGTGAAATCGCGCGGCGACGATGTCATTCCGCTGATCGGCGCGCGGCGCCGCGATCAGCTCAAGGAGGCGCTGCCCGCAGCCGAGCTGAAATTATCGGAGGACGATCTTGCCCGCATCGAGCAGGCGGCGCCGGCCGATGCCGTTGCCGGCACGCGTTATATGCCCGCCGTGATGGCGCATATGGACAGCGAACACGCCGGGTGAGTGCGAACTCATAAATCGAGGTTGGTTGCCTCGCGTCGTCAATGTCCGCTTTACCCCCGAAAGTGGATACTGCGCTGCGCACGTGTCTGTTTAGCCAAGAACGGCCTTGAGCAGACGCAGCAAACAGTGCGTGTAGCGGTAGGGACGCGCGTTTCACTGTGCGCCCCCCGCACAGAACCGTACGTGCGGCTTTCCCGCATACGGCTCCCACCTCGGGTGGGTAACGGCAAAGCGATCGCTCGGCCAAGGATGGAGGATGGTCGGCTTTGGGAGCCAGGCATCCACGAGCTGCGTCATCCGTGTCCAGGTCATCCGATGCTTCTGACCGCGACGCCGTAGCGTACGCCGCCAGAGATCGGTGACATGGTGTCGGAACACTTCCAGTGCACGACCGTTGGTCGGCACTGCGTGATAGTTGAAGTAGCCGCGGACAACCCTGCCCAACCACCTTCCCTGTTCAGGGATGGGCTGGTGCATGCGCCGTCGCATCTCCTGCTTGATCTCCTTAAGCTTCGCCCGCATGCGGTCCCCTCGGGTTTTCCGTTTGATCTGGAATTTCCCGGCTCGGGTCTTGCCGCAGATGAAGGTGAGGCCCAGGAAGTTGAAGGTCTCCGGTTTGCCGAGCCCTTGCCGCTTGCGGCGCTCCGCTGCAAAGCGTCCGAACTCGATCAGCCGTGTCTTCTCAGGATGTAGCGACAACGCAAACTTCCCCAACCGCTCGCGCATCTGCTCCAGGAAGAACCGGCCATCGCCATGGTGCTGGAACCCGACGATGAAGTCGTCGGCATAGCGCACAATGATCATGTCGCCGGTGGCCACTCGCCGTCGCCAGCGTGCAGCCCAGAGGTCGAGCGCGTAGTGCAGGTAGATGTTGGCGAGCAGCGGTGAGATCACCGAACCCTGCCCCGTCCCCCTGTCACTGACCGCGACGACCCCATCTTCCAGGATGCCCGCCTTCAGCCATTTCTGGATCAGACGGATGATGCGCCGGTCGCCGATCCGGTGTTCCAGGAAACGGATCAGCCATTGCTGGCTGATCTCATCAAAGAACGATCGGATATCGGCGTCCAGAATGAAGCTCACCTTCTTGCTGTGCATCCCGACACAGAGCGCATCCAACGCGTCATGCGTGCCGCGTCCCGGTCGGAATCCATACGAGAACCCGAGGAAGTCTTCCTCGTAGATCGCGCTCAGCAGCGCGGCTACCGCCCGTTGGACAATCTTGTCCTCAAGGGCTGCGACCGCGAGTGGACGCTGCCGGCCATCCGGCTTGGGAATGTAGACCCGCCGGGACGGCAGTGCCCGATACGCTCCCCGTTGGACCCGTTCATGCAAGCCCTCGATATTGCGTTCGAGGTTTGCCTCGTAGTCCTTCCACGTCAGCCGATCCACGCCAGGGGCTGCGTTCTGCGCAAGTTCGCAGAACGCCTCCTCCAGGAGTTCGGTGTTGATGTGGTGGAACAGCGCAGTGAACCTCTCCTTCTTCCTTTCGCTTGCGGCTTTCCGTATGCGTTCCAGCGCCTGTGACACGCTTGTCCGGCTCTGGGTCCGGTGCGTGCTTTGCCGGTTCGCATTCCCCTTGGTCCCCGCCCTTCGCTCCACCGGCTCCGCTGCTTCAGGCTCCGCCGCAGATCGCTCTGCAGCGGGCTGTTCCGCTTTGTTCGCAGGTTTCACTGCTACTATGGCGAGGTCCGACTTCTCGGGCCCGTGCATCATCGGCTACGGCTCCTCGCCTTCCCGATGCGGGCCACAACGGCAGTGCCGCTGCGGTCAGACCCGAGATCTCCCAGCTTCCGATGCGATCCCTTTGCACGTGATGTGGCCTTAGACCCCGGCAGGGCGTCAGCACCTCGCATAGCGGTGCCGCACATGTTGCCTTCGAGCGAATAGAAACTCTCGGCCCCCGCGATATCTGATCTTTCGAGGCTCAATCCCACACCCCAGGCAATCGCTGTGTACGCTTCGCCACCACTGTCGCCAATAGTGACGCAACACTCGCTACCAAGCGGGCGCTACCCCTTACTTGGGCCGGACTTCCACCGGCCGGATCGCACCAGCTTGCGGCTGGCGCACCTATTCGATCACCTCGTCGGCGAGCGCCAGGAAATCGTTCGGCAGGCTGATGCCGGTGGATTTGGCAACCTTCAGATTGACCACGAGCGGGTAATGGGTTGGTTCCTCAAAGGGTAAATCGCCCGGTTTCGCGCCGCCGAAAATACGCGCAGTGAGGTCGGCGGCGCGCTGGAATGATTCCTTGATGTCCGCGCCATACGACATCAAGCCGCCGTCACGGACAAAGAAATCGTATTCGTACATTGCTGGGATACTGTGTGCATTTGCGTAATCGAATACCCGCTTTCTATTGAGCCCCGTCAGCGAGTCGGCGACCATCAGAATGGCGTCCGGCCTTTCGCTATCCATCGCCTCGAAGACCCCGTTGAAGTCATTTGGTTCGCGCACGCCGAGTGGCTGTACTGCCACTCCGAGCGACTGGGCAGCAGTCGATGACGATTCGTAACGCATGGTCATGCCGAGGTCATCCCGGTTCCACAGCATCGCGACGCGGCGCACGTTCGGAACAGCCTGCTTCATCAGCGCGAGACGCTTGGTCGAAAGCGCGGCGGCGTCATCGGAAATGCCGGTAACCATCCCTCCGGGACGCGCCAGCGAGTCGATCAGATGTGTCGCGACTGGATCGCCGCAGCCAAAGGCGACAACCGTCGGCAGATTCGCGACCTTGCAGGCAAGCGCGGTGGGAAACCCGATGACGACGATCGCGTCAATTTGTTCCGCTTTCATGTCCCCGGCGGCTTCGCCGAGCTTGGCAACCTGGCCGTTGGTCGCGCGAGCTTCGAAAGTCAGGTTCTTACCGAGCGCATAGCCACGCTGCTGCAACGTCTTCAACAGTATCATGCCACCTGGCGACTTCTCGTCTATAGGCAACGTTGGCGAAAGCGTTCCGAGGCGAGCCATCTTCGCCGGTGTATCGGCGGCGGCCGAAAAGGGAGTGGCAACGGCCGCGCTTGCGAGCAACTGAAGTACTTTGCGGCGTCGCATAAGCTGCTCTCCGTATCGGGTCATTTTCTTGACGGTAGAGTATCACGCATTTGAGCCAAAAACTGTGCAGCGCGACAAGTTGGCTCACTGAATGTCCGCTCAGGGTCATCAGCGGCGTTTCGAGCACAGGCCAATCACTTCCGTTTTGCCAGCAATTACAGACGTAGTGCTGTCTTGCGGCGGACAGCGCTGGTGAAAAGCGTCAATGATTTCTGGCTCAGCAAGAGCAGGCTGCCGCAGCAGATGCGAGTGGAGCCTACCGTTCCCAGCCGCGACGCGGCTTAAAATAACTTTCCGCGGGATCCACCCTTCCCATGCGCCGGCTTCGGCGGCGCCGGAGCGAAGCCATGCCGAGAGCCGCGTGCAGGACTTTGCGGCGGGCAATTTTCATTGCGATGCTCACGGGCTAGAACATTGCATCGGCCCGAACAGCCGCGCCTTCCGACGGCCATTCCACCACGGGCGATGGGAGAAAGTAAATGGCAAACGCCGGCTATCCGGATCTGCACGCGCACATCGCCGAATTGGATCGACAAGGACTGCTCATCCGCGTGCAACGGCCGATCAACAAGGACACCGAGATGCACCCCTTGGTGCGCTGGCAATTCCGCGGCGGCATTCCGGAGGCCGAGCGCAAGGCGTTCCTGTTCGAGAACGTCGTCGACAGCACGGGGCGAAAATACGACATCCCCGTCGCCGTCGGCATCCTTGCCTCCAATCGCCAGATCTACTCCGTCGGCATCGGCTGCGCCGTCGAGAACATCCAGCAGAAATGGGGCCACGCCGAAGCGCATCCGGTGCCGCCGGTGCTGGTCGATAATCCGCCGTGCCAAGAGATCGTGATGCAAGGCGCGGAGCTGACGCAAGGCAACGGCGTCGACGCGCTGCCGATCCCGATCTCGACGCCCGGCTTCGACAATGCGCCCTATGCGTCCTGCTCCATGTTCATCACCAAGGATCCCGATACCGGACTGCAGAACATCGGCAACTATCGCGCCATGGTGAAAAGCCCGACGCGGATGGGCATGAATCCGGAGATCGAGCTCAACCAGGGCATCCACGAGCATTTTCTCAAATACAAGGCGCGCGGCGAGAAGATGCCGATAGCACTGATGCTCGGCGCGCCGCCGGCGATCACGTTTACGTCGGTGCACAAGCTGCCGAAGCATCTCGACGAGCTTGCAGTCGCAGGCGGGCTGGTCGGCGCGCCGATCAAGGTCTGCAAGGCCAAGACTGTCGATCTGATCGTGCCGGCGGAAGCCGAAATCGTCGTCGAAGGCTATCTCGATACCGAATGGCTGGAGCCGGAGGGCAGTTTCGGCGAGTCGCACGGCTACATGAATCTGAAGGAGTACAACGCCTTCTTCGACGTCACCGCCATCACCCGCCGCAAGGATGCCGTGCTGGTCTCGATCATCAGCCAGGTGACGCCGAGCGAAAGTAGCCTGATCAAGCGCGTCGCCTATGAGCCGGCTTTCCTGCACCACTTGCGCCATCATCTGAACATCAGCGGCGTCAGCCGCGTCTTCATGCACGAGCCGCTGACCAACCTGCGCAAACTGATCGTCATCCAGATGAAGTCCGACACGCTCGATGCGGAAATCTGGCGCGCGCTTTATGGCGCGTCCTCGTATTCGTCGTCGGTCGGCAAGATGACGATCGCCGTGAACGAGGACATCGATCCGGAAAACCTCGACATGGTGATGTGGGCGCTTGCCTACCGTATGCGGCCGCATCAGGACATGCGCGTCCTCGATCACAAGGACATGGGCCACGGCCCGCGCGCCGGCGCCGAGGATACCCATTACGAAGCCACCGACTCGGCGATGCTGATCAACGCCATGCTCAAGCGCCCGTATCCGCCGATCTCGCTGCCGGCGCGGGAATTCATGGAAGGCGCTAAGGCGATCTGGGAAGAGCTCGGCCTGCCGGCGTTGAAACCGGAAGCGCCGTGGTTCGGCTATTCGCTCGGTCAGTGGCCTGAAGAATTCCAAGTCGAGGCCGAACGCGCCACGCGCAGCGAATATTGGACGACGGGCGAAGTGATAAAGCAGCGGCGGCGCAACGACAAGCGGCTGAACGATCCGTATCTGTCACTTTAGGGAATGATCGTCTTCGATTGCATCGGCCCACCCTCCGCGCGCCCCCGCGAAAGCGGGGGCCTGGCATTTTCGCGAAAACCGGATTCCTGCTGACGCGGGAATGAGCGGAAAATATTTCAGCTATTCCGGCAGCAGGTCGGAGGGAAACGAGGGCGGCGTTCCGGCGAGGTGGCCTAAGAACGTCGTGATGCGCGCGACGTTGCTGCCGATCGTCTCGACCTCGCCGCGCAATTTATCCACGCCCTCGAGCATTTCGCCCTGGCCATTCACCAGATCAGCCTTCATTTCAGCGAGCGAGACGGCGAAACTGTCGATGGCAATGTGCACGCCATTCATTTGCGTCCGCATGGTCCGGTAGTCGCGTTTCAGATCGCGCAACAGCACGCCGACGACCGCCCATATCCCGCCGACAATGACGACGGCGCCGGCGGCAGCGACGGCCAGCGCCTCGGCCCAGGTCGCACTTAGAGTTGCACTCAGGATCTGTTCCATCGCTTGCTCCCTACTCTGCCGGCGTTACGCGAGCCCGTGCTTGGCCAGAAACTCCAACGTCAAGCGAATGCAGTCTTGCGGCTTCTCGATCTGCAACAGGTGACCGGTGCCTTCGACGAAGCTGTAATCATAGCCGCCTTCGGCGCCGAGCGCCGCATTGGCCGGGCCGGTGGCGGAGCCCTTCATCGTCGGGTCGCAACCGACCAATTTCACCGGGCCGCCAAATTCGCTGGCTTTCGGCCACAGATTCAAGCTCGTCGCCTGCGCGTAAATCGCCGCCTCGTTCTCCGGATCGCACACCAGTTGGTAGCCGTCGCCGTCCGGGCTGTTGCGCAGCACCGAGCGCGCCATCAGTTCGTGCGCGCCGCCGACCCAGCGCACCGTGGCGCGCGACGCCCGGTATTCCTCGGCCAGTTCCTCGATCGTGGCGAAGCGCCGACGCCGCTGCCGCGCCCATTCGGTAAGCTTTTTCTCGAATGCGGCCATCACGGCGTAAGCCGGATGCTCCGGCGGCGGCACATTGGGTGGATCGAACAACACCAGCGCCTCCCAGCGCCAGCCGATTTCAATGGCGTGCTTCATTGCCGTGCGCCCCGACATCGAATGAAACAGGCCGGCGGTCGGCCGCGCACCAAGCCGCGATTTCACTTCTTGCACGACCCGTTCGAAATCGCGCGTAAGCTGCTCGTAGGTATGATGCGACGGCACCACCGGCAGATTCTGCCCGTGATTGCGGAAGTCGAACACCAAGAGATCAAATTTTTGCAGCAGGTGCTGCCAGTACGGATAGTAGGCGTCGGCGGCAAAGCCGTTGCCGTGCGTGAGCAGGAGACGGACGCCATCCGGATTGCCGTGACGGCGCATGCGGATTCTGGCGCCGTCGTTGAGCACGACGTCGAAGGTCATGCTGGGAGCGGGAAGCTCGAAATGCATCGGGAGCCTGCGGATGATTGGGATGAAACCGATGTGCGCCGATGGGCGTCAGGCCTGCTGCATCTCCCGCCCGGCACGTCGCGCCCAGTTCTCCCAGGCGCGGTTGAGCGTGTAGTCGGTGACCCGCGCGACGATCTTGTCGACCTCGCCGGGGGTGAGGAATTTGACCTCGCCCATCGCCAGATTGCTCAATGTCATGGCCTGCATCTGCAGCTTGGCGCCGACTTCGAGATAGACCGACACGAAGACCGCATGGCGGACCGAGCGGCCGACCACCGTGGCGCCATGTCCGCGCATCAGGGCGGTGGGGCGTTCGCCGATCAGCTTCGCCAGATCGCGGCCCATTGCCATGTCGCTGACCAACAGCGTCGTATCGCCGAACTTGTCCTGCGAATCCCAGACCGGCACCTCATGGCCGCACGAGGCGCACATATGCAACAGCGGCTTGAGCTTGGCGCCGGTGACGCCGAACGGGATCACGCTCGGCGAATGGTTGTGCACCACCGCGTGTACATCCGGCCGCGCCTCGTAGATCGCGCCGTGGATAAAGCGTTCCAGATAGGGTTTGCGGCCGCGCTCGTCGATCGCCGTGCCGTCGAGCGTATATTCGACGATGTCGTCGCGCTCGATGCGTTCCGGGGCGCGGGCGCGGGACAAGAGATAGTGCTGCGGATTTTCGGGATGCCGTGCGCTGACATGGCCGAACGAATCGACGATCCCCTCATTGGCCAGGATGCGGTTGGCGGTCACCAGTTCTTCCAGGACGAAATCGAGCTTGCTCATCGCGGCGCTTCTCCCCTAATCAGGAGGCTAGTTGTAGCGGCAGCACGTCGCGGGACTCAATCGCCAATCTGCGCTATGCCATGCCGTCAACGCAGCGCTGAATTCCGGGAGCCTTCGTTATGTTTGGACGTCACGCTTTCATCGTCAGCCTCGGCGTCATTGCTGCCGGCGCCGCAGCAGCGGCCGCGTGGGCACAGGGCGGCGCCGGAAGCTACCCCGACCATCCGATCAGGGTCATCGTCTCGGTACCGGCCGGCGGCGGCGTCGACACCGTCACCCGGCTGGTCACCGCCAAGATGCAGACCTTTCTCGGCCAGCCGATGGTGGTCGAGAACCGGGCCGGCGTCGGCGGCAGCATCGCCGCCGACTATGTTTTCCATTCGCCGCCCGATGGCTACACGCTCTTGGCGTCGCAGCCGTCGCCGATCACGACCAATCCGTTGCTTTACAAATCGCTTAACTACGATCCGACGCAGTTCGTGCCGATTGCGATCATGTCGCACGTTCCCAACGTCGTTCTGGTGCGCAAGGATTTCCCGGCCAAGACGGTGCAGGAGCTGATCGCCTACGCCAAGGCTAATCCCGGCAAGATCAACTTTGCCTCACAAGGCATCGGCACGACATCGCACACCACCGCCGAGCTGTTTCAGAAGATCACCGGCACCAAGATGACCCATGTGCCCTACAAAGGCACCGCACCGGCGGTCAACGATCTGCTCGCCGGCAATGTCGATCTGATGTTCAACGAGCTCGCAAGCTCGATCGAGCTGTACAAATCGGGCCGTGCGCGAATTCTCGCCGTCACGGTCAATCATCCGCGTCGCGGCGCTGCCGGGTATTCCGACGCTGGAAGAAGCCGGCGTGATGGGCTGCGATTCCGACACTTGGCATGCGCTGACCGCGCCGCCGAAAACGCCCGACGCTATCGTCGCCAAGCTCAACGCGGCGGCCAACAAGGCGATGACCGATCCCGACCTGCTGGCGCGATTTACCCAGCTCAGTATCAGCCCCGGCGGCGGAACGCCGGCCGAGGCCGCCGCCTTCATCAAATCCGAAACGCAGCGCTGGGGCGACGTGATCCGCGATGCCGGCATCAAGCCGGAATGACATGAATGTGAGGCCATGAGTCAGCAGCCCAATCACGTCGTCAACGATATTGCCGCCCGCTATTTTCTGGTGCTTGGCGCAGCCACCGCCGATTTGTGGAGCGAGTTGCCGCACGACCTGCAGCACGCGTTGTTCGAACGCGCCGTCGTGCTGGGGCACCAGGGCGAGCCCGACGAGAGCCTGCGCGAACAATTGGCGAAATTTCTGCACGACCATCATGCGCGGACGGCGACGCGCTGACGCAGGAACGCGCCACTTGTGGCGACCTCCGACGTCGCTAAATAATGGCTGCCTCAAAAGACAGAAGCGGTAGCGCCAATGGCGGATGATTCGACGAACAACGCGAATGAGCCGGAGCTGCCGCGGGTCGAGCCGGAAATCATTCCACCGAACCGTCGCGGGCCTTATGATCGCGGCAACGGCTG
Organism: uncultured Alphaproteobacteria bacterium; assembly: GCA_963784325.1. GTDB lineage: Bacteria > Pseudomonadota > Alphaproteobacteria > Rhizobiales > Xanthobacteraceae > BOG-931. The sequence goes on along the minus strand of CAWARC010000043.1, from coordinate 193,705 downwards.
GCCGCCTTATGGTTTCACGCAGGCGCGCGGCACGCATCGCGTCTTTGTCGGCCGCGTCGGGCCGTTCGGCTTCGCGCTCATCATGCTGATCGCCGGGCTTCTGGCGGCGGTCCTGTTGCTCATTCTGATCGGCGCCGCCTTGATCTGGATTCCCGTGGTGGCGGTGCTCGTCATCATTGCCGCGATTTCCGGGGTGTTGCGCCGGCTCTGACGCGCCGATGGCTGGGCGGCGGCATACACCGCGCGTTAACCATGATCCTTTATGAAATGATTAACCATTCCAGAAGCCTGGACATGGCGGGCCGCATCTCCGTTGACTTGGGCATGTGGCGGCACTTTCGCGCCGAAGCCTAGTCTTCCGTCGCTTGGCGCCGCCCCGCTACGAGACGCGAACCATTCGAGTGTGCAATGTTCGAGACGCCGCGCCAGATCAGAACGGCAGTCGTCGGCGACCGCAATTTTACCGTCGCGCCGGCGCCGCTTGCACAAATCGACTTCAGCAAAATCGGGTCCGTGCTGTGGCGCGGGCGGACCACAATCGTTCTTTGCATGCTCGTGGCCCTCGCCTTGGCGGTCGTCTACGTCGCACTGGCGCCGCGCGAATACACCGCGGTCACGCAAATCCTTATTGACCCGAGCGACCTGCGCGCGGTCGGCACCGATACGCAGCCCGCGCAAGCAAACGACGCCGCGCTGCTCCAGGTCGACAGTCAGGTCAGTGTGCTCACCTCGGACGCGGTGCTCCGCCGCGTCGTCGCTTCCGAGGGTCTCGACCACGATCCGGAATTCGTGCGCGGACCGTCTTTGCTCGGCGTCTTGCTGGGCCGGAACGACCTTCCCGGCGGCAGGTCGCTGGCCGCGCTCAACGAGCTGAAGCGGCGCGTCAAGGTGAACCGCGACGAGCGCACTTACGTGATCGAGGTCGACGTCACCAGCCGCGACCCGAACAAGGCGGTGAGCATCGCCAACGCCATCGCGCAGGCCTATCTCGCCGAGCAGACACAAGTGCGCGCCGATGCCGCACGGCAGGTGTCGCAATCCTTGACCTCTCGTCTGAAAGAATTGAAGGACAGCGTCCGCGAGGCCGAGGATAAGGTCGAGGCCTACAAGCAGCGCAACAACCTGCTCGCCGCCAGCGGTCAGCTGGTCACCGACCAGCAGCTCACCGATATGGATAATCAGCTCAGCGCGGCGCACGCCCGCACCGCCGATGCCAAGGCGCGCCTCGAGCAGGTCGAAGCGGTCCAGCGCAGCAAGGACGAAAACGGGGCCTTCCCGGCGGCCTTGCAATCGCCGACCATCACCGCGCTGCGTGGCCAATACGCCGAGGTCATGCGCCGCGAGGCGGAGCAGACGGCAAGCCTCGGCGCCTTGCATCCGGCGGTCATCGACATCCAGGCGCAGGCCGAGCGGCTGCGCCGCATGATCGACGCCGAGATCGACCGCGCCGCGGTCGCGGCGCGCACCGAATATGAGAGCGCCAAATCGAGCGAACAGATGCTCGCCGCCAATTTCGCGACGCTCAAGCAAACCGCGATGGGCAACGGCGAGGCCATGGTCGGCTTGCGCGAGCTTGAGCGCGACGCCCAGGCAAGCCGCGACATCTATCAGGCCTTTTTGGTGCGCGCGCGAGAGACCGGCGCGCAGGAGCAGGTCGACACCAAGAATATCCGCGTGCTGTCCAAGGCCGATCTGCCGCAGAAAAGATCCTCGCCGCCGCCGAGCCTCCTGGTGGCGCTCGGCGCAATGATGCTCGGCGCCGCCGCCGGAACCGGAATCGTCCTGGTTCGGCCGTCCGCCGGAAGCCGCATGCCACAGCCACGCGGCGCTCGCGCGGCACCGTGTACAAGGCCGTAGCGGCGTTGGGATGGAGGGCACGCGCCGCAACCGGGTTCCCGGTGCTTGCCGTCTTGCCGGCCGGCGATGTTTCGTTCGCCCTGGAGACGGTCGACGATCCGGCCTCGCCTTTCGGCAAAGAAATACGAAAAGTCTACGATGAAGTGCGGGCCAGCCATGCTTCGCGCGGCAATCCAAGTGTCCTCGTCCTTGCCGCCGACGATGCGGACGACACTGCGATGGTGGCGCTCACGCTCGCGGCAGTCGCCGCGGCGACGCAGCGCGTGCTCTTGATCGACGCCGACTTGCGGCGGCGCACGCTGGCGGCGCTCGATGCCGAAGCCAGCGACGCCGGCCTGGTCGACGTCGCCGTCGGACGCCGTGGACTATCCGATGCGGTCAAGATCGATCGCGACACCAACATCAATCTCATCGCCTTCGTGGCGCCGGGAAGCCGGCGCGACCGCCGCATTTACGATGCCGACATCAAACGCGCCTTCGAGCTGACCGGGCGCTACGACCTGGTTATCGTCGCGGCGACGGATCATGCCGATCCGAGCCTGCGTTTCTTCGCCGGCCTGGTCGACCACATCGTGCTGGTCGCCGGCGCCGACGGCTTTGATCAAACCAGGGCCGAGCGATTCATCGCGCGGGCCGGCATCGATGCCGGCAAGGTCCGCGGCGCGGTGCTGACCGGCTTCACGACGGCATGACCCCGGGTGTGAGCCGGACGGCGAAGCCGGGCTTTCAAAGCTCGGACGGCCGGGCAGCGCAGCCGGCGGTCGATCTCGATACGCTCGTCCGCAGCGTTCTGTTCCTGGCTGCATTTCTGGCGGCGTGGATTTCGTTTCATCCTTATCCCGATCTGTCACTGCCGCCGCAGTCGGTCATCGAGGGCGGCGATCCGGCCAATCAGATCGGCTTTTCCGCAATGTTTCTCGCCTTTGCGGCCTGGACCTATTGGCACGAACCGCGCCGCCTGATGCTATTGGTGCGGCCCGTCCTGGTCGGGACCGTCGCGTGGTGCGTGCTCAGCGTGATTACTTCCTGGGAGCCGGCGCTTGCCGCGCGCCGACTGACCTTCGAGCTGATCGTCATCAGCATTTCCGCGATGATCCTTTTGGTGCCGAAGAACCTGCGGCACTTCAGCGATCTGCTGGCTGCGGCGGTACTGATCGTGCTGGCGGCATGCTATCTAGGCGTCTTCCTGCTGCCGCAATATGCGATCCACCACGCCACCGACTTTCTCGAGCCCGAGCACGCCGGCGAATGGCGCGGCGTGTTTCCGCACAAGAACAATGCCGGCGCCGCGATGGTGCTGTTCGTTTTCGTCGGCTTCTACGTGGCGCGGATGCGCAGTTTCGCGCTCGGCACAGCGATCGTCGTGCTGGCGGGGATTTTTCTCGCCTTCACCGAATCGAAGACGGCGATCTGCGTTCTGCCGATCGCTTTGATCCTGTCCGGCATCATCGGCCGCAGCCGCAGTGCGGCGCTCGGCATCGCCATCGTCGTCACCACGCTTTTTGTCTTCGAACTGTGTTCCGTCGGCACCGTGATCTTCGAGCCTATGCAAGGGCTGATGCAGGCGATCATGCCGGACGCCACCTTCACCGGGCGCACCGAGATCTGGCAGCTCGCCGTGCAAGCGGTGGCGCAGCGGCCGTTCACTGGATATGGCTTTTCGACGTTCTGGGGCACGCCGGAAGTGGTCTACGGTTTCGGCGACCGCCCAACCTGGGCCAATGCCGCGACCGACGCCCACAATGCCTATCTCAATCTTGCGGTGACGATCGGCATTCCCGGAATGCTCTTGGTCGTGCTTTGGGTTGTTGTGCTGCCGATCGCCGATTTCTGCCGTCGTTCGTCCGATTCGGAGACGGCCGCGCTGCAGTTGCTGTTTCTGCGCGTCTGCCTCTATGGCGTCTATGCGTCGTGCTTCGAGAGCTCGATTTTGCAGCAAGCCGGCGAAGTCTGGTTCTTCTACATGACCTCGGCGTTCGGGTTGCGCTATCTGTCCGTCACCCGCGCCGCGGCGTGACGATTTTGCTTCCTGCGCCGCTTTACTCCGCCGGAGACGATAACGGATCGTTGAGGTGCAGCGCTCGCATCAGGTCGGGATCGGGATTGCGGTCGCCTTCGTGGACGTAAAGGCCGAACGGATCGTCGCGCAGCACGTAAGCGGTCCAGCCCCAGCCATGGCTTTCGATGGCGGCCGTCGTGTCGCGCAGCCAGCGCGCGCGTGAGGCGCGGCCGATCTCGACGCCGTCGATGGTCTGCTTCATGGCGCCGAATTCGGTGAAGACGATTTGATCGGAAGCGACGCCTTCGCGGGCTTGCCAATCGGCCACTTTGTTCATCCAGTCCGCGATCTGCGTCGGTCCCTGGGCTTCGCCGAAATATTTGCGGATTTCCGCCTCGGCCTGCGCTTCCGCGGCCGCGCGGTCCGCGCCATCCGGCAGCTTCACCGTGCGAAAGCGCGCGCGGGTCAGCTCCAGCGTCTCCGCGAGACTGCCTGCCGAAGCCGGATAGGGCACGCCAATGGTGCCGGCGAGATAAGGCATCGACCAGGTCGCGCTCTGATGGGTGAACAGGAAGGGATAATAGAAATGCACGCTGACGAAGTTATGGCGGTCGTGCAGCAGATCGGTATCGAGCCGAACAATGCCCTCGATATTCGACCAGCAGCCGCCGGTGAGGAACAGCGGCAGCCGCGGCGCGATGCGGCGGATGCGTTCGACCATGTTTTGCTGATAGGCGGTCCAATCGGTGCCGAAATAAACGCGGCACTGCGACTGCGGCTCGTTCATCGGCTCGAGCGCCACCACGCCGCTATCAACGCGGCTAAGCGCCGCGGCGATGCGCTCGACTGCGGCGGAATAGGCGCGGAATTTCGGACCGTCGAGCCCGTCGAGAGTGCTCTGCGGCAATTCCTGATGCAGCGATGGCGGAAACAGGGTCACCAGCACGGCAAGGCCGTGGCTATTGATCGCGGACACCACGGCGACGAGCTGTTCGAGAATGTCCTTCTGCTCCTGGGCGTCGCCCTGCAGCAGCGGGCCGACGTCGAGCGGCACGCGCATATGGTCGAAGCCGATACGGTGCAGCGCGTCGAAGTCGAACAGCGACAACGCCGATTGCGGATGCGGATAGGCCGGATCGGCGTAAGCTTTGTCGGCGCCGTCGCCTGTGGTTTTAGGAAACTCGAAGAATTCGACCAGCGTTGCGCCGCGCTTGAATGCCGGTGCAGAATCGGCGGCCACCGCCGGTGGCCGAGCGACGGCCGCAACCAAAATAAAAAACGCAATCGTCGCGGCGGCGAACCAACCAAGCCGCGTCAAGGCTGAGCCTTTTCCGCCGCCGGCTGCAGGTCGTTGAGCGCCCTGCGCTCAATCCGTCGATGCGCCTCGAACAGACTGAGATAGCTCTCGAACATGCGTTGCCGCGAATATTTGGCGGCCAGGGTGCGAGCGAGGACCGAGGGGTTACGCAGCGACGGCGTCGCCTGTGTCAGCGCCCGGCCAATGGCGGCGATCCAGCCCTCGACGTCGTCGGGCGCAACGAATGTGACCGGCTCGCTGCCGTCCGCGCGCAGCACTTCGCGCAGCACCGGCAGGTCGGCGACGACCATCGGCAACCCGGCCATGCCGGCCTCGACCGCGGCCAGCCCGAAAGTCTCCCAGATCGACGGAAATACGAACAGATCGGCGGCGGCATAGAGATCGGCAATATCGTCTGCCGGCAGCGCGCCGAGCATGTGCAGCCGATCGTCGACGCCGAGCGTCACGGCAAACGCGTGAAAGCTGTCGTCCTTCGCGCCGCCGCCGGCGAGGACGAGGTGCGCTTGCGGCAGGCAAGCCAGCGCGCGAATGAGCACGTCCTGATTTTTTTGCGCGGTCAGCCGGCCGACATTGAGCAGAATCGGCGACGACAGCGGCAGACCGAAGCGTCGCCGCGTCGCTTCCCGGCTCGCCCTCGGCGCCGGGACGTCAAGCCCATGCTCGATCAGAATCAGCGAGCGCCGGTAGCGCGCGGGATAGCGTGCGAACTCGGCCAAGGTGGCGGCGCTGTTGACGATGTTGGCCGAATAAAGCCCGAGCGTGCCGGCGAGCTTGTCCAGCACGCGCAGCGGCCGTGGCGTCGCGCTTGGCGTGCAGGTCTGGTGAACGACACGAAGCCGGCAGCCGGACAGCCAGCCGACAATGCCGACCAGGACCGATGCCGTCGACTGGTAGGCGATCAGCATGTCGAACCCGCCGCGCCAGATGCGCCGCGCCATGCGCAGCGTGTAAGCAAGCTTGGCATAGAGCGGCAGGCTCGCACGCGGATACAAATAAACCGTCTCGACGGCGAAGCGATGGGAGCTCAGCCCTTCCTCGATCATGCCGGCGAGTTTTTGCACGCCGCCGCGCTCGTCATCGTGAATGATTTGCAGAATACGCATCAGTTTGCACCCGCCGCCCGTTCGTCTGTCGCGTTTTCATATGCAACTTAACGATACTCAGTGAAAGCCGTCGTAGCGGCTTTTCTTCACACCAACAATGACTTATCACGCAGAATGCTTAACACGTCGGGCCTGCTCTATCTGAGCGCGCGCGCGGTGTCGGCGGCCGGGAACCTGCTCGCCGTCGCCATCTTCTCGCGCCTTGCCGGCCCCGCCGAATACGGCCACTACGTGCTGATCTTCGCCTGGTCGCTGATCGTCTACGGCTTCGGCGCGCAGTGGATGCGCTTCGCCTATTTCGGCGTTTACCATCACGAGCGCTTGGGCGAATACGTCGCCTCGCTGGCGCGGCTCCTCGGCGCCGGCATCGCGATGGTAGCGCTGGTGCTGGCCGCGCTGGGATTGTTCGGATTTTTCGAGCCGAGCTTCCTGATCGCGGTCTTTGCCCTGGTCTGCGGCATTACCGTCTATGAAGCGGCGTTCGAAGTGGCACGCACGCTGCTCAATGCCCGCGGCGCGTCGCTGTCGATGATCCTCCGCACCGTGCTGATGATCGGTTTCGGTAGCGCCAGCCTTTACGCCGGCGGCGGCGCCCGCGGTCTCGCCGTGGCGATCGCCGTGGCGCACCTCATCGCCGCCGCGCCGTCGCTCGCGACTTTCTCGAATGTACGCCTGTCGCATTTCTCCCGCGCCGCTTCCTGGCATATCGTCAGTTATGGCTGGCCGCTGCTGCTGTCGTTCGGCGTCACCGCACTCGGCCAGAGCATCGACCGCTTGCTGCTCGCCCATTACCTCGGGCTGGCGACGCTGGGACCCTATGGCGTCGTCGCCGACGTGCTGCGGCAGAGTTTTACCGTGCTTGGCGAGGCGATCATCCTGTCGCTGGTCACGGTCGCCAAGACCCAAGCCAACCGCGGCGACCAGGAAGCCGCCAATCAAACTTTGCAGATGGCGTTCAACGCCTGCCTTGCGGCCGCGAGCTTCGGCGCTGCGTTCTTCATCATCTTCGGCCATGTCGTGCTGCAAGCGATTTTGCAGCCGGAATTCATCGCCCCGACCCGCGGCCTCATTCCGATCCTGGCCATCGCATTCGCTTTTGCCACCATGCGCAATTTCTATTTCGCGCAAGTGATCTATTTCACCAACGCGAGCTATCTCGATCTCATCGTCGCCTTGTTGTTTCTCGCGGTCTCGACGGCGCTCTCGGTCGTGCTGGTTCCGGCCGACGGTCCGCAGGGCGCGGCCATCGCGCTCATGGTAGCCTGCGTCGTCGCCTGCGTGGCCTTCATGGTGCTGGGGCGGCGCTGGTATCGCATGCCGATCGATCTCACCGCGCTCGGTGTCATGCCGTCGCTGGCGATCCTTTTCGTATTCGGCGCCCATATGACGGGCGAGCTGCTGCCGGGCCATACGCTGCCGCTGGTCGTCGATGCCGTGGTCTTCGCCGCGTTCGGCGCCTTTGCGATCCATCATTTCGGCCTGTTGCGCTTGCCATCGGTGGAGATCGTCGGCGAACGCATAACGGTGCCTTAGCCGATGCTCTCATCACCCGGCACTGTGGCGCCTTCGGCGCAAACGGACCTCGCCCCGCCGCTGGTTCCCCACGGCGGCGAAATCGATCATGTCGAATTTCTCGGACTGCCGTTCTCGGTGTTGACGCAAGCCGAGGTCGTCGGCGCCATCGCCGCGGACTGCGGCTCGCCCTATCGCTACCTGGTGACGCCGAACGCTTATCACGTGGTTGCGGCGCACGAGGAGCCGGCGCGCTTGCTCCCCATTTATCGGGCGGCCTGGCTGTCGGTTTGCGATAGCCGCATCCTGCGGGCGCTGGCGCGGCTTGAGCGGCAGGCATTGCCGCTGGTCACCGGGAGCGACCTTGTCGCGGCGTTGCTCGCCCGCCTCAATGCGGAAGCCCGGCCGGGCTTGCCGCAGCGGATTCTTGTCGTTGGGCCGCCGGACAGCGCCGAGGCGCCGCTGCATGCCGCCTATCCGAACCTGATATTCGAGATTCTGCCGGCGCCGAGCGGTCTTGCGCACGACGCGGAGCTGCGGCTTGCCGTCGCCCGCGCTTGCACCACCCGGCGCTGGGATATCGCGCTGTTGTGCCTCGGCTGTCCGGCGCAGGAGATGATCGCGCATAAGCTTGCCGAGCTGGGCTGCCAATCCGGCATCGCGCTATGCGTCGGCGCTTCGATCGATTTCCTCACCGGAGTGCGTTCGCGCGCGCCGCGCTGGCTGCAACGGCTCAGCCTGGAATGGGCCTATCGTCTGGCGCAGGAGCCCAGTCGCCTGTGGCGGCGTTATCTGGTCGAATTGCCGAAAATACTGCGCATCTTCATCGCGGCTCGTTCGCCGCGCAGGCGCTGAGTTGCGTCGCCGCTTCCGCCGTGCGGCGGAAGCCGATCGTCGCGAGCGCGTCGCGGATCGTCAGGCATCGGATATTTTCGGTCTGCACCGCGTCGATCGTTTCATGCAGCAGCCGCGGCGACGCGCCGATCCAGCTCGGTGGCTGCGCGACGTCGTGGGTATAGAAGATCAGCCAGCCATTGCACGCGCGCGTTTCGCGCAACACGCGATCGAGCTTGTCGCGCGTCAGCGTGCGGTCGTACAGCTCGATCACCCGAAGCAGTGCGAGATCGACGACGCCGGCGTTGATCCCCTCGTAAATTCCGCGGCAGCTGTCGAAGCGATCGTCGAGCTGAAGCTTGCGCGGCAGCGAGACGCGGCCGAACGGATAGCAAAAGTTGGTGACGTCGAGACCCGGGCAGATTTCGCGTAGGGCCTCGCGATTGTGCTGGCATTCTTCGTCCAACGCCCGGGCATCGAGCGTGTCGACGCCGACGTGCGAAAAAGTGTGACAACCGATCTCGTGCCCGCGATGATGCAGCGCGCCCACTTGGTCGCGATCGATCACGCGCCAATCCTTGTCCGTTTGCCCCAGCGTGCCGGCGGCGACGTAGAACGTCCCGCGCACGCCGTGTTGCTCGAGGATCGCGGCGCCGTTGGTGTAGGCCGAAGCGGGCACGTCGTCGAAAGTGAAGCTGACCAGCGGCGCCGCGTTGCGCATGGCGAATGGCTTCGAGCGCGAGTGCCGCGCCGCCTTTCGAAGAATTCCTTTGACCAGCGGCTGGAGCATGACGCGCCTATGACGCTCTGGCGACGGCGAGCGGACCGCTTGCCGTTGCCCGCGGTGGGCGCAACTCGGCGACGATTTCAAGGAAGCGCTCGGCGGCGCGCACGGCGGTGTAGTTCAGTCCGCGCGCCGTCAGCGCCGCACGATCCGGAGCCGTGTTCAATGCCTCGGATATCGACGCCGCCATGGCTGGCGCATCGCCGACCGGTGTCAGTGCTCCGTAGCGTCCGCCTTGCAGGATTTCAGCCGGGCCGTAGGGGCAATCGGTCGAGACGACGGGCGTACCGCAAGCCAGCGCCTCGATGATCGCATTGCCGAGACCCTCGTAAACCGAGGCGCAGACGGCAAGACGCGCCCGCATCATGAAACCAAAGGGGTCGCTCACTTCGCCGGTAAAGAGGATACGATCGGCAACCCCGAGGTCGCGCGCCAGAGCTTGCAGCGCGGGGCGTTCCGGACCGTCGCCGACTATCGCAAGACGCCAAGGCTGCCCCGCCGGCAACAGGCTGACCGCGCGGATGAGCGTGCGCTGATCCTTCTCAGGCGACAACCGGCCGATGCAGACGATGAGACCGTTCTCGCGGCCGGCCTCGCCGTCCCACTCCGCGATGCGGTTCGCTGCCGCCGGCGGCACCACCGCGTTGGTGAGCATCACGGCAATCAAATGGTCGGGAACGGCAAAATTCTCCATCAGATCGCGCCGCGCGCCCTCGGTGAGGGTAATGATGCGATCCGCATAAGAGTAAAAGCGCCGCAGGATGCAGTAGGCGATGCGGTTCTGCAGGTAGGGATCGCGCCGTTGCGCGACCAACGGACTGCCGACCTCGCGCAAAATAAGCTTCGGCCGGCTCGCTCGCCTCAATGTGCGCACGGCAATAAGCGCGCACAGATTGAGGCTCGCTTCGGAACTGATGACTGCGGCCGGAGCCAAGTCCCGGATCAAGCGGCGCAGGCCGGGTACGGCGTAGCGGAGCTGTCGTCCGGGAACCTCGGCAACGCGAATAGCGGGATCAAGAAGTCGGCGCAGCGGACCGTCGACGCGAAGCGCCAAGATGACAATGCGGACCCCTTTGGCGGCGAGCGCATTGCAGAGCAGGATCATATCCCGCTGGGCGCCGCCGCCTTCGAAAGCGCGCAGCACGACCGCCAGCGCAGGATTAGAACTGAGACCCGGAACTTCGAACTGCGATATCACCTGGAATGCCGGCTTTCCTATTGGATTACAACAGGAATAGCCATCATGCCGACGGCCGGATCAAGCCTGAACTGGCGTCGGGCGGTCGTGTTACATCAGCAACCTTAATCGGCCGCGCCGAGCGCACCTTAATTAACTTTAATGCGCTAGCCATTGATCCCTCCAACTGTCCGCTATAGTTCGCATCGGGGGTCTTTGATCCAGCCGTGCCGCGCGGCCGGATCGGGGAATAACCGACGATTTTGAGGGGTTGCGGAAGCAAGGTATAGCTAGGCCATGAGGGCGTGGATGACCGGGCAAAAATCCCGGCGGATGTATCTGGGAGCAGGCATCGCGGTGGCATGCGTGGCCGCCGCGGTGATTTATTGGCGCCACGGCAGCACCGAAACGGCAAAAGCCGCTCCGCCGTCGGTTCCCGTCATTGTCACCCAAGCGGTACAGCAGGACGTCCCGATCTATTACGACGCCCTCGGCACGGTCCAAGCCCTCAACACCGTCGCGCTGCGCGCCCAAGTCAACGGCCAGATCGTCTCGGTCGATTTCCGTCAGGGCCAGGACGTCCGCAAAGGCGACGTGCTGGCGAAAATCGATCCGGCGCCGTTCCAGGCGGCGCTCGATCAGGCCATAGCCAAGAAGAGCGAGGACGAAGCCCAGCTGATCGACGCCGAGAAGGACTTGGCGCGGTTCAAGACGCTGGTGTTGCGGAACGCCGAGACGCTGCAGGACGTCGATACCCAACAAGCCAAAGTCGACACGACAAAGGCGACGATCGACGCCGATCAGGCCGCCATCGAGGCGGCAAAGACCCAGCTCAATTACGCCACCATTACGGCTCCGATCGACGGCGTGGTCGGCTTCCGCCAGGTCGATATCGGCAACATCATCCACACCAACGACATCAATCCGCTCACGGTACTCACGCAGATCAAGCCCTGCACCGTGATCTTCACGCTGCCGCAAGGCGACCTCAGCCCGGTGCGCGAGGCGATGCTGCATGGCACGGTCTCGGTGCTCGCCTTCGATCAGGAGAACAAAAAACAGCTCGCCGAGGGCAAGTTGTTGCTTATCAACAATCAGATCGATCAGAACACCAGCACAATTCAATTGAAGGCTGAGTTTGCCAACGATGACGAACTGCTGTGGCCGGGCGAGTTCGTGCACATCCACATCTTGATCACGACGCGCAAGAACGCCGTGACGGTGCCGGCGGTCGCGCTGCAGCGCGGCCCGGACGGTTTTTACGTCTGGGTGATCAAGCCCGACAATACCGCCGAGCAGCGTCCGGTCGAGGCGGAAACCGTCAGCGAGGACCTGGCCATCGCCACCAAGGGTCTGGACGCCGGCGAGCGTGTGGTGGTCGATGGTCAGTCGCGACTGGACGTCGGAACGCGCGTCGCCATTCGCACTCCCAATGCGCCGGCGAACGCCGCCGCATCAGGCGGATAAAAGCTGATGAATTTTTCGGAAGCTTTTATTCGCCGGCCGATCGCGACCTCGCTGCTGATGGCGGCGTTGGCGCTGGTCGGTATCGTGGCGTTTCCGTTGCTGCCGGTGGCGCCGCTGCCGCAAGTCGATTTCCCGACCATTCAGGTCACGGCGACGCTGAGCGGCGCCAGCCCGGAAACCATGGGCGCGACGGTTGCCACCCCGCTTGAACGCCAGTTCGGTCAAATTGCCGGCGTCACGCAGATGAGTTCGGTAAGCTCGCTCGGCTCGACCGTGATCACATTGCAGTTCGACCTCAACCGCAATATCGACGGCGCCGCTGGCGACGTGCAGGCAGCCATCACGGCCGCGGGCCCGTATTTGCCGAAAAACCTCACCAATCCTCCAACCTACAAAAAGGTGAACCCCGCCGACTCGCCGATTCTGATCGTCTCGGCGACTTCGAACAGCCTGCCGCTGACGAAGGTCGACGATTTTGCGGAGAATGTCGTCGCCACGCAGATCTCGCAAATCACCGGCGTGGGCATCGTCAATATCGGCGGCCAGCAGCGGCCTGCCATCCGCGTGCAGATCGATCCGTCCAAATTGACCGCGCGCGGACTGACGCTGGAGGACGTGCGGCAGGCGCTATTGAGCGCCACGACCGATGCCGCCAAGGGCACAATGCTCGGCAAGCTGCAGAGCTTCACCATTGTCGACAACGATCAATTGACGGAAGCCGGGCCCTATAACGACGTGATCGTGGCTTATCGCAACGGCGCCCCGGTTCGCATCCGCGACATCGGCCGCGCGGATTCCGGGCCTCAGGATGTGACTTTGGGAGCGCTGCACCGCGAACAGAATGCGGTGATGCTGCTTGTCTTTAAGCAGCCGGGCGCCAACGTCATCGCCACGGTCGACAACATTAAAGCGGCGTTGGCCGGAATGAGCTCGCTTATTCCGCCCGGTATTCACCTGGACATTGTCGTCGACCGCACGCAAACCATTCGCGCCGCGGTCAATGACGTCGAATTCACCCTGCTGTTGTCCTGCGCGCTGGTCGTGCTGGTGATCTTGCTGTTCCTGCGCAGCATTCACGCCACGATCATTCCCGGCGCCGCGGTGCCACTGTCGCTCTTGGGCGCGGTCGCCATCATTTATCTTGCCGGCTTCAGCCTGGACAATCTGTCGCTGATGGCCCTGACGATCGCCGTCGGCTTCGTGGTCGACGACGCCATCGTCGTCGTCGAGAACATTTTCCGTCATCTCGAAGCCGGGACGACGCCGTTGCAATCGGCGATCAAGGGCGCACGCGAAATCGGTTTCACCGTGCTGTCGATCAGCATTTCGCTGGTCGCGGTCTTCATCCCGCTGTTGTTGATGAGCGGCATCGTCGGCCGGCTGTTCCATGAATTCGCCATTACGGTGATATCCGCGATCGCGGTGTCGGTGGTCGTGTCACTGACGTTGACGCCGATGCTGTGCTCGCGTTTTCTGGTCAGCGAGCACGACCGTGAGCACGGCCGGCTCTATCGCACCATCGAACGGGGATTCGATGCGTTGCTCGACGGCTATCGTCGCGGCCTCGACTTGGTGTTGCGCCATCAATTCCTGACGCTCCTCGTATTTCTGGCGACGGTCACCGTTACCGGCGTGCTCTTCGTGGCAATTCCAAAGGGTTTCTTTCCGACCCAGGACACCGGCATGCTGTTAGGCATTTCCGAGGCCGGTCAGGACGTCTCTCCGGAAAAAATGAAGGACATCCAGCGGCAACTTTCGGCCATCATTGAGAAGGACCCCGACGTCAACGATTTCGGCTCGTTTTTCGGCCCGAGCTACGGCAATACGCAAAATACCGGGCGCTTCATCGTTGGCCTTAAGCTTCGTGACGACCGCGCCGCGTCGGCCTCGCAAATCATCGACCGGCTGCGGCCGAAGCTGGCGCAAGTCCCCGGCGCCAGGCTGTTTTTGCAACCGGCGCAGGACATCACCGTCGGCGGCCGCATCGCGCGGGGGCAATTTCAATACGTCTTGCAGGATCCCAATCAGCACGAGCTGACCACGTGGGCGCCGCGTTTGATGGCCAGGCTTAAGACGTTGCCGCAATTGGCCGACGTCGCCACCGACGCGCAAAACGACGCCCCACAGGTCACTATCACCATCAATCGCGATGCGGCGGCCCGTTTCGGCATCCTGCCGCAAGTCATCGACAACACGCTCAATGATGCGTTCGGCCAGAACGACGTGACGCAATATTTCACCAACAATTCCTACTACGTCGTTCTTGGAGTGTCGCCGGCCCTGCAGGGCAAGCTCGATACGTTCAATCAGCTTTACATCAAGGCGCCGACCAACGGGCAGCTCATTCCGCTCTCCACGCTGGTCAAAGTCGACACCAGTCACATCGGGCCGCTCCTGGTTTCGCATTCGGGTCAGTTTCCGGCGGTCACATTGACCTTCAATCTGCCGGCCGGCGTGGCGCTCGGCCAGGCCGTCAACGCCATCCAGCAGGCTGCGGATCAGATCGGCATGCCTTCGTCCATCGTCGGCACCTTCCAGGGCAACGCCCAGGCATTCCAGGCGGCCTTGTCGAACGAGCCGATCCTGATCGCCGCGTCGCTGGTGGTCGTCTACGTCATCCTCGGCGTGCTCTACGAGAGCTACATTCATCCGCTGACGATCTTGTCCACGCTGCCATCGGCCGGCGTCGGCGCGTTGCTCGCGCTATGGGCCGGCGGCTTCGATCTGTCCGTGATCGGCATCATCGGCATTATTTTGCTGATCGGCATCGTCAAGAAAAACGGCATCATGCTGGTCGATTTCGCGATCAACCGCGAGCGCGCGGGATTGCCGCCGCGGGAGGCGATACGGCAGGCGTGTCTGCTGCGCTTCCGTCCCATCGTGATGACAACGATGACGGCGCTGTTGAGCGGACTGCCGCTGATGTTCGGCCATGGCTCCGGATCGGAACTGCGCCAGCCATTGGGTTATGCCATGGTCGGCGGTCTGGCGCTGAGCCAGCTGCTGACGCTGTTCACCACCCCGGTGATCTATCTCTATCTCGATCGGTTCCAGACCTGGCTGCGCGGCGGCACCGCCGATCACGAGGAAGCGGAACCGCTGCCGCTTGCCGCCGAATAGGCCGCGCGGCCGAGCGCGAGTTCGTTCCAAAATAAATTAATCGGAACTTCACGACGAAAACGATTCGGGCGGAACCCGGGTGCGCCGTTATGCGTTTTCTCCTCCGAATCAAGAGCCGAACAACGAACTGAAGAGGAGAGATACAGCATGAAAAAGCTTATGCTTGGAGCCGCGACTGCCGCATTGTTGCTGACCGCCGCCGCGCCCGCTATGGCGCAGGTTGGCTTTCGCGTCGGCCCTGTCGGCGTCGGTATCGGCGCGCCGTACTACAATTATAATGGCGGCTGCGGCTACAACTATCGATGCGGCGGCGGGCCATACTACGACTATTACGGTGGCCCGAGCGTCGTGATCGGCGGCGGCGGCTGGCATGGTCATCCGCATTACCACGGACACTGGCACCGCTAACTCGATCCTAATTCTTGTCGAAAGGGCTCCCAATTCGGGGGCCCTTTCTTTTTATGCAAGTTTTAGCCGCTTTTGTTTTTTTGCTCGCACTCGCAGCAAGGTCCCGCTGCGACGCACAACGTTTGAGCGAACACCGGAAAGTGAAGCTACTTTAGGCGCCTTGTTTCGTGCATCGTGCGAGCGCGAGTGGCATGATGCTCGGGTTGCGAGCGCGGATCAAAACGCAGAAAAAGCGAAACGCTTCCGAATTCGATTGCTCCCAACACAAGCTCGGGCGCCTTGCGGCCCCGACCGCAGGCGTAACCTAACGCAAGACCCTAACGATTAGACCCGTTTCGGTTCAGGAGGAGCGCCATGGCCACTGCCCATATTCTCGTTGGTGCGAGCACAAGTCCCGCACAACCCGTTGTGCGCGGCATCTCGCCGGCCGATCTCTATCAGTCGCTCACCCGCGGCATCGACGATTTCACCGCGATGCCGAGCCACGCTTTATTCCTTTGTGTCATTTACCCGTTGCTCGGCATTTTTCTGGTGGCGATGACCATCGGCAGTTCGCTGTTGCCGCTGGCCTTCCCGATTGCCGCCGGGTTTGCGCTGATCGGGCCGCTTGCCGCCATCGGGCTTTATGAGCTCAGCCGCCGGCGCGAAGCCGGGCTCGACAGCTCGTCGGGCCACGCGCTGGATGTGCTGCATTCGCCGTCGCTCGGCGCCATCATTGCGTTGGGTGTGTTATTGATGGCCATCTTTCTGATCTGGCTCGCGGTCGCCGATGCGATCTATATCGCCAATTTCGGCTATCACGGACCGGCCTCGATCCGTCAATTTGCCCATGACGTGCTTACCACCAGCGCCGGCTGGAACCTCATCGTCATCGGCACCGGGATCGGGTTTCTGTTCGCCGTCCTGGCGCTAACCATCGGCGCCATATCGTTTCCTTTGTTGCTCGATCGCGATGTCGGCGCGGCGGTGGCGTTGCTCACCTCGATCCGGGTCGTCGCCAAGAATCCGGGGACTATGGCGCTGTGGGGCTTTATCGTCGCCGCGCTTCTGGTGATCGGCTCGATTCCGTTCTTCCTCGGGCTCACCATCGTGATGCCGGTGCTCGGGCACGCGACTTGGCATCTCTATCGCCGCACCGTCGAGCCGGATCCCAATCCGCATCCGGATTACCAGCCGCGCGAGCGCTCTCGACGCCATGCCGCGGACTTTCCCGCGGCGCTGTTCCCGACGCGGGAGTAATCAACCGAGTTCGGCGGCCCGGCGCAGACTCGCGACCATCGCCACGCGGAACAGATAGTCCCGCGTGCGTTGCGGATCGGCCGCGGTACGCCGGAGCGTGGCGGCGAAATCGGGATTGGCGCATTCCAAATTGCGCTTGTTCTCGATCGATTGCTTCTCGATATATTCGAGCGTGATCGAGCGGCGCTGCCGCTCGTAGCCTTCGAGCTCGGCCTCCGGCGCGGCGCCGGTCCAGACAGCGGCAAGCCGCACCGTCAGATTCATCGCGTCATGAATGCCGCCGTTCATGCCCATGCCGCCGAGCGGATTGTTGACGTGCGCGGCGTCGCCGGCGAGAAACATGCGGCCCTTGCGAAAGTTCTTCGCCACGCGCTGGTGCACCTTGTAGAGCGTGATGTGGGCAATATCGTATTTGGCAATTCCGGGCACGACAGCGGCCATCAGCGTGTCGGCAAAGGCGCGGCTGCTCGCGTCTTCGTCGCTGATCGTCTCGGACAGCGGGAACATCACCCGCCACAGACCGGGAATTTCGAGGAAAAAATGCCAGCGCACCGGATCGGCGACGTAAGTTACGGAAACCACGCCGGGGATCGCGCCGCGAAAATCGAACGGCGTCGAGACCACTAGAAACCGCTCCGGCCAGGTGAACCCGGCGAATTCGATGCCAAGCGCGCGGCGCACCTCGCTGCGCGCGCCGTCGGCGCCGATCAGCCAGCGCGCGGAGCGCTGTTCCGTCCTCCCATTGCGGTCGAGCGTGACATGAACGGCCGCTGCGTCCTGCTCGACGCCGGTGATGCGGCATCCGAATTCGATGTGGAAGTCGGGGTGTGAGCCAAGCCGCTCGTATAGGATTCGCGTCAGCTTGAACTGCTCGGCCTGGACCCGGAACGGATGGCCCGTCACGTCGGCGATCGCGCCGAAATCGAAGGTGGCGATCACGCCGTCGAGGGTGCGATATTGAAGCTGCGGCGCGCGCAGGCCTTGCGCGATCAGCGGGGCGGCGGCGCCGAATTCGTCGAGCATATCGAGCGTCGGCGGATGAAAAGTCGAGGCGCGCGATTCCTCGGCAAGCGCCGCGCCAGCCTCGAACACTGTGACCGGAACGCCACGGCGGACGAGATTGGCCGCCGCGACCAGGCCGACCGGACCGGCCCCGGCGATGAACACCCGATCTTCAACAGGCATCGGCTTTTACACTTCCTCGCCGCTCGCGCCGGCTTTGTCGGCGCCCGCCAAGAGCCTATCATGCCGCATGCTCGATTTAGGCTTAAGCTTTCTCGGCAGCGTCGCCCGCGATCCCAACGCGCTCGCAATCGTCGATGGCGACGTGCGGCTGACCTACGCGCAATGGTATCGGCGCATTTCCTCGCTGATCGCCGGCTTCGACGCCATCGGGCTGAAGGCCGGCGACCACCTCGTCACCGCGCTGCAAAACCGCTGGGAGGCAGCAACCCTGCATTGGGCCTGCCAGTTCGCGGGCGTCGTCATCACGCCGGTGAACTGGCGCTCGACCGCGAGCGAGATCGATTTTTATCTCGAGGATGCCGAGGCCAACGCCATCGCCTATGAGGACGCATCGGTCGCGGCCGTGGCCGGCTCGGCATTGGCAGGGCAACTGCCAAGGATCGCGATCGATTCCGCTTCGGCGTCCGATATCGCCTTCACGTCGCTTATTGCGCAAGCGGCGCCGGATGCCGCGCCGCGACTCGATGCCGAAGCCTGGTCGGTAATGCTCTATACTTCCGGGACGACAGCACGACCAAAGGGCGTGCCGCGCCGCCAGCTTGCCGAGCGCGCAGCGGCAGTCGCGCATGTAGCGCAAAATCTCTATGCCCGTGGCGAGCGCACGCTCGGCGTCATGCCGCTTTATCACACGATGGGCGTGCGCTCGCTGCTGGCGATGTCGCTCATCGGCGGCGCCTTCATCTGCCTGCGCCGCTTCGACGCCGGCGCGGCGCTCGAGCTGATCGCCGCCGAACATGTCAGCAATCTTTATCTGGTGCCGACGCTCTATCACGACCTGGTGGATCATCCTTCATTCGCGGCCAGCGACGTGAGCTCGGTGCGCAAGCTCGGCTTTGCCGGCGCGCCGATGACCGACGGTCTCCTCAAAACGCTTACCGCGGCTTTCCGACCCGCATTGTTCGTCAATCATTACGGCTCGTCGGAAGTTTACACCTTCACCGTCGACCAGAACGCACCGGCAAAACCCGGCTCGGCCGGCCGCGCCGGTATCAACCAGATGGTGCGGGTGGTCAGGCTCGGCGCAATGTCGGCCGACGAGACAGCGGGCGCCGGCGAGGAAGGCGAGATCATCGCGCTGCTGGCCGGCGACGAATCCTTCGAAGGCTATTGGCGGCGGCCGGACGCCGACGCCAAAGCGCTGCGGCAAGGCTGGTATTTCACCGGCGATACCGGCTTTTTCGACGCCGACGGCGACCTCTTCGTCACCGGCCGGGTCGACGACATGATCATCACCGGCGGCGAGAATGTCTCGCCGGTCGAGATCGAATCCTGCCTGTCGCTGCATGCCGCGGTATCGGAAGTCGCCGTGGTCGGCTTGCCGGATGAGCGCTGGGGCAAAATCGTCGCCGCCTTCATCAAGCCGCTGCGCGGCGATCGAGGCCGACGAGCTCGACGCGTTCTGCCGCTCCTCGGGTCTCGCCGGTTTCAAGCGGCCGCGGCGCTATATCTTCGTCGCGGACATCCCGAAATCGCCGGTCGGCAAGCTATTGCGCCGCAAGCTCGTCGCCGGCGAGTATGACGTTGCTACGGCCGGAGCCAAGGCGCCGGCGCAAGGAACCGTTGCATGAGCGCTACCGTGGCCGAATTCTCCGATCCTCGTTTGCAAAAGCTCGATGGCTTCCGCGTCGAGATCGATCCGGCGCGCGAACGCGCCGATATCGTGCTCGATCGGCCGCCGCTCAATGTCATCGAGATGGGACAGCGCGATCAGCTTCGCGTCGTCTTCGAGACGCTCGACGAGGACGCGCGCGTGCGGGTCATCGTGCTGCGCGCGGCGGGCGAGCACTTTTCCTCTGGCGGCAATATCGCCGGCTTCCTCGCGGCTTCGCCCGAACACGTCTCGAAGCTCGCCTGGAATATCGCGGCGCCGGCGCGCTGCGCCAAGCCGGTGATCGTCGCCAACCGCGGTTATTGTTTCGGTGTCGGCTTTGAGATTTCGCTCGCCTGCGATTTCCGCATCGTGTCGGAGACCTGCCTCTACGCGCTGCCGGAACAGCGGCTCGGCCAGATCCCGGGCTCCGGCGGCTCAGCGCGGCTGCAAAAGATCATCGGCATCACCCGCACCAAGGACATCGTGATGCGCAGTAAGCGCATCGCGGCGAAGCAGGCCTATGAGTGGGGCATCGCCACCGAATGCGTACCCGACGACAAGCTCGAAACGGCAACCGATGCCTTGGGCGATGAACTGCGTACGTTTTCGCCGCTGGCGCAGCGCACCGCAAAGACGCTGCTCAACGAAACCGAGGACACCAATCTGGAAGCGGCCATCGAGCTGGAAGGCCATTGCTATAGCCGGTTGCGTCAGTCGGACGATTTCCGCGAAGGCGTCGAAGCCTTCCACGCCAAGCGCAAGCCGGTATTTCGCGGCACCTAGTTATTGGAACATGATCTTTTCCGAAAACCGGCACCCACTTTTCGGGATCATGCTCTGAGCGGTCTGGCGCGGGTGCGCAAGGCGAGCTAACGTCGGTCAAAGATAAAGCGCGCCGGCAACAGGTGCGCAGGGGAGGAGACCGACATGCGCAATCTGAGCGTGAGGAAATCCGTGTGCGCCCTGGCGGCGCTCGTGGCTGTTGTGAGCGTCTTGCTGCTGACGAGCGCGGCGAAGGCCGCCGAGCCGATCAAGGTCGGCCTGAGCGTGGCGCTGACCGGCGGCGTAGCGCCGATCGGCAAGCAGGTGCTGGCGGCGCTGCAGATCTGGCGCGACGACTTCAACGCCAAGGGCGGACTGCTGGGGCGTCCGGTCGAGCTGGTGTTTTATGACGACCAGAGCAATCCGCAGAACGTCCCCGGGCTCTACACGAAACTGATCGACGTCGACAAAGTCGACCTCTTGATCGGACCCTACGCGACCAACATGGTGGCGCCGGCGATTCCGGTGCTGATGCAGTTCCACAAAACCACGATCGGCATCCTGGCGAACGCCGCCAATAGCAAATTCCACTACGACCAGTATTTTTCGATGCTGCCGACCGGACCGGAGCCGAAAAAATCCTTCGCTTACGGCTTCTTCGAGCTCGCCGCCGCACAAAATCCGCGGCCGAAGACCGTCGCGATCGTCGCCGCCGATGCCGAATTCGCCCAGAACGCCGCCGACGGTGCGCGAGAGAGCGTCAAGGAAATCGGCGGCTTCCAGATCGTGCTGGATCAGAAATATCCGCCGACGACGACCGACTATTCGCCGATCATGCGCGCGGTGCAGGCGCTCAATCCCGACATCGTCTATGTCGCTGCCTATCCGCCGGATTCGGTCGGCATCGTGCGCGCCGCCAATGAGATCGGGCTGACGCCGAAGATGTTCGGCGGCGCTTTCATCGGGCTATTGGTGTCGCCGATCAAGGCGCAACTCGGCCCGCTGATGAACGGCATCATCAACAACGAGGTGTTCTTGCCGGCGCCGTCGCTGGTATTCCCCGGCACCAAGGAGCTGTTGGCGAAATACCAGGCCGTCGCGCAGCAGCAAAAAATCGATCCGATGGGATGGGCGTTCCCGCCGCTCGGCTACGCCGCGGGCCAGGTCATGGCGCAGGCGGTCGAAGGCGCCAAAACGCTCGATCAGGTCAAGCTTGCCGCTTATATGCACAGCCACACGTTCTCGACCGTGGTCGGCGACATCAAATTCGGCAAGGACGGCGAATGGGCGAAGTCGCGCGTGTTCTTCACCCAGTTCCAGCACGTCACCGCCAATTCGATGGATCAGTTTAGGGACACCGCGCACGAGGTCATCGTGTGGCCGAACGAATACAAGACCGGTACCGTGATCTATCCTTACGCCGACGCAAAAAAACCATGAGGCGCTCATGAACGGTACGCCGTTTAAGCTTGGCACATTCGCAAAAGATGGCGGCGGCTCGTTCGCCGCCATCGTGCTTGACGATGACGTCATTTCACTTGCGGCGGCAGAGGCGGCCTATCGCAATGCGCCACGGGCGCAGCGCCTTGAGTTCTACGGCAAGCCTGTTCGCGCTGCTCGAAGACTGGGATGCCAATTTCGCGGTGCTGCAGGAGATCGTGTCCTATATCGAGCGCGAAGAAACGCCACGCGATACCGCAAAGCTTGCGGATTTGCGCGCGCTGCCGCCGGTGGCGCGGCCCGGCAAGATGTTCTACGCGGCGCAGAATTTCCAGGAGCACGTCGACGAGATGCTGCGCGCCGGCATGACGCCGGCCAGCGGCCCGAAATTCACCGGCGAGAAATCGACGTCCGATCCCTACCTCTTTCTCAAGGCGCCGAGCACGTTGTGCGGCGCCACCGACGATATCGCCATTCCGCTCGGCCTGAAGAAGATCGATTGGGAGGCGGAGATCGCGCTCGCCATCGGCAAGCCGGGCAAGCGCATCAAGGCCGAGCGCGCGCTCGGCCACGTCGCCGGCTTCATGACCACCAACGACGTCTCCGCCCGCGACCTGCAAATTCGCGCCGACCGTCCGGGACTGCGCTCGGACTGGCTCAACGGCAAGAGCCACGACAATTTCGCGCCGATGGGACCGTTCCTGGTGCCGCGCGCTTTCGTGCCTGACGCCATGAACCTGTTCATCCGGCTCACCGTCAATGGCGAGATCAAGCAGAACGGCAATACCTCGCAATTCATCTTCACGCCAGAGGAGCAGATCGCATACGCCTCGAATATTCTCAGCCTCGACGGCGGCGACATTTTCAGCTGCGGCACTTGCGGCGGCGTCGGCCAGGGCACCAATACATTTCTCAAGGCCGGCGATATCATGGAGACGGAGATCGAAGGCCTGGGCAAGATGCGCAACCGCATGGTGGCTGAGAGCGCATAAATGTCGCCGTCATGGCCGGGACGAGCCCGGCCATGACGTGGTAGGCGTATCTGTCCGGCTCGATCAACAACAATAGCGTTGGGAAACGCGCATGCAGCTCAAGCCGGAACAGCTCAAGGACTTCGACGAACAGGGTTACCTGTTCTTCCCGAATTGCTTCTCCGAGGAGGAGATTGCGCTGTTGCGCGACGACGCCGAGGCGATCCTGAAACTCGACCGCAAGGAAGTGTGGCGCGAGAAATCCGGCGCGCCGCGAACCGCCTTTGCCGCACACACCTTCAACGAGACGTTCCGGCTGCTTGGCCGGCCATCCGCGGCTTGTAGAGCCGCTCCGCCAATTGTTCGGCGAGGACGTCTACGTGCATCAGTTCAAGCTCAACGCCAAAGCCGCCTTCGAGGGCGACGTCTGGCAGTGGCACCAGGACTACGGCACCTGGGCCCGTGACGACGGCATGCCGGAACCGCGCGCCATGAACATCGCGGTGTTCCTCGACGAAGTGATGCCGATCAACGGCGCACTGATGGTGATCCCCAAGAGCCACAAACAGGGCGTGCTGGCGGCCGGCCACGACACGGCGACCACGTCCTATCCGCTGTGGACGCTCGACAACGACACCGTGACGCGGCTCGCGGCGCAAGGCGGCATCGTCGCGCCGACCGGCAAGCCCGGCTCGGTGCTGATGTTCCACGGCAATCTGGTGCACGCCTCGCCGCCGAACATCACGCCCTATCCGCGCAAGATCGTCTATCTGACGCTGTGCGCCTGCTCCAACCACATCACCAAATTCACCCGCGCCGAATGGATCGCGCACCGCGATTTCGCGCCGATCGTGCCGGTGGCGGATGACGCGCTGTTGGCGTACGCGCGGGCGCATAGGGTCGCGGCGGAATAGATATGAATCTCCAATCTCTCCTCGCCGCGCGGGTCGAGGCTGGCAAGCCGGTCCGGGTCGGGCTGATCGGCGCCGGCAAATTCGGCTCGATGTTTCTGGCGCAGGTGCCGTCGATCCAAGGGCTTGAGGTCGCGGTCATCGCCGATCTCGATCCGGAGCGCGCCAAGCTTGCCTGCAAGACCGTGGGCTGGGATGCGGCGCGCATCGCGCGTACACAATTCGTCGCGCGCGGCGCCGACGCCATCGCCGATGAGCGTGTCGACGTCGTTATAGAGGCAACGGGAAGTCCAGTTGCGGGCATTTCTCACGCGCTCGCGGCCATTGAGGCGCGCAAGAACATCGTCATGGTCAATGTCGAGGCCGACGCGCTGGCCGGACCGCTTTTGGCCCGCAAGGCGCGCGAGGCCGGCGTGGTCTATTCCATGGCCTATGGCGATCAGCCGGCGCTGATTGCGGAAATGGTCGACTGGGCGCGCTCGGCAGGCTTTGCCATCGCCGCGGCGGGAAAAGGCACCAAATATCTGCCGGCCTATCACACGGTCACGCCGGACGGCGTGTGGGAGCATTACGGGCTTACGGCCGCGGAAGCCAAGACGGCGGGCATGAACTCGCAGATGTTCAACTCGTTTCTCGACGGCACCAAATCCGCGATCGAGATGGCGGCTGTCGCCAACGCCTGCGAACTCGATGTGCCGCACGACGGCTTAAAATTTCCGCCCTGCGGCGCCGATGAGTTGGCGCACGTGCTGCGGCCCACGGCGATTGGCGGCGTGCTGGAAAGCGACGGCCTGGTCGAAGTGGTGTCGTCGCTGCAGCGCGATGGCGTGCCGGTCGAGCGCGATCTGCGCTGGGGCGTCTATGTCGTGCTCAAGGCGCAGAACGATTACGCCGCGGCCTGCTTCAAGCAATACGGCCTGCCAACCGACGCGAGCGGCCGTTATGCGGCGATGTACAAGCCGTTTCATCTGATCGGGCTGGAGTTGTCGATCTCGGTGCTCAACGTGGCGCTGCGCGGCGAGCCGACCGGAAGCTGCCGTGGCTTTCGCGGCGACGCGGTGGCGGTCGCCAAGCGTGCGCTCAAAGCCGGCGAGACGCTCGACGGCGAAGGCGGCTATACCGTTTACGCCAAGCTCATTCCGGCGGAACGCAGCTTAAAGCTCGGTGCCTTGCCGATTGGGCTTGCGCATCATGTGAAGCTCAATCGCGATATCGCCGCGGGCGAATTTCTGACGGCCGCCGATGTGGCGCTCGACGAAAATTCGCAAGCCGTGCGCATTCGCCGCGAGATGGAGCGGCAGTGCGGCCAAGCGGCCGCTAAAGTCATGGCGGCGGAATAGCGGCCTTATTCAATCCAGATCCGCGACCGCGGCGTGGATGCGGAGCAGGTCCGGAATGGTGACCGGATCGCGGCGGCCGAAGCCGCATTCGGTGGCGACGGAAAAATCCTTGGCGTATTTCTTTGCCGTGGCAAGCCGCGTCTTGGTGCCTTCGACACCGTCGGTATAGTGCACCAGCCCAAGGCATAATTCCGTTTCCGGCCGCAGCTTGAGCCGCTGCAACGGCGCGAAATAGGCGTCGTCGGTGCGGTTGCGCGGCACCGGCATGTGAATGAGCTGGATCGGCCGCGCAATCTGCCGCGACACCCGATTGGCGAAATCGACCATGTCGCCCATGTCGGTCGGCTCGATCACGTGGCGATGGTTCGAATCGCCGTAGCAGAGGTGATAGAGGAGATCGATATCCGCGGGAACGCGGTTGCCGAGATCGACCAGGATATTGGCGAACGTGTCCTGCATTTCCGTTTTGCTGCGGCCGTAGCTCGACGCCTCGTTGCGTTCGAGCCGGGCGAACACGGCGGAGGCGACATCGAATTGAATCGCCAATTCGTCGTGCGGGATCGCGGCGGCGATCTTGTCGATTTCGCGCTTGAGCGCCGCGTTGTAGAGCGGGTCGAGCGGCGCATGCAGCGCATCGACCAGAAACAGCCAGATCACCGAATGCGCCGGCACCAGATCGACCTGGAATTTGGTGCCGGCGGGAATTTTGCCGGCGTCTTTCAGCGCCTTGAACACGGCATAGGATTGCTTGGCGATGTCGGCATAGAACAGGTTGCCGAATTCAACGTCCTGCGCGCGCAAGCCGGGCTTGAGCGTGAAGCGCTCGCGGCCGGTGCCGCCGCTTGAGTGCACGCGGAAAAACTCGCCCGATTTTTCGAAGGCGGGGTTGTCGGCAAACACCGGCTCGAGCCAGGTGATCCAGTCGCCGCGCTCGCCGGTTTCGCCATCCGGCAGCCGCTTGATGCGCGAGCCGAGCGTGGCGCTCACTTGCGCAAACACGTCTTGCGCATTCGCCATCGGTACGCTGCCGACGAGATAGACGTTGCGAGACATTCAGTCGCCCGCGCAGTCGGCGTGGATCTTCAGGAGCGTGCGCACCGTTTCTTCCGATCGCGCGCGCGCCATGCCGCATTCGGTGGCGACGCCGAAGTCCGGCGCGTAGCGGCGCGCCGCGGCGATGCGCGCCTTGGTGCCTGCGACGCCGTCTTTGGCGTGCACCAGGCCGAGAAACAGCGCGGTGCCATCGCCAAGCTTGAGATCGCGCAACGGCCGATAGAACGCGTCGTCGCTGCGATCGACCGGAACCGGCATGTGAATATAAGCGAGCTTGTGCTTGATCGCCTTGGTCAGCGCGTTGGCGAAATCGACCATCCGCGCCGCGTCCTTCGGCTCGACAAAATGCTTGGCGCCGAAATCGCCGTAGCACAGATGCAGGCCGAGCTCGACGTCGTCGGGAACCGCGGCGCACAGCCGCTGCATGCGGGCGATAATCTCGTCGTGCGAAACATTGCTCGGTACCGCGTCGCTCGGCTGGCCGTCCCAGATCACCATCTCGTTGCAGACGTCCCACTGGATGCAGAGGTCCTTATGCGGGATGTGCCGGACCAGCGCCGCGACCTCGGCGATCATGGCTTTCTCGTAAGCCGCCTCGACCGCGGGCAGCGCGGCGGGCATGACCACCGAACTGACCACGGCAAACGGCGTCGGCAAGCAGACCTGAAAACGGATATTCTTTCGGCAGCGTCCCGGCCTCGCGGGCGGCGACAAAGTCGAGATAGGAGGCGCGCGCCTCGCGCGCGTAGCCGAGCTCGCCGAATTTCACATCGACCGGCGCGACGCCTTCCGCCAGCGTCAACAGCGGAAATTTATTGGTCGGGCGGATGGCGCCGGACGGATCCGGCCGCAGGAACGCGCTGGCGCGCAGCAGCGGATATTGCCAGCTGATCCACAATTTGCGGCCGCCGACTTCGCCGTCGGGAACGCGGCACAGATGCGGGCCGAGCATTTTGCCGACGGTTGCGAAAACCTCATCGACCGTGTCGAGGCCGATGCTGCCGACCAGATGAACTTTCATTAGGAGACCTTATTCCAAAGCGCCATTACTCGGCCGCGAGCCGCGGTGGCGGGCGCACGCTGTCGACGCCGTCGGCCGCGGTCGCCGAGATCGTGGTGCGTACCATGTAGCGCGGCTCGTTGCCGGGCCACGGCCGGCCGCGATGCATGGTGGCGCGGTTGTCCCACATGATGACGTCGCCGGCGCGCCATTTGTGCTCGTAGGTCGTGCCGCGCGCGGTCGCCGCCGCGGTCAAATCCTCGATCAATTTCTCGCCGGCTTTCGGCGCCATGCCTTCGACTGCGTACGTGTGCGAGGCGATGTAGAGCGCCTTTCGCCCGTTCACCGGATTCGTCCACACCATGCGCCAGCACACCGGCGGCAGCGTCGCCATCTCTTCGGCGCTGGCGAGGCCCTCGGCGATCTTGCCGCGCGAATGCCCATAGCTGTGCCAGGCGAAGGAATTTTCCAATTGCCGCTGCAGCGCCGGCTCGAGCCGCTCGAAGGCGAGCCGCGTCGAGGCGAATTCGGTCTCGCCGCCGTTCGCCGGAATGGTGCGCGCCGCCAGCACCGAGGTCAGCGCCGGCACGGTTTTGAACGATGAATCAGTATGCCAAAGCTGATTGGCCTTGTTGCGCATGGCATAGCGGTGATCCTCCGGCACGACGTTGCCGTCCGGGCCGATGGTGGTGAGGACGACGAAATTGGTGCCGGTGCCGAGCGAGCCGACCTTGGTTGTTTCCGGCGGGCCGAAGCGGCGCGAGAACGCGAGCTGGCCTTCGCCGTCGACCTGCTGGCCGCGAAACACCAGGACGGAATGCTCTTCGAACGCCGCGCGCACCGCGGCATAGATGGCATCGTCGGCGG
This sequence comes from uncultured Alphaproteobacteria bacterium, assembly GCA_963784325.1. GTDB lineage: Bacteria > Pseudomonadota > Alphaproteobacteria > Rhizobiales > Xanthobacteraceae > BOG-931. The sequence goes on along the minus strand of CAWARC010000043.1, from coordinate 165,707 downwards.
CGACATCGGCGAGCGTCACGCCGCGTATTTCGGCGGCAAAGCCTGGACCGAGAGGAACGATGTCCATGGCGCAACCTCCATGATTTTGTTTCTGCTGGAATTTCGCGCAAAAGCGGGGCGCTGGCAAGGAAGCCGAACCATCGCAGCGCCGTCGTAGGGTGGGCGAAGCGCAGCGAAGCCCACGCTGTTGCGAGGATCGCGTGGGCACGGCGCGTGACGCGCCTTTGCCCACCCTACGCTTCAGCCCTGAAATTTCGCGGTGACTTCGGGCGGAATGGGCTGCGATTTGATCTTGGCCGGATCGGCCGGATCGCGCACCGCCCAGACCCGCGTTTCGCTGCCTTCGACCGCAACCGCGCCGCCGACAAAAATCCGATGCGCGACGTCGAAGCTCGAACGGCGGAATTCGCTCACTTGCGAGGCGATCTCGACGACGTCGCCGAACTTCGCCGGGGCCAAAAAACGCGCGCCGGCATCGACCAGCGGAATGCCGATAATGCCGAATGCTTTTCCCAGCTCCGGCGGTTTGACGCCCAGCGCCAGTTCGAACAGCGTCCAGGTGCCCCAATCGAAGAATTCGAAGAAGCGGGCGTTGAAGACGATACCGGCGGGGTCGCAATGGCCCCATTCGATGGTGAATTGCCGGCGATTGATCAGAGTGGCCATCATGGCATGATCGCCGCGGAACAGGCGCGCCGTCAACCAAAGCATGATCCGGAAAAGTGGGAACCGGTTTTCCGAAAAGATCATGCTCCAAGAAACAGCTTAAAAACATGACGGGCGAGCTTGCGCCCGCCCGACACGTTCCTCGTGCTGCTACCCGCAGCTTGGAACCAGGATCAAACTCGCCACGAGATGCAACGCCGGTAGCTGCGGCCGCACCCAGGCCCATCTGATCTTGGCGATGGTCACATCTGGCAGAACCAAACGCGACCGATCTGAAAGGAGGATACGCCGCGGCGGCGGAGTCGCAAGTTAAAGCGTTGCTGCACGGCCGGGCCGCGTGTTTGGGGATAACTCTGTGGATTGGTTTTAATTCTTCCCGGCCACGCAGTGAAATCCGCACGCGCGGCCCGGTGGACGGAGTGCCGCCGATGTTGGATTTTATTTCGCGACATTCGGATAGAACCGGCGCGGCGTTCGGCACGACCAATCCGAGGGCAATTGTGCTCCGCGTTTGAGGACGACGATGCGTGCTGTTGCAAAGTGTTGTTACGCCCTGCTGACGGCCGTCGCGATGCTGGCCGCCATGTTGCTGTGTGTCATGGCGCCGCCTGCCATGGCGGATAACATGCCGGCCGGGCCGCTGGCGCTCGGCAGCGCCGCCTATCAGCGGCACGATTACGCCGTCGCGCTGCTGCTGTTGCGCCCGCTGGCCGAACAGGGCGTTGCCGGCGCGCAGGTCGTGCTCGGCTTCATGTATCAAAACGGCGAAGGCGTGCCGCAGGACTACGCGCAAGCCGCGCAATGGATGCGCAAGGCGGCCGAGCAAGGCGACGAAACGGCGGAAGCCTCGCTCGGCGGCATGTATCTCGCCGGCGAGGGCGTGCCCAAGAGCGACGACGATGCCGCGCGCTGGCTGCAAAAGGCGGCGGATCAGGGCATGGCGCCGGCGCAATTCGCGCTCGGCGGCCTCGACGATTTGCACGGCAAAACCGCCGAGGCCTTGAAGTGGTATCGCCTGGCCGCGGCGCAAGGCGACGCCCAGGCGCAGAGCAATGTCGGCCAGATGTACGAGACCGGCCGCGGCGTGGCGCAGAGCTATGCCGACGCGCTCGTCTGGTATCGCCGCGCCGCCGAGCAGGGGCTTGCCACCGCGCAGTACAATCTCGGCGTCCTCTACGACAACGGCCACGGTGTTGCGCGCGATTATCGCGAGGCGGCGAAATGGTATCGCCTCGCCGCGGGCCAAGGCGACGCCGACGCGCAATACAGTCTCGGCATTTTGTACGACGACGGCCACGGCGTGCCGCGCGACGACACCGAGGCCGCAAAGTGGTTTCGCCTTGCCGCCGACCAGGGCTACGCCATGGCGCAGAACAATCTCGGCAGCCTCTACGCCAGGGGCGAAGGCGTGCCGAAGGATTACGTGCAGGCCTATATGTGGTTCGCGCTGGCGGCCGAGCAGGACAACGCCTTGGCGGTCGACAATCTCAAGGCGGCCGCCGATGAGCTGACGCCGGAGGAGATCGCCCAGGCCAAAAATCTGGCGGCGCAGTGGAAGCCGAAGGGCGACCAGTAACGCGAGCGGATTTGTTGGAGCGTGCGCTAGCCGAAAATCCACGACACCAAATCCTTGATCTCGGTGCGGCGCACCATCCATTCGGCATGGCTGGCGAGCGGAACGCGGCGCGGGCCGCCGGCGATCACCTGTTGCTGCGCGCGCAACCGCAGCGACGGCGGCACGAACGGCAAGGCGCGGCCGAAACAACGCTGCGATTCGCCGAGACAGCACCGGTGCCGCCGGCAGCGCCGCTGCGCGCAGCGGCGCCATAAGCGGAGTGCATCGGCATAAAGCCGGAACGTCATTTTGTGCGCGGCGTCGATCTCGGCCTTGCCCTGCTCGTAGGTGCGCCGCTTGTGATAATTGCCTTTCTCCGATTTCGGTTTGTGACGCCATGTCGGCATGGTGGGTCTCCGTTTCTTCATCCCGCCCCGCGACAGCGGGGAGGGGGGCATAGGCGGCCTTCGGCCGCCGTCACTTAGACACGCCGACGCAAAGCGTCGGCTATGGCGGAGCGCGGTGGGCGGGGCGCGGGCCTCAACGCTCTTTCGGCGACGACAACGAAGTGTCAGCGCTCACGCACGCGTTCCCGCGCGCGCATGCTGCCCGCGAGTGGTGTCGAACAACAATGTCAAGAACGCCGCGGCTCCTACCCCGTAGCCCGGATTGAGCGGAGCGAAATCCGGGTACGATCGAGAAGCTTCACTGTCCATCCCGGGTTTCACTTCGTTCAACCCGAGCTACGAAACTCTTTACGACTCGCTTCCGGCAATAAAAAGAAAGGAAGCGGAACGCCGGCAGACGCAGTATTCCATGCCCGCACGCAACGGCGCGCGGGGCGCGCCACGGAGACGGCGGCTTGCGCCGCCCTTCCGCTTCGGGCGCGCTCGCCTGCCGGCGTTCCACCAACGGCACTTGCGGCAGCGACCGAACGCCACCGCTCAGCTCCAGTTCACGCACTTCCTGGGACGGAGCTACGGAGGAACGGGTGTTATCCGTCCCCGGCCGTCCCAGTGCAGCGGGCGTTATGAGCCCGCAGGCCGGTCGTAGTGCCGGCCGGTCGCTTTGGCCCGGAGCCGCCCGGGAGCGGACTGCAAATCCGCCCGCGGGAACCGTACTCGCCCCACCTGCCGGTTTGCCTCCGGAAGGCGTCCTTTCTGGGCGAGATGGCGCCTAAAACGCTTTGCGGGGATGGTTGTCAAACGCGCGACCATGTGCGTGCGGCGAGGTGAAGAAAGCCCCCATTAAAGGACATTTCTCGCGGCAATGACCGTCCACGCAATTCGCTATTTCCGTAGCGATTGGTCTCGAGAAGATCAGAAGATTCGCAAGCGTGACAAGCGCTTGCCACGCTCGCGAGGCGGAAGAAGACAATGTCAGCGGAGCATTTCGGTGCCGACGTCGACCGCAGAAAATATGCTGATGGCCGGACATATAACGAGGCGCGCAAAAAATGGCGCTTGTACCGAACTGAAGCTTGTATTGATATCGGCGATGTAAAATCGGGGAGATTCAACAATGGCTGAGACAAGCAAAGGCAAAAAATTCGTCAAGGTGAAGGGCTACACGAGGGTGGTCGACGGAAAGAAAGTAAGGGTTGGCGCTTTTGATCGATCAACGCCCAAAACGTCCAAGGGTAAAAGGAAGTAGGCGGAGTCAGGCCGTTGAATTGGTTGAAAATGTCGTCAGGACGGCGGCGTTGACCGAGCCGCTCATGCGCGGCAGGAGGAACCCGCATGAGCGCAGCGATATGCGGGATTGTATCGGCAGAGTTGGATCCCAGATGTCGCTTCGCTCATCCGGAGTACGCCTGCTATTATTGAGCATTTCGGAGATTCGGACGAAATGCTTCGGGATGCTCTGGTCGCATTGGCGGCCGGCCTCTTTTGGGCCGCTATCATAGAAATATTGCACATTGCCGGCTGGCGACCAGACCGACGGCTCGCAGGTCTCGCCTTTCGATCCACCTCAACGGCAGCTCAGCGCATTTCTTTCTGGGGATTAGCTGCAGCCGGCGCACTTGTGACATTGCTTCTGGTGAATTGGTTCCTACCTGTTGGAACATCGCCAAGAAGGTCAAACCAGATGGGCGATATAATTGGGAACAAAGGAATCATCACGGAGGGGCAAACCGGTGGCAACAAAATTTCAAGGTAGCTTTTTCACAATGGCATTGCTTGCGGGACTGGTTTCCAGTTCTGCGAACGCTCAGAGCACGGTACCGCTAAATGGAACAGGAAGCATTTACGGCAATCAGGGAATCGTCACGCAAGACCAGACGGGCAACAATTATCTTTCGAGTGTGCCGCCAAACACCGCGATCGGTACTGTCATTAACGGCCAAGGCAGTATTTCTGTTATGACGGGATCGGGGCAGAGTGGTCCGGTAGTTGGCGGCGAAACAAATATGACAGTTTGCCCCAATGCTATCGGGCCCGAGCAAAGTGCCATCGGAACGTATGTGGGCCCTGGTAGCAGCTTGCACGTTACAGTAACTGACAATGGGGGAAGCGGTCCCGTTACTGGTTATCGCTCCAGCGTGACTGTTGGCGGTTCGGGTTGCCCGTAGTTATTTGTTTTTCCTCCTCCTATTACTTTAAATCTTTGCCTGTCGCGCATCGGCCCCTTCGACGTTGCCGTGGGACACGCTTCAAACCAAAGACGTGGATGGCCGGAACAAGTCCGGCCATGACGCGGCGGCGAACATCGCATACGCTGCTCCTGCCCCTCACACGCCACAGACCCCCGCATGACCGCCGCCGCGATCGAACCGACCGAAGGATTTTTGCGCTGGCGCTATCTGGCGTGGTCGCTCTTCGCGGTCGCGGCGATGATCGCGGCGATCGTTGCGGGCAATCTGTGGCTGCTCGACTTCGTCCATGTGTTTGCGAGCCTGCTGTGGACCGGCATCGACCTGTTCATGGGCTTTGTGCTCGGCCCGATCCTGCGCCGGGTGCGGCTTCCGGTGCGGCGCGAGATCATGCGGCGGCTCACGCCGCGCACGCTGTTTCTGATGCCGACGGTGTCGATCATCGGCGGCACCTCGGGCTGGTTCCTCGCGGTGGCGCTCGGCTACACGGCGCTGCCGTGGCCGGACTACGGCTGGGTGGCCGCGGCGCTCATTCTGGTGACGCTGATGACGATCCAGGGGCTCGGCTTCCTCACCCCGGTCAACGTCATCGTCTGCTTGGAGCTGCAGAAAGCCGAGCCCGACATGAAGCGGATCAGCGGCCTGATGCAAAAATACTTCTACGCCGTGGCGCTGCAGGGCACGATGCAGGTGGCGATCCTGATCGTGATGACGCGGTTTCGCACGGGGATTTGAAGGGGCTTGTAGGATGGGTGGAGCGAAGCGATACCCATCATAAAGCGGCGAGGCTGCATGATGGGTTCGCGAGAGCTCAACCCGTCCTACGGCGCTAAAGCGTTTTCATGTAGTAAGCATCGGAAAATTCTATCAGGCAAACATCGCTTATATCAGTATCTACTGCCGCATCTCTTGGGTTCGATGCATAACGGACACCTTCGATGCGCGCCGGCAAACTTCCTTTTTTGGCGTGCTTCTCATTGACGACGAACAATCTGCCGGTCGGAAAGTCTTTGAAGACGTGATTGCAAGTTAGCGCGTACACGCGATCACGAAAGCGTACAAGGAAAAGAGTTCCGCCATGTGTTGCATACAAAAAATCATCATGATCCGTTTGAAAGAATACTGGCCTCACGGCGTTGTCGATGTTCTGGGAGACCACTAACCCCGATTTGAGCTTTTGTTGAACTCTCATGGCAGTGGTCGACGTCAATAGTTCGTAGGATGGGTGGAGCGAAGCGATATCCATCATAAAGCGGCGAGGCTGCATGATGGGTTTCGCAAGGGCTCTACCCATCCTACAGCGCATTTATTTCTAAATCGCTCGCGCCCCCTCCACCACGCTTCGCGTGGTCCCCCTCCCCGCTTTCGCGGGGGCGGATGTTCATTCAATCCATCTCGATACCGGCGGCGCGGATGACTTTGCCCCATTTCTCGGTGTCGCCGGCGATCAGCTTGCCGAATTCGTCGGGTCCCATCGGCATCGGTTCGGCGCCGAGATTGGCCAGCCTCGCTTGCATGGCCGGATCGGCGAGCGCCGCGGCGACCGCGTTGGACAGAGTCTCGATCACCGGCTGTCGGCGTGCCCTTGGGCGCGCCGAGGCCGAACCAGCCGGCGGCGTCGTAGCCCGGCACGGTGTCGGCGATCGGCGGCACGTCGGGCAGCGCCGACGAACGCTTCGCCGAGGTGACCCCGAGCGGGCGGAGCTTGCCGCCGCGCAGATAGCCGATCGACGAGGTGATGCCCTCGAACATCGCCTGCACCTGCCCGCCGATGAGATCGATCAGCGCCGGCCCGCCGCCGCGATAGCCCACGACGTTGAGCTTGACGCCGGTCATATACATGAACAATTCGGCGAACATGTGCGGCGGGCTGCCGTTACCGGCGGTGCCGAGATCGATCTTGCCCGGATTGGCCTTGGCGTAGGCGATGAACTCGGCGGTGCTGGCGACCGGAAACGACGGTGTCACCTCGAGCACCGAAGGCGCCTGCATGATGCCGGCGACCGGCACCATGCGCGCCATGTAATTGAAATTCAGATGCGGATAGAGCGTGGCGTTGATGGCGTTCGACGAGGTGACCAGGAGGAGCGTGTAGCCGTCGGGGTCGGCGTTGATCGCCGCCTCGGTGGCGATGTTGCTGCCGGCGCCGTCACGGTTCTGGACGACGAATTGCTGGCCGAGCTTTTTCGACAGCGCCTCGGCGATCAGCCGCGCGCAGATATCGGTCGGGCCGCCGGCGGCATAACCGACGAGGATCAGCACCGAGCGCGACGGATAGCTTTGCGCGCGGGCGAGCCGCGCCACGGCGGGAAGCGCCACGGCGCCGCCGGCAAGACGGAGCAACGACCTGCGGGGAAGTAGCATCGCGGTCCTCCCTTGAGTTTTGTAGGCTTATTGGTGTGGAGGCTACACCAATTGCGGAGGCGCGCCTATTCCCGCCCCGCGACAGCGGGGAGGGGGGACCGCACGAAGTGCGGTGGGCGGGGCGCGGGCCTCGACGAAAATTCTGCGACGACAACTAGGCGGCGCCTCAGAAGCCCCCTCCACCACGCTTCGCGTGGTCCCCCTCCCCCGCTTTCCGCCTACGCGCTCCGCGCTTCGGCGAACTCAAACCCGCCGTAGCTCGCAGAGCGAGCGAAGGCGGGTCGCGGGGGCGGATGCATTTCACTTCCCCGGCGGCTTGGCGGCGAACGCCGAGCCGCGCAGGCACATGCGGCCGCGCGGGTCCTGCCACAGCATTTCGGTTTCGTGCAATTGGCCGATGGCGCGGGCGATGGTGACGAAATCGTATTGCGAAAATCTCTCGGCGATGTCGGTGTAATAAAGCGGCGCTTGCGCGATCGCGGCGGCGATCTGTTGCGCCAGCGCCGCGACCACCGCCTCGCCGCCGGCCTCGCCGGCCTTGTCCTTTTTGCCGCTGACGTAATCGCCGATCTTGGCCGTGTCGGCATAGGCATAAGTGATGCGCTCGTAATATTCGCGCGGGATGTTTTCCGGAATGGTGGCGTCGATGCCGACCTTGGCGCCGGTCGGCACCGTGCCGTAGCCTTGCGGCAGGCTCGGATCGAGCGGTTTTGCCCGTGCGTTGCTCACGATCATCACGTCGCGGTCGCCCTGCACGCGGGTGGCGATCGCCCATTCGACCTCGGCCGCATCGTTGACGTCGATATCGTCGTCGACCACGACGACGTGCTTGAGATCCATCACGGATAACGCAGCAAGCAAAGCGTTTTTACCCTCACCCGGCTGCTTCTTGATCGAGATCACGGCGTGCCAGAAGGCGCAGCCGCCGAGCGTGACATTGATGTCCTTGACCTGCACGCCAGCGGTGCGCAGCGCCTGGCGGATCGCGGCATAGCGCGTCGGCACCGCCAGCCAGGTGTTCTCCCACGGCATGTGCAGATTGTAATAGATGGCGTCCTTCCGCATCGAGATCGCCTTGATGCGCACCAGCGGATTCCAATGCAGCCCGCCCATCAGCCGGGTGAATTCGCCGAAGCGGCCTTCGGGAAAGGTCCAGCCGGTCGGCAAAATTTCCGCCTCCAGCACGATCTCGGCATCGGCGATGTAGGGCATGTCGATGGTGGCGCAGGGCGCGAGTTGTACCCCCTCGCCGCGGATGCCGCCGGCGATCGCCATCTCGTCGACGCCGAGCGGCGCGCGGTAGCCGGAGCCGGTGATCTCGATCGGATGGGTGCCGATCGAAATCGAGATCGGCAGCGGTTCGTTGCGGGCCAGCGCGCGCTGCGCAAACAGCCGCATATTGTTCGGCGTGACGATGTCGATGCCGGTCAGCGCCTTTTCCTTGACGATGAAGCGGTAGATGCCCGAATTAAAGCCGAGCTCGGGATCGCGCGCGATGACGACGCCGGCGGTGATCATCGGGCCGCCGTCGTAGATCGACGACATCGGGATCGGCAGCTTGTAGAGATCGACGTCGTCGCCGAGAAGCGTGACCTCGCGCGCCGGCGAGGTTTTGACGTATTGCGGCGGGATCGGCTTGGCGATGGCGGCGGCAAGCTTCTGCTCGATCTCGGCGAACGTCTCGCAGCCGAGCGCCGCGGTGGCGCGCTCGCGGGTGCGGATGATGCCGGACACCACCGGCATCTTGTAGCCGATGACGTTATGGAAATAGAGCGCGGTCGTGGCCTGATCGACCAGCGTGGCGATATGGCGGATATCGACCGGCTGATGCAGGTCGACAAGCTCGCCGGTCTGCCGCAGCCGGTCGAGGAATTGGCGGAAATTTTCCTGCATAAATCTCAAGCCGCCAATACGGCCTTTTTGACCGCCTGAGGCAATGCAATCGAACGGAAAAGCGTCTTGGAATAGAGATAATCCTCGCCGGATTCGTCAACGACCCGAATGAGTCCGTGCTTCTCGGCGGTCAAGTCGCGAAGTACGAGGTAAATTTTCCGCTTCTCAAGCGACGTCGGATAACCTTCGTTGCTGATACAGACGACAAGCTGCTTTGATTGTGATTTTGCCATGGCTTTTAGCCTCGAAGCAGATGCTTGATTTTGAGTTCTTTACGTCCAATTCCGGACGCTTCATACCAGTGCAGTTCCGCAAGATGAATAGAGCCGTCCGCCAAACGAACCCGGGCGATTCCCTTGCGTTTGCGCCAGCGGCCTCGGCCATAGACTCTTCGCAAGCGGGCGATTTCTCGGATTTTAGAGCCGGCAGCAAACGTCTCGACTTCCGAAATCTCGTCCAGAAGCTCAAATGTCATCTGCGGATTGTGTCAAGGCCGTGCTGGGAGATCAATGGCGGGCGGCAGCTAGGTTCCCGCCCGCCGTTTTTGCCGTAAGCTTCGCCTGTGAGCGAGAGCCAGACCCTGTTTGCGGCGCTGCGCGATGTGGCCGATGCCGATGCAGCAGCGGCCATCGAGCGGCTGATCGAGACCGGCGCCGACCGCGACCTTGTCCGCATCAATGTGCTGGCGTTTGCCGCCGCGCACGGGCTTGACGAGGAGGCCACCATCGCGGCGTTCCTGCATGCGGCGCAGCTCGGCCTATTCGAACTGTCGTGGGACGTGCTGTGCCCGACCTGCCGCGGCGTTCTCGACGTCACCGCCTCGCTCAAGGACGTGCACAAGGCGCCCTATGAATGCGCGCTGTGCAGCCGCTCGTTCGAAGTCTCGCTCGACGAGATGGTCGAGGTGGTGTTCACCGTCAGCCCGCGCGTCCGCAAGATCGCCGCGCACGATCCGGGCAGCCTGCCGTTCTGGGACTATTACTGCCAGGTGTTCTGGAGCTCGGCGGTCGATCTCTCCGACGCCGACCTGGAGAAGCTGATCGCCGAGTTCACGCTCGATGCCCGCGTGCTCGGTCCGGGCGAAACGGCAACGGTCGATCTGCAGGTGCCGGAGGGCTGGGTCATCGTGTTCGAGCCGGTATCGCATTTCGGCCATTACATGAAAGTCGCGCCGGAGCGCGCCACAGGCGTGCAGGAGCTGGCGCTGGTGTTCGAAGGGGCCGGCGCGCCTACTTTGACGACGCCGATGCGGGTCGGCCCGGTGCGGCTGACCATGACCAACCGCACCCCGGCGCGCGTCTTGCCGGTGGTGTGGATCGAGAGCCCGGGCTACGACGCGCTGGTCGGCCAGCGCCGGCCCAATCTCACCGCCAAGCGCATCTTCACCAACCAGACGTTTCGCGATCTCTATCGCACCGACACGCTGGCGGTCGACCAGGGCCTCAAGATCGTCAGCCTTAGCTTCCTGTTCACCGATCTCAAAGGCTCGACCGAGCTGTACGCCCGCGTCGGCGACCTCGTCGCCTATGAGCTGGTGCGCCAGCATTTTCATCTGCTCACCGACATCGTGGCGGCGCACGGCGGCGCCGTGGTCAAGACCATCGGCGACGCGGTGATGGCGACGTTTCCGACGCCGGACCGCGCGCTCACCGCGGCGCTGCGCATGCGGGATGCGATCGGCGGCGTCGGCAGCGACACGCGCAAGGAGGATTTATTGCTCAAGATCGGCATCCACGAAGGCCCGTGCCTGGCGGTGATGCTCAACGACCGGCTCGATTATTTCGGCCAGACCGTCAATATCGCGGCGCGCGTGCAGGGGCTCGCCACCTCGCGCGCGATCTTCGCCACCAAGCCGGTGGTGGAGTACCCGCAATCGGCGGCGCTGTTGGCGGCCGCCGGCATCGCGCCGCGGCCGCAGAACGCGGCGCTCAAGGGCGTCGCCGGCGAAGTCGCGGTCTATGAAATCCCCTGAGCGGCGTTTGCCGAACGCGTGCGGCTGGACTAGGCAGAGGCCTCTCGCCATTGTCATCGTCCGCGCCTGACAAGAAAGCATGCGAAGGAATACAGGAACGATGAAAGCCTTGGTTCTCCGCCGCCACGGCGGCCTCGACGATCTCGACGTCGTCGCCGATTACCCGACGCCGAAGCCCGGCGATGGCGAAGTGGTCATCCGCGTGCGTGCGGCGTCGTTCAACTATCACGACGTCTTCACCATGCGCGGCATGCCGGGCATCAAGGTGCCGCTGCCGGTGGTCATCGGGCTCGACATGGCGGGCGAGATCGCCGAGGTCGGCGGCGGCGTGGCTGGCTGGAAAGCCGGCGACCGCGTGCTGGTCAACCCGGTCAACAAGAAGAAAGGCCTGATGGGCGAGATGCTCGACGGCGGCATGGCGGAATATTGCCGCGTCGCCGCCGAGCAGCTGGTGGCGATGCCGGCCGGCGTCAGCTTCGAAGATGCGGCGGCGCTGCCGGTCGCCTACGGCACCGCGCACCGCATGCTGATCACGCACCGCACCGTGAAAGCCGGCGACAAAGTGCTGGTGCTGGGCGCCTCGGGCGGCGTCGGCACCGGCTGCGTGCTGCTGGCGAAGATGCTCGGCGCCGAGGTCATCGCCTGCGCCTCGAGCGACGAAAAGCTCGCCCGGCTCAAAGCGCTCGGCGCCGACCATGGCGTCGACTACGCCAAGACCGATTGGTCGAAATGGGCGATCGAGACATACGGCAAGCCGCAGCGGCGGAGTTACGACGGCGGCGTCGACGTGGTGATCAATTTCACCGGCGGCGACACCTGGGTGCCGTCGCTGCGCTGCCTCAAGCGCGGCGGCAAGCTCTTGGTCTGCGGCGCCACCGCGGGCCACGACCCCAAAGAGGATCTGCGCTACGTCTGGAGCTTCGAATTGCAGATCGTCGGCTCCAACAGTTTTTACGACGACGACCTCGCAGCCTTGATGACGCTGATCGCCGCCGGCAAGATCAAGCCGGTGATCGACAAAGTGCTGCCGCTCGAAGACGCGCGCGAAGGCCTGCGCCTGATCGCGGACCGCGAGGTGATCGGCAAAGTGGTGGTGACGCCATGACAACCCCCTCGCCCGCCGACCTCAGTTTCGAACAAATCCAGGCGCTGGTCACCCGCGCGCCGTTTCATCAGTGGCTTGGCCTTTCGGTAGTCGCGGTGAGCGACGACAGCGTCGAAATCCGGGCCAAATGGCGCGAGGAGTGGGTGGTCAATTCCGAGCGCGGCATCACCCACGGCGGCATTCTCGCGGCGCTGATCGACCTAGCCGCCGATTGGGCCATGGTGAAACAGACCGGGCGCGGCGTGCCGACCATCGATTTGCGCGTCGATTATCACCGGCCGGCGCTGCGCGGCGATCTTATCGCGCATGGCAAAGTGGTGCGCGCCGGCGCGCAATTCGCCACCGCCGAGGCGCGCATTCTCGATCTGCAGGGCAAGCTCATCGCCAGCGGCCGCGGCACTTATTTGACGGCGCCGCCCTCACCGCCGAAGTCATGACGGCTGGCGGATTCCAAAATCTCGGCGATCTGATCGTCCGCAATCGCGACTTGTCGAAAACTGCGATTATCGATCTCGGCGGCGAAACACCGCCGCGTGAATTCACCTTCGCGGAGCTCGACGCCATGGCGAACGGCGTGGCGCGCGCGCTCGTCAAGCGCGGCTTGCAGCGCGGCGATCGCGTCGCGCTCTTGTCGCTCAATCGCGCCGAATATCTCGCCGCCTATTACGGCATCATGCGCGCCGGCCTGGTCGCGGTGCCGGTGAATTTCAAATTTCCGCGCGACACCATTCATTTCATTTTGCGCGACGCCGGCGCGCGGCTGGTGTTCTGCGACACGGCGCGCGCCCAAGACTGTCTGCCGGGCATCCCGAGCGTCACGTTCGGCGGCGCATTCGAAAAGTTTCTCGATCCCGGTTCGTTCGAAACAGTCGCGCCGCAACCGCGCGAGGCGGCGATGATCCTTTACACCTCCGGCTCGACCGGCAGGCCGAAGGGCGTCGTACTGTCGCATCAGAGCCATATCTGGGTCGTCGAGACGCGGCTCGCGCCCGGGCTCGAGCGCCAGCGCTATCTGATCGCCGCGCCGCTCTACCACATGAATGCGCTGGCGCTGGCGAAGCTTGCTTGCGCGGCGCACGCCACCATCGTGCTGCTGCCGCAATTTTCCGCGCGCGCCTATATCGAGGCGATCGGCCGCTACCGTTGCAGCTTCCTCACCGCGGTGCCGCCGATGATCGCGATGATGCTGCGCGAGACCGAGGTCTTGGCGCGCACCGATCTGTCCAGCGTCGCCCTCGTGCGCATGGGTTCGGCCCCGGTGAGCGCGAGCCTGATGGCGGCGCTACGCGCGGCGCTGCCGCAGGCCGCGGTGACCAATGCCTATGGCACCACCGAAGCCGGACCCGTGGTGTTCGGTCCGCATCCGCAAGGCCTGCCGCAGCCGGAGCTCTCGATCGGCTATCCGCATCCGCAAGTCGCGCTGCGCCTTGTCGACGGCGACAACCGCAACGCCGAGCAGGGCGTTCTGGAAATGAAATGCCCAGCCGTCATGAACGGCTATCATAACCGTCCGGACGTCGAGCCGCCGCTGACCGCCGACGGCTTCTATATCACCGGCGACGTGTTCCGCCGCGACGCGAACGGCTTTCATTATTTCGTCGGCCGCACCGACGACATGTTCGTCTCCGGCGGCGAGAATATTTATCCGGCCGACGTCGAGCGCATGCTGGAGCGCCACGCGAGCGTGGCGCAGGCGGCGGTGGTGCCGATCGACGACGACATCAAGGGCCAAAAGCCCGTCGCCTTCGTCATCCGCAAAGTCCGGCCGCGCGCTCGACGAAAACGAAGTGAAGCAATTCGCGCTCGCCCACGCGCCGGCCTATCAGCACCCGCGCTTCGTCTGGTTCGTCGACGAACTGCCGCTCGCCTCGACCAACAAGCTCGACCGCGCGGCGCTGAAGAAAATGGCGCAGGAAGAATTAGCGAAACGCTGATTGAGGTCCGTCATCCTGAGGCGCGAGCGAAGCGAGCCTCGAAGGATGCGCGGCCCTGGCCGTCGCCCTTCGAGGGCCGCCTCGCGGCCACCTCAGGGTGACGGAACTACGTTGACCGTCTTCCCCGGCCATTTGCACAAATCGGCGATGATGCATGTCTCGCACAGCGGACGGCGGGCGAGGCAGGTGTAGCGGCCGTGCAGGATGAGCCAGTGATGCGCGTGCAGCAGGTATTTTTTCGGCACCACCGCCATCAGCTTCATCTCGACGTCGAGCGGCGTCTTGCCGACGGCCAGGCCGGTGCGGTTGCCGACGCGGAAAATGTGGGTGTCGACCGCGATGGTCGGCTCGCCGAAAGCGACATTGAGCACGACGTTGGCGGTCTTGCGCCCGACGCCGGGCAGCGCTTCGAGCGCGTCGCGGTCATGGGGAACCTTGCCGCCGTGCTGGGCGATGAGCTGCTGCGACAGCGCGATCACGTTCTTTGCCTTGGTGCGGTAGAGCCCGATGGTCTTGATCAGGTCGCGCACCCGCGCTTCGCCGAGCGCGACCATCTTCTCCGGCGTCTCGGCGAGCGCGAACAAAGCCGGCGTCGCTTTGTTGACGCCGGCATCGGTCGCCTGCGCCGAAAGCACCACCGCGACCAAAAGCGTGAAGGGATTGATGTAGTGCAACTCGGTGCGCGGGTTCGGATTGGCGGCGGCAAAGCGGCGGAACGCCTCCTCGACCTCGGCAGGGGTCCATTGCGGCAGCTCAGCCGCAACGGCCTCCGCGTCGGCCTTGCGCCGCGCCGTGGGGCGCTTGAGGCGAGCGGCTTTGCCCTTGCCGGCGGCTTTCAGGCGCTGCCTGGTCGATGGCTTGGATTTCTTTTTGAGCGTCTTGCGCGCCATCTGTCTCTGCACCCTATATCTCGTATAATGAGCGTCATGAGCAGCGACAATAACAACCCCGCGGCGTTCGACGACCCGAAAATCTTCTCGGCCGTCATCACGCCGCACCGCTCGCTCGGCCCGAAGGGCTTTGTGATTTTCATGATCTGCCTCGGCGGCTTGAGCTTCGTTTCCGGCGTGGTTTTCGTGGCGATGGGGGCGTGGCCGGTGTGCGGCTTTTTCGGGCTCGATGTGCTCCTCGTCTATCTCGCCTTCCGCGCCAATTACCGCAGCCGCCCGCGGCTACGAGGAGGTGACCGTTACCGCCTCCGAGCTCAGGGTGCGCCAGGTCAGCCACCGTGGCCGGGTCCGCGAATTCACGCTCAATCCGCTGTGGGTGAAGCTCGACCGCATCGTGCACGAGGAGTTCGGCATCGAGCGGCTGTTCCTGGTGTCGCGTGGCCGCCGCCTGCCGATCGCCGCGTTTTTAGGCCCGCATGAGAAGGAAAGCTTCGCGCTCGCTTTGTCGAACGCGCTGGGTGAGGCCAAGCGTGGGCCGACGAGGACGGTGCTGAACTAGGCTTTGCCATCATTCCGGGGCGCGGGCTCTTGCCCGCGAGCCGCCGCGCGGCAATCCGGAATGACAGGAAACACGCAGGAATCGGGTGGTTTGGCCGGCGCTTGAGGCATAGATCGGGAGTCAGATGATGGAGGCACCCATGCTGTCGCCCGACCGCGTTACCGACTCGAAGCACCTCGCCGAAGCCGCCGCCGATTACGACGTGGTGCGCCGCGCCATCGGCCACATCCGCGGCCATTGGCGCGAGCAGCCCGAAATCGAGACCATCGCCGAGGCCGCCGGCGTCACACCGACCGAGCTGCATCACTTGTTTCGCCGCTGGGCGGGCATCACGCCGAAGGCGTTTTTGCAGGCGCTCACGCTTGACGGCGCGCGGCAGCTGTTGCGCGATTCCGCAAGCGTGCTCGACGCCACTTACGGGGTAGGCCTGTCCGGTCCCGGCCGGCTGCACGATCTGTTCGTGACGCATGAAGCGATGTCGCCGGGCGAATGGAAGTCGGGCGGCGACGGCCTGATCGTGTATTTCGGCTTTCACCCTTCCCCGTTCGGCCGCGCCTTGGTCATGGCGACCGAGCGCGGGCTCGCCGGCTTGGCCTTTGCCGACAGCGACGAGGAGCGCGCCGCGCTCGCCGACATGAAGAGCCGTTGGGCGAAGGCGACCTACATCGAGGACATGGCGCGCACCGCGCCGATCGCGCGGCGCATTTTCGATCCAGCGGAATGGCGCGCGCAGCAGCCGCTGCGCGTGGTGCTGATCGGCACCGATTTCGAAGTGCGGGTGTGGGAAGCGCTGATGGACATTCCGATGGGCAAGCTCGCGACCTATTCCGGCATCGCCGGCCGGATCAGCGCGCCGAAGGCCGCACGCGCGGTCGGCGCCGCGGTCGGCAAGAACCCGATTTCCTTCGTAGTGCCCTGCCACCGCGTCGTCGGCAAATCCGGCGAGCTGACCGGCTATCACTGGGGCATTACCCGCAAGCGGGCGATGCTGGGCTGGGAAGCGGGGAAGGTCGGGGCAGCGGCGTAAAGTCCTCACATCCCAGTACGAAGGGTGGACAAACGACAGCCAAAAATATGCCAAAGCGCGCGTCGCTTCATGAAATTGATTGGAACGTGGCGACGGAGGGCGCGCAGCCGGCGTGAGCTTATGGCAAGAAACGATCGAGAATTACGCGATCTCGGTATCACGCATTGCGACGCTTCTCATGAGACCGCAAAGCCATTTTGGCGGGAATAAGCCAACGATATAGAGGATGATTTCAGCGGCCCAACGCCACTTACGCCGAGGACGCTGAGGTGACGGCGCCGCTGGCGCAACGCATTTTCGATTCCGCGCAATGGCGGCCGGAGCAGCCGCTGCGCGTCGTGCTGATCGGTACCGATTGGGAGGTGCGGGTCTGGGAAGCGCTGCTGCACATCCCGATGGGCCGGCTCACGACCTATTCCGACATCGCCGGCAAGGTCCGAAAGCCCACCGCCGCGCGCGCGGTCGGCGCCGCCGTCGGCAAGAACCCGATCTGCTTCGTGGTGCCGTGCCATCGCGTCGTCGGCAAGAGCGGCGAGCTCACAGGTTATCACTGGGGGCTGAGCCGCAAGCGCGCCATGCTCGGCTGGGAAGCGGGCCAGGTCGGAGCGGCGGCGTAGTCCTTCTCCCCCTCTGCCCACGTGCGGGGAGAGGGCTGGGGTAAGGGGACTATGCCGCGAGTTTGAGCGATCCGGTTCACACGGCGACGTTGCAAACAACTCCAGCAGATCTCAGCCCAGCGGAGAGGCCCCCTCATCCCGACCTTCTCCCCGCACGCGGGGAGAAGGAGATTTGCCGCTCATTGACCGTCGCCGCGATCCGCCATACCTCCGGTTCATCGTAAAGCCGAGGACGGCGGACAATGCAGCAGCGACGCCCGGTTATGCTGGTGATTCTGGACGGCTGGGGCTGGCGCGAGGACCCGGCGGACAACGCCATCCGCCAGGCCAAGACGCCGACTTTCGACCGGCTATGGCAAACCGGCCCGCACGGCTTTCTGCGCACGTCCGGCAAAAACGTCGGCCTGCCGGACGGCCAGATGGGCAATTCGGAGGTCGGCCATCTCAATATCGGCGCCGGCCGCGTGGTGATGCAGGACCTGCCGCGCATCGGCGCAGCCATCAAAAGCGGCGAGATCGCGCACGCGCCGGCGCTCGTGGATTTCATCAAGAAGCTCAAAGCGAGCGGCGGCACCTGCCATTTGCTTGGCCTCGTCTCGCCCGGTGGCGTGCACGCGCATCAGGACCACGCTGCGGCGCTGGCGAAGATTCTCACCGACGCCGGCGTGCCGGTGCTGGTGCACGCGTTGACCGACGGCCGCGACACGCCCCCGCAATCTTCCGCCGAGGACATCAAGCGCTTGATCGCGGCGCTGCCGAAATCAGTCGCGATTGCCACCGTGTGCGGACGCTATTACGCCATGGATCGCGACAAGCGCTGGGACCGCGTCGAGAAGGCGTATAACGCCGTCGTCGCAGCCGACGCGCCGCGCTTTCCCGATGCCCCGGCCGTGGTCGCCGATGCTTATGCCAACAAGAAATTCGACGAGTTCATCGTCCCCGCCGTGGTCGGCGACTATGCTGGCATGACAGACGGCGATGGCGTGCTTTGCTTCAACTTCCGCGCCGACCGCGTGCGCGAGATTCTTTCCGCGATGCTCGATCCGGATTTTGCCGGCTTTAAGCGCCAGCGCACCGTCCGCTTCGCCGCCGCCGTGGGCATGACGCAGTACTCGGACGAGCTCGATAAACTGATGGCGACGATCTTTCCGCCGCAGACGCTGAAAAACATCCTCGGCGAAGTCGCTGCCGAAGCCGGCCGCACGCAATTGCGCATGGCGGAGACCGAGAAATATGCCCACGTGACCTATTTCCTCAACGGCGGCCGCGAGGAGCCTTTTTCCGGCGAGGACCGCATCATGGTGCCGTCGCCGAAGGTCGCGACCTACGATCTGCAGCCGGAGATGTCGGCGCCCGAATTGACCGACAAGGCGGTCGCCGCGATCGCGTCCGGCAAATACGATTTGATCGTGCTCAATTACGCCAATCCCGACATGGTCGGCCACACCGGCAGTCTGCCGGCGGCGATCAAGGCGGTGGAGACGGTCGATGCCGGCCTCGGCCGCATCGCGCAGGCGATCGAGAAATCCGGCGGCGCGCTGTTGGTCACCGCCGACCACGGCAATTGCGAGATGATGCGCGATCCGCAAACCGGCGGCCCGCACACCGCACACACCACGAACCCGGTGCCGCTGTTGCTGGTCGGCGCGCGCAACCGCGCGCTCACTGCCGAGGGACGGCTTGCCGACATCGCGCCGACGCTGCTCGAGCTGATGGAATTGCCGAAACCCAAAGAGATGACCGGCACTTCGCTATTGCGCGCGGACTAATCGGCGAAGGGGCGGCCAGGGGCGAACTGGACAACATTGGTCCCGTCTGCAACAACACGACATCGATCGAGAAACGATCCGGCAAGGAGGACGACGTGACATTCGTGCAGGGAAAAGTGGCGGTCGCCGCAGGCATTTTGACGCTGGTGTCGGCGCTGGCAGGCGGCGTCGCGCAGGCGCAAGACAAGACCTACGTGATGAAGATAACGACGCCGACCATCCACGCGGTGCTCGATCAATACGCTGCGGCCTTTGGCGCGGCAGTCGAGAAGGATAGTGGCGGCCGCATCAAATCGCAGGTCTATCCGGCGAGCCAGCTGGGTACCATCCCGCGACAGATCGAAGGCACCCAATTCGGCGCGATCCAAGCCGCAGTCATCCCGCCCGAGTTTTTTGTCGGCATCGACGAACGTTTCGAAGTGCTGGCCGCTCCGGGTCTCGTCACCTCGGCGGCGCAGGCCGAGAAGGTCGCCGCCGATCCGGATGTTCTGAAGTTCTATCTCGGGCTCGGCGCCAACAAAGGTCTGCACGGCGTTGCCGTCGGATTCGCCGAACAGTCCGAGGTCATCGCAAAAGACGCGATCCGCAAACTGGACGACTTCAAGGGCAAGAAGCTGCGCATCTTCGCGTCAGAATTCCAGTCGGCGTCGTTCAAGCGGCTGGGCGCGACGCCGGTGGCGATGTCGCCGGGCGACGTCATGACCGCCATCCAGCAGGGCTCGCTCGACGCTGCGGTGGCCGGCGTTCAACTGCTCAGCGGGCTGCATTTCTTTGACGCTGCGAAATACATCACCTTGACCAATCACGCCGCCATCTTCTACGTCGTCGAAATCAGCAAGAAATGGTACGAATCCTTGCCGCCCGATCTGCAACAGATCATCGATCGGGACGCCGCCACGACGGCGCTCAACTACAATCCGCGCGCTCAGGAAATCGAGGACGCGTCGATCAAGGCCTGGACTGCCGGCGGCGGCGAATTCATCAACCTGCCGGCCGACCAGCAGGCGGACATGATCAAGACGATGTCGGGCGTGGGCGCCGATATTACCAAGGACAAGCCGCCGCTCGCCGAAGCCTTCAAGATCGTGAGCGACGCGGCGCAGAAGAACAAGTAAGACGACTCCGCTCGTCCCCGCGAAAGCGGGGACCCACTCTTTTGCTGCCGCCTTCGTGCTGGATTCTCGCTTTCGCGGGGATGAGCGGATTAATAGCTAAATCCCTTCAACTTTACGTCAGCCACGTAATAGAGCCGGCGGCTCCTCGCGCGCCGATTGCAGGTATCATTGTCCGCCGTGGGTGGGCGTCAGTTATTTTATCTTTTCTATTTTCAATTTTGACGTGTCACTGACATGACATGCGCGGGTCGGCGATAGCTCACTCGGTCGTGATCTTTGCCACGTCGCCTGCAGCTTCCGCGGCGGGCCGTCATTTGTTACGGTTTCCGGTCCAGCGTTCATCGGCCAATCGCTGCAACAAGAAGCTTAGCTCACCTGGACGTCGCCGACTGAACTTCATCGAACCGTCTGTTTGATCAATCGAACAAATTTGCCGGGCCGATTAAAGGTCTCGGCCTCAGCCATGGAGGGTTATCATGTCGCGCATTCCTATGCTGGCGATCGTCGCCTTATTGCTGGCCGGCTTCGCCAGCCTGGCCGTTGCGGCGCAGGACAAATACGCGCTGAAATTGGGCAAGCTCTCGTTCGGCGATTTCAGAGGCTACGAAAACTGGGAGAATATCGCGGTCAGCCAAACCGAGAAACAGATGAAAGTGATCTTGGCGAACGACGTGATGATGAAGGCGTATCGGCAAGGCCTTCCCGCCGATGGCAAGTTGTTTCCCGAAGGGTCCAAGATCGTGAAGATCGAGTGGTCGTTCAAAAGGAATACGGTGGCGCCCTATTTCGTCAACGTGCCGGACGCTCTGCAAGCGGTCGACGTCATCGAAAAAGACAGCAAGAGATTCCCGGACACCCACGGCTGGGCCTACGGCGATTTCAACTATGACGCCGCGTCCAACACCTTTACGCCGCAGGGAACCGACTCGAATTGCGGCTACGCCTGCCACACGACCGTGGCGAAGCAGGATTACATTTATACGGAATATCCGAAGCACTGAGCGGGGCTAAATATCCTTGAGCCCCAGCACGTCCGCCATTGAATAAAGGCCGGGCCTGCGACCGCGCGCCCATAGCGCGGCGTGCAGCGCGCCGCGGGCGAAGATCATGCGATCTTCGGCGCGGTGCGTGAGCTCGATGCGCTCGGCCGGCCCGGCGAAGATCGCCGAATGGTCGCCGACCACGGTGCCGCCGCGCAGCGAGGCGAAGCCGATGTCGCCCGGACGGCGCGCACCGGTCATGCCGTCGCGGCCGCGCGCCGAATGCTTGGCAAGATCGACGCCGCGACCTTCGGCGGCGGCGCGACCCAGCATCAGCGCCGTGCCGGACGGTGCGTCGATCTTCTTGGCGTGATGCATCTCGACGATCTCGATGTCGTAGTCGTCGTTGAGCGTCTTGGCCACGCGCTTGACCAGCGCCGCCAGCAGATTGACGCCGAGACTCATATTGCCGGATTTGACGATGGTGGCGCGCTTGGCCGCTTGCGCGATGACGGCTTCCTCCTCGGCGGAATGGCCGGTGGTGCCGATGATGTGCACCTTGCTGGCGGCGGCGGTCAGCTCGGCGAAGGCGAGCGTCGCGGCCGGGATGGTGAATTCGATCAGGCCGTCGGCGTCCTTGAGGAGCGCCGCGGCATCGCTTGAAACTTTGATGCCGTTCGGCCCGAGGCCGGCGAGTTCGCCGGTATCGCGGCCGATCACCGCCGAATCCGGCGCGTCGACGGCGCCGGCCAGCACCAAGCCCTTGGTCGCCGCCACGGCATGAATCAGCGTGCGCCCCATGCGCCCGCCGGCGCCGGCGATCACCACCCGCATGTCGGAATTGGCCGCGGCCATTGGCTAAGCTCTCCCGTGCGCAGGGTATAGCCGAGCAAGCGGCAAAATGCGACCGGGGCAGGCTTTACGGCTGCGGGCCGTCGTAGCCTTCAATGATGATGATATCGAGGTCCGAGTGCGGCTGCCGTACCTTGATATTGGCCTGATATTCGGGCGAACGGTAACAGGCGAGCGCAGTGGCATAATCGGGAAATTCGATGACGACGTTGCGCGACCGGGCGCTGCCTTCGGGCGCTTCGAACTTGCCGGCGCGGACCACAAAACGCCCGCCGAATTTCTTGAAGATCGCGGGATTGGCGGCGGCGTAGGCTTTGTAGCCGTCTTCGTTGTGCACGTCCACGCGTCCGATCCAGTAGCCTTTCGCCATTGCCGGTTCTCCTTCGATTTATCGGAAAATTGATTCTCGGAAATCAGAATTTGGCGCCGTCGTAGCCCTCGACGATCACCAGATCGACGTCGGCATTGCCCTGGCGCAGTTTCTTCACCGGCACATAATCCGGCGAGCGATAGCAGGTCATTGCCGCGTCGAAGCTCGGGAATTCCACGACGGCGGTGCGGCCGCGAACCTTGCCCTCCGGCACTTCCCGGGCGCCGCCGCGCACCAGAAAGCGTGTCCCGAATTTGCCAAGATGCGCGAGCAGCGCGGGCGGATAGGCGCTGTACGCTTCGGCGTCGGTCACATCGAGATGGACAATCCAGTAGCCCTTTTTCACGCCGGGCTGCGCCGCCGCATGAGCCGGCTGCGGGTCGTCAAAACCCTCGGCAATGACAAAATCGCATTGCGAATGCGGCAGGCGCAGAACCCGCGCCCGCTGGTATTCGTCCGAGCGATAGCAGGCGAGCGCCGCGGCATAGTCCGGGAATTCGCGGATCACGCAGCGGGAGCGAACGCGGCCCTCCACCACTTCGCTGCGGCCGCCGCGCGCCAGCGCAACGCCTTTGTATTTCTCATGCGCCGGCGGCGTCGCCTCCATATAGGCTTTGTAGCCGTCCATGTCGCTGACATCGATCTGCGGCAGCCAATAGCCCTTGGGCATGACCCGCTCCCTCTTATTTTTGCTGCGCGCCGGCGATCTCGGCGACAATTGCCTCAGCCGCCGCCTTGGGATCGGGCGCGGCAATGATCGGCCGGCCCACCACCAGGTAATCCGCACCGGCCGCGATCGCCGCCGCCGGCGTCGCGATGCGCTTCTGGTCGCCGGCCTCGGCGCCGGCCGGCCGGATACCGGGCGTCACCAGAGAAAGCTTGTCGCCGACGATGGTGCGGACGCTTGCTGCTTCTTCCGGCGAACAGACAAGACCGTCGATGCCGATGTCGCGCGCTTGCGCCGCGCGCCGGGCGACGAGCTCGGGAACGGTGGTGGCATAGCCGGCGGCTTTGAGATCGGCATCGTCGAACGAAGTGAGCACGGTAACCGCGAGAATGCGCAAATTGCCTTCGCGCGCCTCGACTGCCGCCCGCATGGTCGGCGGATAGCCGTGCACGGTGAGGAAGGTTGCGCCGAGCCGGGCCACGCTTTTCACGCCCTGCGCCACGGTGTTGGCGATGTCGTGCAGCTTGAGGTCGATAAAGACTTGCTTGCCGGCGCCGGTCAGCGTGTGCGCGTAAGAAAGCCCGCCGGCGAAGGCGAGCTGATAGCCGATCTTGTAGAACGAGACCGCGTCGCCGAGCCGCGCCACCAGCGCGGCCGCCGCTTCAACCGATGAGACGTCGAGGGCAACGATCAGGCGTTCGCGCGGCTTTAGCTGCATCGTGCGCATTCTAATGCATCGCGCTTGCGAGTTCGACGAGCCGCCGCGCCATGGCCTTCATCGCCGCGGCGGCCGTTTCGTCCTTAAGGTTATCCATATCGTCAAACGCCCCTTCGGCGCGCGGCACCGACACCTGCTCGGGAATGACCAGCGCGCCGCAGCCCAGTTCCAGAATTTGCCGCAGCGCCATCATCGAGCGCACGCCGCCGCTTGAACTCGCCGTCGCCGACCCGATAGCAAAGACACGATTTTTGAAGGCGGCATAAGTCGGTTCGCTGCCCTCGCGCACGCGCGACACCCAGTCGATGGCGTTCTTGAGCAGCGGCGTCACCGAGGCTGAGTATTCCGGGCTGGTAATGAAGACGCCCCGATGCGCCATCAGCATGGCTTTGAGCCGCGGCGCCGCGGCCGGCATGCCGGACGAGGCCGCGAGATCGGCATCGAACAGCGGCAGCGGATAGTCTTCAAGCGAGATGCGCGTCACCTCGCCTTCGGCGAGCACCAGCTCCTTGGCCGCCAGCGCGGCAAGCCGCGCATTGTACGAGCCGGTGCGCAGCGAGCCGGGGATGATCAGGATTTTGGGATTGGGCATGTTCGAAAGACCGTCAGGCCTTCCGATAGACCCACACGCGCGCCGGCGGAATATTCATCCAGATGCGCTCGGAGGCTTCCGCGGTGAAGCCGCCGAAGCGCCGCGGCACCGGTGAAGCGACCGAATAAGTGAATTGCACGAAGGGCGCGCCGGGCACCATCAGGTCGAAGGCATCGCGAATGAGCCGCAAGCGCAGCTTGATCGGCTTGGTGATCAGCGGCAGGCCCGACACCACCGCGGCGGCGGGCTGAATGAGCAGCGTCTCAAGGAGCCGGCGCAGACTATAGGCGTC
Source organism: uncultured Alphaproteobacteria bacterium (assembly GCA_963784325.1). Lineage (GTDB taxonomy): Bacteria > Pseudomonadota > Alphaproteobacteria > Rhizobiales > Xanthobacteraceae > BOG-931. The sequence goes on along the minus strand of CAWARC010000043.1, from coordinate 141,177 downwards.
GCCCTGCACCAAAGTGGCTTCGGGATAGCGGTTGCGCAGGATGCGGCAGAAAGTCGGATCGAATTCGACCAGCACGAGCCGCGAAGGATCGACGCCGGCCTCGACCAGGGCTTCCGTGACCGGCCCGGTACCCGGACCCAGCTCGACCACCGGCCCGGTCGAATTCGGATCGACATAGCGGGCCATGGCGCGGGCCAGGATCTTGCCCGACGGCGTCACCGCGCCGACCGTCAACGGCCGCTCGATCCAGGAGCGCAGGAAGCGCACCTCGTCGTCGAGCCGGATGCCCTTCCGGAGCTCGAACTGCTTGATCTGCTGCTCGATCTTCTTGCCGATGCCGTCGCGCTTTTCTTCGAACAGCCGGATCTGGCGCTCGATCTTGCGCTCGATGATGTTCTTCCTGACTTCCAGGAGGCGAAACTGCCGCCCGATCTTCTTCTCGAATTTTTGCAGGGCCGGCAGTGGCATGAGGGTCACACAAAAAACCTTGTACAAGCCTTTGCACGCGACAAGTCTATGTCGCTTTTAAAACATTCAGGCGGGAAAAACCATATCAATTCAGGCGGAGCCGGTGCGGGCGCCGAGCCCGTCGAGGAACTCCTTGACCTTGCCGAGAAAGCCTGTGGATTCGGGGTGGGTTTCGGTCGACGACAGCCGGTCGAATTCGGCCAACAGCTCGCGCTGCTTCTTGGTAAGCTTCTGCGGCGTCTCGACCACGACTTGCACATACATGTCGCCGGATTGGCGGGCGCGCAGCACCGGCATGCCCTTGCCTTGCAGGCGAAACCGCCGGCCGGACTGCGTGCCCTCCGGGATTTTCACCTTGGTCTTGCCGCCGTCGATGGTCGGCACTTCGAATTCGCCGCCCATCGCCGCGGCGACCATGGACACCGGCACGCGGCAATATAGATCGGCGCCTTCGCGCTGAAAGAACGGATGCGCGCCGATTGACAGGAAAATGTAGAGATCGCCGGGCGGCCCGCCGCGCACCCCGGCCTCGCCCTCGCCGGCGAGCCGGATACGGGTACCGTCCTCCACGCCGGCCGGAATATTCACCGCCAGCGTGCGCTCGCGGGTGACGCGGCCGGAGCCGGCGCATGAGGCGCAGGGACTGTCGATCGACTGGCCGCGGCCGCCGCAATTCGGACAAGTGCGCTCCAGCGTGAAGAAGCCTTGGGCGTGACGCACGCGGCCCTGGCCGCCGCACATCGGGCAGGTCTTCGGCTTGGTGCCGGCCTTGGCGCCGGAGCCGGAGCACGCCTCGCAGGTCACCGACGTCGGAATGCGGACCTGCGCATTCTTGCCGGCGTAAGCCTCGTTGAGGCTGATCTCCATGTTGTAGCGCAGATCGGCGCCGCGCTCGCGGCCGCCGGTGCTGCGGCCGCGCGCTCCGGCCATGCCGAAAATACCTTCGAACAGATCGGAAAAGGTGGTGCCGAAATCGGCGCCAAAACCCGGCCCCGACCCGCCCATGCCGTGCTCGAAGGCAGCGTGGCCGAAACGGTCGTAGGCGGCGCGCTTATCCGGGTCTTTGAGGACCTCGTAGGCTTCGTTGATTTCCTTGAAGCGATGCTCGGCTTCCTTGTCGCCGGGATTGCGATCCGGATGGCAGACCATCGCCTGCTTGCGAAAAGCAGCCTTGATGTCGCCGTCGCTCGCAGTGCGTTCGATCGAGAGAGATTCGTAATAGCAGCGCTTGACCATCAGTCCTTACCCCAAGAACCGAGAAGAACCGACAGAAGAACCGCTGGATGATGTCCGATTCTTGATGAACGAACACCCCCGTTTTGCATCCGGGGGTGCCATTCTGACCAGCCGCAACGGCATCAAGCGCCTCGCTGCATCAAGCCGATTTTTTGTTCTTCTTGTCGTCGTCGACTTCGGTGAACTCGGCATCCACGACGTCTTCCTTCTTGGCCTCGCCGCCGCCGCCGGCATCGCCGCCGCCCGGCTGCTGTTCGCTGGCCTGCTTGTACATCGCCTCGCCGAGCTTCATCGAAGCCTGCTGCAGCGTGTTGGCCTTCGCAGCGATCGCGTCAGCGTCGGTGCCCTTCAAGGCTTCCTTCAGATCCGCCATCGCGTTCTCGATGGCGCGGCGTTCGGTCTCGCCGACCTTCGCGCCATGCTCGGCCAAGGTCTTTTCGGTGGCGTGCAGCAGAGCCTCGGCGTGGTTCTTCGCCTCGACCTGGGCTTTGCGCTTCTTGTCTTCCTCGGCGTGAGCCTCGGCGTCCTTGACCATCTTGTCGATGTCGGTCTCGGACAGACCGCCGGAAGCCTGGATGCGGATCTGCTGCTCCTTGCCGGTGCCCTTGTCCTTGGCCGACACGTTAACGATGCCGTTGGCGTCGATGTCGAAAGTGACCTCGATCTGCGGCACGCCGCGCGGCGCCGGCGGAATGCCGATGAGATCGAACTGGCCGAGGATCTTGTTGTCGGCCGCCATCTCGCGCTCGCCCTGGAACACGCGGATCGTCACCGCGGTCTGGCCGTCCTCGGCCGTGGAGAACACCTGGCTCTTCTTGGTCGGGATCGTGGTGTTGCGGTCGATCAGCCGGGTGAACACGCCGCCCAGCGTCTCGATGCCGAGCGACAGCGGCGTGACGTCGAGCAACAGCACGTCCTTGACGTCGCCTTGCAGCACGCCGGCCTGGATCGCAGCGCCCACCGCGACGACTTCGTCGGGATTGACGCCCTTATGCGGCTCCTTGCCGAACAGCTGCTTGACGACCTCCTGGACCTTCGGCATGCGCGTCATGCCGCCGACCAGAACGACCTCGTTGATCTCGGCCGCGGACACGCCGGCATCCTTGAGCGCCTGCCGGCACGGATCGATCGTCTTCTGAATGAGGTCGTCGACCAGCGCCTCGAACTTGGCGCGGGTGAGCTTCATGGTCAGATGCTTCGGTCCCGACGCGTCCGCCGTGATGAACGGCAGATTGATCTCGGTCTGCGTCGTCGAGGACAGCTCGATCTTGGCCTTTTCGGCGGATTCCTTGAGCCGTTGCAGCGCCAGCTTGTCGCGGCGCAGATCGATGCCCTGCTCCTTCTGGAATTCGTCGGCCAGATAGTTGACCAGCCGCATGTCGAAATCTTCGCCGCCGAGGAAGGTGTCGCCGTTGGTCGACTTCACCTCGAACACGCCGTCGCCGATTTCGAGAATGGAAATATCGAAGGTGCCGCCGCCGAGGTCATAGACTGCGATGGTGCCGGTCTTGCTCTTGTCGAGACCGTAAGCGAGCGCGGCTGCGGTCGGCTCGTTGATGATGCGCAACACTTCGAGACCGGCGATCTTGCCGGCGTCCTTGGTGGCCTGGCGCTGTGCGTCGTTGAAATAAGCCGGAACGGTGATGACGGCCTGATCGACCTTGGCGCCGAGATAGGCCTCCGCCGTCTCCTTCATCTTTTGCAGGATGAACGCCGAAATCTGCGACGGCGAATAGCTCTTGCCCTCGATCTCGACCCAGGCGTCGCCGTTACTGGCGCGCGAAATCTTGTAGGGAACGAGCTTCTTGTCCTTCTCCACCATCGGATCGTCGTAGCGACGGCCGATCAGACGTTTGACTGCGAAAATGGTGCGCTCGGGATTGGTGACCGCCTGGCGTTTTGCCGGCTGGCCGACCAGCCGCTCGCCCTCGTCGGTGAAAGCGACGATGGACGGCGTGGTGCGCATCCCCTCTGCGTTCTCGATGACCTTCGGCGTCTTGCCTTCCATAACGGCGACGCAGGAATTGGTGGTCCCGAGATCGATACCGATGACCTTGCCCATGGTCTAAATCCTCTCTTTTGCGGCAGGTCGGGCTGGCCCGTAAGGCGCCCAAAGTCCGACCCCCTTATAACTCATCGCCTCAACCGCAGCCCTTCGACCAGTGGCCAAACGTCTGCTGCCGGAACGATTTCCCTTGGCTCATATAGGAGGGCGGCATCGCGCCGCAAGGCAGGATTGCCCGATGCGCCGCCCATTTCCGCGGCCACTGCGCGTTCCGAACGTTCAATCGCGGTGAGGGTCTCTTAACGGTGTCGCGCGCAGTCTCAAACGCACGCGGGGGCGCTAGTCCGCCATTAAGAAACCCCTGCCACGGATAGCGCGGGACCGTTGGACCGCAACTTGGGACCGCAACTTGGGACCGCAGCATGGGACTGCAGCCGGGCCGGCCGGAAACAGGCGTTACAGATCAGCCGCCGCGGCTTGGAGCCGTTTTGCGTTTAAGTGATGCCGATCGCTGCGCGGCCGGGCTTGCAGTGCCCGTACCCGCAGCCGCCGTCAACGATCCGGTCCGCGGATTTTTCGCGGTCCTGCCCCGCCCGCTTCGCTTCCTCGGCGTCGGCGGACTAGGTCTCATCACTGATCTGGCGGTCTTCACGCTCGTCGTCGCGCACGGGATCAATCCACTCGGCGCGCGGCTTATTTCGCTGCCTTTGGCAACGCTGGTGTCGTGGCGGCTCAACCGCGCGCTCACCTTCGATCGCAGCGGCCGCCGCGCCGCCGATGAAGCGATGCGCTACGCCGCGGTCGTCATCGCCGCCCAGGCCGTGAGCTACGGCGTATTCGCAGTCCTCGTCGTCACGCTCGTGACCGCCCCACCGCAGATCGCCGTGATCGCCGGCGCCGCCGCCGGCGCGCTCGTTTCCTATTCTGGCCAGGCGCTCTTCGCCTTCCGCCCGCGGCGTCCCGCCTGAAGTGAGCGACATGACCGTCCGCGAGAGCAACGTCGATGCCGGCGTCTTCGTGATCGGCGCCGGACCCGCCGGCCTCACGGCGGCCTATTGCCTGACCAAGCAGGCGCAGTCCGTCCTCGTGATCGAGCGCGACCCGGCCTATGTCGGCGGCATCAGCCGCACCGTCGACTACAAGGGCTTTCTGTTCGACATCGGCGGCCACCGCTTCTTTTCCAAATCGAAAGAGGTCGTCGCGCTGTGGCGGGAAATCCTGCCCGACGATTTCATCGAGCGGCCGCGCCTGTCGCGCATCTACTACAACGGCAAGTTTTTCTCCTATCCGCTGAAGGCCTTTGAAGCGCTGCTCAAGCTCGGCGTATTCACCAGCGCAGCGTGCCTTGCGTCCTACGCTTACGCAAAAATCTTCCCGATAACGCCGGCGCGCACCTTCCACGACTGGGTGCGCAATCAGTTTGGCGAACGGCTGTTCCAGATTTTCTTCAAGACCTACACCGAGAAAGTGTGGGGCATGTCCTGCGACGAGATTTCCGCCGATTGGGCGGCCCAGCGCATCAAGGGCCTCGATTTGGCAACGGCCATCATCCACGGCCTCAAACGCTCGCTGCGGGGCGGCCGTAAGCGCCCGGGCGAGGCCGCAACCGACGGCGATACCGTCAAGACGCTGATCGAGAGCTTCCAATACCCGCGCAAAGGGCCGGGCATGATGTGGGAAGCGGCGGCGCGCAAGATCAAGGCGCAAGGCGGCCGCATTCTTATGGGCCGCGAACTTGTCGGCCTCGAATTCGATGCGGCGCGCAATTGTTGGCGCATCGCGGTCGCAACGGCCGATCGCGGCTGCGAAACCTACACCGCGCACCACGTTGTCAGCTCGGCACCGCTGCGCGAACTCGTGGAGCGGCTCAAGCCGGTCCCGATCTCGCTCCTGCATGCGCGGGCTTTGCGCTACCGCGATTTTCTCACCGTGGCGCTGATGGTGCGCAAGGCCGAGTTATTTCCGGATAACTGGATCTATATCCACGATCCGAGCGTCAAGGTCGGCCGGGTGCAGAATTTCCGCTCCTGGTCGCCGGAGATGGTGCCCGAGGGCATGAGCTGCCTCGGCCTCGAATATTTCTGCTTCGAGGGCGACGGGCTGTGGAATGCCGCCAACCGCGATCTCGTTGCGCTGGCGAAAGCGGAAGTGGGGCGGATCGGGCTTGCTGCCCCGGCTGACGTCGTCGACGCCTGCGTGGTTCGCCAGGCCAAGGCCTATCCGGTTTACGACGAGGACTATAGCGACAACATCGCCGCCATTCGCCGCGACCTCGAAGCCAGCTACCCGACACTTCACGTGATCGGCCGCAACGGCATGCACCGATACAATAATCAGGACCACGCGATGATGACGGCGATGCTCACCGCGCAAAACATTCTCGCCGGCGCGCGGCGCTACGACGTGTGGAACGTCAATGAAGACGCCGAATATCACGAGGCCGGCGAATCCGGTGTGCGCGGTGCGCTCGATAGCGTGCGCCTCGTTCCGGAAAAGATCGCCGCGGATCGCGCGGCTTAATAGTCCTGCATGGGCCGCAGCCAAGTTGCGGCCAAATCTAAAGGGCCGGCCTTAACGGGCCTTGCAGCGGAGCGTCGAAGTGAAAGAAGAATAGAAAATGACGAGGCTGCAGGAAAAACCCGGCTTCATAGTTCTGGCCGGCTACTACGATGCCGGCCAGCAAGGGGAGCTTCTGGCGACTTTACGCGCGCTGCTGCGGGAGGCCCCGCTGTTTACCCCACGCATGCCGAAATCCGACCGGCCTTTCACCGTCCGCATGTCGAATTGCGGTTCGCTTGGCTGGATGTCGGACAAGAACGGGTACCGCTACGCCCCGGCCCATCCCGAGACCGGCCGGCCATGGCCGCCGCTGCCGGATGCCCTGCTCCGATTATGGGACAGCGTTGCCGACTATCCCCATCCGCCGGAGGCTTGTTTGATCAACTTCTACGGCCCGGCGGCGAAAATGGGCCTGCATCAGGACCGCGATGAGGCCGATTTCACCGCTCCGGTGGTCTCGCTTTCGCTCGGCGATTCCTGCTTGTTCCGCGTCGGCGGGCTTAAGCGCGGCGAGCCGACGCGCTCTTTCCGCCTCAATTCCGGCGACGTGCTGGTTCTTGGTGGTCAAACGCGGCTTGCCTTCCATGGCGTCGACCGCATTTATCCCGGCACGTCGACCTTGCTTGCGGAGGGCGGCCGGATCAATCTGACCATGCGGCGGGTGACGCGCCCGGACCATTTGCGGGCGGAGTGGCCCGCGGCAGCTCTTCAGGACCAGCGATGACGAGTTCCAACACAATGCCCGCGACGCGGACGGCCGCCGGTATCGCGGCAGCGGTTTTCGCCGTCCTGGTTTGGGCGAGTGCGGGACAGGCCGCCGATGCGGTTTTTCCGACCGGCTCCCGTGTTGGGCTCGTGCCGCCGCCGGGCATGAAGCCAAGCACTAATTTCGTCGGGTTCGAAGATCCCGAGAACGAGGCCGCGATTCTTGTTGCGACATTTCCAGCCGAAGCCTTCAGCGCACTGGACAAATCCATGGTTCCGGACACCCTGAAGAAGCAGGGCATCGATAGCCGCGAGCCGATGGCGGTCGCCGGCGCCACGGGATTTCTGCTGACCGGCAAGCAAGCCGCCGGGGGCCGGACCTCCTATAACAAGTGGATGTTGGTCGCTCCGGCCGCCGGGATCACCGCGCTCGTTACCGTGCGGGCGCCGGAGCAGAACAAAAAATATACTGATCAAGCGGTGCGCGCTACGCTTGCAACACTTGCGGTGCGCCCGAGCGTGCCCGACGCGGAGCGGCTGAGCTTGCTGCCGTTTAAGGTCGGCGACCTTGCCGGATTTCATATCGACGACGTCTTGCCGGGGCGCGCCCTGATGCTGGTGGATGTATCGGCCAACGGCCCCTCAGGCAAAGCGCCGCAGAAAGGCAACGACAAGCCGACGGGACAACCCATCGACGCCCGTTTCCTCATCGCCGCGCTGCCGGGCGGGCCCAACGAGGCCAGCGACGACGACAATTTCGCGCGGGTGACATTCGATCAGATCGGCGGGATCGGCGACATCCACATCCAGGATGCCGAACCGCTGCGGATCGAGGGCCAACCGGGCTACGAAACCCTGGCAAAGGCCAAGGATCCGCGAGGCACCGATGTCATGGTCGTGCAATGGCTCCGCTTCGGCACCGGCGGTTATATGCAAATGATCGGCATCGCGAATGCCGATCTGTGGCCCGGCATGCTCATGCGCCTGCGCACGATACGCGACAGCGTCAAAACCGAGTGAATTGCAGATTTCGCGCTTTTAGTTCGCGGCAGTCTTGGCGTTGTCGTTGGTAGACGAAGCCGGGCCGGCTTTCGGTCCGCCCTTCGACACCCCGACCAGAGCCGGACGCAGCACGCGCTCGCCGATCATATAGCCGGGCTGCAAGACCTGGACGACGCTGCCGGCGGGCACCGTGGCGTCGGGCACTTCGAACATGGCCTGGTGCAGGTTCGGATCGAATTTTTCGCGTTGCGGCGTGAATTGGCGGACGCCGTTTTTCTCCAGCGCCTTGAGGAGCTCCCGCTCGGTCAGTTCGACACCGTCGACGAGTGCCTTGGCGCCGCTCTGCGCGCTCGTGCGCAATTCCGGCGCCACCGCTTCCAGCGCGCGGTGCATATTATCGGCGACACCGAGAACGTCGCGCGCGAAGGAGGTGATGCCGTAAAGCCGGGAATCGGCGACTTCGCGCTCGGTGCGCTTGCGCAGATTCTCCATCTCGGCGAGCGTCCGCAACAGCCGGTCTTTCATCTCCGCATGCTCGCGTTCGAGCGCGGTCGAGGGCGTCGGCTGGACTGCCGGCGCGGTGGCTGGAGCCTCGGTCCGCTGCGGCCCGGCCGCCTCGTCCTCAGCACGAGCGGTCTGTTCCGTCATGGGTTTTCCATCCTTTGACGACCCGGATATCAGGGTTCAACCGGCAAAAATCAAGCATCGGATCAGCCGCCCAGGAGCTTGCTGACGACTTTGGCGGTGTAGTCCACCATGGGGACGATGCGCGCGTAATTGAGCCTGGTCGGCCCGATAACGCCGAGCACGCCGACAATATGGCCTGACGCGTCGTGATAGGGCGCCACGATGGTCGACGAGCCGGACAGCGAAAACAGCTTGTTTTCGGAGCCGATGAAAACCCGCACGCCCTCGGCCTGTTCGGCACGGCCGAGCAGATCGATCACCTCGCGGCGGGTCTCCAGGTCGTCGAACAGGAGCCGCACCCGCTCGAGGTCGGCGACAGCCTTGAGATCGTCGAGCAGATGGGCCTGGCCGCGCACGATCAGCTTGCGTTCGTCGCTCTCGCCGCCGGACCAGCTCGCCAAACCCTCGGCGACGATCTTCTTGGTCAGTTGATTGAGCTGGGCCTCACTTTCCTTGAGCGTGCGCTCGACCTCGCCTTTGACCTCGTCGAGGGTGTGGCTGCGAATGCGGGCGTTGAGGAAATTCGCCGCTTCGGTCAGCGCCGAGGTTGGCAGGCCGATCGAAACGTGGAGCACCCGGTTTTCCACCTGGCCATCCTCGCCGACCAGGATCACCAGCGCGCGTTCCGGCTCCAGCCGGACGAATTCGATGTGTTTGAGGCGCGGATTCGATTTGGCGGTGAGCACGACGCCGGCGGCGCGGCTTAGCCCGGACAGCAGTCCCGACGCTTCGGTCAGCACCGTCTCCACCGATTTCGCCTGGCCCGAGCCGACGACCTGCGCTTCGATCGCCTTGCGGTCGTTCTCGGTGAGATCGCCGATCTGCATCAGGGCGTCGACGAAGAAACGCAGCCCCATTTCGGTCGGCAACCGGCCCGCCGAGGTGTGCGGCGCATAGACGAGCCCCAGCTGCTCGAGATCGGACATGACGTTGCGCACCGAAGCCGGCGACAACGGCATCGGCAGAATGCGCGACAGATTGCGCGAGCCGACCGGCTCCCCGGTCGCCAGATAGCTCTCGACAATATGGCGAAAGATCTCGCGCGAACGCTCATTGAGCTGGGCGAGCCCCAGCTGGTTCACGCTCAGCGGAAAATCATGGCTGGCCAAGCAGCACTCCCAACCGAACGCCGCAGTGTCGTTCGCTATATATCACTCCGCCGCCGCCATCGCATGGGCGCGAGGCGCCCCGCGCAAGAGTTCCATAAGCTTGCGCACCGAGCCGAAGTCTTCCAGACGGTCCACCGCGGCAATGACGTCGGCGATATGGGCGTCGGCGATGACGCCCTGCGCGTAGCTGCGGAATTTTTGCTCGATCTGGCGGCGCGACAGCGGATTCTCCGCCGACCCGAGCGGGTGCTCACAGCGCGCCGAGAACGTTGCGCCGTCGTCCATGATCACGTCGACTTTAGCTTGCGCGCCGGCGATTGCATCGTCGGCGCGGACTTTAACTTTTTCGGCGGCGAAGCGGCGCAGTTTCGGATCGTCGTAGCGATCGGGCTCGAATTGAGCCAAGGTCAGCGCGCGATCGTGCAAGATGACCGCGGCCGTATAGTGCGCCGACAACAGCGCCTCGAATTTGGCTTTGTACCTGTCAAAGCCGCCATGAAAGTCGAAAGTTGCTCGGCTCAGCGCAATGCCGACCTGGCGCACCCGCGCCGGATTGATCTGATGCTTTTCCACGATCTCGAACAGGGCGGTGTTCAACCCCTGAATCAGCGACGCCGACGGCCAGAGACGTAGCGCGATTTGCTCAAGCTCGAAACGCTGGCCGAGATCGGCGGTCACGACGTCCGGTTTGCCGCCGTTGACATAGGCGTTGTAGAGGCCGCCGTCCTTGGCGGTGAGGAATTCGCGCGTGGCGACGAATTTTTGCTGCGCCAACAGCGCCGCCATCAAGCCCGACAGCGCGCCGCGGCATTGATGGAATTTGACCGTCGGCGTGCCCCACGCCGCAAACGTCCCCGCCGCTTGGCTGCCGGCAAGACCGAAAGCCCGCGCCATAGTGTCGGCGTCGAATTTCAGCAACGAACCGACCGCCGCTGCAGCGCCGAACGGACCGAGGATGCCCGGCCCATGCCAGCCTCGCGCGCGAAACACCGGATAATCGAGGCCGATGCCGATCCGCGTCGTCACTTCGCAGCCTGCCGCGATGGCGACCAGAAGATCGCGGCCGGACAGACCGTCGCGCTCGGCGATGGCGAGCGCCGGGGGCACGATTTCCGGCGTGATATGGGTCATGGTCGCGCGGTGCACGTCACACATCGTCACCGCGGTGACGAGATAACCGTTGAGCAGCGTCGCGCCGGCGAGCGACAAATGCTCGCCGCCGATCACGCTCGACTCGCGTCCTTGCGCCAGCGCGGCGGCGAGCGCCGCCATCTGGCCGGTCTCCTCGCCCTGATGGCCGGCCACCGCGCAGGCGAGCGCATCCAGAAACAGCGACTTGCAATGCTCTCTGACCCGTTCCGGCAAATCGCCGTAGCGCAGCGTCGCGGCGAATTTCGCCAGTTTCTGGGTGGTTTCCAGCATTGCTTCCGCCATGGCGATGTCCTCCGGCCAACCTCCCCGAAGGTTAGGGTCAGCGGCAGCGGCTGGCAAATCGTCGGTTCGCGCCGCGCGTCGTTCTGCCCTTGTGGGGTCCAGGTCCAACCCACTACAAGCGTGCAGCGCCGGTGAATCTTATTGGCCGGAGCATGATCTTTTCGGAAAACCGGTATCCACTTTTCCGGATCATGCTCTAGCACCGGCAACCGGGAGACCTGCATGCGGCCGAGCCGCCGACAACCTGACGAATTACGCCCTGTGTCGCTGGAACGCGGCGTCGTGAAATATGCTGAAGGCTCCTGCTTCGTGAAATTCGGCGACACCCACGTGCTGGTCACGGCGACGCTCGAGGATCGTCTGCCGCCGTGGCTCAAGGGACAGGCGCGCGGCTGGATCACCGCCGAATACGGCATGCTGCCGCGAGCGACACTTGAGCGGACGCGGCGTGAGGCCTCGGCCGGCAAACAGAACGGCCGCACCGTCGAGATCCAACGCCTGATCGGCCGCAGCCTGCGCTCGGTGGTCGATCTCAAAGCGCTCGGCGAGCGGCAGATCACCATCGACTGCGACGTGATCCAGGCCGACGGCGGCACCCGCACAGCGTCCATCACCGGCGCCTGGATCGCGCTTTACGATTGCCTCGCCTGGATGAAGGCGCGATCGATGATCGAGGCCGAGGTGTTGCGCGATCATATCGCGGCGATCTCCTGTGGCGTCTACTCCGGCACCGCGGTGCTCGATCTCGATTATGCCGAGGATTCGCAGGCCGACACCGACGCCAATTTCGTTCTCACCGGCTCCGGGAATATCGTCGAAGTGCAGGCCACCGCGGAAAAAGACCCGTTCTCGGAGGCGCAATTCTCGGCGCTCTTGGCGCTGGCGCGCAAAGGCATCGCCAAGCTGATCGATCTGCAGAAGATGGCGGTGATGTGAGCGGCCCGGCGCATCGCCGCATAACCGGGCGTCTCGTGATCGCGACGCATAACCCCGGCAAGCTTGCTGAAATGCGCGATTTGCTTGCGCCGTATGGAATTGACGCCATATCGGCAGGCGAGCTTAGGCTTACGGAACCGGACGAAACGGGAATGACGTTTCGCGACAACGCGCGCATCAAGGCGGAAGCGGCGGCCAAGGCGACCGGGCTTGCCGCCTTTGCGGACGATTCCGGGCTTGCAGTCGATGCGCTCGACGGCGCGCCCGGCATTCATTCGGCGCGCTGGGCGGGCCCTGACCGCGATTTCCGCCGCGCCACGGAATCGATCGAGGAAAAGCTGCGCGCGCGCGGCGCAACTGCGCCTGACCGCCGCAAGGCGCATTTCGTCTCGGCACTCTGCGTCGCCTGGCCGGACGGCCACCTTGAGGAATTCGAGGCCCGTGTCGACGGCACGCTGGTCTGGCCGCCGCGCGGCACCAAAGGTTTCGGCTACGATCCCATGTTCCTGCCGGACGGCCAAGAAGACGGCCAATCGCGCACCTTCGGCGAGATGGGAAGCGAGGAAAAGCACGGCCTGCCGCCGCGGGGAAAAGGCCTTTCGCATCGCGCCCGCGCCTTCCTTAAACTTGCGGAGGCGTGTCTTGGCTGAACCTGTGGTGGCTGAACCTGTTGTGGCCGGCGACGCGCAAGCCTTCGGCGTCTATATCCACTGGCCGTTCTGCCTGTCGAAATGTCCGTATTGCGATTTCAACAGTCACGTCCGGCGCGAGCCGATCGACGAGCCGCGTTTCCTGAAAGCTTTTCACACCGAGATCGGCACCATAGCCGAGCGCCTGCGTGGCCGGACGGTGTCGACGATTTTTTTCGGCGGCGGAACCCCTTCGCTGATGCAGCCGGCGACCATCGCGGGCGTGCTCAATTCCATCGCCCGGCAGTGGCGCGTCGCGCCGGACGCGGAAATTACGCTCGAAGCCAATCCGACGAGCGTCGAGGCGACGCGCTTTCGCGGCTACCGCGCTGCCGGCGTCAATCGGGTGTCGCTCGGCGTGCAGGCGCTTGATGATCGCGTGCTTGCCGAGCTTGGCCGCATGCATTCGGCGCGCGAGGCGCTCGACGCCGTTGCCATCGCGCGTAGCGTGTTCGACCGCTACTCATTCGATCTCATCTATGCCCGGCCGAACCAGGAGCCCAAGGCATGGGCGAGCGAATTAAAGGCCGCGCTTGCCGAGGCCGGCGACCACCTTTCGCTCTATCAACTGACCATCGAGCCCGAGACTCCGTTTTTCGCGCTGCATGCCGCGGGCAAATTGCGCCTGCCCGATGAGGACACCTCACGCGCCCTCTACGACACGACCCAGGAGGTCTGCGCGGCGGCCGGACTGCCGGCTTACGAGATTTCCAACCATGCGCGGCCGGGCGGCGAATGCCGGCACAATCTGGTTTATTGGCGCGGCCAGGAATACGCCGGCATCGGCCCCGGAGGACATGGCCGGCTTGATATCGACGGCGAGCGGCATGCCACCGCGACCGAGAAGCGGCCGGAAAGCTGGCTGATGCGTGTCGAAGACCATGGCCACGGGGTCATCACTGACGATGTGCTCACCCGTGAGGAACGGTCCGATGAATTCCTACTGATGGGGCTGCGGCTTGCCGAGGGCATCGATATCGATCGCTACACAAAAATCTCCGGCCGGCCGCTCGATCCGGCTCGCATCGCCATGCTGCACGAGCATGGTCTGGTCGAAACCACCGCCAAGGGACGCCTGCGAGTGACCTTACCGGGCTTCCCGGTCCTTGATGCGGTGGTCGCCGACCTCGCGGCGTAGCGGGGCATACGCGCCGGATTTCTCCGATTTTTGACAGCTGGAATTAATAAGCTAGCTTATTATCTTCAGCCGAACTGCTGAAACTGCGTGGCGACGGCGAGCTGACCTCTCAACATAAGGGTCCTCCGCGCCAGATTTCTAGGTTTTAAGCCCGACAATTCATAAGCTGGCTTATTATCCGGCGGCCGAACTAAAGCTGCGGGGCGACGGCGAAATGATCTGGGCCCCTGATGTGGCCACGCGCAGCACTGCCAGCCCGCGCTCATTGGTGCCGTCCGGCTTGAACCGGAACAGACCGTCGATGCCGGAAAAACCCGACGGATTGGTGAGCACTTGCGGCGTGAATGGCTGCGGCCCTTGCGTCTTCACCAAGGCGGCAACCAGAGCGACGGCATCATAAGACAGCGTCGCGGTACGCACCGGGTCCTGGTTGTAGTGCTGACGATAGCGGGTGGCGAAATTCCGGTAGCCGGTGCCGTCCGGAGCGGCGTACCAGCCGCCGGAGAGCGCCGGCGCCGCGAAGACACGCGGGTCGTCCCACAAGCCGGTGCCGAGCAGCTGCAGCCGCTTGAGATTGACCGCATCGGCGACCAGGCCTTGGACCACGTCCGGCACCACATCGCCGCTGTCGGGAATGAACAGGCATTCGGCGCGGACCGAGCCTTGCGCCATGGTGCGGATCGGCGCCGCCATGGCGGCCTTGTCGTGTGGATAGCGCTCGAGCGCGACGATCTGGCTGCCGGTGCGCCGCGCAATGGCCTGCTTGAACGCCGCCTCGACCACCGTGCCATAAGGGTTGTCGGGGATGAGCGCGGCGTAGGAGCGCTTCCCCACCGAACTGGCATATTGCACGATGCGGTCGACGTCCGATTCCGGCAGAAAGCTCAGCAGATAAACGCCGTTCGATGCGACATTGGTATCGGTCGAAAAGGCGATCACCGGCACATTGCGCGGCCGCGCCGCCTGGGCGACGAAGCCCACCGATTGCGAAAACAGCGGGCCGAGAATGATCTGGGCGCCGTCGTCGAGCGATTGCTGCGCAGCAAGCTGGGCGGCCTGGGCCGTACCGCCATCATCCTTCACCAGAAGCTGGATGTTCGGATTGTTGAATTCCGCGATCGCCATTTCCGCGGCGTTGCGCATCGACATGCCGGCGAGGCCGGCGTTGCCGGGCGCCGACAACGGCAGGATCAAACCCACTTTGACCTGGCCGGCGCCGATGGTCGCGCCAGGCGGCACCTGCGAGCTCTGCGGCGCTGCCGTCGTCGACACGTACTGCGAGTTACTTGAGCAGCCCGTTAACAACGCGCCTGCCGTGGCCAGCAAGCCAACAATCGAGCGGCGCCGTGTTGGCATAGCCGCCGACCCCTGAACCTGCATTTCCGCGGACACGGCGGTTCTCCCCACGACGCCCCGAAACGTCGATGATACGCCAATCAGACATATTGGCGGCGAATGGTTAACTAAATGGAAAGGTTAGAGAATCTGCCGCGGCATGACGCCACAACACGGCGCGGCTAGAGTGATACCAATGAGCGACAAACTGCGCAATCCGCCGGCCGGCGCCGAAGCGACGCCACGCCGCTTCCTGCTTGGCGGCCAAGCCGTCGAGGTCGCACGGCTCGCACCCGGGCTGCACATCGTCGCCACCCCGATCGGCAATCTCGGCGACATCACGCTGCGCGCCCTGGAGACGCTGGCCGGCGCCGACGTGATCGCCTGCGAGGACACCCGCGTCACGCACAAGCTGCTCGACCGCTACGGCATCGCGCGGCCGCTGACGCCCTATCACGAGCACAATGCGGCGAAGGCGCGGCCGATGCTGCTGCGCCGGCTGGCCGAGGGCGCGGCCATCGCGCTGGTGACTGACGCCGGCACGCCGCTGATCTCCGACCCTGGCTACAAGCTCGTCCGCGCCGCGCAGGACGTCGGTCACCCGGTCACGGCCCTGCCGGGCGCCTCGGCGGTGATGGCGGCCCTGGCCGTTGCCGGCTTGCCGACCGATCAGTTCCTGTTCGTCGGCTTTCTGCCGCCAAAGGAAGCCGCGCGGCGCACCCGCATCGCCGAGCTCGCCCGCATCCCGGCGACGCTGGTCCTGTTCGAAACCAGCCCGCGCGTTGCCGCAACGCTGGCCGATCTCGCCGCCGGACTGGGCGGACAGCGGGAGGCTGCCTTATGCCGCGAACTCACCAAGCTGCACGAGGAGGTCCGCCGCGGCGACCTTGCAGCGCTGGCCGGGAGCTACGCGCAAGATGTACCGCGCGGCGAGATCGTCCTCGTCATTGCGCCGCCGCCGGCAAGCGAGCCGATTGGCGCGGCCGAAACGGAGACGATGCTGCGCCAAGCGCTGGCGCGCGTTTCGCTCAAAGACGCCGTCGGCGAAGTCGCCGATGCCACCGGCCTGCCGCGGCGCGAGGTTTATCAGCAGGCGCTGGCGCTCACGAAAGAAGCCAAGGACGCGAAGCATGGCTCGGCGCGCTGAGCCGTTGAAGCCCGCCAAAGCAGCGCCGCGGCCGGAACGGGTCGCGGCCTTTCGGCTTGGCCTGTCGGCGGAAAGCCGCGCCGCCATGTTTCTCATTGCCAAGGCTTACCGCATTGTGGCGCGGCGCTGGAAAACGCCGTTCGGCGAGATCGACATCGTCGCGCGCCGCCGTCGATCGCTGGTCTTTGTCGAGGTCAAGGCCCGGGCCAATCTCGACGACGCCGTCGAAGCGGTAACCGAGCGCGGCAAGAGCCGCATCGTTGGCGCCGCCGAGTTTTGGCTGGCGCAGCACCCCAATGACGTTAACGCCGAAATCCGCTTCGACGTCATCGTGGTGGCACCCGGCAAAATCCCGCGCCATATTGCCAATGCCTTCGATGCCAGCCGCTAGGCGTGGCCGCCCCACCTGAAATTGCGTAGAAAACTCAATGACCCTGAACGTCGCCGTGCAAATGGACCCGATCGAGCGGATAAACATCCGCGGCGATTCCACGTTCGCGTTGCTCTTGGAAGCGCAAGCCCGCGGCTTTGCGCTATCCTATTACACGCCCGACCGGCTGGCGCTGCGCGACGGCAAGGTCTCGGCCAGCGTGCAGCCCTTATCGGTACGCGACAAAGCCGGCGACCATTTCACGCTCGGCGAAGCGCGCCACGTCGCGCTCGATTCCTTCGATGTGGTGCTGCTGCGCCAGGATCCGCCATTCGATCTTGCTTACATCACCTCGACGCATCTCCTTGAGCGCATTCAGCCGAAGACGCTGGTCGTCAACGACCCGGGGCATGTGCGCAACGCGCCGGAAAAAGTCTTCGTCACCGAATTTCCCGATCTGATGCCGCCGACGCTGATCACCCGCGATCTCGACGCCATCAAAGCTTTCCGCGCCGAGCACGGCGACATCGTCATGAAGCCGCTCTACGGCAAAGGCGGCGAGGCGGTATTCCTATTGGCGCGCGAGGATCTCAATTTCGGTTCGCTCTATGATCTGTTCGCCGCGACGTTCCGCGAGCAATGGGTGGTGCAGAAATTTTTGCCCGCGGTGAAGGAGGGCGACAAGCGCATCATCCTGGTCGATGGCGAATTCGCGGGCGCCATCAATCGCGTGCCGGCGCCGGACGATTTGCGCTCCAACATGGTGCGCGGCGGCATACCCAAGGCGACCGACCTGACCGCCCGCGAGCGCGAAATCTGCGCCCGTCTCGCCGCGCCGCTGCGCGAGCGCGGACTTTTGTTCGTCGGCATCGACGTGATCGGCGGCTTTCTCACCGAGATCAACGTCACCTCGCCCACCGGCATCCGCGCGGTGAAGAATTTCGGCGGCGCCGATATCGCGGCGCTGATCTGGGACAAGATCGAAAGCAAGAGAAACTCCTAAGCCCGTGCCGGTGCCGGTGCCGCCGCACCGACGATCGCGCCTGACGGCTTGCGCACCGAGATCACCGCCAAAGCTGCGATGATACAGAGCGCGCCGGCGATGAAGAACGCCGGCAGGTAGGTCGAATATTCCGTCCGCACGAGGCCTGCGCCGAACGCCGCGCTGGCCGCGCCGATCTGATGACCGGCGAACACCCAGCCGAACACGATGCCGGCGCGCTCGCGGCCGAAGCGGTCCGCGGTGAGCTTCACCGTCGGCGGCACGGTCGCGATCCAGTCGAGGCCGTAGAACACCGCAAACAGCGATAGGCCGTAGAAGCTGAAATCGGTGAATGGCAGATAGAGCAGCGATAGACCGCGCAGCCCGTAATACCAGAACAGCAGCCAGCGAGGATCGAAGCGGTCGGACAACCAGCCCGAGCCGATGGTGCCGAAGAAATCGAAAAAGCCCATCATCGCCAGCACGCTCGCCGCCGTCGTGGCAGCGAGTCCGTAATCGTGGCACAGCGTGACGAAATGGGTCTGGATCAGGCCATTGGTGCTGCAGCCGCAGACGAAGAACGTGCCGAACAGAATCCAGAAGATCGGCACGCGCACGCAGTCCCGCAGCACGATGAGCGGCGACAGCAGAAGCGAGACCAGGCCGACACCGCCGGCGGGCGGCGGCGCGACTGCCGTCTCGCCATAGAGCGGCAGGCCAACGTCGCTTGGCCGATCGCGCATCAGCAGCAGCGCGACGATACCGGCAAGCGCCAGCAGACAGCAGATAAAGACCAGCGACATGCGCCAGCCGTAATGGGTGGTGAGCAAGGCGATCAGCGGCAGAAAGATAAGCTGACCGGTGGCATTGCTGGCGGCAAAAACGCCCATCACCAAGCCGCGGCGCGCATTGAACCACCGCGTCGCAACGGTAACGGCCAAAACCATGGCGGTGAGGCCGGTGCCGACGCCAACCACGATGCCCCACAACAGAACAAGCTGCCAGACCTGCGTCATGACCAGCGACGCCAGGTAGCCTGCGGAAATGAGGATCACGGCGCTGACCATCACCGCGCGCACGCCATAGCGGTTCATGAACGCCGCAGCGAACGGGCCGAACAATCCGAACAGCATGAGCCGGAGCGCCAGCGCCGAAGAGATTTGCGCGTCGGTCCAGCCGAATTCCTTTTCCAACGGCACGATCAGCACGCCGGGCGTGCTCATGGCCGCCGCCGTGATCACCGTGGTCAGCAAGGTGGCGCCGACAATGACCCAACCGTAATGGATGTTGCGGCGGGCGAGCCATGCCGGCAGTGCTGTGGAGGCCATAATCGATGTTCCGGTGCGACGGCCCTCGGTTAGATGACCATCATCATGATTACTTGCCTATTGATGACGGTCATCATATAATTTGTCAATTGGGCAGCTTGCAAGGCAGAGGCGCGGCGTGAGAGTGAGCCGGCAGAAATCGGCGGAGAACCGCGAACGCATCATCGATGCGGCAAGCGCGCTGTTTCGCGCCAAGGGTTTCGGCGGCATCGGGGTCGCCGACATCATGAAGGCGGCCGATCTCACGCATGGCGGCTTTTACGGGCACTTCGCGTCCAAGGACGATCTCGCCGCGTTAGCCTGCCGCAAGGCGACGGCGCAGGCCGCCGACAATTGGCAGCGAACCGCCGCGAAAGCGCCGGACGAGGCCTATGCCGCCTTGCTGATGCGCTATCTGCAGCCGAGCCATCGCGATAAGCCAGGGCAGGGCTGCGTATTTGCAGCGCTGGGCGCCGACGCCGCACGCAGCGATCCGGTGGTGCAGCATGCTTTCGCCGACGGCCTGAAACCCCTGATCGATCTCCTCGCCAAATCCGCCCCCGGCCGTTCCAAGGCGGAGCGCCGCCGCAAAGGCGTCGCCGCCATGGCCGGGCTGGTCGGCGCGTTGCTGTTGGCGCGGGCCGTCGGCAAGGGCGAACTTTCCGACGAAGTTCTCGAAGCGACCCGACGCGAACTGCTGGCCGCCGGCGGCCGCTGAAAGCGCCCGAAGCCGGCGGCCACGCATGGCCAATCTACGATACGGGCGAATTGCGCATATGGGGCACGGCCCGACGATGTTCATGGATTGTTCTTGCAAACCACCGTCTGTAAGTGGTATCCGCCCGCATGGGCTTCTTCGGGTTTTATATTTCGGCAGTCGAGCGTGCTTTTGTGGAGAGCATCAGCGTCGCTCAGGCCGTCGTTTTTGTGTTGGTAGTCGCCGTGGGATGGTTTGAACCACACCTACGAGATCCGGCCGCCACGCACGCAAGGGTGACAGGTGGCAGATTTGCCGTAGTGCTATTGATTGCGCTGGTCTGTGCCCGACTGCCCTTTGCAATCTATGGAATGTGGCAGGATGAGCACGCCGCGCGCTTACACGCCGAATGCCTCGTAACCCGTGATCATGACGCGCAGCAGCAAAGAAAGGAATTTATCGCGCAAAAAATGCAATCGTTTTATGGGCGCGTAGAAAAGCTTCAAGTGCCCATTACAGCAGACCAGTTCCCCGCATGGGCAACACAAGTGCAAGCACTTGGTACGGAAATGACAGATTGGATTAGAGCAAACATGGGCGATGGAGCCGCGACAAAGCTAGGCGATATGGATGGCCCTAGTTATGATTTTATGCCTATGCATCCTGTCAACTCGGCACACATCAGCATGCTCAATTGGCTGAATAAAACTGCAAAAAATCTGACGACGCTTCAAACGGAACCCGAATGGGATACTCATGAACCTGCTGCTAGTCCTGAATGCTCGTAGCAGGTCTTTTGCGCTTGCCCTTTTCGGGTAACGGCTTCGCCTTGGCGATAGTCCGTAGCGCGGCTTGAAATCTCTCTCCAGAGTCGTCACCGCCAAGCTCGCGGACAGCCTTACGAAACGCCGCCACTTGCTTCGGGTCATCCATCTTTGCCGGTTTTGGCATCATCATCCTCGGGAGGTTTTAGCTTTAGGTGCTCCTTCGTGCGGATCATATCATTTAGCCGGTGCGTTAGGAGCGCCCTTGCCACAGCGGTTTCATTCTGACCCAGGACTGTGTTTCGCGAAAGATAGCCCAAATAGCGGTGCAGAGGGCCGGAAACGCGAAATTCAAGTGGCTTTGACTTATCGTCCGTATCGTCAGGCATTTACGCTTACTCGCCTGTAGGATTTTGTTGAGAATTTCCGACAAAATCCTTGAGCCGAGACTTTATGCCATGTAATCTCTCTTGGCGATTCGGCGTGACACCCCCTATAGGGGTGCGCTTAAATGGCGAAAGCCGTCCCACGCCAATGGAACGGCTTCCAGTGCATCGCGAGGCGGGGTGATTGGCTAATCGAGTGCCCCGTCCGCTTTGCCCCCAACACCAGCTAGCCGGTGCCGAAGCGAATCGCAGACTAGCCGATTTGCTCGTAAATCGATAGTCGTTCAATCGAAATCAAACACAAGCTGTAGAGGTTCCGCGCGCCGTTTTTCCTGCTTGCGCTGGCGTCTACTTGGCTGCGGTGACGTTAGGATTTCGATAGGTCAGGCGCTTACCGACAACGCCTTTGAGCGCACGGTTCGCGCGGGCTTCATCATTTACGCCAAGCGCGACGCGGTTGCTAGCGAAAATCAAATTCCGCCAGATAGCGGTGCAGATGCTTTTCGGAGCAATGCTGGTAGACGCCCTTCATGCCACGCTTGAAGATCGAATAGTAGCCCTCGACGGTGTTTGTGTGGATGTCGCCGCGAACGTATTCTTCGCGTTCGTGATGCACACGGCCATGCTCGGCAAAGTCCTTGCCAATGCCCTTGTAGTGGATTGCCGCGTCAGTCATGAGGCGGCTCTCCCGGCGCACGTTGTCGCGGACGATCGGAACGACCTCAGCCAGCGACGCGCTGTCGATATGGAAGCTACGCGCGCCACCGTCGCGCTCTACCAGTGTCATGACCATGTTCTTGTGCGCCGGGCCGTTTTTCGGCTGCGGCACGCCCTTCAAGCGGCCAATGTAGGTTTCATCGGATTCGATGATGCCGCCCGGACCACCCATAGGAGCCAGTTTCCCGGCCCGCATAGCCTCACGGATGCGATGGCTGAGAAACCACGCGGATTTGTACGTGATGCCGAGCACGCGATGTAGCTGATGCGAGGAGCAGCCCTTTTTGCTGCAGCAAAGCAGGTAGACCGCCTGCAGCATTTTATGCAGCGGGATACGGCCATGCTCGAATACGGTCCCAACCTTGACCGTGAACTGCTTGCGGCAGTCGTTGCACTTCCACACGCCTATCCGCGTCGCCTTACCCTGCAGCTTGGTCGCGTTGCCGATCACGCCGCAATGCGGGCAAACCGCGCCATCGGGCCATAAGGTTTTCTCAAGGTATTCAAAGGCTTGCGGTTCGCTATGAAAGGCCGCTTTTGACAGGTTCGACATGGCTGATCTCCAATGAAATCAACCTACTACATCCTGACATGGTTTGCAAGGTATATAATCGCCAACCTGCAGGCGTTTCGGCTAATCTGCCCTTACGTCAGGGGCTGACATGGTCCAGCGCGTCTCCACGGTTTCGTTCGAGGGCATCGAAGTCCGCCCCGTCGACGTCCAGGTCCAGGTGGCGCCCGGCATGCCGGCGTTCACCATCGTCGGCCTTCCCGACAAGGCGGTGTCCGAAGCGCGCGAGCGGGTGCGCTCGGCTCTGATCGCCTCCGGGCTTGCCTTGCCGGCGCGCCGCATCACCATCAATCTGGCGCCCGCCGACCTTCCCAAGGAAGGCAGCCACTACGATCTGCCGATCGCGCTTGGCTTGATGGCGGCGATCGGCGCCATTCCCCACGATGCGCTGGCCGGCTTCACGGTGTTGGGCGAACTCGGGCTCGACGGTTCCATTGCGCCCGTGGCCGGCGTGCTGCCCGCCGCCATCGGCGCCAATGCGCGCGGCGAAGGCCTGATGTGTCCGGCCGCCTGCGGGCCGGAAGCGGCTTGGGCGAGCCCTGAAATCGAGATCATCGCCGCCTCTTCGCTCATTCAGCTCGCCAATCATTTCAAGGGCACGCAGGTGCTGTCGCGGCCGCAGCCGAAAATCCTTGAAGTGAACGGGCCCGCGCTCGACCTTGCCGACATCAAAGGCCAGGAGAGCGCCAAACGCGCGCTCGAAGTCGCCGCCGCCGGCGGCCATAATCTGCTGATGGTCGGCCCGCCGGGCGCGGGCAAATCGATGCTGGCGGCCCGGCTGCCCTCGATCCTGCCGCCGCTGGCGCCGGCCGAGCTTCTGGAAGTCTCCATGGTCGCCTCGGTCGCCGGCGAGATCGAGGGCGGCGCACTGACCAACCGGCGGCCGTTTCGCGCGCCGCACCACTCCGCCTCAATGCCGGCTCTGGTCGGCGGCGGTCTGCGCGCGCGGCCGGGCGAAGTTTCGCTGGCCCATCACGGCGTGCTGTTCCTCGACGAATTCCCGGAATTCCAGGCGCAGGCGCTCGAACTCGCTGCGCCAGCCGCTCGAAACCGGCGAAGTGTCGATCGCCCGCGCCAATCATCGCGTCACCTATCCGGCGCGCTTCATGCTGGTCGCGGCGATGAATCCGTGCCGTTGCGGCCGCGCCGACGAACCCGGCTTTGCCTGCCGCCGCGGCCCCAATACCCGCTGCTCGGCCGACTATCAGGGCCGCATTTCCGGGCCGCTGCTCGACCGCATCGACCTGCATATCGAAGTGCCGGCGGTCACCGCCGCCGACCTCATATTGCCGCCGCCAACCGAAGGCAGCCGTGAAGTTGCCGAACGCGTGGCGCTCGCCCGCGAGCGGCAGGCGGCGCGCTATGCCGCGATCGGGCTATCCCATATCCGCAGCATGCCGCGGTGTCGGGAACGGTGCTGGAAGACGTGGCGCGCCCGGATGCGAGCGGGCTGGCACTGCTGCGCGAAGCCGCCGACGTGATGCGGCTTTCGGCGCGCGGCTACCATCGCGTGCTTCGCGTTGCGCGTACGCTCGCTGATCTCGACGGCATCGACAAAGTCGGCCGCGTGCATCTGGCCGAAGCGCTGTCCTACCGGGCGCTGACCGACGAAGTCCGGCGGGCGGCCTGATCTCTCGCCATCAACCGCGATCGAAGCTCCGCAAGCCTCAGCCTGCCCCGTTGCCGTGAACGATGCCGCGCATGCCGATGGCGGCCAGGAATTCCTGTCGTGTCTCGGCGTGATCTCGAAACACGCCCAGCATGCGGCTCGTGACCATGCTCACGCCGGTTTTATGCACGCCGCGGGTGGTCATGCATTGATGCGTCGCTTCGGTCACCACCGCGACGCCGTGCGGCTTGAGCACGGCATCGAGGCAGGAGGCGATCTCCGCCGTCATCTTTTCCTGGATCTGCAAGCGCCGCGCAAAAACGTCGACGAGGCGCGCCAGTTTTGAAATGCCGACCACGCGATTGCGCGGCAGATAGCCGATATGCACCCGGCCGATGATCGGCGCGAGATGATGCTCGCAGTGCAACTCGAAACGGATATCGCGCAGCACCACGACCTCGTCGTAGCCGCCGGTCTCCTCGAAGGTGCGCTTGAGATATTCGCGCGGATCGTCGCCATAGCCGGCAAACCATTCTTCGTAGGCGCGCACCACCCGCGCCGGCGTGGCACGAAGCCCCTCGCGGTCCGGATCGTCGCCGGCCCAGCGGATCAGCGTGCGCACCGCGGTCTCGGCCTCCGCACGCGACGGCCGCTCGGACCCGCTTGATCCCCCGATTTTCGCGCGCGAGCGCTTAGAACTGACAGCTTTATCCATCCGATTTCTCCCGGCGGCCTTTCGATCGCGGTGCCCAAATAGTCAACCCCAAAGGCTTGAGGCCCCCCATGTTAACAAAGCATCAACCCTTCCTCCAATCGCACCCGGGTGCCCGCGCCGTGCCGCTATCGGCGCAAGCAATACGCAAGGTTCCGGGGCCAAAATTGCGGTCGTCACATCGATAAGCCGGGCCTGGACGCGGCTAGCCGCCGAGCGAGCCGACCCTGCCGAGCGGGATTGAGACCATGCGGGATCGCGCCAATATCGGAAAGCCCGCGATCCTCAGCCGCCGGCTCCTGTCGCTCGTGGTCCGCGCGCTCGCCATCACTTCCATGTCGTTCGCGGCGGCTTTCGGCTTTTTGTCGGGAGCGACGGCCCCGGGCGCGCATTACGATCCGTATTCGTTCGCCATCGGCGTCGCCGCATTGTTCGGCGCCGCCTGCGGCGGCATGGGCATCTTGCTGTCGCGCGTCCGCCAGATGAAAGCCGAATTGCGCGGGCTTGAGGGGCGTCTCGACGAGGCGGAGGATCGCCACTGGGAATTCAAGGAAGCGCAGGAACGCGCCAAGAGCTTTTTCGAGGCGCAGGGCGACGTCATCGTTCGCCGCGACGGCAAGGGCGCGATCACCTACGCCAACGACGCGTTCTGCGCGCTCGCCGGCCGACAACGCGAGGCGCTGCTGGGCACCGACTTCGCGCTTCCCGTGGAGGCGCAGGGCGAGACCACGACGCTCGCCGACGGCACGCGCGTCTACGACCAGAAAATTGCCGCGGCCGATGGTGCGCGCTGGATCGCCTGGCGGGAAGTCACCGTGCGTTCCGATCATGCCAGCGAGATGCAAAGCGTCGGCCGCGACGTCACCGACCGCGTCAGCGCCGAGCGCGCGCTGGCCGATGCCCGCGATCAGGCCGAAGCCGCGAACCGCGCCAAGTCACGCTTCCTGGCCATGGTTTCCCATGAAATCCGCACGCCGCTCAACGGCATCCTCGGCATGGCCGATCTGTTGGGCGACACAGCGCTGGCGCCGGAGCAGGCGACTTATCTCAAGGCCATGAAAACCTCGGGCGGCACCTTGGTGTCGTTCATCGAGGAACTGCTCGATCTGGCGAAAATCGAGTCCGGCCGGCTCGATCTTCTGCCGCGGCCATTCGCGCTTTCCGGTTTTGTCGAGGAGGCGGTCGAGCTGTTGGGCCCGCGCGCCCAGACCAAGGGTCTGGAAATCTGCGGTTACGTCGACGAGCGCCTGACTTCGCGGGTGACCGGCGATGCGGCGCGGCTGCGCCAGGTGATTTTCAATCTGGTCGGCAATGCGATCAAATTCACCGAAACCGGCGGCGTCTCGATCATCGTCGAGCCGGGCGCGCAACCGGATGACATCGTCGTCGCCGTGCGCGACACCGGCATCGGCATTGCGCCCGAAGATCAGACCCGCGTCTTCCTAGAATTCGAGCAGGCCGACGTCGGTCCGGCGCGCAAATTCGACGGCATCGGCGTCGGTCTCACCATTTCCAAGCGCATCGTCGAGCGCATGGGCGGCTCGATCGCCATCGAGAGCGTCCCGGGCCAAGGCTCGACGTTTCGTGTCACCGTTCCGCTGCCGCGCGCCGGTGACGCCGACGAACCGCCGATGGCGGTTCCCGACCTCACCGGCAACGACGTTCTTATCGTCGCCCCGGCCGTGGTCGAGGCGTCATTGCTGGCGCGGCGCCTGCAGCGCTGGGGCGCGCGCACCACGATCGTGCCGGACGACGCAGTCGCCGCGGCGCTGCTGCCGGAGCAGCCGTGGAGCGCCGTGCTGGTCGATCATGCGCTCGGCAGCCAAGCCGACGTGGCCTTGGCGCGCATCGCCGCAAAGATTCCGCGGCGGATCGTGCTGGTCACGCCGGCCATGCGCAACGAGCTCGCTGCACTCAAGGAGGCGGGCTTTACCGGCTATCTAATCAAGCCGGTGCGGGCGGTTTCGCTTGCCGCGCGCTTTGCCGCCGACGATGCTTTCGATCAAACCACCTCCGCCGAGCCCGTGGAAACGCCAAGCGTTGCGCCCCCCATGGGCGGCCTCTCGGTTCTGGTCGCCGAAGACAATGAAATCAACGCGCTTCTCGTCCGCACGCTGTTGGTCAAGCTCGGCCACCGCCCGACCATGGCCGGCAGCGGCGGCGCCGCCATCGCATGCTGGCGCGCCGCGCGCGATGCCGGCGTCCCGTTCGACCGCGTGTTGATGGATTTGCACATGCCGGGCATGGACGGTCTGGAAGCCACGCGCCGCATCCGCATGCTGGAAGCCGAGGACGATAGCCCGCGCACGCGGATCGTTGCACTCACCGCCAGTGCATCCGCCGAAGATCGCGAGGACAGCATCGCCGCCGGCATGGACGGCTTTTTGGTCAAGCCGCTCGACCGCGATCGCCTCGCCGCCGCACTCGCCACGCCAGGCGCCACCGCGGTGGCGGCGTAAGAATCAGAGCCGGCGCAGCGCCACCTCTTGAACCTGGTGGCTTTCGGTTTTCTTGAGAATCAGATCGGCGCGGGGCCGCGTCGGCAAGATGTTTTCATGCAGATTGACGAGATTGATGCGATCCCAGATCGAGGTCGCCGTTGCGACCGCCTCCTGGTCGGAGAGCCGCGCATAGCGGTGGAAATAGGATTTGGGATCGGCGAAGGCGGTGCCGCGGAGCGTCAGGAAACGGCTGACATACCAGGCCAGCAGCACGTCCTCCTCGGCATCGAGATAGATCGAGAAATCGAAAAAGTCCGAGACGAACGGAATGGCCTTGCCATCCCTCGGCAAGCGGCCGGTCTGCAGCACATTGAGGCCTTCGACGATCAGAATATCCGGCCGGTCGATCTCGACCCATTGATTGGGAATGACGTCGTAGATCAGATGCGAATAGACCGGCGCGCGCACCGGATGCTGGCCGGCTTTGATGTCGGAGAGAAAGCGCAACAAGGCCGGTAAGTCGTAGCTTTCCGGAAAACCTTTCTTCTCCATCAGGCCTTCGCGGTCGAGAACCGCGTTGGGATAAAGAAAGCCGTCGGTCGTGATCAGATCGACCTTGGGAACGTTCGGCCAGCGCGCCAGCAGCGCCTGCAGCACGCGCGCGGTGGTCGATTTACCGACCGCGACCGAGCCGCCGACGCCGATAATGTAGGGAACCTTAGCGTCTTCCGTGCCGAGAAAGCCCTGCTGGGCGCGAAACAGATTTTGCGTCGCCGCCACGTAGAGCGAGAGCAGCCGCGACAGCGGCAGGTAGATGTCCTCGACCTCCGACATATCGAGCCGGTCGTGCATCGAGCGGAGCCGGGTGACTTCGGCCCGCTCCAATGTCATCGGCGTGTCGTCGCGGAGCGTTGCCCAATGGCTGCGTGAGAAAACCCGATAGGGCGAGACGTCGGCTTCGGTGCGTTGCTCCATTCGGTCGGACCCTAGCCGCTCTTGCGCGAAGCTTTCTCGTCGAGGCCCGACTGGCGCGTGCGCGCGCCGAGTTCGGCCTCGACCTCGTCGAGCGTAATGCCGCGAGCATGGAGCACGACGAGCAGGTGATAGAGCACGTCGGCGGCTTCGGCGATCATGCGGTCCTTATCCTCGTTGACCGCCGCGATGACGGCCTCCACGGCCTCCTCGCCCAATTTTTTGGCGCAGTGGCTCACGCCGCGGTCGAGCAATTTGCGGGTGTAGGAGACGTCCGCACTTTCGCGCGCGCGGTCGTTAACGCGCCGTTCCAGGTCGTGAAGGGTGAACGTCGGCATGGCCGCCTTCCTTATCACCTCTGCCGCAAATATTCTCTAGGGCATTCTAATAACGAGGTTACAGATCGAGCCGCATCGGCAGGCCGGCGCGGGCCATATATTCCTTCGCCTGGCGCACCGAATATTCGCCGAAGTGGAAGATCGAGGCCGCCAGTACCGCAGTGGCATGGCCCTCGCGGATGCCGGCGACGAGATGATCGAGATTGCCGACCCCGCCAGAGGCGATGACCGGCACCGATACCGCGTCGGCGACAGCGCGCGTCAGCGCAATATCGAAACCCTGCCGGGTGCCGTCACGATCCATGGAGGTGAGCAGGATTTCGCCGGCGCCGAGCGCGGTCACGTCGCGCGCATAGCCGATGGCGTCGATGCCGGTGGGGTGGCGGCCGCCATGCGTGAAGATTTCCCAGCGCTGCGGCTCGGCCGGCTGTGACACCTTCTTGGCGTCGATCGCGACCACGATGCACTGATCACCGAATTTTTCCGCCGCCTCTTTCACGAACGCGCGGCGCGCCACCGCCGCGGTATTGATCGAGACCTTATCGGCGCCCGATGCCAGCAACGCGCGGATATCCTCGATGGTACGGACGCCGCCGCCGACGGTGAGCGGCATGAAACAGGCTTCCGCGGTGCGCCGCACCACATCGAGCATGATGCCGCGGTTCTCGTGGCTTGCCGTGATGTCGAGGAAAGTGAGCTCGTCGGCGCCCGCCTCGTCATAGGCGATTGCCGCGGCGACCGGATCGCCGGCATCGCGCAGATTGATGAAATTGACGCCTTTGACGACGCGGCCGTCCTTGACGTCGAGACAGGGAATGACGCGGACCTTGAACATGTCAGGCCGTCGCCCGCGCGCCACGCAACAAAGCCAGCGCCGCCGCGGCATCGAGCCGGCCGTCATAGAGCGCACGGCCGGCGATGGCGCCTTGCAGTTTTTGCGCGCGGGGTTCCAGCAAAGCACGCACGTCGTCGAGCGAGGCGAGGCCGCCCGAGGCGATGACCGGCATGGAAACCCGTTCCGCTAGCGCGATCGTCGCTTCGAGATTGAGGCCCTCGAGCATGCCGTCGCGCGCGACGTCGGTATAGACGATGGCCGCGACGCCAGCGTCTTCGAAGCGGCGCGCCAGTTCGAGCGCGGCAA
The DNA here is from genome assembly GCA_963784325.1 of uncultured Alphaproteobacteria bacterium. GTDB lineage: Bacteria > Pseudomonadota > Alphaproteobacteria > Rhizobiales > Xanthobacteraceae > BOG-931. The sequence goes on along the minus strand of CAWARC010000043.1, from coordinate 111,720 downwards.
GTTCCGACGTCGCCGCCCAACCCTCGACCGCGACCTTGCCGTCGCGCGCATCGAGCCCGACAGCGACGCGGCCTGGAAATGCGCGCGCCGCGTCCTTGACCAGCGCCGGATCGCGCACCGCCGCAGTGCCGATGATAACGCGCGCAATGCCCTTGCCGAGCCAGCCCTCGATCGTGGCGCGGTCGCGAATGCCGCCCCCGAGCTGGGCCGGAATTGTCACCGCCGCGAGAATGCGTTCCACCGCCTGCGCATTCACCGGCCTGCCGGCGAAGGCGCCGTCGAGATCGACGATGTGCAGATATTCAAAGCCTTGCCGCGCGAAGGCGAGCGCCTGCGCCGCCGGATCGCGGTTGAACACCGTCGCGCGCGCCATGTCGCCCTGCTGCAACCGCACGGCTTCGCCGTTTTTCAGATCGATGGCAGGGAAAAGGATCACGGCTTCCACTTCAAAAAATTCGCGATCAGCGCCAGTCCGAGTTTTTGGCTCTTCTCGGGATGAAACTGCGTGCCGACGATATTGTCGCGCCCGACGATCGCGGTCACGGCGCCGCCGTAGTCGGCGGTCGCAACGAGATCGGCCGGTCGTGCCGGATTGAGCTGATAAGAATGCACGAAATAGGCGTGCCGGCCTTGCGGCCCGAGCGAGAGCCCGTCGATCAGCTGGTGCGGCCGCACGACGTTGAGCGTGTTCCATCCCATGTGCGGGATTTTCAGATCTGGATCGCTGGGCGCAATCCGGTCGACCTCGCCGGCGATCCAGCCGAGACCTTCGGTGACTTCGTATTCGCGACCGCGCTCGGCGAGGAGCTGCATGCCGACGCAAATGCCGAAGAACGGCCGGCCTTTACGGCGAACCGCATCGTCGAGCGCTTCCACCATGCCGGGGACTGCAGCGAGCCCGCGCCGGCAATCGGCAAAGGCACCGACACCCGGCAGCACGATGCGATCGGCGCGCGCCACCTCGGCCGGATCGTCTGTCACCACGATCGGCTGATCCAATCCGGCTTCATGCGCCGCGCGCTCGAACGCCTTGGCGGCCGAGTGCAGATTGCCGGAACCGTAATCGACAATAGCGACGCTCACCGCTGCGCTCCCGGCTCCGGAAAGAGGCCAACGATGCCCGGTGGGGCGGTGCCGCCCGAAGCGGGCGGCGGCGGCGGTGGCGAAGGGTTCGATGGCGCGCCGCTGCGAGGAGACTCGTCGAGCCAAATGTCGAAAAACCGCCGCTCGGCGTCTTCAAGGTCGTCGCCGCCGACGATCCCGAGATTTCTCCAGCCCCGGCGTCGCAACGTGAAGCGCCGCAGCGTACCGGCCTCGAACCCGGCCAGCAGCGAGATCAGAACGCCGACGCATGTGATGACGAGGGATGACGCGCCCACGAGCCGCAAGGCCGTATCGAGGCACGCAATGACGACGAGATAGATCACCAGCACCTGCCAGAGCCGGTGGCGCAGCATCCAGAACGGCGTGAGCAGAAACGCCCACCAGTAAAATCCGTCGCGCACAAAGACGAAGCGCTCGGCATCGGCCAACGCGTCGGCGCCCCGCTGCGGCGGTTCATGGACGGTGTACACGGACATCGATTTCGTCTTTCAGAGACTTTGTCTTTAGAGCTAGCCGCCAAGCGTGCCTTTGGTCGACGGCACCTCATTTGCCGCGTGCGGATCGATGGCGACGGCTGCACGCAGCGCCCGGGCCAGACCCTTGAAGCAGGACTCGGCAATATGATGGTCGTTGCTGCCGTAGAGCGTCGCGACATGCAGCGTCACCGCGGCATTCACCGCGAAGGCCTGAAACCATTCCGCGATAAGCTCGGTGTCGAACGGCCCGATTTTGGCCCGCCCGAACTCGACCTTGAACACCAGAAAGGGCCGGCCGGATATATCGATCGCGACGCGGGTCAGCGCCTCGTCCATCGGCAGGTGCACGTCGGCATAGCGGGTGATGCCCTTCATATCGCCGAGCGCCTGTTTGAGCGCCTGACCGAGCGCGATGCCGACATCCTCGGTGGTGTGGTGGTGATCGATGTGCAGGTCGCCCTTGGCCTTCACGGTGATGTCGATGCGCGAGTGCCGCGCCAAGAGGTCGAGCATGTGATCGAGGAAGCCGATCCCGGTCGCGATCGAGGACGCGCCGGTGCCGTCGAGATCGATGGCGACCTCGACGTCGGTTTCCTTGGTCTTGCGCTTCACCGCGCCCTTGCGCATCGCGCTCTCCGCAACCTTGATCGCGGGCGTTTTATCAGGGCTTGGTCCGAGCCGCCACCCGCGGCGGCCGGATTTGCATTGCCGGCATCCAACTCCTAAATCTTCCCTAACCCAAGGTTTTCCGGCGCATGTCATCTCCCGAAATCGGCCAAACCGGCCATTGGCACGGCACCACCATCTTGACCGTTCGCAAGGGCGGGCTGGTCGCGGTCGGCGGCGACGGCCAGGTCTCGATCGGCCAGACCATCGTCAAGGCCAATGCCAAGAAGGTGCGCCGCCTCGGCAAAGGCGACGTCATCGGTGGTTTTGCCGGCGCCACCGCCGACGCTTTTACGTTGTTCGAGCGGCTGGAATCCAAGCTCGAACAATACCCCGGCCAGCTCACCCGCGCGTCGGTCGAGCTTGCCAAGGACTGGCGCACGGACCGCTTTTTGCGCCGGCTGGAAGCCATGATGATCGTAGCCGACAAGGACGTGTCGCTGGTGCTCACCGGCACCGGCGACGTGCTGGAGCCTGAAGCCGGCATCGTCGGCATCGGCTCCGGCGGCAACTATGCGCTTGCCGCCGCTCGGGCGCTGGCCGATGGGCCGCTCGATGCCGAAGCGATCGTGCGCCGTTCGCTCGACATCGCCGCCGACATTTGCGTCTATACCAACCGCAATGTCACAGTTGAGACGTTGAAAGCGTGACCGACTTTTCCCCCCGTGAAATCGTTTCCGAACTCGACCGCTTTATCGTCGGCCAAGGCGACGCCAAGCGCGCGGTGGCGATTGCCTTGCGCAATCGCTGGCGGCGGTTGCAGCTCGACGACCGGCTGCGCGAAGAGGTCCTGCCGAAAAATATTCTGATGATCGGGCCGACCGGCGTCGGCAAGACCGAAATTTCCCGGCGCCTCGCCAAGCTTGCGGGCGCGCCGTTCCTTAAAATCGAGGCGACGAAATTCACCGAGGTCGGCTATGTCGGCCGCGATGTCGAGCAGATCGTGCGCGATCTGGTCGAGGTCGCCATCGGCTTGACGCGCGAGCGAAAGCGCAAGGACGTGCAGGCGCGCGCGCAGCAAGCGGCCGAGGACCGCGTGCTCGATGCCCTGGTCGGCGCCGGCGCCAGCGCTTCGACCAAGGAAGCGTTCCGCAAGAAGCTGCGCGCCGGTGAGCTCAACGACAAGGAAATTGAGATCGAAATTCAGTCCGCCGGCAGCGGCATGCCGCTGTTCGACATTCCCGGCATGCCGGGCGCGCAGATGGGCGCAATCTCGATCGGCGACATTTTTGGCAAGCTCGGCGGCGGCCGCACCAAGACACGGCGCGTCACGGTGCAGGATTCCCACGACATCCTGATCAACGAGGAATCCGACAAGCTGCTCGACACCGATCAATTGACGCAGGAAGCGATCAAGGCGGTCGAGAACAACGGCATCGTGTTTCTCGACGAGATCGACAAGATCTGCGTGCGCGAGGGCCGTGTCGGCGCCGACGTGTCGCGCGAAGGCGTGCAACGCGATCTCTTGCCGCTGATCGAAGGCACCACGGTGGCCACCAAGCACGGCGCGGTGAAGACCGACCATATCCTGTTCATCGCCTCAGGCGCCTTTCACATTTCGAAGCCGTCCGATCTGTTGCCCGAGCTGCAAGGCCGGCTGCCGATCCGCGTCGAGCTGAAACCGCTAACCCGCGACGATATGCGGCGCATCCTCACCGAGCCCGAAGCCTCGCTGATCAAGCAGTATATCGCGCTGATGGCGACCGAAGGCGTGACGCTGGAGTTCGCCGAGGACGCCATCGATGCGGTCGCCGATATCGCCGTGGCGGTGAACGCGAGCGTGGAAAACATTGGAGCGCGGCGGCTGCAGACCGTGATGGAGCGCGTGCTCGACGACGTGTCGTTCGGCGCGCCGGACCGCTCCGGCGAGACGGTGAAGATCGACGCGGCCTATGTGCACAAATACGTGGGCGATCTCGCCAAGAACACGGATTTGAGCCGCTTCATCCTCTAACCGGGTGGTGACGGCCGGCCGCCGTGACGGCTCATGGCGTGGGCCGGCCATTGCCGCTAAGCTTGCTATTTCGGCCGGGGAGTGGCCATGCTGACGCGTCGCCGCCTGATTGCGCTTTCTGCCGCTTCGACGCTCGCGCCGAACATTGTCGCGCGCGCCCAGTCGAGTGCCTGGCCCAATCGACCCGTTCGTCTGATCGTGCCGCTCGCGGCGGGAGGACCGACCGACACGCTGGCACGCGTGCTCGGCGATGAATTGTCGAAGCTGTGGGGGCAGCAGGTCGTTATCGAGAATAAGCCCGGCGGCGGCACCAATATCGCCAACGAATATGTCGCTCGTTCCGAGCCCGACGGCTACACCGCGCTGTTCGGCACCTCATCGCTGGCGACGGTTGCCAGCCTCTACCATTCGCTGGGCTACGATCCCGAGGCGGATCTCGCACCGGTATCGCTGGTCGCCAAGTTTCCATTCTTCATGTTCGTGCCGAATTCTTCGCCGGCAAAATCGGTGTTGGAGTTTATCGCCGACGCGAAAGCTCATCCGGGCAAGCGCATCATGGGCAATCCCGGGACAGGCAGCGCGCCGCACCTCACCGCGGAACTGTTCTTGCAGATGGCCAAGATCAAAATGACGCCCGTGCCTTATCGCGGCGCGGCGCCGGCCTTCGTCGATCTCATTCCCGGCCGCATCGACTGCTATTTCGGCAGCGGCGAATTGCTCACTTATTCGCGATCCGGCCAAGTGCGCGCGCTGGGAACGACAGGCGCGCAACGATCCGACGCCGAGCCGGACTTGCCGACCATCGCCGAGGCCGGCGTTCCCGGCTATGCAGTCGATTCCTGGCAGGGCGTATTCCTGCCGGCCAAGACACCGGCGGAAATCATCACCCGGATGAGCACGGACATCACGACGGCGCTTGCCGTGCCCGCGATCAAAGACAAGCTGGCACAGGCCGCCTACGCGGCACAGGGCTCAAGCCCGCAGGCGCTTCGTCAGTGGTTGGAGGCGGACAGCGCGAAGTGGAGCGCGGTGATCAAGACCGCCGACATCAAGATCGATTAGTTCTTGGTGGGCTCTTGCTTGATCTCTCGGATCAACGCCATCCATTTCTCGACCTGGGCGAGGATGCGCGTGTCGATGGTGCTGCTGCGCGGCGCAGCGGATTTCACCGGCGCGGCCAGATTGTCGGACATGAATACTCCTGCGAACAACGGCGCGTTGCGTTACCCGTTTTTCGCAGACGAAATTGACCAATTCTTGCAGTCTATGTGGCTTTCTAAGCGTTAACGTTAACGAGCCGACGCAGAGCGCGACCGTTTTGCGCTACCGCGCACGCCGCAAGCGAACATAAAGCGCGCCTTGCCCACCGTGATTGGCATGCGCCTCACCGAAGCCGACAATGACGTGGCGGAATTCCGGCAGCTCGAGCCACAGTGGCACTTGCCGCCGCAGCACACCGCGTTCGCCGCGATCGGACTCCGGTTTCCCGCCGCCCTTGCCGGTCACCACCAACACGACTTTGGCGTCCTCCGCCTGAGCCGCGCGCAGAAAGCGGAGCAGCGCAACGTGCGCTTGCCGCTGTGTCATGCCGTGCAGGTCGATGCGCGCGTCGATAGCATCGCGGCCGCGCGCGACGCGTTGTTTGAACCGGCGGTCGAACGGCGCAAGCGGAGGCGATTTGACCGCTGGAGGCGGTTGGGACCGTGCGGGGTTCTGCGGTGAAACGCGCACTTTTTGATGCGCGTCTCGATTCGCGTCTTGGTTCGCATCTTGGCCCGCGTTTTGGCCGGCATCAGCGCTCGCCTTGGCAGCCTCCTTGGCGGCCTCTTTTGCCGATCGAAGCGGTTTGATCGAGCGCGCAAAGCCGGCCCAGAGCGCGTGTTCTTCATCGCTCAACTGGCGGCGCCGACTCATTTTTTCCGCCGCGAGCGGCCACTCGGGTGGAGCGGAACTGCCGGGGTAACCGTGGCCGCGGAGTTTGCCGCCGGCGGCGTTGCTTCCGCCGGCGGATCGACTGCTGTGGGATCGACCATGGTGGTGAGACCGACGCTGAACCCGCTGGGACGTTCCGGCGGCAACGGCGTGTCGCGCCCCGCCGCCACCGGATCGAGTTCGCGCGGAAGCAGCATAACGAACGCGCCGGCATGTTTGATGCGGCCCGCAATCCGCGCGGCTTCGTCGCCGGCGCCGAAATAAATGTCGGCGCGCGCCGGCCCGACGATGGCCGAGCCGGTGTCTTGCGCAATGACAAGGCGGTCAAATTTTGTGTCCGCTTTCTGGTTGGCGATCGGCAAGTCGGCCTGGATGAAGAATGGCGTGCCGTAGGCGTGCAGCGAACGATCGATTGCGATGGAACGGCCAGGCATCAGCTCGACGCCCTCCCCGCCGACCGCTTCGTCTTCGGTGGCAAGACCGGTAATGCGGAAGAACACATAGGACTTGTTTTCGCGGCGCACTTCTTTGGCGAGGTCCGGATTGGCCTCCATCCAGGTACGGATGCTTTGCATCGACACCTGATCCTTGGTCATGAGCTTGTCGTCGATCAGGATGCGGCCGACCGGCGTATAGGGCCAGCCGTTGTGGGAGTCGTAGTTCACGCGCAGGATGGTGCCGTCTTCCAGCCTGATGCGTGCCGAACCCTGGATCTGCGCGAACAGAACGTCGACCTGATCGTGCAAATAGCAGATTTCGAGATGCCAGCCGTCGAGCGCGCCATCCTCGATCTCGGCGCGGGTGTAATACGGCACGATCTTGCGGCGGCCGACGCGGCGGCCGACGCGAACGCCCTTGCTCGGAAACGCATCCTTGCCAAGCCGGCGCCAGCCCGAGACGACGAGATTGGGCGGCCGGCGATAGAGCGGCGCGGTAAACTCGCCGGTCGGCACGCGCGAGCCGGAAATGATCGGCTCGTAATAGCCGGTGAGAAACCCGTCGGTATCGCCGAGCTTGTTGATGCGGATGGGCCGGAAATTCTCCTCGAAGAATTTTCGCGCGCCGTCCTCGTCGAGCGGGACGGCCTGCCGCGCCAGATCGCAAATGTCTCGTAACGCCGAAGGGATCGCCGTCAAATCCCGCTCGTGACGATGCTTGGCGTCGAGCGTGCGGCAGCTTGCCAGAAATGCGGCAAAAGCCGCGGCATGATCGTCGCCGTCCCAACCCTCAAGATCCGTCCAGTCGACGGGTTCATATTGCGTGTTCGGGAACACGATCGGCGCGCGCTCTTGCGCGTGCGCCGTCAGCGCCATGCCGAGGATGCCGATCAGCAGAACAACGAGGCGCAAGACTTGACGCTGCAATCCCTGAAACCGCAAGCCCTGGCACGGCGCCGACCGCGGCCTCATTGTCAGCCTCATTGCCCGGCTTCGGTCGCGATCACCTTCCAGTTGGGATCGCGCGAGGCAATGTCGCGCGCGAAGGTCCACACGTCCGTGACGTCGGTGACCTTTTCGGCGTTGCCGTCGATCACGGTGCCGGCGCGGTCGTGCGTAGCCGAGACCAGTTTTGATACGAAGCGGACCGTGATCTGCGCCGTCGAGCGATTGCGCAATTCGGCCGCCGTAATGGTCGAAGCGTCGATCGAAACAAAGCGGGTTTCCACGGTCTCGCTGCGGCGTTCGCGCTCCGTGATCGCGGCATCGAAGCCGTCGAAAACTTCACGTGACAACAGGTTGCGCAATTGCTTGCGGTCACCGCCGGCAAAGGCGGTTACGATCATCTCGTAAGCAGTGCGCGCGCCGGTGATGAAATGCTTGGCGTCGAAATCCGGGTCGGCCCCCACGATTGCGTCGAGACCGGCCGCGACGGCCGATCCGCTCTCGGCAATGTCCTTCCAGCGCTCCGCGGCGGGGGCAGGGGCAGCTTCGACCGGGCGCGGCGAGGCTTCAGCGGCGCGCGGCGGCAGCGCGACCACTTTGTCGGTCGCCGGGCTGCGCACCGCATCGCGCGCCGAATAGGGATCATACGGCGGCCGCTCGCGGCCGGTGCGTTGGCCCAGCACACTGCGCAGGCGCAGGAATATGAAAACCGCCAGCGCCAGGAAGATGATGGTGTAAATGTCGAACACGTCGGGCATTTCTTTCAGCAGCGCTCGTCGCGGATGATATGTTCCCGGTGGCGGCTCGAACCAGCCGGCATGGGAGAAGTCCAGGCTCCCCGCACTATGTAAGCACACAACGGAAGCCATCCAGTGGCCGCTGATCATGACCGGAGCGTGCCACCGGCGAGATTAGACGATCGCATCCGCCGCGCCAACAATGGAAGCAGGCTGGAGTGGCACGCTTTTAGGCAAATCGGTCGAATTCGGCGCTGGGTAACGCCATAATACCAACGCGGGGGCGATGGGTGCCGGCATTGTTCGCCCCTTTCCCCTATGTTAGCCAAGCCGCGACCCATAGAGGCCGGAGACAAGGATGTCAGCGACCAACGGCGGCCCCGCGTCGCAGACTGGAATGGCGCAAGTGCCGACGCCGCAGATCGGCGTCCTGACGCAATACGTCAAGGATTTTTCATTTGAAAATCCGAACGCGCCGCGCTCGATGGCGCCGAGCACGCAGCAACCGGCCATCAGCATCAATGTCGGGGTCGATGCCGCGCCCCTGACCGAGACCGACGTCGAAGTGACGCTGCGCCTGGACGGCAAGGCCGAGTCGCAAGGCATGCTGATGTTCGGCTTCGAATTGCTGTATGCGGGGGTGTTCCGCATCGTCAATATACCGCCCGACAGTGTGCAGCCGATGGTGATGATCGAGTGCCCGCGGCTGTTGTTTCCGTTCGCGCGCGAGATCATTGCCACCGCGACGCGCAATGGCGGCTTCCCGCCGTTGCTCCTGGAACCGATCGATTTCGCCGGTCTCTATCGGCAGCGCCTGGCGGCCACCCAACCTTCGCCAGCGCCGCTCAATCCAAGCTGACGTAATCGCGCCAGATCGCTTCATCGCCGAGGCTGGCGATGAATTGCCGGTGGGCCATGCGCTCGTCCGCCGTCAAGCGCTCGCCGAGCGGCGTCGGGCGTTCGCGCAGCACAATGGGCTCGCCGCCGATCGATACGGGCATCGATGCCTGCGAAAGAATGAGCTGCGCCTGCCGGGCACCGATCAGCTCGATATAGACCTCGGCCAAAAGCTCCGCGTCGAGCAACGCGCCGTGCTTGGTGCGCCGCGAATTGTCGATCGAATAACGCAGGCAGAGATCGTCGAGCCGATTGGCGCCGCCAGGATGCTTCCGGCGCGCAATAAGAAGGGTATCGACGATGCGCTCCCGGTTTACCGCGCTGCGGCCGGCGCGTTCCATTTCGGCGTTGAGGAAGCCGAGATCGAACATGGCGTTATGGGCGACCAGCTGGGCGTCCCCGAGAAAAACGATAAGCTCTTCGACCTTGTGGACGAACAGCGGCTTGTCGTTGAGAAACTCGCGGCTCAAGCCATGAATCTTGAAAGCCTGTTCCGGCATGTCGCGTTCGGGATTGAAGTACGTGTGAAAGGTCTTGCCGGTGGGGAAACGATTGACGAGCTCAATGCAGCCAATTTCGACCAGGCGATCGCCCTGCAGTGGATCAAGTCCGGTCGTTTCGGTGTCGAAAACGATCTCGCGCATCTCAGTCTGCCCGAATGCGAATCAGCGGTGACGTTGCGCCATTTTAGCCACGCGTTGCAAAATGTCTGCAATCTGCGACTGGGTGTGCTCGAAGTCCTGTGAACTATCGAGGATGAAATCGGCGCGCCGACGCTTTTCCGCATCCGGCATCTGCTGGCGGAGGATGGCGGCGAATTTGTCCTCGGTCATGCCGGTTCGCTCGAAAGCGCGCCGGCGCTGCATTTCGGCTGGCGCCGAGACCACCACGACGGCATCGCATCGCGAATCCGCGCCGGTCTCGAACAGCAGCGGCACGTCGAGCACGACGACCGGGGCACCGCGGGCTCGGGCTTCGGCAAGGAATTTTTCCCGCGACGCGAAAACCAGCGGATGCACAATGGCCTCAAGCCGGGCGAGCGCCGCACTGTCGTTCAGCACCATGGCGGCGAGCTTGTTGCGGTCGATCCTGCCGTTGGTGCTCGAGCCCGGAAACGCCGCCTCGATCAACGGCACTGCCTCGCCTTCATAAAGTGTGTGCACGACGGCATCCGAATCGTGGACCGGCACGCCGGCGGCGGCGAAGAATTTGGCCGCGGTCGATTTGCCCATGCCGAGCGAGCCGGTCAGACACAGCACGAATGGTCTGTCGTCGCTCATCGCGCGAGGCACCCTTCCCGGCGCAAAAACTCTAAGACCTGCAGCAACGGCAATCCCAGCACCGTAAAATAGTCGCCGTCCACGCGCTCGAATAATTGGACGCCAAGGGCTTCCAATTGATAGCCGCCGACGCTCGCCGTCGCCGCCTCCCCGGCCGCATCAAGATAAAGGTCGAGGAATTGCTCGGAGAACGAACGCATGGTGAGCCGTGCGACATCGACGTGCTCGAACAGCACTTTTGCGTCCTTCACCAACGCGACCGCTGAATGCAGCTCGTGCGTGCGGCCGCAAAGCACGTGCAATTGCGCGCGCGCGGCCGCCCGGTCGGCGGGCTTGGCAAAGCATTCGGCGCCGAGCGCAAGCACTTGATCGGCGCCGAGCGTAAGCCGTCCTGGCAACACTTTCGCTACTGCGGCGGCTTTTGCCCGCGCCAAATGCGCAGCGATCGCGCCGGGCGCCCTCGAAGAGGCCTGCGATTCCAAGCGGCGCTCATCGAGATCGGCTGCACAGATTTCGATAGGGATACCCGCATCCGCGAGCAATCGCTGCCGTGCCTTGCTGCGAGAGGCCAGCACGAGCGGTTCCCCGGCAAGCCATAGCGGCATCGTCGGAGCCTCACGAGGCTCGCTGGCGGCGGCGCTCGCCGAGGTGAGCCATAACTGCGGCGGCCGTTTCCTCGATCGAGCGCCGGGTCACGTCGATCAGAGGCCAATTATGCTTGGCGCAAAGCCGGCGCGAGGCGGCAATCTCCTCGGTTACGGCCTGCCGATCGATATATTGGTCATCGTCGCGCGTGACTTTGAGGCCAAGCAGCCGATTTTGCCGGATCTGCACGATTCGCTCCGGAGTGGCATACAGACCGACGATCAGCGGGTGGCTGAGCCGCTCGACCTGCGGCGGCAACGGCACGCCCGGCACCAGCGGCACGTTCGCCGTCTTGACCCCGCGATTGGCGAGATAGATCGAGGTCGGCGTCTTCGAGGTCCGCGATACGCCAACCAGCACGACGTCGGCCTCCTCAAGGTCGTCAGTCTGCTGACCGTCATCATGCAGCATCGTGTAGTTCAGCGCATCGATGCGGCGGAAATATTCGGCATTCAACGTATGCTGGGCGCCGACTTTATGTGTCGATTCCGCGCCAAGATAGGCCTGGAACAGGTGCAATACCGGCCCGAGAATCGACAGATAGGGCAATCCAAGCTCGCGGCATTTTGCTTCCAGCCGCTCGACCAGATTCTCCTCGAGCAGCGTGTAGAGGACGATACCGGGCGATTCTTCGATGTCCGCCAAGACCCGATCGAGCTGCTTCTGGGTTCGAACCAGCGGATGCACGTGCTCGACCGGCATGACCTTCGTGTATTGAGCAGCAGCAGCCCGGGCGACCGTAATCAGCGTCTCGCCGGTCGCGTCGGAGATCATATGAAGGTGAAAATAGCCTGCCGGCTGTGCCATGAAATCGATCGGTCTTAAGGGGACAACCTGTCGATGACTGTGGAGAAGGCCATGGCTGACCGTGGGGTGCAAGCACCATGGCGGGATAAGTGCATCATCCATCCACACCCCTGCCGCGCCGGTATTAAAAGTTTATCGTCGCTCCGCGCAGTGGTGAAATGTGGACGAGTGCTGCAAGGTTGCCGCTATTCGGCCCGAAATGCCTCAGAATAGCCGCAAGAGAATAAGCGCCATTATTGCGGGGATATGTGGGTAAGTCGGGAATGGCGGTGGCCGATTAAATGTATGAGTCCAATCAACCGACCAAGCACTACAACAGAGTCTAAGAATTTATTTAGTGGGGAATGGAGCGTGCCGGATACTCTCGTAACCAAACCGCTCCTTCGTGTTCTCTCAGGGGAACGAATTCGGATTCCTCCAATCTGGCTCATGCGCCAAGCGGGACGCTATCTTCCCGAATATCGGGCAATTCGCGGTAAGACTGAAAGCTTCCTTGATCTATGCTTCAATCCGAAATTGGCGGCGGACGTGACATTGCAGCCGATCCGGCGGTTCGGTTTCGATGCTGCGATCCTGTTTTCCGATATTTTGGTGGTGCCGCATGCGCTCGGCCAACGCGTAAGCTTTGAAGAAGGCAATGGTCCACAGCTCGATGCAATCGATAGTCCGTCGGCGTTGCATCGCCTCCGGCGCGAGATCGATCAAGCGACGCTTGAGCCGGTGTACGAGACGATTGGACGGGTGAAGCAGGAATTGCCGTCAGGCGTAGCGCTGCTCGGCTTTTGCGGTGCGCCTTGGACTGTTGCAACTTACATGATTGCCGGCGGTGGTAGTGTCGACCAGCTGCCGGCGCGTCAGTTTGCCTACCGGTACCCCGAGCCATTTGCCGAGCTGATCGAAGTCCTCGTTGCATCTTCGGCAAGTTATTTGATCCGGCAGTTCGAGGCCGGCGTTGACGCCGTGCAGATCTTCGACACGTGGGCGGGAGTATTGCCCCCTGATGAATTTCGTAAATGGTGTATCGAGCCCTGCGCTCGGATCGTCGCGGCCGTTCGCCGAAGCGTATCTGACGCAAAGATCATCGGATTTCCGCGCGGCGCGGGAACGAAGCTTGCCCGGTACATCGAGAGTGTTCCTGTCGACGCCGTCGGTCTCGATTGGATGATCGAACTCAGCTTCGCGCGCGAGCAGGTGCAGACCGTGCGGCCGGTTCAGGGTAATCTCGATCCCTTGGCGCTTCTGGCCGGCGGAGCGGCGCTCGACCGGTCGATCGATACAATTCTTGAGGCCTTCGCGGCCGGTCCGTTTATCTTCAATCTCGGCCATGGCGTGCTGCCGGAAACGCCGCTTGCCCATGTCGAGCGGATGATCGCGCGCGTGCGCGGTGCGGCCTCTAAGAGCTAACCTTCGCGACAGCGGAAGTCAGAGCGATGATGTATCAATGGATCAAAGCGTTCCACATCATCGCGGTGATCGCCTGGATGGCCGGCATGCTCTATTTGCCCCGGCTGTTCGTCTATCACTGCGCCGCCGAGAAAGGCTCGGTTCAGTCGGAGACTTTCAAGGTGATGGAGCGCCGCTTGCTGCGGACGATCATCAATCCGGCGATGATCGCGACCTGGGTTTTAGGACTGTGGCTGGCCTGGCATGGACCTGATTCTCGCTACGGCTGGTTCGCCTCGGGCTGGCTCGGCGCCAAGCTTATGCTCGTTCTTGTGCTTTCTGGGCTGCATGGATTTTTGGCCCGCTGGGTGAAGAATTTCGCCGCCGACAATAACCGCCATTCACAGAAATTCTATAGGATTATCAATGAAATACCGACCGTGTTGATGATCGCTATCGTTATCCTGGCGGTGGTGAAACCGTTCTGAAGTTTACGCATTGCTCATGCAAAGTTTGACTTGGCCCTTGCTTGAAGCGCGGTCTTTTCTTATCTTGGCGCTATCCCACCCGAACGTAGGCGGATGCAGTTGCGTTCTGGCTCCAGCGAACTGGAGCCGCCGGGTGCATCAGGGTCCGGGGCCCCAAGCCCCTTAAAACCCAAGACCTGCGATCTTCTCCTTCGCCTGTGACGCCGCAATCCCACTTCCGTCGCCGGCCCGATTTCCACAGGACATTCTCCATATGCGGGAAATGAAACTCCAAGAACTCAAGACCAAGACTCCGGCAGAGCTCGTCTCTTTTGCCGAGGAGCTTGAAGTCGAGAACGCCTCGACCATGCGCAAGCAGGAGCTGATGTTCGGCATCCTCAAACAGCTCTCGGCGCGTGAGACCGACATTGTCGGTGAAGGCGTCGTCGAGGTGCTGCCGGACGGCTTCGGCTTTTTGCGCTCGCCGGAAGCGAATTATCTGCCCGGCCCCGACGATATCTACGTCTCGCCTTCGCAAATCCGCCGCTTCGGCCTGCGCACGGGCGATACCATCGACGGCCACATCCGCAGCCCCAAAGAGGGCGAGCGGTACTTCGCGCTGTTGAAAGTCAACTCGCTCAATTTCGAGGACCCTGAAAAGGCCCGTCACAAGGTCAATTTCGACAACCTGACGCCGCTCTATCCGGACGAGTGGCTGAAGATGGAATACGAGGATCCGACCAAGAAGGATCTCTCGGCGCGCGTCATCGATATCGTTGCGCCGGTCGGCAAAGGCCAGCGCGCGCTGATCGTGTCGCCGCCGCGCACCGGCAAGACCGTATTGCTGCAAAACATCGCGCACTCGATCACGCACAATCACCCGGAATGCTATCTGATCGTGCTGTTGATCGACGAGCGCCCCGAAGAAGTCACCGATATGCAGCGTTCGGTGAAGGGCGAAGTGGTGTCTTCGACCTTCGACGAACCGGCGGTGCGCCACGTTCAGGTCGCGGAGATGGTGATCGAGAAGGCCAAGCGCCTGGTCGAGCACGGCCGCGACGTGGTGATCTTGCTTGACTCGATCACCCGCCTCGGCCGCGCCTACAACACCGTGGTGCCATCGTCCGGCAAGGTGCTCACCGGCGGCGTCGATGCCAATGCGTTGCAGCGGCCGAAGCGCTTCTTCGGCGCCGCGCGCAACATCGAGGAAGGCGGCTCACTGACCATCATCGCCACCGCGCTGATCGACACCGGCAGCCGCATGGACGAAGTGATTTTCGAAGAGTTCAAGGGCACCGGCAATTCGGAACTCATCCTCGACCGCAAGGTGGCCGACAAGCGCACCTTCCCGGCCATGGACATCACCCGCTCCGGTACCCGCAAGGAAGAGCTCCTGGTGCCGCCCGATCAGCTCAAGAAGATGTATGTGCTGCGCCGCATCCTCAATCCGATGGGCACCATGGATGCCATCGACTTCCTGCTCGACAAGCTGCGCAACACCAAGAACAACAGCGAGTTCTTCAACTCGATGAATACGTAGCGCGCCTGCTGCGTTCAGTGGGCATGCGCCGCTAGAAATTGGCGCGCTATCGCAAGTTCTGGGTTGTCATCGTTGTCGCTGAATGCGCCAACCGCGTCATTAAGCGGCGCGGTCCCTTTTCCCGGCATATCTACCGTCGCAAAAGCGTGAGCCAGGCTCATGGCTGCGGATAATTGAAATACGTGCGCCTTCTGCTGTTTGGAAATGGCGATGGCCGTTTCAAATTCGCCCAACGCCTCGTCGAAACGGGGTGGATCGAGCCGTAGCAAACACTCGCCGCGCAGCCGGTAAATTTCCGGCAGATAGACGCCCACGCGGGGCTCGGTGACGGCGTTCAAAATCGCGTCCAGGAGTTCAAGCGCGCGCTCAGGCTGGCCGGCGGCAAGCCTGGCACTGGCAAGAACGCGTGCATAAAACTGCGGCACCGGAGTCATCGTCGAAACTCGCGCGAATTCCGTCTCCATAATTTGGAGACCCTCGGCGAGATCTGCTCCGCATGCTCTCGCCCATCCCGACATGAAGGCGGCGACGGCTCGCGGCGGCGGCAAATTGTATCTGGCGGCGAGGTCGGTCATCTCCGTTGCTAGTCGCAGTACCGAAGCCCGATCGCCGATAAGCTGGTACGTTGTCGTCGCATTCATGAGCGCGAATGCCAAACTGTTCGGATGGTTGAGGGTCTTGGCAAGCTTAAGAGCTCGTTCGACGGCCGCGGCCGCTTCGCGTGGCCGGCCGAGCTGCGCTAGGGCCTGAGCGAAACTGGTATTGGCGCAAACTCCGGGATCGTGTCCGCCAAACTCCGACGCGAGTCGGCTGTGCCGCTCGAGGTCGTAGTGTTCTATGCCCGCGCGGGCATCGGCTAACGATGTCGCCAGATCGCCACGAAAGAAGGCGGTCGCCCAGCGGCAATGGAGGGCTTCGATAAGCAGCGCCTCGTCCGCGGAGTGTTGTGCGAGTGCGACCAGTTCGTTGGCGCGATCGCGCGCGGTAGCAGTTTGGCGTGCGAGGTTCGCGCAGAACCACAAGCCCCAAACCGCCTTGAACACCGCATGGTCGTCGCCCAACGACTTCGCCAATTCGTGGGCGCGCTCATAGTCCCGCTTAAGCTCAAGCCGTTGCAGACCTTTGTAGATGAAGACGGCCGACGCGTGCTTGAGCAAAACGGAAAGTTCCCGTTGGTCGCGGTCTTTGCCCGGCGGCATGCGATCGGCTTCCGAAAGCGCTGCATCGAAATGAGCGACTGCTTCGGCATAGGCCGAATGCGCGGCAGCCCGGTCGCCGGCGCGCTCGCTGTAAAGGCAGGCCGGCCCCGGCAAGTCGGCGCGGCTGAAGTGGTGCGCCAGAATTTCCGGCTCCGCGGCGGCAAGTGCGGGAAAGCGCTCTTCGAGTATGCGCGCGATGCGCTCGTGGAGGTCGCGGCGGCGGGCGCGCAGCAGGCTGTCGTAAGCGACATCGCGGGTCAGCGCGTGCTTGAAACTGTAGGTCGGCTCGATCGCGCGACTTTGCGGAAAGACGAGGCTCGCCTCGGTCAAGCGCGCCAGCGCCAAATCGAGTTCGCCCGGACCGGCCGGAGCGACGGCCGCCAAAAGGGCGTGCGCAAATTGTCGGCCGATGGTGGCGGCGATTTGTGCGATTTCCTTGGCCGGACCGAGCCGGTCAAGCCGCGCCATCAGCGAATCCTGCAAAGTGGCCGGTACTGCGAGCCGATTCGGTGTTTGCGATTCGGAGACCGCTCTCGTCAGTTCTTCCACGAACAGCGGCACACCGTCGGTCTTGGCCAGAATCTCTTCCACCAAATCCGTCGTCATCGCTTGCGCTGCGGCAATGCCGGCGACAATCTCGGCGCATTGTGTCTTGCCGAGCCGGCTCAAGGCGAATGAGGCAACATGATCCCGGCCCGCCCAGGGTGATGCGAATTCCGGCCGCGCCGTGACGATGGCGAGGACACGAGCCGATTCAATCGAATCGATGAGACGCGTCAGCAATTCTTGCGTCGTCGGATCGATCCAATGCGCATCCTCCAGGACGAGAAGCACCGGTTCGCTCGCGGAAAGTCCAATGAGGTGATCGACCAGCGCTGAGATTGCCGCACTCTTGCGCTGCGCCGGCGTCAGATCGACCGCCGCGTAGCGACCGTCGGACGGTAACGAGAGCAAATCGGCGAGCAAGGGAGCGGTGGTAATCGCCGGGCTTCTGGTCCGGGCAAGAAAGGCATCAAGCTTGTCGAGCTTTTGTGCGATTGAATCTTCGAGCGCAAAACCGGCGGCATGCTCGATCTGACGCATCGCCGGATAGAACGCCGTATTGCTGTGGTATGGGGAGCACTGCAGCACGACGCGGCGATGCGGCTCGGCGCCGATGCGCTCGAACAGCGCCTCGACCAACCGCGACTTGCCCATCCCGGATTCGGCAGTGAGCACGATCGCCTGCCCTTCGCCATGCTGCGCCAGATGCCAGCGGTCGAGCAGCAGGCCCATTTCCTGGGTGCGGCCGACGAAGGGGCTGAGACCCGCGGTCCGCGCTGCCGCAAAACGGCTGGCGACCGGCGCCTCCTTCAAGACGCGCCAGACCGGTATCGGCTTGGCAAATCCCTTGAGCTCATGTTCGCCGAGGCTTTGGTAGTCAAAGCTACCGCCGAGTAGGCGGCACGTGGCTTCGCTGATCACTACGGCATTGGGCTCAGCCAATGTTTGCAGACGCGCGGCGAGGTTCGGCGTTTCGCCGACGATCGATTCTTCGCGCGCGGCGCCGCTCCCGACAATGTCGCCGACCACGACGACGCCGGTTGCGATGCCGACCCGGGTCTGCAGTGGCACGCCGTCCGACTGCTCGATCTGCCGCACCGTGTCGATGATCGCAAGCGCCGCGCGGACCGAGCGTTCGGCCGCGTCTTCATGCGCTTGCGGATAACCGAAATAGGCAAGGACGCCGTCGCCCATGAATTTGGCGATATAGCCGTCGAAACGGGCGACCGAGCCAGCGCAAGCATCTTGATAGCGCTTGATCAGGCGGCTCAAGTCCTCGGGATCGAGGGCGGTGGCGAGTGCCGTTGAGCCGACGAGGTCGCTGAACAGCACCGTGACCTGCCGACGCTCAGCTTCGGGCGCCTGTGTGGTCGAAGCCGGATTCACCGGCTGCTGCTCCGGCTTGTCAGGCGGGATCTTGGAATCGCCGTGCAGCGTCGCGATTGCCTTGAGGAGCTTCCGCCGGTGCCCAAGCGAAATCCCGAGCTTCTCAAAATCCTGCTCGGTCAGATCCGGAAGGATGTCGAAATCGACGTCGTTGGCGGCTAACACGCCGGCCAATGGCTCCAATCCGAATTGCGCGAGCCACTGCGACAGGTCAGCCATTGAGGACCCGTTCAATTCGACGGCACGCCGCGGTTTTGCTCAGCTTCGGTTGGCAGATGATTTTGTCGTGATCACGGGATTGGTGCGCTTCGTGTCGAGCGCCAAGTCGGGGTCGACGAAACACATTCCGCCCTTGCCGACCGCATCGGCGCAGTCGGCGGCGGTCATATAGCCGCACTCGACGACTGCGTCTTTGTGGGTCGCATAGCCGCACCACTGTTCGGCCCGTGCGCCGCTCGCGGACAGCGCGGTGAAGGCTACCGCCAAGATGATCCCGTTTCGCATGAGTGGGTCTCCTTTGCCGTGCCCCGGCCTGCATTAAGCACAAAACACTCACGAATGAACGGCAGCGTCAAGAATGTCGCACCGCATCGATGGCGGCATTGAGGCCGGCGGGATCACTCACCGGGAGCGAACAGGTCTCGCCGACACAGACGAATGCCTGCGGCTCCGGCGCAGCGGCGATCTTGTCGCGAGCCGGATGGGACGGCGAAAGCGTGCCGGGGGCCGCGGCATGCAGCAGGATGCGGTCGAGCGGCGGTAGCCGGCGGGCGGCGTCGAGCAAAGCCTCGGCGCCTGGCCCCTCCCCGGCCACCACGATTTGGGCGGCGCGCTGCCGGAAGTCGATGGCATTAAGGAGGGCCATGTGCATGTAGAGATTTTCCGCGGCCTGGGGCGCAACGGCGGCAATCAGCCGATCGGCTTTCTCGAGCCATCGATCGTCGCCCGCCAGCACCGCGAGTCGGACCAGATTTTGCGCCGCGACGGCATTGTGATTGGGCGTCGCTTCGTCCGCCGTCGCAGCGGGACGGATCACAAGCCCTTCCGCGTCGGCAGCGGTGAGATAGTAGGTCCCGGTCGCAGCATCGGCGTAATCGCGATCGAGCGCGCGTTGCCACTCAAGCGCCCGATCGAGATACGACTGCCGTCCGGTCGCCTCATAGAGCGCCAATGCGGCGCGGATCATGGCGGCGAAATCGGAGGCGAGGCCGGGGAATTTGAGCTTGCCCTCACGCCAGGAATGGCCGAGCCGATCGCCGCGGGTCATGGCCTGCGCGATAAAATCGAAGGCACGTTGAGCCAAGCCGATCCACGACGGTTGATTGAGCAACAGGCCCGCATTGACCAGCGCGGCGATCATCAGCCCGTTCCAGTCGGCGAGTACTTTATCGTCGAGGCCGGGACGCACGCGCTCTGCCCGCACCGCGAGGAGCTTTTCACGCAAAGCCGCCAGTCGCGCCTCGTCAGCCTCGCTGCGCGACTGCGGCTTCAGGCGATTGAGGATGGTTTGGCCCTCGAAATTGCCGGCAGGCGTGACGTCATAGTGATGTGCGAAAAACTCGCCGTCTTCGAGACCGAGCTGCCGGATGATTTCGGCATAGGACCAGACATAGAATTTGCCCTCCTCGCCTTCGGAGTCGGCGTCGAGCGAGGCCGAGAACGCGCCCTCGCCCGTCGTCATTTCGCGGCGAAGCCATGCGACGGTTTCTTCGGCGCGCTGGCGATGAAGTTCGTTGCCGCCGCGCTGATACGCGATCGCCAAGAGCTCGAGCAGTTGCGCATTGTCGTAGAGCATTTTTTCGAAATGCGGCACCAGCCAGCGCTCGTCGACCGAATAGCGGGAGAAGCCGCCGCCGAGATGATCGTAAATGCCGCCCTCGCAGATGTGGTGCAGCGTGATGTCGACGGCCGCGAAGTAACGCGCTTCGCCGGTGCGCAGCCCGGCGCGCCATAAGAGTTCGAATAGCGCTGTTTGCGGGAATTTCGGCGCGCCGCGGGTGCCACCGTTGACCGGGTCGATGATGCCGCCGAGCTGGCGGGCGGCATTGTCGAGTTGAGTTGGGCCGAACGTCGCGGCGCCGGCGGGGTGCGCGGCGACCGTCAGCCGTTCCATCAAAGCAGCGCGGTTCTGTTCGATCTTCTGCGGCTCGTCGCGAAACAACCGTGCGATCTCGCGCAGCACGTCGACGAAGGCCGGTTTGCCGTAGCGCGAGCTGTTGGGAAAATACGTGCCGCCCCAGATCGGTTCGCCCTCAGGAGTGAGGAACATAGTGAGCGGCCAGCCGCCGTGCTCACCGAGGTGATGCAGCGCCGCCATATAGATCTGGTCGATATCCGGCCGCTCCTCGCGATCGACTTTGATATTGACGAAGAGCTCGTTCATCACGTCTGCGGTGGCGGTGTTCTCAAAGCTTTCGTGCGCCATGACATGACACCAGTGGCAGGCCGCGTAGCCGACCGACAGCAAGATTGGCCTGTGGGTCTGCTTCGCCTCGGCCAAGGCTTCGGGTCCCCACGGCCACCAATCGACCGGATTGGTCTTGTGCTGAAGGAGATAAGGGCTCGTCTCATTAGCGAGACGATTCTGATGGGTTGTCGATCCTGGCGCTGACGTCGACTTGGGTGCATTTGACATGGGCGCACCGTAGCAAGTAGCCCGCGAGGGGCGAAGCGCTGAAGCGCAATGGGCGGCAACGCACGATATGCCGGATCGGTCCACCATTTTTGCCCTGTCATCCGGTCGGCCGCCCGCCGCCATCGCTGTCGTGCGGCTATCGGGCCCGAATGCACGTGTTGCCTTGGAAAAATTGGCGGGGCGTCTGCCCGCGCCGCGGAAGGCTGCGCTGGTGCGGGTGCGCGATCCGGAAAACGGCGAGACGATCGATGAAGCGCTGGCTCTGTGGTTTCCGGCGCCGCATAGCGAGACCGGCGAGGATGTTGCGGAACTGCAGCTTCACGGCGGCCACGCCGTGGTCGCCGGGGTACTCGATGCCTTGGGCAAAATCGAAGGGTGCCGGCTGGCCGAGCCGGGCGAATTCACCCGGCGTGCTTTTGAGAATGGCCGGCTCGATCTGACGGCGGTCGAGGGGCTTGCCGATCTGATTAGCGCCGAGACGCCGGCGCAGCGCCGCCAGGCATTTCGTCAGCTGAAAGGTTTAATTGGCGACCGCGCCGAGGCGTGGCGGCAGCGTTTGATCGAGGCGCTGGCGCTGGTCGAGGCGGGGATCGATTTTTCCGACGAGGCTGACGTCCCGGAAGATTTGATCGGTCCTGCAATTCATGCTGCGCAGCAATTGCGCGGCGATATTGCGGCGGCGCTCGCTGGGGGCGGGCGAGGGGAGCGGCTACGCGAGGGCCTTGTCGTCGCCATTGCCGGGCCGCCGAACGCCGGGAAATCGACGCTGCTCAATCGTCTGGCCCGCCGTGAAGCGGCAATCGTTTCGCCCTATGCCGGGACCACACGCGACATTATCGAAGTGCATCTCGATCTCGATGGCTATCCGGTGACGTTGCTCGACACCGCGGGGATTTGGGACAGCACGGAGCCGGTCGAACAAGAGGGTGTGCGGCGCGCGCGCGAGCGCGCTACAGGTGCAGACTTGGTCCTGTGGGTCATTGACGGATCGGCCGGCGACCGAATGGTTTTTCCGGAGAAGAATCTCGAAGATGCCGGGCGGATTTGGCTGATCGTCAACAAAGTGGACCTCGGCAAACCTGGGAGTGCTGGTGGGCGGCGAGCGGCAAAGAATGAATATGAGTTCAGTTGTTATGTTTCCGCAGCGACCGGGGCCGGAATGGAGGAGCTCGTCGAACGATTGGCTGGTTTTGCTAAGAACTATTTTTCGACGGTCGAAGCCGGAATCGTAACGCGGGCGCGGCATCGCCATTTGTTTGAACAGACGGTAGCCGCCATCGATCGGGCATTGGCCGAGGCGGGCAGGCCCGGGGAGCATGAGGAACTGATCGCCGAGGAATTGCGCGCGGCAGCCACCTCTTTGGGGCGGCTCACTGGACGGGTCGATGTCGAAGATATTTTGGACGTGATCTTTCGCGATTTTTGCATTGGTAAATGATTCTTTAACGCACATTTGCGGTGCTGTTTCACGTGAAACGCTCGCAACGCGCAGTGCTTTTGACCGGATGTTTTCGCTTCGTTAGAACCGCCCAGCGCGTGGAGATTTCGATGGATGGCCGCTTCTCTGTGATTGTTGTCGGTGGCGGCCATGCCGGGTGCGAGGCCGCCGCTGCGGCAGCGCGAATGGGTGCCCGCACGGCGCTTATCACGCAGCGCGTTGCGACCGTCGGTGCGATGTCATGCAATCCATCGATCGGTGGACTCGGTAAGGGCCACCTGGTGCGCGAGATCGACGCGCTCGACGGTCTGATGGGTCGGGTCGCGGACGCCGCCGGCATCCAATTTCGTGTTCTGAACCGCCGCAAAGGACCTGCCGTGCGCGGTCCGCGCGCGCAGGCTGACCGCAAGCTCTATGCGGCAGCGATGCAGCGGGCGATCCGGCAGACGATAAATCTGACTGTCATCGAAGGCGAGGTCCACGATCTCTTGGGCGAGGACCGCGTCGAGGGCGTGCGCCTGGCGGATGGCCGCGAATTCGCGGCGAATGCCGCGGTCCTGACGACCGGAACGTTTCTGCGGGGCCTCATCCATATCGGCGCGCGGCAGATCGCAGCGGGCCGGGTCGGGGAGGCGCCGGCAGTCGGTTTGTCGCACACGCTCGAGCGCGCTGGTTTTGCCCTCGGACGCCTCAAGACCGGTACGCCGCCGCGGCTCGACGGCGCCACGATCGACTGGGCGGCCCTTGAAATGCAGCCGGGTGATTATCCGCCCGAGCCGTTCTCGATGCTCACCGCGCGCATCACCAATCCGCAGATCCAATGCGGCATCACCCGGACCACACCAGCGACCCATGAGATCGTTCGCGCCAATGTGCATCGCTCGCCGATGTATTCGGGCCAGATCAAAAGCCGCGGTCCACGCTATTGTCCATCGATCGAGGACAAGATCGTGCGCTTCGGTGAGCGCGATGGGCACCAGATTTTCCTCGAACCGGAGGGGCTGGACGACACGACGGTTTATCCCAACGGCATTTCGACGTCTTTGCCGGAGGAGGTCCAGGCGGCGCTGGTCGCCAGCATTCCCGGGCTGGAGCGCGCCCGCATTGTGCGGCCGGGCTATGCCATCGAATACGACCATGTCGATCCGCGCGAACTGACGCCGTCGCTGGAGACCAGGCGCCTGCCGGGGCTGTTTCTGGCGGGCCAGATCAACGGCACCACGGGCTATGAGGAGGCTGCGGCACAGGGCTTGGTCGCCGGTCTCAATGCCGCGGCGCGAGTTGGCGGTGCGTCGCCGATCATCTTCGATCGCGCCGAAGGCTATCTGGGCGTCATGATCGACGATCTGGTGACGCGGGGCGTCAGCGAGCCGTATCGCATGTTCACGTCGCGCGCCGAGTATCGGCTGACACTGCGCGCCGACAACGCGGACCAGCGGCTGACGGGCAGGGGGATCGCACTGGGCTGCGTGGGCGCTGAACGTGGCGGCCACCATCGCGCCAAGATGGCTGCGCTCGAGGCGGCGCGTAATATGGCGCGAACGGTCAACCTGACGCCGAGCGAGGCCGCACGTCATGGTCTTTCGCTGCGCAAGGATGGCCAGCGGCGATCGGCGTTCGAGCTGCTTTCCTATCCCGATATCCAGATAAGCGACTTGGCGCGAATCTGGACGAGCTTCGGAGAGCTCAACCCCACGATTGCCGGGCAGCTGGAAATTGATGCCAAATACGATGTCTATCTCAGCCGCCAGGCCGCAGACGTCGAATCCTATCGGCGCGACGAAAGTGTCGTCCTCGCCGAGGATATCAATTATGCCACCCTGCCCGGCCTCTCCAACGAGGTTCGCAACAAGCTGGCGACGCAACGACCGCGGACAATCGGCCAGGCGGGCCGGATCGATGGGGTCACGCCAGCGGCGCTGACGCTCCTTGCTGCCCATGTGCGCCGACAGCATCGTAAGCCCGCCAGCAAGGCCGCCGGCCCGTCTACCAGTGGCGCAGCCTGACCTCGCAGCGGACCGCGCCCGCGGTCTCGCCCTGACGCCTGTTTCACGTGAAACAGAAGCCCGTCTCGATCGCTTCGTCACGCTGCTCCTGCAGTGGCAGCAGCACACGAATTTAATCGCGCCTTCGACCGAGCCGACAATTTGGACACGACACATTGCCGACTTGCTGCAGCTCCTCGATCTGGCGCCGAACGCAAAAGTCTGGGTCGATCTTGGCTCTGGCGGCGGATTTCCCGGCTTGGTTATCGCCTGCGCACTGGCGGATAACCCGGGGGTCCAAGTCCATCTGGTCGAAAGCATCGGCAAGAAGGCGGTCTTCCTGCGTGAGGCGGCGCGCGTTTGCGATGCACCGGCCATCGTCCACGCCGAGCGGATTGCGGACTTCATCAAACACGCACCAAACACCGTCGACGTTGTAACGGCGCGCGCTTTGGCGCCGCTCAAGAAGCTGCTGGGCGAGGCATCGCCGCTGTTGAAAAAGGGCGCGACAGGCCTGTTTCCCAAGGGACAAGATGTTGCCGCTGAATTGACCGAAGCCGCTAAATGTTGGAAGATTCAAATGAGTTTGGTGCCGAGTTCGAACGGATTCTAAGGCTAGAATCGTGGTCGCTCGGAGTTCATAGATACATCTCCCGATTGCAATTAATCGACTTATAGTTGTCTTACGAACTTTGGATATGCCGCTATGACTGACGCTCCCGAACAACCCAGTGTCGTCCCGTTCACTTTGCCAGAGCGCGGTGCGGCAAAGGCACCTCGCGTCCTTGCTGTGGCCAACCAGAAGGGCGGCGTCGGCAAGACCACGACCGCAATCAATCTCGGGACCGCACTCGCCGCGATCGGCGAAGACGTTCTAATTGTCGATCTCGATCCGCAGGGGAATGCCTCGACCGGCCTCGGCATCGACCGCCGCAACCGGCGCTATTCGACTTACGATGTGCTGACCGGCGAAGCGTCCTTGCGCGACGCCATCGTGGCAACGGCGGTGCCGCGCCTTCACCTCGCGCCATCGACCCTCGATCTCTCCGGCCTCGAGCTCGAGATCGGCCAGGCACGCGACCGGGCGTTCCGCCTGCGCAGCGCGCTCAATCCCCTCAATACACTCGGCGGCACCAAGTACACCTACGTGCTGGTCGACTGCCCGCCTTCGCTCAATCTCTTGACGGTGAACGCCATGGCGGCGGCGAACGCCATCCTGGTGCCGCTGCAATGCGAGTTCTTCGCGCTCGAGGGTTTGTCGCAGCTGCTCAAAACGGTGGAGTCAGTGCGCGAACAGCTCAACCCGGATCTCACGATCCACGGCATCGTGCTGACGATGTTCGATGCGCGCAATAATCTGTCGGGACAGGTCGTCGCCGACGTGCGCGAGTTCATGGGCGCCAAGGTTTACGACACCGTCATTCCGCGCAACGTGCGCGTCTCGGAAGCGCCGTCCTACGGCAAGCCGGTCCTTGTCTACGATCTCAAATGCAGCGGCAGCGAAGCCTACTTGCGGCTCGCCACTGAAATCATCCAACGAGAAAAAAAACTTTGCGCCGGATGAGACCCGTGAATGAGTGACGGTCTGGAGAAGACAGCGATGGCGGACGATACGACGCGATCGCGATTGGGACGCGGGCTTGCAACCTTGATCGGTGAAGTCGCGGCCGAGGGCTCGGTCGAACGACCGCGGGGCCAGCGCCGCGTACCCACAGAATTGCTACGACCCAATGCGCGCAATCCCCGGCGCACCTTCTCCAATACCGAGCTTGACGAACTGGTCGCTTCGCTGCGTGAGCGCGGCATTATCCAGCCGATTGTGGTGCGCCCGGTGCGCGGCACTCACGATGCTTACGAGATCGTCGCCGGCGAGCGGCGCTGGCGCGCAGCGCAGCGCGCCGGCTTGCACGAAGTGCCGGTCGTCATCATCGACGCGACCGATGACGAGGCGCTGCAGCTTGCCATCATCGAAAACGTACAGCGCGCCAATCTCAATCCGCTCGAAGAAGCGGAAGGGTATCGCGCGCTTATCCGTGATTTCAGTCACAGCCAGGACGATGTCGCCCGGCTGGTCGGCAAAAGCCGCAGCTATGTTGCCAATACGCTCCGACTGCAGACGCTACCCGGTCCGGTCAAGGAGCATATCCATGCTGGCCGTCTCGACGCCGGCCACGCGCGCGCTTTGGTAGGTCACCACGATGCAGAGCGGCTGGCGGAAGAAATCGTTTCCCGCGGCCTCAATGTGCGCCAGGTCGAAGCACTCGCCCGCGAGGCCGGCGGCAAGGACGCAAAGGTCAACGGCCGAAAGTCACTTGCTCGGTCGGAGAAAAACGCCAATCTGGTTGCACTGGAAAAGCGCGTCTCCGATGCGCTTGGCTTGGTCGTGAGCATCAATGATCGCGGCCGCGGCGGCGTGCTCAGCATCCGCTATCGCAACCTCGATCAGCTCGACGACGTGATGCGCCGGCTGGAAAAAAAGCGCTAAGCGCAAACCAAAAACTTGTTTATTCCTTCGCCTGCCACGCCGCCTTGAAAGCCTTGCGCTTCGCCGGGTCATAGAGACTCGGATAATCGTAGGTCAGCGGTTTTGACGGCTCGATATGCAGCGTGGCGAAGACTGGCCCGTCCTGCTCGAGCAGGTGCGCCACTTGCTGCGTGAAGATGTCGAGCTCGGCGAAATCGTAAACCGCGGCATAACCCGCCGCCCGCGCCAAGCCGGCAAAATCGACTTTCGGAGACGGAATGGGATGGCCGCCATTGGCCTCGTAGGTTTCGTTTTGCGCGACCAGATGAACGAGGTTCTTCGGCGCAACCGCAGCAATGGTGACCAGGCAGCCGAGATTCATCAGAAGCGAGCCGTCACCCTGCAAAACGACGACGCGTTTGTCGGGCCGGCCAAGCGCCAGCCCAAGTCCGTGCGAGGAATCCAGCCCCATCGCGCCGATCGACGTGTAATTGAGCACGCGCGGCGCGATCCCAACCCAATCCACCGCAGAACTGTAGGTGGCGACGACCGCCTCGTCGGTGATGTGGCGAGCCAGTACCCGGAAACATTCGTCGCGCTTCATCATGCGGGGCTCCGCCCGATCAAAAATGCGACCGGCGCGGATTCGCCATACGCTTTCTCGATCGCCGGCTGGATTTTGGCCACGTCGGCATCAACGCTGATGAGATGATGCGTGATACCCATATCGTCGAGGATCGGCTCCATGATGCG
Organism: uncultured Alphaproteobacteria bacterium; assembly: GCA_963784325.1. GTDB lineage: Bacteria > Pseudomonadota > Alphaproteobacteria > Rhizobiales > Xanthobacteraceae > BOG-931. The sequence continues at coordinate 84,047 of CAWARC010000043.1, read as the reverse complement.
CACGCCGTAACGCGATGAGGCGCGCGGCGCCCGCTCCGGCTCGTGCTGCAAAAGTCCCACCATCATGCAGACCGGCTGTTTGTACTCGACCGCGATGCCGCGGATCGCATTGATCGAATCAAGAAAGCCGGTGTGCTGGATCAGGATGAGCGCCCGCTTGTCGCAATAGGACAGTCCGGAGGCGATGCCGATGCATTCGTCCTCCTTGCAGACGCGGATGAGCCGCAAATCCGCGTCCCGCGCGATTGGCGCAAGCAGCCCGGAACTGGTGGTGATGTCAGGCACCGACAAGACATATTCGATTGCGCTTGCCTTGATTGCGGCGATGATGCGCTCGCCGCTGAGCAAACCTGCATCTGTCCCAGCATTTGCCACAGGCGCATCCTCCCTCGGGCCCAAAAACCCATCTCGCTCCCAAGGCTAAACCGGAATGCGCTCAGCAAAAAGCCGGCACGAGAGGCCGGCTTTTTACTTAGTTGCGACTTGAGACCGCTATTTATGGTGCCGCGCCGGCGCGGGGGGCGTGCCATCCGTCCAGGCGTCGTGCGGCAACATTGCGTCGACGATATAGCCACCGATGAACGGCACAATGCAGTCGCCGACGCCGTCATACATTTCACGCGGCGTAAGGGGGCGGTTGAGCATGACCGTCCCGACGAACGGATAGACGACAGCGCAGGCGTAGGTCGTCACCGCATAGGCTGTGCCGAAGGACATATACCGGTGCGGAGGGGTGCCGTGTTTCTTGGTCGCGTAATAGCCGGCAACGCCAGTACCCGCGCCGACCGCGGCGCCACCCCAAAATAACCGTGGATCCTGACCGCGCGTGATCCAGGCCCACAACGCGTTCCAATTGTTATCCTGGGCCCGCGCAGCTTGGGGCATCAACCCCAGCGCAAAAACCAGGGCCAGCGCGGCAATGATCGCTCGCTTCATTATGGTGACTCCCCCTCCATTACCGACGCCCAAAATAGCGCAGTATGGTTAATGCCATCGTGAATGCGTTGACGACGGCTGTCGAGGGAGGAGCGCCCGCAACCGCGCGAATTCCGGACGCCTGTGCCAATTTGGCAACGACTTATCCCCAGGCCACAGGGGGATTATCCTCGCAACGGCCTATTCCGCAGCCGTTCGTCCCGCGCCGCCCGACCCGAAGCGTTGCTCGATATAGTCGATGACGATTTTCTGGAAGTCGGCGGAAACCGTCGGACCACGCAACGTCATGGCCTTTTTGCCATCGATAAAAACCGGGGCGGTCGGCTGTTCGCCGGTGCCCGGTAGCGAAATACCGATGTCGGCGTGTTTGGATTCGCCCGGTCCGTTGACGATGCAGCCCATGACCGCGACGTTGAGACCCTCGACGCCGGGATAGCGTGTTTTCCACTCCGGCATCGAGTCGCGGATAAAGCCCTGAATGCTGGCGGCAAGCTCCTGAAAGGTAGTGGAGGTGGTCCGTCCACAGCCCGGACAGGCGGCAACCAGCGGCACGAAGGTACGCAGCCCGACTGTCTGCAACAGTTCCTGGGCCACTTTGACTTCCAAGGTGCGGTCGCCGTTCGGCTCGGGCGTGAGCGAAACGCGAATGGTGTCGCCGATGCCCTGCTGCAGCAAAACGCCCATCGCCGCCGATGACGCGACGATACCTTTCGAACCCATGCCGGCCTCGGTGAGCCCGAGATGCAACGCATAATTGGAGCGCCGCGCCAGCTCGCCATAAACGCCGATCAGATCCTGCACCGCCGAAACCTTAGCCGAGAGGATGATCTTGGAGCGCGGCAGGCCGATCTCTTCCGCGCGCTCGGCCGAGAGCAACGCGGATTGGAGCATGGCCTCTCGCGTCACATCACGCGCGCCCACCGGGTGGTTTGAACGCGAATTCTCATCCATCAAGTGGGTGAGGAGCTCCTGATCGAGCGAACCCCAATTGGCGCCGATGCGCACCGGCTTATCATGGCGGATCGCGGTTTCGACAATCGCGCCGAACTGCCGGTCCTTCTTTTCCTTGAAGCCGACATTGCCGGGATTGATGCGATATTTGTCGAGCGCCTCGGCGCACGCGGGATAATCCGCCAGAAGCTTGTGGCCGATATAGTGAAAGTCGCCGACGATCGGCACGTCGACGTCCATTTTGAGCAATTGCTCCTTGATGTGCGGAACAGCCGCGGCGGCTTCGTCGCGGTCGACGGTAATGCGCACAATCTCCGAGCCGGCACGCGCCAGCGCCGCGACCTGCTTCACGGTGCCCGCGACATCGGCGGTATCGGTATTGGTCATCGATTGCACCACAACGGGTGCGCCGCCGCCGACGGTCACCTTGCCGACCTTCACGGCAACGGTCTGATGCCTTTCGGCCGGGCCGGAAAACTCCATCATAGCCAAGTCCTTACAGCGATAATGCTTCAGTTCGATGACCCTCGGAACCGTTGCGGGGAACGAGGGCTGACCCCGGACATATAGCGTCACCGGGGCCGGTTGACGAGGAGGAGCCCTGCGGCCACCAGCGCGACGGCCATGGCAAAAGCCGGCGTCAGCGGCTCGCCCAATACGAAGTGACCCGCCGCGACGCCAAATAGCGGGGCCAGAAAGGTGAAGACCGACAGCCGGGCGGCCGAATAACGGACCACCAGTGCGAACCACACCGCGAATGTGACACTTACCACCCAGATCGTCTGATAGGCGAAGGCGCCGATGGCCAGCGGCGACGGCATAGAGTTAATGTGCTCGCCAAACACCAGCGCGCCGGCGGCCAGCAGCGGCGCCGAAACCACAAGCTGGTAAAGCAGGGTTCTCTCGGCACTGATTCGATTGAGCGGACTGACCTTGATGACCAGCGTCGTCGCGGCCCACGCCAAAGCAGCGCCGATGAGCATAAGGTCGCCGAGCGCCTGGTGCGGGCTGATCGCCGGCGTCGGCAAACCGAAAGCGATGCCGAGGCCGATGAAGGACATCAGCAGACCGAGCCATTGCGAAAGTCGGAAATGATCGCCGGGCACCAGCCAGCGCGAACCGATCACGACAAAGAATGGCGCCAGATAGAGGAACAGCGTGCCACGCGTCACCGTCGTCCAGACCAGCCCGCGATAGATCAACAGGAATTCGAGGGCGAAGAGCACGCCGACCAAGAGACCAGCGCGGAACGTACCGTCGCGACGGAATAGCTGTATCCCGCGCACCTGCGTCCATGTCGCCACCAGCACTGCTGCGATCACCGAGCGTGACGCCGATTGGATCAGCGGCGGGATGTCGTGAATTGCAAGCTTGATTGCGACATTGTTAAAGCCCCAGCTCAAGCACAGCCCGATCGTTACTGCGACGGCGAATGCATCGAGCGGGCGGGACGATGGCGAAGCCGGCACGGTCACGGGATTGGATGCCGCGACATTTATCGCTTGCGGCAATGGGAGCAGATGCCGGCAATTTCGATCAACGGACTCTTGGGCGAAAATCCCGCGGCGCGTGAAGACGCCTTCAGAGCCTCGGCTGCGGCGGCACCCGGCGCTTCACCGACCGCGCCACAGCTTTCACAAATCAAAAAAACCACGAGATCGTCGCCATCGTGATTATGCACGCAAGCGACATAGGCGTTGCGGCTCTCGATGCGATGAACAAGCCCATTCTCGCACAGGAAATCGAGAGCACGATAGATGGTGATCGGCGCCGGCCGACTCCTCTGCGCCAACCGATCGATGATCTCGTAGGCGCCAAGCGGCTTGTGACTCGATAATAGCGTTTGCAAGACTTGCCGGCGCATCGGCGTAAGCCGTTGCGCGCGCGCCGCACACTGCGCTTCAGCGTGCGCGATCGCCGCGCTGGCGCAGCGTTCATGGTCATGGTCCGGCGAGGGGAAAATTGCGTGTGCTGTATGGGTCATGACGCAGTCATAGTCGGAGCAGCCGACTTTGCCGGGCTGCCATACTGAACTCTAGCGGATCGCGCGGGATCGCGAAAACGTGACGCGCCCCCTGATTTATATGTTGCGCTGCAGCAAGAAGCGCCGCACATTCCCGCCGTTTCGCAATCATCTGACATTGGTATGGGCGTCCTTTTGCCGGGCGCCCTCCTGAATTGGGGGTTGTCATGCTGAAAGGAAAGTCCGCTCTGGTGACCGGTTCGACTTCGGGCATCGGTCTCGCCATAGCTCGCGCGCTGGCGGCCCAGGGCGCCAACATCACCATCAACGGTTTTGGCGACAAGGCCGCGATCGAAAAGGAACGCGCCGGCATCGAGAAGGATTTTAGCGTCAAGGCGATCTATTCCGGTGCTGACATGAGCAAGGCCGCAGAGATTGCCGATATGGTGCACTTAAGCGAAAAGACCTTCGGCTCGCTCGACGTGCTGGTCAATAATGCCGGAATTCAATACGTCGCGCCGATCGAGGAATTTCCGATCGAAAAATGGGACCAGATCATCGCCATCAATCTAACGGCGGCGTTCCACGCCATCCGCGCCGCGGTGCCCGGGATGAAATCGCGCAAATGGGGCCGCATCATCAACACCGCCTCGGCGCACTCGCTGGTCGCCTCGCCGTTCAAGTGCGCTTACGTGTCGGCCAAGCACGGACTGGCCGGCTTGTCGAAAACCGTTGCGCTTGAAACCGCGACCTTCGGCGTCACCTGCAACTGCATCAGCCCGGGCTATGTCTGGACGCCGCTGGTCGAGAAACAAATTCCCGACACCGCCAAGGCGCGCGGCATGACCGAGGAACAGGTCAAGCGGGACGTGATCCTGGCGGCACAGCCAACCAAGGAATTCGTGACCGTCGACGAAGTCGCGAGCCTCGCCGTCTATCTCTGCTCGGATGCGGCGAAGGCCATTACCGGCGCCAATCTCTCGATCGACGGCGGCTGGACGGCCGAATAACGAAAGGCATGAGCAACATCCTCAACGCGCTGCTGCCTGGCCGGGCGGCAGCGAAAGCCGCCGCACCCAAAACCAAGCGCATCAATCTCGCGCTGCAAGGGGGTGGCGCCCATGGCGCCTTCACTTGGGGCGTGCTGGAGCAGCTTTTAACCGATGAGCGGCTGTCGATTGAGGGCATTTCCGGCACCTCCGCCGGCGCGATGAATGCGGTGATGTTGGCGGATGGACTGCTGCGCGGCGGCCGCGATGAAGCGCAAAAAAGGCTGGCCGATTTCTGGCGTGCGGTGTCGAGCACCGGCAATCTTCCGTCGCTGCAGCGGGCGGTGATGGAGCGCCTGCTGTCATTCACGCCGCTTGAAGGCTCCCCGGTACAGGCTTGGTTCGACACCCTGTCGCGCTACTTTTCGCCTTACGACGCCAATCCGCTGAACATCAACCCGCTGAAGGATCTGATCGAGCGTTTTGTCGATTTCGACAAGCTGCGTGCGAGCGACGATCTGAAGCTGTTTATCTCGGCGACCAATGTGCAGACCGGCCGCGTGCGCATTTTCCCGCGCGAGAAGATCACGGCCGAGGCCGTCATGGCGTCGGCCTGTCTGCCGACGATTTTTCGCGCGGTCGAAATCGACGGCGTGCCCTATTGGGATGGCGGCTACCTTGGCAATCCGGTGATCTTCCCGTTTTTCGGCACCACGACCACCGAGGATGTTTTGGTGGTGCAGATCAATCCGCTGGTGCGGCAGGCAACACCGACGTCGGCCAGCGAGATCGTGAATTGCATCAACGAAATCACGTTCAATTCCTCGCTGATCGGCGAATATCGCGCCATCGATTTCGTCGCCAGGCTGATCGATCAGGGCAAGCTGCCGCGCGGCACCGGGCCGGGGCAGTATCGGCGCATCAATATTCATCGCATCGTGCTCGATCGCTTCGGTACCCATTTCGATGCTTTCAGCAAGCTTTCGACCGACTTCGATTTTTTCAACATGCTGCATGTCACCGGCAAGCGCGCGGCGCGGCGGTTTCTCGACGAGCATTTTGACGATATCGGCGTGAAATCGACGGTCGACCTGCGAGCCGAGGCTCAGGCCGAATGGGCATGATGAGGTTGGTGCAAGGTTGACCGCGCGCTCTCGGCGGGACGCAGCAAATGCCCCGATGGGGGAATGCCGAAGTCGCAAGGCTGCTCTGCAGACTTTCACTGCTGTAATTTAGTAAGCTCACTTATATTGTGCCTGCATTGATTTAGGCAGGCAGCCATGCTTCCGCGATCCCTCAATAGAGAATTCGCCTTTACTATCAACGATGTGGCTCGGATGCTTCGCACCTATGCGGATCAAAAAGCGAGCCAGTTCGGTATCACACGAGCCCAATGGGTCGTCCTCGTCCGCCTCGACCGGTTCGAGGGTCTCAAACAGTCTGAACTCGCTGAAATGCTCGACCTCCAGCCGATCACGCTGACCCGGCTCCTCGACCGGCTGTGTGAAAGCGGGCTTATCGAGCGCCGGGCAGATCCGAACGACCGCCGCGCCAAGCGGCTCTATCTAACCGCCCAGGCCCGGCCTCTGCTGGAGCGCCTTGGCGATCTCGGCGAGGAATTGATGAACACCGCGCTTGCCGGCGTTGATCGCGAGGCCGTCGAGCGCATGGTCGCCCAGCTTGCCATCGTCAAGGAAAATCTGCGCCACGCGATCCAGAACAAGACCGCAGGCCCGGCTGGGGAGCAGCGCTATGGCTGAGCGGGCTCTGCGATCTGTACCCGCGGACCGGGACGAAGTGCCGGGCGTGAGCGAAGCGCCGCAGGTGGCGCCGCCGACCGCACCGCCCTCTGTCACCCGCGAAACATCCCGCGACAAAAAAGTGCGGCAGGCCGACCGCCGCCGCATGCGCTTCGGCCTGTTCGCCTTGCTGCCGGTCGCTCTGCTGATCGGCGGCTATTGGTATGTCACCGGCGGCAAAGTGATGTCGACGGACGACGCTTACGTCGACGCCGAGAAGGTCGGTATTTCCACCGATGTCGCCGGCATCGTCCAAGATGTCGATGTGTCCGACAACGAATATGTCAAAGCCGGCCAGCTGCTCTATCGGCTTGATCCGCGGCAGTTCCAGATTGCGCTCGACAACGCCAAGGCCAACCTGGCGCAAACCGCGCTTGCGATCGATGCGATGAAACAAGATTACAAGCGCATGCAAAGCGACGTTGCCGCCGAACAGTCGCAAGTCGGGCTCGATCAGACCAATTACAATCGCGACGTGATGCTGCTGCGCACCGCCACGGTTTCACAAGCGGTCTACGACCAGACACAATCCACGCTCGAAACGGATAAGAGCAAGCTCGAATTGCTGCGCCAGCAGGCGCAAGTGCAGCTCGCCAAGCTCGACGGCAACGCCGACATCCCGGTCGGGCAGCATCCGCGATATAAAGTGGCGCAAGCCAAGGTCGACGAGGCGCAACGTGAGCTCGATCACACCGTCATCACCGCGCCGTTTTCCGGCCTTGTGACCGACGTGCCCGCCATAGCGCCGGGCAAATATCTCGCCGCTTCGACGACGGCGTTCTATCTGGTCGATACCGACCACGCCTGGATCGCGGCCAATCCCAAAGAGACCGAGCTCACTTATGTGCGGCCCGGACAGCCGGTCACCATCACCATCGACTCCTATCCCGGCGTGACTTGGCACGGCGCAGTCCAGAGCATCAGTCCGGTGGCCGCCCAGGAGTTCTCATTGCTGCCGGCGCAAAATACCAGCGGCAATTGGGTCAAGGTGGTGCAGCGGGTGCCGATGCGGATACGCGTCGATGCCGGCGACAAGAACAATCCGCCGTTGCGCGCTGGCATGAGCGCCATCGTCAACGTCGATACCGGTCACGCGCGCGGTTTCCCGCACTTCTGGTGACTGCCGTGGCCGCTCCATCAACCGATGTCCCCAATCGCGGCATGATCACGCTTTGCGTGATCCTCGCCACCCTGATGCAGGCGTTGGACACCACCATCGCCAACGTGGCGCTGCCCTATATGCAAGGCAGCGTTTCCGCCAGCCAAGACCAGATCGATTGGGTGCTGACCTCCTACATTGTCGCCGCCGCGATCATGACCCCGCCGACCGGCTTTCTGGCGAGCCGCTTCGGGCTCAAGCGCTTGTTCCTGGTCTCAGTGACCGGCTTCACCCTGGCGTCGATGCTGTGCGGCATGGCGCAGACGCTGACGCAGATCGTGCTGTTCCGCGTGCTGCAGGGCGCGTTCGGCGCGGCCTTGGTGCCGCTGTCGCAGTCAGTGCTTTTCACGATCTATCCGAAGGAGCGTCAGGGCTTCGCCATGGCGCTGTTCGGCATCGGCGTCATGATCGGCCCGGTGCTCGGCCCGGTGCTCGGCGGCTGGCTGACCGAGAATTACAGCTGGCGCTACGTGTTCTACATCAACCTGCCGATCGGCATTCTCGGCTTGATCGGCATGAGCGCATTCCTGCCGCATTCGCCGCCGCGGCCGGCCGAAAAGCTCGACTGGTTCGGCTTCGGCACCCTGAGCCTGGCGCTCGGCTCATTGCAGATCATGCTCGACCGCGGCGAGATCAAGGACTGGTTCTCATCCGGCGAAATCATCATCGAGGCAATCGTCGCGGCGTCAGCATTTTATCTGTTCTTCACGCACATCTTCACGTCGCAAAACCCGTTCGTCAAACCGTCGATGTTTCGCGACCGCAATTTCACTGCTGGCATGCTGTTCGTCGTCATCATCGGCCTGACTTATTACGCCTCGATGGCGTTGCAGCCGCCATATTTGCAGGAGTTGATGAATTATCCGGTTGTCACCTCGGGCCTAATCATGGGGCCGCGCGGCGTGGGCACGATGGCTTCCATGCTGATCGTCGGCCGCATGGTCGGCCGCATCGACACCCGCACTCTGCTCGCGTTCGGGCTGGGGCTGACCGCATGGTCATTCTACCAAATGACCGGCTGGACGCCGGATATTTCGCAGGAGAGGATTATCGCGGTCACGATGGTGCAGGGTTTCGGCCTTGGCTTCCTGTTCGTGCCGCTCAGCGCAGCGACGTTGTCGACGCTGCCGGCGCATTTACGGACCGAAGGCGCCGGCCTCTACAGCCTGTTCCGCAACGTCGGCTCGAGCGTCGGCATATCGGTGGTGAACGCACTGTTGATCCGCAACACCCAAGTCAACCACGCCGATATTGCCGCGAATGTGACTGCGGTAAGCCACGGCTTCGACAATCCGGCCGTGGCGCATTTTTGGGATCCGCTGACGGCCGCCGGCCGCACCGCGCTCGATGCCGTGATCACCAGCCAGGCGCAAATCATCGCCTATATCGACGATTACAAGTTCCTGATGATTGCGACGCTGGCCGTGCTTCCGTTGCTGATGGTGTTTCGGCGTCCGTCAGTTCCCACAGCCCACGTTCCAGTGATGGAGTGAAATGAAAACGGGCGGCCTATGGGCCGCCCGTTCAAGACCTTCCGAAAGTGGAAAGCGATTATTCGCCGCCGGCAGCGGCTTCGCGCGGCTGATCGCCCTCGGCCTTCTGTTTGGCTTCGAGATCCTCGCCGGTCTCCTGATCGACCACTTTCATCGACAGCCGCACCTTGCCGCGCTCGTCGAAGCCGAGGAGCTTCACCTTGACCTTGTCGCCTTCCTTGACGACGTCGCTGGTCTTCTGCACCCGGCGCGGCGCCAGCTGGCTGATATGGACAAGTCCGTCCTTGGCGCCGAAGAAATTGACGAAAGCGCCGAAGTCCATGACCTTGACCACGGTCCCTTCGTAGATGTGGCCGAGTTCCGGCTCGGATGCGATAGACTTGATCCAATTGATCGCCGCCTTGATCGACTCGCCGTCAGCAGACGCGACTTTCACCGTGCCGTCGTCCTCGACGTTGATCTTGGCGCCCGTTTTCTCGACGATCTCGCGGATCACCTTGCCGCCGGCGCCGATCACTTCGCGGATCTTGTCGACGGGAATCTTGAAGGATTCGATGCGCGGAGCATATTCGCCGAGCTCGGCGCGCGCGGCAGTCAAGGCCTTCGCCATTTCACCAAGAATGTGCAATCGGCCGTCTTTGGCCTGGGCCAAAGCAACTTTCATGATCTCCTCGGTAATGCCGGCGATCTTGATATCCATCTGCAGCGAGGTCACGCCGCCTTCGGTGCCGGCGACCTTGAAATCCATGTCGCCGAGATGGTCCTCGTCGCCGAGGATGTCGGAGAGCACGGCAAAGCGCTTGTCTTCGAGAATAAGGCCCATGGCGATGCCGGCGGTCGGCCGCTTGAGCGGTACGCCGGCATCCATCAGCGCGAGCGAAGCGCCGCACACCGACGCCATCGACGACGAACCGTTCGACTCGGTGATCTCCGAGACGACGCGGATGGTGTAGGGGAACTCTTCCTTCGACGGCAGCATCGGATGGATCGCCCGCCAGGCGAGCTTGCCGTGGCCGATTTCGCGCCGGCCCGGCGCTCCCATGCGGCCGGTCTCGCCGACCGAGTAGGGCGGGAAATTGTAGTGCAGCAGGAACGTCTCCTTATAGGTCCCTTGCAGCGCGTCGATGAACTGCTCGTCTTCGGAGGTGCCGAGCGTGGCGACCACCAAAGCCTGCGTCTCGCCGCGGGTGAACAGCGCCGAACCGTGGGTACGCGGCAGCACGCCGACTTCCGCCACGATCTGCCGCACGGTTTTCACGTCGCGGCCGTCGATGCGCTTGCCGGTGTCAAGAATGTTCCAGCGCACGATCTTGGCTTCGAGCTCCTTGAACACGCCGGCAACCGCGGCCTTTTCGTATGTCGGTTCGGCGCCTTCGGAGAAAAAGTGCGCCATCACCTTTTGCTTGACCGCGGCGACGGCATCCTGGCGATCCTGCTTGCGCACGATCGCATAGGCCGCGCGCAAATCCTTCTCGGCGAGATTCAGAATCTCCTTCTCGAGCGCCTTATTTTCGCTGGCAGGCAGGTCGCGCGGCTCCTTGGCGGCCTTTTCCGCCAGCTTGATGATGGCCTCGATCACCGGCTGGAAATGCCGGTGTCCGAACATCACCGCGCCGAGCATGATGTCTTCGGACAGCTCTTTCGCTTCCGATTCCACCATCATGACGGCGTCTTGGGTGCCGGCGACGACGAGGTCGAGTTGGCTTTCCGGCATCTCGTCGAGCGCCGGATTGAGCACGTATTCATTGTTGATGAAGCCGACGCGGGCGCCGCCGATCGGGCCCATGAACGGCGCGCCCGAAAGGGTGAGAGCGGCCGAGGCGGCGACCATCGCGACGATATCGGGATCGTTCTCCTGATCGTGCGACAGCACGGTCACGGTCACCTGGGTGTCGCAGCGCCAGCCTTCGGCAAACAACGGCCGGATGGGGCGGTCGATGAGGCGCGAGGTCAGCGTGTCCTTTTCAGTCGGACCGCGCTCGCGTTTGAAGTAGCCGCCCGGAATCCGGCCGGCCGCGTAGTATTTCTCGGTGTAGTTGACGGTCAGCGGAAGGAAATCGATGCCTTCCTTCGGCGTTTTGGCGGCAACGACGGCGGCAAGCACACTGGTCTCGCCATAGGTGGCGAGTACGGCTCCGTCGGCTTGACGCGCTATTCTGCCGGTTTCCAGCGTTAGATTGCGGCCACCCCAGTCAAGTTGCACCTTGTGAATATTAAACATTGCGATTGTCTCTCATGGTTTTCGGCAAAGTGCGAAAGCCATAAGCAAGACGGCGAGACGCTGTCGGCGCAGCAGCGCTGCAATGCCGCATCAGCGTCTGGCGATCCTGCCATGGCCTTCGGACCTTCCTCAGATATGAACGGGCGACGGCCCATTCTACGGGTCGGCAGCTCTGCTGCCATTTCCAGACGGCAGCTCATGCTGCCGGGCAATAGCGGAGCGCATCTTGCGCGCCGCTTACAAACGCGCGGGACTTCCCGCGCGCAAACTTTTAGCGGCGAATACCCAGCCGCTCGATCAGCTCCTTGTAACGGCCATCATTCGTGCGCCGCAGATAATCGAGAATCTGGCGCCGTTGCGACACCAGCTTGAGCAAGCCGCGCCGCGAATGGTTGTCCTTTACATGGGTCTTGAAGTGTTCCGTCAAATTGTTGATCCGCTCCGAAAGGAGCGCGACCTGGACTTCAGGCGAACCTGTGTCACCGGATTTGGCGGCGTAAGTCTTGATCACTTCCGCTTTACGCGCGGTCGTTATCGACATCGTCATCAACCTCTTTGTCTTGCGGCACGACCAGCGATGCCGGTTAAATTAAACACGCGGCGGGGAACAATCTCGCCCCGCTCAACCTCGGCAATGGCCAAAAGCTGGCCGCTGGAAGCGACCTGGACCATGCCGCGGAAGATGGAGGCGTCCCGTCCGCGCAACAATACGGCTTGGCCCCTAGCGAGCCTCGCCGCGTCTGCCAGGCTCACGGCCAGCGCCGGGATGTCGTCCAGCGCGGTCTCGATCGGCAGAAGCGTATCGGCGAGGTGTCCCTCACCGGCGGCCGCTCTATGGCACAAAGCCTCGACCTGTTCCAGGGGTATCATATCGCCCTCGCCAAAGGGCCCAACGCAGCTTCGCCGCAAGGCCGAAACGTGCCCGAGCGCCCCCAGCGCCCGGCCGAGGTCCCGGGCCAGCGACCGCACATAGGTGCCTTTTCCGCATTCGGCCGCCAATACCGCATGGTCGGGGTCCGGAATTTCGAGCAATTCGAGGCGGTGGACCGTGACGGCGCGGGGCGCCAGCTCCACCGTCTCGCCGTCGCGGGCCAAGTCATAGGCGCGCTCGCCGCCGATTTTCACGGCTGAAAAGCGCGGCGGCACCTGCTCGATCGTGCCGATAAAACGCGGCAACAGGGCGCGGATAGCGGTTGCATCGGGCCGGGTGTCGCTTCTCGCCACGACACGGCCCTCGGCATCGTCGGTGTCGCGCTCCTCGCCCCAGCGAATGGTAAATAGATACGTCTTGCGGCTGTCGACGACGAACGGCACGGTTTTGGTCGCCTCCCCGAGCGCGATCGGCAGGCATCCCGACGCCAAGGGATCGAGCGTGCCGGCGTGCCCGGCCCGCTTCGCCGCATAAAGATACTTGATCACCGAGACGGCGTGGGTCGACGTCATGCCGACCGGCTTGTCGAGCACGACCCAGCCGTGGACGTCGCGCTTCGGCCGCTTCCTCGGCTTTGCCTCTTGCTCCAATCGCACGGGTTCGACGACTTCCGGGGCGGTCATTGCTCGTCTGTCCCGTCGTTGGTGCCTTTGCCGCTCAAATCGCGTTGAACAACCGGCGTTCGCAGCAGCTTTTCGATTCTTTCGGCTTCGTCAAATCGATCGTCGATCCGGAATCGAATCTCGGGCGCAAACTTCAAGTTTACGCGCCGGGCGATTTCGCCGCGCATGTATCGCTTGTTGCGCTCGAGCGCATCGAGCACGTCCTTTGCATCACGGCCCCCCAGCGGCATGACGTAGATTGTCGCGAGCCGCAGATCGGGGCTCATGCGCACCTCCGGAACGGTGATCATGTGCGTTTCGATGACCGGATCGTGTACTTCGCCGCGGACGAGCATGTCGGCGATTTCATGCCGGATCAATTCGCCGACGCGGAGCTGGCGCTGCGAACCGCCGCTGGACTGATCGCGAGGCTGGTGATGGCGTGCCATTGTTTTAGACCGTCATGCGCGGCTTCGATCCGCGCATCTTGTTTTCCATATTCGGTGTTCTATCACCGGTGTTGCCGGAGAAACTCCGACAATGACGACGTGGCTGCGCGCGAACGTGAGTATCGAACTCACAGCGTTCGCTGCACGCTCTCCACCCGGTAACACTCGATAACGTCGCCGGCCTTCATGTCCTGATAATTTTCGAATGCCATGCCGCATTCCTGGCCAGCGACGACTTCGCGCGCGTCGTCCTTGAAGCGCTTGAGCTGCGACAGCTTGCCCTGGTGGACGACGACGTTGTCGCGAATGAGCCGCACATTGGCGCCGCGCTCGACGGTGCCGTCGGTGACGCGACAGCCGGCGACATTGCCGACCTTCGATACCTTGAAGACTTCGAGAACGACGGCGTTGCCGAGCATGGTCTCGCGCAGCGTCGGCGCAAGCAGGCCCGACATCGCCTTTTTCACGTCGTCGACCAGGTTATAGATGATGTCGTAATAGCGGATCTCGACGCCGGCCTGCTCGGCGGCTTCGCGCGCCTCTTTGTGGGCGCGGACGTTGAAGCCGATGAGAGCGGCGCCCGAGGCCTCGGCCAACGTTACGTCGGATTCGGTGATGCCGCCGGCGCCGGCGAAAATTATCCGCGCCGCGACTTCTTCCGTGGAAAGCTTCTCCAGCGCGCCGACGATCGCTTCGATCGAGCCTTGCACGTCGCCCTTGATGATCAGCGGAAACTCTTTGAGGCCGCTGGACTTGAGCTGACTCATCATCTGCTCGAGCGAGCCGCGCATGCCGGTCTGCCGCGCCGCCAGTTTTTCGCGTTTCTGGCGATCGCGATAATCGGCGATCTCGCGGGCGCGGCCCTCGGTGTCGACGACGGCGAGCCGATCGCCGGCCTCAGGTGTGCCATTGAAGCCCAAAACCTCGACCGGCATCGAAGGTCCGGCGGCCACGACGGAGTGGCCGGTATCCGACATCAGCGCGCGCACGCGGCCCCATTCGGAGCCGGCCACGACGATATCGCCGGGTTTGAGCGTGCCGCGCTGGACGAGGACAGTCGCAACGGGACCGCGGCCGCGATCAAGCCGCGCCTCAATCACGGTGCCTTCCGCGGCGCGGGTCGGATTGGCCCTAAGCTCGAGCACCTCGGACTGCAGCGCGATCATGTCGAGGAGCTTGTCGAGATTGGTCTTCGCTTTGGCCGACACTTCCAGTTCGAGCACGTCGCCGCCGAGCGATTCGACCTGGATTTCGTGCTGCAGCAGTTCGGTGCGCACCCGCTCCGGCTTGGCATCCGCTTTGTCAATTTTGTTGATGGCGACGATGATCGGCACCTTCGCCGCCTTGGCGTGATGAATGGCCTCGACCGTCTGCGGCATGACGCCGTCGTCGGCGGCGACGACCAGGACGACGATGTCGGTGATCTTGGCGCCGCGGGCGCGCATCGCCGTGAATGCGGCATGGCCGGGTGTATCGATAAAGGTGATGCGGCCGCCGGACGGCGAAGTCACCTGATAGGCGCCGATGTGCTGGGTGATGCCGCCGGCTTCGCCCGCCGCAACCTCGGTCGAGCGAATGGCGTCAAGCAGCGAGGTCTTGCCGTGGTCGACGTGGCCCATGATGGTGACGACCGGCGCCCGTGGTTGCAGACTTTCCGGACTGTCCGCGGCATCGAACATGCCTTCTTCGACGTCCGACTCGGCAACGCGCCGCACGGTGTGGCCGAGTTCTTCGGCAATCAGCTGCGCAGTATCGGCGTCGATCGTATCCGTGATCTTCGCCATGTGACCCTGCTGCATCAGGATGCGGATCACGTCGACGGCACGTTCGGCCATGCGGTTGGCCAGTTCCTGGATCGTGATCGTCTCGGGAATCGTCACTTCGCGGGCGATTTTTTCCTTCGGCTCGTCGCGGTGGCCGGTCATGCGCTGCACGCGACGGCGGAATGAGGCGACCGAGCGTTCGCGCACCTCGTCGGCCGAAAGCGCCGTTACCACGGTGAGGCGGCCGCGGCGCTTTTCGCCGACGTTGCGTGTCGGCTTGGGAGCCGGCGCTGGCCGCGGAGTGGCGCTGCCGCCGCGGCGCGCGGTCCGCGGGGCTTCCTCCTCGTCGGCCTCGAGCGCGGGACGCGCGCCTGGCTTGGCCGCGGTTGTCACATCGGCGCCGAAGCGCTTTTTTGCAACTTCGTCAGCCTTGCGTTTCGTTTCCTCGTCGTGCTTTCGACGCACTTCCTCATTGAGCTTGCGGGCTTCCGCCGCCGCACGGTCGGCGCGCTCGGATTCCTCGCGGGTCCGGCGGACGCGGGCCTCTTCCTCGGCGCGCCCGCGCTCTTCGGTTTCGCGCAGTCGGGCATCGGCAAGCGCATGAGCGCGGGCGTTGCGCTCATCATCGGTGAGTGTGCGCAACACGACGCCCGAGGCTTTTGGGGCAATCGCGGGAGCTGCGGTTGCGGGCGTTACGGCAGCCGCTATCGGTTTGGCCGGCGCGCTGGCGCGCTTAGGCGCGGCGCTACGATCGGGCGCTGGGGCGGCGGGTTCGGCTTTGACCTCGCCCGGACCGGCGATGCGGCGTTTGACCTTTTCGACGACGACGGCCTTGCTGCGGCCGTGGCTGAAGCTCTGGCGCACCACGCCCTGTTCGACGCCGGCGCGCTTCAGCGTCAGCGTCTTGGTCGGGGTAACGCTCAGTTTCTCGCCGCTATTTTTGGTCGTCTCAGTCATTCGCATCCAATTCCATACATACCGATGGCCTCGGCAAGCTCAGTTCGGCACGCCAGTGCCGGCCTTTTGGTCCAAATCGCCGGTCCGAAACCGTTCCAGGCGCCGCAAACGGGCCAAAACCCTGTCACTTGAAGGTCCGGCAATCAGCGCTGCATGTACCACATTTGGGCGCCCCAGTGCCAAATCCAATTGCTCGGAGGTCAAGATTCGAATCACCGGGATCGAATCCCCCTGCGGGGCCCGGCGCAGGGCTGAATCGAGCTTCCTGACCCCATCGGCGGCGGCTTCGGCCGCATGCAAGAGCGCAGCGACATGTTCGCGTTCCAGCGTCGCCTCGACCTTGGCAAAACCGGCAACGACCAGGGAAGCTTTGCCGGCAATTGCCAGCGCCTCAAGGGCCGACCGCACGAGAAGCTGCTCGGTACGGGCTACCAAATCAGCAGGCAGCCGGACGTCCCGCTTAAAACCGCGCCCGAAAGCTTTGCGTTTGACGGCGTCCTCAAGGGCGCACTGCGTCGCCGTGACCCAGACGCCGCGCCCAGGCAGCTTATGCTTGAGGTCGGGCACCGCCTCGCCATCCGGCCCGACGACAAACCGGATCAAATCCGCAACCGGTCGCACCGTGCGCGTCGCAACGCACATGCGCTCGACGCCACGGTCACGTGGTCCGCGGTCCAGTTCGGTCTCGGTCGCCAGAACGGTCATGCCTGATGTAGCTCCGCTTTAAGGTTGCACTTCGGCGGCCGGCGCCTCTTCGGGCGCGGGAGACGGGGCGAGATCGGCTTCATTGACCCAACCGGCCTTAAGCCGCGCTTGCATGATGAGCGCCTCGGCCTCCTCGCGCGACAATTCAAAGCCGTCGAGAATGCCGGCCTGCCGGACGGCTTCGCCGTCCTTGCGCTCGGTCCAGCCGACGAGGTCGTCGGTCGCGCAACCGGCAAGGTCCTCGACCGTCTTGACGGCATTTTCGCCGAATCGCACCAGCATTGCCGTGGTGACGCCCTCGACCTCTCTGAGCGCGTCTTCGACGCCGAGCTCTGTGCGCTTGGCATCCATCTCGGCTTCGATCTTGTCGAGGTATTCGCGCGCGCGGGTCTGCAATTCGGCGGCGGTGTCGTCGTCAAAACCTTCGATGCTGGCAATTTCCTTGGTGTCGACCATCGCCAGCTCTTCGACCGAATTGAAACCCTCCGAAGCCAGCAACTGTCCGATCACCTCGTCGACGTTGAGCGTGTCGATGAACATGCGCGTGCGGTTTTCGAATTCGGCCTGGCGCCGCTCGGATTCTTCCTGTTCGGTCAGGATGTCGATGTCCCAGCCGGTCAGCTGCGAGGCGAGCCGGACGTTCTGGCCGCGCCGGCCGATGGCGAGCGAGAGCTGCTGGTCGGGAACGACGACTTCGATACGCTCGCGCTCTTCGTCGAGCACGACTTTGGCGACCTCGGCGGGCGCCAGCGCGTTGACGACGAAGGTGGCGATATCGTGCGACCACGGAATAATGTCGATTTTCTCGCCCTGCAGCTCGTTGACCACCGCTTGGACGCGGGAGCCACGCATGCCGACGCAGGCACCGACCGGATCGACCGAGGAATCGCGCGACACGACAGCGATCTTGGCGCGCGAACCGGGGTCGCGGGCCACTGCCTTGACCTCGACGATGCCGTCATAGATTTCCGGCACTTCCTGCGCGAACAGCTTCGCCATGAATTGCGGGTGGGTGCGGGATAGGAAAATCTGCGGACCGCGCTGCTCGCGCCGGACGTCGTAGATATAGGCGCGGATGCGGTCGCCGTTGCGGAACACTTCCCGCGGCAGCATTTCGTCGCGGCGCACGATCGCTTCGCCGCGGCCGAGGTCGACCACGACGTTGCCGTATTCGACCCGCTTGACGATGCCGTTGACGATATCGCCGATGCGATCCTTGTATTCGTCGTATTGCCGGTCACGCTCGGCTTCGCGCACCTTCTGCACGATCACTTGCTTCGCCGATTGTGCCGCGATTCGCCCGTATTCGAGCGGCGGCAGCGGATCGGCGATGGTGTCGCCGATTTGCGCGGCAGGATGGCGGCGGCGGGCATCGTCGAGGCTGATCTGCGTCGCCGAATTTTCCACGGTATCGACCACCAGCATGTGCCGCGACAGGTGCAATTCACCGCTTTTGGGATCGATCTCGGCGCGGACCTCCGTCTCGCTGCCGTAACGGGAGCGCGCGGCCTTGGCGATGGCGTCTTCCATGGCGCCGAGCACGATACGCCGGTCGATCGCCTTTTCGCGGGCGACCGCCTCGGCGATCTGCAGCAGTTCAAGCTTGTTGGCGCTTACGGTCGCCATAGTCAGTCTCCCTTGCGTTGGTTGAGCTTGCTCTTGCGCAGCGATTGGGAAATGAGCGCGTCGGTAAGAACAAGCCTAGCTTCCATCATGTCGTCGATCGGCAGCAAGACTTCGGAGTTTGCGTTTGCCGCCCCGTCGGCGTGGCGTATGCGCGCGAAGGCGCCCTCGGTGCCTGCGAGTTCGCCGCGGAAACGCCGCCGGCCGCCGACCGGCGCTTGCATTTCCACTTGCGCCACGTGGCCGGCATAACGGTCGAAGTCCGAGCGCCGCACCAGCGGACGGTCGATGCCGGGTGAGGAAATCTCCAGCCGGTAGGCGCTATCGATCGGATCGGCGACATCGAGCACCGGCGACAGCGCCCGCGATGCGGCTTCACAGTCCTCAATCGACATGGTGCCGTCCGGACGTTCGGCCATGATCTGAACGGTGCAGCCGGCAAAACCCGATATGCGGATCCGCACCAGCCGATAACCAAGCGCGGCGAGTACCGGTTCGACCAACGCAGCGACGCGCGCGGCCCGCCCCGGCTCGGTGATGAGCCGCGGCTCGTCGGCAAAATTCGTCAGCGCAACGGTTGTCGTCCTGTCGTCCATGCTGCTCGGCTATCGATCCCGCCTACGTGGATTGCAAAACGCCGTCTGGCCTCAGGTAACAAAAAAGAGCGGGCCCCAGGGGAACCCACTCTCAAAACCGCTCGGATCATCCGATCGTTATGAGGTATCCATGACGGATGGCGCAAATATAGCGGTTTATCGTGTACTTGCAAGGGCTACCGCGGGCAGCGGCCGGCCGCCGCAAAGGCCTGCTTGAAATCCTAGTTTCCCCATCCTGACGCCCGCGCCTGATGCCTTATCGCTGATCGCAAGATTTCATTCAGAATTGCTGAATTATTCTGCCCCGCGGGCACCGCATAATTCGCGAAGAGTGGTGGATCGAGCATGGGTGCCGCCGTCTCGTTCATTCCGGAACTCGAGGACGTGCTGCAGCGCGGCTCGCGCCATAAGCGAGCCGAGGCCTTGCGGCGCGTGACCGCGCTGTTTCTCAGTGGCGCAGGCAGCTACAGCGCTACCCATGTCAAACTGTTCGACGACGTGTTTGCTCTCCTCATCGAGGAGATCCAGATCAAGGCGCGCGCCGAGCTTTCTCATTGTCTCGCGCCCATCGCCAACGCGCCGATCAAAGTGCTGCGCATGCTGGCCAATGACGACGATATTGCCGTCGCCGGGCCGGTGCTCAAACTGGCGGCATGCCTGGCCGAGACCGATCTTGTCGATCTCGCGAAAACCAAGAGTCAGGCTCACCTGCAGGCGATTTCCGGGCGCCAAGTGCTGGGGGAGGCCGTCACCGACGTTCTGGTGCGCCGCGGCGACCGCGAGGTCGCGCGCGGCGTTGCCGACAATCGCGGCGCGAGCCTTTCCGAGAGCGGCTTCTCGCGTCTCGTCGAACGCGCCGAAAAAGATGGCATTCTTGCCGAGAAGGTTGGGCTGCGGCCTGATATTCCGCCGCAGCAATTTCGCGAATTGCTGACTGGAGCCACCGCCGTCGTCCATCAACGATTGTTCGCTTCGGCGACGCCGGAATTGCGGGCGGAAATTCGTCGCGTCCTGGAAAAGATCACCGGCGAAGTCGGCGCGCGCCTCGGTCCGCGCGATTACCGCGCCGCGCAGCGCCTGGTGCTCAAGCTGCACCGGGCGGGCAACATGAACGAGGCGGCATTGGCCGCATTCGTGGACGACGACAAATACGAGGAGACGGTGGCCGCGCTTGCGGCGCTCTCCAAGGTGCCGATCGGTGTCGCCGACCGCCTGATGGCCGGCGACCGGCCAGATCCGGTGCTGATTCTCTGCAAGGCCGCCGGCCTGAGCTGGCCGACGGTGCGGTCCGTCATCACGTTGCGTCCCGACGGCAGATCGCAGTCGAGCTTCGGCATCGATGCTGCCTTCGCCAATTACGAACAGCTCTCCGCGTCGACCGCGCAGCGCGTGGTGCGATTTTGGCAAGTGCAGCAAAACCAAAAAGGTTTGGAGCGCGTCCCGCAAAAATAGCGTTCCGTTTTGCGTGGACGAATGCCCGGATGTGCCTGGGCGGCGCTGTCGTTCGATTTTCAAATTCGCCTGAAGATCAGAAAGCATGACATGCGGTCGGCGCGCGCGGCCTTGGCGTGATAGCGCGTTGCGGTGAAGTCCGGCCATGGCTTGCGCCAATCGTCGGCGCATTCCGCGGTCCACTCGAACACTGTCGAGCGGATAAATCGCTGCAGCGTCCAGGCGGCATAATCGGCAATGTCGGTCACGAAGCGAAATTCGCCACCTGGCCGCAGGATGCGCCCGAGCTGCGCCAGCATCTCATCTTGCACGAAGCGGCGCTTCCAATGCCGCCGTTTCGGCCATGGATCGGGGTGAATCAGATCGATGCGTGCCAACGATCCTTCAGGCAGCCAGCCGATCAGGCCGACGGCGTCGTCGAAATGCAGACGGACATTGCGCAGGCCATTGCTTTCGATGGCGGCGAGCGCCTTGGCCATGCCGTTGACGAAGGGCTCTACGCCGATAAATCCGGCATACGGTCGCTCCCGGGCCCGGGCGATCATCGACTCACCGCCGCCAAAGCCAATTTCGAGATTCACCTCCCTGACCGGGACCGGGAAGAGGGCGCCGAGCGCGGCGGGCGCCGGGCCGGAGAGATCGAGTGCAAGCTGGGGCAGTAGCGTAGCGAAGAGCCGCGCCTGGCTGGAGCGCAGCTTATGCCCCTTGCGCCGTCCAAAAAATGCGCGTGGTTGTCTTTCGATGCCGTCCATCACTGTCATGCTCCGCGCAAGCGCAGGCATCCAGTTAATACCGGCCCAGCGGAAATTGCACCGGCGCTGGTTAGGCGCTGTCGAATGACGGGACCATCAGCCGGACGGTTCCGCCATTGGGCGGCCGAAGGCGCGACCCGTCGGCCGTTGATGAGAGGCGTTCAGCGCAGCGCGCGTTTGAGCGCGTCGGCGAGATCGGTTCGCTCCCACGAAAACCCGCCGTCTTTCTCCGGAGCGCGCCCAAAGTGACCGTACGCGGCGGTGCGCCGGTAAATCGGCCGGCTGAGCTTGAGAGTACGCCGGATGTTGGTCGGGCGGAGCGGGAATAGTTCAGGCAGCAGCTTCTGCAGCTTCGCCTCTTCGACCTTGCCAGTGCCGTGGGTGTCGACCAGAAGCGACATCGGATCGGCGACGCCGATCGCATAAGCGATCTGAATGGTGCAGCGTTCGGCGAGGCCGGCGGCGACGACATTCTTGGCGAGATAGCGCGCCGCATAGGCGGCCGAACGATCGACCTTGGTTGGGTCCTTGCCGGAGAACGCACCACCGCCATGGGGCGCATAGCCGCCGTAGGTGTCGACGATGATTTTCCGGCCCGTAAGGCCGCAATCTCCGTCGGGTCCGCCAACAACGAAATTGCCCGTGGGATTGACCAGGAAATCACTCGGTTTTTTCGGCATCCAGCCTTTTGGCAGTGCCGAGGTGACGGTGTCCTCGATCATGTCCCGCACCATGCTCGGGGAATACTTCTTGCCGTTTCTGGTCTGCGCGTTGTGCTGCGTCGAGACCACCACTTTGGTGCAGCCGACCGGTTCGCCGTCGACGTATTTCACCGTGACCTGACTTTTGGCGTCGGGCTGCAAATCGAACAGAGCCCCCGAGCGGCGCTTCTCCGACAACACTTTAAGGATCTTGTGCGCGAAATAGATCGGCGCCGGCATGAACGAGCCTTTTTCGTAGACCTCGCTCTCGGTGCAGGCAAAACCGAACATCATGCCCTGATCGCCGGCGCCTTCCTCTTCGCCGCCCTTGGTCTTCTTGGCGTTGACGCCCATGGCGATGTCGGGGGACTGGCCGTGCAGCAGCACCTCGACGTCGGCGCCATAGAACGAGAAGCCGTCCTGGTCGTAACCGATGTCCTTAACCACGCCGCGTGCAATCTCGGTGATCATCTCGCGGTTGACCACCGCTTTATCGCCGTGCTTGTGGAACAGCGGGGCCTGGCCGCGACCTTCGCCGGCGACGATGATCTTGTTGGTGGTGCATAAAGTCTCGCAGCCAAGCCGCGTGTTAACGGCGCTTTCGTCGGCGATGCCGAGTTTGATGTCGTTCTCGATGAAGGCATCGAGCACGGCGTCCGAAATTTGGTCGCAGACTTTGTCCGGATGACCCTCCGACACTGACTCGCTTGTGAACAAATAGTTGGCGCGTCGCACGGTGAAACTCTCCCCTCATAACCGGCCTTGAAGTTACAGGCCTCAGAGCATGATCCCGAAAAGTGGAAGCCGGTTTTGGGATAAGATCACGCTCAAATCAACGATCGAGTCCGCGATCCGATTCAATCGAAGCGGATCGAAGCCCAGCCCAGCGCGGCTAAACCGCGCGAAAGTACGTGGTTGTTGCAGCGTAACCCTGCGCGGTCAAGATGTGGGCGAAAGATGGGCGGCTGCCTGC
Organism: uncultured Alphaproteobacteria bacterium; assembly: GCA_963784325.1. Lineage (GTDB taxonomy): Bacteria > Pseudomonadota > Alphaproteobacteria > Rhizobiales > Xanthobacteraceae > BOG-931. The sequence goes on along the minus strand of CAWARC010000043.1, from coordinate 61,032 downwards.
CCAGAGGAAACCATTTACGTCGCTGCAATGAAGTCGGAGACCTGTTCAGCGCTTGTCGCGACCGGCGATTTGCTCGACGAGGTCGACAATGCGCCGCCGCAGCTTCGAATCGTCGATGCGCATAAACGCCTTCGTCAGCGCCAGACCGTCCGAGGTGGCAAGAAAGTCGGACACATAGGCGGGTGACGGCGCCTCGCCCATCCCCTCGTGGCGGCCGATGGTCTGGGCGGCCGGTGCGCCTTCAAAAAAGAACGACACCGGGACCTGGAGGATTTGGGAGATTTGTTGCAACCGGCTGGCACCAATCCGGTTGGTGCCCTTCTCGTATTTTTGGACTTGTTGAAAAGTAAGCCCCAGTGCATCGCCGAGCTTCTCCTGGCTCATGCCAAGCATCATTCGGCGCATGCGGACGCGGCTGCCGACATGCTTGTCGGTCGGGTTCGGCGCCTTCTTAGCCAACATAGCCATCTCAACTCCTGTGCCCCATGATCTATTGCGGGTATCGAAAGTAATCTGTCACACTTGAAACCACTTTTCGCAAGTAGCGTCACGCACGAATTTTATTGGCTATGCCGCATTCTCACTCACTGAGGAGATCTAACGCATAGCTATGCAAGTCACTGCGCGTTTCAGTTGAGCTGGCGGGATGGTAAACATCCGCAGGTCGTCCAGGTCACCAGTTTTGCGGGCATTCTACAACCTGTTAACTATGCTTGTTAGTCTTATCACGGTCGACGCCGCGGATCAGATCTTTTGATCTCTTCGTATCCGGCGGCGTACCACGGCGATAAGCGCCACCAGAACAAGAGCGAATGCCGGAGCATCGCCGACGCGGGCGTAGATGGGCGCACCGATCGCGCGCGGTAACGGCGCATCAAACACGCCCTCCGTTCCCAACGGCAACGAATTGAGGATCCGGCCGAGCGGGTCGACGACTGCCGATATTCCGGTATTGGCGGCGCGCGCCAGCGGCAGGCCAAGTTCGATGGCGCTCACGCGCGCTTGCTGGAAATGCTGATACGGGCCGGCGGAAATACCAAACCAGCCGTCGTTGGTCACGTTGACGATCCAACCCGGGCGAGGGCCCGGGGGCATGACTTCGCCGGCAAAAATGACCTCATAGCAGATGAGCGGCAACGTGACCGGTGCACCCGGAACAGTGATGAGCCGATGACGATCGCCGGCAAGGAATCCGCCGCGCTGCCGCGTCAGCTCCTCAAGACCGAGCCGCTCGAGAATATGCTCAAGCGGCAAATATTCGCCGAACGGAACGAGATGCACCTTGTCATAGACCGCCGCAATCGAACCGCTGTGGTCGATGACGTAAATCGAATTGTACACGCCGGATTGCGCCGGATTGTCAGGATCGGCGAGCCGCATGGCGCCGGTGATCAGGACCGAATTTTGCGGCAACAAATTACTGATCTGCGCCAGTGCATCGGCCTCGCGGGTCAGAAAGAACGGAAACGGCGATTCCGGCCAGATCAATTGTGTCGTGCCGGCCATGCCCTGTGTTTGGGCGCTGGACGCCTCGTTGGACAGTGCGATGTAGCGGTTCATCACTTCTTGTTTGGCCGCATAGTTGAAGCGCACGTCCTGCTGCAAATTCGGCTGCATGATGCGCAGGTGCACGCCGTCGACCAGTCGCGTCGGCATGCGGTCGAGCCGCCAAACGCCGAATCCGCCAAGCGCGGCGAGGACTAGGATGCCGAGCGCGAACGGCAGCCATGGCTTCCGCGTTTCAGTTGGATCGTCACTAAGCGTCGCGGGGCTGGCAAACACCGCAATGGCGATGAAGGTCAAACCCCAAATGCCGAACAGCGAAGCGGCTTGCGCCAAAGCGAGCGGAGCCGTCAGGGCATAGCCGAACGCGTTCCAGGGGAATCCGGTCAGCAAATGACCGCGCAGCCATTCCGAAATCGTCAGTGCTGCGGCCAAAGCCAAAATGCGCAGAGCGCCGCGAGTCCACAGAGCTCGGGCCAGCGCGACGCCGAACGCGGTGTAGATGGCAAGCACCGCCGGTAGACCGATGACCGCGATCGGCATCAGCCAGCCGAAGTCCGGCGCATCGACCAAAAACGCGTAGCCGATCCAATAAAGACCGGCGACAAAATAGCCGAAGCCGAACCACCAGCCGATCGCCGCCGCAGCGGCCACTCCACCCCAACGGCCGACCCCCGCACCGTCGATCAGCCAAACCAGCGTCGGGAACGTCAGAAACAAGACCGGCCAGGCATTGAAAGGCGCCATTGCCAGCGCCGAAAGCGCGCCGGCCGCCAACGCGATCAGTCGGCGCCGCCATCCCCAGGACAGCACAATGGCATGAAGCAGCCTCGTCACGATGCCCGCGGCGCGTTCGGGTTCGGCCGGGTGCTCTCCTCGCGCGGCATCGCTGGCCGGATCGGCGGGATTTTTGCCGGCGGCGGCAATTCGCGCGTCGTGGCAGGGCGCCGGTCCTTGCGCAGGTAGATCCGCACGCGCTTGACCCGCCGCGGATCGGAGTCGAGCACTTCCGCTTCGAACGGCTCCGGTCCCGGCACCAGCTCGCCGCGTACCGGCACATGACCGGCTTTGGTGACCAGATAACCGCCGAGCGTGTCGACCTCGTGCGCCACCTCGCCCACGTCGAACTCTTCGCCGATAGCGGCGCGGACGTCTTCGAGGCTGGCGCGGCCTGCGGCCAGGAACGAGCCGTCGCTCTGCCGCGTCACCGCGGGACCTTCTTGTTCGTCATGCTCGTCGGCGATATCGCCAACGATCAGTTCGACCAAATCCTCCATCGACACCAGCCCATCGCTGCCGCCGTATTCGTCGATAACCAGTGCGAGATGAATGCGGGTCGCCTGCATTTTCGCCAGCAGATCGAGCGCCGGCATCGATGGCGGCGCATACAGAATTTCGCGGACGATCTTCGTCGCCGCCAACGGCAGTGAAAGATCGATATTCGCAAAATTTAGATCGCCTGCGATCGGTTGCTCGGGCTGCCCGGATGGGCCGCTCTTGGCGGGCTCCTTTGCTCCGCGCGCCGCCATGAATGCGATCAGATCACGGATATGGACCATGCCGGTCGGATCATCGAGCGTGTCGTTATAGACCACGAGGCGCGAATGGCCGGCAACTTCGAAAACCTTGACCAGATCGCCAAGCGAGATGTCCTGCTGCACGGCGATAATATCGGCGCGCGGCACCATGATGCGCTCGATCCGCGTCTCGCGCAGGCCGAGAATGTTTTTCAGCATTGCCGCTTCTTCGGGCGAAAAGCCCGATTGCGGCTGCTGCTCTTCAGTGAGGACCAGCTCCAGGTCGGCGCGCGTCGATGCCGCCTTCCACCCGAACAGGATGCGCATGACGCGCGTGAGCCATCCGTCCGGTTGTTCGCCTGGTTGCGACATCACCATGGGCAGTCCGCGGCGCTCGTTCTCGGGTGGTTCGCTGGGTTGAGGGGATTGGGCCATGGCGGATTTCGGCATTAGTGCCAATGCTGAAAACGGTGATGCTGCCGGCTATGCGGATTTTCGCGGACGTTTTGCGGCAAGTTTTTCACTGCGCTTAATCGTGGGACGGCGGCGCGTGCGCACCGGCCGATAAGGGTCCGGGATCGCCAGTTGGCTGAGTATCTTGCGCTCGGTGCGTTCCATCTCAAGCGCGTCCTTGGGCCGTTCGTGATCGTAGCCGACCAGATGCAGGAAACCGTGCACCGCAAGGTGGGCGAGATGATGGGCGAGCGGCTTTCGTTCAGAACGAGCCTCCCGCGCGATGGTTTCAAAGGCGAGGACGATGTCGCCGAGGTGGCCGGCGGCGGCGTTTCCTGCCGGAAAAGCCAGCACATTCGTGGCCTTATCGACGTCCCGCCAATCCCGGTTGAGTGCACGAATTGTCGAATCATCGGTCAGAACGATAGCAAGCTCGGCGTCCCTTGTTGACAGCATGGCGGCCGCCCGTGTGACGGCGCGCCGCACCGCCGCTTGCAGTATTCCGGCATCCTTCCACAGCTCGCTGCCGACCATGACGTCGACGGTGAGCGCGGGGCGCGCCGTGCGCGTCATTCGCGGCGCTCGCGTTTGTTCGCCGATTCCCGGTCGTAGGCTTCGACAATGCGCGCGACGAGCTCGTGGCGGATGACGTCGGCGGCGGAAAAGCTGACATGGCCGATGCCTTCGACGCCATGAAGGAGCCGGACCGCGTCGGCGAGCCCCGAGGTCTGACCGGACGGCAAATCGACTTGGCTCGGATCGCCGGTGACGATCATCCGGCTGTTTTCGCCGAGCCGGGTCAGCAGCATTTTCATCTGCATCGCGGTGGTGTTCTGCGCCTCGTCGAGAATGACCGCGGCATTCGACAGCGTGCGGCCGCGCATGAAGGCGAGCGGCGCGATCTCGATTTCGGTGGTCTGCAAAGCGCGCTCGACGATGCGCGCGTCCATCAGGTCGTATAGCGCGTCGTAGATCGGCCGCAGATAGGGATCGACCTTTTCGCGCATGTCGCCGGGCAGAAAGCCGAGCCGCTCGCCGGCCTCCACCGCCGGCCGCGACAGCACGATGCGGTCGACCTCCTTGCGTTCAAACAGCTGAACGGCATGCGCCACCGCAAGCCAGGTCTTGCCGGTACCGGCGGGGCCGGTGGCGAACACCAGAGCGTGGCGCTTGAGCGCGCGAATATAGGCGTCCTGCGCTGCGGTGCGGGCGCGCACCCGGCGCTTGCGCAAATTAATCTCTTCAAAATTCTCCCGCGCGGCGGCGGGATCGAAATCGAACAGCGAGCCTTGCGACAGAGCCAGCCGGATGGTGCCGTCGACGTCGCCCTGCACGACCTCGTCGCCGCGCTTGAGCCTGTCATAAAGGCTCTCCAGCACGCGGCGCGCCTGATCGCAGGCATCGCGATTGCCCTCGATGGTGACGGTGTTGCCGCGCGAATTGACGACGACGCCGAGGCGGCGTTCGATCAAAGCGAGATTTTGGCCGTATTGGCCGAACAGCATCGAGGCGAGGCGATTGTCGTCGAAGGTGAGAGAGATTTGTGTCGCGTTTTCCGGTGCGACGAAAACCGATTGGTCCGTTTCGCGTGCTGCCAAGTCAGGCTCCTGCGGGAAGCAAAGCGGGCTCCGGCGGGTGCATTTGCGCATCCGGCGCAAGCGCTCCGAACAGGCTGTTGCTGGCGATTTCGCTGATCGTCACCGTAGCAATCCCGCCGAGCAGTGAGGCAGGCGCCGTGACTTGCACGGGCTGGAGATAGGGCGAACGCCCGACCAGCTGGCCGGGATAGCGGCCGTGCCGCTCAAACAGCACGTCGAAGCTGCAGCCGAGACAGCGGCGGTTGAATGCGGCCTGGTTGCGGTCGATCACCTGCTGCAGGCGCTGCAAGCGCTCGGACTTGGTTTGCTCGTCGATCTGCCCGTCCAAATCGGCGCCCGGCGTTCCCGGCCGGGGCGAATATTTGAATGAGAACGCGCCAGAGAAGCCGACGTCCTCGACGAGGCCGAGCGTGGCGGCGAAATCGCTCTCGGTTTCGCCCGGAAAGCCGACGATGAAATCGGAGGTCAGCGCGAGGTCGGGGCGCCCGTCGCGCAACCGCTCGACGATATCGAGATAGTCCGCGCGGCTATGACGGCGGTTCATTGCCGCCAAGATGCGGTCGGAGCCTGACTGGACCGGCAGATGCAGCTGCGGCATGAGTTCGTGCAAATCGCGATGCGCCGCTATTAGATCGTCGCCCATGTCACGCGGATGACTGGTCGTATAGCGGAGCCGGTCGATGCCGGTAATCTGCGCCACCCCATACAGAAGCTGCGCCAGCGACCACGGCCGCCCGTCCGGTCCAGCGCCATGATAGGCGTTGACGTTTTGGCCGATCAGCGTGATCTCGCGCACACCGGCCGCCGCCAGATTCTCGACTTCGGCGAGGATTTTCTGCACCGGACGCGAGAGTTCGGCGCCGCGCGTGTAAGGCACCACGCAGAAGGTGCAGAACTTGTCACAGCCCTCTTGCACCGTGACGAAGGCGCTGACGCCCCGCGATTGGGTTGCGGCCCGGCTCGGCGCGGCGAGGTGACCGAATTTGTCGTCAACGGGAAACTCGGTATCGACGGCCTTGCCCTCGCGCGCGGCGCGCGCCAGCAGTTGTGGCAAGCGGTGATAGTTCTGTGGGCCGAATACCAGATCGACGGCGGGCTGCCGGCGAATGATCTCTTCACCCTCAGCTTGGGCCACGCAGCCGGCGACCGCGATGACCAGATCGCGGCCTGCGGTGGCGGCGGCGTCCTTCATGCGGCGCAGCCGGCCGAGCTCCGAATAGACCTTCTCGGCGGCCTTCTCGCGGATGTGACAGGTATTGAGGATGACGAGATCGGCGTCCTCGGCGGCAGGGGTTTCGACGTAGCCCTGCGGCGCCAAAGTGTCCGCCATACGACGTGAAATCGTAGACGTTCATCTGGCAACCGAACGATTTGACGTAGAGCTTGCGAGGTCCGTTCATACCGGGTGCAGTCGAGCCTTTAGTCCTTGTATAAGCTCGTAATTCCGCTTCCTTCGCGCCGTGGCGAGGCTGCCGCGCAACGCTGATGTCTTACCGGGATTCCCGGCAAAAGGAAATCCTCAGTCCATCGGCTGAATATTGGCGTCCTTGATGACCTTCGCCCATTTGGCGACCTCGGACTTCATATAGGCATCAAGTTCCTCGGGCGTAGTGCCGCCGGCGCCGCTGTTGGTCATGCCGAGATCGGCGTAACGCTTTTTGGTGTCGGCGCTGGCCAGGGCTTGCAGCGCGGCGGCGTTGAGCTTGGCAATAACGTCGTGCGGCGTTCCGGCCGGCGCAATGAGGCCGAACCAGGTTTCGGCGGCGTATTCCGGCAGCGTTTCCGCGACCGTCGGAACGTCGGGCGCCAGCGGCGAGCGCTCGGGGCTCGTGACCGCGATCGCGCGCACCGTGCCGGCCTTGAGCTGGCCCATGATCGCGGAAAGGTTGGCGAACATGGCCGGGATTTGCCCGGCGACGAGATCGGTGATCGCGCCGGCTTCGCCGCGATAGGGCACGTGGGTCATTTTGATGCCGGCCGCGTATTGAAACATCTCCGATGCGATATGCGGCGTCGTGCCGGCGCCGCCGGTGCCGAAAATGATCTTGCCTGGTTGAGCCTTGGCCATGGCGATCATTTCGGCCGTAGTGTGCGCCGGGAATGATGGGTTGACGACCAGCACCAGCGGTGACGCTCCGCAATAGACCACGGGAGCAAAATCTTTGATCGGATCGACCGTCGCCTTGCGATAAAGACGCGGCGCCACCGCCAGCACGGTCTGGCTGGCCATCATCAGCGTGTAACCGTCGGGAGGCGATTTCACGACGTCCTCGGCAGCGAGGAGCCCGCTGGCGCCGGGGCGATTCTCGACCAGAACCGACTGGCCGAGAATTTCCGACATCTTCTGCGCCACGATTCTGGCGGCAACATCGGTGCTGCCGCCGGCTGCGAACCCAACGATCATCTTGATCGGCCGGTCGGGAAAACCGCTGCTTTGCGCGCGTGCGGTACCGCCGGCGAAGCCGAGCGCCAGTGCAATTGTCAGTGCGAGCGAAAGCACGCCGGGCCAATATCGCGTGGCCGTCATGATGGTCTCCTCCCGTACGGCCCGATTTTTTCGGGTCCGGCGTCATTGTAGCGATAGTGCCGGAGCGCGTCAGCCGAGGTCGCGGCGCAGCACCAATGCCGTCGCGCCGCTTTCGTAATAGCCCTGTCGCCGGCCGACCTCGCGGAAGCTGGCGCGCCGGTAAAGTCTTCCGGCGGCCGCATTTTGTTCGCCGACTTCCAGGAACACCGAGCGCACACCGAGCCCGGCCAAGCGCCGCAGATGCAGATCGAGCAGAGGCCGCGCCAGGCCGCGCCCGCGCCAGGCCGGGGCGATGGCAACCGAGAGGATCTCGGCTTCGCCTGCAGCGAGGCGCGACAGGATAAAACCGATCAGCCTGCCGCCATTCGTCGCGCGATGGCCGACGACGTTCTTTTCGACTAAGAGCCGATAAATCTCGTCCTCGCCCCAGCCACGCTGGAACGACGCCGCATGCACGGTGGCGATGGTGGCGGCATCAGCGGGCCGCGCTTCGGAGAAAGCGGGCTTACCCCGGGCGAACAGGCGAGCGACGAAATTCATCATCGGCGCGGCAGCGAGGCGGCGTTTTGCGGTTGTGCATCGGGCGCGCGCAGATATTGCGGCTTCGGCGGCGCGCTTGCCTCTGGCACGACAGCGCCGATCTGCGCGACCCAGGCGATATCGGGGGCGTCGCGAGCATCGACGCTGACAGGGGCGGGACCGCTCCCGGCCAATCCGTCGGCGACCGCTTGCGCGGCGGAGCCGACGATGCGGGCGGCGACTTCGGCGGCCGCGTACACCGCCTCGCTCAACGCCGCCAGCCGCGGCGCCGTCGAGGTCCGTCCGTTCGGAGCGAAGACCTGCAAAAAAACATGCGCATGGCGCGCATCGATGGCGGCGAGCACCGGATTTTTGTTGTCGACGCCGAGATAGGGGGCGGCATAAGCCGACAGCGTCGACACACCGACAACCGGAATCTTGGTCGCCAGCCCGAGGCCGCGCGCGGCCGCAATGCCGACGCGCAAGCCGGTAAAGCTGCCGGGTCCTGTCGTCACCACAATGCGGTCGAGATCGGCAAACGCCAAGCCGGACGCTTTTATCACCCGGGCGACCAGCGGCATCAGCGCTTCGGCGTGGCCGCGGACCATCGGCAGGCTTTCGCTCGCAACCATCCCGCCATGAGCCGTGTCGAGCACGGCGGCGGAGCAGGCCGCCAGCGCCGTATCAATGGCGAGCAAGCGCATGGAAAGTCACATCATGCCGACGCCCGGCGCGCTGCGCCGGGATACGCCGGTCGATTACATGGGACGGACTTCGGTGACGTCGGGGATGAAATGACGCAACAGATTCTGGATGCCGTGACGCAAGGTCGCCGTCGATGACGGGCAGCCGGAGCAGGCGCCCTTCATGTTGAGGAAGACGACGCCGTCCTTGAAGCCGCGGAAGGTGATGTCGCCGCCGTCATTGGCAACCGCGGGCCGCACCCGGGTTTCGATCAGCTCCTTGATCGTGGCCACCGTCTCGGCGTCGGCGGCGTCAAAGAACTCGTCGCCGTCGCCCTTCTGGGTGCTGCCGGCAGTAAGAAGCGGCGCGCCGGACATGTAATGTTCCATAATGGCGCCGAGGATCATCGGTTTGAGCTGCTGCCACTCGCCGTCGTTCTTGGTCACGGTAATGAAATCGGAGCCGAAGAATACGCCGCTGACGCCGGGGACGCCGAACAGCCGCTCGGCAAGCGGCGACTGGGCCGCTTGTTCGGCATCGCGCAGATCGAGCGTGCCGTTTTCCAGCACCGGCTGGCCCGGCAGGAATTTCAGGGTCGCCGGGTTCGGTGTGGCTTCGGTTTGAATGAACATGTCGCGTCCTCCGTCACCTGCAGCCTACCAGATCGGCGGCGCCGTGACTCATCTCAATGCATCCTAATACGTGGCGAATTCCCTTGGAAGTTCAAGGGATCGCCTTGCCGCTTTAGGACCGCACGAAGCCGACGACGTCCTTAACGGCATTCATGGTCTGGCGGGCGATTTGCTGCGCCCGCGCCGCGCCGTCGGCCAGGATGGCGTCGATGGTGACCGGGTCATTAAGGAGGCGCTTCATCTCGGAGGCAATTGGCGACAGCTTGGCCACGGCAAGGTCAGTCAGCGCCGTCTTGAACGTCGAGAATTGCGCATTGCCGAATCGCGCCAGCACGCCGGCTCGGTTGGTGTCGGCGAGCGCGGCGTAGATGCCGACCAGATTGTCGGCTTCGGGACGGGCCGCGAGTCCCTTTTCATCGCTTGGCAGCGGCTCGGGATCGGTCTTGGCCCTGCGGATTTTCTGCGCGATGGCGTCGGCGTCATCGGTGAGATTGATGCGCGAATAGTCCGAGGCGTCCGACTTCGACATCTTCTTTGTGCCATCCCGTAACGACATCACGCGCGTCGCTTCGCCGGTGATCAGCGGCTCGGGCAGGGGAAACAGCGCTTCGCCGTAGCCTTTTTGCTGAATCGATTGCGCGAAATCATTGTTGAATTTCTGCGCGACGTCGCGCGACAGCTCGAGATGCTGTTTCTGATCTTCGCCGACCGGCACATGAGTCGCGCGATAGACCAGAATATCGGCCGCCATCAGCGTCGGATAAGCGTAGAGGCCGACCGACGCATTCTCGCGGTCCTTGCCGGCCTTCTCCTTGAACTGCGTCATGCGGTTGAGCCAGCCGAGCCGTGCTACGCAATTGAAAACCCAGGCAAGCTCGGCGTGCTCGGCAACCTGGCTCTGATTGAACACGATGTGTTTTTTCGGATCGATGCCGCAGGCGATGAACGCCGCGGCGACCTCGCGAATAGCATGCGGCAGTTCGGCCGGCTCCTGCCACACCGTGATGGCGTGCAGGTCGACCACGCAATAGATGCAGTCGTAGCGGTCCTGCAATTCGGCGAAGCGCTTGATGGCGCCGAGATAATTGCCGAGATGCAGATTGCCGGTCGGCTGCACGCCGGAAAATACCAATTCCTTGAAGGCCATCCCTAGGTCTCCGTAACACTAACGACCCCGTGCCATGTCGTCTGCCATGGCGTCGGCTTGCCGTGCAAGGGGCGGCCGCTATAGTGCGCGACCCTTCGCATCGGCCCTTATAGCTGGACCCATGATAGCTGGACCAATGACCGCAGCCCGCTACGACGTTCTCGGTATCGGCAATGCCATCGTCGACGTGATTGCCCGCGCCGAGGACGTTTTTTTGCTCGCCCAAGGCATGCGCAAGGGCGGCATGATGCTGATCGACGAGACCCGCGCGCATACGATCTATGAGGCCATGGGCCCGGCGGTGGAAACCTCCGGCGGCTCGGCGGCGAACACGATCGTCGGCCTTGCCTCGCTCGGCGCGCGCAGCGCGTTCATCGGCAAGATCAAGGACGATCTGCTCGGCCGCGCCTATAGCCACGATATCCGCGCCGCCGGCGTGACCTTTGGCACCAAGCCGGCGGCCGACGGGCCCTCGACCGGCCGCTGCTACGTGCTGGTGACGCCGGACGGCGAGCGCACCATGAACACCTATCTCGGCGCGGCGCAGGATCTGCATCCCGGCGATATCGACGCCGACGCGATCGCGGCGAGCGCCATCGTCTATCTCGAAGGCTATCTGTGGGATCCGCAGAACGCCAAGGAAGCGTTTCTCAAGGCGGCAAAGATCGCACACGATGCCGGCCGCAAGGTCGCCCTGACCTTGTCGGACGCCTTTTGCGTCGACCGCTGGCGCGACGAGTTTCTGGGGCTGATGCGCTCACACACGGTCGATCTGATTTTTGCCAACGAGGCCGAGCTGCACAGCCTCTATCAAAGCTCGGATTTCGACGCCGCCATTGCCGCACTGCGCGCCGATATCGACATCGCGGTGGTGACGCGCAGCGAGAAAGGTTGCCTCGTGGTCGGCCCAGATGACGTCGAGGCCGTGCCGGCTTTTCCAGTTGATCGCGTCGTCGACACCACCGGAGCAGGGGACTTGTTCGCCGCCGGATTTCTTTCCGGACTGGCGCGCGGCGCCGACGACCGCACCTGCGGCCGCCTTGGCGCATTGGCCGCCGCCGAAGTGATCCAGCATATCGGCGCACGCCCCGAAGCCTCGCTGAAAGACTTGGCGCGCGAAAACGGTCTGCTGGATTAGCACATCCGTCGCATTGCGCTTGGCTCCATGCTGGCGACAAAAGCCGAAGCCTCTCCGGTAACCAATTGCTAACCGAACCCGGTTAACGACTGGTCAACCGTAATACCGGAGATGCGACCATGGCCGAGAACCCGGACGATAGCGCCGCCGACAATGAGAAGGCGCGTCTTGGCGCTGGCGATGAGGGTGGGAGTGAAGCCGTGAGTAATTTGCCGATGGTCCTGGCGCCGAAGCTCGGCGCTGGAGAGGACGAGCCGATCGACGGAGCGGCGCGCGACAGCGCGACGGCAACAGCCGGCACCGCGCGGCGCGCACATTCATCGCGCTTTCTCATGCTGGCGGCGTCCGTCGCCTTCGCTGCCTCGTTCGGCTCGTTCATCGGCTCGGTGTCGGGCTCCGGCTTGGTGCGGTTCCTCGATCCGGGGACGCCGGCGCCGACCGTGCAAACCACGACGGCCGACGCGGCGCGGCAAACCAAGCTCGAACTTGCCGAGCTGACCACCATCAAGACCAATCTCGACAACACCAGCCGCAGCACGTCGGCGCAATTGACCAAGCTCTCCGACCGGCTCGACAAACTCGACCAGCGCTCAGCGTCGAGCGAAACCACGGGCTCGATCGCGACCGCCGCCGCGGCGCCGGTGGCGCCACCCGCAGCGCCGAAAATCAATGACCGGATCTTGCAGGATTGGATCGTGCAGGACGTGCGGAGCGGCCGCGCGCTGTTACAGAACCGCTACGGCGGCATGTTCGACGTCGGCGAAGGCAGCACGCTGCCGGGCGTCGGCCGCGTCGACTCGATCAAGCGCCAGGACGGCCAGTGGCTGGTGCTGACCGAGCGCGGCACGATCACGTCGGGGCGCTGATCCTTCCGCTTCCCGCGGGAATCCCGCCGGATCAACCGGCCGGCAAAAACGGCACGAGCATCGGCACGCGGCCGCGGTATGCGCCATAGGCGTCCGCGCCAAGTTCTGCGGTCAGGAAATCCTCTTCGACCCGCGCCTTGAGCCATAAGCCGAAGGCGATCAGCGCCGCGCCGAGGAGACCGGTCACCGTCGCTTGCGCGGCTGCGGTCGCGGCAATGGCGGCGATCAGCCCGGTATAGATCGGATGGCGGACGAGCGCATAGGGACCGCTGTCGACGACGTGATGGTTCTCTTTCCGCGTGATGGTGCCCGACCACAGCCGGCCGAGATGAATCCGCGCCCACCATGCGAACACAATGCCACCGAGCGTCAGGCCGGCGAGCGCATAGGCACCGTCATAACCGACATGCCAGAGCATCGGCTCGTGCAGGAGCCGCCGCGTCGAATGCAACAGCAAAACCGCACCGGCAAGGAGCGCCGCGCGAGAGACCCATACCGGCCATGTCGCGACGCGCTTCTCGGTGCGTGCCGACCAGAACGAGGCGGCGATCCAGCTGACGATCCAGCCGATCCAGATGATGGCGAAGGCGACGCTCGGGCGCATCATTGTCATCCTCCGCGCGAAGGATCCTGTCGTCACTTAAGCTTTAGCGGCGCCCGACGTATAACAAACCGATTGCGGCAATTACTGGGTGCTGCGTTCGCGGCGATGACAGCTACACATCCACGCTGGCGGCCAGCGCGTGTTCCTCGATGAAGAGGCGGCGCGGCTCGACCTTGTCGCCCATCAGCTCGTCGAAGATTGTATTGGCCTCATCGATCTCCTTGACGCTGACCTGCAGCATGGTGCGGGCGTTGGTGTCGAGCGTGGTTTCCCAGAGCTGGCTCGGGTTCATCTCGCCCAAGCCTTTGTAGCGCTGCAGCGCCACGCCTTTCCGTCCGGCGGCGGTCACCGCCTCGAACAAGCTGACCGGGCCGTGGATGGAAATCTCGTCGTCTTTGCGTTTGAGCACCGCCGGCGGTGTCGGCCGCGGGAACACCTTCTGCAGCTCGGGTGCGAACTCGTCGAGCTTGCGTGCGTCGACGGAGCCGAGCAGCGCCTGGTCGAGGGCGGCTACTTCTTTCACGCCACGTACCGTGCGTTCGAACAGAAAACCCTCGCCTTCGGCGAAGCGTCCCTGCCAGCCGCGCTCGGTCTCCTCCGACAGCGCATCGAGCCGCTTGGCGATATAGGGCACCGCGGCAACAGCTTTCTGCGGATCGCCGAATATCTCGCGGTTGAGCACGCTCATGATCGCGGCCTGTTCCACGACCTGGCGATTGTACCGGCTGTGCAAGCCGCGAAGCAGATTGCGGATTTGGCGGGAATCCTCGACCAGTTTGCGCAAATCGTTGCCGGCCAGCACCTCGCCGGATGACAGCCGCAACGTGGTCTCTTCGAGGCCGGTATCGATCAGATAATCCTCGAGCGCGCGCTCGTCCTTGAGATACTGTTCCGACTTGCCGCGCGCGATCTTATAGAGCGGCGGTTGGGCGATATAGAGATAGCCGCGGTCGATGAGTTCGCGCATCTGCCGGTAGAAGAAGGTCAGCAGCAGCGTGCGGATATGGGCGCCGTCGACGTCGGCGTCCGTCATGATGATGATCTTGTGATAGCGCAGCTTGTCGATGGCGAATTCGTCGGTGCCGATGCCGGTGCCGAGCGCGGTGATCAACGTGCCGATCTGCTCGGACGACAGCATCTTGTCCATGCGTGCGCGTTCGACGTTGAGGATCTTGCCGCGCAACGGCAAGACGGCCTGGAATTCGCGGTTGCGGCCCTGCTTGGCGGAGCCGCCGGCGCTGTCGCCCTCGACGATGAACAGCTCGGATTTGGCTGGATCTTTTTCCTGGCAATCGGCGAGTTTGCCGGGCAGCGAGGTGATGCCGAGCGCGCTTTTACGCGTCATTTCGCGGGCCTTGCGCGCCGCTTCGCGCGCCGCCGCCGCCTGGATCACCTTACCGACGACGATCTTGGCTTCGCCGGGATGCTCCTCGAGCCAGGACTTGAGCATATCATTGATGACGCCCTCGACCACCGGACGGACCTCGGACGACACCAGCTTGTCCTTGGTTTGCGACGAAAACTTCGGATCGGGCACCTTGACCGAGAGCACCGCGGTAAGGCCCTCGCGGCAGTCGTCGCCGGTGAGCGCGACCTTCTCCTTGCGCGCGACGCCGCTCGATTCGGCGTAACCGGTGATCTGGCGCGTCAGCGCACCGCGAAAGCCGGCGAGATGGGTGCCGCCGTCGCGTTGCGGAATGTTGTTGGTGAAGCAGAGCACGGTCTCATGGTAGCCGTCGTTCCACCACAGCGCGCATTCAACCACCATATTGTCGCGCTCGGCCTTCATGATGATCGGTTGTGGGATCAGCGCCGTCTTGTTGCGGTCGAGATATTTGACGAACTCCTCGACGCCGCCCTCGTAGCGCAGCACCTCGCGCTTCTCGACGGCGTGGCGCATGTCGGATAGTACGATGGTGACGCCGGAATTGAGGAAGGCGAGTTCGCGCAGACGGTGTTCCAGCGTGGCGAAATCGAATTCCGTCATGGTGAAGGTTTTGGACGACGGGAAAAACGTCACCTCGGTGCCGCGCTTGTCGCGCGCGGCGCCGACCACGGCGAGCGGAGCGACCGCGTCACCGTCGCGAAATTCCATGAAGTGCTCCTGGCCATCGCGCCAGATGGTCAGCTTGAGCCAGCTCGACAGCGCATTGACCACCGAGACGCCGACGCCGTGCAGGCCGCCCGAGACCTTGTAGGAATTCTGGTCGAATTTCCCGCCGGCGTGGAGCTGGGTCATGATGACCTCGGCGGCGGACACGCCTTCGCCCTTATGGATATCGGTCGGAATGCCGCGGCCATCGTCGCGGACGGTGCAGGAACCGTCGGGATTGAGGCGGACAAGGACTTCCTTGGCGTAACCGGCAAGGGCCTCGTCGATCGCGTTGTCGACGACCTCGTAAACCATGTGATGCAGGCCCGAGCCGTCATCGGTGTCACCGATATACATGCCCGGCCGTTTGCGCACGGCATCGAGCCCCTTGAGCACCTTGATCGATTCCGCGTCATAATCGGACGGTGCGGGGGGCGGTTTACGGACCGGTTCGGCCATGCGGAAAGCTCTCGAATCAGCGCCAAAAATGCACAGGTGAATCGCCGAATCTTGTACACGAAAACAGTATCGCGTACACGGCAAAAAGAACCCGATTAACGTATTGTCAAATCGGCGTTTTTCAAGGTTTTGGCGGATGCTGAATCGAGCCGCGATTTGGCCTCCGAACGGCCGCATCGGTCAATCTTTTGCAGCCGGCCTGTCGCGCCCTCGCAAGCGGGTGATTAGAACTCGGGTCGCCGCCCTTGCGGTTTGAGAAGATGCTGGTCGCCGGGGCGGTAGTCCGGAATGGGGTGCTGGAAAGAGCCGAGGGCGGCCGCCCACAGTTCCATGCGATCCAAATCCTCGCGCAGCCGCTCGAGGGCTTCGATCAGGTTCCGCACAATCAAATCTTCTGCCTGTTCCGGCATTATTATTCGCCTTTGTCACCTATCGGACATTTCCTGCTCCTGGAGGATAAGAGGCTAGGCGTGGTGTTGTTCCGGGATGGCCAAAGCTCCCCCGAAGCAAATCTTGGCGATAATACGGAACCGTTCGCGCCGAAAATCCCTTAGGACGTCCTCGGCTTGAGGCGGAGCCGTCCGGAACTGACCTCGACGATCGCGGCACTACCATCGATCTCCGCGAAGAGCGCCGGATCGGCGCCGGTCATCCACACTTGGCTGTCAAGCTGTTCAAGTTCCGCATGAAGGCTGGCGCGGCGAGCTGGATCCAGATGTGCGACGATCTCGTCGAGCAACAGAACCGGCGACATGCCGGTCATCTCCGCAATCAATCTGGCATGAGCGAGCACCAGCCCGATCAACAGCGCCTTTTGTTCGCCGGTCGAAGTGTCGGCCGCGGGGATGCCTTTATCAGCATAGAGGACCTTGAGATCAGTCAAATGCGGCCCGTCGAGCGTACGGCCCGCGGCGGCATCCCGTGAGCGGTTGTCGCGCAGTACCGCGCGGTAGCGCTCCTCGATCTCCGCGGCGGGATGGTCGGCAATGAGTTGTTCCATCCAACCATCGAGTGCGATTTCGGCGGCGGGGAAGGCCGAGCCCTTGCGGGTTGCCAACCCGACAGCAAGCCGCTGCATGGTTTCCATCCGCAGTCCGGCGACCGCGACTGCGAGTTCCGCGGTCTCGTGTTCGACGGCGTCGAGCCAATGCACATCGGGCCGTGGCTCCTCCAAGAGCCGGTTGCGCGAGCGCAGCGACCGTTCCAGCGCATTGACGCGGCTGCCATGTTCGGCATCCACGGCCAGCACCAGCCGGTCCAGGAAGCGCCGCCGCTCCGACGGCGCGCCGGTAAACAGCGCATCCATGGCCGGGATGAGCCAGACCACGCGCACGTGATCGGCAAACACCGCGGCAGAGGCAACCGGCTCCCGGTCGATCCGGTACCTGCGTAGGGTTGTTGCGCCGTCCTCAACAGGGCGCTCGATGCCGGTGCCGAGCGTGGCGAGGCCAAGCGCGCCCTCGATTTCGGCGGCCACGGCCCATGAGCCATCGCCTTCGCTGAATGCGACCTCTTCGAGGGTCGCGCGGCGCAGCCCGCGGCCGGGCGTGAAGAACGAAATCGCTTCGATCAGATTGGTCTTGCCGGCGCCATTCGCCCCGACAAGCACGATCGTTTTGGCGTCGGCCTCGAGCGCAGCCGCATGGTAATTGCGGAAATTGGTCAGCATCAGCCGGCGAACGCGAGCGGAAGTCATAGCACCGCGGAAGTCATGGCGATTGGAAGTCATGGCCATTCGCTTGTAATCATCGCGGCCGGGCTTGTCCCGATCCTCGATGGTGGGTCGCGGACGTCCATAGATGCAGATGCCCGGCACGAGGCCGGGCACGACGCAATATCGCCTGACCGGCGGTTGCCTACACCCGCATCGGCATCAGCACATAGAGGGCGCCGTGAGGCTCCTTGTCCTGGATCAAGGTCGGCGAACCCGGATCGGCAAGCTTCAACACGGCAGCCTCGCTCTCGATCTGCGAGGCGATGTCGAGGAGGTAGCGCGAATTGAAGCCGATATCGATCGGATCGGCGTCGTATTCGACCTCGAGCTCCTCGTTGGCGCTACCGGAATCGGGATTGGTCACCGACAACAGCAGCTTTCCGGCGGTGATCGACAATTTGACGGCGCGGCCGCGCTCGCTCGACACCGTTGAAACGCGGTCGACGGCGGCCTCGAATTCCTTCTTGTCGACGACCAGCTGCTTGTCGTTGGCGGCCGGGATGACGCGCCCGTAATCGGGAAACGTGCCGTCGATCAATTTCGAGGTCAGAATGGTCTGACCGATGGTGAAGCGAATCTTTCCCGGCGAGAGCTCGATCGCCACTTCGGTTTCGCCGTCTTCCATCAGGCGCTGCACTTCGCCGACCGTCTTGCGCGGCACGATGATGCCGGGCATGCCGGCGGCGCCGTTAGGCAATTCAAGCTCCATCTGCGCCAACCGATGCCCATCGGTCGCGACCGCGCGCAACGTCGGCGCCTTGGCCGAGCCGGCGGCGTGCAGGTAAATGCCGTTGAGATAATAGCGCGTCTCCTCGGTTGAGATCGCGAACTGGGTCTTGTCGATCAGCCGTTTGAGATCGGCGGCCTTGAGGGTGAATTTGTGCGTCATCTCGCCTGGAGCGAGATCGGGGAAGTCGCTTTCCGGTAACGTCTGTAACGTGAACCGCGAACGGCCGGCGCGGATCGACAGCGCCGCGCGGTCGCCGGAAGATTCGAGCACGATCTGGGCGCCCTCCGGCAGCTTGCGCACGATATCGAAGAACATATGGGCCGGCACCGTTGTCGAGCCGCTAGGCCCTACTTCGGCGGCGATCGCGTCGGTGACTTCGACGTCGAGATCGGTGGCTTTCAAGGCAAGTTTCGCACGGTCGGCGTGCAACAAGACGTTGGCTAGAATGGGAATGGTATTACGGCGCTCAACCACGCGATGCACGTGGCCTAACGATTTCAGCAACTCGGAACGCTCGACCGTGACCTTCATCGCGAAATCCGTTGTAGCGGCGGACCAACCCTTGGTGGACACCAAAAGTGGCGTGGTACGGCGGTTTCGGCAAGGCCGGGTCGCCCTTGACCCGGCCTTTTTCGTGGTCTTTTCACAGCTTTCGGGAACCGCCGTAACGCGGCGGTCAGTCCTGAAGCTGGCGTTTGAGCGCCTCGATCTCCTCGGCGAAGGCGCTATCGTTGCCGGCTAGGTTCTCGATTTTGCGCACAGCGTGCAGCACCGTGGTGTGGTCGCGCCCGCCGAATCGGCGGCCGATTTCCGGGAGCGAGCGCAGCGTCAAAACCTTCGCCAAGTACATCGCCACCTGCCGCGGCCGCACCACATTGGCGGTGCGCCGCGACGACAAAAGGTCGGCGCGGCTGACATTGTACTGGCGGGCCACGATGCGCTGGATGTCCTCGATCCGCACCCGTTTCGGCTCGGCCGGCCGGATCAAGTCGCGCATCTCGCGCTCGGCCATTTCCAGCGTGACCGGCTGTCCGGTGAGCTTGCTGTGCGCCAGCAGCCGGTTGACGGCGCCTTCAAGGTCGCGGCCGTTATGCGTTACCGATTTGGCGATAAAGGCGAGCACCG
Source organism: uncultured Alphaproteobacteria bacterium (assembly GCA_963784325.1). Lineage (GTDB taxonomy): Bacteria > Pseudomonadota > Alphaproteobacteria > Rhizobiales > Xanthobacteraceae > BOG-931. Next base: position 41,724 of record CAWARC010000043.1, on the reverse strand, counting down.
GCGCCGGCACTTCGAAGCCGGGATGATGCATGCGCGCGGCGGCGATCCGGCTCTTGAGGATTTCGAGCCGCAATTCCTCGCCGAGCGAGCCGATCTCAACCACCAGTCCGCCCGCGAGCCGCGACCGCACACGGTCGTCCAGACTTTCGAGATCGGCCGGCGGGCGGTCGCTGGCAATGATCACCTGGCGGCCGGCGTCAATGAGCGTGTTGAGCGTGTGGCAGAACTCGGCCTGGGTCGAGCGGCCCTGCAAAAACTGCAGATCGTCGATCACCAGGACGTCGATGGCGCGTACCGCCTCCTTGAACGCCAGCGTGGTCTGGGTACGCAGCGCCGAGACGAAGCCGTACATAAATCTTTCGGCCGTCAGGTACAGCATCTTGCGATCGCCGCCGTTGTTGCCGGCCCAGGTGATTGCCTGCAGCAGATGGGTTTTTCCGAGCCCGACGGCGGCATGGGTGTACAGCGGATTGAACATCAGCGGTTCGCCGCGCCGGCTGGTGGCGACCTGTTTCGCGGCGGCGTGCGCCAGCGTGTTGGAACGACCGACGATGAAGGATTCGAAAGTCAGGCGCGGATCGAGCGGCGAACCGCCGAGCGCCTCGTGCACGGTCAGGAAAGGCACACTGGCGCGGTCGCTGCCGTTGCCTGCCACGCCATCCCGCGTTTCGCGCGCAGGCGCCAGCGGCTCCGGCATCTTCGGCTTGGCCGCCGGAAGCTTGATGGTGGCGGAGCGAACGCTTAATTCCAGGCGCGTGATGGCAGGCTCTTCCTCCTGCCACCGGCCCAGCACCCGCTCGCTGTAATGCGATTGGATCCAATTGCGCAAAAAGCGCGTCGGAACCGACAGACGCAATACACCATCAGCGGCAGTTTCGAGCTCCACGCGCCCGAACCAACTGGTGAAGACGTCGTCGCCGAGTTCGGAGCGCAACCGCTCCTTGACCCGCCGCCAGCGATCCTGATCCGTGCTCGTCATATCGGTCTGCTTTTTTCGGAGATGGATTTACCGGGCACGACGGGATGAGACGATCCCGCAGAGCCCGACATTGCCGGAGACGCAACTCACGCACTGAAACAGGCAGGCCTTGAGCGCGTGACGCGGCAGCCTGCGCAATGGAGTTACGCTCAGCTGCCAGACGCGGCTCTGGGCCAGTACCAACTGACGGTCGCAGCGAGACGCCGATTGCGGATTGTCATCATCATGCCCCCACCTCCATCGCTCCCAGAACTCGATGGTTATCATTGGCTCTTTGTGCAGCGCAGCTGCGAGACTTCTATCTGCGAACTACCATAGGATTGGCGTTACAACGCTACGCTCGCCACACCACTCATGCCACGACAAGGTCGGGACGCACGCGATTGGACATACCTCACCCGCACCCATTTCCCGATGAGTCATCGCTAAGACCGACTTGTTGAAGACCTTCGGAAACCGAAGGGAATTTGAAGTTAGCACGCGAATTGCGGCCCGCAATACCGAAAGGGCCTCGCCAATATTGCACTTTTTGAAGCGCGGACGAGAAACGGCGCCTCGCCTTGCCACGCCGGCGCCGACAAATCATTGACTCAATGGGGTGATTTACCGCCGGGCCAAAACAGTAATCGGCCTGTCATGTTTCAAACTGCGGTCGCGAGCAAATAAAATCAGGCACGGTCGGAATCGCACCGATTCAAAGTCCCATCGGCACCGTGTCCAATAAGTCTTTCATAGGCCAAGAATTCTTCTGGACAGTTTTTTGGGGTAGCCGCCGATCGGCGTGACTTGAACAGATAAAAACCGTTAATTCGCCGGGCGGCGAACGCCTCAGAATACGGCTACTGCCATCTTTGTAATCTGACGTGACAATAATGCAACAGCTGGATTGCAATCCCCAGATGGATCGCCGGCAAAATTGCGAATTTTCGCAGCGAAGCCGCGAAAAATTACTTTTTCTCGAGCTTGGCTATGCGTTGGGCAAGTCGGGAGACTTTACGGCGCGCCGCGTTGCGGTGCACGATGCCCTTCTGCGCGGCGCGAACGAGCGCCGGCTCGGCTTCCGCCATGGCGGCAAGCGCGCGGGAGCGGTCGCCGGCCGTTAGTGCTTCTTCGACCTTACGCGTGGCCGAACGGACGCGCGCGCGCCGAGACTTATTGATGACAGTGCGGCGCGCGGACTGGCGGGCGGCCTTCTTGGCGGACTTGGTGTTGGCCATGGGCGGTCGAATATACGCCTTTGTGAATGAGATCGCGGCTTATAGGGGCACCCGGCCGCAGCGTCAACGCCGCAGGTTGTTATCGGCAGAATCTATAGCGAAATCGAGGCGGCCGTCCGGATCGTGGCGTCCCTGGCTAGGCGACCCGCCTGGCTCGGACTGCATCATAGCCGGCGATCACGGCCGCGCGGTCCACTACTGGAAACGCCGAGAGAGGCGGTTCGACCCGCCCCCATTGCGGTTCGCCGTGGATATGAGCAAGGAGCGCCTTTACGCCTGGAACCAACGGCTTGCCGTCGAACAGCTTGCGGATCGCGACCGCCTCATCGAGCGCCGCCGCGTCGCCCGAGCGATAGGCGCGCGCACACAGGTCGGCATTGAGATTGGCCGTTGCCGAAATGCAGCCGGCAAACGGTCCGGATCGCGCCTCCGGCAGCGCCGCCTCGGTCGACGGAAACACCTTGAACCGCGGCAGGATACCGGCGGCCTCGCGAGCGTAGGCCATATCGCCGGATGAAATCCTTCAAGCCGACGATACGCTCACCGAAAGTATCGAGCAGGCGGCGGATCAACCCGACGTGCCAAGGCAGGCCCGATTGCGCCGGGAAATGGTAGAGATAGAGCGGGATCGGCCGCGCCGCCGACGCCGTCAGGATTGTATCGATATAGGCGACGAGACCGTCGTCGTGGACGCCTTTGTAATAGAACGGTGGCAAAACGAGAGCACCGGCGAAGCCGAGTTCGGCGGCGTGCTTGGTCAACGCGACGGCGTCGGCCAGAGCGGCCGCGCCGGTTCCAACCATCATCCGATCGAGCGGCAGTCCGGCCGCCGCATAGGCGCTCATCACCCCGCGGCGCTGGTCGAGCGAGAATGAGGTTGCCTCGCCGGTGGTGCCGAGCACATTGAGTCCGTCACAGCCGGTGTCGAGGAGGAAGCGCGCCAGCGCCGTCGAACGTGCGCTGTCGGGTTCGCCTTTCCCGTCGACCGCGGTGGCGATCGCGGCGATGACGCCGTGCAGTGTCTTGGTCATGGTCGCTGCCCTCACTCGGCAAAACGAGGTCGCGCGGCTTGCGCCGGCCGCCGATCCAGTAAAGCATGCCGGGGCGATGTTCAATCAAGCGCGAACCCGTTTCGGCCTCCGGTTTCGCACAGGTCTGTCTCCCGGGAATTGAAATGGCAGAATATTTTGACGTCATTATTGTTGGCGGCGGCGCGGCCGGTTGCGTGCTGGCAAACCGGCTGTCGGCCCGCGCCACCAATCGCGTGCTCCTGCTCGAGGCGGGAGCGGACACTGTGCCTGGAGCGGAGCCTGCGGATATCCTCGATTCATATCCGCGCTCTTATTACAACGACACCTATTTTTGGCCCGCACTCAAAGTGCATTGGCGGCGCCAAGACAATTCGCCGCTGACCGGCTATTCCCAGGGTCGCATCATGGGCGGCGGCTCCTCGGTGATGGGCATGGTCGCCTATCGCGGCACGCCGGACGACTATGCGGAATGGGAGAGCGCCGGCGCCGCGGGATGGGGCTGGGACGACGTGCTGCCCTATTACCGCAAGCTCGAGAGCGATCAGGACTTCGACGGCGCGCTGCACGGCAAGGACGGACCCGTGCCGATCCGCCGGACCAAAGCAGCGGACTGGGCGCCATTGGCTAAGGCGGTCCATGCTTATGCCGAAGAACGCCAGATTCCCTTCGTCGCCGATATGAATGCGGACTTTCGCGACGGGTATGGTTCGGTGCCGATGAGCAACACCTGGGACCAGCGCCGATCCGCATCGATCTGCTACCTCACCGCCGATGTCCGCCGCCGGCCGAACCTCACGGTCATAACGCGCGCAACGGTCAGCGGACTTGTCTTCGACGGACGCCGTGCGTCAGGTGTCACCGCGACCGTCAATGGCGCGCGGCAGGAATTTTCCGGCCGCGAGATTATTATCTCGCTCGGCGGCATTCATTCACCCGCATTTCTCATGCGAGCCGGAATTGGGCCGGCAGCGGCGCTGCGGGCACTCGGGATCACGGTACGCGCGGACAAGCCCGGCGTCGGCGAAAACTTATCCAATCACGCCATCCTTTTTATCGGGCTCCTACAAAAGCGCGGCATGCGCCAAGCGGCCAAGATTCGTCCCCATCCGATGACATGCTTCCGCTACTCCTCCAACCTGCCCGGCGCGCCGCCGCTCGATATGTATCTAAACGTCCAGTGCAAGACGTCATGGAGCGCGCTCGGGCATCAGGTCGCAAACCTGGCGCCCTCGCTGCTCAAGCCGATGGCCCGCGGTCGTGTGGCGCTGACGGCTGCCGATCCGGCGGCCTATCCACTGGTCGAGTTCAATTTTACCGGCCACGAGCTCGACCTGCAGCGGTTCATGCAAGGCTTCCGCCGCTGCGCCGATGTTCTGGCGCATGACGCGGTACGGACGATGACGCGGCTGACGTTCCCGGTGAAATTCAATGACCGGCTGCGGCGGTTGAACCGGATTACGCCGGGCAACAAGATCAAGAGCGCGCTGGTTGCCGCGCTGATCGACGCGGTGCCGCCGCTCGCCGCGCCGATTTTTGCCACCTTGGCCGACCGCCGGGTCGATCTCGCCACCCTGGTCGAAGACGACGCCGCGCTGGCCGATCATGTCCGCAACAATGTCGCCGGTACATTCCATCCGGTCGGCACCTGTCGCATGGGCGCGCCGGACGATCGCAACGCGGTGACCGATCCGGCCGGCCGTGTTCACGATGTCGCCGGCTTGCGCGTCATCGACGCTTCCATCATGCCGACCATTCCGCGCGGCAACACCAACATTCCGACCATCATGGTAGCGGAAAAGCTCGCCGATCAAATGCTGCGCGAAAGCGCGTGAGCGTCTTTGGCATTAGAACAATTCAATTCGAACGGTCGGCGTAATATCGGGCGAGACTTTCAGCCCGCTTTTTGTTAGCAGGCAATCACGCGGTGACTGCAGTGCGCGTGACCCTGCGAGCGGAAGATTGAGTCATGGAAGAATTGAACGGACGCATGATCGCCTGTCAAATCCTGGTGACGGGGCTGATCGCGCGGGTGGCAAATGATTCCAAAGACCCGCTCCGATTTCTCTCCGACTTTCGGGACGAAATCCACGCCGTCGTGAATCGGGTTAGGATTGCCGGCTCGCTCGATAACGAGCGCGTGCGCATGATTGCCGCGCGTACCGTTGACGAATTATTCTCGCTGATGAAGCCGCCGAGCGAACAGACTGACGACGACGCACTTTAAACCAGGTGGCACGCACCGATCCTCGTAGCTGGCATTCTCTTCCGATCGCGCCATGCTTTCTAAGATAGACAGCCATGCGGCTTCTTTGCAAAGTCCGCCGAGCGATAGCGTTGCCACTGATGAATGCGACACGTACGCGCGCTCTTTACGGCGGCGATCAAATGGGCGCCGAACAATTCCTTCAAGCTCACGGCCAATTACGTCCACACCAATCTCTGGTCGCTGCCTGACTTCGGCGTGCCGTACAACAGCGTCGAAGGCGCGCCGGTCACCTCGCTGGGCGTTCCCCGCGATACCTATTACGGCTTCGACAATCGCGACTTCCAGAAAGTGCAGCAGGATTTCGGCACGGTCGACAGCGAATACATCGTCAACGACTTCGTCACGCTCAACAACAAGATCAGGGATGAGCAATCGATCCTGAACTATGTCGGGACCATCCCGGAGCAGAGTACCTCTTGCAACGGCACCGCGACCACGCTCGCCGGCGCGAACCCGGCCAATTGGACGGTTTGCCTCAATCCGCTCAGCCGCTATCAGGTGACGACCGTTCAGGCGGACCAAAGCTCGGCCACGATCAAATTTGCCGTCGGTCCCGTCAAAAATACGGTAGTGACCGGCGCCGAGGTCGACCACGAAAAGGTGTCCATCGACAGCTATAACGGGCTCGCCTCGGAGGCGATCGGTCCCGGAGCCTTCAACGGCACCGGCAGCTACGGGCCGGTCCCGGTGCTTGATCCGCCGAACGATCTTGCCTTCGGCACGTCGCCGACGCTGACCGGCAACCCTACGGTGATTCCGGTCACGACCAAGAGCGGCTATGTGCTGGAAACCGCCAACTACCGCGACTTCATCATTTTGAACGGCGGGGTGCGGTTCGATCAATACAACGTCGCGGCCAAAAAGAGCGGCGCCGAAATTTCGGCAGCCTCTGGCCTGTGGAATTACAATCTCGGCGCCGTCTTCAAGCCGATCCCGATCACCAGCCTCTATTGGGCCTACGGCACCGGCTCCGATCCGGTCGGCTCTGAGCTCGACGGGACCTCGACCAATTACGGCGGCCTCAATCCGACGTCACCGCTCACGCAGATTTTCGGCCCGGTCGAAAGCCGGGCGCAGGAAGTCGGCAACAAGTGGGACTTCTTCGGCGGCCACTTGCTGGCGACCGCGGCGTTGTTTCGCACTGACGTCAGCAACGCCCGGGAGCTGGTCGGCTCATCGACGACCGGAACCATCACCGCGGGCGCGGCCTATCACGTTCAGGGCCTCGATCTCGGCGCCCAAGGCAATATCACCGATCGCTGGAGCGTCTACACCGGCCTCGTGCTGATGAAGACCCGAGTCGATCATTCGGCGGTACCGTCGAACATCGGTCTGCCGCTCGCCTTCGTCGCCGATCAATCTTTCAACATTCTGAGCAAGTACAAACTGCCGACGTCGTTTCTGCCTTACGACGTCGAGGTTGGCGGCCAGGCGACCTACCGCTCCCAAATCTACGGCGGCACTTTGCTGGCAGCCAATCAAGGCACCGAGCTGCCGAGCTATTGGCGCTTCGACGCTTTTCTTGAAGGCAAAGTCACGGCGAACCTGAAATGGAAGCTGTTCGCCAACAACATCTTCAACAAGCTCTATTACGACGCGATGTATCAGAGCGGGGCGCCGTTCGTTCTGGTCGCGCCGGGTCGCGCGCTCGGCGTGGAGCTTTCGGCAAAGTACTGAACCCGCTTCAAGCCAAAGTACCGGCCAATGCTTGTCTGCATACCCGACGTGTTGAGTAAGGCCGAGGTGGCCCGGTTTCGCAGCGCGCTGGATTCCGCGCCGTGGGAGGACGGCCGATCGACCGCCGGCGCGCAATCGGCGCTGGTCAAGAAAAACGAGCAACTGCCGCCCGATGGCGCGCTCGCCCGCGTACTCGGCGAGCAGGTTATCAAGGCCATCACCGCCAATCCGGTGTTCATTTCCGCGGCCGTTCCGCTGCGTATCTTTCCGCCGTTGTTCAATCGCTACGGCATCGGGCAGCATTTCGGACTGCATGTCGACAATTCGGTGCGCGGCGACCAGTTGACCGGGCTCCGCATCCGCACCGATCTGTCGGTGACATTGTTTTTGTCCGAGCCGGAAGACTACGACGGCGGCGAATTGGTCGTCGAAGACCATTACGGCGCGCAGCGGGTCAAGTTGCCGGCCGGCCATCTGGTTTTGTATCCGGCCACCAGCCTGCATGCGGTGACTGCAATAACCCGCGGAGTCCGCGTCGCTTCGTTTTTCTGGCTGCAGAGCATGATCCGGCAGGCCGAGGCCCGCAGGATGATCTTCGAGCTCGACACCGCCATTCAGGGCCTGGTCGGGCGCTTGGACCGCAACGATCCCGAGATCGTCAGGCTCAGCGGCCTTTATCACAACATGATCCGTCATTGGGCCGAGCTATGACGCCCGTCCTGTCGTCGGAATTCGCGCCGGTTTTTGACGAGCCGTTTCGTTCGTCGCCCCGCACCTGGGTGATCGGCGCTGTGGGCGCGCTCGCCCTTCACGTCGCCGGCGGCGCACTGGTCTTCGGCTATATGCACGACCAAAGCGTCGACCTCGGCGCACCGGGGCTTGTGATCGATGTCGATCTCACCGCACCGCGCCAGGCTCCGAACGAGCTGCCGGTCGGGCCGGACACCGAGGCGTCGGCGCGCGCACCCGCGGTCGTCGAGCAAAAAACGGTGATCCAGAAGAACGATCTGCCGAAGGATACCCCGACGGATACCGACGATCCGGAGCGGATCGTTTCCAGTGAGGACGTCAAGCAGCCGGTCGATCAGGACCCGAAAATCACGGCGGTGCAAGCCGCGCCGTCGAACCCGTCCGTTGCGGCCGAGGAGACCGCCATTCTCAGCGCCGCGACCGCGCGCGAATCCGTAGCCTCGCGCACGCCGTCGCCGGGCACGGGCGAGAGCGCGCTACGCGAACGGGTGACTTGGCAGAAGGAACTCGCCGCGCATTTCGATAAATACAAACGCTATCCCGAGGATCGCGAGGTGCGCTCGGCGGAAGTCGTCGTCAATTTCGTGCTCGACGACGCCGGGCACATCCTATCGTCACGAGTCGTCAAAAGCTCCGGCGATCCGGTGTTCGACGATGCCGCGCTGTCGATGATGCAGCGTTCCGACCCGGTGCCGCCACCGCCGCCGCTCGTTGCCAGCGCTGGACTGAGCTTTACAATGCCGGTGATTTTTCACGTCAAGGCGCGGAAGTGATAGGGCCTATCGCAGTCAGTCGGGCACGCTGACGTAAATCTGCCCCTCGCGCACCGCGACTGGCACCGGTGTCAGCCGCACCGAGGGATCGCCGGGATGACAGCCGGTCGCCAGATCGAATTCGTAACCGTGCCATGGGCAGACGATGTGGCGCTGCTTGCCGAAGCGCAGCCCCGCGCTCTTCTTGTCGGGCGTGATGATTTCCTCGACCTGATGGAAAATCTTACCCTGGCAGACGGGGCCGCCGGCATGGGGACACACATTCTCGTAGGCCAGCACCTTGCTGCCGGTGCGAAAGATGCCGACCTCGACCTTGTCCAAGGCAAAGACCCGGTAGTCGCCGTCGGCGATATCGGTCAGCTTGCTCACTGCGATTTCGTCCATTGCTCGATCCCCCTTCACTCTATTCCCGGCGGGCGATGGAACCAGATCGCCACGTCAAACATGTTGAGGTCGGCGGCGCGGATCAGAGCGCACGCTGTGACGACCGTTTCCGTCGCGGTCACCGCACCGGGCGCGAACGGCGCTACGTCATGGCCGCGCCGCTCCACTTTGGCGGCATAAACCTTTACCGCGGCGGTCAGCACCTGTTGCAGCGTCGTGTCCGAAATCGCGTCAGGCTCGCCGCGTTCGAGTGCACCGCGCGCCACCGCGCAGAAATCCGCTGCCGCGCCGCGACGGTGCACAGGTTTGCGGCTCGGCTTGTGACTCAATTTGGCGGCGCGCTTGGCCGCTTGCACCTTACGCACCGCAGTCTACGCCGTAACCGGCACGCGACCGGCTGGCGACTTCTTGGTCTTGGGCTTGATCAGCTTGTGCTTCGGCACGTCGAGCTTGAATAGCTTGGCCGCGTTGAAGCCCAGAATGTTGCGCTTGGCCTGTTCGTCGAGGAACGGCAGCGTCGTGATCGAGCTTGGCAGATCGAAATCCCAATGCGGCCAGTCGGAAGCGAACAGCAACTGAGTTTCTGCCTTGATCGCTTTGAAGGTCGCTTCGGTCAGATCCATGTTCGAGCGTTCCAGCGGCTGGCTGGTGAAATACATGTCCTGGATGTACTCACTCGGCCGTCGCTTCAACAACGGCGCCTCCGATGACCGCATCATGTATTCGGAATCGAGGCGCTGCATCAGGAACGGCACCCAGGCGAGCCCGCTCTCGATCCACATCACTTTGAGCTTGGGAAAGCGCTCCGGCAAACCGTTGATGATCCAGTTGGTCAGATGAATGATGTTGTAATAGACGAACGAGATCGAGTGCATCGAGATGAAGCGGTTGCACTGTTGCATCGACTGGTCGCCCCAGTGGAAGCCGGAATGGAACGCGAGCGGCTTGCCGGTCGCCTGGATGGCGGAGTAAAGCGGCATATAGCTGTCGTGATTGACCGCGCGGAAGCGCGTTGAGGTCACTGAGAAACCGATGACGCTCGGATTATCCGCATAGCGCTCCACTGCCTTCAGGCTTTCCTCGGGATGATTGAACGGCAGATAAAGCATCGCCTTGATGCGCTGGTCCTGCGGCAGGATTTCCTCCGCCAGCCATTTGTTGAAGGCGTTGCCGATCACGACCTCCATCTCGATCTGCGGATGCATGCCGAGCACCAGCATCGGGGTGGGGAACACAACCATGTAATCGATGCCCATCGAATCCATGGCGCGCTGCACCAGCGTCACCTGCGCGTGGGTGCGGCCGCCCGGCACGGCTTCGGCCAGACGCTGCTGGTGCGGAATGCGGCCGAACACGTCCTGATGCAGAAATCCCGGCGTGGCATTGAGGAGGCCCGGCGCCGCGCCGCGATCCTTGAACGCGCGCGCCATCTGCCGGTAGACGTCGCTGTCCATGCGGTCGACGACCTCCGACCAGAACGCCGTCTCGGTGACGTGGGCATCGACATCGACGATGAAATAATCCTCGGCGCGCGCCTCCTTGGCGGCGTGAGCCAGGATTTCGCGCGTGTCGGTTTGAATGGTGATTTTCGGCAGTTCGCTGACGCGCGGAGCTTTATGTCCGTTTTTTCCGTTCTTGCCGTTTTTTCCGGTTTTCTCTTGGCGAGGCGTTTTCTTCAACATCGGCTCCTCCACTCATGGAGCGGCTCTTACGATGGCGCTCACATTCGTCTGGCATTCGCTCCAACTCTATCAGCAAACCGCGCCAAGGGACATGCGGTTGACCCTGCGAGCTGGTGAATGCTACGAAATATCTGAATTGGCGGCTGTTTTTGCGGATTGTTGCGCGCAAAGCGGAGCGTGAGAGTCATGAAACTTCCGCCCTTCGAATACGCCTGCCCGTCGACGATTTCCGAAGCCATCGCACTGTTGGCGTCGCATGATGGCGAGGCGAAGCCGCTTGCCGGCGGTCAATCGCTGCTGCCGATGCTGGCGTTTCGCGTCGCGTCGCCGGCTGTGCTTGTCGATCTGCGCAAGGTGTCGGAGCTGCGCCGGATCGGCATCGACGACGATGGCGTTACGCTTGGCGCCATGGTGCGCTGGCGCGACATCCTTGACGATCCGCAGTTGCGAACGGCGCATCCTCTCCTGGTGCAGGCCGTGGAGCACATTGCGCATTACCAGATTCGCAATCGCGGCACGGTCGGCGGCAGCCTGGCGCATGCCGATCCGGCTGCTGAGTTGCCGGCCATCGCCGTCACCTGCGACGCCAGGATCGCCGCTGTCGGCAAAGCCGGCGAGCGGGTCATCGCGGCCAAGGATTTCTTTCGCGGACCGTTGACCACCGCGCTGACCGCCGACGAGATCATCACCGACATTCGCTTTGCTGCGTGGCCCGCGCAGCGGCGCTTCGGCTTTTGCGAATTCGCCCGCCGCCGCGGCGACTTCGCCTTGGCCGGCGCGGCGGTGTTCTATGATGAAAACGGCGGGAAGGCTGCCAATGCCCATGTCGGCGTGATGGGTGTCGGCGACCGGCCGCTCCGTCTTAACGCCGTGGAAGAGGCTCTCAACGGCAATACCGTCAACGAAGCGACCATCGCTGACGCGGAGGCAAAAGCGTCGACGGCCATCGATCCGCCGGACGATATTCACGCCACCGGGGCTTATCGCAAGACGCTGATCGGCGTCATGGTCGAGCGCGCTTTGCACAGTGCGCTGGCTTGATAATCCCGAGATTTGACAGGAGCAGACTCATGACTGTCGCCCGACATCCGCGCCCCAAGGAGCTCGAAGGCGTTTCCCTCGAAGAAATCATGAAGAAATATGTCGGCCGCTTCAAAGACAAGAAGCCGGATTGGGCCGCGTTCGAGGACGCCAAGATCGAAGGCTTCAAGCGCGCTCAGCACCGCTTTATCGGCGCCGGCGGTTCCGGCAAGCACGGCGACCCCATGGTGATTCCGGCCGGCAACTTCACGCTCTCGATCATGTATGTCGAACCGGGGCAGGGCAACGCCGCGCATACCCACGAGGTCGAGGAATGCTTTTTCGTCCTCGACGGCTACCTCGATGTCTTCGTCGAGGACGACAGCGGCAAGCGGCTGACCACGCGGCTCGGCCCGTGGGAATGCATCGCGTGCCCCGCCGGCGTCATCCACGGCTATCAGAACGACTCGCTCGGCCCGGTCTATTTCCAGGTGATGCTCGGGCGGGGTAAGCCGGAGACGATGGGCTATGCCGACGACGAACTCTTCAAGCGCAAGGATGCGCATCTTAAGGCGGTGTAAATGACCACGTCACTCGACGACCTGCGCTATGAGCTAGCGCTCGCTAATCGCATTATCGCTCATGAGGGCGTGCTCGACGGTTTCGGCCACGTCAGCGTGCGCCATCCCGACGATCCGGGGCGCTATCTCTTGGCGCGATCGCGCAGTCCCGAACTGATCGAGCCGTCGGACCTGCTCGAATTCACCCTCGATTCCGAACCGGTGACGCCGCCCAAGGGCGAGATGTACGGCGAACGGGTGATCCACGGCTGCATTTACCAGGCGCGGCCGGACGTGAACGCCGTTTGCCATCACCATTCGCATGCGGTGCTGCCGTTCTGCGTCACCGGGTCGCGCTCGAGCCGGTGTTTCACATGGGTCCGGTCATGGGCCAGGTGGTGCCGATGTGGGACAGCCGCGATGAGTTCGGCGACACCGATCTCATGGTGGTCAAGCCGGAGGAGGGCCGTTCGCTGGCACGCGACACTCGGCCCGAACTGGATGGTGCTGATGGCGCGCCACGGCGCGACCGTCGCGGGCCGGACATTGCGCGAGCTCGTCTTCCGCACTGTCTATTCGCACGCCAATGCGGAAATCCAGTTGCGCGCGATGGCGATCGGCAAGATCGGCGCTTTGAACGCCACCGAGCGGCAGCGCGCCGAGCCGCGCCAGCTGCAGCCGCGGCCGATGGCGCGGGCGTGGGAGTATTGGACGACGCGATTGCAGAAAGCCGGTGGTTTGCCGCCTGCAGTTAAGTCGCGGACATCCAAGCCGAAATCGAAGAAACGCGTCAGTAAGGGCCGTGCGAGGCAATCGCGGCGATGACTTGGTTCAACTGGTCGATCCGCCTGCTGTAGGCCCTGGTCAGGCAGGCGACGTCGAGGCCGCAGGCATCGCGGGTTTTGAGAAATTCGGTCTGCGTGTCCTGGATGTCGCCGCGCTGGCCCATCGCCACCAATGACGTTGCAACGCCGTAGAGCGTTGCCATCCGCGCCTCCGCCTGACCCAGGGTGTAAGTCCTGCAGATCGTGATCTCGGCGGCCGACCTCGCTTTGGTGCAGTCGAGCGGTGCGTAGTCGGAAGCGATAGCCGGCCACGCATGGCCCAGGATGCAGAGACCGATTGCCGCCATCAGCGAGCGCTTCATCGAGCCCTCCTTTAGCCGAAGGTCGGCACGAACAGCTTCTCGATCGGAATGGGCTCAGCGATCAGGCCCTGCTCGACCATATAGCTGACAAGCGCTTCGAGCGTCGGCCGGTTCGGCTCGACGCCATAGGGCCAGCAATCGCCGCCGAACAAGTCGTCGATCTCCTCGATGTCGTCGGGCAGCCACGGCAGCATGTAGCGGAGCGTGCCAGGGAAGCGCATTTTCTCGCGGGCCCAATCCTTGGCGGCGCCGAAGGCGTTGTAAAGGCTGGTCGCGACGAAGGGATTGCGCTCGTAGATGTCGTTGCGGATCACGACCAGGTGCATGATCGGGAAAATCTTGGTGCGGCGGAAGTAGTCCTTCTCGCGCGCCCGGTAGTCCGGAAACAGCCGCACCACCTCGGGATGGCGCTTGAGCGACCGTGGCATGTTCGAACCGATGATGGCGTGAATTTCGCCTGCGGCGAGGAGGTCGCTCAGGGACTTGCCGCTCTGGTTCGGCGTGATCTTGATTGGCTTAAGGAGCGGCATCACCGAGGGATTGCCGTAGGCGCCGGGCTCGTTGACCGCGCCCTGGACCCACTCGATGGTCGAAAGGTCGACGCCGAGATCGTGCTGCATCAGGCCGCGGACGAAGATCGCCGCCGTCTGGGTGTAGAGCGGCACGCCGATGCGCTTGCCGGCGAGGTCTTTTGCCGACGTGATGAACTTTCGGTTAACGACGATAAAACCGTGTCGGAAGACCCGCGAGGCGAACACCGGCAGCGCCACGAAAGGCAGCTTCTTGGCCGCGTAGCGGCTGACGAATTCCGAGCTCGACATCTCGCAGACGTCGAACTCCAGCCGGTTCGACATGCGGTCGAAAATCTCGCGCGGATTGTCGATAGCGATGAAGTTGAGGTCGATGCCGTCAGGTTTGATGTCGCCGGTTTGCAGCGCCAGCATGCGGTCGTAGAGACCGCAGGCGAAAGTAATCGGCAGGGAAGGCATCGCGCACCTCTCGATGAAGCTTTGGGACGAGACGCGCGCACTATCGCACACCGCGCGAGGAGTGAAAGCGGCGAGCGCGGCTCGCGCGCGAGCGACGCCGCCGGAAAAAATTCGCGGCGCGTGACGAATTTTCTTGCAATGCGTTTGCGATACGCCTATGTGCCGCTCGCCCAAATTCGCACGTGCCTGTGGCCGTGTGTCGATCGGTAGGCATCCGGACAAGAGGCCGGACAGTCGCCTGAGGTTCGCAAAGTTAGAGCCTCACTACGTGATCGGCAGCCGGAGGCGAAACCGGCGCACCCCGCGCTCAACGGGGGACGCGGCTTAAAGCAACGACGGAGCGGGCTTTTTTGGTTGGCCGTCCAAAGGTCAGCACCGAAGAGGCTTGTCCATCTTGTCTTGCCGGCCGTGCGGAACGGGTCTCCCGCTCCAATCCAAGGCAGCATCTCGGCGACAGCGCCACGCGTCTGCACCGTGTCCCCAACGCACGGTCCAACGCCGAAGCGCCGCAGCCGCTGACGCCGGTCGTGCGCGCGCAAGCGCGGGCGGCTGAACTTCAACGTGAGCCAACGGCTTTAAGCCGCTTGGCCCCTTGAACTGGAAAGGAGCGCGCCGATGACCGAGCGCATCCATGACTTCCTGCGCTGCCGCCGCGAACAGGGGCTGGACGACGGTCCCTGCCTCGTCGTCGATCTCGACGTCGTGCGTGACAACTATGGCGCCTTTGCCAAGGCGTTGCCGGACAGCCGGGTGTTCTATGCCGTGAAGGCAAACCCGGCGCCCGAGCTGCTGTCGCTTCTGGTCTCGCTCGGCTCCTGCTTCGACACCGCCTCGGTCGCCGAGATCGAGATGGTGCTTGCCGCCGGCGCCACCGCCGAGCGCATCTCCTTCGGCAATACCATCAAGAAGGAGCGTGACGTCGCGCGCGCGTTTGCGATCGGCGTCCGCCTGTTTGCGGTCGACTGCAAGGCCGAGGTGGAAAAGATCGCCCGCGCCGCGCCCGGCGCCAAGGTCTTTTGCCGCTTCCTGTTCGGCTGCGCCGGCGCGGAATGGCCGCTGTCGCGGAAGTTCGGCTGCGATCCGGAGATGGCGGTCGAGGTGCTCGACCATGCGCACAAGCTGGGGCTTGAGGCGGCCGGCGTGTCGTTTCACGTCGGCTCGCAGCAGCGCCGCACGGCGGCCTGGGACGAAGCCTTGAAGTCGGCTTCGGCGATCTTTCGCGCCTGCGCCGACCGCGGCATCAACCTGTCGATGGTCAATCTCGGCGGCGGTTTTCCGACCAAGTACCTGCGCGACGTGCCGGCGGTCGAGGCCTATGGCCGTTCGATCTTCCGCGCCTTGCGCAAGCATTTCGGCAACGCCATCCCGGAGACCATCATCGAACCGGGCCGTGGCATGGTCGGCAATGCCGGCGTGATCGAGGCCGAAGTCGTGCTGGTTTCGAACAAGAGCGAGCACGATCACGTGCGTTGGGTCTATCTCGACATCGGCAAATTCGGCGGCTTGGCCGAAACCATGGGCGAGTCGATCCGCTACCCGATCAAGACGCCGCACGACGGTGACGAGGTCGGCCCCTGTGTGCTCGCCGGCCCGACCTGCGACAGCGCCGATGTGCTGTACGAGAAGCGGCCCTACGATCTGCCGATCAGCCTTGAGATCGGCGACAAGGTGCTGATCGAAGGCACCGGCGCCTATACCGCGACCTACGCAGCGGTGGCCTTCAACGGCTTCCACCCGCTGCGGACCTTCCACATCTGACCCCTCTTGCTCCGGCAACCCCCACCCTAACCGTCCCCCGCTCGCGGGGGAGGGAAGGGAGGGGGACCGCAGCGCAACGGCCGAAAGGAGCGGATCATGGTGAGCATCCGGGAAGAGAAGATCGCTGACGTCGCCGCGCGGGAGGCCTTGCTCGACGAGGCCTACGGCTCGGCGCGTTTTGCCAAGGCCTCCGAGCGGCTGCGCGAAGGACGCCTGCCTGCGACCGGCTTGTCGCTGGTTGCGGTCGAACACGGCCATCTCGTCGGCACGATCCGGCTGTGGAACGTCAGCGCTGGGCCGGCGCGGGACGCCGTGCTGCTCGGGCCCTTAGCTGTCCATCCGGCCAATCGCAATCGCGGTATCGGCACCACGCTGGTCCGTCGCGCCATCGCGAGGGCGCGCGTTGCCGGCCATGGCGCTATCCTTCTGGTCGGCGATGCGCCGTATTACGGCCGCTTCGGTTTTTCGGCGGCGTCGACCGGCGGCCTGTGGATGCCCGGCCGTTACGATCGCGACCGGCTGCTCGCGCTTGAGCTCAAGCCCCGCGCTCTCGATGGGGCGCGCGGCCTGATCGGCGCCGCGGGTCCGCTTGCGCCGGCACCCGACCTCGCCACCCTGGTGGCGGAAGATCGGCGCAGCGAAACCGCTCGCGTCCGGCGCGTTCGCGCAGCCTAGCCGCGAAGGACCAAAAAATCGGGGACGCCGCGGACCAAAAGCCGCGGCCTCTCTTCCGTTTCGGCATTGCCGCGGATATCACCCCGCTATTGCCGTTGGAGGCTTGCACTATGACCGAATGGCCCGTTCACGCCCACATCACTGGCCCGATTGTCATGATCGGTTTCGGCTCGATCGGCAAAGGCACGCTGCCTTTGATCGAGCGTCATTTCAATTATGACAAATCTCGCTTTGTGGTCATCGATCCAGAGGACAAGGATCGCAAGCTGTTGGACGACCGTGGCATCCGTTTCATCCACCAGGCGGTCACGCGCGACAATTATCGCAAGCTGTTAGGCCCATTGCTCACCGAGGGCGGCGGCCAGGGATTTTGCGTCAATCTTTCGGTCGACACTTCGTCGGTCGATATCATGGAGTTCTGCCGCGAGATCGGAGTCCTTTACATCGACACCGTGGTCGAGCCCTGGCCTGGGTTCTACTTTGATTCCAAGCTCGGCCCGGAAGCGCGTTCGAACTATGCGCTGCGCGAAACCGTGCTGGCGGCGCGCCGCAAGAGTCCGGGGGGCACCACGGCGGTGTCGTGCTGCGGCGCCAATCCCGGCATGGTGTCGTGGTTCGTCAAGCAGGCGCTTCTCAATATCGCCGGCGATCTCAAGCTCAAGTTCAAAGAACCGAAGACGCGCGAGGAGTGGGGCAGGCTCGCCAAGAAAGTCGGCGTCAAGGGCGTCCACATCGCCGAGCGCGACACCCAGCGCGCCATCAAGCCGAAGCCGATCGAGGTCTTCGTCAATACCTGGTCGGTCGAGGGCTTTCTGTCGGAAGGCATGCAGCCGGCCGAGCTCGGCTGGGGTACGCATGAGAAGAAGCTGCCGAAAAACGGCTTTAAGCATAAGACCGGGTGCCAGGCGGCGATCTATCTGACTCAGCCCGGCGCCAATACGCGGGTGCGCTCATGGACGCCGACGGCTAAAGCGCAATACGGCTTCCTGGTGACGCATAACGAATCCATCTCGATCGCGGACTATTTCACGCTCCGCGACGGCCGCAAAGTGATCTACCGGCCGACATGCCACTACGCCTACCATCCGTGTAACGACGCGGTATTGTCGCTGCACGAGCTGTTCGGTCAGGCCGGCAAACGGCAGCCGGCCATTCACATTCTGGACGAGCACGAGATCGCCGACGGCATCGACGAGCTCGGCGTGCTGCTGTTCGGCCACAAGAAGAATGCCTACTGGTACGGCTCGCAGCTATCGATCGACGAGACGCGCGACATCGCGCCCTATCAGAACGCCACCGGCCTGCAGGTGACCTCCGCCGTCCTCGCCGGCATGGTGTGGGCCATCGAGAACCCGAAGGCCGGCATCGTCGAAGCCGACGAAATGGATTTCCGCCGCTGCCTGGAAGTGCAGATACCGTATCTCGGGCCGGTCATCGGCGCCTATACCGATTGGACGCCGATTACGGATCGGCCCGGCCTGTTCCCGGAAGCGATGGATAAGCGCGATCCGTGGCAATTCACCAACGTGCTGGTGACGTGATAAAACGGGCGCTCCCGACGGGCGCCCGTTTTTACTTCAAACTTCACTTCAAACGTCTTGCCGCCTCTTCAATCATGCTGAGGTCGGAATATTTTTTCACGTCGAAGGTCGATTTTATGAAACCGAGCTCCTTGGTCAGGTCGATGTTCTTCTGCAGCGCGTCGAGGTTCGGCAGCAGATTGGGATCGTGATAGCAGTCCTTCTTGGTGAAAGCCCAACTGAAGATCGCCGGCGGCCGCTTGACCAAATCGCCGAGGATTTGCATCGCCGCCTCGTGGTTCGCCGGATCCTCGTACCAGTGCGTGATGCGCAGCGTATCCTCGAAAAAATCCACCATCGCGGCGCGATGCGCGTCGATGAACGGTTTGCGGGCGGTCCACACGATCATGTCGGTGACGCCGATCGCATCGCGTTGCACGAACAGATCGCGCGCGATTTTCTGTAGTTCGGGGTCGTAAGAGAACGGCAGCACTGCCGGGATGAGGTCGACCTTCTTTTCCGCCAGCATCGATTTCATGGCGGGGAACGGCGCCTCGACAACGGTGTAATCGCGGTTGGGCTCCAGGCCGTGCTTGTGCAACATTGCCTTCATGGCGACATCGACGGCGCTGCCCTCGGCATTGGTGGCGACGACCTTGCCCTTGAGGTCCTCGATCTTGTGGATCGGACCGTCCTTGAGGACCATGTATTCTTGCGAATAGTAGCCGGGCACGCCGTCCTGGAATTCATCGGAAACGATGCGCAGGTCGTCGAGCCCAGCATTTTCGATGGCGATGCCAAGCGTCGAATAGGCGAGGTTGGTGACCTCAACCTGGTTGTTGGCGAGCGCCGTGATCATCGGCGGCGTGCCGACATAATGCACCGGGTCCATCACGTAAGACTGACCGAAATGCTTGGCGAGGTCTTTCTTTTGTAGCCAGATCGATGCCCAATTGCCCGGTGCAACCCAGGCTTCGCGGATATGGATGGGATCGGCTTTGGCGGATCCAGCGAAAGTCAAAACAACGGCCAGGCTGCACAGCCCGGCCCATGCAAGCGTCATCGCACGTATGACACGCATCATTCCCTCCCAAGGTGATGTGGGCGCCGTTTGCCGGCGCCTCGTTCTTCGAAGCATTTACTGTAAGCGCTTTGCCGCCTCTTGGATCAGGCTGAGATCGGAATGCGCCTTGACGTCGAAGCTTGCTTTGACGAAGCCAAGATCCTTGGTCATGTCGACGTTCTTCTGCAGCGCATCGAGGTTCGGCATCAGATTGGGATCGCGGTAATAGTCGGTCTTGGTGTAGAGCCAGCCGAAGCGCTCCGGTGGCTGCTTGGTCAGCTGCGAAGCGATCTGCGCGGCCGCATCGTGATTTTTCGGGTCCAGATACCAGCGCTCGATGCGCATCGTATCTTCAAGGAAATCCACTAACGCGGCGCGATGCGCGTCGATGAACGGCTTGCGTGCGGTCCAGACGATGAACTGAGACACACCGATCGCATCGTGAATCGTGAACAGCGGATGCGCGATCTTTTTCAGTTCTGGATCGAGGGCAAACGGCAGCACCGTGGGGATCAGATCGACCTTCTTCTCCGCCAGCATCGCCTTCATGGCCGGAAACGGCGCCTCGATCACGGTGTAGTCGCGGTTGGCTTCCAATCCGTGCTTGCGCAGCATGGCGCGCATCGCCACGTCGACGCCGCTGCCGACGGCGTTGGTCGCAACGATCTTGCCTTTGAGGTCCTCGACCTTTTTGATCGGGCCGTCGGTAAGGACCTCAAATTCGTCGTCGCGATAGCCCGGAACGCCGTCCTGGAATTCGTCGGCAATCACCCGGATGTCGTCCATGCCGGCATTCTCGATGGCGATGGGCAATGTGGAATAGGCGAGGTCCGCGATCTCCAGCTCGTTATTGGCGATGGCCGTGATCATCGGCGGCGTGCCGGCGTAATGCGTCGCCTCAAATGTATAGGACTGGCCAAAATGCTGGGCGAGGTCCTTCTTTTGCAGCCACATGGAGAACCAGTTGGCGATGGGTGCGACCCAGGCGCCGCGAATTTGCAACGGATCGGCCTGCGCCAGACTGACGCTCAACAGAAACAGCGCAAAGCTTGCCAATCCAATCTTCCCACGCATTCTCATCGATCTCCCAAAAGGCTGCAGTTTTGTTCGCAAAATCCCGGCGGGTGCGCCGGCCGGCCCAATTGTGGGCGCAAAGCGCGATCCAAGGCAAGGCTCCCGCTCGGCGCGCCTTGCCGCACCGCGCTGCTACCGAGGGTTACGAATGCTCCGCCGTTTCCTGATGCCAGACCAAAAGGCGGCGGCGGATGACCGCCATCGCCTTGATCAGGGCGTAGCCGACAACTGCGATCTCCACGATGCCCGCGAACACGCCGCGCGAATCGGCAAAGCGCGAGGCGCTCATCATGGCGCCGCCGAGCCCGTAGCCGCCCATCACCATCTCGCCGATGATGGCGACGATGAGCGAGATCGGCAGCGCCACCTGCAGGCCGGTCAGGATTTGCGGCAATGCTGCCGGCAGCTTGACCTGCCACATCACCTCGCGCTCGCTGGCGCCCATATTGCGCGCCGACCAGATCAGCTCTTTGTCGACCGCCGCAATGCCAGCGAGCGTCGCGGTGACGACGGGGAAGATCGCGTCGAACACGACGATTGAGATTTTCGAGACGTCGTAGACGCCGAGCCACAGGATGATGATCGGCAGGAAGGCGATTTTCGGCATGGGAAAGCCGACCGAGATGATCGGATCGAAAAACCAGCGGATCAGGCGGCTGCGCGACATCAGGGCGCCGAGTGCGATACCGCCGGCCGCCGCAATGGCGAAACCGGTCATGGCGCGAGCCAGCGTCAGTCCCAGGTTGATCCATAAATCGCCGCTAATGGCGTCGGCGTAGATACGCTCGACGACGGCGGAGAACGGCGGCAGCATGAATGCCGTCACCCTGCCGCTGCGGGCGAAAAGCTCCCAGCCGATCAGCACCACCAAAACGGAAAAAACGCCGGCGCCGCTGCGGAACACGACGTCGAGACGCCGCGCTGCATCGTAGGTGACGTCGGCCTCTGCGGCCGCCAACGAGGCCGTGTCTTCTAGTCCCGCCATTGCAACAGCCATTGCATGAGAAGCTGATAGAGCCGGTCCGCGGCAAAGCCGAGGAACGCAACGGTGAGCACCACCGCATACATGCCTTCGTAAGCGCCAGTCGAGCCGAGGTAGCCGATCAGATAGCCGAAGCCTTGCTGCGAGACGATCAATTCGGAGCTCACCAGCAGGATGAAGGCCAAAGCGAGGGCAGTACGGACGCCGTTGAGCAATTCCGGCAACGCGCTCGGCACCACGACGTCCCACAGCAAGCGAAGCGGTCCGGCGCCCATGCTGCGGGCCGACCAGATCAGCGCCTGGTCGCTGCCGCGTGCGCCGTTATAGGCGCCGATGGTCACCGGGATCATGCAGCCGAGAAAGATCAGCAGGATTTTGGAGCTGTCGCCAAAACCAAGCCACAGCACCGTCACCGGAATAAGCGCCGATTTCGGCAACGGATAGAACAGCTCCACCAGCGGATTAACGAACACCTCCAATAGCCGCCAGCGCGCCATCAGGATTCCCAGGCCGCCGCCGACGACGACGGCCAAAAGAAGACCCATCGCGCCGCGATAAAGCGACGCCGCACCGTTGTCGACGAGCTCGCCATCGCGAACGAGGTCGACCCACGCGACAGCGACATGGGTGAGCGGCGGCAGCGCCTGACTGTCAATGAGGTTGAGCCGCGCCGTCGCTTCCCAGGCGAGCGCCAAAAGCAAGAGCGGCAGGTACCGCAAACTGGTTTGCGTCATCGCTTGCATCAAACCGGCCTCGTTAACGCGCCTTTGTCAGCTTGCTCTGACTTCTTGCGCCTTGATCGCCTCGTCCCGAACCAGATTCCAGATTTCGTCGACTTTATCGACGAATTCCTTGGTGCGCAGGATGCTGGGATCGCGATTGGCGAATTTGGTCTCGACGATTTTCTTGATGCAGCCCGGGCGCGCCGACATCACCACCACGCGCTCGGCGAGATAGACCGCTTCCTGCACGTCGTGGGTGACGAAGATGACAGTCTTCGGCGTGCGCTTCCAGATGCTGAGGAGCTCGGTCTGCATCAGCGAGCGCGTCTGGGCGTCGAGCGCCCCGAACGGCTCGTCCATCAGCAAAATACTCGGATCGAAGGCAAGCGTGCGGGCGATGGCGGTGCGCTGTCGCATGCCGCCGGACAATTGCGACGGATAGCTGTCCTCAAATCCCCTTAAACCGACGAGGTCAATGAAGGCCTGTGCCCGCTTTTCCCGCGCGGGGCGCGGCAGACCCTGGCGCTCCAGGCCATAAAGGATATTGGTGCGCACGGTCTTCCACGGAAACAGCGCGAAATGCTGGAACACGATGCCGCGATCAGGCCCCGGCGCGGTGACCGGCTTGCCCTCGACCGTGATGCTTCCGGCCTCGGTCGGCAGGAACCCGCCCACCAGGTAAAGCAGCGTCGACTTTCCGCAGCCGGAAGGGCCAAGAATCGCCAGGAACTCGCGCGGCCGCACTTCGAGTGATACGTCCGACAATGCGAGGACGGCCCGCCCGCGCGGCGGGCGATAGGTATGGTTCACCCGCTCGATGACGATCTGGCCTTTGCCGTCCATAAACGCCTACGAATCCCGGGCGCCTCCTCCAGGCGCGATCATCTGCACCCTAGCCGGGCCGGCGCGCCGCACCAAGGGCTGTCGCGTCCCGCATGGCGCGGCAGGAGCGCGCGTTTGGTAGGTTTGCGCAAAAGCAGATATATGTGACCCGAAAGCGGCGACGGTCTGGAAGCACGGATGGAACGCTCGTTCAAGAAAGAAGTGGATGCGCTGCGGCTCGGCGCCGGGGAGACGTTTCGCGGCGAGGGCATTCTTGCCGTCACCAAGGCGCTGCTGCAGTCGGGCGTCAGCTATGTTGGCGGCTACCAGGGCGCGCCGGTCTCGCACCTGCTCGACGTCATGGTCGACGCCGAAGATCTATTGGCCGATTTGGGCGTGCACGTCGAGACCTGCACCAATGAAGCCGCCGCCGCCGCCATGCTCGGCGCCTCGATCAATTATCCACTGCGCGGCGCGGTAACGTGGAAATCGATTGTCGGCACCAATGTCGCTGCCGACGCGCTGTCCAATCTGGCGTCGCCCGGAGTCATCGGAGGCGCGCTGATCGTGCTCGGCGAGGATTACGGCGAGGGCGCCAGCGTCATCCAGGAACGCTCCTACGCCTATGCCATGAAATCCTCGATCTGGCTGGTCGACCCGCGCCCCGATTTGCCGACCATCGTCCGCATGGTCGAGAAGGGATTTGAGCTATCCGAGGCAAGCCATGCGCCGGTCATGCTGGATTTGCGCGTGCGCGCTTGCCACGTCACCGGCGAATTCATCGCCAAGGATAACAAGCGCGGCGCCTATAGTGGCCAGCACCGCATCGAGGGGCCGCCGCGGTTCGAATACGGCCGGCTCGCGCATCCGCCGGTCATCTTCACGCAAGAACGGCTGAAAATCGAACAGCGCTTGCCCGCCGCGCAAAAATTCATCCGCGAGCAAAAGCTCAACGAACTGATCCCCGGCGACGTTGGCGAGATCGGCATTATTGTTCTCGGCGGACTGACCAACGGGCTGCTTCGGGCCCTGGCGCGCCTCGAACTCGCCGACCTTTACGGCGCTTCGCGCATTCCGATCTATGTACTCAATATCGCGTATCCGCTGGAGCCGGACGAGGTGAAGGATTTCTGCGCCGGCAAACGCGCGGTGCTGGTCGTCGAGGAAGGTTCACCCGAATTCGTCGAGCAGCAAGTCAATGTCATCCTACGCGGCGCGGATATCCAGACCCGCGTGCTCGGCAAGGGCTGCTTGCCGCGCAGCGGCGACTACACGTCGGAAGCATTTTTGCGCGGCATCGCCGCTTTCCTGTCGGAAACGCGTCCGGCCGGCATCGATGCCGACGCCGTATCCGCGCACGTTGCCGCGACACACGAACACAAATCGGACGTTGCCGCTGCTGTCGGCGATATTCCGCCGCGGCCGCCGAATTTCTGTACCGGATGTCCCGAGCGACCGGTCTTTGCCGCAATAAAGCTTGCCCAGCGCGAGATCGGCCCGACCCATATCAGCGCCGATATCGGCTGCCATTCGTTCGCAACTTTCGCGCCGTTTTCGCTCGGCAACTCCATTCTCGGCTACGGCATGTCGCTCGCCAGCGCGGCCGCGGTCGGCCCGAACATGAAGAAGCGTACCATTGCGATCATGGGCGACGGCGGTTTCTGGCACAACGGGCTGATCACCGGCGTCGCCTCGAACATGTTCAACAAAGGCGACGGCGTTCTCATCGTGATGCAGAATGGCTACGCCTCCGCCACCGGCCAACAATATCTGCCGTCGAGCGCGGCGAACCGCAGCGGCACGCCGACCGGCATCACCATCGAGAACACGCTGCGCTCGCTCGGTGTCACCTGGCTGCGCACGGTGCGCAGCTACAGCGTGGCGAGAATGGCGGCGACGCTGAAGGAGGCGATGCGCACGGCCGAGCGCGGCCTCAAGGTGATCATCGCCGACGGCGAATGCATGCTGGCGCGGCAGCGCCGCGTCCGTGCCGAGGATGCCGAGAAGCTCAACCGCGGCGAACGCGTGGCGAAGACGCGTTACGGCGTCGACGACGAGATTTGCACTGGCGATCATTCCTGCATCAGGCTCTCGGGATGCCCGTCATTGACCGTCAAGCCCAATCCCGATCCGCTGCGCTCCGATCCGGTGGCGACAGTGATTGAAAGCTGCGTCGGCTGCGGGCTGTGCGGCGAGGTCGCCCACGCTGCCGTGCTTTGCCCGTCGTTCTACCGGGCTGATGTGGTCAGCAACCCGAATTGGTGGGACCGCACGCTTAGCCGCACGCGCAGCGCTGCGATCGCATGGCTGCGTGGCGGTGGCGATGTCGCCTCTATCGAAAATGGAAAAGGTGGGGCGGGGCTCGAAACTCTCGCGCAGCCCCGAACTCCCGCTGCCCGACCGCCTTCCCCGCGGGAAGCGGTGGCGGCTGTCAGCACGTCGCAGCAGCAGATACGTCCTTTGACAATTTTGATCGCCGCCCTTGGCGGTGAGGGCGGCGGGGTGCTTACCGACTGGATCGTTGCCGCGGCGGCAAGCCAGAATTTCCCCGTGCAATCGACGTCGATCCCGGGCGTCGCGCAGCGCACCGGCGCGACCACCTACCACATCGAGCTGGTTCCCGCGCCGAGGTCCGCCGCCGAGCCGCGTCCGATCCTGGCGCTGGCGCCGGGCGTCGGCGACGTCGATCTGGTGGTGGCGAGCGAACTGATGGAAGCCGGCCGCGCCATCGCCGGCGGCTTTGTCACGCCCGGTCGCACCACGACGATTGCCTCAACCAGCCGCTCCTATCTCGTCGTCGAGAAGATGGCGATGGCGGACGGCCGCTATGATCCAGATCGTCTGGTCGCGGCGGTTGAGAAGAATTCGCAAAAGGCGCTGCTGCTCGACCTCGAAGCGATCGCGCGCGGCAACGGCGCCATGATCAATGCCGTCATGCTCGGTGCGATCGCGGGAGCCGGCGCGCTGCCCATCCCCTCCGAAGCATTCGAAGCTGCGATCCGCGCCGACGGCAAAGCGGTTGCCGCCAATCTGCGCGGGTTCCGTGCCGGGTACCAAGCGGCGGATGCCGGATCGCAACGGCGACCGGAGCCGCTTAAGCGGCGGCGCGCGACGTCCGCTCCGCTTGCCGATCTCGAACGGGCAATCGCGGATGTGCCCGACGCTGCGCGCATGTTCATGACTGAAGGCGTGCGCCGGCTGGCCGCTTACCAGGATCTCGCCTATGCGCGGCTCTATCTCGATCGTCTCGAGCCAATCCGCGCGGCCGATGCGAAATCCGGGGCCGACGGAAGGCTTCTCGCCGAGACGGCGCGGCATCTCGCCTTGCGCATGTCATATGAGGACGTCATCCGCGTAGCGCAGGTCAAGATCGATCCGGCGCGCTTTGACCGCATCGCGCGTGAGCTTGGCGTCAAGCCGGAGCAGACTTTCACGATCACCGAGTTCCTCAAACCCGGGGTCGACGAGTTCTGTTCGATTTTGCCGCCGTGGCTGGCGCGGCCGCTTCTTGGCTTGGCAGAACGTCATCCCGCATTCGGCGGTTTGCATTGGGGCATGGCGGTCAATACCGCGTCGGTTTCCGGCTATCTGCGTTTCCTTCATGCTCGCGAGGCTGCGGGGTTTTCGTCGTAAAACGCATCGCTTCCATGAGGAGCAGCGCGAGATCGAAGCGTGGCTTGATCTCATCGCGCGCGCAGCGCCGCTCGCCGCCGAGCTTGCCATCGAGATCGCGCAATGCGCCCGCCTCATCAAAGGCTATGGCGACACCCACAAGCGCGGCAGCGGCAATTACCGCCTGATCGTTGAGCAGGTGATGGCCCCGGCGCTCGCCGGCAATATGCCGGTGCGACAGGCCGTCGATGCCATCGCCAGCGCGAGCGCTGCGGCGCTGCTCGATCCCGAGGGTGAAGCGCTCACCAAATGCCTTGCCGAACTGGTGGCGCTGCCGGCCCACGCCATAGCCGCCGAATAGGCGTGTTTCCTCGGGAATGGGAACAAGGGCCTATCCTCATTGGTTCTTGCCGAGAACGTACGTAACGAGCGGGTCTTGCCGTGAGCAAAACGTCCGCGCGAAAATCGTCACCACCTAAGACCGTGCGGCGTAAACCAGCGCGGCGTAAATCCACGCGGCGCGTTTCAAACCGTCCTAAAGGACGTTATCGTTGGTCTGCACGGGTCACTCACGACAGTGACGCCTTGGACTTGGCGCAGGGCGTATTCACCAAACAAAATCCACAGGCGATTGCCGCCTCGCTGAAGCGATCGGCGGAGCGCAGCCATCGGCGCAAGTCGGATCCGTATCGTTCGGCGCTGTCGATGCTGACCTTCTACATCAATCGAGCCGGCAAGACGCTTCCACCGGCAAGGCGCAAGACGCTGCAGCGTGCAAAGGTCGAATTACGAAAACAATTCGGCCGCGAATAGGGCGGGGTCTGAGGCTGCTTTCGGCAAAGATTTTAGCATCATCCGGTGACGGCGGCCCCTCAAATGGCACGTATTGGTTGTTCTTGGAGCGCACGAGACGCCGCCCGACAGGGTTAACCGCGTATTAATTAACCGACCGGCTTAATCCTGCTGCCACGTAAGGTGGAGACGATGCCGAGCTTCGATCTGTCCATCCGCACGAAGCTCACGATCTGGGCGGCGCTTGGCGTACTTCTGGTCGCCGGAATGCTTGTCGAGCAGCAGTTTGGCGATCGCTCCGCGGCACGCCTGCGCCAACTCGCCGACAGCAAGCAGCTCACGGCGGTCGAGGCGCTGCGCGCGGCGAAGGACCTCGGCGACGTGCGGCTTGAACTGCGCGAGATGCGTCTCGCCATCGCGCCGAGCGACGTCGACCATGCGCTCGAGCGCCTGCACGCCGATGCCGCGGCTGCGGCGACGCATATCAAGACTGCGATCGCGCTCAGCGACGCCCCGGCCGACAAAGCACAGCTTGAAAAGCTCGATGCGCTGGCCACCGACTATGTCGGCGTCAGCGGCAAGCTTGCGGTGGCCGCGAAGGATTACGGCGACACCGTCGCAATCGTCCAGAACGCCGGCGAAATCGGCAATGCGATGAGCGCTCTGATCGAGAAAACGAGCGGCGATTTGGTCGACGCGGCCGAGCAACGCGAAGCGCAAGCCAGCGCCGAACGCGAACATGTCGGCCGCATCGATCTCGGTATCGGCCTGTTCGTGGTCGCCGTACTCGGGGGTGTTGCGCTGTTCGGCGCACTTGCCATCATCAAGCCGATCCGGCGTATCGGCGAGGTTCTGCTCGAAATCGCTCACGGCAATAAAAGCGTCGAGGTGCCCTATACCGGACGCGCCGACGAGGTCGGCGACACCGCCCGTGCGGCACAAACATTCAAGGAAAAACTCATCCGCATCGAGCAATTGGAAATTGCCGAAAAAGAAACGGCGCGCCGCGTGGCGGAACAGCGCCGCGCCGACGTTCACAACGTCGCCACTACATTTGAGGTGACGGTGGCAGGCGTGGTGCGCTCGGTATCGACCTCGTCCACCGAGCTCGAAGCCGCCGCCGAGGCGCTCGGCGAGATGGCGGGAGCAACGCGCGACCTGTCCGGCAAAGTGCTTGCCGCGTCGGCCCAAGCCGCAGAGAACGTCGATACGGTCTCTCGTGCCACCGAGGAGCTGATCGCCTCGGTCGGCGAGATCAGCCGTCAGGTCCGCGAATCGACTCGCATCGCGCGCGAAGCGGTGGCGCAGGCCGAGAAAACCGACGGCCGCATCGCCGAATTGACGCGCGCGGCGGCACGCATCACTGACGTGGTGAAACTTATTACCGCGATTGCCGAGCAGACGAACCTGCTCGCGCTTAACGCAACGATCGAGGCCGCGCGCGCCGGCGAATCCGGCAAGGGCTTTGCCATCGTGGCGCAGGAGGTCAAAGCGCTGGCAGCGCAAACCGCCAAGGCGACCAGCGAGATCGGCCTGCAGATTGCCGGCGTGCAAGCGGCGACTCAGGATTCCGTCGTCAGCATCAAAGAGATCGGCGATACCATCGGCCGCATCGCCGAGATCGCAGCCGTCATCACCGACGCGGTCGAACTGCAAGAAGCGACCACCCGCGAGATCGCGACAAACGTTCAGGCCGCAACCGGCAGTGCAGCTCACGTCGCCGCCAATATTGCCGAAGTCAACGACAGCGCCGGTGGCATCACCGCGGCCTCGACTTAGATTCTGGCCTCGGCAAAATCGCTGTCGCAAGAGGGCAGCCGGCTGTCCATCGAGATGGAGAAGCTTCTGGCTGCGGTATGCGCGGCGTAGCCGCGCCGTGAGTCGCGCCAAGCCCGCTTCGTCACAGGCGGGGTTTAATCGGGCAGAAGAACGTTCCCTCAACCTCGGCGATGTCATCCTGACTGAGCCGGGCGACCTCGACGATCGTACGCGGTGGATAGGGCGACCCAGCCCAAATTTCCTCCTGAACTTTATTCACCACCGGCCGATAGCGATGCATGTCGGTAACGTAGACCACGAGCCGCACGGTGTTGCGCAGCGTGCCGCCGGCCGCCTCGACGATGGTCTTCATGTTCTGGAATGCCTGGCGAATGCGGGCCTCGGCGCCATCGACCAGCAGATTCGTCACCGGGTCGATGCCGCGCATGCCGGCGATGAAAAGGAAGTCGCCGGCGCGAACACCGAGACTCCAGGTGCCGGTCGGCTTGATGGCGCCAGGTGGCGAAAGAACCTCGATGCCGTCCGCTGACATGGGAGTAACTTTCGATTCTCACCAAGGTTTGACCGTGGCCCGGACGGGACAAACGATCGGCCCGTCGCGGCGCGCGGCAACGCAGCGCAAAAGCGTAACACTTGCCGCACGCTGCCGGACTTCGCTATTCTAGAGCAAGTTTCGGCCCAATTGAATCGGAGGATTCCCAGGGGCGAGTAGATGAGGGAGTTTATCGGCATTGATTCGATTTTGGGAGGCGGAAAGATGCCGAAGGCTTATTCTGCAGATATGCGCGAACGGGTTATCGCTCGGGTCGCAAGCGGCGCGTCGCGGCGTGAGGCGGCGGAACACTACGAGATCAGCGCCAGCACAGCGGTCATATGGACGAAGTGCTTTCACGAGACGGGACGCTGCGCCGCGAAACCGCGGGGCGGCAGCACCTCGCCGCTGGAGGCGCACGCGGATTTTTTGCTGGGGCTGATTGCGGATCAGTCGGACTTGACGTTGGACGAGGTGGTGTCTGCGATGCGCAAGCGAAGGATACGTGGCAGTCGCACTGCGGCGTGGCGCTTCTTCGAGCGCCACCGGATCACGTTTAAAAAAAAGCCTGCGCGCAACGGAGCAGCAGCGCGCGGACGTGGCGCGGGCGCGGCGGCGCTGGATGCGAGAGCAAGGCATGTTTGACCCGGCTCGGCTGGTGTTCATCGACGAGACGGCCGCCAATACGAAGATGGCGCGGCCAAGCGGCCGTTGCGCGCGTGGCGAGCGGTTGGTGGGTCGTGTGCCGCACGGCCACTGGAAGACGATCACCTTCGTGGGCGCTCTACGACGCAACGGGATGACGGCGCCGCTTGTCATTGACGGCACCATGACCGGACCGACGTTCCTTGCCTATGTCGAGCAGGGTCTGGCTCCGACGCTTAAGCGCAAAGACATCGTTGTCATGGACAATCTGCCGACACACAAGGTTGCTGGCGTGCGCGAAGCGATCGAGGCTCGCGGCGCGAAGCTTCGCTATCTGCCGCAATACTCGCCGGACCTCAATCCGATCGAGATGGCATTCAGCAAACTCAAGGCGTTTCTGCGCAAGGCTGCCGAGCGAACTGTCCGGCGTCTGTGCCGCCGCATCGGCTCGTTCGCGCGCAGCCTCAGCGCGCTTGAAGCGGTCAATTACTTCAGACATGCAGGTTATGCATAGAATCGAACGGAATCCGCTCTAGTCCAGGGCGCGGGCGTAGTTCAGTGGTAGAACGACAGCTTCCCAAGCTGTATGTCGTGGGTTCGATTCCCATCGCCCGCTCCAACCGCCAGATATTGCAGTGCAGTTGAGAACGAGCCGGCTGGTTTGCTCGTCTCCGGCGCTATTTTTTTTCTTGATTGGCGTGATGCACGGGCTATCGTCTCCTCAGAATCTCGAGCGAGATCGTCTTGGGGGAGCAAAACCATGAATCCACAAACGGAACGGCGTGGCTGGAGCTGGTGGTACCTGCTCTTTGTCCTTCAGTTCGTGGCGGTGCTGTGGCCGGCCTTTTACAACACCGTCGAGCCGTCCTGGGCCGGCATACCGTTCTTCTACTGGTACCAGATGCTCTGGGTCATTATCGGCGCGGTTCTGACCGCGATCGTTTACTTCGCGACCGAGGCTTAGCGCCTAAAGGTCGCGCGATACGCGCGCTAGCGCGAGCCAATCGGCAACAAAAAGCCAAGCCTGGGGAGGCACGCCGTGCAGGATATAAACTGGACCGCTCTCATCGTTTTCGTGGTGCTGTTCGGATTCATTACGTGGCTCGGCTTTGCCGCAGCGCAATGGCGCAAAGGCGATCTCGATCAACTGCATGAATGGGGCCTGGGGGGCCGGCGGTTCGGCACCGTCGTGACCTGGTTCCTGGTCGGCGGCGACCTCTACACGGCCTACACGTTTATTGCCGTTCCGGCGCTCGCCTTCGGCGCCGGCGCCATCGCCTTCTTTGCGGTGCCGTACACCATCATGATTTATCCGATCCTGTTTCTGGTGTTTCCGCGGCTCTGGCACGTCTGCCACAAGCACAACTACATTACGCCGGCAGATTTCGTGCGCGGCCGCTTCGGCAACCGCTGGCTCGCACTGGCGGTGACGGTCACCGGCATCGTCGCCACCATGCCGTATATCGCGCTGCAGCTTGTCGGCCTGCAGGTGGTCATCGGCGCCATGGGCGTCTCGGGCACCGGGCTAGCCGCCGATCTGCCGCTGATATTGGCCTTCATCATCCTTGCGGCGTTCACCTATACGAGCGGCTTGCGGGCACCCGCGTCCATCGCCATCGTCAAGGATATTCTGATCTACGCGACAGCCTTCGCCGCCGTGATCGTCGTGCCGATCGAGTTGGGCGGATTCGGCAAAATTTTCGCCGCAATACCTCCGGCGAAATTGTTGCTGGCGGTTCCCGGCCCGAACACGACCGGCGTCTACGGCGTCTACGCCACGCTCGCTCTCGGCTCGGCGCTGGCGCTGTTCCTCTATCCACATTCCATAACCGGCATTTTGGCGGCTTCCAGCGGCCACGCCATCCGCCGCAACGCCGCGATGCTGCCGGGCTATTCCTTCATGCTTGGTCTGCTGGCCCTGGTCGGCTTCTTCGCCATCGCCGCCGGCGTGAGCACCATGCCGGAATTTGCCGGCGGCTTTAAGCAGTTCGGCAACAACTTCGCCGTGCCGGCGCTGATCCTGCACAGTTTCCCATCGTGGTTCGTCGGCATCGCTTTCGCGGCGGTCGGCATCGGCGCGCTGGTTCCGGCGGCGATCATGTCGATTGCCGCGGCCAATCTCTATACCCGCAACATCCATCGCGAGTTCATCAACCAGAATCCTACGGACAAGCAGGAAGCGCAAATGGCGAAGTGGGTGTCGCTGATCGTAAAATTGGGTGCGCTCATCATTATCATCGCCGTCCCAACGCAGTTTGCCATCTACCTGCAATTGCTCGGCGGCATCCTCATCATCCAGACGCTGCCGTCGGTCATGCTCGGCGTCTATACGCGCTGGTTCAACGATTGGGCGTTGCTCGTCGGCTGGGCCGCGGGAACTTTCGCGGGGATCTGGATGTTCGAGGCGGCGAAGCTGACTCCGAACTATCCCTTGGTCTTCGCCGGGCACACTTTCCCAGGTTACACGGCGCTCTACACGGTGATTCTCAATCTCATCGTGGCGATCGTGCTGACGCCCTTGTTCAACGCCATGGGGGCGAAGCGGACTGACGCAACCGTGCCGAGCGATTACCTCGCCTGAACCGATTATTGCCGGTGTGGCATCGATCGTGGCACACTCGCGCAGCCGCGCGGGCACCGACGCCGCGTCAAACGACATGCGAGGGAGTATGATATGTCCTGGGTTAAGGTGAGCGACATCGCCTATGGGCGCCTTCGGGCCCCTGATCTCGACGTGATGGAGGAATTTCTGACCCGGTTCGGAATGAGCCGGGCCGAGCGGACCAACACCGCGTTGTACATGCGCGGCACCGATCCCTGTCACCACATCCACGTCACCGAGAAGGGCGACGACTCCAAATTCGTCGGTCTCGCCTATTACGTCGACAACGAAGAGGACCTAAAGCGGTTGGCCAAGGCGCCGGGCGCCACGGGGGTCGAAAATATCGACGAACCGGGCGGCGGCAAGCGCGTGCGGCTGACCGAACCGAATGGCTATCAGATCGAGGTCGTTTGCGGCATCGCGCCGGTCGATGCCATCCCGGTCCGGCGGCAAAAGCTCAATACCGGCGAGGCGCCGACCGCGCGCGCCGGCGAGTTGATGCGGCTGCCGAAGGGGCCGGCGCATGTCAAACGCGTCGGCCACGGCGTGCTGATGACGCCGCGGTTCCGCGAAACGGTCGACTGGTTCCGCGATACGCTGGGAATGATCTGCTCCGACGACGTCTATGTCGAGAACCAGGACAATCTGATCGGGTCGTTCAATCGTTGCGACCGCGGTGACGACTACGTCGACCATCACGTGTTCTTCTGTCTGCGGCACGAAAAGACCGGATTGAATCATCTTTCATTCGAAGTGCCCGACATCGACGACGTGTGCATGGGCCACGACTATCTCAAATCGTTCGGCACCTACGAGCACATGTGGGGCATCGGCCGCCACGTTCTTGGCAGCCAGGTCTACGATTACTGGGCCGATCCTTGGGGGCGGGTGCACGAGCACTGGGCCGACAGCGACCGCCTCAACCTTGCCAACGGCTCCCACCTCATTTCGGCCGACGAAGCGCTGCGGTCGCAATGGGGCGAACGGCCGCCGGAAAAGTTCATCAATCACGCGAGTCCGTAAATCGGGCCTCGCGCGGCATCGCCTGCTCATTCCCGCTTGGCGGGAATGAGCAGGATCGGTTGTTGCAACGATCCCTTCGCTCCTAGAGCTTCGTCACGCGAGCGTGCAGGAGCGCGGTGCGGCCGCCGCGGACTTCCTTGACGCAACGCGCCAGCGCGGCCGGCACATCGGCCGGATCGCTGATTTCCTCGGAATGGGCGCCGAATGCCTCGCCGATTTTGGCGAAGTGGACGTTCGGCGCGAGCTCCGCCTCGAAGGAATTGACGGACTTGGCCTCGCCTTCAGGGAATACGCGCAGCGTCGATTGCTTCACCGCGTTCCAGCCGGTGTTGTCCATGACGATGGACAAAATCGGTAGCTTATATTGCTGTGAGACCGCAAAGACCGAGGGTGGATTGCCGAAATAAAAGCCGCCGTCGCCGCAGATCTGCACCGCAAGGCGCTCGGGCGCGGCGAGCTTGGCGCCGAGCGCGGTGCCGCCGGACCAGCCCAGGCCGCCGCCGCCGGCGCGCACCGTGGTATTAGGCACGCGACGCGGGATTTGCATGAGCACCGCCGCGGCATTGGTCACGCCCTCGTTGAAGATCATGTCTTCGTCGTCGAGCAGCTTGCCGAGTTCCGCCATGAGATAGTGCGGATTGATCGCTCCGGGCTTGCCCTTATCCGCCGCGAGCTTGGCGGCGCGCGCGATGCGTTCGTCGCGGGCGGCCTTGATGCGCGTCATCCGCGCCGCTGCCGCTTCCTTGAACTGCGGCGTTGCTTTGGCTTTCAGCTCCGCCAGCACCTGATCGAGGATGTGGCCGCTGTCGCCCTGCATGCGGATATTGCCGGGGAAGGTCCACATCGGCGAGCCGGGCTTGAGAATATCGATGTCGATATGCGCCCAGAACGTCTTGTTGTCGGCATGCACGGCGCTCGGGAACCACGGCACGTCGACGTCGACGAGCAACCCCACGTCGGCCTCCGGAATCGCCTTGTCGGGCGAGAATCCTACAAAGCACGGGCTGTCATGCGAAATGTTGTTGGTCATGTTTGCTTCGTAGACGGCGATGCCGGCGAATTGCGCAAGTGCGTCGATCGCGCGTGACCCATGCGCATGGCGACCGGCATAGCCGGTGATGAGGATCGGATTCTCCGCCGTCAGCAGCTTGTCCGCGAGCGCGGCGACCAGCTTGGGATCAGCGCTCCCGCCCGACGTCGCCGCAAATTGATCGGCCGTATAACGCCGGATCTCGTCCGCCTTCCAATGCTGCGTCAGCGTCTCGCGCTGCATCATCAGATAAACCGGGCCGCGCGGCTCGCTTTGCATGATCGAGGAAGCCCGCCGCAGCGCCTCCTTGACGACCACGCCGGACGGCAGCGTCCATTCCCACTTCAGATATGGCCGCACCAGGCTTGCCTGGTCGAACGGCTCCTGAACGAAATGCACATAAGTATCGCGCGAGCCGACGAGTTCGTCGTTTGCCGTGTAAGGCGCCTTGCCAGCCATCAGCAGGACCGGGAGACGGCTGCGGAACAAATTGTGCATGCCATTTGCGGTATTGGCCGTACCAACGTCGACATGGACCAGCACGCCTTGGCCGCGCCCGGTGACGAGCGCGTAGCCGGCCGCCATGTGGGCGGCGGTGTTCTCGTGCGGGCAGCGCACGACGCTGGGCATCGCGTCGCCGCGCTTCTTTCGGTGCGCCATCTCATCGATGATCGGCGCATGATCGGTTCCAAAATTACAAAACAGGTAATCGATGCCGATCTCGTTCAAACCCTCGAGCAGGTAATAAGCCGTGGCGAAATCGGGAGCATTGGTCTGCGGAGAAGTTTTGCGCGCGACTGACGTATCCATGTGTGAGCACTCTTTTTGCGGTGTTTTGCCAAACAGTTAGAACGCTTTTGCCGGTTCCTTGAGGTCCCTGACTCCTTATAGCACTCCTTTGCCGGATCGTATGTGTGTGCCCGCCGGGTCGATCATTTCAGCGGAAAGACGGGGAATCCCCGAACTCTTGCCACAATGCCGGGAGATATCACGGTTGGTTGAGCGGGAGAGGGACTCCATGAAATGGCAGGCAGTTTTGGCCGGCGCGCTGGCGTCGGTCCTGATGACATGTGCGGCGTCTGCGGATGTTCGTATCGTCAGCGATCCGGGCGGAGAGGTTTCTTCTTATATCCAAAAGTTCCATGAGATGCGCGCTTCCGGGCAGCACGTGGTTATCGATGGGCCCTGCCTTTCGGCCTGCACGCTCCTGACCGGCATTATTCCGCGAAATCGCGTCTGCGTCACCCAGCGCGCCGTGCTGGGCTTCCATGCGGCGTCATACTATGACGACGTGTCACGTTCCCTGGTGCCGACGCGCCGCGGTAGTCGCTTGGTTATGCGGCTCTATCCGCCGGAGGTCCGGTCGTGGATCAACCGGCATGGCGGCCTGACCCCGCAACTTATTACGATGCGCGGGCGGGAGTTGTCGGCGCTCTATCGCACCTGTCAGTAACTGGTAGGCGAGGCCTGGGTGCGACGTCTGGATGCCGGGTGATGCCGTTGTCGGGGGTCGGGTTCCGGCCTATCTAAGGCGCGGAACACTAGCCATGCCCGATATCGCTGCCCGCTCCCATGTCTCTGTCCCGGTGCTCGCGACCGTCGCTGCCGTCGCGCTGGCCCTGATCGGCACTGTCTTCCTCTGGGCGCATTACGGAACGACGGTTTTTTTCGAGACCATTCGCGTCGGGTTTTCGGCGTGTTTCGGCTGACTGGACTGGACCGATGAACGCGAAACTGAATGCTCAAGCCTCGCGCCTGATGCTGTTGCTGGCGGCGTTCCTTTGCGGTCTTTTCCTCATCTTCGGCGCCATTGTCTTCGTCACCGGTCGTCCGTTCTCGCCTATCGGACAGGCGGTCGCAGCCATTGGCGGGCCGCTTAATCTCGAAGACCAGAACGGCAAGTCTTTTACCGATGCGCAGATGAAGGGCCACCCGTTCCTGGTATTTTTTGGGTTCACCCACTGCCCGGACATCTGCCCGACCACCCTCTTCGACATGTCGCAGATGATGAAGGCGCTCGGCCCCGATGCCGATCGCGTTGGCGTACTGTTCATTACCGTGGATCCGGATCGCGACACGCCCAAAGTGCTCAAGGACTACCTGTCGAACTTCGATCCGCGCCTGCGCGGGCTGACCGGCGGTCAGGCCCAGATCGACGCCGCGATCAAGGAATACCGGGTTTATGCCAAGAAAGTTCCGCTGGAAAACGGCGACTACACGATGGACCATACCGCCATCGTCTATCTGATGGACAAAGACGGCCGCTTCGTCGCGCCGTTCAACATGAGCCGCACGCCCGGGGCGGAAGCCGCCGATCTGCGGCGCTACATGTAGAAGCCCACCCGTTTAGCGTAGCAGCGCCCCGCGTGAGGTCTCCATGATCTTCATTGGGGCGATGGGCATGCTGGGGCCGATGTCCGCGACGGGTGGGACTGTCGGTCGGCCAAAAACCACGTTTTGACGCGGCTTATTTATCTGCCTTTTAGGCAGGTGTTGCGATCCGGCCACCCGCGATGTCGAGGCCATGCCGTGCTCGGTCTTTTCCCAGCGCTGTGGATCGTAGATCAATTGAAACAGCGCCCGCCATGCCGCGAGCGACAGCAGCAGCCAATGCAGCGGCGTCAGGACGAGCACCCAGGCATTACCAAGCAGTCCTCGGCGCCCCAAACCAATCAGGTCGAGCACGATTGTCGAGACGTAGCCGGAGAGGAGGCTGGTCACGAAGATCGGCGCGGCATTCTCCATTACCGTACTCGCCCACGGCATCGGCAGCGCATAGAGCGTAACGCCGAGCCCGGTCATGAACAAAGGATGGATCAAGGCCGCCAGAACATTGGCCGCAAAGAATATCTGAAAGGCAATGGCGCCGGCTGGCGTTAGCTCACGAAACAACCGGCCCGGGCGGCGCATATGCACGAACCAGGTTTGCATCCAGCCCTTAAATCTCTGTTCGTGACCATTTGCTGGCCTTCGCGGTCGCGCAGTTTATGTTGGCATATCAGTGGGTTATAGTCCGCTTACGTCTCGGACGCTTCGCTCCATACCGCGCGATTTGTTGCGACAGCGTTGCGACGGACGAAACAAGCCAAGGGGTAGAAAAATGGCCTGTGGCTCGGGACTGACGCGCGGGGTAGTTTCGCTTACGTCCCGTTCTATCGAGGCTCTGCGGCGGGCCGAAACGGCGTATCGGGTCTCCGATCAGCGCTGCATTGGATTGGCGGTGCGGGTGGCGCCGAGCGGTCTCAAGACCTGGGATTTGGCCTACCGGATTCGCGGCTCGGGCAAGATGCGACGGGTTTCGCTCGGGCGCGTCACTGACGTGAGCCTCGAAAAAGCACGTGAGCGCGCCAACGAGTTGACCAGCGCAGCGCGTGGGGGCAAGGACCTGCTCACTGAGGAGCAGGAAAGCCGGCTCGCTGCAGCTTCCAGGCTCACAGTCCAACAGTTGATAGCGATTTATGTTCGCCGGCGCGTCACCGGTCGCCTGCGCACGGCCCTCGATATTGAGCGTCGTCTCAAGAGGGCGCTTGCGCCGATCCTAAATCGGCACGCCGATGAGATCCGCCGGCGCCATATTTGGGAATTGCTGGACGCTGTGGCGGACCAAGGGATCGAGCGCGAAGCGGAGAAGCGCAGGCAGACTATCGGCGCAATGTTTCGGTGGGCCTTATCGCAGGACATTGTGGAGATTGATCCCAGCGCAGGCCTGAAAGCATACGACCCGGGCACTCCGCGTGACCGTGTGTTGACGGTCAAAGAAATCGAGGTCGTTTGGAAGTGGCTCGGCTCCGGACGCCCTTCCGTCAAACCCGGCTGATATTTTGAAGCTTCAACTTTTGACTGGCGCACGCTGCGGCGAGGTCAGCGGTCTTTGTGCTGAGGAAGTTGATCGCGAGCAATGGATTTGGACGCTGCCAGCCGCGCGATCGAAAAATAAGCGACCGCGCGTCACGCCGTTAATCGGGATGACGCGAGAGATCCTTGAAGGGCGGCTATCGACAGTCGGGTCTGGGGCGCTCTTCATCGCCGAAACGGGGAGCGTCTTGACCTCTGCCCACATCGGCCATTACCTGCTGGCTCGATCCGAAAGGCTACCGACCAAAAAGTTTACGACGCACGATTTGCGGCGTACCGTGGCGACCCAGCTCGCGGAAATGGGAATCGCGCTTGATTTGATAGCGGCGGTGGTCGGCCACGAGGCGGGGAGCAGGGACACCCGGACTCTGGTCCGACATTACGTTCGCTCCGACCTCGTCGAACGCAAGGTCCGTGTGTTGAGCGCCTGGGA
This sequence comes from uncultured Alphaproteobacteria bacterium, assembly GCA_963784325.1. Taxonomy (GTDB): domain Bacteria; phylum Pseudomonadota; class Alphaproteobacteria; order Rhizobiales; family Xanthobacteraceae; genus BOG-931. The sequence continues at coordinate 2,330 of CAWARC010000043.1, read as the reverse complement.
TGAGCGATTGCGGGACATCGTGGCCGGTTGCGAGGCCTCCAAGGTGGTGCGCCTTCTAAAGACCGGGTGATTGCCGGTGGCTCGCTTGGCAAGCGCTATAGAAACAATTGTCCACAACTGGACCGTCATTTCCCGCCACAATTCGCGCTTATTCCCCGGGTGGGCTATCGTTCGAATCGCAGTGGAGATTCGTCGAACGGGCTTGGTGGCCCCGAGGAAGCGCGCGCGACCCATAGCGCGAACGTATTGGGCGTAGGTGGCGATGGAAATTCCATTTCAGCCGAGCGGGTGGGATGTCGAAGCGCGACAGCTGATCGCGGAGGGAGGCTATACGGTAGAGCACGCCGTCGAGACCGTCACGTTGCGATATCTGACTGCCGGTGACTACCGACCATTGCTTAACTCGAAGCAGCGGGGCCACACTTGCGGTGGGAAGGTAAAGGAATGCCTTGCCGCAATGCTTGATCCACAATACCGGTCGCGGAATTCAGTAAGCCCGAGTACGAGTTTGGCTTCAAGCTTGCACGAGGCCGAGGTCGACCGAAAAAGCTTCAAATCATCGATCGCTTTTTCCTCTGTATATGGCGGGGCATGCGAGACGTGGCGTCAGGGTGGGAGCCGCGCCTGCTGTTTTGGCAATACCTCTTCGCCGCCCTCGACCCCGACTACCGAGATATGGTCGAGGAGGCCCTCCATGAACCATTTCCGTGGCGGGCCAGGATCCAGCCGGTTGAGAGAGATAAGGGAAGGCGATCTGATCCTGAGCTTCCGATGCGCGACAAAGTTCTTGCCTGGCTGGTGCAGCGAGGCCTCGATCGGGGCGAAAAGTACAACTCAGCAATAGCAGCCACCCTCGTAGACATTGAGAACGAACGAAGAGTGGAGCGTTGGCGTGGTTGGATAACGAGGCCGACCCTCCGAAATGCGTATGACCGCCACACCAGGTCCAAATCGTCGAAATAACCCCCATTTTTTTAGCGTAACCAGTTCGTGCTTTCCCGCTGAAATGCTCGCACCGTCGTGGTGAGCGTGGTCGTCTCACACCACGCAAGCGCGATGGAGCGAGCATGAGCATTTCCAACTCCGGCCTTGGGCGCCAGCAAAGCGAGTTGTTGCGTGGCCGTCGGACCAGCCTTGAACCATTGGTAATAAAGCCGCGGGAAGCGTGGCGGATGCTGGCCTGCGGCAACACGCGGTACCAGCTACTCGCCACGGGCGAACTTGACAGCTTCCTGGACGGCCGCTCGCGCAAGATCACTGTTTCCTCGATTCACGCCTACATTGCGCGCAAGCTCGCCGCCACGAGAGCAACCGCGCCTGCACAGCGGGACGCCGTCTGATGAACCCGGACGCGCTTCCCCATCATCCTCTTGCGAATCTGTTCCCGCTGATCGAGGGCGACGAATTCGACGCACTGGTAGCGTCGATCAAGGCGAATGGCCTGCGCGACGCCGTCGTTTTGCGAGATGGAATGGTACTAGACGGCCGCAACCGTCAGCGGGCTTGCAGCGCGGCTGGAGTGGAATGCCGCTATCATTCGCTGCCTAGTGAAGTCGATGCTGTGCAGTTTGTCATCGACAAGAATCTGAAACGTCGGCACCTTAACGATGATCAGCGCCGTATGGTGGCAGCCAGGCTCGCCACTATGAGTCGCGGTCGGCCCTCGGATAATCCCGCAGAATGCGGGATTAAGCTCGGCGATGCCGCGCGCATGGTGACGTCGATAAAGCCGGCACCGAACGCGCTCGGACTGTGATTGCGCACGCTATAGTCGAGGTTCGGGCCGCCGTGGAACGAGGCAAGCTCTCAGTCGCTGCGGCGTCGCAGGCAGCCAAGCTTGAGAAGGATCAGCAGCGCCGCATTGCCGCAGAAGCCGAGGCCGGCCGTACTAACGTGGTGAGCCTCATCGTCAAGCAAGCTCGCCGCACGACGCGTGAACACGAGCTAGGCGCCAAGCAAAAGGCACTCCCGCAAAAACAATACGGCGTGATCGTAGCCGACCCGGAATGAGCACGACGAGGTTTGGAGCGAGCATACCGGAATGGATCGCCACGCTGGCAATCATTATCCGACCAGCACAGCCGACGTAATCGCTTCCCGCCCTGTTGGTTCGATTGCGGCCCCTGACTGCGTGCTTTTTCTTTGGTCGACGAATCAGCACCTGCGGATCGCGATTTCGGTCATGGAGGCGTGGGGCTTTGAGTACAAGTCGAATTATTGTTGGGGCAAGACCCACATCAGCCTGGGACGCTGGCAGCGCGGCAAACATGAATTGTTGCTGATAGGAACCTGTGGGTGGCTGCCATGTCCTGCGGCGGGCACGCAGTGGG
>CAWARC010000042.1:0-108610 GCA_963784325.1 uncultured Alphaproteobacteria bacterium | reverse complement strand
GCTTTGCCCCGGCGGTCTCAACCGATCGACGCAACACTTTATCTTAGAGGGAAAAGATGGAGTGTGGGATGGAACGGAGATTTCATAGAGGTTTTACCGCGGCAGAAAAGACGGAATTATGGGACCGTTGGAAGCGGGGGGGGGTCACTGAAGGCGATCGGACGAGCTTTTGGTAAGCAGTCATCGTCGATCTATTTTCTGGTTGCCCCGCATGGAGGGTTTCGTCCTGGGGAGCGGCGTCGCTCCAGGTTGGCATTGACGCTTGCGGAACGCGAGGTGATTTCCAGAGGCGTTACGGCACGTCGATCGGCCCGTTCCATCGCCAAACAGCTTGGCCGCTCGCCCTCGACGGTGAGCCGGGAAATGAGCCGCAATGGCGGCTGTGATCGCTACCGGGCGACAGTTGCGGACGAGAATGCCTGGGCACGATCGCGTCGTCCAAAATGTTGTAAATTGGCGATCAATTCGCGGCTTCGGCAGGCCGTGGCAGGGAAACTCAGATTGGATTGGTCACCCGAGCAGATAGGCGGTTGGCTGAAGAGAACGCATCCTGAAGACGAGTATAATCGGGTGTCACACGAGACCATCTATCGCAGCCTGTTTGTCCAAGCGCGCGGCGTGCTCAAGAAAGAGCTGCTTTGCCATCTTCGATCGAAGCGCTCGATGCGTCGCTCCAGACCGGTTGATCCGAATGGCGATAGACGGGGACATATGAAGGATGCCGTCTCAATCCGTCAGCGACCGGCGGCGGTTGAAGATAGGGCGGTGCCTGGCCATTGGGAGGGCGATCTGCTGTCCGGACCGAACAACACCTACATCGCGACCTTAGTCGAGCGTCAAACGCGTTACGTGATGTTGGCCAAGGTGGCAGGCAAGGACACCCAGACTGTAGTCAACGCGCTCATCCAGCAGGCGAAGAAGCTACCAAAAGAACTGTATAAGTCGCTGACCTGGGACCGGGGCAAGGAACTGACGGATCATCGGCGCTTTACGATGGCGACCAACATCGATGTCTATTTTTGCGACCCGCAAAGCCCGTGGCAGCGCGGGTCGAACGAGAATACCAATGGCCTGCTGAGACAGTACTTTCCAAAAGGCACCGACTTGTCGGTGCATTCGCAAGCCCATCTAAACAAAGTGGCTCGTCAGCTAAACGAACGACCACGTGAGACCTTGCAATTTGAAACGCCAGCAGAGAGATTTAATGCCTGTGTTGCGTCGACCGGTTGAGCCGGCACGCAAAAGCGGACATCGCCAAACACCGGCATCGTGTCCGCTAAGGGCCAATTGCCGACATTGAGATGCATGCGTTCGGTTCTAACTGCCGACGACGGCCGACAAATGTTCGATCAACGATTGCCCTGCTAACGTTGCTCCGTTGCACAAGTAAGATTCCTGACATTACCAAGTTAGATTCCCGACATTGAAGAGCGTCCGGAGCAAATTTTTTGGCGCGCTCAGCGTGAAACCAATTGACATAAAATGAGTAAGTGCCTAATTCTGGTCATAGGACTATTCTGTCTAATTTGTCGGAGATGCCTCATGAGGAACGGCAAGGGTGGAAAGGGCTTGGCGCGGGACGAACGGCTGCAGATCATGCTCGCTCCCGAGGAGCTAAAGGCCGTCGATAATTTCAGATTTGCCCATCGCATGCCGAGCCGCGCAGCGGCCGTTCGCGAACTGCTTCGACACGGGATTGCGACAGTCGGCGTAGTCGTCGAGAACGTGGGGGTCAGGTCGCGGGACTACGGGGTTCTGAAGGCGCCCAGAGGCGCTGGCGCAACAGGCAAATCTTTAGAGTAGTTAGCCAAGTTAGATCTTTTGGGATTGTGCCGCATCTAACTGTGGCGCAGCGTGATCTATCGCCGAAGGCGACCCGCGCGGGCATTGGCGACTGGGAGACTAATTTGCGCTCCCGCCTATGTCAACGGAGCGTGCGATGACGTCTCCCGACGAATTTCGGCAGTATGCGGAAGAATGCATGCGCTGGGCGCGCGAGGCTCAAGACGATGAGTTGCGCGAGCAATTGTTAAATATGGCGAACGCCTGGACATTGGCGGCTGCCCAGCTTGACGGGAGTGCGCCCATCGCGCCAAAGATCGAGGCTCGTTAATGTCGATTGTGCCCTTTCTAAGGGACCGAGGCTTCGATCCCGAGATCGTTGATAGCATGTCCATCGCGTTTGACCGCGTTTGCGACATGATGGGGCTAACGACCAAACGCGATCCCGCTACGGAACTCGTCGCGCGCAAAGTCATTGAATATGCCCAGCGGGGCATCCGAGACGCCGTTATGTTGGTTGAGGCCGTGAAAAAGGACTTCGAGCCGGACGACAATGAAAAGTTATAGCTTTCGGCCCCTGAACTTCAATATTGAACACATCTCAACGCTTTGGATCACGTTGTCCGCTTTAGCGGATGAGCGATTGCATCGGCCAGTTTTAGCCATTCGGCCGCCATTTCGCGGTTGATGGTACGGTCGTTCTGGCTCTTTATCGAGGTCACCAAATCCAAACAATGCGCGGCATAACGAGTGTATTCCTTGTGCTGTTCTTTGTTTGGAATTGCCATGATTTCCCTCGTTGGTCCCGACCGCGCGAACCGGAATTTGGTAGTGTCCAGAATTTTTCGCACATTTGATCAGGCGACGGCTTCGGTTTGCATGACCTGCGGCTGGTAGAGCGGCCGCATGTTCATGTAGCGCTTGGTTGACCATGCCGTTCCTGCGATGTAGCGCAGCCGGGCTGCGGCCAGGTTCAGGCAAGACTGACCGTCCGGGAAGGCACCGACCACGCGGGTTCGGCGACGGATCTCTCTCATGATCCGCTCGAGCGGATTGTTGGTCCGGATCTTCTGCCAGTGGATGTCTGGAAAGGCGTAGTAGGTCAGCGTCTCGTGGACGCTCTGCTCGACGAGGTCGGCTGCCTTGCTCATCTTGCTGGCCCGAAGATCCTCGATGATCGCTCTGGCCTTCTGGTCGGCGGCCACCCGGTTCTCCTGCGCATGAATGGCTTTGAGCATGTGGCTCACATCACGAACCTTTGTTGCCGGCACGTGGCTAAAGACATTCCGGTAGAAATGCACCATGCAGCGCTGCCAGCGCGCCTCGGGCAGGTACTCAGCGGCGCTCTCCATAAGGCCGCGGCAGGCATCGGAAATGATCAGCTGGACGCCCTTGAGGCCGCGATCGACCAGGTGCCGCAGAAACGCCGACCAGCCGGATTTGTCCTCCTTGGCGCCTTCGCAGATGCCCAGAATCTCTCGAAATCCTTCAGAATTAACGGCGCTGGCCACCAGCAGTGAGACATTGCGCACCTCGCCGGCCCAGCTGCGCTTCATCACGATGCCGTCCAAATAAAGATAAGGATGCTCCCCTTCGATGCGCCGGCCCCGCCAAGCCTCGATCTTGGCGTAGATCTTCTTGTTGAGGTTGGACACCGTGCTCGGGCTCACGCGCGTGCCCCAGAGCGCTTCCGTGATGTCCTCCACTCGCCGCACTGAAATCCCGGCCAGATACATCTCGATCAACGCCTCCTCGACCGAGCTCTCCCGCCGCCGGTAGCGTTCGATGATCGCAGTCTCAAAGGTCTGGCGCCGCAGCTTCGGAACCTTGAGATTAACCTCGCCGGCGCTGGTCTGCAGCGTCCGTTCATAGCTGCCAGCGCGGGTATCCTGCCGAGCTTCGCTACGTTCGTAACGTGCTGCCCCGCAAAGCTGGTCCGCCTCAGCATCCAACATGGCATTCAGCGTCTCCTCGACCGTCCCACGAACCATCTCGCCAAGATGGTCTCGAATCCGGGCTTCATCGATCTGGATGACCTGGCCCATCGCCTTCTCGTCATTCATCGGTTGCTCCTTCCTTATTCTAGAAGAAGCCGTCAATCCTGAAAGTGCGAAAGATTCTGTACGTTATCCGGAATTTTGGGCAATCCGCCAAGGCGAGTTTGTGCAAAATTGATCGGTCCTATTCTAACGGTTCTAACTGGCGCGGACCTCTTTTTCCGAGTGCTTGGTCAGGCCTAACTTGATCCGCATAGCGGCGATGGCAAGCCACTCACTAGCCAGATAAGTCGCCTGCCCCTCAAATTGAGGATTTTCCCGCGCTATTTGCAAGAGCAGTAGGGCTTTATCCTGATAATTGCTCACAACGCGCATTTGCCACCTTAAACGGCCGTCCCTACGTCAACATTATAAATTGCGACACCATTCGCTGTAAATTGGATAAAAGGCCTGGAATTAAGACAGCACCAACCGCTCATATACGAACAATAGGGCACCCAGAACACTTCGCGAAAGTCGTCGATGATGTCCGCTTCGGGTCAATCGCGCCCGGATCGAGTCGGCAGCGGGTCTGGTCGATGTTCGCTATGCCCCGAAAGCGACCAAAATCCTTCTCTGGACTGTATGTCGCTAAGGGCCAGGAGCGGCTGTGAGCGGATGCAGCGAACGGTGTGCTATTCGATCACCTCGTCGGCAGCGACCAGCAGCGTATTCGGCACCGCGATACCGAGCGCCTTGGCAGTCTTCAGATTGAGGAACAGCTCGATTTTGGTAGCCTGCTGGACCGGCATGTCGGCAGGTCTCTCCCCCTTGAGAACGCGGCCCGTGTAAACACCCGCCAAGCGATAGGCGTCGGCGATATTGCCGCCATAGCTAATCAACCCACCAGCAGCGACAAAATCACGGCTTTCAAAGATAGCGGGAACCGCATAGTGGACCGCCATCTCGGCCAGCTGTTTGGACTTGCCAGTTAAAAATGCGCCGCCGCCGATCACAAGCCCGCCCGCATGCAATTGGATCAGGTTTGCGAAGACTGATTTGAAGTCGCGGTCGCTGCTGGCGTTCAAAACGTGGAGTTTCAGCCCGAGTGTGCGAGCCGCCGACATCGTTACCTTCGTTCGATTCTCGGCAACTGCGGGTTCCGCAGGGTTGACCAACAAGGCTATGGCGGTCGCCGTTGGGACTAGCTCGTGTAACAACTCCAGCCGCTTCGGCGCGACCTCCTCGCTCAATTGGGTTACGCCCGTAATATTGTCACCGGGCCGGCTCAAGCTTGTGACGAGACCAAGCCGAACCGGATCAAAGCCAATTTCGAAGACAATTGGTATGGTCGTGGTCGTGGCCTTGGCCGCAAGTACGGCCTGACTGGGGGCTGCAGCAATCACCGCCACTTTCCGATTAACCAGATCGGCTGCTAATGCAGGCAGCCGGTCGTCTTGATTCCCAGCGAAACGATATTCGATCGAGACGTTTTGACCCTCGACAAAGCCTGCATCCTTTAGACCTCGGAGGAACGCAGCAGTGAATTGCGGTGCGTCGGTGGGCGCTCTGGGGTTGAGGAAGCCAACCACCGGTATCGCAGCCTGTTGCGCCCGCGCGCTCAGCGGCCACGCAGCCGCGCCACCCACAAGAACAATGAATTCCCGTCGTCGCATGTTAGCCCCAGGTTCAGGCGACGTATCGTATCGGATCAAACCTTCGCTCTGATAGGGGCTTGTGCAGTGCGGTCTTGAACGCTCGGCCCTAATCAAAAAGCGACGTGAAGGGTCACGACCGACCGATTTGCGATGTCTGCGCGATGTCGGCTTCACCCCCAACAGCAGTCGAATTTATGACCACCGCGAACGGTCGAAACGGGTCAGAAAGCGACATATGCAGTGCAGCAGAAAACATTCTTATTCGATCACCTCGTCGGCAGTCGCAAGCAGCGTCGGCGGAACGGTCAGAGCGAGCTGCTTCGCCGTCCGGAGATTGACGGCCAGCTCGAACTTCGTCGGCTCTTGCACCGGCAAATTGGCAATCTTCGCGCCTTTGAGGATGCGGTCGACATAACCGGCGGCCTGACGAAACTGTTCCGTAAAATCGGCACCGTAAGCGATCAATCCGCCTGATTTGACAAAAATGGAATTGAAATACAGCGCGGGCACGTTGTAGCGCGCGACGAGCGCAATGATCGAATCGCGATTCGTCCCGTTGAAGGGTCAGGCATAGCGATCAGAGCGCCGGCGGAATCGCGCGATTGCGCGATGACGATGGCTTCGATCTCATCTTTCGAGTGAACCGCGGCCTCGACGATCTCCAGGCCGAATGACGATGCGGCGGCATGGAGGGGCGGCATGTAAATTTGCAGCGGCGGTGCCGTTGCCGGATTCCGCAGGAGTGCCACGTGGTGCGTATGCGGCGCGATCTCTTTCAAGAGCTGGATCCATTTGCCGCCCTGTGCGCCGTTCTCCACAGTGAAGCCGGTGAGATTGCCGTTCGGGCGTGCTAAGCTGGTGATGAAGCCGCTGGCCAACGGATCGGCGACCTGTACGAATACGATGGGGACTGTCCGAGTCTCACTGGCAAGAGTAGCTATAACCGAAGTCGTTTCGCCGAGAATGACATCTGGCCGCAGGCTAACGAGCTCATTCGCGAATGCCTTGATCCTCGCGGCCTCACCGTTACCCCAGCGAAGCTCGAACTCGAACGTTGCCACCGTCGATCCATCCGAGCTTCGCGAGTGCGTCGCGGAACGCTGCAATGAACGACTGCGCCGCGGCATCGCTCTCAGAGTATCCCGTCAGCACGCCCACCAATCGCGCGCGCTCTGACTGCTGCGCCCGCACCGTGAGCGGCCATGCAGCCGTTGAACTGGCAATGAACTGGATGAAATCGCGTCGATGCACCGCCTCCCCCAAGGTTTAGGACTAACGTCGTCAGGCCGTTATAGCAGGAATTTGCGACCGCCAAAATGGGGACGGAGGCTACGTTGCGTGGCAGCAATGCTCCAAGCCAATGTCTGAAGTGGGTCATTAGCAGATATGAACTGCTCAAATCATGATGTCCGCTTTATCCTTGATTGTGTTGCAAAACTCGAGCGATCTTTGTGGTTGAGCAGGCTTTTCTGTTTTTGGTCAGGTGCCCTCGCTCTACGCTGAGGGCATCTGATGGTGTTACCCGCTGCTGACATCCAGCTACGCCGCACAGGTGAGTGCGGCTGATGGCGGCGGGCGGCAGAGGAACTTGACGAGGCGCCGCAGGTTCTGGGCGGTTGCAGTCAGTAGCACCTCATCTTTAGCCCCACTTAAGCCTCGCAGTCGAAGCCGGTCGAGCTTGAGGATGCGCTTCATGTGAGCAAAGCACATCTCGACCTTTTTGCGCTCCCGACGCGATTGTTCGTAAGCCTCGGTCTTCGTCAATGCGCGGGCGACATCGCGAGCTTCCTCATGGACATCGCGGGGAATCTGCCGCATAGGCGTGTTGGGGGAGCACCGCATTTTGAGCGCGCAGACATCGCAGTCGCGCTTTGCGGCACGATAGCGAAGCGTATGGCCGTCGATGACTGTTCCGGTGGTGTGCAACAGCTTCCCACCTGGGCAGGTATAGACGTTGCGCTCCCGGTCGAAGATAAAATCGGCGCGGCTGAGGGTGCCATCGGAGCGTGCCGACTTGTCCCAGACCGGGATGTGCGGGGCTATCTTGCGGTCCACCAACCACTTGAGCAGCCTGACTGCACCATAAGCAGTGTCGGCTGCGAGCCGCTGTGGTCGAAGCTGAAAGCGCCGCCCGACCCGGTCCAGCATGGTCCTGGTAATGGCGATCTCTACAATCCGGTTGGCGCGCGTGCCCTCGGCGTCGACGATGATCCCGGCTTTGTTGTCGATGAGATAATTGGCGTCGTAAGCGAAATAAGGATCGGTGTTCTTCCTCGCGACCCATGCTGCCTGCGGATCGGTCAGCGACACCTCTTTAGGAGGCTTGCGTCTGCTGCCCCCATCGAATTTGTCGTCATCTTCGCTGTTCTCCGCACCGTTTTGGGCGGCATCTAAAGCCGTCAGATACTCGCGGACGGCGCGGGATGCTTCCTCAGCCTTCGGCCAACTTATTGGCTGATCGCCCGGTAGCCGCTTCTTCTTGCCGGCATCAGCCCTGATCAGGCTTGCATCGATCGAAAATCCCTCGCCGCCCACCAGGCCAGCGGCAATGCACTTCGCCACCACGCTCTCAAATACCCGGCGTAACGTATCGCTCTGTCGAAAGCGCTCATGCCGGGCACGGCTGAACACCGAATGGTCGGGTATCCCATCCTCAATGCCGAGTTGGCAAAACCACCGATAGGCCAGATTGACCTGCACCTCAGAGCACAACTGTCGCTCCGAGCGGATGGCAAACACGTAGCCCACAATCAGCATCCGGATCATCAGTGCCGGATCAATCGAAGGCCGACCGGTGTGCGAGTAGTACGGCGCAAGCTCCTTGTGCACCCAATCAAGATCGAGAACGCCGTCGATCTGCCTGACCAAATGATCCGCCGGCACCACCTTGTCGAGATCGAGCGCGTAGAAGAATTGACCTTGTCCGCGCTCTCGCCGTCCCATCATCGACCGCTCCCGCGAATCACATCTCGATCCACGGAATCACGGCTTAAACGCCGTCTCAACAAGAGTTTTGCAACACAATCTCCTCGAAAGCGGACATTGGGACACGGACTTAAGCAAGCCGACCCGCCGGGTCTGCCAAAAATGACCTATCTGCGTCAGGGGCGGCCGAATCCTTTGTTATTGCCGATAAGACCAATACGTTAGGGTGCGGCAGCAGAGTTCGTCGGGCTTTCACCCTCGCACAGAGACATCCCATGAGGCGTCGGGAGTTCATTGCGTTGCTTGGCGGTTCTGCGGCGGCTTGGCCGTTGGCCGCCCGCGCCCAGCCGGCCATCGGTGCTCCACAACCGACGACGGCCGAGGCCGCCGCGATGGCGGATCTCGCCGGCGCCTTCATGCAGAAATATGACGTACCGGCGCTTTCGATCGCCGTCGGTTCCGGCGGCACAATTGTTTATCAGGGCGCGTTCGGTCTCGCCGACCGCGACAATCGCGTGGCGGCCACGCCGGAGAATTTGTTCCGTATCGCCAGCGTGACCAAGACGCTGACCTCGGTCGCCATTTTCTCGCTCGTCGAAGCCGGCCGCATCAAGCTCGCCGACAAAATGTTCGGCCAGGGCGCCATCACCGGCTTGGATTACGGCAAGCCGCCGTTCAATCCCGGGATCGAAGACATCACGATTGAGCATCTGCTGACGCACACCGCCGGTGGCTGGCCCAACAACGATGGCCGCGATCCGATGTTTCACGATCCGCAAATGAGCCAGCACGAGCTGATCGCGTTTACGCTGCGCACCCGGCCGCTCGATCATCCGCCGGGGGAGAATTATGCCTACTCCAACTTCGGCTATTGCGTGCTCGGGCGCGTGATCGAAAAAATCACGCGCCAGCCGTATGCCGACTATGTGCAAGCCGCGGTGCTAGAACGCTGCGGCATCACCGACATGACGATCGCCGGCAATACGCAGGCGCAACGCCAACCGCACGAAGTGAAATATTACGGCCAAGGCCGTGACAACCCATACGGCATGAACGTCACGCGGATGGACTCGCACGGCGGGTGGATCGCGCGGCCGGCCGATCTCGTGCAATTTTTCATGCATGTCGACGGCTTTGCCGCGCCGCCCAATATTCTCCAACCGCAGACGCTTGCGATCATGACCACCGGCTCTGTGGCCAATCCGCATTACGGCAAGGGTTGGGAGGTCAATGCCGCCGGCAATTGGTGGCACAACGGCAACTTGCCTGGCACCGAAACGCTTGCGGTGCGCACGCATACTGGCTTCTGCTGGGCGGCCTTCACCAACACCCGGACAGCCAATATGGGCGGCGACCTTGACCGGCTCATTTGGACCATGGTGCGACAGGTCAAAGCCTGGCGGGTTTAAGCATGCTGCCTAGCAAGCATAAGGTGGCACCGGCCCTGCCAACGATGCCGGCCGCGTAATATTGCGCCGGCGGTTGATGGGGCTTACTTGACATAACGACAGATAAGAGAGGCAACGCACAAGTAATGGCGAAGCGGCTGCGCAGTTACGTCCGTACCGCCGCGATTGTCGCGGGAGCGGCTGTTGTGTTCGTCGCGATGTTGTTCTTGCCGCCGGTCGATCGCGCGCTCGGCGGACTGTTCGCGCATTCGGCGGATGGAGCGGCAGTCGCAAGCTATCCCGAACAGCTTCGCGAGCAGTTGGCGCGGCATGAACGGGGCTACGTCGATTACGCGCACATACCGCCGGCTCTTGAGCAGGCGCTTATTTCCGTCGAGGACAAGCGATTCCTGTGGCACGGCGGCATCGACCCGATCGCACTGGTGCGAGCGTTGGCGGAGGACGCACAGAATGACCACGTGGATCATGGCGGCGCGACGATACCGCTGCAGCTGGCGCGGATGATACTTCAGATTCCCCGCCGGCAACCGTCGGCGGTCGCGGAGGTAGCCAGTCAGCTCCGGGTTATGCATGCCTCGCTCATTCTCGAGCACGATTTTAGCAAGCAGAAAATCATGGAGTTGTATCTGAACGGCGTCTATTTAGGGCATGGCGCGACCGGTGTCGCGGCGGCGGCCGAAGCCTACTTTCATGTCCCCGTCGAGCAGTTGAATGAGGCGCAATGCATCTACATGGCCGGTTTGCCAAACAATCCCGGCCGGTTTGGCGCCGATCCGTCCGGGGACGCGGCAATGGCAAGATACCGACACGTGATCGCGACGATGGTGCACAATGGGTATCTTACCGCGCCCGAAGCGGCGGCGCTCGAGGTGGTGCAATTTTTTGGCGCGCAATAGGAAGCCGGCGTTCGGCGAAGCCGCCAACCGTGGAGATGACGATGCTGCGGAAATTTATGGTCGCGATCGCGGTTGTCGCCTCGCTGGCGCCGCCGGGAGCGGGATTGCCCGCCTTGGCGCACGAAAAGCGGCACGTTATCCACCCCTGGCACGGTTACGGGTTCTTGCCGGGCTATCACCAGCCGCCCAATAACAGCGTTCCGATGTATCGTTCGAAGGAATCACGCACTCCGGACTTTGCACCAAGCTACTGGAATGGCGGCGCGCCGAGCTACTGGTATGGCGGCGGACGATACTATTTCGGCGAACCGCACTTTTTCCACGGCCGCTGGAATGGCGGCAGTTTCGGCCCGTGCTGGACCTATACGCCTATTGGAATGATGTGGAATTGCGGATGACAGCACGTAGCGCGGATCGAGCGAGCGTCGGGCGGGCAAGATCTCGCGTTGCCCGCGCTTCTGCCTGGGCATCACGCGCGCACGATTTTGCCCGCGCGGCCGCCGCGTTCAGCGCTATGCCCCACCCTACAATTCGTCCCGCAACCCCGCCTGCCTGACGAGCGGATAGGTCACGTCGCGAAATTCGCGCATGCCCTCGATATAGCGCGGCCATGACAAGAGCACGCCGTCGAGCCCGATCTTCGATAGCGTGGCGAGTCCGTCGACGATCTGCTCCTTGGTGCCGATCAGCGGGAAGCCGCCCCAGCCGGAGATCATCATCTCGGCCATGGCATTGCGCCGCTCCTCGGGATAGTCGCGCTTGTTGATCTCCGCCGCCATGGTGTCGATGACGTTGCGCGCGGCGACCCAGTCGCCCTTCTCGTGCACGTAATAATGATAAAAGTCTTTGGCTTCCTTCTCGGTCTCGGCCTGCACGACGGTGGCGTTGCTCCACACTTTCACCTCGCGGCCGTAGGTCTCGCGGGCGAGCGTGTGATAAGCCGCGACGTGGGCGGTGTTGGTGGCGATGTCGTGGCTGCGGATATTGGTGAAGACGAGATCGCAATGCTGGCAGGCGAAGTGGCGGCCGCGCTCGGAGGAGCCGGCATTCATGATCGCCGGATACGGCGCCTGGATCGGCTTCGGCTGCAGATAACCGCCCTTGATGCGGTAGAACTTGCCGTCGAAATCGAATTTCTCCTCCGCGGTCCAAAGCCGCTTGACAATAGTGAGCCACTCCTCGGCGCAGGCGTAGCGGTCGTCGTGCTCGAGGAGCGAGACGCCGAACATTTCCATTTCCGGATAATTCCAGCCGTTGACCACGTTGAGCGTGTAACGGCCGTTGGAAATATGATCGATGACGGTCGATTGCTTGGCGGCGATGATCGGATGGTTGAGCGCGACATGCGAGGTCGAGATCACACCGGCATTCTTGGTGGCGCCGGCAATGCCGGCGGCCCAGGTGAAAGTCTCGAAGCCGGGACCCTGCGGATCGGTGGCGCCGCCAAAGCCGCGCCAGCGCGCCACCGGCACCAGCGCCTCGAAGTCCATCGCGTCGGCGAGTTGCGCCAAGGTCACGGTATTGGGCCAGTTGAGCTCCAGCCGGCCGTCGAGATCCGACATCACGCAGCCGGAATTGAGATTGGTCTGGAACGTGCCGAGTTTCAGCTTGCGGCGGCCTAGCGCGGGATTGGTCTTGTGGCGGTCGCGTTGCGGCACCCGACCTGGACTTGCTGCCGATTTCGCCATTCAATGAAATACATACTAACGGGGAGAGACGGGCAAGCCCGTATCGCACAATGAACCTCGCCGGCTGGGTGGAAAAATGGGGCCGCGCCGCCGGCGAGGATACCGCGATCGCGGTGGGCGCGGCGGCTTACGCCAGTTATCGGCAATGGGCAGCGCGCTCGCGCGTCCTCGCCGGCAATCTACGCGCGTTGTGCCGGCCGGAGGATCGGGTGGCGATCGCCATGAGCAATCGCCCGGAATTTCTCGAAGCGCTGTTTGCGATCTGGCACGCCGGACTCGTCGCGGTGCCGATGAACGCCAAGCTGCACGCCGACGAGCTCGGTTACATTGTCGGGCATGCGCAAGCGTCGCTGATCCTGGCGAGCCCCGACCTCGCCGACGATGTCGCGCCGCATGGCCGCACCGTCGTCACCGCCAGCGCCGAATGGCGGCGCCTCAGCCAAGGCGACGGCGTCGATGTCGTGCCGCGACGCCCCAACGATCTCGCCTGGCTGTTTTACACGAGCGGCACCACCGGCCGGCCGAAGGGCGCGATGCTGACGCACCGCAATCTGATGGCGATGACGCTGGCCTATCTGTCCGACATCGAGCCGGTCGGCGCAGCCGACGCCAAGATTCATCCGGCGCCGCTGTCGCACGGCTCCGGACTCTACGCGCTCCCCTTCGTCGCCATGGGCGCGAAGAATGTCGTTCCGGAGTTGGGCGGTTTCGATCCTGACGAGATCGCTTCGGTCTTGGCCGCGCATGGCAATGTCAGCTTCTTCGCCGCGCCGACCATGGTCAGCCGGCTCGTCAATCATGCGGGATTTGCCGGCGCCGATCATCGCGGCTTGCGCACCATCGTCTATGGCGGCGGCCCGATGCATGTCGAGAATCTGCTGCAAGCGATGGATCTGTTCGGACCGAAATTCGCGCAGATCTACGGCCAGGGCGAAGCGCCGATGACCATCACCAGCCTGTCGAAGGCGCTGCATGCCGACCGGGCGCGAGCGCGTTGGCGCGAGGTCATGGGCTCGGTCGGACTGCCGCGCGTTAACGTCGAGGTCCGCATCGCCGACGCCGCGGACGCCGAGCTACCGGCGGGCGAAATCGGCGAAGTTTTGGCGCGCGGCGACGTGGTAATGCGGGGCTATTGGCGCGACGAGGCGGCGAGCGCTGCGACGCTGCGCGGCGGCTGGCTGCACACCGGCGATGTCGGCGTACTCGACAGCGAAGGCTTTCTCACGCTGAAAGACCGCTCCAAAGATCTGATCATCTCCGGCGGCAGCAACATCTATCCGCGCGAGGTCGAGGAGGTGCTGCTGCGGCATCCCGACGTGCTCGAAGTCTCGGTCATTGGCCGCGTCCACCCCGATTGGGGCGAGGAAGTCGTCGCCTGCGTCGTGCCGCGCCCCGAACGCACGCTGGCGGCAGCGGACCTGGATAGACTGTGTCTCGGCGCCATCGCGCGCTTCAAGCGGCCGCGCGACTACGTTTTCCTCGATACGCTGCCGAAGAACAATTACGGCAAGGTTTTGAAGACCGAGCTGCGTAAGCAGCACGGACGACCGTGACCGCGCGCGAAGCTCAGCGTGCGCCGCGTTTCACCCGTCGCGCCAGATAGTCGAAATTGACCTGGAACTGCTCGGGCCGGCTGATGTCGTGCTTGAGTTTCTCGATATCGGCGCGCGGAAATTCCGGCGCTACCTCGCCGGCGGCTTCGGCCAATAGCTGCACCATGGCGCCGTTCTCCAGCATGATGGTGCCGATCACCGCTTCGGCGATGCTCGCGCCGGTGACGACGACGCCGTGATTTTTGAGCAGCACCCCCCTGCCCTTGCCGAGCGCGCGCGCGACGCCGGCGCCCATGTCCTCGGTGCGGATCAGATTGATGGTGTCGGTATAGGTGCCGAGCGCCTCATAGAACAGCGCCCCGGGCTGGCTGTAGCATTTGAGCGGCCGCCCGGTCGCCGACAACGCGGTCGAATAGGTCGGATGGGTGTGGATGACGCAATTGACATCCGGGCGCGCCTTGAGGATCTCGGAATGGATAAAGACTTCGCTGTGCCGCCGCGCGGTGCCGGCAACCACCTTGCCGTCCAGATCGATGGTGAGGATGTTGGCAAGCGTGATCTCGTCGAGCCCGAGGCTGTGCGCCTTCATGAAGAACAGGCCCGGATCGTCGGGCAGCCGAAACGAGATGTGGCCGCGGGTAAAATCGTCCTGGCGCTGCCCCACCAGCACTTTGCCGGCGACTATCAGTTCCTGCTTGATGGCCTTATGCGAGGCCTTTTCACGGGTCGATTTCAGCATGTCCCTCACCTGTTGCGATTTGACGGCGCAACAAAACAGGGAATGGCCCGAGGCTCAAGAGGGTCGCGTAAAAAGAGCGGCAGCGCCGCGGGTTGAGCACGGCGCTGCCGTTATACATCTGCCGGATCGGGTTAAGCGGCCTTGCGGTTGACCTGGCTCTCGGCCATCGAGGTGAGCTTCCTGTCGGTGGCCTTCTCTTCGTCAAGCGTCTGGTTCAACAGCGTGACCACGTCGTTGCGGCCGAGCTGTTTCGCCCAGGCGATCAGCGTGCCGTAGCGAGTCATTTCGTAATGCTCCACCGCCTGCGCCGCGGCAATCAGCGCGGCGTCGAGCACCTGCTTCTTCTCGACCTCGCCGGCAACCTCATTGGCTTCCTTGAGGATGCCGTCGATGGCCGGGCAATCGACGCCCTGCGGTTTCTGGCCGAGGGCGCTGAAGACCTGCTCAAGGCGTTTGACGTGGTTTTCCGTCTCACGCAAATGCGTCTGAAAGCCCTGCTTGAGCTGCGGATCGCTTGCCTTCTCGACCATGTCGGGCAGCGCTTTGACGATCTGCTTCTCTGCGTAATAGATATCGCGCAGCGTGTGCGTGAACAGATCGTCCATTGTCTTGATGTCTTTGGTGAATAAACCCATGGTTGTCGGTTCCTACTCTTTTTGGTTTGTGTGAAGTGGCAGGCTTTCCAGCACTTGCGTCGGTTCCAAACAGGCTCCGCACCCGGATCAATCCGATGACGAGCCGTTCGGGACTCATGCCGATGCCCGGCCGAACTACCGACGCCAACGAATGCGCACGGTAGTCGTTCCGGGAACTTGAGCGGCGGGTAAGCGTGACTCTTTGATGTGTCTTTTCATATGTTCCGACGGAAAAGAAAAGGGCCGGCGCGTTGACGCGCCGGCCTGCCGCAAGTCAGGAATTGCCGCTGTTAGCGCGGCGGCGCGGTCGCGACCGCCGTCCGGGCGACGTACTCGTCACGCAACTCGCCGCCAAGGACCCCGCCCAACGCGGCACAGACGGCGCCGAACAGAAGCGACATAAAGGTCCAGAACGAGACATAAGCAGCCGCCTTGCGCGCCGTCTCAGCGGCCTGCGTGGCGTCCTGCTTCATCTGCGTGGTCACCGCGTCGACCCGCCGTTGCGCTTCGTCCTGGCTGACCCCGGTCTGCGCCGCGACCAGCTGTGCCAGATACGTGCGGTCATCGTTGGACAAGCCATTCGGGCTCAAGGACGTGATGAGGATGCGATTGACCTGCGCCTGTTGACGGCCCGCCGAGCCGTTCGCCTGGCCGGCCGCTGCGCCGTTGGCTTCATTGCCGGAGGTCGGCGTTGCTGCCGCTGCACCGCCCGTTGCGCCAGCGTTTGCGCCATTGCCGGCATTTTGCCCGGCATTTTGAGCATTGGGGCGCAGCAGTGTTTCGCTGAAATAATCGACCGAGGGCGATTGCGAGGTGGCCCCGGCGAGGCCGACGGCCGTCGAGCCAATGCCCGCCGCGGCGCTGCCCGTCACAGAGCCGATTTTTCCGACCACCGTGACCAGAACGAAGAACGTGATCACCACGCCGATGGCCCAGACGACGAGCCCATTGGCGCCATCGCGGAATTTCACTTCATCGGTGTGCAATGGTGCAGGCGAACGGCGAATCCGGCCGGCGACATAGCCGCCGGTCGCAAAACCGACCGCCTGGGCGAATACCAGCCACACCGCACCGATCACCGTCATCGTGCTGGCCGAGGCAGACGACGAATAGGAATACGGCGAGACCAGCTCCATGCCGATCCCGCTGCCGAGTGAAATGACGATGAATGAAACTGCGATCGCGGTCAGCGCGCCGGCGATGACCGCGCTCCACGACACGCCGCTCCACGCTGCGCCCCATGTGCCTTGCGACGAAGTCATTACGGCGACGCTGTCGCCGACGATTGTAGTGTCGTCCATGATCTAATCTCCCGGCAATGTTCGGTTGGCGACTTAAGGCGGCAATTCTCAGATGGAAAATGCAATGCGAATTTTGCCATCCAATTGCCGCGGTTCGCCTTGTGAACCGCCGAAGCCGGTTCCGGTTCCCGTGCGTGCAGGCCCTTGTCTACGCGCGGCAGTGCAGCAAAAGGGGGTGGTGGAACTTTTCACTCGCCCCGCATTTCTCATCGCGAAGGCAATTGGAAAACGGCCGCAACGAGCGGCTGCCCAGGCGGAGGAAAGCCATGCTTAATCTGGTCGTTACGCTTTTGATCATTGCGCTGATCGCCGCGGTGTTGGGTTTCGGCGGCATCGCCGGCGCCGCGGTCGGCATCGCCAAAATCGTGTTTCTGGTCGCACTGGTCTTGTTCGTGGTTGCCGCCATCGCCGGAACGATTCGGACGGTTTAGCGCCACCCGAAATTTCTCCGCCGCGCTGGGAACCAAGTCGCCGCGTCCACGTTGGGCGTCGGACGACGGACTCTGACCGGGGTAGACTTCCGTGTATCAGGTGAACTCGGCGACGGCTGCTCGGCACAAGCGCCGTGTGGCTGCTCTGGAACTCGGCCGCGGCTCGCGCCGCGGTCATCCGTGGCGGTATCCCGTGGAAACCCGGCGCCGGCGATCCGCCGGAGCTCGTGACGCCGGGCGGCTGGAAATATTTCACCGCGCAAGAGGCCGCTACCGTCGAAGCCTTCGTCGAGCGGCTTATTCCGGCCGACGATTTGTCGCCCAGCGGCAAGGAGTGCGGCTGCGCCGTCTTTATCGACCGCCAGCTTGCCGGCCCTTATGGTCGCGCCGAAGGCCACTATCTGGCCGGCCCGTTCCAGCAAGGCACCAAGCAGCAAGGTCCGCAATCGCCGACCACCCCGGCGCAGCAATACCGCATAGCGCTCGCCGCCTTCGATCGCGCCTGCCGCGCCAAATTCGCCGGCAAGGCCTTTGCCGATCTTTCCAACGCGCAGAAAGACGAGACTATCAAAGGCCTCGAAGACGGCTCGTTGGCGCTCGATGGCGCCGACGCCAAGGACTTCTTCAAGCTCATACTGACCGACACGCAGAATGGCTTTCTGGCCGATCCGATCTACGGCGGCAACAAGGACATGGCGTCGTGGACAATGATCGGCTTTCCCGGCGCGCATTACGATTACCGCGATTGGATCGACAAGCATAACCAGCGCGTGACGCTGCCGACGGTCGGCATCGCCAACCATCCGAACTGGACGCAGAAATCCTGACGCTCGTCCGCCGACGAGCGCCGCCGAGGAGACAGCATGGCGCGAAAGCTTCCCTCTAAAGATGTCGTTATCATCGGCATGGGTTGGACCGGCTCTATTCTCGCCAATGAGCTGACCGATGCCGGTCTCGACGTGGTGGCGATCGAGCGCGGCCCGTGGCGCGACACCGCGACCGACTTTCCGATCTCCTACATGCAGGACGAGTTGCGTTACCGGATCCAGCATGAGCTGTTTCTGCGCAATTCTCAGATGTCGGTGACCTTCCGCAACAACGTCAATCAGACGGCGCTGCCGGTGCGAAGCTGGGGCGCGTTTATGCTCGGCAACGGCACGGGCGGCGCCGGCGTGCACTGGAATGCCGAGACGTGGCGCTTCCTGCCGACCGACTTTAAGCTCAAGAGTCATTTGACGCAGCGCTATGGCGCGAATTTTCTGCCCGCCGACATGACAATTCAGGATTTTGGCGTCAGCTTCGACGATCTCGAACCGCATTACGACGCCTTTGAATATCTATGCGGCACCTCCGGCCGGGCCGGCAATCTCAACGGTCAGATTCAAGAGGGTGGCAATCCGTTCGAAGGTTCGCGGTCGCGGCCTTATCCGACGCCGCCGCAAAAGCAAGGCTATGGCCACATGCTGTTTGCGCAAGCCGCGCAACAGCTCGGTTACAAGCCATTCCCGCAACCGTCCGGAAATCTGTCGCAAGCCTATACCAATCCGCTCGGCGTCACGATGGGACAATGCACCTATTGCGGGTTTTGCGAATGGTTCGGCTGCGCCAATTATTCTAAGGCGAGTCCGCAGACCACCGTGCTGCCGGTGCTGTTGCGTAAATCGAATTTCGAGGCGCGCACCGACAGCGAGGTGACGCGCATCAATCTCGACAACACGGGCAAACGGGCGACCGGCGTCACCTATGTCGATTCCTCGGGCGAGGAGTTCGAGCAGCCGGCCGATCTCGTACTGCTTTGCGCATTTTCGCTGTTCAACGTGCAGCTTCTGCTCTTGTCCGGCATCGGTAAGCCGTACGATCCGGCGACCGGGCAAGGCCAGATCGGGCGCAATTTCACCCATCAAACCATGTCGGACGCGCTCGGCTTCTTCGACAAGGACAAATACAATTTCAATCCATTCGTCGCCTCGGGCGCGATCGGCATGTGCATCGATGAGTTCAACGGCGACAATTTTGACCACGGCCCGCTCGGCTTCGTCGGCGGCGGCTATATCGGCGAGGTGCAGACCGGCGGCCGGCCGATCCAAACCACCGCGGTGCCTCCGGATACGCCGGCCTGGGGTTCGAAATGGAAACAGGCTCTCAAGGACAATTATCTCTCGACCATCAATTCGCCCGGGGCGTGCCACGCCTCGATGTACAGCTATCGTGACAACTATCTGAGCCTCGATCCGACCTATAAAGACCGCTTCGGCCGGCCGCTGGTCCGCATCACGCTCGATTTCCACGACAACGAAATCAAAATGAGCGCCTTCCTCACCGACAAGTTTGCGGACATCCTCAAAGCAATGGGCGCGAAGCAAATCGTCAAGCGTCCGCGCAAGCCGCCTTACGACGTCACGGCCTATCAGACCTCGCATCTCAACGGCGGTGCCATCATGGGCGACAATCCGGGTAACAGCGCGCTCAACCGCTATCTGCAGAGCTGGGACGTGCCCAATCTGTTCGTGATGGGCGCGAGCGCGTTTCCGCAGAACGCCGGCTACAACCCGACCGGCACGGTAGGCGCCCTTGCCTACTGGGCGGCCGGCGCGATCCGTTCGCAATATCTCAAGAACCCCGGACCGCTCGTCCATGCGTGAGGACAATTCATATTTGCCGAGGCTGTCGCGTGCGCTGTTGCTTGGCGCCGCGCTCGGTTTGCCTTGCGCCGCCAGCGCGGCGGGCATCGACAAGCAGGATTTCAACCAGATCGAACGTGGCCGTTACCTCGCCATCGTCGGCGATTGCGCGGCGTGCCATACGCTGCCGGGCAGCGGCCACGATTTTGCCGGCGGCCGCCTGATCGAGACGCCGTTCGGCAATCTCATGGCGCCGAATATCACACCCGATCCGGTCACCGGCATCGGCGCCTGGACGGACGATGAATTCGTCAACGCCTTAACCAAGGGCACCGGGCGTCATGGCGAGCGCCTCTATCCGGCGATGCCTTATACTTATTACACGAAACTCAGGCACGACGACGCACTCGCCATCCGCGCTTACCTCGACACCATTCCGGCGGTGCACAATCCGGTCAAGGCCGATCAATTGCCGTTTCCGCTCAACATACGCGCCAGCATGGGGGTGTGGGATAAACTCTTCTTCAAAGCCGCGCCGTTCGAGCCGGACCACAACAAGAGCGCACAGTGGAATCGCGGCGCCTATCTGACCGAAGGCCTCGGCCATTGCGGCCTATGCCACACGCCGAAAAATGTGCTTGGCGCCGACAAAACAAGCGAAGCTTTGCAGGGCTATGCCCTGCAGGGCTGGTTCGCGCCCAATATCAGCAACGACCCACGCCGCGGCCTTGGCTCATGGTCGGTCGACGACGTCGCCGCTTATCTGAAGACCGGGCATAACAAGACCACTGCCGGCAACGGCCTGATGGCAGAGACCATCAATCTCTCAACGTCCAAGATGAGCGACGACGATCTCAAGGCCATCGCGACTTACTTGAAGGATCGGCCTGGAGACGACAGCGGTCAGCAGAGCCAGGTGGAAAACCCGCCCGTGCCAGATGCTGCGACCATGAGAGCGGGCACGCAAATTTATGCCGACGAATGCTCCGGTTGCCACGGTGCGGACGGCAAGGGGACGCCTGGGCTGTTCCCGTCGCTGAACGGCACGCCCGTGGTGCAGCAGACCGATCCGACCACGCTCATCCACATCGTGCTGCGCGGCGGGCTCAGCGTCGCCACTAAACCGGCGCCGACCGGGGCGGGAATGCCGGCTTTCGCCTGGGTACTGAAGGACGACCAAGTGGCTGCGCTGGTAACTTATATCCGCAATTCCTGGGGCAATGCCGCACCGGCCGTAAGCGCCGACACAGTCGGCAAGGAACGCGCCGCGCTGGTCGAGCGCAACGACTGACAGACCGCGCCGCGACCATCTCTACGCGAAGTAAGCCAGCCAGATAATCACGAACAGGATAACGATCGCGGCAATGCCGAAGCCGAGCACGTAGCGCACGTTATGTCCGGTGACGCCCTGTCTCGCTTGCTGCGTCGGCACGACGGGGTGCGGCTCGACCGGCTGCCGGTCGGATGGAGAGCTCATGGCGTGGTTCTCCTTGTTGGAGTGCAATCACGGCGAATGGCAAGGGCGTCATCAAATAAACGTCGGCTAGCTGATGAAAGTTCCTCCTGCACTTCCGACACCCAATTGCTGCAAATCTCGGCATTCAACGTCGGAACGCCAGCGTTGCATCCGAGTTGTGGCAGCAGTGCATGATCGATCGGGAACGCGGTTTGCCGGTGCAAAGCGCCGTCCCTCGATTTTGAGGGAAAAACAGGAGACGCATGATGAGAAAGTTATTGCTGACGACGGTCGCCGCGGCGGCAGTCGTGGGAGTCGCCGGCTTAGCGTCGGCGCAAACGATGCAAACCCCGAGCGGCGGCACCGCCGCGAAACCGGAAAGCACCGAGCACCAGGCCCCGGGCGCCATGGGCGGAGCGCTTAAGGGCAACATCAACGGAGCTGGCGCCGCCAAATCGGCGCAAACGCCCGCGCAAGGCGCAAAGCCGGACCAGCGCATGGGCCAGGACGAGCAAAAGCAAACTATGCCGCAGCGCGGCGCGCAGGAAGAGAAACCTGGAGCGCAGGAAGAACGCGGCGCGCAGGAAGAAAAGCGCGGCACTGAACAACAGCGCGGTGCTCAGGAAGAAAAGTCCGGTACCCAGGAGCAGCGTGGCGCGCAGGAAGAGAACAGCAAGTCCGGCACGAAGGCCAATGAGCAGAACGCCAGCAAGAATACCGGTTCACGCGGCGCCAAAGTTCAGCTGTCACAAACGCAGCGCACTAAGATTCAGGCCGTCATCGGCCACAGCTCGGCGGCTCGCGTCACCAATGTGAACTTCAACGTGGAAGTGGGCGTCGCGATACCGCGCACGGTTCACGTCGAAGTGCTGCCTCAAGATATTGTGGAAGTCGTCCCGCAATTCGAGGGCTTTGATTATATCATAGTCGGCGACAACATCCTGATCATCGATCCGGATACATTGGAAATCGTCGATATCATTCCGGCCTAACTGAAGACCCCGCCACGTGGCGGCCTGCGTCGGCAACCCGGCGCAGGCCGTGCCACGTCACTTCGTTTTGGGATCATGTTTAAGCCGCTTTCACTTCCCGCACCGGCAGCTTGTTGCCGTGGATAAGGTCGTGGATGGCGCTCAGCTTTTCGACGACCGGCGGCGACAGGATGAACGGATAGACGTCCAATAATCCCATGGTCCGGTTGAGGCTGTTGAGCGCGTTGCTCAACGGAATCCAAGTCTCGATCAGCGGCGACGGGTCGCGCACGGTGTATGGATCGAAATCGACCTGGGCATCGAGCTCGCCCGGCCGCGCCAGCCGCGGATGCACATACATGCCGAAGGCGCGGGCCATTTCCAGCGTATCGACGATATGCAGGTAATGCGCCCATGTTTCGGCGAAATCTTCCCACGGATGCGACGTAGCGTAGGCACTAATGAAATTGTCCTGCCAGTTCGAAGGCGCACCGTTGGCGTAATACGACTGCAGCGCGGCGCCGTAATCCGCACTCTCGTCGCCGAAAATCTTGCGACAGTCCTCAGTGAGGCCGCCATCGCGCACCAGAAGGTCCCAAAAATAATGGCCGACCTCATGGCGGAAATGGCCGAGCAGCGTACGGTACGGCTCGTGCATAATGGTACGACGCTTCTCGCGCTCGGCGTCATCGGCCTCTTCAAGCGCCAGCGTGATCAGGCCGTTATCGTGACCCGTCATCACCCGCGGTCCACCGACATGCGGTGCGCTTGCCAGAAAATCGAACGCCAGGCGCTCGCCGCCCCTCTCGTTGCGCTCGTCGAGCGGCAGATTGAGCTTCATCAGCGTGTAGAACAGCCGATGCTTGGCCACCTCGATCTTTTGCCACGCCAAGAGATTTTCCAGGATGCCGGTGTCAGGAATAGTGCGATTATGCCGACAGGCCGCACAATAGGCGTCAGGTGAACCGGCCTCGACCATCCAGTTGCAGACGTTGAATTCGGCGTTGGCGCAAAAACGATACCTCTTCTTGTCGACCGCCAGCGCGCGCCAAGCGTCGCCGTTTTGCTCCAGCGCGGACAGGTTCATGATTTCGGGAATGAAGCCGAGCCGGTGCGAGCATTTCTTGCACACGATGTTCTCGAAGTAGAGCAACTGCTCGCAATGCTGGCATTTAAAAAGCTTCATGTCGGTTTTCGATTTCGTGCGTCGATGTAAAAGTCGTCTGAACTACGCCGCTCGATGCGAATCGTTCCTCTCTTTCGCTAGACTAGGAGCCTTAAGGATAAAAATCCCCGGTCGAAGCCGAGGGATTTCATCTCCTTGTGGATCGAATGTCAGCGCTGTCCCGGGCGAGCAATTTCCGTGAAAAGCCAATGCCCTAGGGGTGCCTTTGTTCCGTTTCGAACACGGGCCTCCTTGGGGTCGGCATGTCCCGGAACAACGACAGCCGCCATCCGTCGCCAGAAATATTGAATCGCCCTCAGCAGGCGTGCCCGGGGCCGATTCGACCGAAGTCTGCTTTCCACGTAGGGCGCGATCAGTTCAACGACGTTTCGTTCCGTCGTGGAATATTTTTTTGCGAGCTGGAGCCAAATGCCAATTTCGGACGTTGTTTTGTATCACAATCCACACCCTTGGAGGATTTCACACAATGAAAATGCTAGTTGCTCTATCCACCGGCGCGCTCCTGCTTTCCACGGCGGCTTTCGCCCAGCCGATGGCGGCCGGCGGCTCCGGACTCATGACCAGCGTTCCGTCGTCGAGCCTGACGGTCACCGACTGGTACAAGCAGGACGTCTACGATCCGTCCAACGCCAAGATCGGCGAAATTATGGACGTACTGGTCGCCAAAGACGGGCAGGTCCAGGCCGCGATCGTCGGCGTCGGCGGATTCCTCGGTGCTGGCGAGAAGGATGTCGCCGTCAGCTTCAACTCCATCAAAAAGACCATGAAAGACGACAAGGTCTATCTGACATTGGCTACGACCAAGGACGCACTCAAGAAGGCGCCCGGTTTCAAATACGACAGCACCAAGACGACTTGGGTACCCGACAAGTCCAGCGAATAACGCAAGCATGTCTCGTTCGGCGAAAGCCCCGGCCACTGGCCGGGGCTTTTTCGCTGCAATCAAATCAGCGGCCGCTGCGGAATTTCCTCGTCGAAAAATTGGCCGACGCGCTCGAGCACGTGCGGATTGGTAAGCGTCAGCGTGCCATTGCTGCTGGTGAACATCCCCAGGCGCCGCAACTTCGCCAAGGTCTTATTGGTGTGAACGAGCGATAGACCGAGCGCATCGGCAATGTGCTGCTGGTTCAGCGGAAAAGCGAAACTGTCGTCGTTAACGAGGCCCAATAGCTTGGCGCGCTTGTAGAGCGCAATGATCAGGGCAGCTACGCGCTCCAAGGCGGCGCGCCGCCCGACGCTGGTAAGGTTTTCATCGACGATGCTTTCTTCGCGCGCGCCGAGCCAAGTGAGGTCGAAGGCGAGACCCGGCATTTCACCGAACAGCGCCCAGACGTCGCGCCGCGGCAGGACGCAGAGCTGCACGTCGGTCAGCGCCTCGATGCCGTGTTGCGCCGCGTCGAACATGGCGGCCTGCAGGCCAAGCAAATCCCCAGGCAACAGGAAATTCAAAATCTGCCTGCGGCCGTCAGGCAGTGCCTTGAAACGGAACGCCCAGCCGGAATAGAGCGTGTAAAGCTCCGGGCTGTCCTCACCGGCGTGAATGATTTCGGCGCCGGCCGGCAGCTTTACGTGCTGCTTCTTCAGCGCGTCGATGGTGGCGAGTTCATCCGCCGTGATTGGCTTGAACAACCCGCAGGCGCGCAATTCACATTGGTAGCAACTGAGCTGCATCCCAGCGGTCCTCAAGAGCTTAAGCTGAATTGTTATGTCAGAGAGCAGACATTACGACGAGTAAATTGCATGGAAGCCTACAAAATCCATTCTTCCAGATCAGTCATTCCGAAGGAAAACGCACCTCACGGAACAGAGTTCCACGTCGGAATATGGGCGTTGCGTCTTTTGCTGTAGGCAATTTCGAAGCGTCTACGATAATGTTCCGACCTGCCGCTGGGGCACCCACGCGTGGGGCCATCGCGGCTTAGCTTCCACTTGGCTTTCATGCTTTGGATGAGAGCCAATCAGCCCAGGCGCGAATTTGTCCGACCCAACATCCGAGCCAAGGTCGGAGCCAAAACCGCTGGCTCTGCTGAACCGCAGTCTGGTCGTCACCACGATGCTCGCGGCCCTCATCGTGGGCGCCGCATTTTGGCTGGGCGCGCGCAATGAAAGCGACGATGAGTGGGTACAGCATTCGCTCGAAGTGCGCGCGCAATTGGTGCGTGTTCTGAGCCTCGTGCAAAGCGCGGAGACCGGACAACGCGGCTATCTGCTGACCGGCCAGGACCTTTACCTTGGACCCTATCAGATGGCGCTAGGTCAACTGCCCGGTGTCCTGCAGCGTACACAGGATCTGGCGAGCGACAATCCGGAGCAAATCAAAAATCTGGCGCAGCTTCGTCAGCTCATCCAAGACAAGCTCGCTGAGCTGGGCGCCACCGTCGACGCATACAAGGCCGGCCACAACGACGCGGCGCTCGCCATCGTCAATAGCGATAAGGGTTTCCAACTGATGCAGGAAATCCGCCGCAGCATCGGCAATATGCAGTCGGAGGAGGACCAGCTTTTGACGACGCGCCAGACGGTCGCGGCGCGCTCCGGGATGTTGCTGCAAGCGGGAGTCGCCATCGCCTTTCTGCTGATTTGTGCCGCCGGCTTTCTGATGGCTCGATTTACCCGCGAGTCTTTCACGGCACTCACCGCGGCCCGCGACCGGCTTGCGCTCGCCAACCGCCAGCTCCTCGATCAGGTGACACGCCGCGAAGCGGCCGAAAGTCAGCTGCGTCAGGCGCAAAAGATGGAGGCCCTCGGCCAGCTAACCGGCGGCATCGCCCACGACTTCAACAATATGCTGGGCGTCATCATGGGCGCGCTCGATCTGGTCAAACGCCGCATCGCCAAGGGCGACTACGCCATCGAGCGTTTTCTCGATGCCGCCACCATCGCCAGCGAGCGCGCCGCTACGCTGACCCAGCGGCTGCTTGCTTTCGCGCGGCAGCAGCCATTGGCCCCGCAGCCGCTCGATGCCAACAAGATGATCGCCGCCATGTCCGATCTGCTGCATTCCACCTTGGGCGAGCATATCCAGATCGAGACGGTAACCGCGGCAGGCTTATGGACGGTGCTCGCCGATTCCCAGCAACTCGAGAACGCCATCCTCAACATCGCCATCAACGGCCGCGACGCCATGCCCGACGGCGGCAAGCTCACGATCGAAACCGGCAACGCCCATCTCGACCAAGCCTATTGCGCACAGAATCCGGAAGTAAAGCCGGGACAATTCGCATTGATTGCCGTGACAGACACCGGCATCGGCATGTCTGCCGACGTCGCCGCGCGCGTATTCGACCCGTTTTTCACCACCAAACCCACCGGCAAAGGCACCGGCCTCGGGCTGAGCCAGGTCTACGGCTTCGTCAAGCAGTCGAGCGGGCACATCAAGATCTATAGCGAGCCCGGCTCCGGCACCACCGTGAAGATTTATCTGCCCCGCCTCATCGCCGACGCCAAAGATATCAAGCGCACGACGCTCGAACCGATGCGCACCGGCGATCGCAATGAAATCATCTTGGTGGTCGAGGACGACCCGCTGATGCGCCGGCTGGCCACCGAGGCGTTGCACGAGCTCGGCTATACGGTGTTCGACTGCGACGGCGCCGCGAATGCGCTGGCGACGCTCGACCGTGTAACCGACGTGAAACTTCTGTTCACCGACGTCGTGATGCCGGACATCAACGGCAAGAAGCTTGCCGACGAGGCGGTGCGCCGGCGGCCTGGACTGAAGGTTTTGTTCACGACCGGCTACACCGCCAATGCCGTGGTGCACGGCGGGGTGCTCGACACCGGCGTCAACTTCATCTCCAAGCCGTTCACGCTCGATCAGCTCGCCGCCAAGGTGCGCACGGTGCTGGACACGTAACGGGCCAAGCGATCAGGCGCGCGCCGCCGATCGGGGTTCGTCGGCGGCCACCGTGTCCCCGGCACCGAGCAGAAAGACCTTCTGCAGCATATTGCGTTCGATGGGCTTTTGCAGGACCGGCACGCCGGTGAAACGGCTGTCGACGCTCTCGGCGTCATAGCCGGTGACAAACACGAATGGTACGCCGCGTTTGCTCAATATCTCGGCGACTGTATAGACCATGCCGTCGCCGAGATTGATGTCGAGCACGGCGGCCTCGAACTGGCTGTTGCGCGCCGCGGCCAAAGCCTCGGACGCCGTGCTGACGGGACCGATCACCTGGAAGCCGAACTCGGTCATCGTTTCCTGGATCATCATGGCGACCAGTGCTTCGTCTTCGACCAGAAGCACGCGCGGCTTCTCGTCGCGTTTGAGCCCGATGACGGCGCCATTGGCTTGACCGTTATCGCGCAAGGCATTGAGTGCCCGCGACTTCGTCAGCTCGCTGCGCGGTATCGAGAATGCGCAGCGCAGACCTTTTGGATCCCAGTCGAATGCCGCTTTGCCGCCAAGCTGCTGCTCGATGCTGGCGACGATGACCTTGAGGCCGAAGCTTCGCGACGACGGCGAGGCGATGTCGGGGCCGCCGGTTTCCGCCCAATTCAGCGCCAAGGAGTCGCTATGCAATTGCCAGTCGAGCGTAATCTTGCCGCTGGGCGAGGACAGCGCGCCGTGCTTGGCGGCGTTGGTGGCAAGCTCGTGCAGCGCCAGCGCCAGTCCCTGCGCAGTCGCCGGCTGCAGCGAGATATCGGGCCCGCGGATCGTGATCTTGTCGCCGCCGCGATAGGGCGCGAGTTCCTCGGTGACCAAAGTCGCCAGATCGGCGCCGTGCCAGCGCGAATCCGACAACAACGTGTGCGCACGCGCCAGCGCCTTGATGCGGCCCTCGATTGCCTGCACGTAATCGTCGACGGTTTTGGCGCGCGTGAGCCGGATGATCGATTGGATCACGGCGAGCGCGTTGCGGGCGCGATGATCGACCTCGCGCGCCAGCAACACTTGACGCTCCTCCGCTTCCTTGCGTTTGGAAATATCAAGTGCGGTGCCGATCACGCGAACGCATTTTCCATCGGCGTCAAAGACTGCGCGGCCCTTGGCCGCGACCCAGCGAATAACGCCGTCTTCCTTGCCGACAGTGCGATACTCGACATCGTAGAGTGCGCGCTTTTGCGGGTCGCAAGCTGCGGCAAAGGCCGCGATGATTGTCTCCTTATCGTCGGGATGCAAACCTTCATAGAAATCCGCCATGCTCACGGACACGTCCGGCGCGATCCCGAACATGGCCTTGACGCGTGGCGGCCAGAACAGCGTATCGGTGACCGTGTCGACGTCCCACAAGCCGATTTCGGCGGCCTCGGTCGCCAGCCGCAATTGCTGCTCGCTTTCGAGCAGTCGCGCGTTGGAGGCTTGCAACTCGGCGGTCCGCTCGGCGACGTGGCGTTCGAGCGTCGAATTCAGCCGCTCGAGCTCGCGCGTCTTGCGGAACAATTCGGCGAACACTCGCACCTTGGCGCGTAGGACTTCGGGCACGACCGGAACCGGCACGTAGTCGACCGCACCCATCTCATAGCCGCGCAGCCGATCGACGTCGGTCAGATGAATGGCCGAGATGAAGATGATCGCCGTCTTGCGAAACCGTGGGTGCTCGCGGATCATCGCCGCCAATTGAAAGCCGTCGAGTTCCGGCATGCACACGTCGATGAGAACAACGGCAACGTCGTTCTTGAGCAGAAACTGCAAGGCCTCGCGCGCCGACGCGGTTTTGACCAGATTCTCATCGAGGTCGCCGAGGATGACCTCGTAGGCCATAAGCTTATCGGGCTGATCGTCGACCAGCAGAACGTTGACTTTCTCGGCCATAACGGTCTTGTTCATCTTGTCCCGCCTAGCGATGCAGCCACATCCGCAGCGCGGATAAAAGCTGTTCGGTGTTGACCGGCTTGGCGAGGTAATCCGAGGCGCCAGCCTGCAGACATTTCTCGCGGTCGCCCTTCATCGCCTTGGCGGTCAAAGCGATGATCGGCAGGCGGCGATAGTCCTTGTTGTGACGAATCTTCTCGATCGTCTGATAGCCGTCCATTTCCGGCATCATGATGTCCATCAGCACGATCGCCAGCGCCGGCGTTTCCTCGATGATCTGGATCGCTTCGGCGCCGGTCGTCGCGGTCAACACGTTCATGCCGCGGCGTTCCAGGGCGCTCGACAGCGCGAAGATGTTGCGCGGGTCGTCGTCGACGAGAAGGACGGTGCGGTCAACCAGGTCCTCGTCGGAGCTGTTGAGCCGCTCGAGCATATGCTGCTTTTCGGGCGGCAGGTCGGTGATGACGCGGTGCAGGAACAGCGCGGTCTCGTTAAGCAGCCGCTCCGGCGATTCGACGCCCTTGACCACGATGCTGCGCGCCATGGTGTGCAGCTGCGCGTCCTCCTCGGCCGACAATTCCCGGCCGGTGAAGACCACGACCGGAATGTCGGCGAGCCCACTGTCGGCGCGCATGCGCTCCAGCACCTCGAAGCCCGACATGTCCGGCAGCCGCAAATCGAGTACCACACAATCGCACGGATTGTCCTGCAGCGTGTTCAGCGCTTCGCTTCCGGTCCCGGCATTGACGATCTCGATGTCGTCATGGCCAAGCAATTCGCGGATGCTCATCTGCTCGGTCGCGTTATCCTCGACGATCAACAACCGCTTCTTGCGCGGCTCGGCGAACTCCTTGATGCGCGAGAGCGCCTCGTCGATCCCTTCCCGGGTGGTCGGCTTGTTGACGAAGGCAAAGGCGCCGCGGGCGAGGCCATGCTGGCGATCCTCGTCGAGCGAGACGATCTGCACCGGAATGTGCCGGGTGAGCGGATTCTGCTTGAGCTGGCTCAAAACGTTCCAGCCCAGCATGTCGGGCAGGAACACGTCGAGCGAGACTGCGGTCGGCTGATATTGCTTGGCGAGATTGAGCGCGTCGTCGCCGCGCATCGCCAGCAGCGCTTTGAAGCCCTTGTCGCGCGCCAGATCGACCAGGATGCGGGCATAGTGCGGATCGTCCTCGACGACGAGCAGGATGGCGTCGCCGGCCTGGATATCCAGGCGATCGTCGGGGATAGGCTCGATGCTGCGCTCGGGGATGATGTGGAAGCCCTGATGCGTAGACGCCGTCGCGCCGACAACCGTGGCGGCGTGGATCGTGGCATTGGGACCGACATATTTAATCGGCAGATAGAGCGTGAAGGTCGAGCCGGCGCCCGACACGCTGCGCAGATGGATTTCACCGCCGAGCAGGCCGGCCAACTCGCGGCTGATCGCGAGGCCGAGGCCGGTGCCGCCGTATTTGCGGCTGGTCGATGCATCGGCCTGCTGGAATGCCTCGAAGATGATCTTCTGCTTCTCCTGCGGAATACCGATGCCGGTGTCGGTGACTTCGAAAGCGACGACTCCGGCCGCCTGATTAAGCACCGGATGATCCCCGCTCCAGCCGCCGGCGGCGGCATTGACGCTGAGGCGGACGCCGCCCTGGGCGGTAAACTTAAATGCGTTCGACAGCAGGTTCTTGAGTACTTGCTGCAACCGTTTGGTGTCGGTGGTGATGCTGCGGCCGAGATTGGGATCGACATGCACCTCGAACGACAGCTGTCGGGTGTCGGCTTCGTGACGGAACGGCCGCGCCACCATGTCAACGAGGTTGGAGAACAACACCTCCTCGGCGTCGACGGTGACGGTGCCGGACTCGATCTTGGATAGGTCGAGGATGTCGCTGATCAGGTTAAGGAGGTCGGTGCCGGCGCCATGAATGGTGCGGGCGAAATCGACCTGCTTCGAGGTCAGATTGCCTTCCGGATTGTCGGTAAGCTGCTGGCCGAGGATCAGAATCGAATTCAACGGTGTGCGCAGCTCGTGCGACATGTTGGCCAGGAATTCCGACTTGTACTTCGAGGTGAGCGCCAGCTCGGTCGCTTTTTCCTCCAGCGCGCGGCGGGCCTGCTCGATTTCCTGGTTCTTGCGTTCCACTTCGACGTTGCGTTCGGCGAGCTGCTGCGCCTTCTGTTCGAGCTGCTCGTTGGTCTGCTGCAGCTCCTTCTGCTGCGCCTGCAATTCGCCGGCGAGTTGCTGCGACTGCTTGAGCAAGCCCTCGGTCTGCATCGTGGCTTCGATCGAATTGAGCACAATGCCGATCGACGTGGTGAGCTGCTCGAGGAACATGGTTTGCAGCGCGGTGAACTCCTGGATCGAGGCAAGCTCGATCACCGCCTTGACCTGGTTCTCGAACAGCACCGGCAGCACGATATTATTGCGCGGCTTAACTTTGAGCAGCGCCGAGCTGATAGGCACGGTGCTTTCCGGCATGTCGGTGATCAGCATGCGGCGCTTGTCGAGCGCGCACTGACCGATCAGGCCATGCCCGAGCTCCAAGGTCTGCGGGTGGCCGTTGGCGCCGTCGTCGGCATAGGCCGCCAGCAGCTTCAGGCTGCTGTTCTTCTCTTCGCCTTCCATCTGGTAGATGACGCCCTGGTGCGCGTTGACCAGCGGGGTCAGCTCGGACAGCAAGAGCCGGCCGACCGTAGTGAGATCGCGCTGGCCCTGCAGCATGTTGGTGAATTTCGCCAGATTGGTTTTCAGCCAATCCTGCTCGGTGTTGCGGTCGGTGGTGAGCCGCAAATTGTCGATCATCGTATTGATGTTGTCTTTCAGTTCGGCCACCTCGCCGCGCGCTTCGACCTGGATCGAGCGCGTCAAGTCGCCCTTGGTCACCGCGGTCGCCACTTCGGCGATGGCGCGCACTTGCGTAGTCAGGTTGGCGGCCAAAAGATTGACGTTGCCGGTCAGGTCCTTCCAGGTACCGGCGGCGCCGGGCACGTTGGCCTGACCGCCGAGTCGGCCCTCGACTCCGACTTCGCGCGCCACCGTCGTCACCTGATCGGCGAAGGTGGCGAGCGTGTCAGTCATATTGTTGATGGTCTCCGCGAGCGCCGCCACCTCGCCCTTCGATTTCACCGCAAGGTTTTGCTTGAGGTCGCCGTTGGCGACCGCAGTCACCACTTTGACGATGCCGCGCACCTGTTCGGTGAGGTTGGCGGCCATGACGTTCACGGTGTCGGTCAGGTCCTTCCAAGTGCCGGCGACACCGGGCACCTGCGCCTGGCCGCCGAGCAGACCCTCGGTACCGACTTCGCGGGCGACGCGGGTGACTTCCGAGGCGAAGCCGTTGAGCTGGTCCACCATGGTATTGATGGTGTTTTTCAGTTCGAGAATTTCGCCTTTGACGTCGACCGTGATCTTGCGGCTCAAGTCGCCGCGCGCAACCGCGGTCGTCACCTCGGCGATGTTACGGACCTGAGTGGTAAGGTTGGCCGCCAACAGATTGACGTTGTCGGTCAAATCCTTCCAAGTGCCGGCGACGCCCGGCACCACGGCCTGACCGCCGAGCCGGCCGTCGGCACCGACCTCGCGGGCAACGCGCGTCACTTCGGCGGCGAACGAGCGCAACTGCTCGACCATCGTGTTCAGCGTGTCTTTCAGCAGCAGCATCTCGCCGCGCACGTCGACCGTAATCTTCTTCGACAAGTCGCCGCCGGCGATAGCGGTTGCGACCTCGGCGATGTTGCGCACTTGCGCGGTGAGGTTCGACGCCATGAAGTTGACGTTGTCGGTCAAATCCTTCCAGGTACCGGCGACGCCCGGCACCTGGGCTTGGCCGCCGAGTTTGCCTTCGGTGCCGACCTCGCGCGCGACGCGCGTCACTTCGGAGGCAAAGGCATTGAGCTGATCGGCCATCGTATTGATGGTGTTTTTCAGCTCGAGGATTTCGCCCTTCACGTCGACCGTGATCTTGCGCGAGAGATCGCCGCGCGCCACGGCGGTGGTCACTTCGGCGATGTTACGCACCTGCGCGGTCAGGTTGCCGGCCATCGAATTGACGCTGTCGGTCAAATCCTTCCAGGTGCCGGCGACACCCGGGACGTTGGCCTGGCCGCCGAGGCGGCCTTCGGTACCGACTTCGCGGGCGACGCGCGTCACTTCGCCGGCGAAGCGGTTGAGCTGGTCGACCATCGTGTTCAGCGTTTCCTTCAGCTGAAGGATTTCGCCGCGCACGTCGACGGTGATCTTGCGTGACAAGTCGCCGCCGGCGATCGCGGTTGCCACTTCGGCGATGTTGCGGACTTGTCCGGTCAGGTTCGAGGCCATCGAGTTGACCGAGTTGGTCAAGTCTTTCCAGGTGCCGCCGACACCGGGCACGTTGGCTTGGCCGCCGAGCTTGCCTTCGGTGCCCACCTCGCGCGCGACGCGGGTGACTTCCGCGGCAAAGGCGTTGAGCTGGTCCACCATGGTGTTGAGGGTGTCTTTGAGCTCCAGAATTTCGCCGCGCACGTCGACGGTGATCTTGCGGCTCAAGTCGCCGCGCGCGACGGCGGTGGCGACTTCGGCGATGTTACGCACCTGGCCGGTGAGGTTCGAGGCCATCGAGTTGACCGAGTCGGTCAAGTCTTTCCAGGTGCCGGCCACGCCGCGCACCAGCGCCTGACCGCCGAGCTTGCCTTCGGTGCCGACCTCGCGCGCGACGCGCGTCACTTCTCCGGCAAATGCGTTGAGCTGATCGACCATCGTATTGATGGTGTCTTTCAGCTCGAGAATTTCGCCGCGCACGTCGACCGTGATCTTCTTCGACAAGTCGCCTGAGGCGATCGCCGTCGACACTTCGGCGATGTTGCGGACCTGCGCGGTGAGGTTCGACGCCATCGAATTCACGCTGTCCGTCAAGTCCTTCCAGGTGCCGGCGACGCCGAGCACGTTGGCCTGGCCGCCGAGGCGGCCATCGGTGCCGACCTCACGGGCGACGCGGGTGACTTCGCCGGCGAACGCGTTGAGCTGGTCCACCATCGTGTTGATGGTTTCCTTGAGCTGCAAGATCTCGCCGGAGACGTTGACTGTGATCTTTTTCGACAAGTCGCCGCCGGCGATGGCGGTCGCCACGTCGGCAATGTTGCGGACCTGCGCGGTCAAGTTGCCGGCCATGAAATTGACGCTGTCGGTCAAATCCTTCCAGGTACCGGCGACGCCCGGCACCTGCGCCTGGCCGCCGAGCTTGCCTTCGGTGCCGACCTCGCGCGCGACGCGGGTGACTTCCGAGGCGAATGAATTGAGCTGGTCCACCATCGTATTGATGGTGTCTTTGAGCTCCAGAATTTCACCGCGCACGTCGACCGTGATCTTGCGCGACAAGTCGCCGCGCGCCACGGCGGTGGTCACATGGGCGATGTTGCGGACCTGGTCGGTGAGGTTGCCGCACATGGCGTTCACCGAGTCGGTCAAGTCCTTCCAGGTGCCGGCGACGCCCGGCACGATGGCCTGGCCGCCGAGCTTGCCGTCGGTGCCGACCTCGCGCGCGACGCGGGTGACTTCCGAGGCGAACGAGCGCAGCTGATCGACCATCGTATTGATGGCCTCCTTGAGCTGCAGGATTTCGCCGCGCACGTCGACCGTGATCTTTTTCGACAAGTCGCCGTTGGCCACCGCGATCGTCACCTCGGCAATGTTGCGGACCTGCGCCGTGAGATTCGACGCCATCGAGTTGACGCTCTCGGTAAGATCCTTCCACACGCCGGTCACGCCGCCGACCTGGGCCTGGCCGCCGAGCTTGCCCTCGGTGCCGACTTCGCGGGCGACGCGCGTCACTTCGGACGTGAACACGTTGAGCTGCTTGATCATCGTATTGACGATCTCGGCGGAGCGCAGGAACTCGCCTTTCAGCGGCCGGCCGTCGACGTCGAGCTGCACGGTTTGCAACAGGTCGCCTTGTGCCACCGCGGCGATGGCGCGGGTCACCTCGGTGGTCGGCCATAACAGGTCGTCGATCAGCGAATTGACACTGGCTTCCATCTCGCCCCAGGCCCCGTCGGAAAGCCCAAGGCGGACGCGCTGGCGGGTGCGGCCCTCGCGGCCCACCACCTGGCCGACCCGTTCCAGTTGCTTGGCCATGCGCTGGTTGGTGACGACGATCTCATTGAAGGTATCGGCGATCTTGCCGAGGATGCCGACCCGATCGCCGGCCATGCGGACGGAGAAGTCGCCGACCCGCATGGTTTGCAGCGCGTGAAGGAGTTCCGTAAGGCCGCCGGCATCAATCTGGGAGTCGCCGTTGGCGTGATGGTCGGTCGCTGGAACGGGCGGAGGGGCGGAACCGTTGGCGGGTGCCAGGCCAGCAACGTCTTTAGCGGTCTGCATAAATCTCTCCAGAGCCAGCCCTTTCAGGTTGGCAGCTTACGATACAACGGGTGATGGAGCGGGCACGGCAAATCGCGCCACACGGGATCAAATCCCGCGGCGAGAAGTTTTTAAGCCGACGTGGGATCCCCCTCAACGATCGGTCCCTCAACCTTCTATGCCTTGAGCCCAAACGCGGTCCGGGGAGTATGGTTCCGGCAAAAGGCAGCAAAAGTAAAAATTTTCTTGCCCCGCCCGTTCCCGCCCCGGCTGCTTTGGCCAACCGTTTAACCCGGAACAAATGTCGGGATTCCCGCTTATGTCAAAAGACGCATGGGGGCGCTCAGCGACATTCGGGGGAATGTCTGTAACTCGCGAAGCTATTGCTTGCTACCAACTCTATGCCGCCAACTGCATCGAACTTGCGGAGCACATCGGCGACGTGGACCGCAGGGTCTTCCTCCTCAGCATGGCCCGCGACTGGCTCAAATTGGCCGACCAAGCTGAACGAAGTAGCGAAGCCGTTCTACATGCGAGGTCCTTGCACGGGCGACCCGCTGGAGAATCTGCGATGGATTGCTAGCTCAATCAAAATACCGCCACTTAAGCGAGGCCACGCCGGGCTGAACCGCTTTCGGATTTCTGCGCCCGCGGCTATCGTTTGGGATGGCAGCGATCGCGAAACCAGCCGTTTCTCAAGATGCTGTTTTCGCCCTGCTCGGCGATCCGGCGACTTATGGAGGCGACGCCGTGCGGCGCTGCGAGACCCATGCCGCGGTCGTGTTCCTGGCGGGCGAACGCGCCATCAAGGTCAAGCGCGCGGTGCGCTACCCGTTTCTCGATTATTCGACGCTGGATAAGCGCAAGGCCGCCTGCCAGGCGGAACTCGACGTCAATCGCAAATTTGCGCCGCAGCTCTATCGCCGCATCGTGCCGATCACGCGCCAAGCCGGTGGTTCGCTCGCCCTGGACGGCGGCGGCGAAGCCGTCGAATGGGCGGTCGAGATGACGCGCTTCGACGAGAACAATACGCTCGACCATGTCGCCGAGCGCGGCGAGCTTGACGATGCGCTCGGCGCCAAGCTCGCGCTTGCCGTCGCCGCCATGCATGACCGTGCCGAGCCGGTCGAAGCCGCGCCGTGGCTTGCCGCGGTTTCCCAGTTCATTTCGGACAACACAGCGGCATTCCGCGACCACGGCGATCTGTTTCCAACGCAAGCGGTCGTGGCGCTCGAAGGGGAATCGCAGGCAGCCTTCGCGAAATTGCAGTCTCTCCTTAAGGCGCGCGGCGCGGCGGGCCTGATCAGGCGCGGCCATGGCGACCTCCATCTCGGCAATATCGCGATCCTCGACGGCGAGCCGGTCGCCTTCGACGCGCTGGAATTCGATCCGATCATCGCCGAAGGCGATGTGCTCTACGACCTGGCGTTCCTCTTGATGGATGTGGTCGAACGCGGTTTGCCGCGCGCCGCGAATATTGTGTTGAACGGATATTTTGCCGCGTCGCGGCGTAGCGAAGACTACGACGGCATTGCCGCGTTGCCGTTCTTCATGTCGCTTCGCGCGGCTATCCGCGCCAAAGTCACCGCCACACGGCGCGACCTCGCCAGCGCCGCCGACAGGGACGATCTCACGCAATCGGCGAAGCGCTATTTCGATCTGGCGCGCGGGCTGCTAGCTGCCACCGAGCCGGTGATCATTTGCACCGGGGGCTTATCGGGCACCGGCAAATCGCTGCTGGCGCGGGCGCTTGCACCCTACGTCGCTCCAGCGCCCGGCGCGCTGATATTCCGCTCGGACGTGGAACGCAAAGCGCTTTACGGCGTGGCCGAATTCGATCGGTTGCCGGCCGAGGCCTATCGTCCGGAAATATCCGACAGAATCTATCGCAGCTTGACCGATAAGGCGGTGCGCGTCGCGCGCGCCGGTTATTCCGTCATCGTCGACGCCGTCTTCGCCAGGCCGGAGGAGCGCGCCGCGATCGAGGCCGCCGCTGCAGCCGCGCACGCGAAATTCCGCGGACTGTTCCTGGTTGCCGATTTGCCGACGCGGCTTAGCCGGGTGGGATCGCGCGGACCCGACGCGTCGGATGCCGACGCCCGGGTCGCACGCATGCAGGCCGCGTTCGATATCGGCACGGTGACGTGGACGATCGTCGATGCCTCGGGCACGCCGGAACAAACGCTAGCCAATGCGCGCGCGGCCATGGCGACAAAATAAGACGTGCTATGGCACCAACACCGCGGCGCCCTGCAACCTCCCTGACCGTAAATCCGCCAGCGCCTCGTTGGCGCGGATGAGTGGATAAGGCACGGTCTGCGTCACGATGCCGGCTTGCGGCACGATGGCGAAAAACTCTTCGCCGTCTTTGCGGGTGAGGTTGGCGACCGACTTAAGCTCACGTTCCTCCCAGAGGATACTGTAAGGAAAGCTTGGAATATCGCTCATGTGGATGCCGGCACAAATTACGCGTCCGCCCTTGCGCACCGCACGCAGCGCCGCGGGCACGAGCGCACCGACCGGCGCATAGATAATGGCGCAATCCAGCTCGTCGGGCGGCGCCTCGTCGGAGCTGCCGGCCCAGTGCGCGCCGAGCTTCCGGGCGAAGACCTGTGCGGCGCTGTCGCCCGACCGTGTGAACGCATAGACATCACGACCCTGCCACCGCGCCAACTGGGCGACGATGTGGGCCGCGGCGCCGAAGCCGTAGAAGCCGATGTTCTTGCCGTCGCCGGCCATTTGCAGCGAGCGCCAGCCGATCAGGCCGGCGCACAATAACGGCGCGTCGGCAACATCGTCGCCGACATCGGCCAGCCGGAATACGTAGCGCGCATCGGCAACGACATGGGTGGCATAGCCGCCGTCGCGCGTATAACCGGTGAACAGTGGATGATCGCAAAGATTCTCCCGGCCTTCGCGGCAATAGCGGCAATGACCGCAGGTCTTGCCGAGCCAGGGGATGCCGACTCGCATGCCGACCGCAAGCGCATCGACTCCAGCGCCGACCGCATCGATGCGGCCGACGATCTCGTGGCCCGGCACGATCGGCAATTTAGGGTTCGGCAATTCGCCATCGACGACATGCAGGTCGGTGCGGCACACCCCACAGGCTGCGACCCGCACCCGCACTTCACCGTCGCCCGGTTCAGGCTCGGGCCGTTCAACCAGCCGGAGCGGCTCGCCTATCCGCTCCAACACCATCGCCTGCATCTTAAACCAACCTCCGGGCCGCCGACGGCCACGGGTGCTGCCAGTAACGTCGACTACCTATGCGCGACCTCGATGCAAATAACTGCAGCCAATTCAGACTGCAAGGCGCGAAGCTCACCGGCCAGCCCACCCGCTCGCAAGCTGATTTTCTCAACGCTGTCGATACGGACCGTGTCGAGGCCATTGATGCCGGCTTGCCGCCATGCGGTACGATCGCTGGTCAAAATCGCAAGGAGACTATAGTCAATTCGCCTGACCCGGGCTGCGCAACTATCTACCGGGAAAAACCGCACGGTAGGGAGATCAAAGCGTGATTGCCGTTGCCATCGATATCGGCGGCACATTTACCGATTTAGTTGGCTTCGACGATCGTGCCGGACGCTTTGTCGACGCCAAGAGCCTCACGACGCCGGCCGATCTGGTCCAGGGCATCATCGATTGTCTGCGCAAGAGCGGGCTCACCGCGAGCGGCATCGATGAACTGATTCATGGCTCGACCATCGCCATCAACACGCTGATCGAGCGCACCGGCGCCAAGACCGGCCTTGTCGTTACCGCCGGAACCCGTGATGTTTACAGCATCGGCCGCGGCAACCGGCCGGAGGCTTACAACCTCTTCTTTCATCGGCACCGTCCGCTGGTGCCGCGGTATCTTACCCGCGAGGTTTCCGAGCGCGTGTTGGCGTCCGGCGCGGTACACGAGAAGCTCGACCGGGACAGCGTCGAGGCGGCGGCGCGGGCGCTCGCCGCAGAGGGCGTCGAGGCGGTCGCCGTCTGCTTTCTGCATTCCTACGTGAACCCGGATCATGAGCGCGCGGCCGGCGACATCATCCGCGCCATCCTGCCGGATGCCTACCTTTCGCTGTCTCATGAGATTCTTCGCGAATACCGCGAATTCGAGCGCACCTCGACTACGGTGGTGAACGCCTATGTCGGCCGCAAGGTCGGCGGTTATGTGCGCGACTTGAAGGGCAAGCTAAAGGCGATCGGATTTAAGGGCAATCTCTCCATCATGCGCTCCAACGGTGGCGTGATGACGCCGGAAGTCGCGCAGGAGCGGCCGGCGGCGATGATGGAGTCGGGCCCAGTCGGCGGCATCATCGCCTCGGCGCGGGTCGGCGAAAAGCTCGGTTACGGCAACGTCATCTCTTTCGACATGGGCGGCACCACCGCCAAGGCAAGCCTGATCCGCGACGGCGAACCGACCATGGCGCCGGGCTATTACGTCGGCGG
This sequence comes from uncultured Alphaproteobacteria bacterium, assembly GCA_963784325.1. Classification (GTDB taxonomy): domain Bacteria; phylum Pseudomonadota; class Alphaproteobacteria; order Rhizobiales; family Xanthobacteraceae; genus BOG-931. Next base: position 68,860 of record CAWARC010000042.1, on the reverse strand, counting down.
CTATGCCAGCGGCCATCCGGTCATGGTGCCGATGATCGACGTGGTCGAGATCGGCGCCGGCGGCGGTTCCATCGCCTGGCGCGATGAGATCGGCGCGCTGAAAGTCGGTCCGCAGAGCGCCGGCGCAGACCCGGGGCCAATCTGCTATCGCGGCGGCGGCACCGAACCGACCATCACCGACGCCAACGTGGTGCTAGGCCGGCTTGACCCGCATAACTTTCTCGGCGGCACCATGGAGCTCGATGCGGACGGCGCGGCGCGGGGTATCGAGGACAAAATCGCCAAGCCCCTCAGCATAACGGTAACCCAGGCAGCGCAGGCCATTCTCGAAATCGCGGTCAATAAAATGTCGCTCGCGGTGCGCGAGGTGTCGGTGGAGAAAGGCTACGACCCGCGCGATTTCGTCCTGGTCGCCTCCGGCGGCGCCGGTCCGCTGCACGTCCTCGACATTGCGCGCGAACTGCATATCCCGACGGTGATCGTGCCGCTGTTCCCATCACACTTTTCCGCGCTTGGCATGTTGCTCGCCGACGAGCGCCACGATTTCATTCGCACCTACTACGCCGATCTCGGGGCGATCGATTTCGAGAACCTGCTGCAAGTGCACGACGAGATGGCGACGGAGGCTGAGACCGGGTTGCGGCACGCGCGCGGCGCGGTGCGGCAAATCCATCTCGATCTGCGTTATACCGGTCAGGAATTCACCTTGCCGGTGCCGGTGACGCTGGCTCAGCTGAAGAAAGGCGACCGCCGCGGCATCCGCACCGCCTTCAACCGTCTTTACGAGCAACGCTACGCCCACCACTCGCCGGAGGAACCGGTGGAGATGGTCAATGTCCGGCTCGCCGTTATCGGCAAGCGGCCCAAGCTGAAATTCCCACGCAAGCGCGCCGGCAAGCTGCCGCCGGCGCGTCGCCGCCCGGTCTATCTCGGCAAAGCTGACAAGCCGGTCTCCTGCCCGGTCTATGCGCGCCAGGCGCTCGCGGCCGGATCGCGCGTGAAGGGCCCGGCGCTGATCGAGGAGCACGGCACCACGACAGTGCTCTATCGGGGCGACAACTGCCGGGTCGCGCCATCCGGTGAACTGATCATTGCAGTAGGACGCGGACGATGAGCCGAAAACCGAAAGCCATAAAAGCCAAGGCCGCGAAATCTATCCGGCGTGCGCGCGTATCGCTCGATCCGGTGACACTCGAAGTCATTCGCAACGCCCTGCCCGCGATCGCCAACGAGATGGCCGCCGATCTGCAGCGTACCTCCTACAATATGATGATCTACGAAGTGCGCGACTTTTGCACCGCGCTGGTCGATCCCAAGGGCCAACTGATCTCGCAGAATGTCGGCGGCGTTTCGCACTTTGTCGCCGACCTTGGCGTCATCATCACCGACGGCATGAAGCGCTACGGCACCAAGGGTTTTGAACCGGGCGACGTGATCATCACCAATCATCAGGCGGTCGCGGGCCAGCATCTCAACAACATCGTCATTTACATGCCGTACTTCTACCGCGGCGAGCTTCTGATGTTCGCCATGGTGCGCGCCCATTGGATCGACGTCGGCGGCACCTCGACCGGCTTCGGCGCCGGCCCCCAAGTCGCCGACCCCTGGCTCGAGGGCATGCAACTCGATCAGCTCAAGATCTACCGCAAGGGTGTGCTCGACGAGACGCTCTACCGTGTCATCAAGGACAACATTCGTTTTCCCGAATCCTCGCTCGGCGACATGAAATCGCAAATGGCGGCCTGCCGCCTTGCCGCCCGGCGCATGGACGAACTATTCGATAAATACGGCCGCGACACGATTTTGGCGGCGATCGTGCGCATTTTCGACGAGACCGAACAGAAGTGCCGGAATGTCGTGGCGCTGCTTCCCGATGGAATCTACGAAGCCTCGGCCTCGATCGACGACGACGGCGTGCGCAAAGGGGAGCGCGTGCCGATCCATGCCAAGGTCACGGTCAAAGGCTCGTCGATGACCATCGATTTGTCAGCCTGCTCGGCCGAGCGCAAGGCCGGCATCAATTCGCGCACGCTCGCCGGCGCGCGCGTCGCATACAAGGCGCTGACCGGTCCGCTCGATCCGGTGAACGAGGGCTCGTTTCGCGCGCTCGACGTGATCATTCCGGAAGGCAATATCATGATGGCGCGTTTCCCGGCGCCGATGGCGGGCTGGAGCGCGATCGTGCCGACGGTGGTCGACTGCATCGTCGCGGCGCTGGCGCCGGCGATGCCCGACCGGGTGCCGGCCGGTCATCACGGCCTCCTCGGCGGCGCCGTGGTGTTTTTCGGCATGCATCCGAAGACCGGACGGCGCTTCGTCGTGCAAAGCCTGGAGGGCGGCGGCTGGGGCGGCCGGCCATACGAAGACGGCGAATCCGGCACGGTTTCGGTGTGCCAGGGCGACGTCCGCAACGGCTCCATCGAAGGCATCGAGCTGAAATGCCCCGTGCTGGTGGAAAGCCGCGCGCTGCGCGCCGATTCATGCGGCGCCGGCAAATATCGCGGCGGCCTGGGCATCGACATGAAAGTTCGCAATCTGGTCGAGGGGTTGTGGAATTTCGAACAGACGCGGCGCACACAGTGTCCGCCCTGGGGATTGCGCGGCGGCACGCCGGGCGAGACCGGCGGCTACCTGTTGCGGTTGCCGGACGAGGCCGATTTTCGTCAACTGGCCGGCGCTCGGCTGCCGGTACCTCTAGACGCGGTCGCTGTCGTGCGCACCGGCGGCGGTGGCGGCTGGGGCGACCCTTGCGACCGCGATCCGGCGAAGGTGGTCGACGACGTGCGCGAGGAGTTCATTTCGCGCGACGCGGCGTACGATCTTTATGGCGTCGTGATGAGCGACGATTTCAAGCTCGACGCCGCCGCAACTGAGGCGCTGCGCGGCGAAATGAAGCGAAAAGCCGGTCGCCACGGCGGCACGGCAAGCTAGAATAGGAAGTGCGCGTCAGACATAAGATGCGGCTTAAGGGAAGGAACGGTCACATGATGGGTCGAGCAAGTGCAGGACGCGCGGCGCGCGGCCTATTGCTTGGCTTGGCCGGGCTCATGGCGCTGGCGTTCGGCTTTCCGGATTCCGCCCATGCCGAGGTGTTGCGGGTCGGCAAGGCCGGCCGAACGGCGTTCTCCTTCGTCCCGGTCGACGTCGGCAGCCAGACCGGCATCTTCAAACGCAACGGGCTCGATCTGCAGGTTGCGAGCTTTGGCGGCGACGCCAAGGTGCAGCAGGCGATGGCGGCGGACAGCATCGACGTCGGATTGGGCTCGGGACCGGGTCTGGCCTTCATCGTCAAAGGCTCACCGGTCAAGGGCATCGCCGCCATGGCCGGGCCGCCGCTGATCTTCGCGCTGGTCGCGCGCAATGACGGCGACGTTAAATCGGCCGACGATCTTAAGGGCAGGAAAGTCGGCATCTCCACCGTCGGCTCGATAACGAGTTGGCTCGTTGACGAGGTTTCACGGCAAAAGGGCTGGGGCAACGACGGTATGACGGCGGTGCCGATCGGCGAGGACGGTGCGCGGGTCGCGGCGCTGAAGTCCAAGGCCATCGACGCCGCCGTCGTCAATCTCGCGGTTGCGCTCAACTATGCCGATCACGGCGACGGGCGCATCATTTTACGGTTCGGCGACATAGCAAAGCATTTCCATGCCCATGTGATCTTCGCCACCGATAAGGCAATCAAGGAGAGGCCTGACGATTTGCGCCGCTTCCTCAAGGGCTGGTTCGAAACCATCGCCTTCATGCGCACCCACAAGGACGAAACCGTCAAGATCGCCATGCCGGTGTTGGATACCGACGCCACTCTCACGGCCCAGATCTACGACGAACTGATGCCGATGTTCTCCGACGACGGCCGTTTCGACCCGCAGGCCCTGGCGGTGTTGCGGCGATCCTTTGTCGAGATGAAGACGCTGCCGCAGGAACCCGATATGACAAAACTCATCACCGAGGCGTTTCTGCCCACACAGTAAAGACGCTCCAATCTCGCGCGACCGGAGGAGAAGTAACCGTCATGCGCAATATGCTCGCCACGTTCAAACCGCTGCGCCGAGTTGTGGCAGTGGCCATCATCGCCGCCGGCATGGCCGGCATCTCCGCCACTGCCAAGGCCGACGACATGCTCCGGGTCGGCAAGTCGGTGCCGGAGCCCTTCTCGTTTACGCCGCTCGATATCGGCATGCAGAAAGGCTTCTTCAAAGAACACGGCCTCACCATCCAGGAAACCGCGTTCGGCGGCGATGCAAAACTGCAGCAGGCCATGGCCGCCGACAGTATCGACGTGGGTATAGGATCGGGCCCGGCGATGGCGTTTATCGCCAAGGGCTCGCCGGTGAAGGCCATCGCCGCGATGGCCGGGCCGCCGCTCTTGCTCGCGATCGTGGTCCGTCCCGATGGGCCGAAGACGGTCGCCGATCTCAAGGGCAAAAAGGTCAGTGTCTCCACCGCCGGATCGCTGACTTACTTCCTTGTCAGCGAAACATCGCGCAGCCAGGGCTGGGGGCCGAACGGCATTAATATCGAACCGATGGGCGCCATGCCGGGCCAGATCGCGGCGCTCAAGCGCGGCGATATCGACGGTATTATTATGGACGTCGGCAATGCATTCGAACTGGAGAAAAAGGGCGAAGGCCGCATCCTGGTGCGTTTCACGCAGATGAAGGATTTCATGATTCATGTGATCTACGCGACCGACAAGGATATCGCCAGCAAGCCCGACGATCTGCGCAACTTCCTCAAAGGCTGGTTCGAGACCATCGCCTTCATGCGCGCGAATAAGGCCGAAACGGTGAAGATCGCAGGGCCGATCACCGGCAAGGACGAGGATATCACCAGCCGCAGCTATGACGAGATCATGCCGATGTTCTCCGACAACGGCAAATTCTCGCAGGCGGCCCTGGAGGGACTGTCGCGGTCCTGGATCGAACTCGGCATGCTGAAAGAGCCGCCAGATCTGAAAACGCTCTACACCGAGCAGTTCCTGCCGAAATAGGTGTTGCGGCCCGGCTCGTTCAACATCGAGACTGCATGGCATCCGCGCAGCCCGCCATCCGCGTCAACGGCGTCTCGCATCAGTTTGGCGAGCCAGGCGAAGCACGTCATGTGCAGGCGCTCCTCGATACGTCGCTCGATGTCGCGCGCGGCGAATTGTTGTGCCTGATCGGACCCTCGGGATGCGGCAAGTCGACGTTGCTCGGCATTATGGGAGGACTATTTGCGCCGACCACCGGCACGGTCGCGGTCGCGGGCACGCCGGTGCGCGGGCCGATGCCGCGCGACCTCGCCTTCGTGTTTCAGGAAAGCGCGCTGTTTCCATGGAATACGGTGCTTGAAAACGTCGTGCTTGGGATGACGTTCCAGGGCGTCGCCAAGGCCGAGCGCGGTCCGCGCGCCCGCCGCGCACTGGAGGCTGTCGGTCTCCTCGACTTCACCGAGCATTATCCGGCCCAATTGTCGGGCGGCATGCGCCAGCGCGCCGCGCTTGCCCGCGCGCTCAGCCTGGAGACTGACATTCTGTTGATGGACGAGCCGTTTGGCGCGCTCGACGAGCAAACGCGCATGGTGCTCGGCGAAGATCTTTCGGTGCTGCTGTCGCGATCGAACAAGACCATCGTCTTCGTCACCCATAGTCTCGGCGAGGCCGTGTTCCTGGCCGACCGCGTGGCCGTGTTCTCGGCGCGGCCCGGGACGATCAAGCAAATCATCCCCGTCGACGAGCCGCATCCGCGCAAGCCGTCCTTCATGACGGCGCCAAAATTCCATGCGCTGCGCGACCAACTCTATGGCCTGCTGCATGACGAAATCCGCAAAGCCATATCGGAGAGTGCGCAGCCGCGCCGCCGCTATGGCCAAGCCGGCTCAGCCGAGACGGACGGGGGGCACGCATGAACGGCGACGGACGAATGAACGCCTCGCACCGGTTGTCGAGCGCGCTGGTGCAGACCGCATTCCTGGCGATTGTGCTGCTACTCTGGTTTCTGGCCACGACAAAGTGGGGCGTCAGCCGCATATTGCTGCCTAATCCGGTCAATGTCTGGCATCAGCTTGTCGATATCGTCGCCACCGGCGCGTTCATTCCGGACCTGCGTGTGACGCTCGGCGAGCTCGCGGCTGCCTTCGCAATCGCGATGTCGCTTGGCATCACGATCGGCTATCTGATCAGCCGCTCGCGATATTGGATCAGGGTGTTCGAACCCTTGCTCTCGGCGATCTATGCGATCCCGATCATCCTGTTCCTGCCGCTCTATGTCTTGCTGCTCGGCCTCGGCCCGGCGTCGAAGATCGCGCTGGGCGCCACAATCAGCTTCTTTCCGATTGTGCTCAGCACCATCGTCGGATTCGGTCACGTCGATCGCCGGCTGTTGACCGCGGCCCGCTCGATGGGGGCAAATAATATTCAGATGTTTCGGCACGTGCTGCTGCCCGCCGCGCTGCCAGTGATCCTCGCCGGATTGCGCCTGGGTTTCACCGTCGCCCTCCTATCGGTCATAGCGAGCGAGACCATCGCCTCGTTCGCCGGCCTTGGCCATCACATCGTCGACCTCGCCGAGAACATGGATACGGCGCGGATGTTCGCTTACATCGCGGTCGTCATTGCGATCGTGGCATTTCTCAACGCCGTGGTGTCGAAAATCGAAGGACGGGCACGATGGCGGTGACCAGCGCTCAGACTGCACGTCCGGCCGCAGGGCCGGCCGCCGCCGGCTTTCGGCGCTGGCTCATGCGCCACCCTGGCGTCGCTCGTGCCGGTATCGTGATCCTGCTCGTCGTCGTCTGGGAGATCGCGGCGCGTTTCTTTCTCGACCGGGATTTCGTCAGCCCGCCTTCGACGGTATTGACCTCGCTCGGCGAGTTGTTCCGCACCCCCGGCGTACCATCGGCGCTGTGGCTGACATTATATGAGATTACCATCGGCTTCATCTTGTCGGCGATTATCGGCGCCGCGATGGGGCTTGCCGTCGGGCTCAGCCGCTTCGCCCATCAAAGCTTCATGCCGATCATACTTTTGCTCTATGGCTTGCCGCAGATCACCATCCTGCCGATATTCGTGCTGGTCTTCGGCATCGGCGTCGCGTCGAAGATTGCTTTCGGCGTCAGCCATGGCATGTTTCCGATCATGATCGCGGTGGCAGCCGGCGTGCAAAAGATCGAGCCGGTGTATTTCAACAGTGCACGCTCGATGGGCGCGAGCCGCTGGCACCTGCTGCGGTATGTGATCTTCCCGCACTTGGTTCCGAGTTTCTTCACCGGGCTGCGCCTCGGCATGAGCGGCGTCTTGCTCGGCGTGCTGCTGGCCGAGCTCTATGTTTCCACTGCGGGCATCGGTTATTTCACCAGCATCTTCACGCAGAACTTCGATGCAACCAAGCTGATGGGCCTCGTTTCGGTGCTGGCGGCGATCGCGATCGCTCTCAACGAGTCTGTTCGCCGTATCGAGCTGCATTACGCGCGGTGGCGGGACTAAGCGGCATATCCGGGAAAAGAAAATGACCAAGCTCAGATTGACGGTGGCCTGCGGCGACTACGACATCGTGCGCCCGCTCAAGGAGGGAACGGTGGAGGCCGACGGCCTCGAGCTCATTTTTCTCTCCGAGATGGGTCCGCGCGAACGGCACTGGCGCATGGGCCGCAAGCACGAATTCGACGTCTGCGAAGAGAATGTCGGCGCCTATTTCATGATCCGCGACCAAGGCGAGTCGCTCACCGCCATTCCGGTCTTCCTGCATCGCCGTTTCCGCCACGGCTTTGTCTTCGTCAACTCCGCGGCCGGGATCAAGACGCCGAAGGATCTCAACGGCAAGGTGGTCGGCGGCACCAATTTCCAGCCTGCCGCCAGCATCTGGATCCGCGGCATCCTCGACGAGCATTACGGTCTCGACCATCGTTCGATCACTTGGCTCGTCGACCGCTCCGAAGACGTAGCGTTCAAGCCGCCGCCCGGCTTGCGTATCGAGATGAAGAAAACCGACAAGCCGCTGAGCGACATGCTGGCCGACGGCGATATTCCGGCGATGATCTCGCCGACTTTGCCGCGGCCATTCGTCGAGGGCGACAAGCGCATCGCCCGCCTGTTTCCCAATCACAAAGAGGTCGAGCTCGCTTATTTCAAGGACACCGGCATCTTTCCCATTATGCACGTCACCACGGTCAAGCAGGAGATCGCCGATAAATATCCCTGGGTGGCGACCAATCTGGTCAAAGCCTTCGAGCAGTCAAAACAGCTCGCCTACCGGCGGCTCGCCAATCCGCGCATGGTGCCGCTTGCATTCGTGCGGACCGCAGTCGAGGAGCAGGAGGCCACCCTCGGCAAGGACCCGTGGGCTTATGGACTGACCGTAGTCAACCGCAAGAACTTGCAGACGGTGCAGCGCTACTGTCACCAGCAAGGCTTGATCGGCACGATTGCCCCGCTTGACGAGCTGTTCGCCGATACCGATCTCGGCGACGCCGGCGGCAGCGAAGAGTTCTGAGCGACCATGACGTTCGAACAACGCCTCGCCGAAATTCGCGAACGGCTATGCGCGACCTCGCTCGACCACGTCGTGGCGGTGCACGACGGCGCGCATTTCATCGAGAAGCCTGACCCGGTCAAAGTGCTGACCGGATTCAAGGCGCTCGGCCCGGCCGCAGCCATGCTTGACCGGGGGGGTGCGGTCAGCCTTGTGGTGACGCCGCGATGGGATGTCGAGCGGGCGCGCGAATGCTGCCCCGGCGCGAAGGTCATTCCTGCCGACGATGTCATTGGTGGAATCGAGGCGGCGCTCGGATCGTCTCCCGATGAAATCGGCACCGCCGGACTGGCAGCGGCGCCATACCGCATCGGCAAGCGCCTGAGCGACCTCTTGCCCCGTGCGCGACCGGCCGATGCCATCATATTCGAACCGGCACGGCGCAAGATCGATACCGAGCTCGCCTATGCACGCGAGGCAACACGCATCGCCGAGCTTGGCTTCCAGCATTTGCTCGAGCTGGCGCGGCCCGGAATGAGCGAGGACGAATTGGCGAGCGAACTGCGCTGGCACTCGAAATCGCTCGGCGCGGAGGACAATTTCGTCCTGCTCTGCGCCGGTCCGCACAACAAAGCGGTGGCGCCGTCGAATGGCAGGCGGATGCAGAAAGGCGACATTATTGTGTGCGAACTCACGCCGAGCTATCGCGGCCAGCTCGCGCAAATCTGCCGCACCATCGTGCTCGGGGAAGCGCCGGCGCTGCTCCGCGAAAAATACGATCTGGTGGCGACCGCCATGAAAGCGGGTTTCGCCGCGGCAAAACCGGGCGCCGTGATGGCCGACGTCTGCGCTGCGATCAATACTGTGCTGGAGGCAGAAGGCTACGGTGAATTCTGTCATCCGCCGCATATCCGGCGCCGCGGCCACGGTCTCGGGTTTGGCTCGATCGGGCCGGGCGACGTCGCGCTCGACAACAAGATCGTGCTCGAGCCCGACATGCTATTCATGATTCACCCGAACCAATATTTGCCAGAGACCGGATATCTCCTCTGCGGCGAGCCGGTGGTGATGACGGCGCAAGGCGTCGAGGTGCTCACGCGGCAGCAGGCTGCCTTGGCGGAAATCGCGGTCTGACGGACAAGAACGATCACGATGCAAACCATGCACCCTACCCTTCTGGTCGGTCCGGCCGATTGGGAGCCGAAGCAGATGCCGCGCGAGGAATTTGACGAGCGGCTGACGGACCTATGGCGCGACCACCCTAACGCCAGCGGCGCTGTCGTCTACGGCAACAGCGGCGACCATGCCGCGCTCGCTTACCTCACCAATTTCACGCCGAAGCTTGAAGCCGCTCTGGCGTTCATACCGCGCCGCGGCGAAGCGCGGCTTCTCATCGGCGGCGGCGTCAACATGGTGCCGGCGGCAAAACCTTTGACCTTCCTCGAAAATCTGGCGCCGCTGCGCGAAGCGGCAAAGGCGGCCGCTGCCTGGGCACACACTCTTCCCGCCGGCGATATTCTATTGATCGGCGGGGATGCGATGCCAACGGACATGCACCGCGCCTTCAATCAGGCGCTCGGTGCCGACCGCAAAACCGAGACGGCGGACGCTACTTTGCGGACGTCTATGGCGATAAAGCGCCCGCGTGAGCTGCATGCCTTACGCGAGGCCTGCGCTACGCTCGAGGCGGCGGCGCAGGCGTTGCGCGCCGCTTCACATAACCGCGAGAGCGTGACCGACTGCATTCTGCTTGCCGAACATGCAGCCTTGCAGCGCGGTGCGCAGGATGTGCGCAGCTTGTTCAGCCTGGACGGCGGCCGCACGCTCCGGCCGTTCGATATCCCGGTTGCCGAACGGTGCGATCCGCTCCAGGCTTATTTCGCCACGCGGCAGAGCGGCTACTGGGCCGATGGTTTTATCCGCGTCGCGCCGGTGGGCGATACGCTACAAGCAACGATCGACGGCATTCTGAATTCTATGGTCGCCGCGGCCGAACCTGGCCTGTCGTGCCGCGATCTTGCAAGAGTAATCGACGCAGAACGCGGCGGCTTCCGGCTCCATCCCCTGGCCGATAACGTTTTCGGCAGCTCCATTGGGTTGGCGCTGGATGAACCGCCGATCTTGGCGCGCGACAGCAATGCGAGGCTTGAGGCAGGAGCGGTCTATACGCTGCGCGCGGGCCTGCTCGACGAAACGGGAGCGGGCGCAATCTCATCGGTCGTTGTCGCGATGACCGCGGGCGGCTCCGACGTACTGTGGAGGGACTGCGCAAAGCCATGAATGGCATCGATGAGTTGGCCGCGCTGATCGTCCGGCTGCGAACCGCAGACGTAGCAGCGGCAACGCTGGACAAGCTGCGCCTTCATGTGGCCGATACCATCGGCGCCTGGATCGCGGCGACAAGGACGCCTGAAGGCAAGCTGCTCCTGGCCTTTCGTCGTCGACAGCCTGCGGCCGGTGACACCGTGGCGGACGATCTCGCCACCCATTGTGCTCTGACCCGCCTGAGCGAACTCGACGACATTCATCTGGCGTCGATGACGACGCCCGGCTCGATTGTCATCCCCGCGGCGATGACTTTGGCTGCGACATTACCGGATGCGGATGTGGGTGATGTCGCGGCCGCGATGCTCGCCGGCTATGAGGCGATGGTCCGGTTGGGTCTTGCCCTTAAGGGCCCAAACATTCTCTACCGCGGCATCTGGCCGACTTATTTCGGCGCCGGCTTCGCCGCCGCGGCAGTGGCGGCGCGGCTACTGCATCTCGACGAGGCGCGAACCGCCCACGCTCTTGCCTTGGCGCTTAATATGGCAGCGCCCGCGGTCGGTCAGCATCACGCCGCAAGCACGGCCAGATGGCTCTTAGCCGGCAATGCCGCGCGTGAGGGCTTGACGGCTGCCTACGCCGCGCAGGCCGGTTTCACCGCCGACACCGGCGTGCTGCGATCCCGGCTATTTCCGGACGTCTATGGCATCGAGCCCGATATTGCGGCGATGAGCGAGCCAAATGCCGCCGCGGCGCTAGCGCACGTTTCCTTCAAGCCGTGGTGCGCGGCGCGCCAAACCATGGCGGCGACGCAGGCGCTGCGCGAAATCCTCGACGGCGGCGTTGCCGCTACCAAAATTTCGGAAATCACTGCTTACGTGCCGCCGCCGCATCTGAAAATGATCGATCATGGAATCCATCCCGGCAACAGAGCGTCGTTTCTGACCAGCCTGCCCTATCAGCTGGCGATGATGGCGCTGCATCCGGACGCAATGCTCGGCCTTGGCGAGCCCGCCGTGCAGTCACTGCCGGCGCTCCAGTCCTTCATGGCGCTCGTGCGGGTTACCGCCGATGATGCTCTTCTTACCGATTACCCGAGTGCGTGGCCCGCACGCGTGGTCGTCACCACGCCGTCCGGCCGCCATGAGCGGCGCGTGCGCGACGTTCCCGGCGATCCGGCACGGCCGTTCGCCGAAGCAGACGTCCGGAGCAAGTTTCTGAACAATGTCGGCTCCGTCCTCGGCGGCGACAGCGCCGAGCCTCTATGGCGATCCAGCATGTCGGTCCTGCGCTCACGCCAGTCGCTTTTGTCGACCATGCAGGATTTAACTCGTGCTATGGCGATTTAATTAAACAACGGGGGATGGCACGCTGACCGCGCCATGAATGAAAAAATGTTCGAATACTTCGAGGATAACTACACCTGGAACATGGCGGTCAATCTTGCGCTCGGCATGGGCGGCAGCATCGGCGACATCGATGACGCCTCGCGGGCGCTGCGGCCTTTGGCGAAGCAACGCGACGATGCCGCCGCGGAAAAGTTCTTCGAGAATTGGACCGCGCTCGGCGCCAAGCTCAAGCATCAGGCGGCGGCGGACGAGGCGCACGGGCGGCTGCTCAGCGCCGGCGCTAAATATCGCCGCGCCTTCATTGCGCTCATTCAAGCGGAGCGGATGCAGCGGCCGGATTTCGCACCGCGCCAGGAAGCCTACCGCGAGGCGCTCGACTGTTTTTCCCGTTTCCTGGCGCTGACGCGACAGAACTGCCGCCGCGTCGACGTGCCCTATCTCAGTACGTCCCTGCCCGCACTTCTCGTGGTACCGCAGAACGCGGCGGGCGATACACCCTGCATGGTTCATTTTGACGGCCTCGATGTCACCAAGGAGATCATCTATCTCGTCGGCGTGCCGGGGGCGCTGGCGGAGCGCGGCATTGCGACCCTCGTGGTCGACAATCCGGGCGTCGGCGAGTCGCTGCGCCTGCGTGGGCTGCACAACGGCCCCGAGGCGGAAATTCCAGCCGGGGCCGCGGTTGATTTCCTGCAATCGACGGCCGGTATCGATCGCAACCGCATCGGCATCATGGCGCTGTCACTTGGCGGCTATCACGCGCCGCGCGCGGCCGCGTTCGAGCCACGGTTCAAATGCGCCGTTGCCTGGGGCGCCAATTACGATTGGGGCGAGACGCAGCGGCGGCGCTATGAATCGAAGGATCAGCGGCTGCCGGTACCGCACTACTGGGACCATGTCGGCTGGGTGTTCGGCAAGTCCTCGGTCGAGGAGGTGGTTGCGGTCTCGGAGAAACTATCGCTGCGAGGCATCCTGCATCAGATCAAATGCCCCATCCTCTGCATTCACGGCGAAAACGATCGCCAGATTCCGCTGAGCCAGGCGAAGCAATTGATCGCCGATTGCACGTCCAGTCCCAAAGCCGAGCTTCACGTGCAGACGCTAGCCGACGGCGGCGCCGAGCACTGCGGCGTCGACAATGTTGCGCCGACACGCGAATTCATCTGCGACTGGATCGCGGAAGTTTTGGGCGGCAATCCAGCCGGCAAAGGCTAATCTGCCTCGAACTGCCGCAGCAGTACACGGCCGTAGTCGTTGCCGTTTGGCGTGCGAACCAGCGCATGGGCGTGGCGGCGGTTATAGCCGGTATTCGGCAGCGCCACGCCGGGCTGGTGGTAGAACTCGATGAAGATCACCGGGCTGTAGATGCGATAATAGAACGGCGCCACCGGATCGAACTGCCCGATCCAGGCGAAGATCGTTTCGCCGAGATGCTGGTTGACTTCGTCGAACCGCACTTTCGCATGTGCAGACGGCAGCCGGTCGGTATAGAGCTTGATCAAGTCGGCGAGCAAAGTCCGTTGCGCTGGCGTCATATCGGCCACGCGCAGGCCGTCATAGGGGATAACGACATTATCCTTGAAGCCTGACGCGAAGCCGTCAAACGGCAGATCGTAGCCGATCGTCGCCTTGGCGCGCTGTTCGGGCGTCAGGGAATTCATGAACGCCCAGCCTCGCGCCTCTTCCTCGCGCAGCACCGTGGTGCCCCTGTATTTTCCGGATTCCGCCGTAACCGGCTCCGATCCCAGCAGCATCGGCGTCAGCACCATCTGGTCGCCGAGCACGAAGCAATTGATGTTGCAGTGATGGCCGTCGATCTGGAAACCCCAGGGCGCATCGGCAGCCGGCGTTCCAAAAATGCTGATCCAGTAGAAAAACTCGCCGAACTCGTCGGGCAGGCCGGTGAGCTCGGCCAGATGCTCATTGAGCCGCATGGCATTGCGCGCGGTCTCGTAAGCCCGCGTGCCCAGTGCCACCCGCATGATGCCGTAAGCGAGCTCGAGCTGGCGATCGCTCAATTCAGCAAAACACAGCCCATGCCGCATCACATTGCGGTGGATATTGCTCCAATGCCGCCAGACTTCGCTATCCGCGGGGTAGCTCACGGCGGCGCGTTGCTTGGCATCGAGAGAGGCCAAAAAGTCATTGACGGCGGCAAGCAACGGCTGTGTCGAGGCCCCGGTCGCGCGCAGCGGAAACAGATTTGTCTCGATCTCACCTTCGGCGGCGAGACCCTTGAACTCGTGCTTTAACTCCTGCCGCCAGCTTGCGAACAAATCCTGCAGCGGTTGTGAAAGCTTGCTTTCATCAACCCGCGGCGGTGCGCGGCGGGATGACCGATCGAGCAGTACAGCGTCTGTCATTGAATGATTTTAGCATAGCGCAAGCATTGGCTGAAGATCGCTTCAACCCTGCGGGCAATAGCCCAATGCGGGTGCTACGAGCGGCAATGGACAATGTAGCTGCGCACGGACATACTTTGCACCAACAGTCGCGCCGCAGAACGGCGCTGCTTGAGGGAGAGACGCCGTGAACGCCGCAACGAGCACCGCCCGGGCGCTCAAGCCGGGTATGGATCCCGCCGAATGGAAGGTCCGCGTCGATCTCGCCGCCGCCTTCCGGCTGGCCGCGCTACAGGACTGGGATGAATTGCTGTTCGCCCATTTGTCGGCCCGCGTACCCAACCATCCGAACCAGTTCCTGATGCATCCGGCGGCCATTTTGTTCGAGGAGGTCACCGCCTCGAACCTGCATAAGCTCGACGAGAACTGCAATCACGTCGAGCCGAGCGACGAGATGCCACACAAATTCGCGTTCCCGTTTCACAAAGGCATCTACGACGCCTTTCCGCAGGCGCAATGCGTCATGCATCTGCACACCAAATATGCGACCGCCGTGGCGATGCAGGAGCACGGCATCATTCCCGGCAACCAATACGCGCTGTGGCTTGGGCCGGTTGGCTATCATGATTACGAGGGCCTGATTTCCACCGACGAGGAAGGCCGGCGGCTGGCCAAGAATTTTGGCGACAAGCAGATCGTGCTGCAGCGCGGCCATGGCTTCGTGCTGTGGGGGCACAGCGTGCACGAAGCCTATATGCTGGCGTTCCTCGTTATCCGCGCTTGCGAAACCCAAGTCCGCTCGTCGGCCGGCGCGGTCAAGCCTTACGTGCCGCCGCAAGGGGTGCTGGACGCGACCATCGGTCAAGCCAAGATCATCACCGATGGCAATCAGCCCTTCAATCAAATGACCTGGCGCGCGCTTCTTCGCAAGCTTGACCGCGACGCGCCTGACTACAAAACCTAAGCGCCGGCGGCCGCCGGTAGCTAGCGCCGCGGTCCGCCGCGTTGCGCCTGGAATGAATATGGAGACGACAATGTCCGTCATGGAGCGCAGCGTCACCGAGACGACGCTGCCGATCTATCACCGCTCGATCGACTGGGACGCGCTGTATCGGCGCTATCCGGTGCCGGACGTGTTCGCCAAGACGCGATGGAAATGGTCGGCGGACGAAATCCGAAAATTCCAGAACGAGCAATTCCTCGATCTGATGAAAACCGGCTGGCGGAACGGCTTCTACCAGCGGCGCTGGAAAGCGGCCGGCCTCGAGCCCGGCGACATCAAAAGCATCGACGACATCGTCAAGCTGCCGACCTTCGATTCCGCCGACATCAAGAAAGACCAGGAGGAGAACCCGCCGTTCGGCCTGATCAACGGCAATGTCGATGAAATACTCAAGACACAGCCGCTCAAGCTGCAGACTTCCGGCGGCACCACCGGCAAGCCGCGGCCGACGCTTTACGCCCCGCTCGAATGGGAGCTCAATGGCCTCACCCATGCGCGCGTGCTGTATATCTGCGGCGTGCGGCCCGGCGACCGCGTGCAAATTCCACACACCTGCTCGCTCGGCAATGCCGGCTGGTGCTGTTACAAGGCCTGCCACGATTATCTCGGCGCGCTGCCGCTCACCACCGGGACCGGCGCAGTCACATCGTCGCGGCGGCAGATCGAGATCGCCCAGGAATGGGGCACCAATGTCTGGTACGTGCGTCCCGAATACGCCACCCAGCTCGCCAAAGTCGCGCGCGACGAGCTCAAATTCGACGTGCGCGATCTGAAAACCAAATTCCTCGGCTGCGGGCTGGGCCCGGACACCGAGAACACCTTCCGCCATCAGCTCGAAGAGTTATGGGGCTGCAAGGTCTACGACATGTACGGCACACACGAGATGGGCATGGGCGCCTTCGAGTGCCAGCAGCAGAACGGCCTGCATTTTCACGAGGATTTCGACCTTCTTTGAAATCGTCGGCATCGAAGATAACAAGCCGGTCCCGAACGGCGAGATCGGCAACATGGTGTGCACCATCCTGCATCGCCGCCAGCAGCCGATGATCCGCTTCAATCTGCGCGATCTCACCCGCATCGTCGCCACCGACCGCTGCGAATGCGGCAGCTGCTTCCGCCGCATGCAGAAAATGCTCGGCCGCAGCGACACCATGGTACGCATCCGCGGCGTGAGCATCTGGCCGCAGGCCTGCCTGCCGGCGATCAAGAGCGACAATCGCACCACCGGCGAATGGCTATGCATCGCCGAGCGAAACGTGCGCGATGGCGTCATCCGCGACGAGATGACGGTCAAGGTCGAGGTGCGCGAGGACGCGCCGGGCTGGGAGGGCTTGAAGGAGTACATCGAGAAGCGGCTGCATTCGGATCTTGGGCTGAAGCTCGATGTCGAGCTTGTGCCTGAGGACGCACTCATGGAATGGTCGAACCGCGGCCGCGAAGGCAAGCCGAAGCGGATTCTCGATCAGCGCTACGACAAGAAGTGAATTCCGTGCGCTATTTCGATTGCCATTCGCATTTCTCCACCCGCGCCGGCTTGCATCATCGCAGCGCCGAGGAACTCGCCAATGCCGAGCGCATTTTCAAGCGGAAGCGCAGCTTTCAGACCGAGGCGGAGATGGCGGAGGATTTCCGTCAGCGCAACGTCCGCAGCATCCTCGATATCTACCGCACCTGGCGGATGACCGATGAAGACGAAATCCGCGCCTCCAACGATTACGCAACCGGATTCGCCCGCGACAATCGTGACGTCGTCTATGGCAACTGGCTCGCCGCCAATCCGACCTTGAAGGATTTCTGGCTCAAGGAATATGCGCGTCTTAAAGCGGCCGATTGCGGCTTTCTCGGCTTCTGCCAGAGCCAGAACAGCTTACGGTTTCCGCCCAGCGATCCGATCTGGGATCCGTTCTACAAGCTATCGATCGAGGCCGACGTGCCGGTGCTGCTGATGACCGGCCTCACCGGCATCGGTCAAGGCATGCCCGGCGGCATGGGCGTCGTGCTTGAGGACGGGCATCCGCGCCACGTCGATCTTGTCGCCGCGCGATTTCCGGAACTGAAAATCCTCGCCGGCCGGCCGGCTTGGCCGTGGCAGGACGACATGATCGCTATCCTGTTGCACAAATCGAACGTCCGCTACGAGCTGCACGGCTGGTCGCCGAAATATTTTACACCGGCCCTGAAGAAGGAAATCGGCGGCCGGCTGCAAGACCGCATTCTGTTCGGCTGGGATTGGCCCACCCTCACGCATGAGCGGCTGGTCGACGACTGGCGTTCGCTCAGCTATTCCGAAGACGTCTATGAAAAAGTGTTCCACCGCAACGCCGAGGCTTTCTTTCCTGGCGCAGCACCGAAGTGATGGGCAGATCGATGCAGGACGCGGCGGCACTCGCGGCAAAACTCCGGCAGATGGCCGCAACCGACAAGGTGACGCCGGCCGCGCTCGCGGCTTTGGTCGTTGACGTCTTTACGCATTGCGGCGTGCCGCGCGCAGACGCTGAGATCGGCGCCGAAGTCGCGCTCTGGGCGCAGACCCACGGTTCGGACTCGCACGGCGTCGTGCATTTGCCGCTCTATACGCGCGGTCTCCTTGACGGCACCATCAAGAGCAATCCGGCTATCGCCACGGTGCAGCCGCTGCCCTGCTCCGCCGTGATGGATGCCGATCATGCGCTGGGCTTGGTGGCGAGCCGGCGCGCGATGGACCTGGCGATCGAAATCGCCAAGACGTACGGCGTTGGCGCAGTCACTGTGCGTAATTCCAGCCATTTCGGCGCCGCCGGCTATTACGTCGATCACGCCGCGGCGCAGGGCCTGATCGGCTTGGCATTTACCAATGCCAGCCCGGCGATTGCGCCGACGGGTGGCACCGAAGGCCTGTTCGGCACCAATCCGATCGGCGTCGGCTTTCCGCTGCACAATGCCGAGCCGATCGTCGCCGACATGGCAACTGCCATGGTGGCGCGCTCGCGCATTCGCCATATGCTCGCGGCCGGACAAAAAAACATTCCGGAAGGCTGGGCGCTCGACCCGCAGGGCCAACCGACCACCGATCCCGCCGCAGCGGTGAAAGGATCGGTGCTGCCGATCGGCGGACCGAAGGGCTATGCGTTGTCATTGATGGTCGAAGTTCTGTGCAGCGCCCTCTCCGACGGCGAGCCCGGCTTCCAGGTGACTTACGAGAACGTGGTCAAACGGCCGAGCAACATCTGCCATTTCTTCCTGGTGCTCAATCCGCAAGGCTTTGCCGGTGCCGCAGCCTATGACGCTCGTATGACGCATATCGCCGACATGGTCGGCAAAGCCAAGCCGATGGCTGGCGCCGAACCGCCACGGCTGCCCGGCGCCCGCGGCCACGCAGTCAAGCGAAAAACAGCCGCGGAAGGCATCGCCATGTTCGACAACCTGCGTGCGGCGCTCAAGAACGTCGCCGGGATGATCGAGGCCCCGTGACGTCTAATCCGCTAGCCGCGGAACAACAGATGCTCGAGCGTCAGCGAGATCGCCGGCACATAGGTGACGATCTGTAGCGCGATCACCGCCAGAATCACGAACGGGATCAGGCCGCGATAGAGCGTCTCCGACGGCGTCTTGAACAAAGCTTGAATGACGAAAATGTTCAAGCCGAAAGGCGGATGAAAAGTCCCGATCGTCAAATTCATCACCACGATGACGCCAAAATGAATCGGATCGACGCCGAGCGACGCGGCGACAGGCGCCAAGAGCGGCGTCAGCATGATCAGGCCGGAGGCTGGATCGAGGAAGCAGCCGATGAACAGCAGGAACAAATTGATTACCAACAGCACCACCCAGCGCTCGGAATGTAGGCTGGTGATCACCGTCACGATGGCCTGGGCGATGCCGCTGATCGTGAGCAGCCACGAATAGAGACCGGCGATCGCCACGATGATGAAAATGAGACCGGTCAAGTACATCGAACGCGCTGCAATATCGAACAGATCGGCGAGCGTCACTTCGCGATAAATGAAATAGCTGACGACGATGGCATAGACGCTGGCGACGCCGGCGGCTTCGGTCGGCGAGAACACGCCGGAATAGATGCCGCCGATGATCACGACGATGGCGCCGAGCGACCAGGCGCCGTCACGCGTCGCCTGGAACAGTTCCTTGAGCGAAAAGCGCCCGGTGTCGGAAATGCCGACTTTGACCGAATGATAATAGATGTAGGCGCCGAAGAAACTTGCCAACAAAAGGCAAGGGCCGATACCGGCGGTCCAGAGCTGAACGATCGAGGTATCCGAGGCGATGCCGTAGATGATCATCGCAATCGACGGCGGAATGAGATTGTCCAGCGCGCCTTCGGAGGTGATAAGGGCCGCGGCGAAACTCTCGCTATAGCCGGCTTCGCGCATTTTCGGATAAGTCAGCGTGCCGATCGCAGCGGTCGCAGCGGTGGTCACGCCCGAGGTCGCCCCGAACAGCGCGGCAAAACCAAGCGACGTGAACGGAACATTGGCGCGGAAGCCGCCGATCAGCGAACTGACGAAACGCAGCAACCGCACCGAGATGCCGCCGCGCGACATGACATTGCCGGCGAAGACGAAGAACGGCACCGCTAGCAGCGCGTATTTGTTGAGACTGTTGAAGATGTCCTGCGGCACCACGGTCATCGGAATATCGAAAAAGCCGAGCAGGATGACCAGAGAAGTAATCAGAAGCAGCAGAAAGATTGGAAAGCCCAGCAGCAGCAGCGCGAACGGCAGGATCGCCATTACCCAATACATGGCCGCGCCCCGCTCAATCGAACTTGCCGGAAATATACGACGGCAGCCGGACGATCGCCGCCGCGGCCATGAAGCTGAAGCCGAACAGCAGCGCCGAATGCGGTATGACCAGAGGAATATTGGTGCCCGCCGTGACGCCGCTGGTCATGTAGTGCAGTTTGACCACCGCCCATGACTGGATCGCGGTGTAGACGGCGCAGACAATCAGCGCCAGCGCGATAGCAACCCTGACGACGAGCTGCAGGCCGGCCGGCATCCGGGAATAGAGCAGATCCATATTCAGGTGCGCGCCGCGGTAGGTGATGGTGCCGACGACCAGGAACACGATCCAAATCACGGTAAAGGTCAGCGCCTCTTCGGCCCAGAACACCGGCATGCCGAACACGTAACGGCCGATGACGTTGACGATGTTAAGCACGACGGCGATCAGGAACAGCGTGCCGGACAAGACGTGCGGAACTCTGACGAAAATGAACTCTTCGATCTGCCGTCGCCGCGACAGCGGCTTTGCGTCCGCCATTTCACCACCCTCGCAGCCGGCACGCGCAAAACGTCATCCCGTCACGCGCGACGGCGCCCCACAATTCGCCCCGGCCGGATTTTGCCGAAGCGCTCCGCGGCCGCGGTAACGCTCCGGCCTTAGGCATCGCAATTACTGGTACTTCGCCGCCAGCGCCTCGGTCTTGTCGTAGAACGCCTTGAGCACCGGATCGTCCTTGGTCACTTCGGCGCCGATCGGCTTGAGCCGCTTTTCCAGTTCCGCCTGGTCGGCCGGCGACAGATGCACGATCTCGCCGCCGCGCTGCAGCCATACCTGGCGTAGTTGGGCGACCTCATCGATCGCGGTCTGCCGCGCCCAAGGCTGCAGCTTGCGCGCCTCATCGACGACGGTCTTGCTGAGATCGGGCGGTAGCTTGTCGAGCCACGGCTTGCTCATGGCGCCAAAGGAGACCAAGAGCGTGTCGTGGGTTTCAAGCAGCACTTTGCCGACATTCTGCAGGTTGAAATTGGTGAAGATCGACATGCCGCTCATGGTGCCGTCGATCACGCCGTTCTGCAGCGAGGTGATCATTTCCGGCAGGCCCATCGGCACCGCCGTGGCGCCGAGCGCCGCCATGCGCGCGCGTTCGGCGGGCGTCGCATTGACGCGAATTTTCATGCCCTTGAAATCATCGAGCGTCCGCAGCGGCTTCTTGACGCCGAAATAGAGCAACTCCGCCGCCACCGCGAGGTTGACGCCGACCAGCCCCTTGGCCTCGGCCATGTGCATCACGAAGTCATTGTATTCCGGATCGGCGAGAACCTTGTTGGCTTGCTCGGTGCTCTTGAACAGGAACGGAATGCTGAAAACGCCGAAGCGCGGATCGACACCGGTGAAGAAGTCGGCGGGATTTTCGTAAGCCTCGATGGTGCCGAGCTGCAAGCCTTCGATCATCGCCGACGGGCTGCCGAGCTGGCCGCCGGCAAAGACCTGGACTTCGACGCGGCCATTGGTTGCTTGCGGCAGCACCTCCGCCAGCTTGTGGCCGAATTTCTCTTGCATGTCGCCGCGCGTCACGACGGCCCATTTCAGCACGTATTGCGCCGCCGAGACGGCCTTGGGCACGATGGCGAACGCAAGCGGCACCCCCAGCGCAAACGGTAACAGAGCAAGCAGAAAGCGATGTCGCATATTGGCCTCCCCAGCCGCGGCGATTTTCCGCGCTCATTTGTTTTATGCTCGCCGCCTGCGCTAACGACGGTGCCGTTGACGGCGACACAGTATCCCAGCACAAAATGCTGTCAATTATAGTGCGACAAAAGTGCGAGCGCTCATCATAACCGCGCGTTGTGCGGATCAGGGAGTACGTCATGAAAATTGGAATTGTCGGATTGGGCCGCATGGGCAGCGCGATATCACAGCGTTTGCGTCAGCAAGGCTTCAACGTCGTGGGCTGGGACCACAACGCAGAGGCGAACCGCGCGCTGGCGGCGGGCGGATTGGGGATCGCCGCCAATCCGCGTGAGATCGCCGCCCAGGCCGAAATCGTGATTTCCATCATCACCGAGGATCACGGCATCCGGCGCATCTTCAACGGGCCGGACGGTTTTCTCAGCGGCGACGTCAAGGGCAAGCTGTTCATCGAAATGAGCACGTTGCAGCCGATGACCGGCCGCGAATTAGCGCCCCTGGTCGATGGCAAAGGCGCGCGGCTCATCGAATCGCCGGTGCTCGGCACCATTCCGCAAGTGCGCGACGGCAAGCTATTCGCCATGGTCGGCGGCCGCGCTGAAGACCTCGACCGCGCCCGTCCGGTGCTGGAAAAAATGACGCGCCGTATCGTGCATATGGGACCGAACGGCGCCGGTTACGCAATGAAGCTCGCCGTCAATCTCGGTCTCGGCGCCTATATCCAAGCGGTGTCGGAATCGCTGGCGCTCGGCCTAAGGCAAGGCCTCACGCTCGATCAGATGCTCGATGTGTTGCAGGAGGCGCCCTATGCCAGCGGCTGGCTGAAGAGCAAGATCGACGTGCTCAAGGGCGCGCCGGCCGAGATGACCCTCGACATCCGCACGTTGCGCAAGGATTTGATGTCGGCTGTGGCGACCGGTGCGCTCACCGGCGTGCCGATGCCGCTGTCGGCGGCCACGCTGGTTTCGCTTTCGGCGGCGGTCGCCGACGATTACGGCAGCGGCGATCTGGCCGAACTGCCGAAATTCCTGCGCGAGGCGATGCTGCAGAATTTCGCCTAGGTTGCCTGCAGATTTAGTCCATCGTCTCAGTAGCCTAGCTCGGCTCAGTCTGCGATGATGGGCCTTTGTGGGGCGAACGCCCACCGGGCTATAATCTCACCACAATAAATTAGGGAGGAAGCGATCATGACCGTCAAATGGGGGGGCGCCGCATCGCGCGCCGGCAAAATCGACAAGCAACGCCGCAAGCTTCTTAAGCTTGCTGCGGCCGGCAGTGCCGGGCTCATCACATCGCCGTGGACGTTCCAGTCCTCACGCGCGGCGCCCAAGACCATCAAGATCGGGCAGATCACGCCGGAAACCGGGCCAATCGCCGCATTCGGCGAGCCCTCGAAATGGGTTGCCGAGGAGGTGAGCAAGTTTTTGGGTGACGGCATCGTCGTCGCCGGCGAGAAACATCGCGTCGAAATTCTCAACCGGGACAGCCAATCGAATCCGAACCGCGCCTCGGAGGTTGCGGCGCAGCTCATCAATAATGACCGGGTCGACATCATGATCGCCTCGTCGACCGGCGATACGACCAATCCGGTCGCCGATCAGTGCGAACTCGCCGGCGTGCCATGCATCACGTCGGACGATCCGTGGCAGTCCTGGTTCTTCGGCCGCAAGGGCGACCCCAAGAAGGGTTTCGAGTGGACCTACCACTTCTTCTGGGGCTTCGACATGGTCGCCAATATGTTCGCCGAGATGTGGCTAACGCTGCCGACCAACAAGATTGCCGGCGTGATGCTGACCAACGATCCCGACGGCATCGCCGCCAGCAATCCCGAGCACGGCCTGCCGGCGACCATCAAGGGCCACGGTTTTGACGTGCACTACCTCGGTCTCTATCCGCCGCTATCTGACGACTTCTCGGCGCAGATCGGCCAGTTGAAAAGTATGAACGCCGACATCGCCTGCGGCATTTTCAACCCGCCGCAATTCGCGATTTTTTGGACCCAATGCGCGCAGCAGGGTTTTCAACCGAAGATCGTGACGCCGCCCAAGGCGCTATTGTTCCCGACCGCCGTCGAGGCACTGGGTGATCGCGGCGCCGGCATGTCGACGGAAGTCTGGTGGTCGCATCACCATCCGTTCAAGTCGGGCCTGACCGGCCAGACGGCGCAACAGTACTGCGACGCCTACGAGAAGGCGAGCGGCAAGCAGTGGACCCAACCACTCGGCTTCAAGCACGCCAATCTCGAAGTCGCCATCGACGTGCTTAAGCGCGCCAAGAAGCTCAATGCCGAATCGATCCGCGATGCGATTGCCCAGACCGACTATCAGTCGATCGTCGGCCCCATCACCTGGAAGGGCGGTCCGACCAATCCGGTGCCGAATGTCTGCACGACGCCGATCGTCGGCGGTCAGTGGGAAAAAGGCACGAAATGGAAATACGATCTCAACATCGTGTTCAACGGATAGCGCACCGCAAATCCCGGTTGACCGGCCATTTTCTGCAATTTCGTATTCCTGACGGGAGTCAAGGGCGGGGAATAAAGTCTGCAGCAAAAACGAAGAACGGCCGCCGCAGCGAACTGCGGCGGCCGCAACCAAAAGTCATTCATGGCAGCCCTTCTCCAGCTTCAGGCGGTGTCCAAGCATTACGGCGCGCTCAAAGCCGTCGACGGCGTCAATGTGGACGTCGCCGACGGCGAAGCACTGGCTGTGATCGGGCCCAATGGGGCCGGCAAAACTACCCTGTTCAATTTGATCACCGGCGATGCCGTGCCGACCAAGGGACGTATCGAGTTCGGTGGATCGGACGTGACGGGACTGCCGCCGCACGCCCGCTCGCGCTTGGGTATCGGCCGCTCGTATCAAATTCCGCATCCGTTCGCGAACATGAGCGTATTCGAGAATCTTCTGGTCGGCGCGATTTTCGGCGGCGGCGCCGGAGAACGGGAAAGCTACAAACGTTGCAGCGAAGTGCTTAAAGTCACCGGACTTTATGACAAGGCCAACATGCCGGCGCGAACGCTCACGCTGTTGCAGCGGAAGCGGCTGGAGATGGCGCGAGCGCTTGCCATGCAACCCAAATTGCTGCTGCTCGATGAAATCGCCGGCGGGCTGACCGAGTACGAGTGCGGCGAGTTGGTAAAGACGATCAAGGAAATCCACGGTCGCGGTACTACCATCGTCTGGATCGAGCACATCGTGCATGCTTTGGTCTCGGTGGCGAGCCGGCTGATCGTGATGGATTTCGGCCAGATACTGGCGGAGGGCGATCCGCATCAAGTGATGGGGGATCCGCGCGTGCGTGAAGTCTACATGGGCATACCGGTATCATGACGCTGTTGCGCACGCAGAATTTGTCGGCGTTCTACGGCGACTTCCAAGCGCTGTTTGGAATCGACGTGACCGTCGAGCAAGGCGAGACCGTGGCTATCATCGGCGCCAATGGCGCCGGCAAGACCACGCTGTTGCGCGCGATTGCCGGCGCGCTGGCGACCGCGCCGGACACGGTGCTGTTCGACGGCGAACCGATCGGGCACAGGACCCCGCACGAAATCGTGCGGCTCGGCATCGCCATGGTGCCGGAAGGTCGGCGGCTGTTCCCCAGTCTATCGGTAGAGGAAAACCTGTTGCTTGGCACTCACAGCAACCGCGCCGGCCCCTGGAACCTGACGCGCGTCTATGAGCTGTTTCCGCGGTTGCGTGAATTACGCCGCCTGCCAGCGACGTCCCTGTCGGGCGGGCAACAGCAAATGGCCGCGGTGGGCCGCGCCTTGATGTCCAATCCCCGGCTGCTGCTCTGCGACGAGCTGTCGTTGGGATTGGCGCCGGTGGTCATCCGCGACATCTACCAGTGTCTCGGCGTCATCACGGCCGAGGGCACCACGGTCGTGCTGGTCGAACAGGATATTAATCGGGCGCTCGACGCCTCGACGCGCTTCTACTGCCTTCAGGAAGGCCGCCTGGCGTTAAGCGCGCCGACCAAGAATTTCGACCGCGCGGCGCTGACCGCGGCCTATTTCGGGATGTAGGGCAGCCACCGCGATGCAATGGCTCAACATCTTTATTCAGGGTAGCTTGCTCGGTGGCATCTACGCGCTGTTCGCCATCGGCCTGTCGATGTCGTTCGGCATCATGCGACTCGTCAACATCGCCCACGGCGATTTTATCGTGCTGTCGGGCTACGTCGCGTTGGTCGTCACGCAGAATACCGGCCTCGATCCATTCTCCAGCCTGGCGATCGTCGTTCCGGTGATGTTTGCGCTCGGCTACGCGCTGCAGCTCGGTCTGTTGAATCAGACACTCAGCGGTGGGCTATTGCCGCCGCTGCTCGTCACCTTCGGCATATCGATCATCATTCAAAATGGGCTGTTGCAAGGTTTTGGCGCCTACGACCACCGGCTCCAGGAAGGCGCCATCGAAACCGCGAGCCTGCACTTGCCGGGCGGTATCGATGTCGGCGTCTACCCGCTCCTGGTTTTCGCGGTTGCGGTCCTTTCCATCGCCAGCCTGCAGTTCCTGTTCTACCGCACTGGCCTCGGCCGCGCCTTTCGCGCGGTCTCCGACGATGCCAACACCGCCGAACTGATGGGCATCGACAATCGCAAGCTCTACGCGCTGGCGCTCGGCATCGCCATGATTTTCACCGCGATCGCCGGCGTGCTGTTCGGCATTCGCACTATTTTCGATCCTGCCGCGGGGCCGATCCGGCTTATTCTCGCCTTCGAGGCCGTGATCATTGGGGGGCTGGGCAGCATGTGGGGCACGCTGGTCGGCGGCATGGTGCTGGGCATCGCCCAATCCGTCGGCGCCGCGCTCGATCCGACGTGGCAAATACTCGCCGGGCACCTGGCGTTTCTGGCCATTCTGATCCTCCGCCCGAACGGGCTGTTTCCGCGGACGAGGGATTGATATGGCTGGTGATGCGACCGCCGAATTGGAGCCGGTCCGCGTCGAGCGTGCGACCAAGGCGAGCCGCGTCTTCGCGGTTTTGGCGGCGGTCGTACTGGCTGCGCTGATCTCACTACCTTGGTGGGGTGACGCTGGCTGGATGCGGCTTATCGCCGAGATGGCCTACTACGTGGCGCTGGCGCAGCTGTGGAATTTGCTCGCCGGCTATGCCGGCTTGGTGTCCGTCGGGCAACAGGCCTACGTCGGGCTCGGCGGCTACATGTTGTTCTATCTGACCGGCGTCTGGAATGTGAATGTCTACCTCGCTTTGCTCCTCGCCGGTCCGTTCGCGGGGCTGATGTCGATCCCTGTTTCATTCGCGGTGTTTCGCCTGCGCGGCGCCTATTTCGCCATCGGCACTTGGGTCGTCTCCGAGGTCTTTTCCCTCTTCGCCAGCCTCTTTCTGGTGCTTGGCGCGGGCTCCGGACTGTCGCTGACCGTTTCGATCCTGCGTGAAATCTCCCCCGACCGCGATGTGCGCGACACGATGCTGTATTTGATGACGCTCGCCGTGTCGCTGTTGGTGTTCACGATCGTTTATTTGCTGTTACGCTCGCGGCACGGCTTGGCGTTGACGGCAATACGCGATTCGGAACCGGCTTCCGCGAGCCTCGGCGTCAATACGTTCCGCACGAAATTCATTATCTACGTCGCGACCGCCGCCTGTACCGGCCTTATCGGCGGCCTGATTTTCCTGCAGAAGCTGCGGATCTCGCCGGAGGCGGGCTTTTCCGTCAATGACTGGACCGTCGTGGTCATTTTCATGGTCGTGATCGGCGGCATCGGCACATTGGAAGGACCGTTCATCGGCATGCTGGTCTATATCGCCCTGCGCGAGCTGTTGGCGGATTATGGCACCTATTATTTGATCCTCCTGGGCGTTCTCGCCATCGTCATTATGCTGAAAGCGCCGATGGGGATATGGGGCTGGGTCATCCACCGCTATGACTTGCAACTGTTTCCGGTCGGCCGGCGGCTCAAACTTGAGCCGTCCGACGAGCCGTCCAAGCGATAGGAGCACAGTATGCCGCCCTCCCCGCCGCGCGACCAAAATGTCACCGCGCACGAGATGGTCGAACGGGCCCGCGCGCTGGCGCCGCGGTTCACCGAACGCGCCGCAGCGGCGGAAGAGGCGCGCCGGCTTCCCGAAGCATCCGCGAAGGACATGCTCGATGCCGGTTTCGCCCGCATCCTGCTGCCCCGAGAGATCGGCGGTTACGGCCTCGATTTCGGCACCTGGTACGAGGTGACGCGGGAGCTCAGCAAGGCCGATGCATCGCACGGCTGGTGCGCCGGCCTGATCATTCATCATGCCCACCTGATCGCGCAGTACCCGCAAGCCGGCCAAAAAGCGGTCTGGGCGGACAATCTCGATGTGCCGATTGCGGCGTCATTCGCGCCAAGCGCGAAGGCCGTCGCGACCGACGGCGGCTACCGACTCTCGAGCGCCGGTTCGCCCTTTGCCAGCGGCGTCGATCACTGCTCCTGGGTCATGCTCGGCGGCATGACGCAAGACGCGCCCGCTCCGGAATGGAAATTCTTTCTGGTCCCCGCCGGCGAATGCACCATCCGCGACACCTGGTTCACCGCCGGCATGCGTGGTACCGGCAGCAAGACCATTGTCGTCGACAACGTTTTTGTACCGGAAAGCCGCGTGTTGTCGCTGACCGCCTTGCGCGATGGCAAGACTCCGGGCGGCGCCGTCTACAACGAAACCATCTATCGCACGCCGTTTTTCTATTACGCGCCGATTTCATTCGCTCCACCAATGCTGGGAGCGGCCCAGGGCGCCTATGACATGTTCCGCGAATGGACCAAAACACGGAAAACGCAGGACGGCACGCCGCTTGCTGAAAAAACCTCGGTTCAAGTGCGGATGGCGCGCGTTGCAGCTGATATCGACGCGGCCGAGCTGTTATTGCAACGCGCCGTGCATGTGACCGAGGCGCCGGAGGCCTTTTCGCCGCACCTTTTGGCGCGATCGGTGCGGGATTACGCCCGCGTATCCGAATTAATGATTGGCGCGATCGACACGCTGGTCGCCTTGAGCGGCACGGCCGGGTTCGCCTCATCGCATCCGTTGCAGCGGGCGTGGCGCGATATCCACTTCATGTCAATGCACATCAGCCTCAACGTCGAAACCAATTTTGCGCATTACGGCCGCATGCAGCTTGGCCTCGGTCCGGAGCCAACCGGACGGTATTTCTGATACGCTCACCGCAATCCGGTCTGTTGCAACAGCGGATAGACGCGATCCTTGAACCAATGCTGGTCTTCGATGTAGCGCGGCCAGTTCAAGAGCGTGCCGTCGAGACCCATTTTCGACATCCGCACGAGACCATCGACGATCTGCTCCGGCGTGCCGATCAGCGGATAGCCGCCCCAGCCCGCGATGAAATGCTTCTTCATTTCGGCGAGCACGTGCGGCGGCAAGGTCTTGGCATTGGCGATCATGGTGTCGACCAGGTTGCTGACCGCCTCCCAGTCACCCTTCTCCTGAACGTAGTTCCGGAAATAGTCCTTGGCCTCCGTCTCGGTCTCGCCCTGCACCACATAAGCGTAGCTCCAGACCTGAATTTCGCGGCCATATTCCTTGCGCGCCAGCTCGCGGTAGGAATTGACCTTGGCCTTGCAGTCGTCAAAGTCATGCGAGCCGAACACCACATAGACCATGTCGCAATGCTTGGCGGCGAAATGCTGGCCCTTCTCGGAACCGCCGGCGTTCATCACCGCGGGAAACGGCCGCTGGATCGGCTTCGGCTCCACATAACCCTTCTTGATATTGTAGAAGCGGCCTTCGAAATCGAACGGCTCGTCGCGGGTCCACAGTTGTTTCATGATATGCAGCCATTCGGCGGCGCAATCGTAGCGGTCGTTATGCTCCATCAGCGGCGAGCCGAACATTTCGATCTCCGGCCGGTTCCAGCCGGTCACGATGTTAAGCGCGAAGCGGCCGCCGGTGACGTGATCGATGGTTGTGGCCTGCTTCGCCGCCATCACCGGGTGAATGGTCGGCACATGCGAGGTGGCGAAGATGCCGGAATAATGCGTCGAGGCGCCGATGGCCGCGGCCCAGGAAAAGCACTCGAAGCCTGGCCCATTGAAATTCGTCACCCCGCCAAAACCGTGCCAGCGCCCGATCGGGACGAGAGCCTCGAATTCCATGGCTTCGGACGTCTTGGCCAATTCCAGCGTGTTCGGCCAATTGATCTCAAGCACCCCGTCGATCGTCGAGATCGCGCAGCCGCGGTCTAGGTTGGTGCCAAAGGTGCCGAGCTTGAGCTTGCGGTCGTTGAAGACCGGGTTAGTCAGGCGGCGGTCTTGCCGCGCGCTCACAATTGCATCCATGGCACTCCTCCGGCATTCCTCCCGAACAGGGCTGCAAGCTTAGCCACGGCGAGGCCGCAGTGGCAATCGCCGCCCGGTCGTGCAAGAAATATTGTCAGCGGAAATGGGAGCCGGGCATGTCGATCTTCGCCGTGAACTATCTGTGCCGCGAGGTTTTGCGCGATCATGCCTTCCGGGCCGCCATGAAAGCCGACCCGGCCAAGGCATTGGCGCCGCTCGATCTGACCGACGACGAGCGGCGTGCGTTGATCGCCGGCGACGTCGGCACGCTGTTTCGGATGGGCGTCAACGGCTTTCTGATGGGCTATCTGGCCCGCTTCGAGGTCTGCGGGCTGAACGTGCAAACCTACAATGAACGCATGCGCGCGGTGAAAGTCGACGAGATCGGCCAGCCGGTGGCGTAACGCCGGCAGCGGCTAACGGGAGGACAGAGATGGCGCAGATCGTTGCCGGGTTCGGCGTGCCGCACACGCCGATATTTCCGCATTTCGTCAAACGCGACGGACCCGATTGCGAAATCGCCAAATTATTCGGCGCGCAGAAGGAGCAACTTGCCGCGACGCGGCCCGATCTCATCGTGATGTTCGACACCGACCATCTCAACACGTTCTTCCTCAACGATCTGCCGATCTTCGCGGTCGGCATCGACAAGGGTTTCAAGGCGCCGAACGACGAGCCGCGCGATGTGCCGAACTACACGGTAAAGTCCCTGCCCGCTCTCGCCGCGCATATCCGCGCCGCCGCCATCGGCGCCGGCTATGACGTCGGCATGACGCAGAATTTCTCGGTCGACCATTCGATTACCGTGCCGCTGCATTTCCTCACACCCGACATGCAGGTCCCGGTCATCCCGTTCTTCGTCAGCGGCCATCTGCCGCCGCTGCCGTCGGCGCGGCGCTGCCACGACCTCGGCAAGGCGGTGGCGAGGGCCATCGAAGCATGGCCCGATCCGCTCCGTGTGGTGGTCATGGGCTCGGGCAGCTTCTCGCTCGAAGTCGGCGGACCGCGCATGGCACCGGGCCGCTCCGACGGTGTGCCCGACCCGGACTGGGCGATGCGCGTGATCAAGTCGCTCGAGGAGCAGAAGATCGACCGGCTGATCGCCGAAGCGACGGAGCATCAGATGCTCAAAGCCGGCAATGTCGGCGGCGAATTGCTCAATTGGATCGCCATGCTCGGCGCCATCGGCGACCGCAAGCCCACATACGTCGCGCCGCAGATGCAGAACGGCCACGCTTATGGCGTCTGGCGCTGGAATTAACCGCCCCTGCACACGAGTTGCTACCCGGGCATTGCCGCCGGCGGCCTTAGGCTGGCGCCGATGGCGTTGAGCCGGCGCATCATCATGTCGCCGATACGAGCGGGGGAATATTCCGCCGCGCGGCGCTTGGCCTCCTTGCGCATCGGCGCGAGCTCGTCCCAAAACCATCGCGCGCGCAACATCAGCTTGCCAAGTTCGCCTTCGTCCACATAGGCCCATTGCGGCGCCGCCGTGGACGGATCAAAGCCAAGGCGCTCCCGGCTCTCCGGCAGCCGGATCGACTCAAGACTGTAGGGGGCCAGCAACGCGCTCTCGGCGTCCATGTAATCCATATTGCCGCTGTAGCCGGTCGCTATGACCAGATTCCCCAGCGCCATGGCGTCCGACATGCAAAGTCCCCAGCCTTCGCCGCAATGCGGGCTCACATAGCAATGCCCGATGCGGTGCAGCGCGGCGATGTCATGATCGCTGAAATGATCCATCGGGTTGATGACACCGGCGACGGAGCGCATCTCGTCCGACAGAGGCAAAGTCGATTTCACGATGTAGCGAACATCCGGGGCAGCGACCCTGGCGAAGGCGCGGATGCCGGCCTCGATATTCTTGCGCTCTTCAAATTGGGCGATCGTATAGAAAATATAGGCGTCCGCGGACAGACCAAGCCGCAACCGCAGCCGCGCCGCGGCCGCGTCATCGGCTTCGATCGGCGAGACAATATGCGGAATCACTGTGACCGGCCGCTGCGCGGCGGCCAGCGCGGTTCGGCAATATGCCGAACAGGTCCAGATCTCATTGACATAGCCAAGCGCTCGAAGCCGCTCCGGCGCCATGACGCTTGTCTCGCATACGGCATAAGCAATCACATAGCGCTGCTGCAGGATCGGCCAGTTCTGATAATAATACGGCAATGCCGCCGGCTCATCATGAATGATGACGACATCGGCCTCGGCGAGATCCTCGACCAGATGCGCGCCCTGTGCCTTCAGGGCGCCGATGTAATCCAATCCGGCGCGACGATGGCTTTGATAGGCTGCTGTGATGTAATGAATCTTCACGGCCGCGTTCTGCCGATCAGAACATCGGATAGGCCGGGTTGAGCGGCAGCCCGAATTCGGTGCGCCCGAAGTTTTCCGCCGGCACGTCCCAGTTCATCACCACGTGGGAGGAAATGGCGTGGGCGTCGCGCCAGCAGCGCTGCACCGGATTGTCGTCCATCAGTCCGCTGGAGCCGGAGATCTTGACCAGATCGTCCAGCGCTTCGCGCAATACGCGTAGCGCGTAAGTAAAATCGCGACGCAGCAGCGTGCGGGTCGCAAGCGGCATGCCGGCGTAATCGGCCCGCGCCATGGCGAAGGCGCGCCGCGCCAATAGCTCTGCAGCGTCGATCGGCGCGGCGATCTCGGCGACGCGGATCTGCACCGGCACGTGCTGGGCGATGGCAAGCTGCGTGTAGGTCAGATAGCGCTGTCGCGTCCACTGCACGAATTCGGTGTAGCCGCCGCGAGCGACGCCGAGCACGGGTCCGAGCAGCGCATAGCTGTGCAGCGCGATGAAGGGCGCGCGGTACATAGGATTGGTGTTGACTTTCGATCCCGGCGAGCAACCTTCGCGCAGCACCGAGAAGGAAACGCTGCGATGCTCGGGCACGAACACATTGTCGAGCACGGCCGTGTTGGAGCCGCTGGCGCGGAGCCCCGCGCAGTACCAAGTATCGTCCTGTTTCAGCTCCGAGACCGGCACGAGATAGAGCCGCATGTCGGGATGATCCTCACCCGGACGCTGCACCAGTCCGCCGATCATGATCCACTGCGAATGGCGCAGGCCCGAGCACCACGACCAGCGGCCGTCGAGGCGGTAGCCGCCGGCCGCCGGCGCGACTTTCCCGGTCGGCGCCGCCGAGGTGGCGATGCAGGCGGCGTTGTTGCGGCTCCAGACATCGTGCTGGGCTTCTTCAGGGAACAGCGCCAGCATACAGGCGTGGTCGGCAAGATAATTCAGGCACCACGCCGATGAGCCGCAGGTGGATTTGCCGAGCTCGACCGCGATATCAAACGCCACTTCGTGGTCGTGCTCGTAACCGCCCCAGCGTTTAGGCTGCAGCGTGTGAATAAGCCCGGCTTCGATAAATTCGTCGACCGAATCCTGCGGGATATTGCGGTCGCGCTCGGCGCGCACGGCACGTTCGCGCAATTTCGGCGCCAGCGCGCGGGCCCGCGCCACGAGTTCTTCGGCGCTCGGAATGTTTCCCGGCGCGGAGGCCGGCCGCAATTCGGCAATGCTCACAGCGTTTCCTCCAGTTTTGGGAAAGACTGCGCCGACAGGTAAGCGAGATCAAGCTTCCCCTGAAGCGGGTAAATCATTGCCTGGCTGACGACCCAGTGTATCTCGAACCGGTCTCCGCGCTGAATTCCCTGATAACAGGGAAAAATACAGGGAATTTCGCAAAACTTGGCTGCCCGCGGCTCCGGAAGTCCCGAATAGTGTCGATGCGATGGGGAATTTTGATCCAATTCCCTGCGTACCAGAACAGGGAATTCTGAAGCGATAACAGGGAAAGAAATCTTCAGAACAGGGAATTTAGACCGCCCTGCGCCAACTTTTGCCATGCTGACGATAGAGCATTCCAGTATACTGACAATACTTCTCTCAAGCATCTCCAGGGGGAAAGGCCACACATTTTGCGATACCGGACGGCGGCGAGCTTAGTTTCATAGCTTTAAAGGGGTGACGGCTATGGCATTGAAATTAATACGCCGTCTGGTCGGTCTCGCGACATGGACGAGCGCGGCGATGGTATGTTTGGTCCGAACGCTTGGCCAGTGGAAACTGGTGCCGTGCCACTAGGTTTCCTTTCGGTTGTTCGGATATGAGCCGCTAGCTTAGTCGCAAGTAATGGTTTCTGGGGAGTACGAAAATGTTTCGAGTTATTGGACTCTTGGTTGCGATTTTCGGATTTTTGGCGACGGCATCTGCGCAGCCACAATATCCGTCCGACAGCCGCCTTAAAACGATCAGCGACAGTAAGACTATCCGTATAGCCTATCGCACTGATGCGACGCCGTTCGCATTTGCCAACGACAAACACGAAGCCGTGGGTTTCTCGGTCGACGTATGCCAATCGGTCACAAAATCGATCGCGCAACAGGTCGGTTTGGCAGATCTGAAAATCCAATGGGTACCAGTGGATGTGCATTCGCGTTTGACTGCCGTATCAAGTGGCCGGGCAGACATAGAATGCGGATCTAGCACTGTAACGTTGGCGCGCATGAAGGAAGTCGATTTTTCCAACATTATCTTCGTCGAATCGACGGGCGTCCTGGTATCCCAAGCCGCTAACATTCATGCCTTTTCGGATATGGCAGGGAAAAAGATTGCAGTCGTGTCCGGGACAACTAACGGCGACGCCGTCATGGCGCAAAGTAACCACGACAATTTAGGTGTCACCTTGGTCCCTGTTAATAACAGGGATGAAGGCGTCGCCGCCTTAGAGGCCGGCAAGGTGGATGGCTATGCGGGAGACAAATTGCTCTTGCTTGGCACACAGGTGAAAAATGCCTCAGCGTTGATGATGTTGCCCGATGATCTGTCGATGGAGGCCTATGCCATTGTCCTACCCCGAGGAGATTGGGCCCTGCGGTTGGCAGTCAATACTGGTCTAGCTCAAATCTTCCGCAGCGGGTTGATTTATGACGAGTTCAAAAAGTGGTTTAGCCAGATCGGCCTGGAGCCTGGGACATTGAATCGTGCAGCTTACGCGCTCGGTAGCCTACCGTAATACTCATATAAAAACCTAGTCAGGTTTGCACATCTCGTACCTGGCGAGGTTTTCCGGCGCGATCCGCCAAACTACGTCCGCATAATTCCGTAGGTCTCTGTTTGATACTACAAATCAGTGCGGCCACGCTATTTGCTGCGCAGACCCTCAAGTACGAGAGTGACGAGTTGCGCCAGGAGCGTCGCCGGATAGAGCCGACCAATGATGCGCACATTGGCGCCCATGGCTTCAACCACGCCGATCGCCTCGCGGCCCATAGGGCGGCCTCCTGGCGTAGGTTCCAGCTCATTGTAGCGCCAAAGATCGCTTTCGCAGACGCAGGCGCGTGTCACGCGGATAACCGCGTCAGTCGGATGCACAATCGTGGCATTGGGCACGTTCTCGATCCGGACATCACCGCGCGGCACATGACTGTCCTTTCCGAAAATCATATCCGGGCGTAGGCTTATTTGCCACGCCGACTTTCTAGCTCCAGCGTAACGAGCCGCGCCAACAGGGTTGCGGGTAGAGTTGGCCTATGATGGCCTCGACATTCGCAAGACCACGCGCAAACGGATGCAGCGTGACGATGTCGCCATAGCTCACCGACGTCAGAGTCACGAAGCTGAAGTAGATCAGGTTTCCGACGACAGCAAGATTGTCCTCGAGCGCCGAAAGGCCTGTGTGTACCGGAACTATTAGTATTCAGCGTCACCGGTGTGGCGCTATTTGGCTTGACCTATCTGCAAGAGTGGATCATCTCACCGTGAGCCACCTATTCGAGATCATCACCAATGCCGCGCTGTGGGCAGGCGTCTTTGTCCTCGCGCTTGGCCTATGGCTGGCGCCGTTTTGAATGGCTCATGCCGCGTTCTCTCGCGGCAATCGCCAGATCGAGCGCGTCGGGTTGAGAAAACCATTGATCTGCGCGATCAGGCATGTCAGGTGCCCATATCGTCAAACGGGTCTTCGTGATATGGCCCATGACACTGGACATATACCATCAGCGGCAAAGCTGCTTACCAAAGACGAGGCGAGGCGCATTGCGGAGAACATCGCGAAGGCGCCGAACTTGTTGCGACAAAATCAAGCGGGAACACCGTCGTAATAGCGAAATTCCGCAATGGGCACGTTGGGCTTGGCAACAACCAGCGTAGCCTTGGCCCCGGACAGTCCACGAGCCCCCTCTGGACCCCAATCCGGGGCCATCCGTGCGGGCAGTGACATTATGTCCGAGCATGGCCTGGGGAAACACCATCCCTGTTAGTCGATTGTCGACCATGGAGTGGGAAGTAGTCACCGCGCTCGGGCTTATGGCCGTGTTCGTTTACGCCCTGGCAATCACGGGTGCGGTCTAGACGTGGCCACGTTTCTTTACCGCTGCCCCACTACCGGCTTGCAGGTGCAAGGGTGGATGGCTGACGATCCCGAAAAGGACGAGGGATTTTATGAGGCGATCACCTGCACGGCCTGTGGCAATGTCCACTTGGTCAATCCCGAAAATGGCAATGTGCTGGGTCCGAATGACGACGACTAATGCTTAGCTGCTCCCCGCATGCGCTGCGGTTGAATCTTCCAAGTTTGCTACAGTGCATAAGTCTCTTTGTGGCCTCGCGGCGCCAGGAAATGTCGGCGTTCAGGGTGACAGCGGACGTGCCGAGGAAAGCCAAAATCCGACGTTCGTGACCCATCTCTGCTATTTACGTCTCTGCTATTTACGTCTCTGCTATTTACATCTCTGCTATTTACGTCTCTGCTATTTACGTCTCTGCCATTTACGTCTCAATTTTGTTTTGATGAAAAACATTGCGCATGCTCGAGAATGTAAGCGCCGGTGACCCCGAGGTCGTCCAACCTTGAAGCCTACATGGGCGCAACTGGCTACCGCGTCGCGCCTATCGTGATGCTCGGAACTACGGCCGGACAAGCGAAGCAGTAAGTGACGAGCAGCAAAGTTGGCACGGAGCCGACCGGAATGCGTAGCGGCTTTTAGATCCTGGTCGGAAATTTCATTAATTGCGGCGCTTTCGACGATTTGATCGTCATTTGTATTGCCGTCATCCATCGCGCGTCATTCCGTCTCACTTTCAGGTAATCCTCCTGGATAGTGCGCAGCATCTCCTGGCCTTCGGTTGGAGCGGAAATGAACTCGCGATCGAAGGCCGAGCCTGCTCTCATTTGCTTGAGCTTATCAAGAGCTGCAGCTACATCCGACGGCGGCGCGGGCGGATTTAAACTGGGATCCATCGATTTGAGGATCGCAGCCACCGTGGTTTGCTCGTCGTGTTCGAATTTGGCGAACTCCCTGACCTTCGGATGAGTGGCTTTCTGCATGGCAATGTCGGCCATCTGCAATGAGGCCCCACCGATTGCGGCAGTCTTTTCTGCGTGGGTCTTCTCCGCCTCGCCCATTTGCGATTGCGACGAGGTTTGCGCGAGCGCGGGGGAGGCTGTCACTACGGCCGCGGCAAGAAGGATCATTCTTCGGTTCATGGCTGGAGGCTCCTTGGATTGTGACGCCAATGACGACAGCGTGTCCGCCATCCGACAGACGGGCGCTCTCCGGCAAGTGCGAGTTGTTCTCGGCTGCGACGACCTACAATCCTGCGGCACCGCTGCCCGCGACGCGAGCCGCCTGCCGAAACTGACAGGCGGCACGCGACACAATCGTTGCCTCATCGACACGGGCGCATGCGGCCATCAAACCCGCGATACATTCCCGTGGCCGGGTCGTACGAACGGTAATGGTTCTCGCACCAGGCCGTGTTGCCAGCCGCCGGCCCCTGACCTGGATAAAAATTGTAATATTGCCCGGGAACGTACTGAGATGGAGTTGCTGACCAAAGATAGTTCGGCCCAGGTGCCGCGGCATTGCCTGCCGCGCCTCTGGCCGCGGGTGGCGTGGGGGGACCGTTTTGCGCCATTGCGATGGAAGTTCCTCCAGCAAGAAGAAGTCCAGTGACAATCGCGAGACTTTTGAGGTTGGTCATCCTAAATTCTTCTCTAAAATCTTTATGCCACAATCACCCGGGCGTGCGAATGGGAAAGACATCGTGAACCGCTTCGTTCCATCTGGCCGGGTGCGACGGACTAGCCTGTGGTTCGCTCCTGGACGTCTATAACTTGTCTGTTTTTGAAGTTCCGAACTTGGTCATGGGGACGAGTCCACTCGACCCTGCGACAATCTTCCTTCCACAAAAGCGCACTTGAACGTGAGGTAGTCACCCACGTGTGCTGACAATTCGGACACACGCGCGTGCAGGCCGCTTAACGCGGCCTACTGGCTTAGCGCGCGCGGGTTCCGTGGCCGCTTACAACTACTGTGACGCGGTCAGGCGCGGCGGTGAGCGATGGAACATCCAGAGCTCAATCGCGGCGATCACGGCAACGATCAGCCCGACAATGACGGCGGTTCGCATCGCGTCAGTGCTGCTGGAGAATTTGAGTACCCAGGGCGAGACCAGGATCCACAGGCCAACGATGAGATTGAGCCACTCCTCCCATTCCGCGAAAGCGAATAGGGCAGCAATCGATAGAACGGCAATTACGCCGCCGCCGGCCCAAGCGTTCCAACTTTGGACCCCGGGCGCAAAATGAAGAAGCCAAGGGCTAAGGATCAGGAACACGCCGAGGATCAGATTGGCGACATCACAAGCTGCCGCATTTCTCCACTTGTCCATAGCGACCTCCATCGCAAAAGTGCCGATGATCCGATCGGCTAGCGCGGAACCACCGGCCACCTTTTACCGCCCAACGGTTATTGCCGCTTTCGGTTCCGCGTTCGCCTACTGTTTGACGGCTGCCAGCTGTGACAATTGCGCCCACCGAGAAAATTTCGCTTATCCCTGACTCGGCCCGCCAATCTTCCACATTGAAGCCCAAAAGTCCGCGTAACTTTTTTTTCGGGTGGGCACCCTGTAAGCACTCATGAGTGCGGTAGCAGAGTGACGGCTGGGTTCCCGCCAAGAAAAAGGAACCAGAACATGCCCAAGGAGGAAAATAGCTCGGACCGCTTCACCGATCCGATGGTGTCGAGGACGACCCAGGCGCAAT
This sequence comes from uncultured Alphaproteobacteria bacterium, assembly GCA_963784325.1. GTDB lineage: Bacteria > Pseudomonadota > Alphaproteobacteria > Rhizobiales > Xanthobacteraceae > BOG-931. Next base: position 29,678 of record CAWARC010000042.1, on the reverse strand, counting down.
TTGCCGAAACTGGGAAGAAAATTGGCGAGGCAACGCTTCGCGCCCAGAAAGAGTTATTCAAGGCACTCGAGGAGCTAGGCCGGGAACTTGTGTCATGCGCTACAGCCGAGACCGAAATCAGTCTCACACTATCCAAAAAGCTGACCGAGGCGCATTCGGTTCCTGATGCCTTGGCGGCGTATCAGGAATGGCTTAGCGAGGGAATGAGTACACGTGCTGAAAATGCTCGTCGGCTCATGACCAACAGTCAGAAATTTATGGACACCAGCACGCGCCTACTTTCGAATGGTTGGTCGAGCGTTGGAGTTGGCGCGTAGTTTTTTCGCGCAGCTAGCCTCAATGTGAGGCAGTGAACCTCGGGCGTTTGCGAAGGATGCCCGCGGGAGAGCGATTGTCCCAAACAGGGAAGACAGTCGCGGACACCTATTTACAAGAACGGAAGAAGATGTGACGTGAGTCGGTAGGCCGCCTCGCGCGGCGGCCTACCGTGACGTCGCGTAATCGACAGCCTCATCCAGCGTAAACAGTCGTCCGTTAAGAAGCCAATTTGAGTGTGGGATGGGTTGCGAGGGCGCTGCGTAGGGCGACGACGATCAGGCACAAAAGAAACTTCAGCCAGGCGAGGACGCGTCGGAGGTTGTGGCCGACGGCGGTGAGGATGGCGTTGGCGGCGTCGCCGGCGGTTCCCTTGAGATAGCAGCGGCCGAGATGGCCCTCGGCCTTCATGTGTCCGATCACGGGCTCGATGGCAGAGCGGCGTCGCAATTCGCGCTTGATGGCACCGAACACGCCGCGCTTCTGCCCGGAGATGAAGATGCGATGCGGGTTCTGCGCATCGTGGCCGCGGTATCCCTTGTCGACATAGGCACGCTCGATCTCGCGCTCGGTGCGTCTCTCGGTGTCCTCGATCGCGGACCGCAGCGTGTGCCCGTCATACGGATTACCTGGCTGCGCCTTGGCGTGCAGCACGAACTGGCCGCCCGGCGCGCGGGCGTTGGTGGTGGCGATCGAGACCTTGACGCCGAACTCATAGGGCGCGCTGGCCTTGCCTTTGCCAATGCATTCGACCTCCGGGGCATGGAAGGAATACAGCTTCCAGCCGCGCTGGCGATGCTGCTGTGAGCGGATCTGGCTGGCGCGCGCGAGTGGCCAAGCGAATGTTGCCTCAAGGTCCGTCTTGCCTGCGATCTTGCGGCCGATGTCGCGGATGATGCGGCCGAGCCGCGTGCGCAGGATGCGTAACTGCCGGCGATGGCGGTTGAACTGCTTGGCATGGGCGTAGCGCCCGGCCATCATCGCCGCCTGCTTGGCGATGCGCAGATAAGATTGTCGCAGCTGCACTCCATGCTTCCTGGCCAGGCGGTTGAGCCCCTTGATCGCCGCGTGCAGCAGCTTGGCATCGGTCGGGAAGGTGATCGCCTTGGGCTGCACGGTGGTGTCGACCGTGACCCGCGCCAGGTCCTTCGTCCGCAGTGCGCCGCTCGCGTGTGCCACCCGCAGGCTCTCGGCTAGCAGCAGTTCCAGCTTGTCGCCGAGGCGCTTGCGCCAGTGGCTGAGGTCCGAGCGCTCGTGCGGGAAGCTGTGCTGGAAGAACTCTTCGCCAGTGAAATACTGGAAATACGGGTCATGGACCCAGCGCTCACACACGTCCTCGTCGGACAGTCCATAGATGTGCTTGAGCAGCAGAAGTCCGATCACGAAGCGGGTCGCTATCCCGGGCCGGCCCTGGTCGCTGTAGAGCGGCGCGATCTCGCCATCGATCCACTCCCAGTCGATCTTGCTGGCGAGCTGCACCAGCTCGTGCTTCAGGTTGATGATCTGATCGAGCCTGGCTCGGAACAGATCGCCTGATCCCGTCGTCTCGTGTTGCTTCGGCCGCATCGTCCCCTCCGATGCAGCCAGAGAATCATGGTTCGCGGCTCAAGGAAATCCAAAAGTGAAATTGCAAGGTTCTCGGCACTCAAACAGCAAAATCCTGCAATCTCAAATCACGCAAAGCCCAAAAACAGACTCACATTCAAACCCTTAGCCGTTGTTCACCGACGACTAAACAGCGCGCTTCTGGGTCCCTATCTCCGCCGCTGTCGTGGGCTGCGCCGGCAACGGAAGCACTACGGCCTCCTGACCTTCCCACAGGCTGGTCAGCAGTACAAACTGCCCGTCCGGAACTCCAGAGCGTCATGATGCGCTGCGGCGCGTTCTTTATTGATCTGCCGGAAAATTGCCGTTCGGTGATTGAACGTCTTCCGGCCCCATTTCAGAAGACTTCTGTGTCCGCATTCGACCGGCTCGGCAAATGCCAATTCGGTTCCCGGAAGAACGCAAACAGCAACCCGAGCATCATCCGCGCCAGCGAATCCGCGCGTACCAGTGCCGAAGTCCCGCGTGGTCAGTTTGTCGCCTACTCTTGCTGGTCGTGACGCCACATCGTGAAGGCTATAGTCGCACATCGGTGACGCTCCTCGATTGGAGGCCCTCCAGCCATCAGTATTGTAGCGCAAAAGCACAGGCGCGTCACTAAAGGACGAGAGCGTTTGCGTCGCCTCAACAAAGTCGCCGAATTGGCACCGAGTTATTATGGTTTCTTCGCACAGCAGGACCTACGTCCCTCGCGATGTACAACCACGAAAGGAGCGGACTGTATGGACATGCTTATGATCCGCTGTCCGAAGACGGGACGTCCAAATCTTCACCGGCAGATAAATCCTGCGTTGAACACTCGGCGTAGAGCCACTAAACGCTAAACGGCAGATGTTCAGGCCATTGATGGGGCGTTGATCCACGCAGCAACGCACTGATACTCCACACCCGGATCCCTTCCCGCAGTTCGAGGCGCAAGGTACACGTCCGTTTCGAACTCGTACCCGCAGTCATCGCAGGACCAGTGGTTCCGGATGTGGCTGGCGTTCACCTGCCCGGCCCGCCAAGCGGCAACAATTAACGCGCCGCACTGTCCGCACAGTGTATTTCTTTTTTGCTTCACAGGACGTTCTCCCCTACGTCCCCAGTATCACCGGGACTATGCTATCGCGACAACGCTGTCGGTCAAGACTGGATAACGTAATAGAACTTTGTTGCATCAGCGTAAAATTGGTGATCCACGGCGCGACCAATGAGATGCGCGTATAGTTTGATGATTAATACGCGGTATTTGTTGCAGCGCATGTATTGTTTTGTGCGCTGCGGCGGCCGATGCGCCCGCCGGCAAACTGACTCCACAATTGTACTTTCCTTATCGGATGCCTCTGCGGAAGTGACGCTGTTTCCGATCACGGTCCCCTACGGCGATCCAGTGCCGCAGGTGTGAGGGACCGCGTCCATGCAGCAACCGTAACTTCAGATTATTTCCAAGACGTCTCAAGCCCTGGATCGACCGAACAAAGCACCGCCCTGCCCTGCTAGTTGCGTTGTCCATTGAGGGGTTAGCGCAGCTGGTACTTTTGCGAGGTGCTGAAAGATCTTGTGATGGAAACGCAGGGGTGATGCCCGGGATTACATGGACCAGTCGATAAGGACCGTGACAGCCGCGATGAGGGCCACGACTGCCGTAGCGGAGCACGCAAACCATAGTTTCGACCGGCAAATAGCAAAGCCGGCCAGCGAAACGATGAGCCACGCCGCCGCGATCAACTCGGCAATGAGGGCAACTCCTTTCGGCGTGATCATTTGGGTTACCAGTGGCGCGTAAGCGCTTATCGGGGTGTTCCCTTGGCAAGTATTCGCTGTAACGTACGACGGTGCATAGTGAGCCGACGCGCCGCCTCTGACACATTGCGTCCGCACATTGCGTAGATATTCTGGATGTGCTCCCAGCGCGCGCGCTCGGCCGTTATCGGTTGCTTTGGCGGGTTTGGTTTGCAGTCTTTTGGCGTGAGCAGGACAGAAGCAATATCGTCGGCATCTACAGGCTTGGTGATATAGTCGATGGCGCCGATCTTAGCTGCCCTGACCGCAGTGGCGAGATTGCCATAGCCGGTCAGAACGATTGCGCGCGCATTTTCCTGGCGTCTCTTGAGCGCCTCAATAACGGCCAGGCCGCAGCCGTCAGGCAGTCGCAGGTCTACTACGGCAAATGCTGGTGCACTCGACTTCGATCTGGATCAGAGCTTCGGCGACAGTTCCAGCACTTGTTACCCAGAAGCCCCGCGCCTCCATCGCATGTGCGAGGCAGTTACATAATAGTTCATCGTCTTCGACGATTAATAGGGAATTTAGAAGCGGTGCGAGCATCGCAGTTCATATTCACTTGCGCCCCAAACGCAACAAAAGCAAACATAGTTGGGTCACATTACGAAATCCTGTCGAACAAATTAAACACTTGTAAGAAGCAGCACTATCGGCGCCGAGGTCTCAATTTTTCTGGCTCGCTGAAGTGCCAGATCGGCGACGCACCATCGCCCGCATTGCGATTGCGACAAACCAATACCGCGCCGATGAACCGCTGCACTCCGCTGTGGAAAGAACTTGCGCCAGAACGATGAAGAACATTCCGAAATGCATCATCCAGCTCTCGTTTAGATTCGAAACGTAATTCTGTTGGACGATAAATAACGCTGCCCGATTAGCGGTCCCAGAACACAGCCAGATTTGTGGGTCAAACAGAACCGAACGAAAGAGAGTTGCTGCAGCTGGGGTGACCGTTGGTAGTGTCCAGAATCTTTCGCACATTTGATCAGGCGACGGCTTCGGTTTGCATGACCTGCGGCTGGTAGAGCGGCCGCATGTTCATGTAGCGCTTGGTTGACCATGCCGTTCCTGCGATGTAGCGCAGCCGGGCTGCGGCCAGGTTCAGGCAAGACTGACCGTCCGGGAAGGCACCGACCACGCGGGTTCGGCGACGGATCTCTCTCATGATCCGCTCGAGCGGATTGTTGGTCCGGATCTTCTGCCAGTGGATGTCTGGAAAGGCGTAGTAGGTCAGCGTCTCGTGGACGCTCTGCTCGACGAGGTCGGCTGCCTTGCTCATCTTGCTGGCCCGATGAGCGGCTTTTGAAGTATCTGCGCAGCTTGCTATCCAAACGGGTATTTGAACAACCATAGTTCTTCTCGCCCCGCCTTAGCTGTTTTCAACATGTTTTGTAAGTTATCCAGCGCCGCGTCTTATTGTGATCACGTTCAGGCGTTGGGTTGGTTTCTGCGCGGGTGGATATCGCGTACCATGGAGCGGTTGAATGCGAGGACTAACACTGAGGGATGTTCGTGAAGAGATCGTTGCCTTGTTGGATGAAAGCACTAAGGAGCTTCAGGACGGAAACTCGCAAACGGCCGTGACAATGCTGTTAGAGGCCCAATTCCTACTTTCCGACGCGATACAGAACGAAATGAACAGGACAGAGTGTACGCCGTCGCTCGTGCCGCTGGCGGATGGCTGTTCCGAAGAGGCCCCCAGGGCCGCCTTCAAGGCGGGCGTCACTCCAGCAAGATCGCACGACAATTTGGGATCTCCCAATCGAATGTGCGGAAGGCATTGGCGAGTGATAAATCGAAGCCGTGAATGCGTACCCGCAATTCCCGGCCCGTGTTCCGCGACGGGGGTTACCGCCTAAAATGGTGGCTTCGGCCCCGGCCTTTCAATGCCCGCTTCTCTAATCGGCCATTCGGGGTCAAGCGCTTTTCAGACTATCCGCCGCCTCGGTATCGATGTCGCTCACGGGCTCGTGCTTCTCTTCGGAATCGGCACCAAGGCCCTTCCAGCATGGGATTCGAGGACGGGTGGAACAATCTAATCGGCGGCCTTGCCGTCAGACGAACGGCAGGTCCAAGCGGACATGCGAACTCACCTCATCCATCGTCCCGCGAGGGACATCATTCCACCGCTCGGTGGAGCTCTATTGTTCTCCTATTGCGTTTGATACTTCATGGTTGTCATGCTGCTGCCGCAGCTTGTTCCCGGGTCCAGCGGAACTCGGTGCCATCAACCCAGATGCGGTGCATGATTACGGCCAGCCGGCGTGCCAGTGCCACGATCGCCTTTTTCATCCCGCGGCGCCTGGCGATCTGCATCGCCCAGGCCTTGAGCCAGGACCATCTTGTCGAACGCACCAGCATGCTCTGAGCTGCCTCGTAAAGCATGACCCGCATCATCTCATCTCCGCAGCGCGATATTCTGCCGCTGCGATCGATCTCGCCCGATTGATACTTGGAGCAGGTCAATCCGAACACAGCTCCGACTGCCTTGGATTTGCGGAACCGAGCAGGCACGTCGACAGTAGCGCGATAGGTCAGCGCCACCACCGGGCCGACACCGGGGGTCGTCATCAGGCGCCGGCACACGTCATCGTCTCGCACGATGGCCAGCAAACGGCGATGCAGGATGACGAGCTGCTCGCGAAGTACCCGCCGGACGACCAGCAGCGGTTCGACCAGCCCGGCCAGATCGGGCAAGTTCTCGACCAGCTCCTTGATGCGGGCCTCGAACTTCGCCTTGCCGACCATGCCGACCTTGAGACCGAAGTTGCGTAAAGTACTGCGCAGATCGTTGTCGATGGCGATAGCCTTCGACTGCAGCAGCTTGCGATGGGTCAGTAGCATCCGAAGTTTCTGACTGCGTAGCGTCTTCACATGTACCGGACGGTAAAGCCCCGCTCGCATCATCTGCGCGATACCGCGTGCATCGTTGCGGTCCGTCTTGTTGATCTGTGCCTTCAGCACCGCCTGCATGTGCCGCGTCTCGACACAGATCACTGGTAACTCTCCTTCGGCGAGAGCGCCGAACAGCCATTGCGACAGCGGTCCGGCTTCCAACCCAATCCGCTTGAAGTGGTAGGCGGGGTTCTTCAGCACCGCCAATAACGCCTCGGGTTCGCTCGCTACCTTCACCTCCCGAACGATCTTGCCTGCGTCATCCACAATGCAGACGCTCGTGTCCTTGACCGATACGTCCAGTCCGGCAAAATGGTCCATGCTGCGCTTCTCCTTCTGATGCTTGAGGCCCGTAACCACGGTGACCTCGTTGAACCATCAGCCTGAAGCGCAGCACCCAAAATCTTCAGCTATCCACAAGAACGCCGGCCGATTACCCCATCTAATGGTTCATCGGCGCGGTGTTACGCATGCACCTATCCCTAGGGCTATGCTTCCCTGCTTTGCAGGACGCCAAGGTGTCGTAGGCACATTCCTTAGCTGCCCGCACCGAGCTAAAGTTCCGGTTGCGTTGCCGACCTTATTGCCGCGCGGGCCACAGGGGACCCAAGGCTCAATGTGAAAGACCGCCCTTCTCTCCGACCGCAGTCATAGAGCGCCGTCGAGCTGGCGCAATATAGGTGCCGAAAATGTAGTCCCATAAGGGGCTGGATACGCCATAATTACCGCGCACCTTCGCATAGTGGTGAAGTGCGTGGTGCATCTTAGCTCGGTACAATAGTGAACCATGCTTGAGGTGCCGCCGGTGGACGGCGTCATGCACGACAAGGTACCACACATATCCGAGCGTCAGTCCCGTCGTCACTCCGCTCGCCACGTCCCAGCCGAACAAAATGAGCGGGGGAGTGAACCCACCCAGCGCGAAGCACAGCAGGCTGATCCAAGTCGGAGTTCCCACATACGCGCCAGGCGCTGCATGGTGTTGTTCGTGAAGTCGGGAGATCGCTTCAACAGAATGCAAAATGAAGCGACGGGCTCCATACTCGACAATTGTCCACATGAGCAATCCGAGAGCCAGGGAGCATAGCCAAAGGTATGGACATTTGTGAATGTTCCATGTCTCGAACGCACTCAAGCCCATAACTAGCAATGGATACAAAATAAGGTCGGCGTAATATCCCGCTTTGCTCTGCTCCATCGGATGGCTCGCAAAAGCGCCCGCAACAGCCGCCTGGATAACCATGATAATCATTTCTGGAGCAAAAGGGTTCCCACCTCTCGACGCGACCTTGCCCGCATCTACCCTACCTCGCGCCGCGGCCCGACCGTCCACTGCGCGCGGATCGCATCTTCCTGAACCCGCGGTCTATATCGCGTCGCGTCCGGAGCGTGTGACCTTGTGATTGCGAACAATGCTGCGACGCTTTGTCAATCGTCATTACCAATTTGTAATTCGCTTCAGCGAGTACGGAGGGAGTATCCTTACATCTGTTGCTCGGGCATCCGTCGCCCCCGCCCGACCAACGAACCCCAGCCTCGCTCGCGAGCTGGGGTTTCTTATATCGACACTCAGATTATTCCTTGACGAAAATCATTGTGCGCAGAGCATAAAGTTTCTGAATATTAAAAAATAGCAACGTCACGACCTCGTGACTGGTCGAGGACAGTGAACAGGTGAATCCTCCCAGTTAGATCGGGAGAATCCTCATGACTTATTACAGCCCACAACTCATCCACACGATGCGTAACGCGCTTGATGCAGTGATGAGCAAGGTTCCTATGGATCACGCAATACCGGGCTTAAAGGCACACTTGGCCGAATTCATTTTGCATGCTGCCGCGCAAGGCGTGACAAGCTACGATAGCCTAGTAGCGGCGGCGTCGGACCAGATCCAATCGATTATCTCGGCACTCACCTAAGAAAGCTTGACTTGCAGCCCTCGTCCCGGACGAGGCTGCGCCCCTGGTCCCGCTTGATTTTTCAGTTATTTTTGTTTCGCTCGCCCACGAATGTTCGCGATCTAGACCGCTGAAGCTGTGGCGGACCTGTGGCGGGTCACGTGGAGCTTGGGGGAATTTGAAATGACCGAAACTGCTGAACTGATTGTTCTTGCTTCGCGGCCGGTTGGGGAACCGGCATTAGATAACTTTCGCTTGGAAGAAGCTCCGATACCACAGCCAGGTCGGGGCCAGCTGCTGTTGCGCACTCTGTGGCTTTCGCTCGACCCTTACATGCGAGGCCGGATGAGCGATGCGCCGTCTTACGCCAAACCGGTTGGCATCGGCGATGTGATGGAGGGCGGCACAGTTAGCGAAGTAGTTGCTTCGAACGTCCCCCGGTTCACCAGGGGCGAAATCGTCGTAGGCCGTACCGGCTGGCAGACCTATGCGCTGTCCTGGCTCCAGCCTGCAAAAGGTCGAACCAACGCGAGCGCCAATTCAGACCGCACTCGGCGTCCTCGGGATGCCAAGCATGACTGCCTACATGGGGCTACTAGAGATTGGCAAACCCGTAGCTGGGGAAACCGTGGTGGTCGCGGCGGCTTCGGGCGCAGTCGGCTCGGTTGTTGGCCAGATCACTCAGATTAAGGGTTGTGTGTACCGAAAATCAGATTCGGCAATATTGGTGGTGAAGTCCACCGAGAACTGGCCGAGAAATGATGACACCAAGCCTTTCAATGGCCCGATGAATTGGGGCGTCCTTGTTTAGAGAGCGATGAGTTCTCGATTTATTATAGTAGCGCGCGTAGGACTGTAGGACCCGACGTAAGTGCCCCTCGCCTAAGGCCACGATATAGTCGGTGCACTCGCGACGGATCGATCCGATCAGCCTTTCGGCGAAGCCGTTCTGCCAAGGCGAACCTGGGGCAATGGGTTTGTCACGGATGCCCATGGTCCGTAATCGACGCGTGACGGCAGCACCGTAGACCCGGTCCCGATCGCGGATCAGGTAGCGCGGAGCCTCATCCCAAGGGAATGCCTGCGTGATCTGCGTGCAATCCATTCGGCGGTCGGATTTGCTGTGACATTGGTCCAGACGAGCTCTCTGCGATCTAGCCGGACGATGACGATGGCATAGAGCAGGTCGAAGCCAATAGTTGGAACAACGAACAGGTCCATGGCGGCGATGTCCGGCGCGTGATTACTTAAGAAGGCGCGCCATCCCTGGCTGGGCGGTCCACGGCGCCTGACCATGTACTTGGCAACGCTCGACTGAGCGACCTCAAAGCCGAGCTTGAGCAACTCGCCATGGATGCGTGGCGCGCCCCACAGCGGATTGTCCATGCTGATTCGCCCGATCAGCGCCCGCAGGTCTACGTCGATTTGCGGCCGACCTCCCAGGGATCGAGATTTCCAACGCCAGTACCGGCGGAAGCCGGCACGATGCCAACGCACGAGGATCTCGGGCCGGGCGATCCTGATTACCTTCAAAATCGAAGGAAACCATCGATGCGCAGCAGCAAATACCGCGTCGCCTTGAACGTCACCCCCATTTCGGTCAAAGACTTGTCCATGGCTTTGGTGCCCTCGAAAATATTCACCGCGACAAAGGGCGTGACCACCACCATGACGGCAACGAGGCCGCCGGCCTCGCTGAAGCCGAACCACATGATGGCGAGGAACACCATGAGGATTGTGGGCATCGTCAGCATCAAGGGGATCACCGCTAGCAGCGAGCGCTCGCAGAGCCGGTTCAATCCCATCGCCAGGCCGATGCCGATGCCAGCGACCATCGATGCCGAAAATGTAATAAAAATACGGGCCAATGTGATCCCGACGTCAAAATAGGGCGATTCTCCCAGCGGCCCCCGCGTCTTGAAATCGGCAACGATAGTCGTCGCGATTGCCCACGGTCCCGGCAGAATTTCAGAATCGTTCATGAGCTCGGACGCAATCCACCAGATCAGAAGCAAGGCGACGATCGAACTCATCCGCAGCGCGATGACCTTGAGGTGGGACGTCATCTACTCTTTTGCCTCCACGACGCTGAAAAATTCGCGCACCAAGGTCTTTTCCAGGTCGATGATCGCCGAATCCTCGTGCTTGCGTGGCCTTGGAACGTCGATCGCTACCCGTTTGAAAATCCGCGCCGGCTTCGTGCTCATCATATAAATGTTGTCGGAAAGGAAAACGGCCTCGTAAAGATCGTGAGTCACGAACAGAATTGTCGGTTTGGCCCTCGCCAAAATCTCCATCAGATCGGACCGCATCTTCCTTGCCGTGATGGCGTCAAGATGGCTGAACGGTTCATCCATCAAGAGAATATCAGGCTCGATGGCGAGAGCGCGGGCAATGGCGACCCGTTGCTGCATTCCGCCCGATAGGTTTAGCGGATAATTGCGTTCCTGCCCGGCGAGCCCGACCATCTCCAGATTCTTTGCGACCAATTCCGGCCACCTTGCGCGCGGCACGTTCTGCGCCTCCAGCACAAAGCAGATGTTGCTCTCGACGGTCAGCCAGTTGAGCAATCGGGCGCTCTGGAAGACATATCCGATGCGCGGTTCCGATCCAGTCCGGCCAGCTCGCGGATGGATTACGACCGAGCCGCCGTCATAGGACTCGATGCCGGCAATGATATTCAGTAGAGTTGACTTCCCGCAGCCCGACGGGCCTACGATACTAACAAATTTGCCCTCACCGACCGTCAGGCTGATGTCATGGAGGACGACGAAGTCGTCTCCCGATCCCGGACTGGGAAAGCGCTTCGTGAGGTTGTCAACGGTGATGGCCGATGACGCCGTCGCATTCTGCCTCACCGGCTCCCCCGCAATGGCAGGCGCCATACCGACGCGTTGAACGTTATGCACGGATTGCGCCGACATGGTCCAACCCCAATGGTTGCAGCCCTCCGCCTTAGCGGCGGCGCCGCCGAGTGCAGCCGTGACAAGCAGGCGTGTGGTGCGCACCGTTGAAGGGAGACATTCGATTTCGGGCCGGCGTCTCAGGTCGCAATTTGAGGTCTCCAGGCAAAGGTGCGCCGCGCCCAGGTACGAAACACCAACAGATCGATCAAGACCATGACGATCATAAAGCTCACCCCCCAAGCAAGCATCATGTCGACCCTCGTTTCCTGGAACCAATAGACCAGCTGCTGGCCGACTCCACTACCGGCCCCGAACGCCTCGGCAACCAGCGCAATTTTCCACGACAGCGAAAGCGAAATCCGCAGCGAGGAAAATATATAGGGCATGAGCTGCGGGATAAGGACCTTGCGGAGCATGAGCGATCGGTCGGCCTTATAGAGCTTCCCCATAGTGATCAAGTCTTTTTCGACCGCTTTGGTGCCTGCCCAAATGTTCAACGCAACATAGGGAAAGACGATCAGGACGATTGTGAAGATCGGGGCGACCTGCGATAGCCCAAACCACAACACGGACAGAAATGCCCAGCACACCGCTGGAATCGTCAGCAAAACCATAATCCAGCTGTCGAAAAAGACCTCGATGCTGCGCTTCAATCCCATCAGCAAACCGAACGCCACGCCGATCAGCATCGAAATGACAAAGCCCTCTAATATCCGCGCCAGCGTCTCGCGGTAGGATGATCCGAAATTCGGTAAACGCTGCACCGCAGCAATTTCGGGGAAATTCGAAGGGACAAATCCGCTATTGCGGCCCAGTAAGATCATCCCGACTTGATAGGGACAGGGTCCGGTGCGATATGTCGCTTGCTGGCCTTGAACCGACCTCAGACCATGTCCGCGTTTCGGTCGGTATAGGGGGGGCCAAAACGGACATGATGCGGACATCGCCGAAACGACGCGATTGACCCTGGATCGCGGTAGGGACGCGAGTTACCTCGCGCCCCCCGCACAGATCCGTACGGGCCCAATTCGGGCATACGGCTCCCACCTCGGGTGTCTGACTGCAAAGCGCACATCGGGCCAGGGGTGAAGGATTCGCGGTCGTGGGAGCCAGTCGTTGGCCAACCGCGCAATCCGTTCCCTGGTCGTCCAATCCTTCTGACTTCGCCGCCGCAGCGAGCGTTGCCATAAGTTGGTGATGTGGAATCGAAACGCGGTCAGTGTCGGACCATTTGTCGGCACCGCGTGATAGTTGAAGTAGCCGGTGACGACCTGCTTAAGCCACTTTCCCTGTTCGGGAATCGGCTGATGCATGCGCCGCCGCAGTTCCTGTTTGATGGCTTGCAGCTTAACCCGCATGCGATCCCGCCGAGACTTCCGTTTGATCTGGAATTTGCCGCGGCGAGTTTTGTTGCAGATGAAGATGAAGCCCAGGAAGGTGAAGGTCTCCGGTTTGCCAAGCCCGCGCCGCTTGCGGTTTTCCGCCGCAAGTCGTCCGAACTCGATGAGCCGGGTCTTCTCCGGATGAAGCGACAGCGCAAACTCCTGTAACCGGTCACGCATCGCATCGAGGAAGCGCCGGGCGTCGACCTCGTGCTGGAAGCCAACAATAAAGTCGTCGGCATAGCGCACGATGGTCATGTCGCCCGTGGCTTCGCGCCGTCGCCAGCGTTCGGCCCAAAGGTCGAGGACGTAATGCAGGTAGATGTTGGCGAGCAACGGCGAGATCACCGCGCCCTGCCCCGTCCCCCTCTCACTGACCGTCGCGACCCCGTCTTCCAGGATGCCCGCCTTCAGCCATCTCTGGATCAGGCGGATGATGCGTTGGTCGCCGATACGGTGTTCCAGGAAACGGATCAGCCATTGCTGGCTGATTTCATCGAAGAACGATCGAATGTCGGCGTCCAGTATCCAGTTCACCTTCGTGCTCTCGATCCCGACAACGAGCGCATCCAGCGCATCGTGCGTGCCGCACCCAGGTCGGAATCCGTACGAGAACCCGAGGAAGTCTTCCTCGTAGATCGCGTTGAGCACCGCAACTGTCGCCCGTTGGACGATCTTGTCCTCCAGGGCGGCAATCGCGAGCGGGCGCTGTTTCCCGTCCGCCTTCGGTATGTACGTCCGGCGTGACGGCAGTGCCCGGTATGCTCCCCGATGAACCCGCTCATGCAGATCAGTGAGGTTTCGGTCAAGGTCTGCTTCGTAGGTCCGCCACGTCAGTCCATCAACGCCGGGGGCGGCATCGCGTTTGAGCGCGAAGAACGCCATACCGAGTGCATCGATGTTGATGTGGTGGAGGAGCGCGGTGAACTTCTCCTTCTTCCTTTGTCTTGCTGCTTGCCGTATGCGCTCCAGCGCCTGTGACACGGTTCCCCGGCTCTGTGTCCGGCCCGTGCTTTGCTGGCTCGCATTCCCCTCGGCCTCCGCCCTTGGCTCTACCGGCTCCGCAGCGGATCGCTCCGCTTTGTTCGTCGGCTTCACAGCTACTATGGCGGAGTTCTGACTCCCCACGTCCGTGCATCATCGGCTACGGCTCCTCGCCTTCCCGATGCGGACCAGGCCGGCACTGCGCCGGTGGTCGGACGTGGGGTCTCCCGGTTCCCGCGCACGGAGCATGCGTGCATGCCAGGTTCTTCGACCACGCCGGGTCGCCCAAGTGCTTGCGTTGGTGCTCTTGGGTGTATTGCCTTCCACTACACAGACAGCGTCGGCACCCGGAATCAGTTTTCTATCGCGGCTCAATGGTTGGCCTGCACGTTCCCCTGCCGACGCTTCGCCGACATCCTCGCGAATGCCGGCGCACGGCTCGGGGCCGATGTGGTTCGCTATTCCTTCATCGTAGTGGACTTGCACCACCTACTCCTTGCCGGTCTCCCGGCGCACCTGTGTAAAAACGCGCGGTGTGTGATTCACTCTGCAGTGTGATTCTGCTGCTGTGGAGGGCTAGAATGAGGCGCTTTGTTGAGGGGATCGATTGCGGCCAAGCGGCTCTGTTTCCGGAGTGCCTGGCGGACTGGGTCAACGAGAACAATCCGGTTCGGGTGATTGACGCTTTTGTCGACAAACTCGACTTATCGAGATTGGGATTTGAAGGAGTGGTTGCCGAGGCGACGGGCCGGCCGTCCTATCATCCCTCCGTGCTGCTGAAGCTCTACATTTACGGTTATCTCAATCGGGTTCAGTCGAGCCGGCGGCTTGAGCGTGAGGCTGGGCGCAATGTCGAGGTGATGTGGCTGACTGGCCGTCTCGCTCCTGACCACAAGACGATAGCCGACTTCCGCAAGGACGGTGGGGGAGCGATCAAGCAGGTCTGCGTGCGATTTATCGAACTGTGCCGCCGGATGGGTCTGCTGACGACGGCGAGTATTGCGATTGATGGCAGCAAGTTCAAGGCGGTGAACACCCGCGACAAGAACTTCACGCGTAACAAGGTGGAGCGGCGCCGCGCGCAGTTGGAGGAGAGTGTGGCACGCTATCTTGCGCAGCTCGACACCGCTGACCGGCAGGAGCCATCCGAAGAACTGGCGTCAAAGACGGCCCATCTGCAGGAGAAACTGGTCAAGCTGGAAAGCGAGATACAGCGCCTTGCGGTGATGGAGAAGCTGATGCTGGCATCGCCCGATCAGCAGATCTCGCTGACTGATCCGGACAGTCGCTCGATGGCGACGAGCGGGCGCGGCTCCGGCGTGGTCGGCTACAATGCGCAGGTCGCAGTCGACACGAAACATCACCTAATCATCGCACATGAGGTAACGAACGATGGCTCGGATCGAGCGCAACTGGCAAAAATCGCTTGCCAAGCGAAACAAGTCCTTGGCGTCGATAAGCTCGAAGCCGTTGCTGATCGCGGCTACTACAGCGGCGATGAAATCCTCCAGTGCCACAAGGCCGACATCGCGGTGACGCTTCCCAAACCGATGACCTCTGGCATTGAGGCAAGGGGTCGCTTCGGCAAGCAGGACTTTGTCTATCTCAGCGATGAGGACGTGTACCGCTGTCCGGCCGGCGAAAAGCTGAAGTACCGTTACACAAACGAGGAGCGCGACCAGCAGCTGCGCCGCTATTGGACAACTGCATGCCGTGACTGTGCGCTCAAGCCTCGCTGCACGACCGGAAAGGAGCGGCGAATCACGCGATGGGAGCATGAGCAAGTGTTGGAGGCCGTACAAAAGCGCCTCGACAAGAACCCGCAGGCTATGCGGGTACGTCGCGAGACGGTCGAGCATCCCTTTGGCACGCTAAAAATGAGAATGGGGGCGACGCACTTCCTGATGAAGCGCCTGCCGAAGGTTGCTACCGAAATGGCACTGCATGTGTTGGCCTACAACGTTACCCGCGTGATGAACATCGTGGGCATCCAGCCGCTCATTGCAGCGATCCGGGCATAGCCGGACCTGCAGAATAGGTGCGCCGTTCGTCGCCAAGTCCTGCGTCTCTCCAAGCGTTTTGACACGACCAAGACCCATCCGAGACATTAGAGACAGGGGTTGGCTCCGCTACCAAGGGCCACCTGTTTACTGAATTGCTGCTTTGGTCACCATCGGCGGTGATTGGACCTGTGGCGGAGGAGCACCACTCGGCGAGAACGCCAGCGTGACCCAGGCACTATAGCCAGACGGACGATCATGGCCGTCAAACTCGCTATAAGCTTTCAGGCCGAGGAACATCTGTGTCGGTCCCATCGGAAAAATAAATCCAACCTGCGGTCCGACGCCGCCGACCCGGGATTCGACAGGACCCAGGATCGGAGCCGATCCGCTATCGGCCGTGAGCTGGTCATAGAAATAGCCGACCGCTCCCACGAAGAACTGTTTTGACAGAAATTGCGAGGCACCCCAATCGAGATGCCAGTCGATGCCGTTTTGATAATTGGTGCTGGGGTTGGTGAGATTATAAGTCAGGCCCGTCACAAATGAGAACTCATGGCCTTTCGTCGGATCGAAATATGTGTAGCCGACACCACCGTCGACTGCGCCATGACCGATGCCGAGGTTAGCCAGCTGGGTCGCACTGTAGTCGCCGACTGGGATGTCGCCAGTTCCATAAATCATGAAATTGTTAACCCCGCTGTTCCAGCGCAGCGACGCTTGCGGGTACAAATCTCCGTAGCTGATAATGGTATCGCTGATGCTGCCCGACCTCGTCACCGTGAATGGGCCAACCCCTGCGGTTATCGTACCGTTCAATCCCGTCGTGTTGCGGCCCACGATCCCCATCACGCCCACCGCGAGTTGACCGCCGAAAACTGGCGTCGCGAACACATAGCTCGGAACGAGTAGTTCCAAGTCCAGATTGGCGTTTACATTGACATTGAGGTTGACGTTGACAGCCGGGTTGAATTTGCCGACGGTCACCTCGCGCGCGGCCGCAATCGAGCCTGATGCCGAAACAGAATCGAAATAATTGACACCGGCGAACGACCATCCGGGCTGCTGCGGAGCAGCTGCCAAGCTGCCGTATATACCCGGCAGCCAGAAGCTGACCCCGCCTTCGTCGGCCAAAGCGATATTCGTCGGCCATGCGAACGCGGCGAAGGCGAGCGCCGCTGCCCAACGAACCCATCGCGTACTCGGCCGATCGGACCAGCATCGGAAAAGACAAACGAGGAGATCCTTGGTGTAGCGACTTCGTTTCATGAGCGCTCCCCCCTCCTGCCGCCCTTTGCTCGGGCAGTACCTGCCGCGACGAGGAGCGTAGCTGACTGCGCCGGGCGTGGCATGGGCGGCGCGCTCAATTCTTCTCGCTGTACATCGATTTCATCATGGCGTGGCTTGCCGACCACAGCGATACCTCAAGTCACCGTTTGTCGGTTCGAAATTCGAACGATTCTCGAGAAATGAGAGAGATGAACGGTTGTCATCATAAACGATGACGCAGCGCACAAGAATCGCATCACGCCTTTGTCATCTAACTTCGACATAAATGTAGATAGCCTGCGCACCACGCTGAAATTTGAAATTGCACAGAAAATAGCATTGCTATCGCATTTTCGACAACGTAAGAGAGAGTTCGTGTAGCGCGAGGTGCCCGTGGGCGACGCCGGCGTCGTTGCGTCAGTCGAGCGGCCGGAGCGATCGGCGCCGCCGCATATGACTTGGATTCCGGGCGGCGCGTTTCGCATGGGATCGGACAAGCATTATCCGGAAGAAGCACCGGCACATCGCGTTGCGCTGGACGGATTCTGGATCGACACTGCTCCAGTCACCAATCGGGAATTTCGAAAATTCGTCAACGATACCGGCCACGTCACTTTTGCCGAGATTGCACCCGATCCGAACGATTATCCCGGCGCGCTGCCAACCATGCTCAAAGCGGCTTCGCTTGTTTTTACGCCGCCGGGTGCTCCGGTCGATCTTCGTGATTGGTCGCAGTGGTGGAGGTTAAAACCCGGGGCCAATTGGCGACGTCCTTACGGTCCACGCAGTTCCATCAGCGGGCTCGATGATCACCCGGTCGTGCATGTCGCGTATCGCGACGCGGAAGCTTACGCCAGATGGGCCGGCAAGGAGCTGCCGACCGAAGCAGAATGGGAATATGCCGCGCGTGGCGGGCTCGACGGCGCCGAATACGCCTGGGGTCACGAATTTACTCCGGGCGGGAAACAAATGGCCAATACCTGGCAGGGTGAATTTCCGCGCCAGAACCTTTGCACTGACGGATATGAGCGCACCTCGCCGGTGACGGCGTTCCCGCGCAACGGCTACGGCCTCTACGACATGATCGGCAATGTGTGGGAGTGGACCGGCGATTGGTACTCGCCTAAGCACGAGGCCGACGCGCCGAAGGCGTGCTGCATTCCGGAAAATCCGCGCGGCGGGCGCGAAGACGCAAGCTACGACCTCTGCCAGCCGAAAATAAAAATTCCCCGCAAGGTTATCAAGGGCGGCTCGCATCTTTGCGCGCCGAATTACTGCCGCCGCTACCGCCCGTCCGCGCGCCATGCGGAAGCGGTGGATACCTCAGCGAGCCATGTCGGATTCCGATGTGTCAGAAAGGCGGGAAGCAAGTAATACCCAACGAAAGTTACGAAGAGGAGCCGAGATTGGAAAACATGCCCACGCGGACTCTAAAGTTTGCGACAAACACGGGAGTTATCGGATCATGAATAACATCATCCAGAAACTAGGAGCAGGCGCGCTGGCGTTGACCGCTATCGCAACGGTGGCAGCCACGCCCGCTTATGCGCAAGCGAAGAGGCCCAACATCGTCATGCTGATGACCGACGATACGGGTTGGAACGATTTCGGCGCCTATTCGAATGGTGGTGCTGCGCTCGGCCATCCGACGCCGTACGTCGACCAGATGGCCAAGGAAGGTGCCGTTTTCACGAGCTGGTATGGCCAGGCAAGCTGCACGGCGGGCCGCGCATCGTTCATAACCGGGCGAATCCCGATCCGCTCCGCTCTTTCGATCGTCGTAGCCCCTGGCGACGAGAACGCCCTCCACAAGGAGACACCGACGATCGCCGAGTTTTTCAAGAAAGGCGGTTACACGACGTACTTCTCCGGCAAATGGCATTTGGGCGACAAACCCGAGGCTTATCCGATCGAGCACGGCTTCGACGAGATGAAGAATTTTGCGGCCTACTACGCGGGCGTCTACACCTACGATTACACCGACAAGTGGTTCCATCCCTGGTTCCCGTCTTACAATCCGCAATTCGCCCAGATGTTCAGCGAAAACGTGAACTTGGGTGAATGGGAGGGCGTGGCCGGACAGCCGGCCAGAAATATCGGCAAAATCACCTACCAGAGGATGGCCACTTTCGACGAGGACCAGGCCACCAACGCCGTCAACTATATCAAGCAGCATGCCAATAGCGACAAGCCGTTCTTCATGGACGTCAATTACCTTAAGATGCACAACCCGACTAATGCCGCGCCTGACTTCGCTGGAAAGTCGCATCTTGGGGACTACTCGGACTCGCTGATGGAGCTCGACGCTGACATCGGCAAGGTCATGGACGAGATCCGCAAGGACGCACCGAACACGATCGTGATCGTAACAGCCGATAATGGTGCCTGGCTCGATGCGTATCCTGACGCGGGCACTACGCCGTTCCGCGGCGAAAAAGGTTCGCCATTCGAAGGTGGCTGGCGTGTCCCTGGCATCATGTGGTGGCCGGGCCACATCGCGGCGGGCGCACATTTCGACGAGATGATGTCGCATATCGACTGCTGGGCAACGCTTGCGTCGATGGTCGGCCTAACCCCGCCGCCGCACGAATGGGTGGGTAATGACGGCAAGCCGATCTACTTCGACAGCATTGACAACAGCGCCTACATACTCGGCAAGGCACCGCACTCGGCGCGGACCTCGTGGATCTATGTCGACGGCGAGACGTTCAACGGTGCGCGGGCCGATATCGGCGGCGATCCTACGGAGCCGTGGGTGCACATCGCGTGGAAATATCTCTACACCGCCAAGGACTCGTGGCTGGGCTCCGAAGCAAACCTGGGCGCGATCGGCGCGACGTACAACCTCACTATGGACCCGTATGAGAAATACGACATGACATTCAATGGCGCCGCTCCAGCACGTGTGCTGACGACGTCACCCGGGAGATACGCGGGTCAGGATAATGGTTGGGTGCTGGCGCTGGTCGAGCCGGTCATTCTCGACTTTGACAAGTCTGTCATGAAGTTCCCGAACATTAAGCGCTCTCCGGGTGGCGCCTCGACCGATCTTATTCCGAACTTGCAGAACCCGGATAACCCGCTGCCCTTGCTGAAGGGCCTTTCTAACCCGCACGGGGCAGAGGGCGGCGGCGGTTGATCGCGGCTATGGGGCGGCTTCGGCCGTCCCCTTTTCCGTTTCTAATGCTAACCTGTCGCGCAGTCTTGATCGGTAGGTCATGCTGAAGGGCATTACTTTGGTATTCCGAGCCGTCGCGACTCCTCTGCGTGGCATCAGCGCAGGCTTGCTCGTTCTCGCGTTCCTGACAGTTGGGATTGCTGCTGCCCCCGCCAACGCGGCGCCGCCGACAAGCACGGCGACGGGCGAAAGTGTGAAGGCTTTCGCGCTTGAATGGTATGCGCAAATGCAAGCGGGCAAGTTCGACCGCTCACAATACGCCGCCGCCTACGGTGCCGGATTGACGCCAGAGGCGGTGCAAGCGATGTCGCAGCACCTCAATCAGTACGGGGCATCACCGCTACGCGCCGAAATCATGAAAGAACGTTCGGT
Organism: uncultured Alphaproteobacteria bacterium; assembly: GCA_963784325.1. Classification (GTDB taxonomy): domain Bacteria; phylum Pseudomonadota; class Alphaproteobacteria; order Rhizobiales; family Xanthobacteraceae; genus BOG-931. Next base: position 9,106 of record CAWARC010000042.1, on the reverse strand, counting down.
GGAGAACCAGAAATTCTATGTGGTGAAATTCATATTCCCGCGCGGCGATGCAGCGAGCCTTCTGTTCGCCTTCGACGCCGAGGGCAAGATCACCGGTATCGGCGTTGAGAGCATGGCAGGCGACTAAATGTCTGTTTCTGGCCCGTTTCGTCAGATATTGCGGCGCAATCAAATGTCGGAGTTCAGGGAAACAGCGGACGTGCCGAGCAAAGCCCAAATCCGACGTTCCTGACCCCTTGCGGACATCGAACGCTGGGGGCCTCACATCTTACGAGAAGCCCATTGTGCCCCTGGCTAGGTTGATCGGCCCGAGCGGAAAAAGGCGTTTCCGGGGATGACCTTGGGGGCACACGAGAATGTGAAGGCTTCCGCCTTATAGCTGAAGCATCACGGCGCGATCCTTCACACTGGCGCAGTCCTAATGCGCAATTTGTATTGAACGGGAGGTCGTCATGGGCTTGCTCGACGTTCTCAATGGCATGCAGAATGGACCACGTGGGCAGCGCACTCCAAGTGCTGGCGGTGGGGGTATGTCCCCGGTCACGATGGCGGTGCTCGGCCTGATTGCTTACAAAGCCATCAAGAGCTTCAGCGGTAGTCAGCCGGGTACTGCTCCGGTAGGATCCGGTCAGCAACCTGGTACGAGCACCGGCTTACAGGGTGGGAGCTCAAGTGCTGGTGGGCTCGGCGATTTGCTAAAAGGTGGATTGGGTAGTCTGCTCGCAGGCGGAGCTGCTGGAAGCGTGTTGAGTGGCGGCTTGAACGATCTGCTCAAACAGTTTCAACAAAGCGGTCAAGGTGAGGTCGCTCAGTCGTGGATTGGTCCTGGATCGAACCAAACGATTTCGCCTAACGATTTGGCAGGCGCGCTTGGAGCGGATCGGATCAACACCTTGATGGCGCAGTCCGGGCTGTCACGCGATGCCCTGCTGAATGGTCTTAGTCAGCAACTCCCTGAGGTTATCGACCAGCTGACGCCGGACGGGCGGCTGCCGACTGAACAGGAAGCGGCACGCTTAGTCTGAGCCGCACCAGTTAAACGCGGGAATGATACACCCGCTTAAGCTTGGCAAGGCAGATGCGGAGTAAGCCTCCGAAGGTGAATTCTGCGTCGCAAAATGGTGGCAAACGATGGGTATTCTTTGGATTATTTTGATTGGTTTCGTCGCAGGCGTTATAGCGCGCTTGGTCTCTTCGGGTCCGAATAATCCGTCTGGATTTATTCTGACCACCGTGCTTGGCATCGTCGGAGCATTTGCTGCAACGTTTATCGGCCAAGCGATCGGCTGGTACCGTCCGGATCAGGGCGCCGGATTTATCGGTGCTACCGTGGGCGCCATAATCGTCCTGTTCGTGTGGAACCGGCTTGTCGCCGCACGCGTCATCTCCGATCCCGGGGCCGGCCCGCGACGTTGACCTTTTCGGTATCTAATGGCTGCGACAGCAGCCGGTGCACACGTTATCCGCTTTGGGGAATGCACCCTCAGTCTCATGAGCGCAGGGCTGGGAAATACAAGTGGAGCATTGTTTTCTCAAACTGACGGAGACGACGATGAGTGTCTTAGGAAGTATCGTATCAGCAATTTTCGGCCATGCGGCTTCGTCCGCACCGGGTGTTCCAAATGGGACCGGTGCCGCAACCGCTCGTTCCGGATCGTCATCTGCACCAGCCACTCAGACAGCCGCTCCGAAATCGCAGGTCGACGTTGGGGCCATCATGGACAGGCTGGCTGGGCAGTCCAAAGAGCATCTCGATTGGCGAAAGTCGATTGTAGACCTAATGAAACTTCTCGATCTGGACAGCGGCCTTGGCGCGCGCAAACAGCTCGCTCAGGAACTGCACTACACCGGCAATATCAACGACACGGCATCGATGAACGTCTGGCTTCATCAGCAGGTGATGACAAAGCTAGCCGAAAGCGGCGGGAAGGTGCCAGACGACCTAAGGAAATAGTGCATCTTGGCGGGGCCTTATGCGTCCCGGGCTTGCTGAGGAGAATGACACATGCGCACGGATGATTTCCGTCCCAGCGACAACGTCGAAGACGATCGCGAAGCAAGCGCATCCCGCAGCATGCCGGGCGGCAAGGGGGGCTTAGGTATTGGAGCGGTCATTATTATCGGCTTGATCAGTTGGTACTTCGGTGTCGACCCCAGCGTGCTTCTTAACGGCGCGCAGATTCTCACGGGCGGTGGATCAACTTCACAGCAAACCAGCCAAGCTCCGCCGGCCACCGCCGGTACGCCGAGCGATCCGACCGGTAAGTTCGTCGCCTTGGTGCTCGGCAGTACCGAGGACGTGTGGACGGAGATTTTCGCAGCAAGCGGGCGGACCTATCACCCACCCAAGCTGCGCCTGTTCTCCGGCTCCGAACCGACGCCCTGCGCCTTCGCCCAATCGGCCATGGGGCCGTTCTATTGTCCGCGCGATCAGCGCATTTACCTCGATACCTCTTTCTTTGGAGACATGCAGAGGAAGTTCGGCGCCTGCTCAAATAGCAATGCCTGCAAGTTCTCGGAGGCCTATGTAATCGCTCACGAGGTCGGCCATCACGTACAGGACGAACTCGGCATCCTGCCGCGCGTGATGCAGGCGCAGCAAGCGTCATCGAGCAAGGTCGAGGCCAACCAACTTCAGGTGCGTGTCGAACTGCAAGCGGACTGTCTTGCGGGCATCTGGGCGAACCGCGCGCAGCAACGGTACAAATTCCTCGATCCCGGTGATGTCGATCAGGCCTTGCAGACTGCCTCTGCGATCGGCGACGATCGGACGATCGCTTGCAAAAGGAAACGCAGGGCTACGTGGTGCCTGACGCCTTCACGCACGGCACATCCGAGCAGCGCAAACGCTGGTTTATGAATGGCTTCAATTCCGGCCAGATCTCCGCCTGCAATACGCTATCGGCAAGCACATTGTAATTTGCATCGCTTGAGTATTTCAGACTGGCGTTCAACAACTTCGCAATGTCGCCTAATGGCCCATAACGTCGTTTCGCCGCCATGCAACAACACGTCGGCTATCGGGGGCATAGCGGACTCTGGCAACGCGAACACGATTAGCCATTCCCGGCTATCGCGCGATCCAAAATCTGCTTAACTTGAATATGCGTCCATCGACCGCCGCGGGCCGTCGCGACCTTTCGGGCATTGAGCTGCCCGGCAATCGCGTTGTGGCTGGCATGACCGGCTGCCTGCACCTCTCGAATGAGTGGCAGAACATTGGCTGCAAACTGACTCGTCTTGGCCTTTAGGGCGTTATGCATGCGCTTTACCGCGCCCTTCGGGTCTGGCGTGCCTAACCGCGTCCCGCGCGCCTTGGCCGCCGCCAGGGCCGCCTTGGTGCGCTCCGAAATGGCGACCCGCTCATGCTCAGCGACCGCCGCCAGAATATGCAGGGTCAGCCGTGAGGCGTGAGGATTGTCTACCGCCACGAACTCAACGCCGGCATCCATCAGGGTCGCGATAAAGGCGAGGTTGCGGGAGAGGCGGTCCAACTTGGCAATGACCAGCTTGGCCTTTTGCTTACGGCAGGCTTCCAGCGCCCGCGCTAGCTCGGGGCGATTGGCGTGCTTGCCGCTTTCGACCTCAACAAACTCGCCCACCAGCTCCCAAGCGCCGCCATTGAGGTAATCCCGGACGGCCTTCTGCTGGGCTTCCAAGCCAAGGCCGCTACGGCCCTGTCGATCGGTGCTGACTCGATAATAGGCAACGAAGCGGCGAGCGGCTCGGGCGTTCATGGCAAATCCCCCTCAATTCCGTATCCTGAAGTATCATAAACCGACGTTTATGTTGTTTCAAGTAGGAGATTTTATTCCTAATTGTCAATTAGCAGACCGAATGCGAGGCTATGGAACCTCCTCACGTAGCGTTGCCGCTGCCAACATTAGCGTGGCTTACGAGGAGGCTTCTCTTCTTGGAAAAAATGCCGGAGCCTCACCCCGAGAGCCTCGGCGACATGCCACAAGCTTAAAATTGTTGGATTTCGCTGGCCCAGCTCCAACCCGCTGACATAGGCGCGATCAACACCCATGCGCTCGGCAAGCGCGGCTTGGGATAGCCCGGCTTCAATCCGTAGCCGCTGCACATTGCGCGCCACCATTCGCCGCACGTCTTCCGACATCGGCTCAGTTCGGCAGGATGTGCAATTAATTGCGACGCATTATAATGCACGGAGGCCGTCACGTATATTCCCGCAAATTTCTGGCGATGCTTTTGCACTTTCGCGCGGGGACAACGCAATGAGTGGACGGCACCAAAATCTCCGCAGCGCTTCCGTAATTTCCACAAAAGATAAGCAACCGTTACAGACGCAAGCTCGAAAAGTCGCGCGTAGAGTACCGACTATCTTGAGTTGCGAAGAAAGGCAGCTCGTTCGGGTGTTGCTTCAGGGTTATGTGAAAATAGCTAAAGACGGACGACAGTATCATCGGTTTTGGAGTGACATGAGTAATGAGGAAAATGCAGCCCGGCGCATTTTGAGTTGTCTGATTCTGAGTGGAAGTTCGCTTCCGCAAGAAGTGCGAGAGCAATTGGCGGCGCTGATCGATCCGATCAACAACAGGTTTCCGGGTATCACGCGTCGAATAAAGTTTCGGCACAGGAAACAGGGCGGTAAAAATAGTCCTTTCAATAACTCTTTGATTGCGATGTGTGTTTATAAGGAGGTCAAAAATGGCCGTACCGTCAAAGAAGGCTGCGCGACCGCGGTCGAAAAATTCGGAATGGACGAACGTTGGATAAAGAAGATTTGGGGCCGGTACAGACCGACACTCGAAATAACCGACGGGCCATTACCTCGACCAAGGCCGCCTAAAAAGAAATAACGCGACGGTGGCCTCTAATCGCGATTTGAAGCCATTACGGATAGTGAATTTATAGAGGAAACTCACCGACATTCCCGACATTGATCGGGCATTTAAATGGTGAGCTTTCCAATGACCTCGACTTCATCTCAGCCTGCATATCTCAGGCGAGACCTGGCCGCCGCCTACGTGCAGAGCACCTATGGATTCCCGTGCAGCCGCCAATGGCTAGCACGCTTAGCCGTTGTTGGTGGCGGCCCCGCTTTTCGGAAAGCGTCGCGCTTCCCGCTTTATGACCCGGCAGATTTAGACGCATGGGCCAAGAGCCGGATCGGACCGAGGGTGCAAACGACCGCCGAACTGGCCATCGCGTGATCAAGCGCCTTCATTGCAAACAAAAAAATGCCCAGCGCAGCGACTGACAGCCGGCCGGGCAAAATGGAACCATTGCATGATCAATTTAGCCGAGCGGGCCAATGTCCGCAATAGCGTACCTCTGCGTTTCCGAACAATCGTTGTCTATTCTGGCTGGGTGACAGTCACCGGCCGGCGGGATGGCCTCCGCCGAAGCATTCCGGTTCTACGCCGTCGCGCCGTGCCGATCGCCAGATCGGAGATGCGCCGATGACCTCTTCAATAGACTTCGACGGCATCAATGCTGCCGCCCTCAGGAGCGCCCGCTCGTTGCTTCCTGTCCTTATCCCCGGCGGCAAATTTCGGAGCCTCGAATACGTCGTCCGTAATCCAAGGCGAGACGATCAGCATCCGGGCTCGTTCTCCGTCAACTACAAATCTGGAATATGGAAAGACTTCGCCAGCGAGGACGGTGGCGGCGATATCATCTCGCTTGTCGCTTACGTGCGAGGCAACAGCCAGGCCGACGCTGCGCGTGAACTGGCGGACAAGCTGAGGGTATCGCCACTGAGGGTGGATCATGGATCGAACGGACATAACGGCGAACACCGACCGGCTGCGGTAGCCACCAGCGGCAACGCTGAATTGGCACCAAAGATTTTCACTTGGGGCGATACGGGGCCTCCAACGCGCAAGGACGAAATCCGCCGACACGTCTATTCGATCGGCGCCCGTGCGATCCGCGTCAAGATCAAACGTGACGGCGGTAGCTATGTGAACTGGTACTACGTTTCCGAGGAAGGCTGGCAAGCCAAGAAACCGGATCACTACGAAGCGATCCCGTACCGCAGCACTGCGATTGATCCGTTCGACCCCGACCTGATCGGAGACGAAATCCTATGGCCGGAAGGTGAGAAGGATGTCGATGGCCTCAACGGCTTGAACATTCCGGCATTCACTTTCGGTGGAGTTGGCGATGGCCTGCCTGACGGCATAGGGCATTATCTGAAAGATCATCGGCTTGTCATCCTAGCCGACAATGACGATCCAGGCCGCGCCCACGCTGAGAAGAAAGCTGCGACGGCACATGCTGCCGGCGCCGCTTCTATCAAAATCGTGCATTTTCCAGAATTGCCGCCGAAGGGCGATGTTTCCGACTTCATCGCGCACGGTGGAACAGCCGAGCAGCTTTTGGAGCGGATAGACACAGCACCGTTATGGCAAGTACCAGAATCGGCGGCGGAAGAAGTGAAACAGAAAGAACAAGAAGGCAGCGGCGAATCCTCTCTGGTCATACGCTGCATGGCAGATATCGAACCGGAGAAAATCGAGTGGCTTTGGCCCTGCCGTATAGCTATCGGCAAACAGACATTAATCGGCGGCGAACCGGGTCTAGGTAAATCACAAATAACCGCGGCGCTTGCCGCCGCCGTCACAACAGGCGGCGAATGGCCCTGCAATGAAGGTCGGGCACCGCGTGGCAGCGTAATCATTCTTTCGGCCGAGGATGACGCGAGCGACACTATTCGTCCTCGCCTGGATGCGGCCGGCGCGAATGTGCGTGGCGTGCATCTCATTTCTGCGGTGAGACAAAAGGACGGGACGGGACGGCGCAGCTTCAACCTACAAGCCGACTTGGGTGCACTGGAAAATGAGATAGCGCACATTGGCAATGTGCGCCTTGTAATTATCGATCCGGTGTCGTCATACCTGGGCAAGACCGACAGCCACAAGAATGCGGACGTGCGGGGAACTCTAGAACCGCTCGGCGATATGGCGTCACGGCTCCGCGTGGCCGTGGTATCGATCACGCATTTTTCCAAAGGCGCCGGGCAGTCCGCCGTAAACAGCTTCATCGGCTCAATTGCGTTCGTGGCTGCCGCCCGGGCGGCGTTCATCGTTACGCGCGACCCCGAGAATGATGATCCGGCGCGCCGTCTGTTCGTCCAAGCCAAGAATAATCTGGCGATCGACAGCGGCGGCCTCGCATTCCGCGTTGAGCAACGCATGGTCGGCGATGACATCGTGGCATCTGCTGTCATGTGGGAAGGTGAGCGGATCACGCAAACGGCGGATGAAATCCTAGCTGCAGGCCGGGAGGGTAAGGATACGCCAGAGCGGACCGAGGCCGAGGAGTTTTTGAGAGATCTTCTTGCGACCGGTCCACGCCCAGCGGCTGAGGTCTTGGCCGAGGCAAAGGGCGCCGGCCTTGCAGAGCGCACGGTTCGCCGGGCGCTAAAATCGGTGGGCATTAAGCCCTACCGAAAGGCGGAATCTGAAAACGGCTGGGCAAGGCGGGGCGCTGGTACTGGTCGCTGCCAACCCGCTCTGAGCCTCCTAAGATGGCCAATTTTTCCTATGATGGCCACGTTTCAGACGTGGCCACCTTAGGAGATTTTGGCAACCTTAGAGACGCCGGGGGCGACCAAGAGAGCGCATGAGCCGCCCCCGTCGTATACCCCAACGAGGCGATGTCGCGGCGTCAGCGGTGGCCGAACTGCTAGGGCTATCGATCGCTGACTTTGAGGCCCGGCGCGAAGAGCTGCGCCGGCGGGACTTCCCCGAGCCCGACTCCACCACCGGCCTTTACTGCATCGAAGCTGTGGACAGGTGGCGCCTGCGACGCCATGCACGCCTGTTTCCCGAATTGACGACTACGCCTGCCGCAGCGCACGCTGCCACGGTGTTCAACGATCGGCTGCGGCGGCTCGATGGGTAGGATCAAAATTCCCTACTACACCGCGATTGCGGGTCGCGGCTATTGGCGACCGACGCGCAAAATGCGCTCGCTCGGTTTTCAAATCATCCGGTGCGGTGCAGATGGCCCAGAAGCGTGGGCATTGGCCGATGAATGGAACAAGCGATGGCAAGCCGTTCGCAAGGGCCAAGCACCGCCGCTCGTCAACCTCGATGCACCTTCGCGCGACGAAGCAGAAATCGCGCGCCGGTACCCGTCCGGCTCAATCGGCGCTGCCTTCCAGGTTTACATTCGGACACCTGAATGGGCCACCCGCGCCTATCTGACACGCGAGAAAATCTGGTGGCCTGCATGGTTCCGCATTCGGGATATGTGGGGCGATGTTGCGCCCGACACGATCACTTTTGAAATGATGTCGCGGTGGCGCGCTGCCCTCGAAAAGAAACACGGTCGCGGCGTAGCTCACAAAACGTTACGGGTGTGGCGCACGTTCTGGAAAATCATGCTCGGCATGAAGATCGCGCGCACGGCCGACCCGTCAATGGGCATTCGCAATCGCGCGCCTGCGCCACGTTGGCAACGGTGGTCGGAAGGCGAAGCGGTGCGGCTCGTGAAGGCGGCATGGCGAAGCGGCTATCATGGGCTGGCCTGCATCATTGCGGTGGCGTGGGATACGCAATTCTCGCCCGTTGACGTTCGCACGCTCGCCGATCGGCATCGCGCAATCAACGGCGGCCGACTTCTATTCGACCGCCAGGCGGATGGCCGCACCAAAACCGGCCGCGCCGCGATCGGCACGGTATCGGTGCGTACTGAACGGCTTGTGACGGCCTACATTGCGCGCCTGAATGTTGATCTGCATCCGGACGCCATCTTGTTTCGGACGCGATCCGGAAACGCTTACGGCCGCGAAACGCTCGGCCACGACTTCGCAGCGGTGCGAGCGCCAAGCTTCCCCAATGACAAACGCCGCTTAATGGACATGCGCCGTTCAGGCGTTGTCGAGGCCGTGGCCGGCGACGCTGGTCCTATTGGGCTTGCCGCCAAGCTTGCCAATTCAATCGGCCGCTCGAATACGCTGCACAAGACGTATGCGCCTGTCGATATCGAGGCAGTGCGGAACACCGACGCGGCTCGATTGAAAGGCAGGCGACGAATGCGAGCGGAGAACGAAAGCGGGGCAAAAGTCTCAAAAAAGCAGCCCGGCTAAGTCTCAAATTCGCCGCGCATGCTTGCTAAGTCGTTGAAATAA
>CAWARC010000041.1:0-77400 GCA_963784325.1 uncultured Alphaproteobacteria bacterium | reverse complement strand
GCCCGAAAATACGCGCGCAGAACAAGCCGTCGCGCTCGGGCTTGAAGGTGCGGTAATTGATGGTCTCCGGCTTTTTGATCTCGCCGTACGACCACGACAAGAAAATCTTATCGGGGCTCACGATGGAATACGCAAATCTGGTCGAAGACCTGAGCGGCCGGCACCTGCGGGCTGAAAAAATTCATGAGCTCTTGGTTCATCGTCTGCTCCTCGACACCGTTGGAGGCGCGCTCCGCGGGTCGGTTAAATCTGGTCTCTTGGCCTCTCCGGTTCCGGAGAGGGTTTGGTGAGGGTCCGCTGCTCTTCCACGTACCCTCACCCGCTCGTTCGCTCGCAACCTCTCCCGGAACCGGAGAGGCGATGTCTACTCGGCCGCCTCGGGCATGCTGCTGCCGTCGCCGCCGCGCTGTTGCTTGGAATTGTGCAGGTCGACGTTCAATCCGAGCGACCGCATTTCCTTGACCAGCACGTTGAACGATTTGGGATGCCGGACTCGAACGCGTCCTCGCCATGTACAATGGATTTGTAGACCTTGGTGCGTCCGGCCACGTCGTCGGATTTCACCGTCAGCATTTCCTGCAGGGTGTAGGCTGCGCCGTAGGCTTCGAGCGCCCACACCTCCATTTCGCCGAACCGCTGACCGCCGAACTGCGCCTTGCCGCCGAGCGGTTGCTGGGTGACGAGGCTGTACGGGCCGATCGACCGGGGATGGATCTTGTCGTCGACGAGGTGATGTAGCTTCAGCATATAGATGTACCCGACCGTCACCTTGCGATCGAACGTATCGCCCGTGCGCCCGTCATAGAGCGACACCTGTCCGGAATGATCGAGACCGGCGAGATCGAGCATGTTCTCGATATCGGCCTCCTTGGCGCCGTCGAACACTGGCGTCGCAATCGGCACGCCGTGACGCAAGTTAGTTCCAAGTTCCTGAAGACCTTTTTCGTCGAGCGACTTGATGGTCTCTTCTTCGCCGTAGATCTTCCTCAGAAGCTCCTTGAGCGGCTTGGAATCCTTCTTGCTGTTGTAGAGGTCCACGGCGGCGCCGATCTTCAATCCCATGCCGGCGCAGGCCCAGCCGAGATGTGTCTCCAGGATTTGGCCGACATTCATGCGGCTCGGCACGCCGAGCGGATTGAGCACGACGTCGACCGGTGTGCCGTCGGCAAGGAACGGCATGTCCTCCGACGGCACGATCTTCGACACCACGCCCTTATTGCCATGGCGTCCGGCCATCTTGTCGCCGGGCTGGATCTTGCGCTTCACGGCGACGAAGACTTTGACCATCTTCATGACGCCGGGCGGCAACTCGTCGCCACGCTGCAGCTTTTCGACTTTGTCGAGGAAACGCTGTTCAAGCCGCTTCTTCGATTTGTCGTACTGCTTCCGGATTGCCTCGATCTCCGCCATGATCTTGTCGTTCGGCGAAGCGAACATCCACCACTGCGAGCGCGGATACTCTTCGAGCACCGCGCGCGTAATCTTGGTGTCCTTCTTAAAACCCTTCGGTCCGGCGATGCCTTGGCGGCCTTCCAACAATTCGGCAAGGCGGCCATAGACGTTGCGGTCGAGGATCGCCTGCTCGTCGTCGCGGTCCTTGGCGAGCCGTTCGATCTCCTCACGCTCGATGGCGAGCGCGCGCTCGTCCTTTTCGACGCCGTGGCGGTTGAAGACACGGACTTCGACCACGGTACCCTGCACACCGGGAGGAACCCGGAGGGAGGTATCGCGGACGTCGGAGGCCTTCTCGCCGAAGATGGCGCGCAGGAGCTTTTCCTCCGGCGTCATCGGGCTCTCGCCCTTCGGCGTGATCTTGCCGACCAGGATGTCACCGGCGCGCACTTCGGCGCCGATATAGACGATGCCGGCTTCGTCGAGGTTCTTGAGCGTCTCTTCCGAAACGTTCGGAATATCGCGCGTGATTTCCTCGGGGCCGAGCTTGGTATCGCGCGCCATCACTTCGAATTCTTCGATATGGATCGAAGTGAAGACGTCATCTTTGACAATGCGCTCGGAAAGCAGGATCGAGTCTTCGAAGTTGTAGCCGTTCCACGGCATGAAGGCGACGAGCGCGTTGCGCCCCAGCGCGAGTTCGCCGAGATCGGTCGACGGGCCGTCGGCGATGATGTCGCCCTTCTTGACCTGATCTCCCACCTTCACCAGCGGCCGTTGGTTGATGCAGGTGTTCTGATTGGAGCGTTGGAACTTCATCAGCCGGTAGATGTCGACGCCGGGCTTGGTCGGGTCCGGCTCGTCGGTGGCGCGGATGACGATACGGGTGGCGTCGACTTGATCGACCACGCCGGTACGGCGCGCAGCGATCGCCGCCCCGAAATCGCGAGCCACTACGCCTTCCATGCCGGTGCCGACGAACGGCGCCTCGGCGCGAACCAGCGGCACCGCCTGGCGCTGCATGTTAGAGCCCATCAGGGCGCGGTTGGCGTCGTCGTTCTCCAGGAACGGGATGAGCGCCGCGGCCACCGAAACGAGCTGCTTCGGCGACACGTCCATGAAATCCACCTTGTCCGGCGGAATAAGCTGAACGTCGCCGGAATGGCGGACCACGACGAGATCGTCGGTGAAGCGGCCCTTGGCGTCGATCGCGGAGTTGGCCTGGGCGACGGTGTAGCGGCCCTCTTCCATCGCCGAGAGGTAGATCACCTCGTCGGTGACCCGGCCGTCTTTGACCTTGCGATACGGAGTCTCGATGAAGCCGTATTTGTTCACCCGCGCATAGGTCGCGAGCGAATTGATCAGGCCGATATTCGGTCCTTCCGGCGTCTCGATCGGACAGATGCGGCCGTAATGCGTTGGGTGCACGTCGCGCACTTCGAAACCGGCGCGCTCGCGGGTGAGGCCGCCCGGCCCCAGCGCCGACAGCCGCCGCTTGTGCGTGATCTCCGACAGTGGATTGGTCTGATCCATGAACTGGGAGAGCTGCGACGAGCCGAAGAACTCCCGCACCGCGGCGGCGGCCGGCTTGGCGTTGATCAGGTCCTGCGGCATCACGGTTCGATATCGACCGACGACATGCGTTCTTTGATGGCGCGCTCCATGCGCAACAACCCGATGCGGTACTGATTCTCCATCAGTTCGCCGACCGAGCGCACCCGGCGATTGCCGAGATGATCGATGTCGTCGATCTCGCCTTTGCCGTCGCGCAGATCGACCAGCGTGCGGATCACCGCGATGATGTCTTCCTTGCGCAGGATGCGCATGGTGTCCGGCGCATCGAGGTCGAGCCGCATGTTCATCTTGACGCGGCCGACGGCGGACAGATCGTAACGCTCCGAGTCGAAGAACAGCGACTGGAACATGTTCTGCGCCGTATCGATCGTCGGCGGCTCGCCCGGACGCATGACGCGATAGATGTCGAACAGCGCGTCCTCGCGCGTCATGTTCTTGTCGATCGCCAGCGTGTTGCGGATATAGGCGCCGACATTGACGTGATCGATGTTGAGAAGCGGCAGCTCTTTGTAGCCCGCCTCGTTGAGCACTTTCAGCGTCTTGTCCGTGATCTCTTCGCCAGCCTCGGCGTAGATCTCGCCGGTCTTGGGATTGACGAGGTCCTCGGCGATATACTGGCCGATCAGCTCCTCATCGGACAGGCGCAGCGCCTTGAGGCCCTTCTCGGCGAGTTGCCGGGCCTGGCGCACGGTGAGCTTCTTGCCGGCTTCGAGCACGACCTTGCCGGTATCGGCATCGACCAGATCGTTGATCGCCTTGTAGCCGCGCAGCCGGTTGGCATCGAATGGCACGCGCCAGCCGTCCTTGGTGCGCTTGTACTGGACCTGCTTATAGAAGGTGTTGAGGATTTCCTCGCCGCTCATGCCGAGCGCGTAGAGCAGCGACGTGACGGGAATCTTCCGCCGCCGGTCGACGCGCGCATAGACGATGTCCTTGGCGTCGAACTCGATGTCGAGCCAGGAGCCGCGATAGGGGATGATGCGGGCGGCGAACAACAGCTTGCCCGAGGAATGCGTCTTGCCCTTGTCGTGATCGAAGAACACGCCGGGCGAGCGATGCATCTGCGAGACGATGACGCGCTCGGTGCCGTTGACGACGAAGGTGCCGTTATTGGTCATGAGCGGAATGTCGCCCATGTAGACATCCTGCTCTTTGATGTCCTTGACCGAACGGGCGCCGGTCTCCTCGTCGATATCGAACACGATCAAACGCAGCGTCACTTTGAGCGGCGCAGCGTAGGTCATGCCGCGCTGGCGGCACTCGTCGACATCGTATTTCGGCGGCTCGAATTCGTATTTGACGAATTCCAGCTGCGAGGTGTTGGAAAAATCGGAAATCGGGAACACCGACTTGAAGACGGCCTGCAGGCCCTCGTTGGGCCGGCCGCCTTGCGGCTCCACCACCAGCAGGAATTGGTCGTAGGACGCCTTCTGAACCTCGATGAGGTTCGGCATCTCCGCGACTTCCTCGATTTTTCCGAAAAATTTTCTTACGCGCTTCCGACCGATAAACGTCTGCGCCATCATGTCCTCTCGCTCAATCGAACCATCGGGATCGAACCGCCGGCAGCCACACCGTCCGCTCAACCATCACGCTCGCACCGCAAGGCCAAAAGCCCGGAGGTTCGAGGCACCGAGGCGATCAAGACGACTCTCCAGAGGGCCGCAATCCATCGCGACCGTCGGGAGAGGCGTCACACGCCCTATTTCGCGCTCCATTTTCCAGCAATTCGGCCAAAGTTCCGAATCGCCAGGAATTGCGCAGTCTTAGACTTTCGGGGTCCCCGGGCCTGGCTCCGCTCGCCCGGGGATTTCCGTTAAATAAGCACTGCTTACTTAAGCTCAACCTTTGCGCCGACCTTTTCGAGGGTCGCCTTGATCTTGGCGGCCTCGTCCTTGTTGACGCCTTCCTTGACGTTCTTCGGCGCGCCTTCGACCAGATCCTTGGCCTCTTTCAGGCCAAGCCCGGTGATGGCGCGGACTTCCTTGATGACCTCGATCTTCTTCTCGCCGACAGCGGCGAGAACGACCGTAAATTCGGTCTTTTCCTCGGCCGCAGGCGCCGCGGCCGCGGCGGGACCGGCCGCAACCGCAACTGCGGCGGCAGCCGAAACGCCCCACTTCTCTTCGAGCAGTTTGGCAAGCTCGGCGGCCTCCAGCACGGTGAGGCCGGAGAGGTCGTCGACGATTTTTTGCAGATCAGCCATGAGACTTGTCCTTTGGTTCTAACCTTTGACGATTGGTGCCTTAGGCAGCCGCGCTTTCGGTCTTGCTGGCATAGGCCTGCACCACGCGGGCGACCTTGGCGGCAGGGGCGTTCACCACCTGCGCGATCTTGGTCGCCGGCGCCTGGAGAAGGCCGAGAAGCTTCGCCCTTAGCTCGTCGAGCGAAGGCAAGGCGGCAAGCGCCTTGACCCCGTTCGGGTCGAGCGCGGTCGTGCCCATCGCTCCGCCAAGAATCACGAACGTTCGTGCGTCTTGGCGAAATCGACGGCGACCTTGGGCGCCGCCACCGGATCGCCCGAAAAGGCGATCAGGGCCGGCCCCTTGAGCAACGGCGCGATCGAAGCGACGTCGCTGCCTTCCAGGGCGATCTTGGCCAAGCGGTTCTTCGCGACCTTCACGCTGGCGCCAGCCTGCTTCATCTGCCGACGCAGAGTCTGCATCTGGGCCACCGTGAGGCCGGAATAATGAGCGACGACAACGACCTTGGTGGTCTTGAAGACCTCGCCAAGGACCGTGACCATCTCGCTTTTTGCCGCGCGATCCAAAAGCTCTCTCCGGTTGGCGGTCCGCCTTGCGAAGGACCGCCGGGTTGCTGCCGGCCGTCCTGCGCTAAACCCATCGAGGTCATCGACGAACCAGGCAGGACGACATTTAACCCTGCCCCCCGGGCCGGCTTGCGCCGTTCCGGGCCATCGAGGTCAGAACCAAAGGGCAATAGGCTTCGCAAAAAGCCTAACCCTCGTCCTTCACCCGTCTATGCTGGCTCGCCCTCTTTTGGAGGCCTGGATTAAGCCGTTGCCGGCGCCTGCAGTCTCGGACAGGACGCGCTTACCGAATTCACTAAGCTTTTCAGCCTCTTAGAAAATCCGAACAGGATGTCTCTAAGAGGAGCCTCGCTCATATGATTTTCGAGAAGCGCGCAAAGGCGCGCCGACAAACCGGGCCGGCACGCCCATGGCCTCTATTTAGACTCCAAAAGCGCCCTTGCCAAGCAATTTTACGCCCGCTTTGCCCCATCTCCGCCGCGGCCTACCATGCCCCCGAAAATAAGGGAGCCTCGACCCATGCCGCAAAACACTGATCGCATCCTGACCACCCATGTCGGCAGCCTGATCCGGCCCCCGAAATTGGTCGAGTTCTGGCGCGCCATCGAGGACGGCAAGCCCTATGACGCGGCGGCGTTCGAGGCGTGTCTTACCGAATCCGTCGCCGAGGTCGTAGCGCCAGCAGGCCGAAACCGGCATCGACATCGTCAGCGACGGCGAATTCAGCAAAGGCGCCAACTGGGCCTTTTACGTCCACAAGCGGCTTTCCGGCATCGGCGTTCGACCGGCCACGGCCGAGGAAGCCAGAGATCCGATGGCGTCCATGGGCGGCGGGCGCGATCACCAGGCGTTTCCCGAATTCTACGCCGAATACAACGCGGCCTCGGGACTGGCGAAACGCCTGGGCAATCGTGTCGTCGTCAACGGCCCGATCAAATATTCCAACCAACAGGTCTTGCGGGACATTCAAAACCTGAAGGCCGGCCTCGCCAAGGCGAAAGGCCGCGCACCCGGCGTTGGACGCTTTCCTGCCCGTCGTTGCGCCGGCGAGCGCGCTCCCCGGCGCCAAGAACGAGCACTACAAGAATGAAGAGGATTTTTGACGGCGCTCGCCGACGCGCTGCACCAGGAATACAAAGCGATCGTCGACGCCGGCCTTTATGTCCAGGTCGACGATGCATTCCTGCCCTACATGCACGAGCGCATGGTGCCGCCGATGTCCAATGCCGAGTATCGGCGCTGGGCGCAGTTGCGCATCGACGCGCTCAACCACGCGCTGCGCGGCATCCCGGAAGAACGCTCGCGCTATCACATCTGTTGGGGCAGCTGGAACGGCCCGCACGCTTTCGATGTGCCGCTCAAGGACATCATCGATCTCGTCCTTCAGGTGCCGGTCGGCCATTACTCCTTCGAGGCCGCCAATCCGCGTCACGCGCATGAGTGGCGGGTATGGGAAAGCGTGAAGCTCGCGCCCGGAAAAATCCTGATCCCGGGCGTGATCAGTCATGCCACCAATATCGTCGAGCATCCCGAACTGGTGGCCGAGCGGATCGTGCGGCTCGCCAAGATCGTCGGCCGCGACAACGTCATGGGCGGCACCGATTGCGGCTTCGCGCAAAGCCCCTTCGCGCGCCGCGTCCATCCGACCATCATGTGGGCGAAGCTGAAATCCCTGGTCGAAGGCGCGCGCATCGCGACGCAGACACTGTGGGGAAATCGCGCAGCGGCCTGATGCGTCAGGCGTTTTCCGGACGCGATACAGCACGCAATGGTGCATCGCGTCCGGGATCGTCGAAAACTCCGCGCTTGTGGAGAGGTCCGGGTCCGTTTCCGCACCACTTCATGCCGCGCCACGCCCGGGAAACGTCCTGGCTAATGCGGCTGCTGCGAGCTCGGGAACAAGGTGCCCGGCTCGACCTTCACGCCCGGGCCCATGGTCGAGGAAATCGCCACCCGGTTGATGAAGTGGCCCTTGGCGCCCGCCGGCCGCGACTTTTGCACCGCGTCGGCAAACGCCATGATGTTCTCGATCAGCTTTTCGACGGAAAACGACGCCTTGCCGACGCCGGCTTGGACGATGCCCGCCTTCTCGGCGCGAAACTCGACCGAGCCACCCTTGGCGCCCTTGACCGCGTTGGTGATGTCCATCGTCACGGTGCCGACCTTGGGATTGGGCATCAGGCCCGCGCGGACCCAGCACCTTACCGAGACGGCCGACCAGCGGCATCAAATCCGGCGTGGCAACCACGCGGTCGAAATCGATGGCGCCGCCCTGGACTTTCTCCACCAGATCCTCGGCACCGACGACGTCGGCGCCGGCCGCCTTGGCCTCGTCGGCCTTGGCGCCGCGGGCAAACACCGCAACCCGCACCGAGCGGCCGGAACCGTTCGGCAGATTGACCACGCCGCGCACCGTCTGATCGGCATGGCGCGGATCGACGCCGAGATTCATCGCCACTTCGACGGTCTCGTCGAATTTGGCCTTGGCGCGATCCTTGACCATCTTCACGGCCTCGGCGAGCGGATAGAGCTTCTCACGATCGACGCCTTCCCGCGCCGCGCTCGTGCGTTTTCCAATCGTGCTCATGCCTTCACCTCTAACCCCATGGAGCGTGCAGACCCTTCGATCATGCGCATCGCCGAATCGATGGTGTCGCAGTTCAAGTCTTTCATCTTTTGCTCGGCGATCTCGCGGACCTGGGCTTTGGTTACCGAGCCGGCGATATCGCGGCCCGGATTCTTCGAGCCGCTTTCGAGCTTGGCCGCCTTTTTGAGAAAGTGCGAAACCGGCGGCTGGCGCATCTCGAAAGTGAACGAGCGGTCGGCGTAGACGGTGATGGTGACGGGGATCGGCGCCCCCTTCTCCAGCTTCTGGGTCTGCGCGTTGAACGCCTTGCAGAACTCCATGATGTTCAGCCCGCGCTGGCCGAGCGCAGGCCCGATCGGCGGCGACGGATTGGCCGCCCCCGCCGGCACCTGCAGCTTCACATATCCGGTGATTTTCTTTGCCATTCTCTAACTCCTGTTAGTGGTGCGGCTATCGACGGCTGGCGGCCGCCTCACCTCCCACGCCTTCACTTATTTAGCGGCGCATCACTGCGTGCTGCGCCGCATCCGGGACAGCGTTATAACTTCTCCACCTGTCCGAATTCCAGTTCGACCGGCGTGGCGCGGCCGAAGATCGATACCGCGACTTTGAGCCGCGAGCGGCCTTCATCGACCTCTTCCACGGTGCCGTTGAACGACGCGAACGGTCCGTCCGACACGCGAACCTGCTCGCCCACCTCGAACGAAACCGACGGCTTCGGCCGCTCGATGCCTTCCTGGACCTGCTGCAGCAGACGCTGCGCTTCGGCTTCCGCCAGCGGCATCGGCTTGTTATCGGAGCCGAGGAAGCCGGTCACTTTCGGCGTATTCTTGATCAGGTGATAGGCCTCGTCGGTCATTTCCATCTTCACCAGCACATAGCCGGGAAAGAACTTTCGCTCGGCGTCGACTTTGCGGCCGCGCCGCACTTCGACGACCTTTTCCTTGGGCACCAGAATTTCTTCGAACTGGCTGGAGAGGCCGCGCTGCTTGGCCTGCTCGCGGATCGATTCCGCCACCTTGTTCTCGAAATTCGAGTAGGCGTGGACGGCATACCATCGGCTCGTCATGTCATTAAATTCCGCATCATGAATTGGGTCGCGATTGTTGGTGAATTGGCAAAGTTCAACTGTTGATGCCGAGCAGGAAGCTTACGGCGATGCGCATGACTTGATCGGCGAGCAGGAAGAAAATCGAGGCGACGACCACCATGACGAACACCATGATGGTGGTGACGGTGGTCTCCTTGCGCGTCGGCCAAGTGACCTTCTGCGCCTCGGCGCGCACTTCCTGCAGAAACTTGAACGGACTGACCTTCGCCATCGCCTGATCCAATAGCCATTCCCGCCCGACTTTTAAGGACGAGACCGACACCGCGGTTCCTTTTGGGGAATATGCTCGCCGCGGAAGTCCGATACCGGGCCGCTGACGATGCCACTTAAGTACTGCCGGGCCCGGCATCGTCAAGGTATTCGGGCCAAAGAACGGAAACAGGGGTCAAGGAGCCCTAAGCCGCAGACAGTTGCGGACCTGATTCCCGCCCTTCGGATTGGCAGGAGTGGAGGGACTCGAACCCCCAACCCCCGGTTTTGGAGACCGGTGCTCTAGCCATTGAGCTACACTCCTAGGCGTCCGGGACGGAGAAATGCCTGTTCGTCGACGCCAAAGCAAGTCCTTGAACCTGTGGGCGGCGCCAGCCGCAGCATGATGCCCTTGCTGGCGTTGCCTTATAGGCGCTCAACGCCGGCTGGCGCGTACCGATATTGTCTGGTCACGGAACGGCCAACCCGAAACCTTAATGCGAACAGTTCGCCCATTGATGGGTTCACTTGCGCAAGTTGGAGCGGGTGAAGGGAATCGAACCCTCGTCATAAGCTTGGAAGGCTTCTGCTCTACCATTGAGCTACACCCGCGCGCGGCTTTGGCAACACGTCGGCAAAATAGCGCATCCCGGAGGACCGGCAAGGGCGAAACGGGTGCCGTTGCGATTTTACGGCTAATGCGTCAGACGCGCCGCCGCAACCGCCTGCTGGAACAAGGTCTGCATGGCCGCGGTAATATCGCCGTCGGTGGTCACCGAGAAGAACATCCCGGTCGACGCGCAACTTTCCATGTTCGGCGAGATCTGATTTTGAAATGGCGCGACCCAGTCATTGTACCAGGAATTGGTCGGCAGCGGCAGATAGGCGGTGTATAGCACCGCGATCTGGATACCGCGATTCTTGATCGTGGTGCACCAGGTGGTGTCGAACGGCTGCTGACATCGATTGCCGTCAAACGTCTGCGAGCACGACGATGCCACTTCGTCATCGACGCCGTCGCTGACGATAAACAACACCTCTTGCGGGGTGCTCGACGGGGTACCCGTTCCCGGCGACGGCATGATGGTGTTGATCGCCGACATCGCGGACTCGAAGTTCGTATCGGTGTCGTTGTTCTGGCTCGTTTTCGTCAGCCAGTTGTTGGAGTAGACTTCCTCCACGTTGATAGCGGCCGCCGCCGCCTTTGCGTTTCCGAGATTCGACGTCAGCGCCTCAATCGCATTGAGGCTTGAATTGTTGAACGTGTAGATCGCCATTTGATATTGCTGGTTCGAGCCCTCCATCGAAGCCGCCGAGGTCATCAGCGATTGAGTCGCGCTCGCCAGATTCTCCATACGTGTTACGACGCCCAGATTCTTCGCCAGCGTATAGTTATCCTCGCCGCCCGGATTGCCCAGGTTGTCAGCCGCCGGATCGGATTCGTGACAGGCGAAGGCGCAGCCACCCTGCGCTGAGGTGTTATTGACCATCGTCTGGATGCCGGTCGACGTCGCCGCGATATTCATCGACGGCGAGTTGTCGAGCAACAGATAGAAATTGATGTTCGTCGTGAGGCCGGCTTGCGCCGTCGACGAGCCGGTTATTGTGCTTGTCGGATCGCCGAAAATTCCCATGAACAGGTTGGTCTTGGTCGCCGTGTAGTTGACAACGGCGGTGCGGCCGGTCGTCGAATCCGTCACCGTGGCGGACACATTGCCCAAGATGACATTAGGGATATTGATAGCTTCGGCGTTGAAGGTGGTTTCCGCGGTTGTCTGCGCCGCGGCGGGCGTCCCGGTGATGGCCTGGTGGTCAACCGCAGAGAGTGCAGCCGCATCGGCCACCGCGTCGAGCTTCGCCTTCGCCATATTGGCGGTGCCATAATCGATACCGGCGCCGACGGCAAAAATGAGCGGGACTGCCGTCAAGCCCATCATGATGGCCATGCTACCGCCATCGTCGCGGCGAAAGCGACGCACTTGGCGCATCGCGTCGACCAGCAAGCGAATGACATTCGTCATCGGACAAAACCCTTACGGTTACGAGTGCACTTGCTCAAATAGCCGCCGAAAGCCGCCCGCCACAAAAGCGTGACTCGTCAGGCTCTTCGCAGGATGTTTTGCCGTCCCATTTCTAAAGATGCCGTGAAATCACTCACCGACGAATCGTTTCTTCACCGCGCCGCTTTTTGCGAAAGCGCAGCTTAAATGTTCGGCTGTTTGCTAACCTTGCGATAAGCATCGGCGACGCTCGCCGGAGCTATTGCGCAGAATTCGCCGAAAACTGTTCAGAGTTCGCCGCGCCGGGCGAGGGCCTTGATGCGATCGGCGGTGCGGCAGGCGATCGCTTGGATGGTCAGCGATGGATTGACGCCGCCGACGGTCGGAAACACCGAGCCGTCGCAGATCCACAAATTAGGGATATCCCACGAGCGGCAGTCGGCATTGACGACGCTGGTGCGCGGATCGGCCCCCATGCGGGCGGTGCCGTTGAGATGGCAGGTGTCGTCGGTCTCGTCCCAGATTTCAGTGGCCCCCGCCGCGTCGAGCGCGCGGCGCATGAACGACAGCGAATGCCCGATCAGTTTCTTGTCGTTGTCGCAGAACGAATAGGTGATGCGCGGCACCGGCAGGCCGTATTGGTCTTTCTCGTCGGTCAAGGTCACGCGATTGCGCTCCTGCGGCAGACACTCGCCGACGATCTTCAGTCCGACATGGTGATTGTACTTTTCCATCTCGTCGAGCAGGCGCTGGCCCCACAGTCCACGCTTGCTCGACTGCGTGCCGGACCACACGACCGGCAACGGTCCCTGGCTCATGTAGGCGTAGCCGCCGAAGAAGTCCTTGCCCTTATCGGCGTAATTCCAGTGCTCGGTAATGGCGAGCGATGGCGGGCCCTTATAGGCGCGAATCTCTTGTTTCATGGTGCCCCATACCGCCTGGTTGGATTGCACCATCAGATTCTTGCCGACCAAGCCGGAGGAATTGGCGAGCCCGCCGGGAAAACGGCTGGTGGCGGAGTTCAAGAGCAGCCGCGGCGTCTCGATCGCATAGCCGGCGACCACGACATTGCGCGCGCGCTGAAAGCGCCAGCGTCCCTGCCGGATATAATGTACGCCGGTGACGCGGCCGCTACCGTCGTGCTCGACGCGCCCGACCATCGCCAGATCGCGAATCTCGGCGCCTGCGGCGAGCGCCCGCGGCAGCCAACTGATGAGGACGCTCTGTTTGGCGTTGGTCGAGCAGCCGAGCACGCACATGCCGCGATAGACGCAGGGCGGTGAATGCCCGCGCGGCGCCGATACAGTCGCCAGCGGCGTTGGCGACCAATCGATCCCGAGTGCTTCGGCGCCTTGCGCCAGAACCAAAGCCGCGGCGTTGAGCTCATGCGGGCGGTACGGATAACGCGGCCGCTTCGGACCCCAGGGATAGTTCACCGGCCCGGAGATCTTCAGGGCCTGCTCGACCTCCGCGTAATAGGTCCACATTTCGCGCCAATCGAGCGGCCAATCGGCGCCATAGCCGAGCCTGGTCCGCGCCTTGAACCATTCCGGCCGGAAGCGCAGCGACACCATGGCAAAATGCACGGTCGAGCCGCCGACCGATTTGCCGGAATTATTGGCGCCGAACTGGATCGGATTTTCGCCGTCCGTGATGCGTTCGTCGGTCCAGTAAAGCTTGGCCTGCTCGTGCTCATCCGAGGCAAAATCTTCCAGCGGCCGCCAATACGGGCCGGCATCAAGTGCCACCACCGAGAAGCCATACTCCGCAAGCTTGCAGGCGAGCGTGCCGCCCCCGGCTCCAGTGCCGACAATGGCAAAATCAACCGGCTCATCCTCGGCATATTGGCGCATTGGCACCCAGCCGCCGGAATGGAAGACATCGGGAGCGCGGCCGCCGATCGCACGCGGGGATTGTTGCGGATCATCCGACACGCGCGTTCTCCCGACGGGCGCGCTCCTCGCGACCGGGCCGCGCCTCCGAGGCTTCCCATGGATCGCGCCGGTCAAAATACATCCGCACATAACCGCGCGGGCTCGCCGGCCCGCCAAATCCGATTTCGTTCCAGGACGTGGGATGGGCGTAATAGGCGCTGACAATGTCGTGAAGCACGCGCCTGGTGAAAAAACTTTTGGGTGGCAAATCGCGCCAAGCGCGCTCGCGAACGTCGCCGTTCTGAACCGCTGCGAGGATCGCATCCTGCTCGAGCGGACCGAGCTCATGAAAGCGGCGGCGGTGGCGCGCCTTCGCCTCGGCGTCGAGCGCCGCCAGTCCGCGACGCCAAGCCTCGCGCATCGGCGGCAAATCGGCATAGCGGTAGCCGTCGCCGCTATTGCGGTGGAGTTTTTCATCGACCATGGCGGCGAGCGGCACGGGCCGCGGCCGCGCCACGGTCTGCGGCACAATGCGATCGCACACCGCGCGGATGGTCGGCCATTCCTCTTCGGTAAAGAAGCGATGCTGGTTGGGATCGATGGCCAAGCGCTCGTCGATCACCTGCCGCGTCTGCTCGTTCCAGGATTGCGAGTTGCGTTTGTTGAGAACGTCGTAGCCGGGATAACGCTCAGGCATCGGTTTCCGCCTCCTCGATAAGCGAGAGCGCCGCAAGGCCGGCGAGCGCCAGGCCGGTAAAACTCGGCGGCGCCGGCAGCGGCGGGCCGTTGAGCACGTTCTGGCTCCAATTGCGCCAGCCACCCATGTTGCGGGAGACGCCATAAGCGTGGAAACCGACGCCCGCGAAGCCAAGAAGCGCCGTCAGGCGCAGCCACCAACGGGTGAAGCGATGCGTCGTGCGGTGCGGGCGCAGTGCTGACGCAGCGAGCAGGATCGAGGCAATCGGCGGCACGGTCACCGGCAGCAGCATGAATGGATCGTGGTATGCGCCGCGGAAGTGAAGAAGCCCTGCTTCTCCGACCGTGCCCGCGAGTCCCGCCGCCGTCACGCCCGCCAGCATCCGGCCGGCCGGGAGACCAAGCACGGCGGCGCGCCGATGCGGCTGAGTATCGCGCACACGCTCGGCGCCGCGGCCGAGAAGACCGGCCAGCGCCAGCGCCATTGGCGCTCCAATCGGCGCGGCATAAAACAGATTGAGCCACGACCAGCGGCCCGGCCGCTTGAGAATGTTATAAGAGTGGAAGCCAAGGCCGGCGCAGCCGGCCGCGGCGGCCGATGCATAGATCGCGTCGCGCATAAAGTGCTTGCTGGCGCGAGCGTCTGCAGCACCAAATAGACTGGCGCCGAGCGTCAGCGCCGCCGCCGCGAGCGGCGTATACATCGCGCGGTTTTCGAACGAGCCGCGGTAATGCTCGACCGCGCTGTCGGCCAGAACGGAGAACGCCAGCATAGCGGCACTGCCGTTGAGACGCCGGCCGGCACTGCGCGTAACCTCCTGACGGCGCCGACGAGCTTGTGGCGTATAGGGCGAAATCAGCCGCGCCAGTTCGTCGACCTTCTGCTTCGCTCGTGCCAATGGGTGCGGCGGGGCCGAAGCCGGCAGCAGACCGCGGGCCGCGCCGCGCGTCAGCGCCGTGGCCCTCGGCAACAGAGGCGATGACGCGATCCGCGAAACGACTACCGGCCGCACCACTATTGCAGCGGCCACACCGGCAAGCGCTAGATTTGCGATCAGATCGAGCGCAGCGTCCGCGCGGTTCATGATCCCTCTCCGTTGACGCGGAAGCGTTCGGCGTCCTGTCGTTTAAAGGTGAGGCCGTGACCAGGACGGCCGAGATCCGGCTCGATCGCGCCATCGCGTGCGACGGGCGCCCCGTCGAACAGCAAGCGTTCGATCCGAACGTGATCGTGGAACCACTCGACGTGGCGGAGCCGCGGTACCGCGCAGGCGACGTGACGGTGCATCCCCGGCGCGCAATGGGCGGATAAATCGATGTGGTGCGCTTCGCACAGCGCGCCGATCTGCAAGAAGCCGGTGATGCCGCCGCATCGGGTGGCGTCCGCTTGCAGCACATCGACGGCGTCAGCCTGAAGCATGCTGCGCGCGTCGTCGGAAGTATAAATGTATTCGCCCGCAGCGATGTCCATCTGTCCGGGCGCGCGTTCGCGCATCAAGCGCAGCCCCGGCAGATCATCCGAGGTGACCGGCTCCTCGAACCAGCGGATGTCCGCTTCCTTACAAGCTTGCGTAAAGTCGAGCGCCTGCTTGACGGAGAATGCGCCATTGGCATCGACAAAAAGCTGGCGGTCGCCGATCGCCGCTTTGGCCTGCCGCACCCGATCAGGATCGCATTCCGGCTCACTGCCGATCTTCATCTTGACGAAGCGACAGCCGTCGCGGTCCACCCAGCCGGCAAGCTGCTCGCGCAATTGTTGGTCCGAATAGCTGGTGAAACCGCCACTGCCATAGATCGGAACACTATCGCGACATCGGCCGAGCAAACTCGCTAGTGGCAAATCGAGCGCACGTGCCTTGATATCCCATAATGCATTATCGACCGCAGCAATCGCGCAGGCGGCGAGCCCGGACCGGCCAAGATTGCGGACACTGCGCTGCATCGCCATCCAGCATCCCGGAATGTCGAAGCTATCGTGGCCGTCGATCGCCTTTTTCAGAACTCCGGCAACGAGCGCGGTGACGGAGCTGTCGGCGTAAGTGTAGCCGATGCCCGACTGTTCATTTGCTTCGACCTGGACCACCACCAGGGTCGTCGCGTCCCATGCCAATGTACCGTCCGCCTCCGGGTAATCGGTGGGAATCCGGTACGCGGCCGCTGTCAGCCCTGTGATCGGCGCTCCACCACTATTCGTATGTGTCACGTTATTTCCCGGGAACGAGCGAGGCCAAAACCTGTTTCGCGGTCTCCCTGATGATGTTGCCCTCGCGTGAATCGCCTTTGATCAGGGTCTCGGTGAGATGTTTGGCGTCCTCAAGGGTGATGTGCGGCGGCAGCGGCGGCACTTCTGGATCGGTTTTAACTTCGAGCACGACGGGTCTATCGGCCGCGAGCGCCTCGTCCCATGCGGCGCCCATTGCGTCGGGCCGGTCCACGTAGATGCCTTTGAGTCCGATCAATTCCGCGAAGCTGTGATAGGGCACATTGGGAATCTGCTGCGAGGCGTCGAATTTCGGATTGCCCTCCATGACGCGCTGCTCCCACGTCACCTGATTGAGATCCTCGTTGTTGAAGACGCAGACGATCCAGCGATGATCGGACCATTGCCGCCAGTATTTGGCCACCGTGATCAGTTCCGCCATATTGTTCATCTGCATCGCGCCATCGCCGACCAGCGCGATCACCGGACGATCGGGATGCGCGAATTTCGCCGCGATGGCATAGGGCACCGCGGCGCCCATCGAGGCCAAGCCGCCGGACAGAGATGCCATCATGCCGCGGCGCATTTTCAGATCGCGCGCGTACCAGTTGGCGCAGGATCCGGAATCGCTGGTGACGATGACGCGGTCGGGTAGCCGCGGCGACAACTCCCAAGTCACGCGTTGCGGATTGACCGGGTTGGCGGACGCCATGGCCCGCTCCTCAAGCGTGTTCCACCACTCTTTAAGGTTTTTGGCGATGCCCTGGCGCCACTTGCCGTCACTTTTCTGCTTGAGCAACGGTAACAGCGCGCGCAGCGTCTCCGCGGCGTCGCCGACCAGATTGACCTCCATCGGGTAGCGTAGCGACAACATGTCGGGCGCGAGATCGATTTGCACGCCGCGCGCGTGCCCTTCCTTCGGCAAAAACTCGGAATAGGGAAATCCTGAGCCGATCATCAACAACGTGTCGCATTCCATCATGAGCTCGTAGCTCGGCTTGGTACCGAGCATGCCGATCGAGCCGGTTACCCAGGGTAAGTCATCAGCCAGCGCCGCTTTGCCGAGCAGCGCCTTGGCGGCGCCGGCTTCCAGCCGATCGGCGACCGCGATGACTTCGTCGGTGGCGCGGAGCGCGCCGGCGCCGACCAGCATTGCGACCTTCTTGCCGCTGTTGAGCACGTCGGCCGCACGGCGCAGATCGGCGTCATAGGGCACAGTCTTGGGCTTCGAGAAACCGATGCCGGAGTGGATCGTGCCGTGTTTGCGAGGCGGATCTTCATACGGCATATCCTGGAGATCGTTGGGCAATATGATAGCCGTCACACGGCGCTCGCCGAGTGCAATGCGGATGGCGCGGTCGACCAGATGGCGCACCTGCGCCGGGGCGGAAGCCTGTTGGACAAACGCTCCGGCCACGTCCTTGAACAAGCTCGGCAGATCGACTTCCTGCTGATAGTGGCCGCCGAGCGCGGTGCGCGCCTGCTGGCCGGTAATTGCGAGCACCGGCATGTGATCGAGCCGCGCGTCATAGAGGCCGGTAATCAGGTGCGAGGCGCCGGGTCCCGAAGTTGCGATACAGACGCCAAGTTCGCCGGTGAATTTGGCGTAGGCCGAAGCCATGAACGCGGCCATTTCCTCATGCCGCGCTTGGATGAACTCGATCTTGCCGTTGGCGCGCTGCAGCGCGCCGAACACACCGTTGATGCCGTCGCCGGGATAGCCGAAGATTCTCCTCACGCCCCAGGCATGGAGCCGCTCGACCAGGAAATCGCCAACGGTTTGGGACATAGCCGGTACCTCGGCGGAACGCCGGGCACGGAGTTCCGACCAGTAATGTGTTGCGTGCTGTTTGCTGAACGGCCGGCCGGGGCGGAAGTTCCGGAGGCTCGAAACGGCAGGGAAAATGCCGCAGTCAAGTAGCGACAGCAATCCGGTACCGAATTATCGAGGCGGCAGATCGTCGTCGTTTTTCGACGCCAGCGTATATTCGCCGCGGAACAGCTCGCGCTCGATCGCCCTGCGATTTCTCCGCTCGCCGGCAAAGGCGCCAGCGATCTGCGCGACGAGCTCGCGCCATTCGGCAATCACCATCGCCACGAAAGCTGCGAATTTCGGCGTCCGCTGCGTCGCCACGTCGATGAGTGCAGCAATGGGCTCGACGAGGCGGTCGCCTTCGTTCTCAATGTCGAGCTCGAGTTCCTCGTTGATAAACATCATCGCACAGCCCGCCGACCCGCTCTGCTGGCGGGCAAAACGCACGGCGGAACGCCGGAGCAGAAATACGCCGCCGCAGCGGCCCTCGGCCTCGCGCGCCACCCAGAACCCATGCTTGCTTTGGGCGATATAGAACAATGGAATGGTTTCGCTGAGGACGCTCAGATCTGGCCGTCTGGGGAAATGAACCACCGTACTCGGCGTGCCAGAGCCCTGGCCACGCGACGCGGGACTGGACCCTGGGTTTGCCACGGCAAGCCTGATGCCTTCCGATCCGGTAGAGCTAGCAAAGCAGAAATTTTTGAAAAGGCCGCTCATCGTCTTGTCGTGCTACCTGGATTTGAATGCGCCAACGGCGTTCGGCATCGACAGGCGCCCCAACTTCGCGTCACGCTGGCGCCGCGGTTTCTTGAACATCAGTTGCCGGCAGCGCTTGATATCGTCGTCGACCTTGCGCAATTCCTGTTCGGAAACCGCGTGCTTGGTCGGATAAGCGGCGAGCGCATCGAGCCGCTCGGCCAGTCCGTGCCAGAACCGCCGCTGTTTGGCCGTGCGATCCGCCGGCTTTCGTCCCAAATCGTCAGAAAGGACGCTCATTGGGCCCTCTCCTTGGTGTTGTTTTGGCTGAGCCAAATTTGCGCTTGCGGCCATATAAATTCGAGATCGAGCGCAGCGCTTTCTCATAAAGGCGGCATAGGAGCGTAAACGGGACGGAAAGCGCAGTTCACGCGAAATTCTCGCAACAGATCAGTCCGGCCGAGGCCGGGTTGGCGAACGGCACGGCTGGAACGGATTGCGGCGGAAACCCGGTCCGGCGGCGCGCCTGAAGAAACGCCAGCAAAATCGCAAGTGGCATGACCTCGTGGGTAGCGTCCGCGGTATCGTCGAAATCGATCGGCAAATTAGGTTGCCGGGATAACGAGCAATGCCACTGCCCGTCTTCGCGGACCAGCCGCCGCAGCGTCCAATCCGGCAATTCCAGCGCGATCAACGTCAGCGCAGCCTCGGTCCAAGCGCCTGATTCCGCTAAGTGGTCGATGCCGGCGGCCTTTCCAGCCTTGCTCGGAACCGGAATGCGGCTGCACGCCCCGGCGACGATCTTCGAAATAAGACCATGCGACGGCTGCGGCGCGAAGCGAACTGCGTCGTCCAATCGATCGAGCAACACCGCCTGGTCGAACCCAAATGACATTGCGACCTCACGACAGCGAAAACGCCTTTCGACGCTGCCTCGTAAGATGCAATCGCTGGCCGTAAAGAAGCCAGATGGCACGGATTAGAACGATATAAAGCCGGCATAAAAGACCGAGGGCGCCTTCATAGGAATTGGGCGCGACTGATCGACTAGCGCGAAACACGCAAATATTTGCGCCAGTTCAAGAATGATCGCGAGCGTCCTGCGTGAGATTGCGAAGATGATCTGGCTTTCGCGGCCTTGGCGCGCACGGCTGCAGCGTGGACGGCCCGCGATCGCGTGCTCCAAAACGCCTTCTGAGCTTTGAGAAACTCGCGGTATTGCCGCGGATTGAAATCAATCAGCGTTCCGCCCGAAGCAAAGTGCTGAATGAAGGCCATCCCGATTGCGTAAGTCGCCCCGGCGGACAAGGCTGGCATCACCACTGCGCTCACCGCCGTCCCGACGACAGGCACGCTCTTGGTGATGCTGGCGGCTCCCATGCCGCTGCTCGCCGGGATCATTGAGCCTGCCAAGCTGGCGACGAGCGCCTTGCCGCGGTTTGTGGAAAACGGGACACCGTAAATCTGTGAAATACGCCGGAGCATGAGAACCTGCACGCTGCCGACGGCCGCCAGATCGACGAACGGCAGCGGAATGATTCCTGCAATTCCCGACCATAAAGCAAAGCGTTCGACCAGCTTCGCCGCCATGGCCCGCCGACGCTCCGCAGGAGACGCGATTACGTCGGGTAAAGTCACTTTCGCGGTCGCGGTGCATGCATCCTTTACAGGTTCCGCAGCTTCAATCGTTTGCATCGCCGGTAGCGTTCTGATTCGTCGCCGCCTGGCTCATCGCGTGGCGCACCCAACGCTGCTGGACGCACCGGCGCCGCGGCGTCCGCTATGCCCGCTCCAGCCGCGATGATTCCCTCAAGTCGCGCGATGTTTTGCAGCAGGCGGTCGCTGGCGAGACGAAGGAAGAAATAGCCAAACTCCGGGTTATCGAAGTAAATCTCCAGCAGCCGGTCATAGGTGATGGTCAGCACCTCGCCGCTCTCTATACATTCGACCGTCTGCGTCCTTCGGTTATTGGGCGTGACAAAACCAAGTTCGCCCACCAAACGGCCGGGTGGCAATTCGACGCCGATTTCACGCACCAGAAATTTTCCCGTAACCGTTAGGAACATCTCATTGGCGGTTTGCCCTTTCCGAAACAGGACATCGCCCCGGCGATAGATCCTGCGATTCATGAAAGGCTTGAGCCAGTCCATCGACAGGTCGCCCTGCGCGGCGACGCGGGCTTTCTTGACCAGGCCGCGCATCTGAAACAGACGCCAACTGTTGATGGGGAGCAGTAGCAAATACATAAAGAAGGTCGACATCGCTCCGGCGAGCGCGCCGTAGGCCACAAAAAACAAGGCGCTGATGATGCCGAAAACGCGCAGCGGCACCATCGTGCGCATCAGCAAAGTCGCCGCATAAAAGCCCGCGCCGATCAGCGCACACATATTCGCAAAATTGAGGTCCGCCGAACCGATTTCGATCAAACGCACGAAGATCGCGTGTAGCGTCACGTTGTTGGGGTCGAGGCCAACCTGAATGAGCAGCTTGTCGAACGTCAGATTCTGGGTCGCGCGGTCGAGCCCATGATTCAATATCGTCGTCAGATTTTGGTCGTCGCTGTTCATTCCCCCTCCGGCGCTAATCCGCCCTGGTGACCGCCGTGACATTCATGCCGGCAACATATTCCGGGATACGCCAAATCGATAGTCCTGGCGCAGGCCCCCTGGCCCCGCGCGGCCGGGGCCGGCACAGCTGAATTCAGTCGGGCATTCACTGCCCGGTAAGCAGTCCACTTTGCCGCCGGGCTTTATGGAATTCCTATAACATTCTTTCCCCCTACCTCTCGAATTCATATGCCATTGGTGACACCTAATCGCGCGTGAACGGCGGAGTTTAATTGCGCGGGGTTGACTTTTATCAAGACCTTGCCCCGCCGAAGGATATCTGCTGCTGCCCAGGGAATTTTTTTCGGAGAGCTCCGATGATGGACGCCGTCATGATGGCGATCGCCTTCGTCTTCTTCGCCTTGTCGATCGCCTATTGCTACGCCTGCGACCGGCTCTGAGGGAGACTGTCATGATCTTCGACTATTCGCTTGCCGGTCTCGTGACCGTGGGGCTGCTCGTTTATCTGATCTATGCTCTGCTCAAGCCCGAACTGTTCTGAAGGATAACGACCATGACCGTCATCGGCTGGGTCCAGATACTGCTTTATTGCGCGATCATCATCGCGATCACGCCGGTCCTCGGCGCCTATATGACGCACGTGTTCAACGGCGAGCGGACATGGCTGACACCGATCCTACGTCCGGTCGAGATTGCGATCTACAAAATTGCGGGCGTTGACGAGCGCCAGGAGCAGCATGCATTGACCTACACGGTCGGCATGCTGCTGTTTCACGTCGGCGGCCTGCTTATTCTTTATGTGTTGATGCGCACACAGGCGTTTTTGCCGTTCAATCCCGAAGGCCAGAGCGCCGTTGAAGAAGGTTTGTCGCTCAACACCGCGATGAGCTTCATCACCAATACCAATTGGCAGAACTACGCCGGCGAAAACACGATGTCTTATCTCGTGCAGATGCTCGGCCTGACACACCAGAACTATCTCTCGGCGGCAACCGGCATTGTGCTTGCGATCGCATTGATTCGCGGCTTTGCGCGACATTCGGTGCGCACCGTCGGTAATTTCTGGGTCGATGTGACTCGCTGCACGCTCTACATCCTTATCCCGATCTGCGTACCCTATGCGCTGTTCCTGGTGTGGCAGGGCATCCCGCAGACGCTCGGACCCTATGTCGACGCCACCACACTCGAAGGGCTCAAGCAGCATATCGCGGTCGGACCGGTCGCCTCGCAAATCGCCATCAAGATGCTCGGCACCAACGGCGGTGGTTTCTTCAACGCCAACGCTTCGCATCCGTTCGAGAATCCGACTGCACTCTCTAATTTCGTGCAGATGGTCTCGATCTTTGCACTCGGTGCGGCGCTGACCAACGTATTCGGCCGGATGATCGGCAGCCAACGGCAGGGCTGGGCAGTCCTCGCGGTGATGGGCGTTCTGTTCATTGCCGGCGTCTTCTTTTGCTACTGGGCCGAAGCGCACGGCAACGATGCGCTCAATGCGCTCGGGCTCAACGGCGGCAATATGGAGGGCAAGGAAGTCCGCTTCGGGATCGTTGCGTCCGCCCTGTTCTCGGTCATCACCACGGCGGCGTCGTGCGGCGCGGTCAACGCCATGCACGACAGCTTCACCGCGCTCGGGGGCATGATCCCACTGATCAATATCGAACTCGGCGAGATCATCGTCGGCGGCGTCGGCTCGGGCATGTACGGCATGCTGCTGTTCATCATCATCGCTGTCTTCGTCGCCGGCCTGATGGTCGGCCGCACACCGGAATATGTCGGCAAGAAGATCGAGACCAAGGAAGTCAAGATGGCGATGCTCGCTATCCTGGTCTTGCCGCTGATGTATCTCGGCTGGACCGCCATTGCCATGCTAGCGCCGTCGGCCGTGGCTTCGATGAACAATCCCGGCCCGCATGGCTTCACGGAGGTCCTTTATTCCTACACTTCGCAAACCGGCAACAATGGCTCGGCGTTCGCCGGGCTCAACGGCAACACCATGTTCTACAATCTCAGCGGCGTTGTCGCGATGGGTGTCGGCCGGTTCTGGATGATCATCCCGACCATGGCGATTGCCGGCACTCTTGCCGCCAAAAAATTGGTGCCCGCGTCTGCCGGCACGTTCCCGACCGACGGCGGCTTGTTCGTGGGCCTCGTCGTCGGCGTGATCCTGATCGTCGGCGGCCTCACTTTCTTCCCGGCGCTGGCGCTCGGCCCGATCGTCGAGCAGCTCGCGATCAACGCCGGCACGCTTTTCTCATCCAATTAAGGCTTGGAGCGACTTCGATGGAAACCTCACAACTGCGCAAGAGCATGCCAGTCTCGGCGCTGTTCGATCCGAAGATTGTCGTGCCGGCCATCGGCTCCGCCTTCGTTAAGCTCAATCCGCGCACGCTCATGAAGAATCCCGTCATGTTCGTGCTCGAGGTGGTGACGGCGCTGACGACGGTCATTCTGGTCCGCGACCTCGTGGTTGGCGGCGGCCATATCCTGTTCGAGTTCCAGATTATTCTGTGGCTGTGGTTCACCGTGTTGTTCGCCAATTTCGCCGAAGCGGTGGCTGAGGGCCGCGGCAAGGCGCAGGCCGACACGCTGCGCCGTCAACGCACCGAGACTCAGGCCAAGCTTCTCAACGGTGCCGGCGACTCGCAGAATTACCGGCTGGTGCCGAGCACCGGCCTCAAGGTCGGTGACGTTGTTTTCATCGAAGCCGGCGACATGATTCCGTCGGATGGCGAGGTGATCGTCGGCATGGCCTCGGTCAACGAGGCGGCGATCACCGGCGAATCCGCGCCGGTCATTCGTGAATTGGGCGGCGACCGTTCCGCGGTCACCGGCGGTACGCAGGTTCTTTCCGATTGGATCCGCGTGCGCATTACCGCGGCGCCCGGCTCGACATTCCTCGATCGCATGATCCGGCTGGTCGAGGGCGCCGAACGGCAGAAAACACCGAACGAGATCGCGCTGAACATCCTTCTGATCGGCCTGACCATCATCTTCGTGTTCGCGACCGCGACGATCCCGAGCTACGTCTACTACGCCGGAAGCGTGATTTCAGTCGTGATCCTGGTCGCGCTGTTCGTAACCCTGATTCCGACCACGATCGGCGCGTTATTGTCCGCGATAGGCATTGCCGGCATGGACCGCCTGGTGCGCTTTAATGTGCTGGCGATGTCCGGGCGCGCGGTCGAGGCCGCCGGCGACGTCGATACGTTACTCCTCGACAAGACCGGCACCATCACGCTGGGCAATCGCCAAGCCACAGAGTTCAAGCCCGTGCGCGGAGTGACCGAGCAGGAATTGGCGGATGCCGCACAGCTCGCGTCGCTCGCCGATGAGACCCCCGAGGGGCGCTCGATCGTCGTGCTGGCCAAGGAGAAGTACGGCATTCGCGGCCGCGAACTGCATGAACTGCAGGCCAGTTTCATCCCGTTCTCCGCGCAGACGCGGATGAGCGGTGTCGAGATCGGTTCGTCGTGGGTTCGCAAAGGCGCGGTAGACGCCATCTTGAATTTTCTCAACGGACCGCCGGCCGCGGTCGCCGCTGTGCAGGCGCTGCGGCCGAGCGTGAGCGGTGAGACCGTCCACGAAATCACCGCGATCGCCGACAGCATCGCCAAGGCCGGCGGCACGCCACTGGCGGTCGCCAAGAACGGCCGCCTGCTCGGTATCGTTCACCTCAAGGATATCGTCAAAGGCGGCATCCGGGAGCGCTTCGCCGAACTGCGCCGCATGGGCATTCGCACCGTCATGATCACCGGCGACAATCCGATGACGGCCGCCGCCATCGCGGCGGAGGCCGGCGTAGACGATTTCCTCGCCCAAGCGACGCCAGAGGAGAAGCTTCGGCTCATTCGCGACGAGCAGGCCAAGGGCAAGCTTGTCGCAATGTGCGGCGACGGCACCAACGATGCGCCGGCGTTGGCCCAGGCCGACGTCGGCGTGGCGATGAACACCGGCACGCAGGCGGCACGCGAAGCCGGCAATATGGTCGATCTCGATTCCAATCCAACCAAGCTCATTGAGATCGTCGAGATCGGCAAGCAGCTCTTGATGACCCGCGGCGCGCTGACCACCTTCTCGATCGCCAATGACGTGGCGAAATATTTCGCCATCATCCCGGCAATGTTCGTCGCCTTCTATCCGCAATTGCAGGCGCTGAACATCATGAAGCTGCGGACGCCGGAGAGCGCCATCCTGTCTGCGATCATCTTCAATGCGCTGATCATTATTGCGCTCATTCCGCTGTCGCTCAAAGGCGTGCGTTATCGCCCGATCGGCGCCGCGGCGCTGCTGCGCCGCAATCTGTGGATCTACGGCGTCGGCGGCGTGATCATTCCGTTCGTCGGCATCAAGGCGATCGACGTCATCGTCACCGCCTTGCACCTGGTTTAAGGAGACTAGTCATGTTGCGCGAAATTCGTCCGGCGATCGTCGTCCTGGTCGCCCTTACCGTCATCACCGGCTTGGCCTATCCCTTGGCGATGACCGGGATCGCCCAAGTCATTTTCCCGTACCAGGCAAACGGCAGCATGATCGAGCGCGACGGCAAGGTCGTGGGCTCGGAACTGATCGGCCAGGAATTCGACAGCGACAAGTATTTCCATGGCCGGCCGTCGGCAACGACCGCGCCGGATCCCAAGGATCCGGCCAAAACCGTTGCCGCGCCGTATAATGCCGACAATTCCGGCGGCTCCAATCTCGGACCGTCCAACAAGGCGCTGATCGACCGCGTCAAGGGCGACATGGATAAGCTGAAAAAAGAGAACCCGTCGATGCCGGTACCGGCCGACCTAGTGACGACGTCGGCCAGCGGCCTCGATCCGGAGATCTCGCCGGCGGGCGCCCTTTTCCAAGTGCCCCGTATTGCCAAGGCCCGTAATCTGCCGGAAGATCGCGTCCGCAAGCTCGTCGACGACAACACAGAAGGCCGATGGCTCGGCCTTCTGGGCGAGCCGCGCGTCAATGTTCTGCGGCTCAATCTTGCGCTCGATCGATTGACTGCCGGATAATGTGACGAGCGCCCATAGCTTGAGATCCATCGGCGATGGCGGAGCAAAGGCGCGAATCCGAACATCGGCCCTCCCCGGAAGCGCTTCTTGAGGCGGCGCGCCGCGAAGAGGGCCGCGTCGGCAAGTTGCGAATTTTCGTCGGCGCCGCGCCCGGCGTCGGCAAGACCTACGAAATGCTGCAGCAGGCGCACGCCCGCAGAAAAGACGGCTATGACGTGGTCGTGGGCGTCGTCGAAACCCACGGCCGCCGCGAGACCGAAGCGCTGTTGGAAGGGCTTGAGGTCGTTCCGCGCCGACACGTCGAATATAAAGGCCAGTCGCTTGGTGAAATGGACCTCGACGCCATTATCGCGCGGCGGCCGCAGATCGTGCTGGTCGACGAGCTCGCGCATACCAACGTCGAAGGCAGCCGCCACCCCAAGCGCTACCTCGACGTCGAAGAGCTGATGAGCAGCGGCATCGACGTCTACACCACGGTCAATATCCAGCACATCGAGAGCCTCAATGACGTCGTTGCACAAATTACCCATGTGCGCGTACGAGAAACCGTGCCGGATGCCGTTTTCGACCGGGCCGATGCCGTCGAACTGGTCGATCTGACGCCCGACGATCTGATCCAGCGCCTGAAAGAAGGCAAAGTCTACGTTCCGAAACAAGCCGAGCGCGCACTCGAACATTTCTTTTCACCCGCCAACCTCACCGCGTTGCGCGAGCTCGCTTTGCGCCGCACCGCCGAGCGGGTGGATGAGCAATTGCTCTCGGAAATGCAGGCGCATGCCATCCAAGGACCGTGGGCGGCGGGCGAACGCATCCTCGTCTGTATCAGTGAGGATCCACGCTCCGCGGGCCTCGTCCGCTACGCCAAGCGGCTTGCCGACCGGCTCCATGGCCCGTGGGTCGCGCTCTATGTCGACGGCCGGCGCAGTCTGCAGCTTTCGGAAGAGGAACGCGACCGCATTGCCGATACGCTACGGCTCGCCGAGGCCCTCGGCGGCGAAGCTGTTACTTTGCCGTCCAGCGACAATCGCATCGCCGAGGATGTGATCGGCTACGCACAAGCGAACAATGTCACGCAGATCATCATCGGCAAATCGGCGCGCGCCCGCTGGTTCGAGATCCTGCACGGCTCGGTGGTGCACGATCTGGTACGCCGTTCCGGCAATATCAGCGTGCACGTCATCGCCGGCGATGTCGTTGCCGGCCAGGCGATTCCGAAGAAATCGACCCGTCCGGCCGAGCGCAACGAAGTCTTCGACCCGCGCCCCTATGGCGCCGCACTGATCGCGGTCGCTATCGCGCTTGCGCTGGCTGAATTGATTCAAGCCTGGATTGGCGCGACCAACAGCGATCTTGTATTCCTTACCGCCGTCGTCGCTGTGGCCGTTCGCTTCGGCCTGTGGCCGTCGCTCTTTGCCAGCGTCGCCTCGGCGCTGGCGTACAACTTCTTCTTCCTGCCACCGATCTACACGTTCACGATCGCCGATCCGCACAATGTCACCGCGTTCGGCTTCTTCACGCTGGTGGCGGTCATCGTATCCAGCGTCGCCGCGCGCGGCCGTAACCAAGCGGTCGCAACCATGGAGCGGGCGCGAACCACCGAGTCGCTCTATGCCTTCAGCCGCAAGCTTGCCGGCGCCGGAACGCTCGACGACGTGCTGTGGGCGACGGCGTATCAAACCGCGCTGATGTTGAAGGTGCGGGTTGTCTTGTTATTGCCCGAGCGCGGCACGATTGCGGTGAAAACGGGCTATCCGCCCGAAGACATTCTCGACGACGCCGACATCGCAGCGGCGAAATGGGCCTGGGAGAACAATCGCGTCGCTGGCCGCGGCTCGGATACATTGCCTGGCGCCAAGCGGCTGTTCCTGCCGATGCATACCGGACGCGGCGCCATTGGCATGATGGGTATAGACAGCGACAAGCCTGGGCCGCTGCTCACTCCCGATCAGCGGCGTCTGCTCGACGCTCTTGCCGATCAAGGCGCGCTTGCCATCGAACGCGTCAGGCTGGTCGAAGAAATGGACCGGGTCGAACGCAACGCCGAAACCGAACGCCTGCGCTCGGCGCTTCTCACCTCGATCTCGCACGATCTCAAGACCCCCCTCGCCGCCGTGCTCGGATCGGCCGGCACGCTGCGCGATCTCGCCGAGAAGCTTTCGGCCGGCGAGAAAGCCGAGCTTCTCGGCACGATCATCGACGAATCGGAGCGGCTCAACCGTTTCATCGCCAATCTGCTGGACATGACCAAACTCGAATCCGGCGCGATCGCGCCGAACGTCGCGCTGCACGATCTCGGCGAGATCGTCGGCAGCGCGTTACGCCGCGCCAGCCGCATCCTGGCGCGGCACGAAGTCGAATTGGATCTGGCGCCGGATTTACCGATGCTCGAGCTCGACGCCGTGCTGTTCGAGCAGGTGCTGTTCAACATTTTGGACAATGCCGCGAAATATGCCCCGGCAAAAACGACCATCCGCATCCAAGCCTGGCGCGACGGAGGCACGGTCAGCCTGCGGGTGATCGATGAGGGCAGTGGCATTCCGCCGGCCGACCTCGAGCATATTTTCGACAAGTTCTACCGCGCCCAGAAGACCGATCAGGTTCGCGCCGGCACCGGGCTCGGCCTGGCGATCTCGCGCGGCTTCGTCGAAGCCATGCACGGCACGATCGTCGCCGCCAATCGCTCCGACCGCAGCGGCGCGATGTTCACGATCGACCTGCCGGTCCCGCGTCAGAAACAACGCCTGGACACCGCCGCATGACCGCAGCCCCGCTCCGCGTGCTCGTGGTCGACGACGAGCCTCCGATCCGCAAGCTCTTGCGCATGGGGCTCACGACCCAGGGCTATCAGACCCTTGAAGCTCCCAACGGCAAGACTGCGCTCGAACTTCTGAGCCAATCGCCGGATTTGATCATTCTCGATCTCGGCCTGCCGGACATGCAGGGCCACGAATTGTTGCGAACGATCCGCGCCCGCAATGAAAGCGTCCCTATCGTCGTTCTCTCCAGCCGCGGCGACGAGGCCGGTAAGGTCCAGGCGCTTGATTTCGGCGCCGACGATTATGTGACCAAGCCGTTCGGCATGGACGAGCTGTTGGCGCGGATGCGAGCTGCGCTGCGTCACCAACTGCAGACCCAGGGCGAACGGCCGATTTTCAAGATCGGGGACCTTTCGGTCGATCTGGTCCGCCGCATCGTCAAGGTTGGTGATAAGGAGATCAAGCTCTCGCCCAAGGAATATGAGCTTTTGCGCGTGCTAGTGCAGCATGCCGGCAAGGTTTTGACACACAAATTCCTGCTCGGCGAATTGTGGGACGACCTGACCGACGCCCAATATCTGCGGGTTTATGTGCGGCAGCTCCGGCAAAAGATCGAAGCCGATCCCGAACGGCCGCAGTATGTTTTGACCGAAACTGGTATAGGCTATCGACTGCGTGCTCCCGATTGATCCCACGCCGCAGTGGCTTCACAATCATATCCGCATCGAGCGCGCCGCCAACCTCATGAGAATTTCGGACTTCCTTTCAGCAGACAACGTCGCCATCGACGCCGCTGCCGCCGACAAGAAAAAGCTGCTGTCAGAGCTCGCCCGCAGGGCGGGAGCAATTGTCGACGTGCTGCCCGAGCGGCTTCTTGCCGAATTGACTAAGCGGGAGGAGCTCGGCTCAACCGGCATGGGCGGCGGCGTGGCGATCCCCCATGCGCGATTTCATCAGGTCACGAAGCCGTTTGGGATGCTGTTTCGCTTGCGCAAGCCCCTCGATTTCGACGCCGTTGACGGCGAACCGGTCGATATCGTTTTTCTGCTGCTGCTGCCGGAAGCGGCGGCCGCGAGCGACCGACTCGGTGCATTGGCCTTGGTTGCCCGAAATTTACGCAACGCAAAGGCCGCAGACGCGCTGCGGAAAGCACAGAACAGCGCCGAGATGTATCGCATTCTCACGGCTGATTGATCGCAAGCAGGATTGCCCGCCAAATTGGCCCGACGCATAGTCGCGCCACAACTCGAACATCCCGTCGAACAGGAGCAACCGACAATGGCCGATGAGCTCGTTCTCTATACCAATCCGATGTCACGCGGCCGGATTGCACGTTGGATGCTCGAAGAAGTCGGCCAGCCCTATAAGACGGACGTACTCAATTACGCGTCGACGATGAAGGCGCCGGCTTATCTCGCCATCAATCCCATGGGCAAGGTGCCGGCATTGCGCCACGGCGATGCGGTGGTGACTGAGACGGCGGCGATCTGCGCCTATCTGGCCGATGCTTTTCCCCAGGCCGCCCTCGCGCCGCCGGCCGCGAGCAAATTGCGGGCGCCCTATTACCGCTGGCTGTTCTTCACGGCGGGTCCGGTCGAGGCGGCGTTGACCAATAAGGCGCTGGGCTTCGAGGTGCCCCCGGATCGCGAACGGATGATGGGTTACGGCAATATCGCTCAAGCTCTCGATACGCTGGAAGCGGCAGTGTCGCACAGCGAATATCTGGTCGGCGACAGCTTCACGGCGGCCGATCTTTACGTCGGCTCGCACATCGGTTTTGGCTTGATGTTCGGCACCTTGGAGAAGCGCCCGGCTTTCGAGAAATATTGGCAACGGGTCAGCAGTCGCCCGGCCTGCTTGCGGGCGAAGGAACTCGACGATGCACAAGCCGCGGAACCGAAAAAGGCTGCGTCCTAGTTCAGGACCGCCGCAACAGCGACTGACCCATGCGGATCGTGGCGCCCTCACGGACGTTCTCACAAAGTTCAAAACCGTCCGGCGCGAAGACGATGATCGTCGAACCGTGCTGGAACCAGCCCAGTTCCTCTCCCCTGCGAACGTGGCTATTGCAGGGGATGACACTTCTTCCGGAATAGTCGTAGTCTAACAAATCGTCGAGGCAGTGCAGGCGAATGCTGGCGACCAGGATCGCCGCAATCGCAACCAAGGTCACCGTCCGGTCGTCCGCTGCGAGCGTCAGCCTCAGCACGGCGCGCTCGTTCTTGCAAAACAGTCGCTCGATTCGCTTGAGCGCGATCGGATTGACATTCCAGGTGTCGCCGGAGACATAGGTCACCCGGTCGATGCGGGCATCGTGCGGCGCGTGAAAGCGATGGTACATGCTCGACGTCAGGCGCAGCGTCACGTAGCGGCCATTGCGATGTTCCGAGACTAGATCCGGGTCGCACAACAGATCCTGCAACGTGTAGGGGAAACCTTTGGCCTGATAGAGCTCGGTTCCTGCGATTGTGCCGCAGGCGCCGATGATGGCGTCGCACGGGCTGACCAGAATATCGGCCGCCCTGTCGATCGGGCGAGCCCCGTCCTTGAGTTCGCGGATGAAGCAGTCATGGAGACTGCGAAATTCGGACTTCTTAGCCTCGCGAAGGTCGAGGTCGGAAAACAGCCGCCAAGTCGCGATCGAAAGATCGCGGATGAGCGGTTGCTCGATCTTGCTGAACCAGCCGATAAACCGCGTCGCAAGCCGCCGCGGAATGCGGTTGGTCAGCAGGAAATTAATGTCTTCCTGCTCGAAGATCCGAAGGATTTGCGTCCGCACCGTCATGGGATTGTTAAATCTCCGCGTTACACCACGATTCGATGACATGGGGCTCGACGAGTCTCGCCTACTATGGGCTGGGCGCCGCGGCGGTCGCGACTTCGGTCGCGACCTTGAAGAAGCGGCTCGAACTGTCGCAGGCCAAGCACAAATCGCTTGCCGGCCACTCTCGGATCGCACGTCGGCTCGCGGCTCTGGTGCCGTTTTATGAGTACGGCGAGGACCGCTTTTTTTGCGCCGATGGCGCGCCGGAGGACGTCGCCGCGCGCCGGCGTGACGGTTTCGTCCGGCTCTCCGCGCTCTACAAAACCCGCTTTGCCGAAACGGTCCGGCGTACCGCCGAGGCAAGCGAGGCCATTTCCGATCTGAAATTCACCGATGCCTATCGGGTTCCGTTCCAGTTCAGCCGCAAAGTCAGCGCGGACCTGCCCTCGACCGCGTTTGCCCAATCGACCGACGGCGTAACCATCACCGATCTCGACGGCAACCGTTTTTATGATCTGAGCGGGTCGTACGGCATAAACGTGCTGGGTTACGACTTCTATAAAGCGGCGATCGACCGCGGCATTGCGCGCGTGCGCGAGCTTGGGCCGGTGCTCGGCCCATATCACCCGGTGATCATCGAGAACACGAAGATCCTCCGGGAGATTTCCGGACTCGACGAAGTG
The DNA here is from genome assembly GCA_963784325.1 of uncultured Alphaproteobacteria bacterium. Lineage (GTDB taxonomy): Bacteria > Pseudomonadota > Alphaproteobacteria > Rhizobiales > Xanthobacteraceae > BOG-931. Next base: position 44,715 of record CAWARC010000041.1, on the reverse strand, counting down.
TCGTTCCACATGTCGGGCACCGAAGCCGTCATGCAGGCGGTGCGGCTCGCGCGCTACCACACCAAGCGTTCGCATCTGGTGCGGTTCTGCGGCGCTTACCACGGCTGGTGGGGCGACGTGCAACCCGGCATCGGCAACCCGGTGCCGGCGCACGAGACTTACACGCTCAGCGACATGTCCGAGGATACGCTGCGCGTCCTCCGCACGCGGCGCAATATCGCCTGCGTCGTGGTCAATCCGCTGCAGGCGTTCCACGTCAACGCCTCCGACGCCACCGATTCCCAGCTTATCGACAGCGGCCGCGGCGCGCATTTCGACCGCGATGCCTATGCCGAATGGCTCAAGAACCTCCGTGCGGTCTGCAGCGAACGCGGCATCGTTCTTATCTTCGACGAAGTCTTCGTCGGCTTCCGTCTCGCCAAGGGCGGCGCGCAGGACTATTTCGGCGTTCGCGCCGATATGGTGACTTACGGCAAGACGCTGGGCGGCGGACTGCCGATTGGCGTCGTCTGCGGCAAAAGCGCGCTGATGAAGCGCTTCCGTGACGATCGTCCCGGCGATATCTGCTTTGCCCGCGGCACGTTCAACTCGCATCCCTACGTCATGGCGGCGATGAGCGAATTCTTGCGTCTTTTGCAGACGCCGCAGGCGAGCGTGATTTACAGCGGCCTCGATGAAACATGGAACGAGCGTGCGCAGCGGCTCAATGCGCGCCTGACGGCGGAAGCATTGCCGGTCGAGGTCGCCAACATGTCGTCGATCTGGACGGTCTGCTACACGCAGCCGTCGCGCTATAACTGGATGTTCCAGTATTACCTGCGCGCCGGGGGCTTGGCGCTGACCTGGACCGGCACCGGGCGCTTGACTTTCAGCCTCAATTACACTGAAGCCGACTTCACGGCAGTGATGGAGATATTCATCGCTGCAGCAAAGACTATGCGAGACGACGGTTGGTGGTGGAACAATCCGGCACTCACCAACAAGGCGATCAAGCGGACGGTCTTGAGGGAAATGCTCATCCACCGGCTGTTTCCCCCTCGCGGACCTCGCTGCCATTAGCCGAGCCGGTGGAACTGCATTCAGCTGGCGCGCGGCAGCTCTTCGGCTTCATCCTCATACCAATGATGCAGGCCGATCTCCGGATCGATCAATTCGCCACGTAGCAGAGCGAGCGGCGCCTTATGATAGATTTTGATGTCATGGAAAGGGTCGGTCAGTATTTTGGTCGCCCAAACGAGCCCGGTCCGCACGTCCTTGATGATGAACAAGTGGACAGTGCGGAACAGCACGCCGCCGACCCCGAGCCCGAGCCAGATGATCGCAACATGGCGCACGAATTCGGTCTTATTACCAGGCGGCGTGAACAAGCCGAAAAAGCGCGGACTATAAAACAGCACCAGCGGCGATAGCGCCCAGATCGTCAACAGCACGACCTTCCGGCGCAGATTGTAGCCGACCTTGATCTCTTCCTTGTATTCGTGGCTCGCCTTATTGACGGTGTCGTAATCCTTCGGCTCGAAGAAAAAATGTCCGGTTTGGCGCGTCGTCATGGCCACCAGCCAGCCGGCCAGCGCCGAAATCGCCGGATCCTTGAATATCATCACATAGGAGAACAGGAAGCTCATCGCGCTGACGAAATGGAGCGACTGATTGATCCGGCTATGGTGATAATAGCGGTGATCGTCCCAGCGTTGTGTCCGCAGAGCATCCAAGAAGTTTTCCATTTGCTGTGTTCCCCGTCCTGCAGCCGTCCGGCCTGGGTATGGCGATTCGATGAATCCCTTGTGACAGAGAGCCAGGCATCCGTCGCGTCGAACGGCGTGTGACAGTGGCGTGACTGTCGAGGATGAGTTCTAAAGAAGTTGATTAGCCCGCCGCGCGGACCGATCCAGACTCGTAGGCGCGGTCGGCTCCGCCCTTTTTGCCGAAACGGATGAGACAGAAGTGTCCAAGGGGCGGCATGGGGCGACGCTCAATCAGCGTCATGCCAGAGGCTTGCCCGGCCCAGCGCGAGTAGCGATCAAACGAGAATTCGGTGCGCCAACCAAGCTTGCGCGCGGCCGGTTGAAACCAGTGTTCCAGCGAGCGCCGCAGCCCGGCTTCGGCACCGACGCGGCTGACCAGAACGATTTCTCCGCCCGGCTTTAGAACGCGGGCAAACTCATCGAGCGTAGCTTCGGGATTCGGCACTGTCGTGATGACGTATTGGGCCACGACCACGTCAAACGAATTGTCGGGAAAGGACAGATGCTCGGCATCCATAACCCACAGGCCTTCGACATTGCTCAAGCCGAGATCGGCGACACGCTCCTGCGCCTTGCGCAGCATCGGCGCGGAAATATCGACGCCGCACAGCCGGCACTCCTTCGAATATTGCGGCAGCGAAATTCCGGTGCCGACGCCGACCTCGAGAATGCGTCCGCCGATGCGCTGGGCGGCTGCGATTGCAGCGTGGCGGCCGCGCTCGAACACCGCGCCGAAGACGAGGTCATAAACCGGCGCCCACCGCGCGTAGGCTTTGGTGACCATCTGATGGTCTAGATCCGTGTCAGACAGAGTGCTCATGAGTGACCCTTGTGTTGCAACCCGGCACCAGCGTCTGTTCGGCCGGGGATGGCGCGGCTTCAGAAACTGGAATCGTCAATTCGGCTTCGGCAGCGCCGCCTGTAGCGATCTTGCGCGCGTGGTCGATGAATTGCCGTGCGCTGCTCTCCCACGAATAGCGCAGCGCGAATTCGCGGCACGATTCGCGGGAGATCCAGAGCGCCTGCATGCAAGCGACGCGAAGGTCCTCGTTCAAGACGCCGATGGGATGATTACCGATCACGTCCTTCGGGCCGGTGACCGGAAAAGCGGCGATCGGAACGCCGCTGGCGAGCGCTTCCAATTGTACGACGCCGAACGTATCGGTACGACTCGGAAACACGAACACATCGGCTGCAGCAAGGTGCGCGGCGAGAATGCCGTTATCCAATTGGCCGAGAAATTTTGCCGCCGGGAAGCGCCGCTTGAGCTCCCCTTCCTGCGGTCCGGCGCCGATGACGACTTTGCTGCCGGGTAAATCGAGTGAAAGGAACGCCGGCAAGTTCTTTTCGACGGCGACCCGTCCCACGGTCATGAAGATCGGCCGCGGAAAATCGAGATCGATCGCGCGATCCGGCCGGAATAGGTCGACGTCGACGCCGCGCGTCCACATGCCGAGATTGCCAAAGCCGCGTTCGGCAAGCTCGGTCATCAGCGATGGCGTCGCCACCATCGTCACCGCGGCGGCGGCATGAAAGCGCCGCAGTGCGTTGTAAATCCACTGCTGCGGGATCGGCGTCCGCGCCGAGATATATTCGGGAAAGCGCGTCGTGTAGCTCGTCGTGAACGGCCGGTTGTTTCTGATGCAGTAGGCCCGCACGGCATGGCCGACCGGGCCTTCGGTCGCGATATGAATCGCGTCCGGATTCGCCAACTCGATGCGCTCGGCAATGCGTTTTCGTCGCGGCATGGCGAGCCGCAGCCCCGGATAGGTCGGCACCGGGAAAGTCCAAAACCCGTCGGGCGACAGGAAATCGATCTCCACGCCGAGTTTGGCGGCGGCGCGCGCCAATGAGCCCAGCGTTCGCACCACCCCGTTGACCTGCGGACGCCAGGCGTCCGTCGCGACCAAGACTTTCATCGCGGGAATTTCGGCCAGCGTCGTGCGGCCGCCATGTTTTCGAATCGCATGTGCTGAGGATTACGATTTCATATCTCATTCGTGTGACGGTCACGAAAGCCCGCGGGCCATATTCGGCTCCCGGCGTAACAATGCTGTTACAAAGGAATGGGACTTTGCCGTCGCGATTCGTCCGACGGAGCAGATTTGGCCCTGGCAGCATCGTTTCCCTTGACGCAGACGATCTTCCGCGGCGTCGGCCGGAACAAGATCAGTTTTGCGATCAGCGTCGTCATCGTCGTCATCGCCACCGCCACGCTCTATCATTTATTGCGCGGCATCGATGTTGACAAAGTCATCGCCGCCCTCAAAGCGCAGTCGCCGTTGCGGATCCTGATTGCGGGAGCGCTGGTGATTGCCGGCTATGCAAATCTGATATGCTACGATCTGTTCGCACTGCATACGATCGGCAAGCGCAAAGTTCCGCTGCGGGTCGCCGCCTTTGCGAGCTTCACGAGCTATACGATCGGCCACTCGCTCGGCGCCGCGACCTTGACCTGCGGTCTGGTGCGGTTTCGCGTCTACTCGTTCTGGGGCCTCAACGTCGTCGATGTCGCCAAGATTGCATTCGTAACCGGAATGACGTTCTGGCTGGGCAATATATTTGTGCTCGGTGGCGCCGTAACCTATGCGCCCGCCGCGCTGTCCATCGTCGATCACCTATCCCCATGGATCAACCGCCTGATCGGGCTATCGGGCATGGTTGCTCTCGCCTGCTACCTGATCTGGCTTGTAGCGCGGCCGCGCATCGTCGGGCGCGCCGATTGGCGGATCGCTTTGCCCAATCTGCGGCGCACCTTCTTGCAGATCGGCATCGGCACGCTCGATCGCTGCCTGGCGTCATTGTCGATCTTCATGTTGTTGCCGAACAGCCCCGCCGTCGGCTTCGCGACGGTCGTCGTCGTCTTCGTTCTCGCCACGCTGCTGGGTGCGATCAGTCACACACCCGGCAGCCTTGGCGTCGTCGAAGCAGCGATACTCATCGGCTTGCCGCAATATCAGCGCGAGGATCTTCTAGCGACGCTCTTGACCTTTCGCGTGCTTGATTTTTTCCTTCCGCTCATTCTCGCCACACTGATGTTCGGGTTACGCGAATTGCGGCTGCTGGCGCGGCGCGGGCATGGCCGGCGTCCCCAATAGGGCGGTAAACTTGTAAGGCAAAAGCCCTCACGTTAAGGTCGCCGCCGGTCGAATTGGGGCTGACGGTGGCGAGTGGAACTATGGCTCCAAGCGTGCGGCGAAGCCCGTTATGGGGATGGGTCCGACGGGCGCTCACGATACCAGTCGCAATCGGCATTTTGATCGCCGCCGCCGCGCCACGCGACGCTTTTGCCGAGACAATCGAGGCGGCTCTCGTTAAGGCCTACGAGAATAATCCCCAGCTTAACGCGCAACGTGCGATCGTCCGCCAAACCGACGAAGACGTTCCACAGGCGCTCTCGGGCTATCGCCCGACCATAGCCGCCAACGCCACGGTCGGACGACAATATACCGATACCAAGAACATCATCCCGCCGACGCCGGGCCTCGTCCCCCACGGGGCGGCCTTCGCCGATCGAGGCTTGACGACGCCCTACTCCGTTGGCGCCACCGCCTCGCAAACCTTCTTCAACGGCGAGCGAACCGCCAACAGCGTCCGTCAGGCGGAAAGCAAGGTGTCTGCCGCACGCGAGACATTGCGGGTCATGGAGCAATCGGTACTGCTTGCCGCAGCGAGCATCTATATGGACGTCTCGCGCGACAGCGCTAATCTCGAAGTTCAGCAGAATAATGTTCGTGTCCTGGATCGCACGCTCCAAGATACCCGGAATCGTTTCTCAGCCGGCCAAGTGACTGATACCGACGTCGCGCAATCGGAAGCGCAATTGGCGGCCGCAGAGGCCGCCATGCATGCCGCCGAGGCGACATTGATGACAACCCGAGCCAATTATCGGCGCATCATCGGCGACGAGCCGTCAAACCTCGCTCCGGCCTCGGCGGTCGATCGGCTGGCACCCTCGACGCTGAACGCCGCGATCGGCGTTGCCACGATGCAAAATCCGAACGTGCTCGCGGCCTTATACGGCGTCGATGTTGCCCAATTGCAGGTCAAGATCGCCGAAGGCGCGCTGTGGCCGACGCTGACCGGACAGTACAACGTCCAACAGCAAATCTTCCCCAATATCACGACGCCGAAGGTGTACACCGACACGGTGTCGCTCAATCTGTCGGTTCCGCTGTACCAAGGCGGTGCGGAATATGCGAACATCCGGTCGAACAAGGAAAGTCTCAATCAGCAACGGCTCAACGTCGACCAGGTGCGCGATCAAACCCGCGCCGACGTCGTTCAGGCATGGGGACAGTTGCAGGCGGCTAAGGCGCAAATAGATGCCGCGCAACGCCAGAACGAGGCCGCGGCGCGGGCGCTGACCGGCGTGCGCAACGAGGCGATGGCGGGCCAACGCACGACGCAAGATGTGCTCAATGCCGAGCAGGCTCTGGTCAATGCCCGCCAAAATCTGATCGTCGCGCAACACGACCGCGTCGTCGCGTCGTATAGCCTGCTTGCCGCAGTCGGCCGGCTTTCGGCTGAGGAATTGAGACTTCCGGTTTCGGTCTATGACCCGATGGTACACTATCAACAGGTCCGCGACTCATGGATCGGTCTGCGCGCGCCGAGCGGTCAATAAACATCTTCAAGCGCTTATGCGCTTGGATCGCAAAGCAGGTGACCTAAGCGAAGGTAGCGCGCGACGATAAATGTCACTCCCGCAGAACTGCAGGTCCGATCCATCCTCAGGCCGTCCTCATCGAGCGTTGGCGCTTTTCCAGGACCAATCGCTCGTTTCGCGGACGTTCGATAGCACTTATTTTTTTGTTGGCCGGGTCAGTATGCAACCGATCGGAATCAGCGCGATCAACGCTGCAAAAATAATCCAGAGAGCCACATCGGTCATCGTCATGTCATCCCCCACTGACGTTGAATTTTCCGACGTTGCACACACGATAACGCAATTTAACTCGCTTTGATATCCTGTGCAGGACAATACTTGAGGCCGACGACGATCAACGCAGCTTGTTGATTCGAGGTAGTCAAATTACTCTTACGACCGCGGACCCGTGGCATCGGTCTTGATTAAACCCGCGGCCGTCCCGCAATCGCTTCGTCTCCGCTGTCTCCAAGAGACCGGCTGCGTGCACTGCGACGCCGTAACGCCTTCGAGCGCCGATTAGTCCTGCCAGACCTTTCATTACCGGCCCGATAATCCCCCCATCGTTTCGATGAAATTGACGATCATCGGCACGCCGTCGCCGGCGCGAAGATTGGTCATGACGAAAGGACGGACGCCGCGCATTCGTTTCGCATCAGTCTCCATTTTCGCAAGCGACGCTCCAACATGGGGGGCGAGATCGACTTTATTGATGACCAGGAGGTCCGATCGCGTAATGCCCGGCCCCCCCTTAGAGGGGATTTTGTCTCCGCCGGCAACGTCGATGACGTAGATCGTCAGGTCGGCGAGCTCCGGGGAGAATGTCGCGGCAAGATTGTCGCCGCCGGATTCGATCAGCACCAGATCGAGTCCGGGAAATTTTGACCGCATGTCAGCGACCGCGGCGAGATTCATCGAGGCATCTTCGCGGATCGCGGTGTGCGGGCATCCGCCGGTTTCGACGCCCGTGATTCGATCGGCGGCAAGCGAACCCGAGCGGACCAGAAATTCGGCGTCCCATTTGGTGTAGATATCGTTGGTGATGGCAGCGATGTCGTAAGCCTCGCGCATCGATTTGCATAGCGCGTCCATCAAGGCCGTCTTGCCGGAGCCGACCGGGCCACCGATGCCGACGCGAAGTGGGCCATTTGAGCTCTGCACCAAAGTCTTCCTTCAGCTGCGAAACAGACGAGTGTATTGAGTTTCGTGCCGCGCACTGGCGATGTCGGCACGGAACATCGCGCTACCGAGTTCCTCGAGGGGCGCCGTCAAGGCGCGGTCCGCCGTTACCGTTACCGTGGCCTCAAGCGCTTTCAAGATGCGCTGGCCGTCCGTATGTCCAAGCGGAATGAGGCGGATGCCCGCCGAAACCCAATTGGATGAAACCGCGGTCAAGAACGCGCGCGATGCCGCACCGAGCGGCACGCCGTGACCGGCACAAGCCGTGGCAACCGCGATCGGATAAGCGAGCGGCCCGGTCCAAAGCCGCTGCAGCATGGCGAATGCCGAACATGGCCAAGCCGCTTGCGTCACCTCGAGAAATGCGCGGCCCATGGCGGTCGTTTCGTGAAAGCGTTCGCGGGTCGGCACGAAGGCGGCCGCAAGCTCCGCAACTTCGACAAGGGCCCCATCGTCGCCTCCCGTCACTGCCCGATAGGCATGGCTGAAGAAAATGCCATCGCTCATACCGGCGCCGGCGCGCAGCATGACTTCGAGCCAGCGGCGCAGCGTTTCGGCGTCGTTGATATCGCCGGCCTCGACCGCCCACTCGATGCCGCTGGAATAGGAAAATGCGCCGACCGGATAGGCTGGCGACAGCCACGTCATCAGGCGATAAAGCGCCGTCGCTTCGAGGCACCCGGTTTCGGCCTCCTCATTCACGAGCGAACGAGACACCGGGCTGGGCCCGCGTTTTCGCGGAGACCGGCGGGCGAGCGGGCGCGTGTTAGACATGCTCGCGAGCATGCGAATGCGCGCTTTGATATGCGCCGCCCTCTGGCGTGAAAGGCGCTTCGATCTCCACCACGTTGGCGCCGAGTTGCCTCACCAGATCGGCAAGCACATGATCGCGGCGAATGCGGAGCGCATTGCTCAGCACCTGCACTGGAACGTGTCGGTTGCCGATGTGCCAGGCGACGCAAGCCAGATGCTTTGCATCGGCACAGCGAATTTCAACGAGCAGCTCTGGCGCGGCGACAATTTCCACCAAGCGTCCGTCCTCCAGCAAAAGCGCATCACCGCCCCGCAACTCTGCGGGCGACGGCAGATCGAGGAGAAAAGCAGTTCCTTTGTCGGCGGTCAGGGCGATGCGCCGGCGATGCCGATCATCGTAATCGAGCACGACGCGGTCGGCCGGCTGCCCCGACCAGCACTCCGCCGCCTTGATCGCAATGGCGCGCATCGCAGATGCAACCTCAAAACAGAAAATAGCGCTGCGCCATCGGCAGCACATCTGCGGGGGCGCAAGTGAGCAATTCGCCGTCGGCGCGCACTTCGTAAGTCTCCGGATCGACTTCAATCGCGGGCGTAGCATCATTATGGATCATGCTTTTCTTGGAAATCTCGCCGCGCGTGTTTTCCACAGCGACCAATTTCTTCTGGATGCCGAGCTTGCGGCCGAGGCCCGCCTTCACCGCGGCCTTCGACGCGAACACATAGGACGACGCCGTGCGGGCGCGGCCGAAGGCGCCAAACATCGGCCGATAGTGCACCGGCTGCGGTGTTGGGATCGAAGCGTTGGGATCGCCCATCAGGGCGGCGACGATCGAACCGCCCTTGACGATGCAGTCGGGCTTGACGCCGAAGAACGCCGGCGACCACAGCACGAGATCGGCGAGCTTGCCTTTCTCCACCGAACCAATCAGTTTAGACACGCCGTGCGCAATGGCGGGATTGATGGTGTATTTGGCGATATAGCGCCTGACCCGCACGTTATCGTTGTCGCCCTTTTCCTGCGGCAGTCGCCCGCGCTGCTTCTTCATCTTGTCGGCAGTCTGCCAAGTGCGGATGATGACTTCGCCGAGCCGGCCCATGGCCTGCGAATCCGATGACATCATCGAGAGCGCGCCGATGTCGTGCAAAATATCCTCTGCCGCGATGGTCTCCTTGCGGATGCGGCTTTCGGCAAAAGCCAAATCCTCGGCGATCGACGGATCGAGGTGGTGACACACCATTAGCATATCGAGATGCTCGTCGATGGTGTTGCGGGTATAGGGCCGCGTCGGATTGGTCGAAGACGGCAGCACATTTTTCAGTCCGGCCACTTTGATAATGTCGGGCGCGTGCCCGCCGCCGGCGCCTTCGGTGTGGAAGGCGTGGATGGTGCGGCCTTTGAAAGCCTTGATGGTATCCTCGACAAAGCCAAACTCGTTGAGCGTGTCGGTGTGAATCATCACCTGGATATCATAGTCATCGGCGACTGAGAGGCAGCAATCAATCGCCGCCGGCGTGGTGCCCCAGTCTTCGTGCAGCTTCAGCGCACAGGCACCGGCCTTGATCATTTCCTCAAGCGCCGCGGGGCGTGACGCATTGCCTTTGCCGGCAAAGCCGAGATTGACGGGAAAATCGTCGGCCGCCTGGATCATGCGCCCGAGATGAAACGGCCCCGGCGTACAGGTGGTCGCAAACGTGCCATGCGCCGGACCGGTGCCGCCGCCAAGCATCGAGGTGACGCCCGACATCAAAGCCTCGTCGACTTGCTGCGGGCAGATGAAATGAATGTGAGTGTCGAAGCCGCCGGCGGTGAGTATCTTGCCCTCGCCGGCAATGACTTCAGTGCCCGGGCCGATGACAATGGTGACGTTAGGCTGAATGTCGGGATTACCGGCCTTGCCGATGGCGAAGATGTTGCCGTCCTTGATGCCGATATCGGCTTTCACGATTCCCCAATGGTCGAGAATGAGCGCATTAGTGATGACCGTGTCGACCGCGCCTTGTCTGTTGGTGATCTGACTTTGGCCCATGCCATCGCGGATCACCTTGCCGCCACCGAACTTCACCTCCTCGCCGTAAACGGTGAAATCTTTCTCGACCTCGATAATGAGATCGGTATCGGCGAGCCGGACACGGTCTCCGGTCGTTGGACCGAACATATCGGCATAGACGGAACGTGAAATTTTGGACGGCACCGGCAACTCCTCAGGCGGCAATTTTGTCGGCGAAAAGCGGTCTCAGCTTTGCTTCGGTGATGGCTTTGCCGCGGTCACGCCGCGCTTCAATGCCTTGTTGCGAAAAGTCGTGGAAGCCGTATGGATCGCTCAGGGAATCCGCGGGACCGAGTGATATTTCGATCGGCTCGGCGATCTTGTAGTTCGCCAGGAGCTCGCTCACATCGGACGGTAGTTGGGGTACGAGCGCAGCAAGGCGCTCGATAACCGATATCAGTTTGTTGAACTGCCTGGCGGTGCTGGCGTCCTGACGCAGGCGGTTGCCGAAGCGAAGCTGATCGACGCGTTGACTGACTTCCGTATAGGTGTTCGGTAGATTCGATTGCAGAGGAAACAGGTTCATCACCACAAGAAGCTTGCCGACATTCGGTTTCGGATCCAACGCATCGATCGCGGCGCCGAGCGGCGTGTTGTCGGTAAGGCCGCCGTCCCAGTAATGATACGCCTCTTTGCCATCGCCGATTTTAGTCCAGGGGAACTGCGGCGCTAAGCTGCCGCTGGCGAGTACATGCCTTGGCTCGATCGTCCTGCGCGCGATCTCGCCGACGTTCTGGTTCGCAAACCAGGTGAGCTGTCCGCTTTTTACGTCGACGGCGGTCACGACGAACGCCGTCCTGTTTGCGTTGAGCGCGGCAAAATCCACGTGTTCCGAGAGCGTCTCGAGAAGCGCTTCTGTTTGATAGAGATAAGTGAAGTTCCAGCTTGGCGCGAACCTATAAAAATGCGGAACTTCGAACAGCGCAAAGTTGGAAGTCACCGCCGCGGGCACGAAGGCCGGCGCCTTGATCATAAAATCGTTCCACAAGGCGCCAAGGCGCTGCCGCGCGTCGTTGCGGTCGCTGGCGCCGACCACACACGCTGCATTGATGGCGCCGATCGAAACCCCGGTGACGACGCGCAGCGTAACGTTGCGCCCGGCTCTGGCCGCCTCGTCCATCAGATCAAACAGCGCGAGAATGCCACCCCACTCGTAGGCACCGAGCGCGCCGCCGCCTTGTAAAATCAGACCGATCTCCATTGCCGGGCTCATTGCACCGTTCCTCATATGTGATCTTCCTGAATTGCCGGCAGCCATTGTCCGGGTCGTGCGCTAAAGCTTCCCCATGATCTCCTGCCGGAAGCCGTACACCACGCGCTTGCCGGCGACCGCGACCAATTTGACATCGCGCGTCTGTCCTGGCTCGAAGCGCACGGCAGTCCCCGCCGCGATGTCGAGCCGCATGCCACGCGCCTTGTTGCGATCGAACTTCAGCGCCGGGTTGGTTTCGAAGAAATGGTAATGCGAACCGACCTGGATGGGCCGATCGCCAATATTGGAGACGGTCAGCGTGGCGGTACGGCGGCCCCTGTTGAGCTCGATTTCACCGGGCTTGATGAACATTTCGCCGGGGATCATGTGCTCACCTGATCGGCTCATGCACGGTGACAAGCTTGGTTCCATCGGGAAACGTCGCTTCCACTTGAATCTCCGGAATCATCTCGGCGATGCCATCCATGACCTGCGCGCGAGTGAGAACGTGGGCGCCCCGTTCCATCAGTTCGGCGACGGTGCGGCCGTCACGAGCGCCCTCCAGGATAAAATCCGAGATCAACGCGACCGCCTCGGGGTGATTGAGCTTGACCCCACGGGCGAGGCGGCGCTGCGCCACCATCGCCGCCGTGGCGATCAACAGCTTATCCTTCTCGCGCGGTGTGAGCTGCATGGCGACCTTCAGTTCGTCCACAGTCGCGGCAACGGCCCCGAACCGAGTGCGGCAAGCACTTTGGCGAGATCACGCCGCAGCACCGCACCGTCGGCAGCGACACAACGCACGGCCACGAGCCCATTCCAAGCGGATGCGCCGACTTCGCCGGCAAAATCTTGCTGGAATGCACGGACCGCGGCAACACATTCCTCCGTGCCAGGCACCTTGAGCACGCTTGCCACGGCCACGCCACCCGCCGCCGCGGCAGGCACTGCCAGAGATTGCGCAATGGCGCCGTCGAGGCGGATGGCGTCGGCATAGATCAATGAGCCACCAACGCGCACGCGCCAGCGATCGAAAAAAGAGCCGGAAAGGACGGTCTCGCCCATGGCGGAACGGCCAAATATGGTTGCTTCCGCCAAAAGCAGGGTCGCGTCGGGGGCGAGATCGACATCGATTTTGCGCCGCAAGCGGGCCCGGTCAAAGAAAATCGTCTCTTGCGGCAGCCAGGCGAGCCTGCCGCCCGAACCAACGGTCAGATTGAGGTCAAGCGCGGTATCAGGGCCCAGCGAACGATAGATTTTTTCGGCAGCGGCGGTGGTAACGCTCACATCGGCGCCGGCGCCAACTTTAATGTCGAGGTCGAAACGATCGCCGCCCGTCATTCCACCGCCGGTATTGACGATAACGGCGTCGAGAACCGCGCCGTCGCGGTGAGGAAAGCGGATCCGAAGCGAACCCGACTCATGCACGCACGCCGGTCGGCTTCTACCGGCGCCGGCCGCAACAGTCAGCGCGATGCGCCCAATGGCGCGATTAGCGGCAAAAATCTCGTCGCGCAGCGGCACAATTGCCATCGAAACAGTGCTCATCGCAGCCCATCAAATCGCGCGCCAGACAGGTCACTTCAAATGGCCATGGCCCGCTTCAGCGCCGCCTCGTCGATATTCTCACGATCGCACGAATAGACCACGGCGCCCCGATCCATGACCACGAAATGGTCGCCGAGTTCGCGGGCGAAGTCGAGATATTGCTCCACCAGCACGATGGCGATCTTGCCGAGCGATCGCAAGTAGTCGATAGCGCGGCCGATATCCTTGATGATCGAGGGTTGGATGCCTTCAGTCGGCTCGTCGAGCAATAGAAGCCGCGGCCGCATCACCAGCGCGCGGCCGATGGCAAGCTGCTGCTGCTGGCCGCCGGACAAGTCGCCGCCACGACGGTGCAGCATGCCCTTGAGCACTGGGAACAGGGAGAACACGTCCGCGGGCACATTGCGCTCGCCGCGTGGCAAGGGTGCAAAGCCGGTCCTGAGGTTTTCGTCAACAGTGAGCAACGGAAAAATCTCCCGGCCTTGCGGCACATAAGCGATGCCCCGCCGGGCGCGCTCCGGCGGCCGCAAAGCGGTGATGTCGCTGCCCTCCCAGATGATTTTTCCGCTACTCACCGGGAGGTGACCGGCCAGCGCATCCAAAAGACTTGTTTTTCCAACTCCGTTCCGGCCCAGGACGCAGGTCACTTTGCCGGGCTCCGCTTTTAGTGACACCGCGCGGAGTGCCTGGGCGGCGCCGTAATGCAGATCGATGGCTTGCGCTTCGAGCATCAGCTTTTTCCTCGACGCATTTCAGGACACCGCCGTCGATGTTTCCGGGGCACGCGTTAGCGCCCCAAATAGACTTCCACGACGCGCTCGTTCGCAGAGACTTCGTCGATCGTGCCTTCCGCAAGCACCGAGCCCTCGTGCAGGCATGTGACTTTGACGCCAAGCTCGCGGACGAAGGTCATGTCGTGCTCGACCACGACGACGGTGTGCTCGCGATTGATCTCCTTGAGCAACTCCGCGGTCTGCTGCGTCTCCACGTCGGTCATGCCGGCGACCGGTTCGTCGACCAGCAGCAATTTCGGATCCTGCGCCAGCAGCATGCCGATCTCGAGCCATTGTTTCTGGCCATGCGACAGGCGGCCGGCAAGGCGAGACTGTACGGCAGTAAGGCGGATGATTTGCAGGATCTCATCGATCCGGTGGCGCTCGTCCGCGGTTTCCCGCGACCACAGCGTCGCGCGCGCGCGGCGATCAGCCTTAAGCGCGAGCTCAAGATTGTCGTAGACGGTGTGGCTATCGAACACGGTCGGTTTCTGGAATTTGCGGCCGATGCCAAGCTCCGCGATCTCGGTCTCGTCGAGCCGGGCCAAGTCGTGGAACTTATCGAAAATCACCGCGCCCTTGTCCGGCCGCGTTTTGCCCGTCACCACGTCCATCATGGTCGTCTTGCCGGCGCCGTTAGGACCAATAATGGCGCGCATCTCGCCGGGCGCGATGGCGAAGGAAAGATTATTGAGCGCGCGAAACCCGTCGAACGACACCGTGACGCCCTCGATATAGAGAAGCGTTCGCTCGAACGCCTCCATCGCTTGGTCTTCAGCCTGCGCCAGTCGTTCCTGAAATCTTCATCGGCCGGTCCTCATTCCGCCGGCTGCGGCTCGGGCGGCGGGGCGGCAACACCCTCCTCCGCCGCGGCGGATATCCGGGCGCGGCGTAGCGCGGTCCAATGATGAAGGCTGCCGATGATGCCACGCGGCAAGAGCAACGTGACCGCGATGAACAAGCCGCCGAGCATGAACAGCCAATAGGGCGCCAGCACGCCGGACGTGAAATAGGTCTTGGCGTAATTGACCAGGATCGCGCCGACCGCGGCGCCGACCAGCGTGCCGCGGCCGCCGACCGCCACCCAGATGACGGCCTCGATCGAATTGCCGGGCGCGAATTCGCCGGGGTTGATAATGCCGACCTGCGGCACATAAAGCGCGCCGGCAACGCCGGCCATGCATGCAGACAGGGTAAATACCAGAACCTTATAGGACTCCACGCGATAACCGAGGAACCGCACGCGAGCCTCGGCGTCGCGGATGGCGATCAGCACCTTGCCGAATTTTGAGGTGACGACGGCTCGGCACACCAGGAAGCCGAGCATCAGCGTGATGCAGGTGATCGAAAATAAGGCCGCGCGCGTCGTTTCCGCCTCGACATTGAAACCGAGGATGTCCTTGAAATCGGTCAGGCCGTTATTGCCGCCGAAGCCGAAATTGTTGCGGAAGAAGCCGAGCATCAGCGCATAAGTCAGCGCCTGGGTTATGATCGACAGGTAAACGCCGGTGACACGGCTGCGGAACGCGAGCCATCCAAACACGAAGGCGAGCACGCCCGGCACCAGCACGACCATCAGCGCGGCATAGGGAAAATGCTGGAAGCCGTACCAGGAATACGGCAACTCCTTCCAATTCAGAAACACCATGAAATCCGGCAGGATCGGATTGGCATAGACGCCACGGGTACCGATCTGACGCATCAGATACATGCCCATGGCATAGCCGCCGAGCGCGAAGAATGCACTTTGGCCAAGCGAGAGAATGCCGCAATAGCCCCAGATCAAATCGATCGATAAGGCGAGAATCGCGTAACAGAGATATTTTCCGAACAACGCCACCAAATAGGTGGGGATGTGGAAGTCCGAAGATTGCGGCACGGCGAGGTTGAGCACCGGGACGGCGATCGCAATGGCCGCCAGCGCGATCAGAAAAATAGTCGCGGTGCGGTCTAGCGATCGGATGAGGATATGCGAGTTCACGCCTCGACCGCCCTTCCCTTGAGCGCAAACAGGCCGCGCGGGCGTTTCTGAATGAACAGGATGATCAAGACAAGAATCGCTATCTTGCCGAGCACGGCGCCGGCAAACGGTTCGAGGAATTTATTGGCAACGCCAAGCACGAAAGAGCCGACGAAAGTGCCCCATAAATTGCCGACGCCGCCGAACACCACGACCATGAAACTGTCGATGATGTAGCTTTGACCGAGGTTGGGACTGACATTGTCGATTTGCGACAGCGCGACACCGGCAATACCGGCGATTCCGGAGCCCAAGCCGAAGGTCAGCGCGTCGACCCGGTTAGTGCGAATACCCATCGACGCCGCCATGGCGCGGTTCTGCGTGACTGCACGCATTTCCAGGCCAAAGCGCGTGTAGCGCAATATGCCCAACAGCGCGACGAACACCGCGAGCGCAAAACAGATAATCCAAAGCCGATTATAGGTGACGGTGATGCCACCGAGATCGAACGCGCCGCTCATAAAGGACGGATTTCCGACTTCGCGGTTGTTTGGGCCAAACGCCGTGCGCACGGCCTGCTGCAGAATCAGCGAAAGCCCCCACGTGGCGAGCAGCGTCTCAAGGGGCCGCCCGTAGAGAAAACGAATTATGCAGCGTTCAATCAATATGCCGACGCAGCCGGCGAACACGAACGCAAGCGGAATGGCGATGGCCAGCGAGTAGTCGAACAGCGCTGGCGCATCATTGCGGATGATCTCCTGTACGACATAGGTGACATAGGCGCCGAGCATCACCATTTCGCCGTGCGCCATGTTGATGACGCCCATAACGCCGAAGGTGATGGCAAGACCGATAGCCGCCAGCAAAAGCACCGACCCGAGCGAAAGCCCGTACCAAAGATTTTGTACCGCATCCCATTCGGCGAGGTGGGTCTGGATAGCGCCGATCGCGTCGCTTGCCGCCTTGGCGACAACCGGGGTCTCGTGAGCGGGGATGTCGGAAAGAAGGCCCAGCGCATCCTGATCGCCGCGATCTCGGACGATGGCAATCGCCTTGAGCTTGTCCGCTTCGGAGGTGCCGGGAGTCGTGAGCAAGATGGCAGCCCATGCTCGCTCCAGCGCGACTTTGACGCGGTTGTCGGTCTCCTCAGACAGAGCCTTTTCGACCGTCGGTAGCGCGCTTGCCGCGCGCGACTTGAATACCGCTTGCGCGGCCTCGTATCGCTTGCCCGGATCGTGGGACAACAAAGTGAGTTGACCGACCGCCGCATCGAGCGCACCGCGCACCCGATTATTGAGGTGAACGTTATCGAGATCAGCCGGCGGCTCGCCGGCGACCGGGTCGCCGGTGGCGGCGTCGAACAACTTGCCGTCGGCGTCCTGAACGTAGACCTTTTTTTGTTCGGCGCTGAACATCAGCTGGCCATTCTGCAAGGCGCTGATGATGATTTCCGCCCGTGGACCGCCGCTGGCAACGACCTGGCCGATGCCGGTCAGTGTTTCGTCGAAATCGTCCGCCGTGAAGTGCGCAATGGCATCGTCGAGACTTGCGGCATGAGCATTCAAACCGCCCAGGGCGAAGCCAAATGCTAAAGCCAGCACGACGAGGCAAGCTCGGCCAAAACGCATCGCAATGGTCCCCGGCGCTGTACGGAGGAGGCTCGACCGCCTCCTCCGCGTTATCGGCGTCAGAACGTCGGTATAGTTCCGACTTAAGTACCGCCGCAGGTCTTGGTCACGGTATTGTAGTTGCCGCAGTTGAGCTTCACCCAGTCCGCGACCAGGTCCTTGGAGCCGGGGAGATAAGGCGACCACGCTTGTCCGGGCACCAAGGATTTGGTCTTCCACACCACGTCGAATTGGCCGTCGGCGCGGATTTCGCCGATGAAGACTGGCTTGGTGATGTAGTGGTTGGGCAGCATTTCGGAGACGCCGCCGGTCAGATTGGCCTGCTTAATGCCGGGCAAAGCCGCGATCACCTTGTCGGCGTTGGTGGTCTTCGCCTTCTCCACCGCCTTCACCCACATGTTGAAGCCGATGTAGTGCGCCTCCATCGGATCGTTGGTGGTGCGCTTGGGATTCTTGATGAAATCATGCCACTCTTTGATGAAGGCCGCATTCGCCGGCGTCTTGATCGATTCGAAGTAGTTCCACGCAGCGAGATGGCCGACCAGCGGCTTGGTGTCGAGACCGGCGAGTTCTTCTTCGCCGACCGAGAACGCTACCACCGGGATGTCGGTTGCCTTGATGCCCTGATTGCCGAGCTCCTTGTAGAACGGCACGTTGGCGTCGCCATTGACTGTGGACACCACCGCCGTCTTCTTGCCGGCCGAGCCGAACGCCTTGATCTTGGAAACCTCGGTCTGCCAATCGGAGAAGCCGAACGGGGTGTAGTTGATCATAATATCCTCGTCGGCCACCCCTTTTTGCTTGAGATAGGCCTCGAGGATTTTGTTGGTGGTACGCGGATAGACATAGTCGGTGCCTTCCAGCACCCACCGCTTCACCGAGCCGCCGTCGGCGCTCATGAGATAATCGACCGCCGGAATGGCCTGCTGGTTTGGCGCCGCGCCGGTATAGAATACGTTGCGCTCGCCTTCTTCGCCTTCGAATTGAACGGGATAGAACAGGATGTTGTCGAGCTCCTTAAACACCGGCAGCACCGACTTGCGCGACACCGAGGTCCAGCAGCCGAACACGACGGCCACTTTGTCCTGGCTGATTAGCTCGCGGGCCTTTTCCGCGAACAACGGCCAGTTCGATGCGGGATCGACAACCACCGCTTCGAGCTTCTTGCCCAATACGCCGCCCTTTTTGTTCTGCTCGGCAATGAGCATCAACATCACGTCTTTCAGCGTCGTTTCGCTGATCGCCATGGTGCCCGAAAGCGAATGGAGAATGCCGACCTTGATGGTGTCATCGGCCTGCGCGGGCAGCGCTCCCATCAGCCCGAGCGCCGTACCGCCGGCTCCAACGAGCCAGCCGCGGCGAGTTAACGTGTAGGTGGTTAGCGGTTTGCTGGACATGGATGAGCCTCGCTTTGATTTCGCGAGCGCACGGACGGCGCCCCTCTAACGGCTACGTCGCAAAGCATGTGCCAGTTCTTCGCCGCGCTAGACTACTGATCTCTTTGGTCAATTATGACCGATACTGGCGGAGGCCACTTTTTTCAGCATATCGCCGCCCGCTTTATGAGCAGACGGCGAAATGTGCATTCAGCCCCTTATCTTATTCCGCCGGCGTTGCCGCCAATGCCCCGTCTGACATGGTCAATCGTGGCGCCAGCGCAGGATAGCGGCTTAGCGCAAACAGGAACGCCGCTACGATGGCGTAGGCCGCCGCAACTGTCGGAGTCACCGCAATGCCAACCGCCTGACCATGCATGAAGCCGAAGAACGTCAGCACGGCGCCCGCCAAGGCAAAGGCCGCGGCGTTGACGAATTTCTTGTCGATGACATTGGCGCCAATTGCAGCCAGCACCAGTCCAGTGAGAATGGCGCCCCCACCCATCGTCTCAAGACCCGGATAGAGCACGCCGACATTGGCGAGCTTGTCGAATCCGAGTTTCGACGCGTCGGTGCCAGCGACCTGCAGCGCGCCGTCCATCAAGGTTTTCGCCCAGGCCGCCACGTGCGGCGTCAGCGCCAGAATAATGGCGGGCGCGTGCCCCTTCGGCGTCGTCTGAAAAGCCTGCGCGCCGATCAACATGCCGATGTAAAGCAGGATGGGTGAAATCGCCACGACCGGCACGATGGCCAGCAACAGCGCGATGACGCCGAACCACGACAGGATGATCACCATGACGCCGACGGCGGCTGAATAGCCGATGCGGCCGCCCATGCCTTTCCAGCCCGGATGGCCAATATAGACCGCGTTAATGTAGGGATTACCCATCAGGCAGCCGATCAGGCTTACGATCCCGTCGGCCGTCAGAACGCGTGTGGTCGGATAGGGATCGCCCCCGGCCTCCGCGCTTTCGACATTGTCCATCGCCTCAACCAAGTCATAGATGCCAAACGGCACCGCCGTAACAAGGATGATGCCGAGATAATGAAACCCCGAGAACACCTCGTGGAAGGCAGGGATCGGCACGTTGAAGCCGAAATTCGAAAATGCATCCGTCACGCCCTTACCGCTCAAGCCCCCGTAATTGAGACCGAACAGGTTCGAGCCCCAGGCGATCAGCATGCCGACGGCGATGGCGACGAGGCCGGCCGGAATCCCTTTCGGATATTGGAAGCCCCCGAGCCAGTTGACGATGATGATGCCAAAGCAGGTCAGCCCGATGACCGGCGTCATGTACATTTGCAGCGCCGGAGTCATGGAGATGAAGGTAATCGATACCCCGGCCAGCGTTCCGAGCAGCGCGGCGCGGGGCGTAACCTTGCGGATAATCGGTGCGATAAAGCCGCCAGCCATAAGAATGAAGCTCTGGAAAAAGACCCACACCAGCCCCGCTTCCCAGCCCTGGATCGGATCATTAGTCTTCAACTTGATCGGCAACATGATCACCAAGGTCACGATGAACATGTGCGGCACGCTAATGCCCGAAGGCAAAGCGCACACGTCGTTGCGACCGGTTCGCTTGGCTAGCCGGTATGCCAAAAAGGCGTAATAAAACGTCGATAGGCACATCATCAGGCCCATGGCGGGCAGGATGCGGCCGAAGACGATTGGGTCCGGCATTTTCAGCACGAACCGCAACAGGATCGTCAGCGTCAACATGTTGACGAGAATGTTGGTGCCGAAGCCGAAAAAAGCATTCCAGTCGCCGGGCGCCCATAATCGCGGACGAAACGGCACTTCCGACGTGGCTGCGCTCATCGCAGGCTCCTGTTCAAGTTCGTGGCGCTATCCCGTTCCAAACCGCAAGGGTGTTGGGTCGGCGATCTCCGCGAACGATGCGAGAAGCGGCCCCGATGCGGTCACTGAACCGAAAATACCGCCCTGCGCCTTAATCATGGCGAGGCCGGCAGCATGGAATTCAGGGAAATAAGAGGCGCAGCAGTCGCCGAGCACGATGCAGCGAAAGCCGCGATCATTGGCTTCGCGGACCGTGGTATTGACGCAGACTTCGGTGGTAACGCCGGCGACGAACAGCGTATCGATGCCGCGATTGCGCAGCATCAGTTCAAGATCGGTCTGGTAGAACGCGCCTTTGCCCGGTTTGTCGATGACCGGCTCGGTTTTGAGCGGATAAAGCTCCGGGACGATGTCGTGACCAGGCTCGCCGCGGACCAGAATGCGTCCCATCGGCCCGTGGGCGCCGATACGGGTAGCCGGATCGCCGCGCTCGACCTTATGGGATGGCGCGTCCGACAAATCGGGCCGGTGCCCTTCGCGGGTGTGAATAACGAAGAGGTCGAGGCGCCGGGCTGCCGCAAGCACTGCGCTGCAGGGTGCGACCGCCGCGCGCAAAAGCGAAACGTCATTGCCGAGCGCTTCGCCGAAGCCGCCCGGCTCCAGAAAATCGCGCTGCATGTCGATAATAACCAGCGCCGCGGCGGCGAGATCGACCACCAATGCGGCTGGCTCGGCTTCGACCCTTACGCGCGGCATCCCCGATCTCCCGCCTCGCAACAACCAACAAACGTGCAAAATCGGGGCCAGGGTGAGGATGCGTGAACCCCACAAATACTTGCCTAATAAATGTGCGGCGACTGCTCCGGTGGCCTCCTAAACCTCGCTGGCACAGCAACATCACGCCGTTAAACCCGCTGAAACGAGCTTTTTGTTCTGCGGCATCCCGTCCCTCGCGGCTTGGCACGCTGCTTGCGGTGTCCTTCAGAGTAGGCAACGACGCCGCCAGCCCTGGGAGGCCTTGATGAAGCGCCGCGACTTTCTCAAATCGGTGACCGCATTGACAGCGGCCGCCGCCGTTCCGGCGCCGGCGATCTGGTCGTCGGCCAAGGCCCAGTCGCGTCAGGAGACGCTTCTCATCGTCTCCGAAAGCGGTCCCAACAATCTTGACATCCACGGCGTCGGCACCAACGTGCCCGGCTACGAAGTATCGTGGAATTGCTACGACCGGCTCATCACCCACGAAATGAAGACGCTGCCGAACGGCACGCCGTATTACGACAAGACCAAATTCAAGCCGGAGCTCGCCGAGGACATGAACGTCGGCGACATGTCGGCAACCTTCAAGCTCCGCAAAGATGGTGTGTTTCAAGACGGCACGCCGGTCACGGCAAAGGATGTCAAATGGTCGTTCGACCGTGCGGTGACGGTCGGAGGTTTTCCAACGTTCCAGATGAGCGCCGGTTCTCTGACCAAGCCGGAGCAATTCGTGGTCGTTGACGACCATACGTTTCGCGTCGATTTTCTAAAGAAGGATCGGCTGACCATTCCCGATCTCGCCGTCATTGTGCCCTGCGTTATCAACTCGGAGTTGGTGAAGAAAAACGCCACCGGCCAGGATCCTTGGGGTCTTGAATATACCAAGCTCAATACGGTCGGCTCCGGCGCCTATAAAGTGACGAATTGGACCGCAGGCTCCCAGGTTGTGCTGGAGCGCAACGACAGTTGGAAGGGCGGACCGCTGCCGAAGATCAAGCGCGTGATCTGGCGCATCGTGCCCGATTCCGGCAACCGGCGGGCGCTCCTCGAGCGTGGCGATGCCGATGTCTCCTACGATCTGCCCAACAAGGATTTTTCCGAGCTGAAGACTGACGGCAAGCTTAAAATCATATCGACGCCCTACTCGAACGGCATTCAGTATATCGGCATGAATGTTCAGCATCCGCCGTTCAACGACGTGAAGGTACGCTACGCCGTAGCTTATGCGTTGCCCTATCAGAAGATCATGGACGTCGTGCTTTACGGGCTCGGCAAGCCAATGTTCGGGGCGCCGCCCGATGCGGCGACGGAGGTGGCGTGGCCGCAGCCGCACAAGTTCAACACCGATCTCGACAAAGCGAAAAAGCTCCTCGCCGAGTCCGGCGCCAGCAATATCAATATCCCGATTTCATTCGACCTCGGCTTCGCCGGCGTCAATCAGCCGATCTGCGAACTGGTGCAGGAGAGCCTGCAACAGATCGGCATCACCACGACCATCAACAAGGTGCCCGGCGCGAACTGGCGCACCGAGCTCACCAAAAAGACGATGCCGCTGTTCACCAACGTGTTCTCCGGCTGGCTCGATTATCCGGAGTACTTCTTCTACTGGTGCTACCACTCCGGCAAATCGATCTTCAACACCATGGATTATCAGTCTCCGCAGATGGACACCTTCATCGACGGCGCGCGGGCCGCAGCAGCGACCGGCGATATGGACACCTACAACAAGGATGTGAAGGGCTTCGTCGATCTCGCCTTCACCGATATGCCGCGCATTCCGCTCTATCAGCCCTACGTCAACGTCGCGATGCAGAAAAACATCAGCGGCTATGAATACTGGTTCCACCGGCGGCTCGACTACCGCAGCTTCGCGAAGGGATAATTGATTACCGTCATGCACAGCGATAGCCGCTCGAAGTACACCATCGCTTCGTTCGCCTATGTGCTGGGCGTCCACGCCTTCGACCCGCGTGAGGCGATCGAGACGTGGATGGCTGGGGCGGCCCCGGCCATGACGACCACATAGCGGAAAACGCAAAAATGCTGACGATGATCCTCAAGCGGCTGGCGATGGCGATCCCAAGCCTGATTGGTGTGGTGATCGTCACCTTCTTGCTGACTCGAGCGCTGCCCGGCGATCCGGCGGTCTATTTCGCCGGGCCGGCTGCAACGCCCCAGGCCATCCAACAGGTGCGGGTCAATCTTGGCCTCGACAAGCCGCTGATCGAGCAATTCAGCCGCTATGTGGTCGATCTCGCCCATGGCAATCTCGGCACTTCCCTCACCACCGGACAGCCGGTCGCGACCGAGTTGCGCAACCGGTTGCCGGCGTCCGCGGAATTGACTCTGCTCGGACTCATCGTCTCGATCGTGATTGCGGTGCCGCTTGGCATCCTGGCGGCGACCAAGCCGAACTCGCTGATCGATCAAGCCTGCCGCGTCATTTCGACCGCCGGAGTGTCGCTGCCGGTGTTCTTTACCGGGCTCATCCTGGTTTACGTGTTCTACTATTTGCTCGGCTGGGCGCCGGCGCCACTCGGCCGGCTCGACGTATTCTCTACCGAACCGCCGCATGTCACCGGCTTCTACCTCATCGACAGCCTGATTGCGGGCGATCCCGCAACGTTCATGGCGAGCCTCAAGCAGCTCATCTTGCCGGCGCTGACGCTCGGGATTTTCTCGCTAGCGCCAATCACGCGCATGACGCGGGCCTCGATGCTCGCCGTGTTGTCTTCCGATTTCGTGCGCACGGCGCGGGCGAGCGGACTGTCCGCCTATACCGTGATCGTCACCTACGCGTTTCGCAACGCCATGCTGCCGGTCATCACGACGCTCGGCATGGTGTTTTCCTTCCTCCTCGGCGCCAACGTGCTGGTGGAAAAAGTGTTTGCCTGGCCCGGCATCGGCTCTTACGCGGTCGAGGCGCTCCTTGCCTCGGATTTCGCGCCGGTGCAGGGTTTTGTACTGACCATGGCGGTCATGTACGTCATGCTCAATCTTGTGATCGATGTCCTCTACGGCCTGATCGATCCGCGGGTAAGGCTCGAAGCATGACGGACCTCGCCGCAACGCCACGGCCGGAGAGCAGCCTGACGGCACTGCTTCGGCATTCACGCTATGTGCTGAGCGAAAATCCGGTCACCGGCTTTGCATTCGCGCTTTTCGTTCTGATCGTGCTCGCGGCTGTGCTCGGTCCGCATATCGTGCCCTATGATCCACTCGCTAGCGACACCAGCGAAGCGCTGAAACCACCGAGCCTGGAGCATTGGTTCGGCACCGACCAGCTCGGCCGTGACGTATTCAGCCGGGTCGTCGTCGCGACGCGGCTCGATTTCTTCATTGCGGTCGCTTCGGTCGCGCTGGTGTTTTTGATGGGCGGGCTTGCCGGCGTCGCCGCCGGCTTCTTCGGCGGCTGGACCGACCGCATCGTCGGCCGCATCGCCGACACCATCATGGCGTTTCCGCTGTTCGTTCTTGCCATGGGCATCGTCGCTGCGCTCGGCAACACGGTGCAAAACATCGTTCTGGCCACAGCCATCGTCAACTTTCCGCTCTATGCGCGCATCGCCCGCGCCGAGGCCAATATCCGGCGCGAAGCCGGTTTTGTCGAAGCGGCGCGGCTGTCCGGCAACTCCGACTGGCGCATCCTAACTTTTCAAATTTTGCCCAATGTGTTCCCGATCCTCGTCGTGCAGATGTCGTTGACCATGGGATACGCCATTCTCAATGCCGCCGGGCTGTCGTTCATCGGGCTCGGCGTGCGTCCGCCGACTCCGGAATGGGGTATCATGGTGGCGGAAGGCGCGCAGTTCATTGTCTCGGGCGAGTGGTGGAACGCGTTCTTCCCTGGCGCCGCGCTGATGGTCGCGGTGTTCTGTTTCAATCTGCTCGGCGATGGGCTGCGCGACCTGGTCGACCCCCGGAGACGGACATGAGATGGCGAACATGACGGCCGCTGCCGCGCTCTCCGTCGAAGGGCTCAGCGTCGAGTTTCGCACGCGATCCGGTATCGTGCGCGCCCTGGAGAATGTCAGCTTCAGCGTCGCCAAGGGCGAGACCGTGGCGCTGGTCGGCGAGTCGGGCTCCGGCAAATCGGTGACCGCCTATGCGGTGATGGGTATTCTCGATCCGGCCGGACGCGTCGCCGCCGGCCGCGCCATGCTGGGCGATCTCGATCTCCTCTCTGCAACACCGAAACAGCTTGCGCAAGTCCGCGGCCGCAAGATCGGGATGATCTTTCAGAACCCGCGCACCGCGCTCAATCCGATCCGCCCGGTCGGCCGCCAGATCGCCGACGTGCTTATCCGCCACGGCAACGTGTCGCGGCGCGCGGCGCCGGCGCAGGCGGTGGAAATGTTGCGCGCCGTCGGCATCACCGATCCGGCGCGGCGGGCCAAAGTCTATCCGTTCGAAATGTCGGGCGGCATGTGCCAGCGCGTCATGATCGCGATCGCGCTGGCGGCAAAACCGTCGCTTTTGATCGCCGACGAACCGACCACGGGCCTCGACGTCACCACGCAAGCCGTGATCATGGATTTGATCAACGATCTCGCCAAAGAGCTTGGCATGGCAACGATTTTCATCACTCATGACCTGGCGCTCGCCGGCCAGCGTTCCGCACGCATTGTCGTGATGCATGCCGGCCATGTGGTCGAGAACGCCCCGACCGCTGACCTGTTCGTCAATCCGCGGCATCCCTACACGGCCGAGCTGATCGCCGCGACGCCGGATTCGGCGGCGAGCCTCGATGAGCTGGCGGCCATTCCCGGGTCGTTGCCCGACCTGCGCCGTGCCGATCTGCCGCCCTGCCGCTATTCCGAGCGCTGCCCGCGCAAGATCGCTGCTTGCGCGCAGCCTTTGCCGATTACCTCGCCGGGCACAGCGCGTGTCGTTGCTTGCTGGAATCCGCTACCCGAACAATCTGTCGGCGTCCAAACCGTGAGTGCAGCATGACCGCGCTGCTCGATATCGCTGATGTCTCGAAATGGTTTCCGGCCGGCGCCGGACCGGGAGCCTGGGCGCGATTGAAGCGCCGCATCGCCGGCGGAGTCGAAACACTGCCGAAAGTCTATGCGGTCGACGATGTGAGCTTCGCTGTCGGCAAGGGCGAGACCGTAGGTCTCGTCGGCAAATCCGGTTGCGGCAAGTCGACCTTGGTGCGCGCGCTCACCCGCCTGATCGATGTGAGCCAAGGCAGCGTCAAGCTCGGCGCTCGAGAACTGGCATTAAAGCCTGCGCGCGTGTTCGCGCGCGATCGCGACCGCGCCCGCATTCAAATGGTGTTCCAGGATGCCGGCGAAAGCGTCAATCCGCGCTTTACGGCTTTCGCCGCGATCGCCGATCCGCTGCGGCGGCTGCGCAAGTTGCGCGGCAAAGCGCTCAAGGAAAGGGTCGAGACCGTCGCGAGTCAATGCGGCTTGCCATTGCAACTGCTGTCGCGATTTCCGCATCAGCTTTCCGGCGGCCAGCGCGCCCGTGTCGGCATTGCGCGCGCCATCGCAGTCGAGCCGGATTTGCTGGTGCTCGACGAGCCGACGGCGGCACTCGATGTGTCGGTTCAGGTGGTGGTGCTTCAGTTGTTGCAGCGTCTGAAGCGAGAATTCGGCATGAGCTATCTGTTCGTCTCGCACGATCTTTCCGTGGTGCGGCTGCTCTGCGATCGCGTTCTGGTGATGTATCTAGGCAAGATCGTCGAATCCGGTCCAGCCGCCGAAGTTTTTGAACATCCCCTGCATCCCTATACCCAGGCCCTGGTCGCCGCGGTGCCGCGGCTGCATGAGAGCGGCAATAGCCTCCGCTTGAGCGGCGAACCGCGCAGCCCGATCGATCCGGATCCGAATGTGTGCCGCTTCTATGGCCGTTGCCCGCACGGCACCGATGCCTGCAAACTCACAATGCCGCCGCTGCGCGCCTTCGGTGCCCGTCAGGTCGCCTGCCATTTCACTGAAAGCTTTTTGCTGCAAGCGAGGATCGTATCGTGAATCGCAAGGTCGTTCGCAAATCGCCGCCGCCAGAGCCCGACGCCATCAGCTCCTTGGTTGTCGCCAATGCTCAGGCGCTCGGGCTGACGCTCGATCCATCATGGGAAGCCGGGGTGAAGTTCAACCTGCAGCTCATCCTGCGCCACGCGGCGCTGGTCGATGAATTCCCGCTGCCCGACGACGCCGAGCCGGCCGAAATCTTCCTTGCTTAGATTCTTCAGGCGTAACATGTGTCATGCTTGACGTGCCTACTACCGATTTTGATTTCAGAAGCGCTGCAGAAATCGTCGCTGCGGTCACGTCCGGCCGCAGCACGGCGGTTAGCATCGTTGAGGGTGTGCTCGCCCGCATTCGCGAGCGCGATCCGGTGCTCAACTCCTTCACCGCCGTCACCGAGCAACGCGCGTTGCTGCGCGCCGAGGCCGTCGACGCCACGCGCGCCCGCGGCGAGGCGCTCGGCCCTTTGGCCGGTGTCCCATTCGCGGTGAAGAACCTGTTCGATGTCGCAGGCCTGCCGACGCTCGCCGGCTCCAAGATCAACCGCGATAGGCCGCCGGCCACCCGCGATGCCGCTTTAATCGAGCGGCTTGAAGCCGCAGGCGCCATTCTCGTCGGCGCGCTCAACATGGGCGAATATGCCTATGATTTCACCGGCGAGAACATCCATGACGGCGCGTCGCGCAATCCACACGATCACCAGCGCATGTCCGGGGGCTCGTCGGGCGGCTCCGGCGCGGCGGTCGGTGGCGGTCTCGTACCACTCGCACTCGGCTCCGACACCAACGGCTCGATCCGCGTACCCTCTTCATTGTGCGGCATTTTCGGCCTGAAGCCGACCTTTGGCCGGCTGACGCGCGCCCGCACGTTTCCCTTTGTCGCCAGCCTCGATCATCTGGGGCCGTTCGCGCGCACCGCGCGCGATCTCGCACTCGCCTATGACGCCATGCAGGGATTCGATGCCGAGGATCCGGCCTGCGCCAGCCGTCCGGTCGAACCGGTCACTCCGGCTTTGGAGCAAGGCGCGGATGGTCTGCGCGTCGCCGTCGCCGCCGGCTATTTCAAGTGCAACAGCGGCGAGACCTGTTACGCCATTGACCGGGTGTCGGCTGCGCTCGGCGCCAACCGCGATATCGAGATTCCGGAAGCCCAGCGCGCCCGCTCGGCGGCCTTCATCATCACCGCCAGCGAGGGTGCCAGTCTGCATCTGAACCGTTTGCGCGCACGGGCGCGCGACTTCGACCCGGCGGTGCGCGACCGGCTGATCGCGGGCGCGATGACGCCGGCTTCGCTGGTCGTCAAGGCGCAAAAATTCCGCCGCTGGTATCGCGATCAAGCGGCCAAGCTGTTCGACGAGGTCGACGCCATCATAGCGCCGGCGACGCCGTGCACGGCGCCACTGATCGGCCAGCAGACTTTCATGTTCGGCGATACCGAATTGCCGGTGCGCGCCAATCTCGGACTTTACACGCAGCCGATCTCTTTCATCGGCCTGCCGGTCGTCGCCGTGCCGGTGCCGCTGGTACCGCTGCCGATTGGCGTCCAGATTATCGCCGCGCCGTGGCGCGAGGACATTGCGCTGCGACTGGCGCATGCGCTGGAGGTCAAAGGCGTGGTCGCGGCCATGCTGCCGGCGCTGTAACGTCCTCCTCCCCGTCCCTGCGGAAAGAGCAAATCAAGCGGAGAAAGCCATGCAGATCGACCTGCCGGAGGTCGTCGCCGAAGTGAGAACCGAGTTTGACCGCTACGAGCAAGCACTCGTCTCAAACGACGTCGCCACCCTTAATTCGCTGTTTCACGACGATATCCGCACCATCCGTTACGGCGGCGCCGAAAACCTGTATGGTTATGCCGCGATCAAATCCTTCCGCGCCGGGCGCTCGCCGGCCGGCCTCGCCCGCGCCTTATCCAAGACCGTCATTACGACCTATGGCCGCGACGTCGCCATTGCCTCGACGTTGTTCGCGCGTCCCTCAGCGCCGGGCAAAATCGGCCGGCAGATGCAGACCTGGGTGAAGTTTGCCGAAGGCTGGCGCGTGGTCGCCGCGCATGTCAGCGTTATTGACCGAGCTTGAGCGCGCCAAGCGGCAGGCCGGTTGTTCATAGAGCGTAAGAGACCCGCATATGCCGCGGCCAGCCTGCCGTTAAGCGTCGACAGTTTTAGTGGTGTGTGGCGGCCCTATGTGATTGCCCGTGAGATTACCGGGCATCTTGCTCGTCGGTATACCAGGACGGCTTTTCCGGATAATGAGGACCGTCGTAGATCTCGATCACGACTGTCTCGGCATGGGCGATCGCTGGGCCGTGAACGTTGCCCTTTGGATTGCAGTAAAAGCTGCCGGCAGTCAGCGTGACGCCGGTCGAGGTGTATTCATACTTGCCTTTAAGGCAGAACATGAACTGGTTCGCGGCATGGAAATGAGGCTGCGGAATTCCGGCGCCTTGTGCAAATTTGATCAGCGCAATTGACGCACCGGTTTTTTCATCGCGCCACAGCATTTTTTCTGAAATGCCCTTTAGCGACTTCTCGCGCCAGGGCAACGAATCCGATTGGACGAGAAGTTCTTCGAGCTTCGGCGCATCTTTCGGCAACATGACTTTAACTCCTGGATCAGTTTTTGACTTCGGTGGTCCACCGGACGTTTTTCAATTCGACCAGGCGGGAGAGGTATGGAATTTTCGCGCGATTCGTCAGACGGTGAACGGCGCGTATCTCGTTGATGAAGACTGTTGAACCGAGTTCCTCGATGGTCTTGATGCGATCGCCGAAGATCGTCTCGATTTCGTTCTCGCCGCCGCCGAGCGATATGACAACATAAGGGTGATAGTGGATATGAAAGTCGATGGTCTCGCCGGGATTGAGATTGATTTCCCAAATCCTGACATGATCGTTTTCAAGCACGACGCGATGGCCGACTTCGCCCAGCTTGATGCCGCGTTTCGCCGCTTCCGCAATTCCGAATTTATCGGACATATCGGCTCTCCCTGCTTATTTGGGAAGCACAGCGATGGCGCTGATTTCGATGAGATAGTCGGGTGACGTCATCTTGGTCACTTCGACCATGGTCGAGGCCGGCAATGGCGGCTTGAAGTATTGGGCACGTACTTTGTGGATCGCCTCGAAGTGCTCCATGTTCCGCACATAGACGTCGACGCGGCAGACGTCATCCAGCGCGCCGCCGGCGGCTTCCACCGCAGCTTTGACATTTTCGCAGACTTGCCGGGTCTGTTCGGTGATGTCGCCTATGCCGGCGATAGTGCCGTCCGGGCGCCGAGCGGTCATTCCGGAAATAAAAACGAAGCGTCCGGCGGCCTCGATGGCGGTGGCGTGCGAGAAAACACCATTGGGCTGCCGCAGCTTCGGGCTGGATATCTGAACCTTGGGCATGATGTGATCTTCCTATGATACTCTGGCGTCAAAAGGAGTTGGCTGAACGCCGAGGCGCGCGGCGTAGTGTTGCAGCATCGCGACCACGGCGGGATCCACAAGAACCTGGCCGCCGGAGCGATCGCGCCGTTGCCACTCCGGCTCTCCCGGCGTGAACAATTGGGTGATGCCCGGCGCTCGGTTGCCGCTCCGGATGCGCTCCGCGGCGTTCGCCGCGTGCGCACGGAACCAACCGAGATCACAAAAATGCGCAACATCGATCGCAATGAACAGGTGCGAGCAATCGTAAGGCACGCTGAAATCGCCGTAGAGGGGCCGAACTTGAGCCCCGCTAGCGCCCTGTGACAACAGCCCGCACAAAAGATCGATCAGGAATGAAAGTCCAAAGCCTTTGGGGCCTCCCGAAGGTAGCAGCATCCCGGCTATGGCTGCCGTTGCATTTGTGGTGGGCAAACCCTCCGCCGTCACGGCCCAACTTGGCGGGATAGGTTCCTTCGCTTTTTCAGCCATCCGTATCTTGCCCATCGCCGCTTCGCTCGTCGCCATGTCGAGCACGATAGGAATTTCGCCGTCGGTTGGCACCGCGATCGCGAGCGGATTATTGCCGACAACACGCTCGGCGCCGCCCGGGGCAGGCATCAGCGGACGCGTGTTGCACATCGCGATGCCAACGCACCCCGCATCGGCCGCTTGGCGGGCGTAACGCCCGGCCGCGCCAAAATGAAAGCCATGACGAACGGCTACGATGCCGGCCGCAAATTGCCGGGCCCTGTCGATCGCAAAGGTCATCGCCTGTTCGGCGGTCAATTGGCCAAGAGCATTGCCGGCGTCGAGCACGACGGCACCCTGCCGTTCGGAGACGATGGTAGCGGCGGTCTCCTTCGACACGGAACCGCTCTGCAGACGGTCGATATACATATCCGCCAGCATCACACCGTGCGAAGCCAGCCCTTCGAGATCGGCGTCAACTAGTCCGTTCGCAACTTTTTCTGCCGCTGGCGCAGAAAGTCCGGTAGCGGCAAACAGTCTTGCTACAAACGCCGCAAGTTGTGCGGCCGGAATTGCCACTGGTCCGGCGTGCACCTGCACGTTCATTTGAACGACCTTCTATTGAGTGCGGCCGCTCCGTTGTCTGAGCTGCGGTTCGCGGCAAGGGACGCTGCGACCTTGTCCAAGGTGCGGCTGATATGCAGACGATTGAGCTCGTCCGTCTTTTCCAGGTCACGATTGAGCGCCGCTCGCATCAGTTGCTTGTGCTCGCCGACGTCGTCGCGCAACGGAGCGCTGGACATGATCGAAAGCGAGACATAACGCTCGGCCTGCTCAAACAAACGCTCGCGGATCGATGTCAGCGTCTGCGAACCGCACGCAGAAACAAGAGCGGCATGAAACGCCGCGTGTTCGCGGCTCCATGCCTCGTTGATGGTTTCCGGATCGCTTGGATCGATCTTGGTTTGGCGGGACAGCCGGTGGAATGCGCCAAGCAGATTGGCCTCCCACTCGATACCGCCTTTTTCCAGCGACCACCGAAGCGCGATCGATTCGATCTCGATCCTGGTCTGCATCAGATCGAGCAGATTCTCGCGTGACACCTCGGACACCCGAAAGCCTTTGTTCTGCTCAAGCTGGACGAGTCCTTCGGCCTCGAGGCGCATCAACGCCTCGCGCAGAGGACTGACACCCATGCCGTAACGTTCGCGCAGCGCCTCAAAACGCAGGCGTTCGTCGGGCATGAGGCGGCAGGCAATGATGTCCGAACGAATGCGGCTCAACGCCGAGGCAGTCAAAGTCGGTTCGGCAATAGATTTGACAGGGATCGCGGGCATTTGTGCTCCCGGTTTAGTGGCCCGATTGGCATAATCGCATATACGACCGCTATTCGACAATCAACGGATTTTCGAAAATCTATTGACTGCACGAAACTATCGGTGGCACCATCATCGCGCCAGACCGGGCCCATCTCGTCGCGGGAGAGAGCAATGCGTATTTTTCCAGGCGCAATCGCTGCAGCGTTCGCCGTCGCTTCGGTCGCGGTCATGCGGCCCGGTGCAGCGTCGGCTCAGAGCGCTCCGCCAGCGTTGACCAAAGTTGTGTTTTCGCTCGACTTTATTCCACTTGGCCGACACGCCCCCTGGTATGCAGCTATCGCAGAAGGCTTCTTCAAAGAAGAAGGCCTCGACGTCAGCATTATTCCGTCGCAAGGCGGCGCGCAGGTTATTCAAAACGTTGCTTCGGGGACCGCAAACCTTGGCTTTATGGGAGTCCCCGAGGTCGCCATCGCCCGCTCGACGGGCGCCAAGCTCAAAATCGTCTCCGTCATTTATCAGAAACAGCCGATTGCGGTTTTCAGCCTGCAAAGCGGGGCAAACGTAACGACGCCAAAGCAGCTTGAAGGACTGACGCTCGGCAGCGGTTCAGGCAGCTTCACTCCCAGGATCCTGCAAGGCTTCATGGCCGGAAAAGGCCTGGACCCGAGCACGCTGCATGTCACCGACATTGCGCCGCCGGCGCGTCCCGGCGCCCTGATCACCAAGAAGATTCCTTCCATCGAGACCTTCATCATGGGCAAGCCAGGTCTCGAGCAGGCGGCCGAAGGCGTCCACGAAAAGCTTCAGACCTTTAGTCCCGCCGATAATGGCCTCCAACTCTATTCAAACGGGATCGGCGTTACCGAACAATACCTTTCGCAAAACCCGCAAGTGGTGCGGGGCTTCGTGCGCGCGGCGCTAAAGGGATGGAAGTTTGCACTGGATCATCCTGCCAAGGCGGCACAGGACGAACTGCAGTTTGTTCAAAGCCTGAAGCCTGACGTGATCGCGGCCGAACTCAACATCGTGCGCAATCTTGTGGTCACGCCCGACACACAACAGCACGGTCTGGGATGGTTCGACCCCGCTCAGATCAAAGCGAACGTAGACTTCGTTACGAAGTACATCGGCATCACCGGCACTGCCCCGGCTCCAGCCGAAATGTATGCGACAGAGTACCTACCCAATCCGCCGATCAAGCCGTGATCGAATTGGCCGTTCAACGGGGGCTTGCGAAGCCTAAGTCGGGAACAATTCCACCTGCGGACTCGCGGGCCGCCTTCGGTCACTTCGAAAGCGTCCATAAAACGTTTGAACGTCCCGGCCAAGCGCCGCTCGTCGCCATCGACGCTGTCTCTTTCGATCTTCACGGCGGCCAATTAATCAGCCTGTTGGGGTCCAGCGGCTGCGGCAAAACCACTTTTCTTCGCATTGCCGCGGGGCTTATCCCGAAGACGAGCGGCATTGTCGAGATCAATGGCGCCGAAGTCGAGCGGCCACAGCCCGACTTCGGAATGATCTTTCAGCAGCCGAACTTGATGCCCTGGCGGACCGTGCTTAAAAACGTCCTCTTCCCGATAGAGATTCAGGGCGACGCCGACGGCAATGCAGTTCAACGCGCAGCCGAATTGCTGTCGCTCGTCGGCCTGTCAGGCTTCGAACACTCCTACCCTGCGCAACTCTCGGGCGGCATGCAGCAACGCGTCGCCTTGTGCCGCGCGCTGGTCCTTCAGCCGAAATTGCTGCTGATGGACGAGCCTTTCGGCGCGCTCGACGAATTGACGCGGATGGAAATGCAGGACCTGCTGTTGGATATTCGCGCCAAGACCGGAGCGACCGTAATGCTGGTCACGCACAGCATTAGCGAGGCGGTTTATCTCTCCGACAAGATCGCCGTCTTAAGCCCCCGTCCTGCCAGGATCGCTGATTTTATTGCTGTTGATTTATCCTATCCGAGGCGGCCGGAAACGCGATACGCGCTTGAATTCACCGAGCTTGAACATCGGGCCGGCAGGGCACTCGGAATCACACGATGAATCCACAAAACCTCCAACGCTCGATCTATCCCTTTCTTGGCGTCATGGCGATCGTGGCAATATGGCAGCTCTATACGTCGCTGTCCGGTATCAGCCCGCTGGTTTTGCCCAGTCCTATGGAAATCGCCTCTGTTTCCGTCAAGCGTTCCGACTTGTTGCTGCAGCAGACCTGGCCGACCTTCGTTGAGACAATTCTGGGCTTCGGGTTGGCGTTGCTGATCGGCATTCCGCTGGCGGTGTTCGTCGCCAACTCGCGCCTGCTCAATCTCGTTCTTTATCCGATACTGGTCGCGACGCAGTCCATTCCGAAAGTCGCGATTGCACCGATTATTTTGGTGTGGTTCGGATTGGGCATCAGCTCGAAGCTGGCATTGGCGTTCCTGGTCGCGTTCTTCCCGATTGTCGTGGATACGGCGGCGGGCTTACAGGCGACGCCTCCCGGATTGCTCGATCTTGCCCACGCCCTATGCGCATCGCGGCGCCAGGTGTTTTTCAAGGTTCAAATGCCTGCGGCCCTGCCCTTCATATTCGCCGGATCAAAAGTGGCCATAACGCTCGCGGTGATCGGCGCGGTCATCGGTGAATTCGTCGGCTCGGTTGGCGGACTCGGCAATCTCGTTCTGGAAGCCAACTCGCAGCTCGACGGGCCATTGGCCTGGGCGGGTCTTGTCTGGCTGAGCGCGCTAGGAATTCTGCTGTTTGCTGCCGTCGCGGTCGTCGAGCGGCTGACGATGCCATGGGAGCGCGCAGCCCAGCATTGATTATTCCTTGAAAAGAATATCCCCGCAAAAAGAAGGCGTACACGTGACTCACGGTCCACTCATCGACACCCATCAACATCCCATCCCGAACTATTACAAGTGTGCTTCACCGGATAAATGATGAGATCATTGCTGCCTCCGACGATCAATGTCGGCTGCTTAATCGCTTTCAGGTAATCGTAGGGTCGCTCGCGTGGCGTTGCATATTCGGCGATGGCTGCCAGCTGTGCCGGCGCGACATTATCATTAACTTCCGGATCGCGATCCTTCATCCGCTTTCGGAACCTCTCAAGAAATGTCCTTCCAGCGGCCTGACTTGCTGGCGAGGGTGTAAAGAAAACGCTCAGCCACAAATGATCAGGAGGATCATACGTGGCGCTGAAGATCCGATTACCCTCGGGCGTGCCGCCGACCGCGCCTTCGGCGGAACGTGGCCCCGTGGCCAACAAGATCAACCGCCGCGCCAGGTCGGGAGCCTGTAGGGCGATCTCTTGCGTAACAAAGCCGCCGATAGAGAGGCCGAGCACATCGACTTTGGTGAGACCAAGAGCACGTATGAAAGCGATGGCATTGGCGCCCATCTTCGCAAACGTGCGAGGGACCTCGCCCGAGGATGACGCGACGCCCGCATTATCAAAGAGAATGACCTCGCGGTTTTTGGCCATGCCGTCGGTTACCGCAGAATCCCAATGATCCATCTGCCGGTAAAATGCTGGTTGAACACCAGCGGTACGCCGTTTGGTTTGCCGAAGCGGCGATAGGCGAAGCGGATGCCGTTGGCCTCGACATACTGGGTTGGCGCGGTTTGATGCGTGTAGTCGGTCATTTCGATCTCCCGATGAAGGTTGGTTCAGCTGGCGGTTTTGCCGCCGTTGACTCTGACGATCTGGCCGGTGATGAACGAAGCCTTGCTCGACGCGAGAAACGCGATGGCGTCGGCGATCTCCTCCGGCTTTGCGCCACGTTTGAGCGGTACGGCGGCGACGAACGCCGCCTTCTTGTCGGGCGCGCCGGTCAAGCGATCGAGCATGGCGGTGTCCGTGGGACCGGGCGCGACCGCATTGACGCGGACTCCGAAGGCTGCGGCTTCGAGAGCAGCGGATTTTGTCAGCCCTTCGACGGCGTGTTTGCTCGCGGTGTAGAGCGACAGGTTCGCCGCGCCGCGTTCCCCCATGGTCGAGGAAATATTGACGATACTGCCCGTGCCTTGCGGCTGCATAACGCGCAATTCGTGCTTCAGGCTGAGCAGCGTTCCAAGCACATTGGTGTCGAACATCGCCGCATAGCTGTCTAACGTCTGCTCCGTCACCGGACCGGGCTTGCCCTCGGTGCCGGCATTGTTGACGGCGACGTCCAGCCTGCCGAAACGCGACATCGTCGCGTCAACGAGACTGCGTACATCATCTTCATGGCGCACGTCGGCGCGGATGAACTGAGCTTCGCCGCCGAGGCCGCGGGGCTCAGCTTCCAACACCTTGCCTTCAGCGTCGTGACGGCCGGCGGCGACAACGGTCGCGCCTTCTTTGGCGAAAGCCAGTGCAGCAGCGCGTCCGATGCCGGTCAAAGCGCCGGTGATTAAAACGATTTTCTTGCCCATATTTTAATCCTCAAAAACGCGTCTGGCCTGCCGGCTAGGCATGGATCCCGCATTACCGACCGCTCTCATACTATGGGATTTGTTCCAATGAGTGCCGCTCGTTTGGGTGGATGTAAGACTCTCTAGTCCCGTTGAAAAAGACTTTGTAAGTTGAAGGATATGCCTGAGAGGTATAGTCCGTGGAGTTACGCCACCTTCGCTATTTCATTGCCGTCGCCGAAGAAGGCAGCCTGACGCTGGCGGCCGAGAAGCGGCTGCACACGGCACAGCCCTCACTCAGCCGGCAAATCCGCGATCTCGAATACGAGGTCGGCGTTCCGCTAATGATGTTTTTGCACAACCAAGACCCGCAGCGTCCACGGGATCGAGCTGACAGCCGCCGGCCGCGTCTTTCTGGATCACGCGCGGCTCGCGCTTACTCAAGCCGAAGCGGCCAAGGAGGCTGCGCGGCGCGCCGCGCAGCCTCTCAAGCCAGTTTTTGCGATGGGCATCCTCACCGGGCAGGAAGTCGATTGGTTGCCGCGTGCCACCAGCATCCTTCGCGACCAATTACCCAATATCGAAATCAGGGTTTCCAGCGATCATTCGGCGATGCTTGCCGATGAGCTCCAGCGGGGCAAGCTTGACGTCGCGTTCATGCGCCGTGAAGAGATGCCCGATCTCGAATACAAATTAGTATCAAACGAGCCGCTCGTCGCAATCCTGCCAAGCGATCATCGGCTTGCCCAGCGTGACGCCGTCGACCCACGCGATCTCGTCGGTGAAATATACATCGGAATATCGAATGTGCCGCGCGTGCTGCGCGCGACTATCGCCAACTATTTCAAACGATCCGGCATAGAGATCACGCCGCATCTTGAAATCGACAATTATGCGATGGCTATTTCGCTGGTCGCGTCGACACGCGGCTGGGCGCTGCTGCCGGCGTCCGCCAAGAACTTCTTGCCCTGGTCTGTGATCAGCAGGCCTCTGACAGCGGAGGCACCCAGCATCGAGTTGGTCGTTGGATATCACAGCGCGAACACATCGCCCGTTCTGCGGTTTGGCGAATCTCTGAGGTTGTAACGTCGAGGCCGAACGTCCGAGCCGAGGCCTGAACGTCGCTCACCTCCCGCATAGCGCTGGGACTGCCGGGATTGGCTAGGATCGCCAACCGATGGAGACCAGGGATGATCTCACGCAACAATTGGATCCGCTTACCGGCTGAATTGGGCGACTGGAGCGAAAGGCCGGTAACATTGCCGCCCGGCCGCGCCAGACTTGCGACCAAGCCGAAGCCAACCGGATCGCCTGACACGGCAAAGACCATTGGGATTTGCGGTGCCACCTGCTTCATTACGATGGAGTCATTAGTTGATGACGTGACGATCAGGTCGACTTTGAGCCGGACGAACTCGGCGGCAATCTCGTCGAGACGTTCGGGGCGTCCGGCCGCCCAACGAGACTCGATCGCGATTGTTTGGCCGTCGATCCAGCCTAGTTCGCGCAGCCGCTGCAAAAATGCGTCCGTGCTCCGGCTTGGGGTCAGAGGATTTGTCGGCGCGACATAGCCGACAATCGGCACATGCCTCGCTTGCTGCGCCCACGCGACGACCGGCCAAGCCGCTGCGCCGCCGAGCAATGTAATGAAATCTCGCCGCCTCATGCGCCCCCCCGAGACGAGGCTACAGCTTAGCAGCTAGAGCGGCATTGTGCATCACAGCAAACTTGGATAGTCGAAGTCCGAATCGGGTCACGACCGACCGACTTCGGTTGTCGGCACAATGTCCGTTTTTCCCGGAAGCGGCAGTATCGCCAAGCATCGTAGCGCGATGAGAAGGGCCAATTGTGGCTTATGGTCAGATATTTGTGAGAAGGCGAGGCGCCTTGTCGGCAAGCAGACGCATCGCTTCTCCTACAATTTCTTGGAGCAATACCGCCGCTGGCCGCACTTCTTGGATTAGCCCGGTCGCTTCTCCAACCCAAACCCCCGTGTTGTCTGGATCACCTTTCTGCATTGCCGTCACATAGCGCTGCATTTCTCGATCCAATACTTCGGGTTTGGTAAGGTCAGCTTCGCGCCCGTGCCAATCGTTGATAAATCGAGTTTTCATCACCCGTGCGGTGAATGGTTTTGGCCACTCAATCCTACGGGCGATATCAACCACCGTGGTCCGTATGGTAGAATCACCATCCGCGGATAGGGCAGCGCCTTGAAGGGCAGGATTAACTAGGGCCTCCGCGCTCGCCCAAAACCGGGAACCGATCAGCACTCCATCCGCTCCAAGCATTAGAGTTGCTGCCAACCCGCGCCCATCAGCAATGCCGCCGGCAGCTACTAGTACCGTTTGAGGAGCGGCCTTTGCCAGGTAATCCGCAATCTCGGGCACTAGCGTTAAAGTCGCGCGAAACATTCCATGGCCGCCAGCTTCCGCTCCTTGGGCAACGATAATGTCAGCGTCGGCAATGACGGCCTCACGCGCATGTTCCAGGCTCTGCACTTGGCAAATCAGCCGAGCACCAGCGGCCTTGATCTCTGGAGCAAATGGTGTTGGCGACCCGAACGACAGCATCACGGCTGCAGGTGAATGTGCCAACGCTAAATTAAGTAATGCGGGACGTTTAGCTAACGACCACGTAACGAAGCCGCACCCAACCCGCGCGTTTCGTGCCTCGCAGAATTCACGCTCCAGCCATTCAGCATCACCGTAACCGCCCCCGATCAGTCCAAGGCCTCCTGCGCCCGTTACCGCTGCAGCGAGTTTGCCACCGGCAGCAAACGCCATTGGGGCCGAGATGATGGGATGCTCGATATCCAGCATCTTCGTCAATCGCGTATGCAATGGCATTCGTTCTTGCCCGGCACAGAGAAATGGTCACCCAAGCTAGCATTGGGCGATGCACAGCAGAAGATATAGCGTCGCAGCGGTTCAGTGGGCGGGCATGTCTGCTGGGGGTCATCAGCGCCGTTTCGGTGATGTCCGTTACGTGTCCGCTCTGCCCCCGATTCCAGACGTCATGCTGCCGGTGCCTACGAATTTAAGTTCAAGACCAAAGCGACACTGGGGATGCTTGTGGGTAATATTGGCGGACCCGCATAGCAACGTGAAAGGATCCTCGCCATGTCGGATGAATCAAGGAAAGGTCTTGATCGACGCGATTTCATGGTCGCAGCCGTCAGCGCGTCAGCTGGGCTCGCCTCTAACTCTGGCGCTCGAGGTGCCGACCAAGCAAATACAGCGTCACGAGGAACGGTTTATACCGGAGACATGATTGACGGAAAGAAGGTCATCAGCGCACTGAACATCGATGATCTGGAGCCCGGCAAGAAGCACCTCTTCTATTTTCAAGGGGTGCAGATGGTCACCGGGCAACATTGGTACGTGTCCGTGATAGTCGCCAAGGGTGCGAAACCGGGCAAGCACATCGCGCTGGTCAGCGGCGTGCATGGCGACGAGATCAGCTCAGTGCGCACGTTACAGACCGTCATGGACCAGCTTGATCCGGCGGCTATGTCAGGTGCGGTATTGGCCGTTTTGGATGTATCACGCCCGGCCATTGAAGGCATGGCGCGGAGATGGCCGAATTCAGGACGAGGCATTGATCTTATTGACATGAATCGTGAGTGGCCCGGGAATGAGAACGGCCCCACTGCGCCTTCGCGGCACGCTGGGTTGCTGTTCAACAGGTTGCTAAGACCGAATGCGGACTACGCCATGGACTTTCATACCGGGACGACCGGAATGGACGTGACTGCGTTCCATCTAGCCCGCATGGACTTGCCAGAGGTGCGCGCGATGGCACAGCTGTTTCCCATCGATCAGATCTTCGATAACCCGGCTTATCCCGGCATCTTGGCAGGCGCCTTCATCGATGCGAGTATCCCTGCGTTTACTCCGGAGATTGGCGCATCGCGCATTTTGGATCGCAGCATGATCCCTCTGTTCGTGGAAGGAACGATGAATGTCCTCAAGCACCATGGGATCATCGGCGGGCCGATGGGCCGCACTGGGGAGGAAACAGGCATTTTTGTTGGTAACAGCGCCTACGCCGTCCTCGCGACCAACGGCGGGTTTGTTGAACTGTTGGTTAAGCTGAATGACAAGGTCGAAGCCGGACAGAGGGTCGCTGTCCAGCGCAATGTCTTCGGTGAAGTCGTGGCGGAATATACCAGTGGAGTGACGGGAGAGGTCACAGCCTGTCGTACCGATGCAACTTCCGAACCGGGCAATATGCTCGTGGCTGTGCTCTATAACCGCGTGCCATCTGACAATATCGACCCGATACCTGAGTAATATCCGCTAAGGGTCAAAAGGCGAAGTGACGGGTTTCCCGCACCAGGTCCGCTGATACCTCAATTGCAGACATGCTGGCCTTGGTCCCATCATACCTGACGCGGACAGTGGGCAGAGCAAGGTCTGCTCTGCCCAAGGCGGCTCAGATGTCGACTTGTTCAGCAATGGCAAGGGCATCGTCGACCTCGATGCCGAGGTAACGAACGGTACTTTCGATCTTCCGGTGGCCAAGCAGCAGCTGCACGGCCCTCAGGTTGCCCGTTCGGCGGTAGATCAGCGTAGCCTTGGTTCGGCGCAACGAATGAGTGCCGAAAACATGTTGGTCAAGACCGATGCTGGTGAGCCACTCGGAAACAAGGCGCGCATATTGCCTCGTCGTCATGCTTCGTTCCGAGCCACGACGGCCATTGAATAGATATTCGCCAGGCTTCTTTCTGGCGGCTCTCAGGTAGTCGTCGACAGCCTGACGGGTCTGCTCTGTCAGTTCAAACCGAACGGGCTGCCCAGTCTTCTTCTGACGAATGGTTGTCCGGTCGGCTGCGTAGCCGTTTGGGGCAACATCCTCGACCCTCAAGGCAACGACATCGCAGCCACGGAGTTTGCTATCGATTGCAAGATTAAACATTGCGAGATCGCGTGTTCGTCCCTCCAGTTGCAGCTTGCTCCGGATTGACCAGACGTGACGTGGCCGAAGCGGAGGTTTTGCTCCGGTAAGTTTTCCTTTGTTCCAAGGCACACGCTGCCGCTCGGGTGCGTTGGGTACCTCTTGATCATCAGACATGCTCACGCTCCTCTATTGGAAAAAAGGCGACCATCATGCATCGCCGAACTCCAGCATGCTGGGACCAGCGCGTCCGTTACAGATACGGTTTCAAGTTCTGCATGTAGGTCGATCTACCCATGCAGTGGTGTATCTTTAGGGGGCAACCGCTAAGTTCGGTCTGTCGCCAAACGTTCACGGGAGGCCAGATCGTGGCCAATGCCAAAGGTGCTTCGCCGACCTGGATCGACGTTAAGGCGTCGCTTCGCACCTTCGACCGCGCGGGACTTTATGGGCTGCTTCA
Source organism: uncultured Alphaproteobacteria bacterium (assembly GCA_963784325.1). Taxonomy (GTDB): domain Bacteria; phylum Pseudomonadota; class Alphaproteobacteria; order Rhizobiales; family Xanthobacteraceae; genus BOG-931. Next base: position 2,402 of record CAWARC010000041.1, on the reverse strand, counting down.
AGACCTGTACGAGGCGAGCAAGGACAATCAGGCATTTGTGCACGCCCGGCTGGACTTGGGTCCCGATCAGCTCAGGCCGTACAAGGCAACTATCTCGCGATGGATAAACCCCAACCTTATGAAGAACCAAACTGTATCGGTGTCAAAAGCCAAGAAGACGATCGCGGGCTATAACAAAGCGATTGGGCGGCCGGAGGGTCTGGCGGAGCTATCGATATTCTTTTGCGAGGAGGCGTTCAGCTTCATCGAAGGGTGCAGCTTCTGTGATGAACGCTACTTCGTAGCGCTGATCCGCATGTATGACCGGTCCGTGAATAGCGTATTGAGCCTGCCGCCTGCTGAGCGCCGCCCCTATGTCGAACGCCTCGACAAGCTGCGGTTGCGCGGAAAGCACGTCGGCTGGGGCGTCGAGGATGAATTGAACGATCTTTGGCATGCCGCCGATTTCGATGAGCAGCTGGAATGAATAACGATACGTCGCGCCTTCGGAGACCTGCTTCGAACAGAAAGCGTCGCAACCTACCCCGCGCTCCTTCGCCTTCAGTCGCCGAGCCGCGCCGCCCGCTGCTGCTCGCCGTACTTGCCTTCGTGCTGGCTGCGCAGGCTTGTCCAGGTGTGCAGCGGATCGCGCTCCTCGGTTCCATTCTAACAACCAAGGCGATCCCTAAAGACGTCGATGTCCTTGTTACGATCGATGCTGCGATGGATTTGACTAGGCTGGCGCACTCTGGTCGGCGTCTTATGGGGCAAGCCCAAATCAATCTTGGCGCTGACATCTTCCTCGCCGATACGACGGGGCGTTACCTTGGCCGCATCTGCCATTATCGCGAATGCCATCCACGCGTTCTCTGTCACGCCCAGCATTGCGGGCAGCAGAACCATCTTAACGACGATCTTCATATCGTCACGCTATCGCATGAACTGATTGCATCGCCTCCTGTCGAGCTCTGGCCGAAAGTCGTTCGACGGCTCTCGGTGCCGGCCGATGTTGAAGAGGCACTGCTGAATAACCTAGACCAAAATCAGTAGGCGTCCGTTCCTCGCAAGCCTCTTCTACAGCCGCTGGCTGGTACTGCAATGAATGTCTGGTATTGGGGAAGCACCGGACCTGACGCGGGAAACCCGTCACTTCGTTTTTTTGGTAGAGTGGGAATGTGGCGCGGTGGTAGTAGGCTGAACATATCTGTTTCCGCCCCTTTCGTCTGGCGGTGCCTTAGTGGTTCGACCGTGACTCCGTTTCCACATCCCGCTCATCGAACCGGACATGCAGATCTCCCGCATCCGGCTCTCGGACGAGACTTCACGCATTCACCCACGGCACGTCATGCCCAAGCGCGGTTAGGCGTACGAGCCCGAAGTGCCCGTAAAGATGCGAGAGTGGATAGGTCCCGCCCTTGCGTCGCCTGACCTTGTGCTTGATGCGCAACCACCGGCGCAACCGCACAGCTGTGTAGTTGTCGAGCGCCCGGTACGCCTTGGTGACGGTGCCTACCCTGAAGTAGTTCGCCCATCCGCGCAGCGTGCGGTTCAACTTGTCCACCAGCTCTGTGGTCTCTTGCCACGTCCCCGTTCGGACGGTCAGCGCGTGGATGTTGTCCACCGTGTGCCTGATGCTCTTCTTCGATGGCCGGTATCCCAGGCGCGCCTGGCCGGTTCTCGCCGAATACATTCGTCCGAACGTGTAGCCCAAGAAGTCGAACTCTCCTTCCGGTACCTTGCAGATGCGTGTCTTCTCCTCGTTGACCGTAGCTTCAGCTTTCCCATGATCTCGCGCAGTCGCTGCAATGCCTCTTCGGCTTTGCCCTTCCGGCACAGGATCACGAGATCGTCAGCATAGGCCACGATGCGAGAGCCAAGGCTTCGCTCCAGCCCGAGCATCTTCCATCCCAACACAAACCGGCGCATGTACAGATTTGCCAGCAGTGGTGAGATCGGTGAGCCCTGCGGAATGCCGCGCCGCTTGTCCCGGGCCTCGGTCGTGCGTGTCTTCCTTCCTCGATCGTCGGTTTCTTCTACGGGGCATTCCAGCCACATCTTGATCAGATGCAGCACGCGCCGATCAACGATCCGGCGCGCCACCGATTTTAGTAGTTCGGCATGCGGAATGCTCCCGAAGTAGTCCGCGAGGTCGGCGTCAACGACTTCCGGGTGACCCGGAACACCAGCTCTTCCACGTCGACCACCGCCTGTTGGGCGTTGCGCCCAGGACGGTAGGCGTACTGCTCTGGTGGAAGGTCGGCTTCGAAGATCGGTTGCAGCACCAGCATCGCTGCTGTCATGCATACCCGATCGCGCAAGGTCGAGATGCCCAATGGCCTGAGTTTGCCGTTGGCCTTCGGTATGAACACTCTTCTGATAGGTTCCGGTCGGTAAGTCTTCCGCCTGAGCGCAAGCGCCAGTTC
>CAWARC010000040.1:0-64315 GCA_963784325.1 uncultured Alphaproteobacteria bacterium | reverse complement strand
GTGGCCCGTCGCGTTTGCAGCTCACGCGTGTGGCGAAGCGTCGTAGTGTCCGAATTGGGTGTCAGTGGACGCAAGTGGTGGTCCGCTGCCAAGGCCATGGTCCAGACTGCAGCCGCTTGAGCCGAACGGAAGGCGGAGTGTCACGGATGGTCCACTGGCCTCCTGTCGGCCTAGAATGGACGGATGACGAAGAAACCGCTCCAGCTCGGCCGCCCCTCCCCGATCCCCACCTCGCCTGAAAAGGCAGTGCTCGATCGCGTGCGCAATCCGCACCCCGACACCAACTACGTTGCCCGCTTCACCTTCCCGGAATTCACCGTGATGTGCCCGGTCACCGGCCAGCCGGATTTTGCAACCCTCGTGATCGATTACGTGCCGAAGAATTGGCTGGTGGAGTCGAAATCGCTGAAGCTTTATTTGAACAGCTTCCGCAATCACGGCGCCTTCCACGAAGACTGCACCGTGGCGATCGGCAAGAAGCTCGTCGCGCTGCTCAAACCGAAATGGCTGCGGATCGGCGGCTATTTCCATCCGCGCGGCGGCATGCCGATCGATGTGTTCTGGCAGGCGGGAAAACTTCCGGCAGGCGTCTGGGCGCCCGACCAAGGCGTCGCCACCTATCGCGCGCGCGGATAACCCTTTAGCGTCGCGACCAGCGCGCCGACTTCGACGGCCGGATCGACGGCGCGCATGACGCCGCCCATGACCGCCACGCCGGCGCAGCCCGCCGCCATGACCTCGCCGACGCGCGCGGTATTGATGCCGCCGATGGCGAGGATTGGCACACGGCACGCGCGTGCCATTTCGCTGAGACCCTTGCGGCCGATTTCGGGGCCGTAGCCAGGCTTGCTCGGCGTCTCAAAGGCGGGTCCTGCGATCGCATAGTCGGCGGTTTGCGGAGCGATCGCCTCGGCTTCGGTGACGGTGTGGATCGACACGCCGATAAGCTTTCCCGGACCCATCAGGGCGCGCGCTACGGCGGCATCGCTTCCGGATGGCAAATGGGCGCCATCGACGCCGGCCATTTTCGCCAGGGCCGCCTCGCCGTGCAGCATGAGCCGCGCGCCATATTTGCGCGCTATCGGGACGAGCGTGCGCGCTAAAACGACCTGCTCGTCCTCGGGAAGATCTTTTTCGCGCAGGCTTATCCAACGGCAGCCGCCGCCCAGTGCCGCGGCGACGATTTCAGGCAGCGAGCGTCGCGCCTGGGTCCGGTCGGTCACCAACAGCAGCGTGGGATCGGGAAGCCGCATCGTCGTTCTTTGCCTCGCGCCTTGTCGGCCAACCGCGATTATGGGAAATCTGTGTGCACAAATGAGCTGCTTGCGTAACGGAGGCTACGGCGTGGCGAGGAGATCAACTGCGAGGATCGTGCTCGCCGGCGCGCTGATTCTCGCGCTCGGTTGGGCATCGCCCTCTCCGGTGATGGCAGCAAAGCACAAAAAGCCCACCGGCGCCTGCGCGCAATCGAGCGGCCGTTGCGTGGCCGATTGCGATCAACTTCATTGGTGCCAAGTCTATACCTGCGTCGGCGGCAAATCGACGGCGGTGTCGTTCTGGCGTTGCTTTGAACCGAGCGGCCTCTGCCTCGCCCCGCACTGCTGAGCGCCTAAGGTCTGGGATTACCGTCCTGCTGGCGCGTAGCTCGTGACCGTAGTCGGCATTTGCATCGGCGCAAGATGGCGCGGCACGACGATGCGCTGGCCTTCGCTGAGCGGCTCGCGCTCCGGCACCGAATTGATCTGGGCCAGCGCCCACAGCGGCACATGATAGGTCGCGGCCAGCGTCTTCAAAGTGTCGCCGGCATGCGCCGCAACCGGCAGGCCCGAATCCCATAGCTCGATGGCGGCGTCGGCGGGCACCTCCAGGTGGATCGGTACCGCCTCGCCTTGGGCATCGGCCGGCGTTTGGGCAAGCTGCGCGATCTTGGCGACCAATTGCTCCTGGATGCGATCGGCCTTTTCGATATTGATATGAACGATTTCGGCGTGGTCCTTGAGATTGTAGCTCGCATAGTCGCCGTGGAAGCGCGAGCCCTGCACGACATTGCCGCCGCCCATGAAGTTGGACGATTGGTAGATGTTGATATAGCGCTCGACATTCGGCGGCACGTCGTCGGCGATGCGGGTCGGATCGTAGGTGACGAGCAGGCTGACCGGGATGCCGGCCTGATTGAGCATCTCGGCAAAGTCCAACACGCAGTCGCCGCCCATGGAATGGCCGATCAGTATGATCGGCTGCGGATCGCGGCGATAGTCGCGGATCGCCTCGTCGAGGGTGGGGCGCCACAGCAGATAGGTCCCCACGCTGGCGGAGATGCCGGTGCGCCTGATGCGCGCCGCCAATGTATCGATGCCGCGCGAATAGATCAGGCCGGCCACGCCGCGGAACAGATAGGCGCGGCCGCGCGGCTCGGTGATCTTCTCGACGGCTTGCGGCGCCGGGGCCACGGGTACGGAAATGTCGGCGGCATCGGCGACGGTGATCGGCTTTGCCGTTGCGACGACGGGTGCGGGCGGAGAGGCGAGCTTGGTCGCGGATGCTTGGGTAAAGAGAGAGCTTTGTGCCGTGGATTCAGGTTTGCTCGATGCCGCCGTCGTTTCGGTCGTCTCGTAATCCGCCGCCTCAGGGACCGCGGCTTGACTTCCGCCTTTCGTCCAATCGGCTTGTTTGCCGGGCGAGGTAAATGCGGCGCTCGGATCGAACATGGCATAGCCGCCGCAACCGCTGAGGCAGACGGCCAGCAGCAAAACGATCAAGTGACTTGGTCGCACCATGAACTTCCGGCGCCCACGTTCGCGCGGCAAAACAGAAACGACCAGCCGGTCAGTTCGCACTGGAGCCGGTTGGCTGGCGGTGACTTCCAAAGAAACGGCATTCCAAGAATCAGGACCCGCCACATCTGACCGGAGGAGAGCCGTTAATTCCTTAATTTCCCCCGAATAGGCCCGCACCAACGCCGACAGCAACAGCCGGGCCAGGCTTTTTCGTGGCGAAATGGCGTCACGCAGCTTATTTGCCGGGTAGCCTAAATCCGGCCCTCTCCGTCAGTCGCCATGCTATGAACCGCGCCAGATGAACCGCTCTCCCCGCATTTCCTTCGTTTCGCTCGGCTGCCCGAAGGCGCTGGTCGATTCCGAACGCATCATTACGCGGCTCCGTGCGGAGGGCTATGAGCTCACCCGCGAGCACTCCGGCGCCGACCTTGCCATCGTTAATACCTGCGGATTCCTGGACAGCGCGCAGGCGGAGTCGCTTGAGGCCATTGGCGCTGCGATGGCGGAAAATGGCAAGGTCATCGTCACTGGCTGCATGGGGGCGGAGCCGGAAAAGATCACCGCGGCACATCCCGGCGTGCTCGCCGTAACCGGTCCGCAGCAATACGAAAGCGTGCTCGATGCCGTGCATCGCGCCGTGCCGCCGGCGCACGATCCCTATGCCGATCTCATTCCGCCTGAAGGCATAAAGCTGACGCCGCGGCACTATGCTTATCTAAAAATCTCAGAGGGTTGTAATAATCGCTGCACCTTCTGCATCATCCCCAAATTGCGCGGCGACCTGGTCTCGCGGCCGGCCGCCGACGTGCTGAGCGAGGCTGAGCGGTTGGTTACAGCCGGCGTCAAGGAGCTCCTGGTCATTTCGCAGGACACTTCTGCCTATGGCGTCGATCTCAAATATGCGGCCAGCACGTGGAAAGACCGAGAAGTGCGGGCAAAATTTCTCGATCTCGCGCGCGAGCTTGGCGAGTTTGGCGTCTGGGTGCGGCTGCATTACGTCTACCCCTACCCGCACGTCGACGAGGTCATTCCGCTGATGGCCGAGGGCAAAGTGCTGCCCTATCTCGACGTGCCGTTCCAGCATGCGAGCCCCGCGGTGCTCAAACGCATGCGCCGGCCGGCGGCGCAGGAAAAGACGCTGGAGCGCGTTCACGCCTGGCGCGGCATCTGTCCGAACCTCACCGTTCGCTCGACCTTCATCGTCGGCTTTCCCGGCGAGACAGAAGCGGATTTTTCGCTGCTGCTCGACTGGCTCGATGAGGCTCAGCTCGATCGCGTTGGCTGCTTCCGCTACGAGCCGGTCGCCGGCGCGTCCGCCAATGATCTCGCGGCTCCCGTGCCCGATGCCATTAAGGAGGAGCGCTATCACCGCTTCATGCAACGCCAGCAGGCGATTTCGCAAAAGCGGCTCAAACGCAAAATCGGCGGCCGCGAGCGCGTCATCATCGACGAGGTTCAGTCCAAGTCGGGGACCGCGAAGGGCCGCAGCAAAGGCGACGCACCGCAAATCGACGGGGTCGTCCACCTCTCCAGCCATCGTCCGCTGCGTGTCGGCGAAATTGCGACGGTGAAAATCGACCGCGCCGACGCCTACGATCTGCACGGCACCGTGGTCGGCTTTTAGGGCGAAGATTTCACTGGCTTGGCTCGCCTGCCTTTAGCCGTGTAAAGCTGGCGCCTTCCAAACCACGAGGTCACCGATTCATGCCGCTCTCCGACACGATTAAGACTTTGATCCGCAATGCCTGGGACGATGGCTGTCCCTGCCTTGTCGCCACCAGCGGCCCGGCGGGTCCGAATATCTCGGTCAAGGGCAGCATGATCGTGTTCGACGATACCCACCTCGCCTATTGGGAGCGCTCCAAGCGCACGGCGCTCGAGAATCTCTCGCACGACAAGCGGGTATGCGTGATGTATTCGAACTTCAAGGCGCAGCGCGACGGCGTGCTGGAAAGCGGCTTCTTGCGTTTCTTCGGCAACGTCGAGCTGCATGAGAGCGGGCCCATCCACGATGCTATTTTCGCCAAACTCCTGCCGCGCGAGCAGACCCACGTCGGGGCCGATACCGGCATCGGGGCGCTCCTGAAAATCGAGAAGGCGATCGATATCCGCGGCAAGCCGATCCTGTGAGGCGTTGGGCCGCTCTAAAACACAAAGCGGCCAAATGACATTCGCTATGAGCGGTGAACCCGTCTTTCGTAAAGCCGACCGCGCCGATCTGCTGGCCATCGTCAAACTGCTCGCCGACGACCCCATCAACGGTCATCGCGAGCGACCCGACGAGCCGCTTGTGGAGGGTTACTTACACGCCTTCGAAGCCATCACGGCCGACGATGCCAACATTCTCGTGGTCGGCGAACTCGATGGCGTCATTGTCGCGACCGCTCAGATTACTTTCATTCGCTATCTCACTCAGCAGGGCGGCACGAGCGCGATCATCGAAGCTGTACGCGTGACCTCGCGGCTGCGCTCGCATGGGATCGGTGAAAAGCTGATGGCGCATCTGATCGCGCTGGCGCAGGCGCGCGGCTGCGTCAGCGTTCAGTTGGTCACCAGCAGACCGCGCGTCGATGCACAACGGTTCTACGCGCGTGTCGGCTTTAAGGACAGCCATATCGGCTTCAGGCGCGATCTTCGGTGAAAGAAGCGTCATCAGCGCTGCTGGCTCAGCATACGGCGGATCGCACCCGTCAGCGCCGCAAGCTCGTCCTCGGCGACGGTAAACGCCGGCGTCAGATAGACGATCGAGCCGAATGGCCGGATAAAAACACCTTCGGCAACAAACCCTTCCCGTAAAGCGTTGAGATTCTCAATCTGATCGAGCTCCACCACGCCGATGGCCCCTTTGACCCGCACGTCTTTGACGCCGCGAAGCGCGCGACAGGGTTCGAGGCCTTGTCGCAAGGTGGCCGCGATGTTCGCCACCTGATCGAGTCGCGGCTCGCGCTCGAACAAATCGAGCGAGGCATTGGCTGCGGCACAGGCGAGCGGGTTTGCCATGAAGGTTGGGCCGTGCATGAGCGCCTGTGCCGGGTCATCGGACCAAAAGGCGTCGAACACGTTCCGGCTGGCGATTGTGGCGGCAAGTGGCAGCGTGCCGCCGGTCAGCGCCTTCGACAGCGTGACGATATCTGGAACTACACCGGCGTTCTGGAACGCGAACATCGTGCCGGTGCGGCCGAATCCGGTGAAGATTTCGTCGAAGATCAGGAGCAGCTCGTAACGGTCTGCCAATGCGCGCAAGATTTTGAGCACGCTGGTGTCGTGAAACCGCATGCCGCCGGCGCCCTGTACCAGTGGCTCGACGACGATCGCGGCGATCTCTTCCGCCCGCTGTGCGAGGAGCTTTTCCAGCACCGCGGTGCTGACTTCGTCGATCGGCAGATCGGTGACAATCTGCTCCGGCAAAAGTCCGTGGAACGCGGCATGGAAGCTGCCTTCCGGGTCGGACACCGCCATGGCTCCGGTGGTGTCGCCGTGATAGCCGCCCTTGAACGAAACGATGCGGCCGCGGCCGCGAATGCCGCGATTGCGCCAATACTGCACCGCCATTTTCAGCGCGACTTCGACGGCCACCGAGCCGGAATCGCTGAAGAAGACGCGGTCGAGGTCGGCGAGTGCCAGCAGCGCCGTCAGCCGGCGCGCCAGCGTCAGCGCTGGTTCGTGCACCATGCCGCCGAACATCACATGCGGCATTTGCGCCAGTTGGCGCTCGACAGCGGCCCGGATATGCGGGTGGTTATAGCCGTGACAAGCGGTCCACCATGAGGCAATGCCATCAATGAGTTCGCGCCCGTCGGCGAGCACGATGCGGCTGCCACGGGTCGCGGTGACCGCAAGCGGCGGGCTTGCCGTCTTCATCTGCGCGTAGGGCAGCCAGATGTGGTCGAGACCGGCGGCATACCAAGGCGGTTTCGCGCTCTGACCCATCCCCTTGTTTTCGCTGGTATTGCCAGGCATTCGGCGCTTTCATGGAACCCTAGGCGCGGCATTGTGCCCGTCAGCCCCGCCGGGGTCACGTTTGTTCGAGGATAGCGAAAAATAATGCGCTCGCTTGATGAGTTTGCCGGCGAGAAACTTGACGCGCTGGAGCGGGCCAAGTTGCGCCGTAGCCCGGCCGTCACTGCGCGTGATGGCATCTGGGCCGAGCGCGACGGCCGGCGCCTGCTGTCGTTCTCCTGCAACGACTACCTCAATCTCAGCCGGCACCCCGATGTTATCGCCGCGACGATCGAGGCCGCCAAGCGCCATGGCGTCGGCGCCGGCGCGTCGCGGCTGGTCACCGGCAATCACCCGCTCTATGCGGAGCTCGAAGGCCGGTTGGCTCAGCTCAAGGGTACGGAGGCGGCCTGCGTTTTCGGCTCGGGCTATCTCGCCAATACCGGAATCATCCCGGCGCTGGCCGGACAGGACGATCTCATTCTCGTCGATGAACTGTCGCACGCCTGCATCCACGCCGGGGCGAAGCTTTCCGGCGCCGCCATGCAGCATTATCGCCACGCCGATGCCGATCACGTCGAGGCGCTGCTGCAGGCGCATCGCGGCGGCAAAAAACGCGCTCTGATCGCGACAGACGGCGTCTTCTCCATGGATGGCGATCTGGCGCCGCTGGCTGCGCTGTCGCAATTGGCGCAGCGCTTCGACGCTTGGCTGCTGTCGGACGATGCGCATGGTCTTGGCGTGGTCGGCGGCAGCCGCGGCTCGAGCTTTGCCGACGGCGCCGGTGAGGTGCCGCTGCAAATGGGCACGCTGTCCAAGGCGGTCGGCGCTTATGGCGGCTATCTGTGCGCCTCGCGCGCCGTGATCGATCTCATACAGACGCGCGCTCGCACCTTCATCTATTCGACTGGCCTGCCGCCGCCCGTCGTCGCCGCCGCCATTGCCTCCCTTGACGTCATCGCGCGCGAGCCGGCCTACGCCGCCCTGCCGTTGCGCAAAGCCAAGGAATTCACCCGTTCGCTGAACCTGCCGGAAGCGCAAAGCGCCATCGTCCCGGTGATCGTCGGCGAAACCGACGCCGCGCTCGCGGCATCCGACCTGTTGCGTGACGAAGGATTTCTGGTGGTCGCGATCCGGCCGCCGACGGTGCCGGTCGGCACCGCGCGGCTGCGTTTTGCTTTCACGGCGCAGCATCCCGATGCCGAGATCGCGCGGCTCGCCGACGTGGTGCGAAGCCGGGTGCTGAGGCATTGACGCGTGAGCGCGATCTTCATCACCGGGACGGGCACCGACGTCGGCAAGACTTACGTGGCGGCGTCGTTGATCCGGCACCTGCGCCAGATGGGCCGGCTGGTCGACGCCATCAAGCCGGTGGTCAGCGGCTACGATCCGGCGCAGGCACCGACCAGCGATCCGGGGGTGCTCCTGGAGGCGCTCGGCCTGCCGGTGACGGAGCCGGAGATTGACCGGATTTCGCCGTGGCGCTTTCGCGCCGCGCTGTCGCCAGATCTCGCGGCCGAGCGCGAAGGCCGCCGCATCGACGTCGATACGGTCATAAAGTACTGCCAGACTGCGATCGATCGGCGGCGCGATATTTTGCTGATCGAAGGCGTCGGCGGCATCATGGTCCCGCTCGACGGCGAGCGCACCATTCTCGACGTGATGATGGCGCTGCAATTGCCGCTGATCCTGGTCGCCGGCAGTTATCTCGGCACCATCAGCCACACGCTGACCGCGCTCGACGCGTTGTTCCGGCGCGGCATTCGCGTTTTGGCGATCATCGTCAGCGAAACCAAGGACTCCACCGTACCGCTCGACGATACGGTCGCGGCGATTGCGCGCTTTGCCGAACCGGTCATTGGGCTGCCGCGTCGAGAGCCGAGCCAGCCCGGGCAACCGAACGGCCCGGCGAACAAGACGGTCGATGCTTTGGGCCGCATTTTCGGTCAATAGTTGCGCGACCTCGCCTCCGGATTATTTGGCGAATAAATGCACCTGCGCCACGGTCTCCAAAGTGCCTTCAAGATTGAACAGCGCGTGGAGAAGAAACGTCAGCACGATCGAGCCGCTACGCAGCCGCATCCAAGCCAAAAACAGGCCGACGACCAAAATCTGCGATACCCCGACCCAGTCGTATTGCACATGCGGAATGGCGAAGAGCACCGCCGTCGCGATGATGCCCGGCCACGCCGGCCGTTCCGGTCGGACGAAGCCGCGAAACAGAAAACCGCGAAACAGGATCTCCTCGCCCGCCGGCGCGACGATGATGGCTGCGAACAGCATGGCGGGCAGCCAGCCCTCTGCGACCGCCGTCGTATAGGATTGCAACTGGAACGAGGTCACCAGCCCCTCGCCGCTCAAATAAAGCAGTCCGTCGCTCACGACGATCAGGCATATGAGGCCAACAACTCCCGTCGCTACGTCGCGCGCGCGCGGCCAAGCCAGGGCCAAATATTCCACCGGATCGGCCTTCGCGAGACGCACTGCGGCGAACAGAACGGCGACCGTGACCGGATTGAGGGCCAGTACCGATAGCGTGATGGTCGCGCCGTCGTAGGGTGTGCGCACGAGCGAAGACAAATCGCCTTGCTGCCACCACAGCACGATCGCCGTCGCGGCGACTTGGCCGGCGAGGTAAGCGAGGACTGACCAACCCAGTGTTGCCCAGTAGCCCCAGATTTTCATCGCGTCTGTCCTTCCGGGGTGCCCCAGCGCGCAGCAGGAATCCATAACACGAGCGTTTAAAGAAACGCTGTTGCGCAAAAACTGCGCGACTTACGATTATCGATTTCCAGGCGCGCCGCTGTGCGACGACGCCCGGGAATGACGCAAGGTTAGGGTATTAAGATCGACGAGCCGGTCGTGTTCCGGCTTTCCAGATCCTTGTGCGCTTTCACCGCGTCCTTAAGCGCATATTTCTGATTGATCGGGATTTTGACTGCGCCTTTGCCGACGACGTCAAACAGGTCGTTGGCAATGGCCAACAAATCCTCGCGTTTGGCGGCATAAGTGTTGAGCGTCGGGCGGGTGGCGAACAGCGAGCCTTTGGTCTGCAGGATGTTGATGTTGAAAGCGTCGACTTGGCCCGAGGCGCTGCCGTAGCTGACAAAATAGCCGAGCGGCGCAAGGCAATCGAGCGAGGCCGGGAACGTGGTCTTGCCGATGCCGTCATAGATCACGCTGCAGAGTTTTCCGCCCGTGATTTCCTTGGTCCGCGCGGCGAAATCTTCGTCGCGATAGAGGATGGTGTGGTGGCAGCCATTGGCTTTGGCGAGCGCGGCCTTGTCCTTGGAGCCGACCGTGCCGATGACATTGGCGCCGAGATGATTGGCCCATTGGCACAGGATCAGGCCGACGCCGCCGGCTGCGGCGTGAACGAAGACGTTCATGCCCTTCTCGACCTTGAACGTGCGGCGCAGCAGATATTCCGCCGTCATGCCCTTGAGCATCATGGCGGCGGCCTGCTCATAGCTGATATTCGACGGCAGTTTCACGGCGCGGTCAGCCGGGACGTTGCGTTCGGAGGCGTAGCAGCCGAGCGCCACGACATAGCCGACGCGATCGCCCACCTTGAGGTCGCTGACGCCCGGGCCCACGGCGGTAACCTCGCCGGCAGCCTCATTCCCGGAAACAAAGGGCAGCCCGACGGGAGAGGGATACATGCCCATGCGGAAATAGGTATCGATGAAATTGACGCCGCAGGCGTGTTGCTTCACCCGCACTTGGCCCTGCCCCGGTGTCGGCAGTTCGATCTCCTCGTAAGTCAAAACCTCCGGGCCGCCCGTCTTATGCACGCGTACTGCCGCAACCATTTTTCCTCTCCTTGAATATGTTCGGATTGTCTTTGAAAGGCTCGGCCGGGATCATAGGCGCAGAAACGTCGAACACAAGGCGGTTAGGACGCGGCCTGGCGAGCGATGTCCGCCCTCATCATGATTGAAGGAGGTCGTGCATCGCGCGAACCGCCACGGCATAGCCATTCGCACCCAGGCCCGCGATGATGGCGGTCGCAACCTTGGACACATACGAATTGTGATAGTACGCCTCCCGTTTATGGATGTTCGAAATGTGCAGCTCGATGATCGGGCCTGGAAACATCTTCAGGGCGTCGAACAACGCGAGCGAGGTAAAGGTGTAGGCGGCTGGGTTGATGATGATGCCGCCGCCGTTGTCGATCGCCTCGTGGACCCAATCGATCAGTTGTGTTTCGCTGTTTGTCTGTCGAAATTCAATCGGCTGCCCCTTGGCTTCCGCCCGGCACATAGCTTCGACGTCCGCAAGCGTCGTCGTTCCGTAGATGTGCGGCTCACGGGTGCCGAGCCGATTGAGGTTTGGACCATTGAGGACATAGATCGGTTTGGTCATGAGATTGTCTTTCCTGGCGTTCATTGAGCCGGCTGCCGACAGTGATCCGTTCAGCGCGCGCCCGAAACATTGAGCACCGTGCCGCTGATATAGGACGCTGCGTCGGACAGGAGAAACAGCACGGCCTCGGCGATCTCTTCCGGCTCGCCCGGCCGGCCCATCGGTAATAGCGGCGTGATCCGCTCCAGGCGCCCGGGTTCGTGGATGTCGGTCCTGGTCGGGCCGGGCCGGATCGCATTGACGCGGATGCCTTCCTTCGCCACTTCGCGCGCCAGGCCGTTGGTCAGTGCGTCGACTCCGCCTTTGGCGGCGGCGTAGAACACGTATTCACCGGCGCCGCCGGTGACCGAAGCAATTGAGGACAGAAACACGATCGATCCGCCTTTGCCGCCCTGCGCGGTCGACATCCGCCGCACCGCTTCGCGGGCACAGATCAGGCAGCCAAATAAATTGATGTCGATTACCTCGCGGATGGTATCGGCCGAGGCAACATCGAGCCGTGAATTCTTGCCGCCGATGCCGGAGCTGAAGACAAAATGCGTGATCGGTCCAAGCGTGCGCGTCGTTTCGCCGAAGACGCTGACGATGTCATCTTCCTTTGCCATGTCGCCCTGCAGCGTCACGGCCTTGCCGCCGGATTTCTTCACCGCCTCGGCGACCTCTGCCGCAGCCTTGGCATTGCGAAGGTAGTTGATGGCGACGTCGTAACCGCGCTCGCCGGCGAGCCGTGCCGTCGAAGCGCCGATACCGCGGCTGCCGCCGGCGATGAGAAGAACAGGTCGTGGCACGGTGTACTCCGCGTTCAGGGATGATGCCGGCGCAGGAATCCGACGCCGACGAAATAGATCGCAAGTAGGCACAGGCCGGCAAGGGCCCAGAAGCCCGGCTGAAGATTTTGCGCTACGGCCAAGATGGCAAGCAGCGTCCACAGCACGACTGCGCCCGTCGTGACGGCGCGTAGATGGGAGATGCGGACCGGGTGAACGACGTGAAACGGCAGGAAGGTCAGCGCCGCCAGCGCCGCGATCAGCGCGGCGCCGAGCCACGGCGCAGGCTTGAGTAGGAACAGATAGAACACCGCCACGTTCCACAGCGCCGGAAAGCCGCGGAAATAATGGTCCGAGGTCTTCATGAGCCGGTCGGCAAAATAGAGCGACCCGGTGACGACGATGAGGATGCCAAGCGGAACGGCCAAGGCCTGCGGCAACAGCCCGCTGAAGGCGACCGCAAAGGCCGGCACGAACACGTAATTGAGAATATCGACGACGAGATCGAGCACCTCGCCGGACCAGCGCGGCAGCAGGTCGGCCACTCGCAGTCGCCGCGCAAAAGTACCGTCGATGCCGTCGATGAAAAGCGCGACGCCCAGCCAGACGAACATTTTCGGCCAGTCGGAGCGCCCTGCGGCGATCAGCGCGAGCAGCGCGCAAGCGGCGCCGCAGGCGGTGAAAATATGGACCGCAAAGGCGGCCATGGTCAGCGCTTTCGTCTCTTTTGCAGGTTTGGTTGGGTCCATAAGTTAAGCTTATACGTGAAATGGAAATTCGTACCCAACCGCGCTGTCATTGTAGGATATTTGATCCTAAATCACCTGCAGCTACTGCGTCGGATGGAGCGCAATTATGGGTACCGCCAGGGAGTTTAGCTCCGAAATCGCCGTGGTGGGTGGCGGCCCGGCCGGTCTCGTCTGCGCCATTGCGCTTAAGGCCGCGGCGGTTGACACGATTTTGATCGCGCCGCCGGCAAAGCCTGACCATCGGACGACAGCGCTGCTTTCGGGCTCCGTCACTGCACTGGAAACGCTTGGCGCGTGGCCGGCTTGCCTGCAGCACGCCGCGCCGCTGAAAAAGCTTCGCATCGTCGATGATACCCAACGGCTGTTCCGCGCGCCCGAAGTCTTTTTCGACGCGGCCGAGATCGGGCTCGATGCATTCGGATATAACATCGAGAACCGGTATCTGCTGGCCGCGCTGGAAGCCCGCGCCGCCGAATTGAGATTGCCGCGCATCGCCGTTCCGGCGCTCGCGATCAAGCCCGACGCCGACGGCGTCACAATCGAATATGCCAGTCGCGAAGCGCGAGTTCGGCTGGTTGTCGGCGCCGACGGAGCGCGTTCGCTCGCGCGCGACGCGGCCAGAATTGCCACGCGGCGGCGGAGCTATCCGCAGACGGCAGTGACGCTCAATCTCGCCCACGCGCGATCGCACGACGACACATCGACCGAGTTTCATACCGAGAACGGTCCGTTCACGCTGGTGCCACTGCCCGGCCGCCGTTCGAGCTTGGTCTGCGTGCTCGACCCGGCACGCGCGGCCGAACTCGCCGCGTTGAACGATTCCGCTCTATCGGCCGAGATCGAGCGCCGCGCCCATTCGCTGCTCGGCACCATGCGCGTCGAGCCGGGCCGCGGCATCTTTCCGCTGGCGATCGAAACTGCAGAAGCCTTTGCGCGCGCGCGGATCGCACTGGTGGGAGAAGCCGCGCATGTGGTACCACCAATTGGCGCGCAGGGACTCAATCTGGGACTGCGCGACGGCGCTACGCTGGCCGAGATCGTCGCCGACGCGCAACGGCAAAGCCTCGATATCGGCGCGCCCGACGTGCTGGCGCGCTATGACCGGCAGCGCCGCGCCGACGCGACCAGCCGGAGCATCGCCATCGACATATTGAACAGGAGCCTGCTCACCGATTTTTTCCCGGCGCATGGCGTACGTGGGCTGTCGCTTTATCTCGTCGACCGCATTGGCCCGCTGCGCCGCGCTTTGATGCGCGAAGGGGTGATGCCGGCCGCCTCGCAGCCACGGCTGATGCGCGGCGAGACGGTCTAAGGGGCGTTATTTCCTAGGCAGCAATGCTGCGAAAAGTGGCTTGGCGCGCCCTGTCATTCATCCTACCGTCAGCTGTAAGGAACTCTCGATACCCGCATGAAACTGCCGCGTAATTTCTTCAAGCCATTGGCGATCGGCGCGCCCGCGCCGCTGCGCGAGCTGCCGCTGCGGCTCGAGCGCATGATCCATTTCGTACCGCCGCATATCGAGAAGGTGCGCGCCAAAGTGCCGGATCTGGTGGCGCAAGTTGACGTCGTACTCGGCAACCTTGAGGACGCCATTCCGGCTGACGCCAAGGAGGCGGCGCGCGCCGGGTTCATCGCCATGGCGAAGTCTTGCGACTTCGGTGAGACCGGGCTGTGGACGCGCATCAATGCGCTGAATTCACCGTGGGTGCTCGACGATATCACCGAGATCGTCGCGGCGATCGGGCAGAAGCTCGACGTCATCATGCTGCCGAAGGTCGAGGGCGCATGGGACATCCATTATCTCGATCAGCTGCTCGCGCAGCTTGAAGCCAAGCACGGGATCAAGAAGCCAATCCTGATCCACGCCATTTTGGAAACCGCAGAGGGCGTCGACAATGTGGCCTCGATCGCGGTCGCTTCGCCGCGCATGCACGGCATGAGTCTCGGCCCGGCCGACCTCGCCGCGTCCCGCGCCATGAAGACGACGCGGGTCGGAGGCGGCCATCCCGAATACAAGGTGCTGGCCGATGCCGGCGCGGCGGGCGCGCCGCGATCTGCCTATCAGCAGGACCTTTGGCACTACACGATCGCCAAAATGGTCGATGCCTGCGCTGCGGCCGGCATCAAGGCATTCTACGGGCCGTTCGGCGATTTTGCCGACAGCGCCGCCTGCGAGGTGCAGTTTCGCAACGCCTTCCTGATGGGCTGCGTCGGGGCCTGGACGCTGCATCCGAGCCAAGTGCCGATCGCCAAGCGGGTGTTCTCGCCCGACCCGGCCGAAGTCGCCTTCGCCAAGAAGATCATCGCCGCCATGCCGGACGGCAGCGGTGCGGTGATGATCGAGGGCAAAATGCAGGACGACGCGACCTGGAAACAGGCCAAGGTGCTGGTCGACCTGGCCGGGATCGTGGCCGAGAAGGATCCCGAAATGGGGCAGCGCTATGGGCTTTGACGGCGATTTCGCAGGCCAGGCGAAGTAAGGCATAATCGTTGCATGGCAGCCTTTGTGAGGCGATAAAATGCGACCCGCGATGGAAAAGATTCGCAGCGCCAAATTCCAGATTGGCCAGGTGGTGCGCCACCGGCTCTATCCGTTCCGCGGCGTCGTATTCGACATCGATCCGGTGTTCGACAATACCGAGGAATGGTACGAGGCGATCCCCGCCGAGGTGCGGCCGCGCAAGGACCAGCCGTTCTATCATTTGTTCGCCGAGAACGAGGAGACCGAATACGTCGCCTACGTCTCGGAACAGAATTTATTGCCCGACAATAGCGGCGAACCCGTGCGCCATCCGCAGGTCTCGGAAGTCTTCGTCAAAGACGGCAAAGGCGGCTATCGCCCGCGCGCGGCGATGCTGCACTGAGGCATTGGCGCCGATCATTCCCGCGGAAGCGGAAATCCTCAACGATATTGAATTCCGCACGTCGGAACCGGGTGCCGCCCCCGTGGGGCGGCGGGTAACCCGGCTCCAGGTCTAAGCGTCTGTTACTTCGCCGGCGCGCCCGCAGGCGGGGCGGCAGAAGCTCCGGGGGCGCCCTGCTGCTGCTCGAGCTTCTGGCGGGCTTCGTCGGCGCGCCGCTGCAATTCGTCCTGCAGTTTCTTCTGCTGCTCCTCGAATACCTTCGGATCGGTCGGCGGACCGTCATAGGCCTTGGCGAAATCGGCAAGCGGCAGCACGAGGCTGATCGGCTGACCGGTTGAATTGATCGCCTGGACGACGAGGCCCTGGCCTTTTTTCATCTTGGCGATCATGTCGGTGGTGGCCTCGTAATCGGCCATGCAACCGTTGGTGAAGCAGATCACGTAAGGCGCGGTCATCGGCTGATTGTTGTCGATGATCACGCGCGTGCCATGGATCAGCTGCATGCCGAGCGGCAGGGTGACGCGCAGGATTTTCTTCGGCTCGCCCTCCGGTTCGATCAGCACGGCGGCGACCACCGGCATGCCGGACTCGATGCGGGCGTCCTTGCCGGTGAAGCAGACTTGCTTGGAATTGGGGTCGTTCTGGTTCTTGAGGCAAAACTTGGTCCAGGGCGAATAGATCAATTGGACCGGCTGCTGCTGCTGTTCGCCTTGCGCGGGCGCCGCCGGTTGTGCGGCGGGAGCAGCCTGCGCCGCCGGTGCGGCCGGCTTCTTCGCAGCCGGCTTCGGCGCTTGCGCGAATGCGAGCGAGCCGGTCGCGGCCTGCAGGCCCAGGGCAAGTGCGACAGTCAGGATTGCCGATTGGCCTAGCCGTCTAGCGATGGCAGCGGGCGCCCGGCCCACCGGCCGAGCCGGCGCCGACGCGATGCGATAATTCATGGGATGTCGTTCCTCTTTGGTGCCACCACCGGCAATTCGACCGGGATCTAAGCGACCCTGTCGATCTGCTTGGTCAGACTTGACTGTTAATGATCCGATGTCGTTACGGCCAGCATTCGCCGCCGTGCCGCGCCGTCCCCCGCGCGACGGTCAATCGACGCAGAATACGGCAACACGGTGGCCCTTCCTGACCCCCGGCCCGGCCCAATAGCGCAATTGCACCCCCAGATAAAGCCCGCTCCGGGGCCGTCGCGAAAAAGACCGCGCCGAGCCGGCGGCGGACGGCCGCCCCGACGCTCTGGTACATTCGCTGGCGGTCGAGCGAATCGCGCTCGGCACGGGCCCGCCGAGGAAAACCCTGCGCACCGTCGGCTATGGAATTCAGGCCGCCTATCGCGGCGCTCAATTGGCGGCGATGCTGCTCGGCCTCGCATTGCCGGCATTCGGCGAGCCGACGCAAATCGCTGGTGATGGGATGGCAAGCCCGGCGATCGCCATGCATGGCGCGCCCGCCCTCCCCGGCAACTTTACCGCGCTGCCCTATGTCAATCCCGATGCGCCGCAAGACGGCCGGCTGATCGAGGGCGTGCTCGGCACGTTTGACAGCCTCAATCCATTTATTGTCCAGGGTCTCGCGGTTCAGCCGGTGCGCGGCTACGTCATCGAAAGCCTGATGGCGCGCAGTTATGATGAGCCATTCACGCTGTACGGTCTGCTGGCGCGCACGGTTGAGACCGACGCGGCGCGAAGCTTCGTCACCTTTACCCTCGATCCGGCGGCGCATTTTTCGGACGGCACACCGGTGACCGCCGAGGATGTAGTGTTCTCCTGGCAACTGTTGCGCGACCACGGCCGGCCCAATCACCGCACCTATTACGCGCGGGTGGCCAAAGCGGAAATTCTCGGTCCCCGCGTCGTGCGTTTCGATTTTGCCGATACCAGCGACCGCGAATTGCCGCTGATCCTCGGCCTGATGCCGGTCTTGCCGAAACACGCCATCGAAGTCGCGGCGTTCGAAAAATCGACACTGGCCAAGCCGGTTGGCAGCGGCCCTTATGTCGTCGCCGCCGTCGATCCGGGCAAAAGCGTAACCTTCAAGCGCGATCCCAATTATTGGGGCCGCAATCTTCCTATCAATCGCGGCCTGTGGAATTTCGCCGAGCTTCGGTTTGATTTTTATCGCGACGACAACGCGTATTTCGAAGCGTTCAAGGCCGGGCTTTATGACGTGCGCGCGGAAACCGATCCGACCCGCTGGGAGACTGGCTACGGCTTTCCCGCCGCCCGCGATGGCCGCGTCGTCAAGGAGACGTTCCGTAGCGGCTTGCCGAAATTTGCGTCCGATTTCGTCTTCAACACACGCCGGCCGATCTTTGCCGACATTCGCGTCCGCCAAGCGCTGGCTTTGCTGTTCGATTTCCAATGGGTCAATCGCGATTTCTTCTACAATTTGTATCAGCGCAGCGCGAGCTTCTTCGACGATAGCGAGCTGTCCGCATACCATCGTCCCGCGGATCAACAAGAGCGGGCGCTGCTGGCGCCCTATCCGGATGCGGTGCGACCCGACGTGCTCGACGGCACTTGGTCGCCTCCCGTCAGCGATGGGTCCGGGCGCGACCGCACCACGCTCCGCCAGGCGCTCGGCCTTCTCGAAGCCGCCGGCTATGAGTTCAAAGGCACGACGCTGCGCAATCGCGCCACCGGCCGGCCGCTGGCTTTCGAGATCATGGTGACCAACCGCGACGACGAGCGTTTGGCGCTCGCTTACTCCACGATGGTGGCGCGCGCGGGCATCGCTGCGCAGGTCCGTCTTGTCGACGCCGTGCAGTACGAAGAGCGCCTGGCGTCATTCGATTTCGACATGATCGAATACCGCTGGGACGAGTCACTGTCGCCGGGGAACGAGCAGAGCATTTATTGGAGCGCGGCGGCGGCCGACGAAGCAGGCTCGCGCAATTACATGGGGGTCAAAAGCGCCGCGGTCGACGCCATGATCGCCGCCGTGCTGCGCGCACGCACCCGCCCCGATCTGGTCGACGCCGTGCGCGCGCTCGACCGCGTGCTGGTTTCCGGCTCATATGTGATCCCGCTGTTTTATCTTCCCGATCAATGGGTGGCGCGGTGGAATACCATCGGGCATCCGACGCGGACGTCGCTGTTCGGCTATTTGCCGGAAACCTGGTGGCGGCAACCGGCGAAGACTCTGCAATGATGCGCGGAGCTAAGATAGGCCCATGATTCTGGGGGGTCCCACAGGCGCGGCAAACATTGCGCCGCACGGCCAGGGCGGTATCACGCTCGACGAATTGTTTCGCCGCGCGGCGGCGCGGCG
This sequence comes from uncultured Alphaproteobacteria bacterium, assembly GCA_963784325.1. Lineage (GTDB taxonomy): Bacteria > Pseudomonadota > Alphaproteobacteria > Rhizobiales > Xanthobacteraceae > BOG-931. Next base: position 45,584 of record CAWARC010000040.1, on the reverse strand, counting down.
GCCGGGGGCGATCGCGCTTGCCGACGCGCCGAACCGGCAGAAATTTACCGACGGCGCGCCGCTGCGGCTGTCCTATGCCGAGGCCGACCGCATGATCTCGGCGATCGCCGGCCGGTTGCGCCGCATGGGACTGCCGACCGACGCGATCGTCGGCATCCAGATGCCGAATATCGTCGAGAATGTTTTGACCATTCTCGGCGTGTTGCGCGCCGGCTTGATCGCCGCACCGCTGCCATTGCTGTGGCGCCGCGCCGATGCGGTCACCGCGCTGGCCCGCGTCGGCGCCAAAGCGCTGATCACGTGCCGTCGCGTCGGCGGTTTCGAGCATTGTCAGCTGGCGCTGCATGTCGCGGCGGAAGTGTTTTCGATCCGCTATGTCTGCGGCTTCGGCGGCAACCTTCCCGACGGCGCGGTGGCGCTCGACGATTTGTTCACTGCGGCGAAGCTAGATCCCGTGCCGCCGCTCGATCGCGACAGCGATGCGGCAGCCCATCTTGCGGTGACAACTTTCGAAGTCGGCGAGGACGGTCCGGTGCCGGTGGCGCGGCGTCATCTCGAATTTTTGGCCGGCGGATTGTGTGTCTTGCTCGAAGGCCGGCTGGAGCAAGACGCCAGCGTGCTGTCGTCCATCGCGCCGGCATCCTTTGCCGGCATTTGCCTCACGCTGGTGCCGTGGCTTCTGACCGGCGGCACGCTTTCGCTGCATCATCCGTTCGACGGCGAGGTGTTCGCCCGCCAGCGCCGCGATGAGCGTGCCGCCACACTGATCCTGCCTGCCCCGGCGGCGTTTCGTCTTGCCGACACCGGCTTGTTCGCACGCGAGGGCCCGACGACCGTCCTTGCCGCGTGGCACGCGCCCGACCGGCTTGCTGCCGGCACCGAATGGCCCGAGCGCGACGCCGTCCTGGTCGACGTGCCGATTTTCGGCGAAGCCGGGTTTGTCGCGGGCCGGCGCGGTACTGGTGGCCGGCCTGTGCCCATACCGCTCGGCTCTGTGGCCGCGCCGCGCGACGCTAAGGACGCGGTCACGGTGGTCGAGCTTGCCGCGACCGCAACCAACACCGTGGCGCTGCGCGGCCCTATAGTGCCGCGCCACGTCTTTCCGCCGGGCATCGAGCGCTCCGATCAGCCGCATTTCGCGATCGCTCGGGACGGTTTCGTTGACAGCGGCTTCCCCTGCCAGGTCGATCCGCTGAGCCAAACCCTCGCAATCACCGGGCCGCCGTCCGGCATCGTCAATGTCGGCGGGTATCGCTTCCCGCTCTGCGCCCTTCTGGCAACGATCGGCCGCATCGATGCCGGCGCGGCGCTGGCGGCGCTGCCCGATCCGCTGACCGGCCAGCGCCTCGTCGGCACCGCGGCCGATCTTGACGCCATGGCGGCCGCGCTCCGCGCGCTTGGCGTCAATCCGCTGGTTACGGCGGCCTTTGGCGAACGCGGCGCGCAGGTTTTGCGCGGGGCGGTCGCCGCAGGATAAGCGCTGCGCGCGCCGGCTCTCTGCCTGCGTTGACGGGACATTAACAGCGGTTCGGCATGCTGCAGCTGTCGTTATCCGCAAAAGTCAGCATCCGCGTACCATGGCGCTGCAAGGTCCGTTCGCCGTCATTGCCGACAGTCCGGCGCCCGAGGTGGTCGACGCTTTGCGTGCGGCTGGCGGCTTTCCGATTATCGAAACGACGTGGGCCGACGCGCCGGCGGCCCTTGCTGCAGTCGAACCCGAAGCGATCGTGCTTGCAGATGCCTGCCCGGACCCTGCCTACGCAGCAGCGCTGACGGATCTGTTGGGCGAGCAGCGCGACAAGGGCAACGGCCTCTTCATGCCGGTGATCGCCCGGACCCGCGACGACGGCGCGCCATCGATCCCGGACGCCTTCGCCATCGCCGCCAATGCGCCGGCGCAGCGTCTGGTGCGGCGGCTGTCGACGGCGATCCGTATCCGCACGCTGCACGGCACGGTATTGCGGCGCATGCGCACGCTCGCGTCGCGCGGCGAGCAGCTGCCGGAACTCGCCACCACCGATCCGCTCGACGAGGCAAGCGTCCTGGTCGCCGGGCGCGGCCGGTCTTATCCGAGCCTGTCGGTCGCGATCGGCGAGCAGGTCGGCTTGGTCGGCGCGCTTTCCGTCGAGAGCGCCGCGCGCACGCTCCACGCGCGCGACATCGACGGCATGGTGATTGGCGACGGCTTTGGCCCGAAAATCGTCGACGCCTTGTTGACCGTGCTCGCCGAGGATGCCCGCTTCCGCGACTTGCCGGTCGCGGTGCTCGGCGGCCATCCCGGAGTGATCGAGCCATTCACCACCGAGCTTGCCAACCTGGAGCGGATTTCCGAGGGCCCGCAGCGGCTTGTCGATCGTTTTTTGCCTTATGTGCGAGCGCACGCCTTCGGGCAGAGGCTCAAGCGCATGCTCAAATCGCTCGACGCCAAAGGCATGCTCGATCCCGACACCGGGCTGCTTGCGCATGATGCGTTCTGGCGCGATCTCAACCGCGCTGTGGATGACGCCGAAAGGCGCGGCGTGGGACTGTCCATCGCGCGCTTCTCTTTCGACGGCAACGACCGGCGGCTTAGCCTCGACGCGGCACGGCTCCTTGGCCGGTTGATGCGCCAGGTCGATTTCGCCTGCCGCGAAGCCGACAATTCGATTTTTGCCGTGTTCACCGAGACCGATTTGCGCGCCGCACATATCGTGGCCCGCCGTCTCGCCAGCGTGCTCAAAAACACCATGCTGACGCCGGACGCCAAAAAAGGCGGCATCGACACTGCGGTGACGTTGGCGACCTTGAAGCCGACCGACAGCATCGATTCCCTGATCGCGCGGATCGTCGGCGATGCGGTGGCCGGCTGATCCGGGACTGGCGCCCGGTTTCCAGTGTCCCAACATATGCGGTAGGGTTCAATCCCATTCGAGTCGAAGGGCTTTCGTATGGACGAGATTTCGGAACCGCGGGCTGCCGTCCATGTCGACGTGATCTCCGACGTGGTTTGCCCGTGGTGCTATATCGGCAAACGCCGGCTCGAAAGCGCCACCGCGCTCACACCCGATGTCGATGTCGACATCAATTGGCGGCCGTATTTCCTCAACGACTGGATCCCGCGCGACGGCATCGACCGCCAGACTTATCTGGAAACCAAATTCGGCTCGGTCGAGCGCTACGCCGTGATCGCCGAACGCATTGCGGCGGCGGCCGCGATGGAGGGCCTCGTCTATAATCCCGACAAGATCGCCCGCCAGCCGAATACGCTCGATTGCCACCGCCTCATTCTGTGGTCGCGTAGCGCCACAGATCCGGGCCGCATGAAGCAGCGGCTGATGGAACTCTATTTCGCCGAGGGCGCCGATCTGTCCGATCCACGGGTGCTGATTCAAGCCGCGGCCGATTGCGGCATGGATGGCGACCTGGTGCGGCGGCTTCTGGCCAGCGACGCCGACATCGAGCGTATCGAGACCGAAGTCACCAGCGCCAAGGAAGCCGGTATCGACGGCGTGCCCTGCTTCATCTTCGGCTCCAGCGTCATCGTCACCGGTGCGCAGTCGCCGGAATATCTGGCGAGCGCCATCGAGCGGACGTCGGGCCGGCACACAAGGATGCGCGCGTAGCTCCTTATGCTGCGCCGCACCCGGCAGACGCCCTCCTCCGATCAACAAAACCTCAAACAAGTTCAGATAAAAGTAACGATTCCGGGCTGACAACGTACAACATCCGGAATTGGCCTACGATCCCAGAGATGATCCAAGAGCAGGCCCAGCAGACTGCTAAAGCCACTGCGAACGCTGCAGCAAAAGATCTGACGGCGCCTTGCCCGAAATGCCGCGCCGACATGGTCTATGTAACGGCGCTGCCGCATCCCTACGCCCCGGAGATGCGGCGCACGGTATTTCTATGTGCCCCCTGCAATCAGACCCGAAATTATTCGCTGTCGGCGGCGATGGCGGAGGCCTACGCCGCGCTGTTCGCGCCGCGGTCAGAGCAGGCCGCCTCGATGCGGGAGATGCCGTAAGCCTTCCCCCTCGGCCGGCCCCATCGGCTCAGCCGCGAAACGCCGCGGCAGCGTCGTCGGCGGCTTCTGTGAGCGACACGCCGCACTCGCCGCAGCGAAAGATGTGGATATCCGGCAGGCCCTCGCTGCGCGGCGCAATGCGCGCCAGATGCATCGATCGCCCGCAGTTCGGGCAGGCAGGCCCCGCAGTTAGCGGATGGGCGCCCGGACGCAACGAATTCTGAATTGCCAACATGGTGGAACCCCATTTGCACGCTTGCGCTTCTCAAACGCATGATTGAAATTCAAACGGCTGTTTGAGACGTGGTCGAGCCCGAAATAAGGAGATTTTGAGGTTTTACGGGTTCAAACGACAGGGGTACCCCGATAGGGAGCCGCCCCGGTCGCCGCACAATCCTATCGTTAGGATGGATAAAGACCGATCGGGCGTTCGCTGTGGCAAAGCTAGCGATCGGTGGCGCCGTCCCGGCCTGCCCGAAAATCCGTCAGCTCAAATCCAAACGCGCGGTGGAAATCTCGACCTGGCCGCGGATCATGATGTTGAAGGCGACGACGATGCGGTCCTCGTTCTCGTCGGCCTTGCCCTCCTCGACCGCGTGCGGCACGTGGCTCGGCCACAGCAGCATGCGGCCTTTCTCCGGCGGCATGACGAACACGTCGGCGTTGAATTCGTTTTTCCCCAGATAAGTCGGCTCGAGATTCTTGGCGAGCTGGCGCGGCGAAGCAAACACCGTCGGCCCGCAGTGCTTCGGCGTCTTGATATAGACGAGGCCGCTGAACAGGCAGTTCGGATGCATGTGCATGGAGTGGCGGCGGTTCGGGTGTGCGATATTGGCCCACATATTGGTGATGTAGTGGGAGTCGCGCTTGATGGTGTAGATGTCGAGGATTTGCGCGGATTCCCGCATGATGACGTCGACGAGCTCCGCCATCTCCGCCAGGTTCTGCAGGTCGTCGGGCGTCATATAGGCGCGCATCGCCAGGCCGGCATTCGTGCCGCTCCCCGTTCTCTGCAGCTCACGCAGCTTTTTCTCGACGCGATCGCAGATGGTGATGTCGGACAGCATGCCGGTGAACAGCGGCGTCGGGAACAGCTTGAACACCTGCTTGCCGGTCAGCTCGGCCGGCGCGGTCGCAGACGCATTACGATGCGAAGGAGTTATCGGCTTGGCGGCGTGAGGAACGTCAAGCATCGGGCCTGGCACCCTTTGTGGCCGAAAATCGGGTGCGCAACATGGATCAAGCCGGCACTTGGACCAACCCCCGGAAATGGGCAAGACATCGAGGTAACTGGCCGCCTCCCCAGAATTGGGGAGGCACGCGCGCTTGCGGTTATGCCCGCAACATGCACTGCACCTGTCATACTTGCGCGTCGCACTCGTGATGGGATCAAACGTGGTTGGCTCGGGCTTGCGCTCATTCTTCGGCCGGTATTTTCGCGTCTCGATCGTGCTGGTCTGCGCGGGTTTTTCCGCCGTCGTCCTGGTGTTGTGCGTGCTCGCCGGCGTGCATTTCAAAACCGCGGTGGAGCAGGAATTTTATCGCGAGACCGGCAATATCTCGCAGATCCTGATGGCCGGTTTCGACGACGACGCCGCCACCGCGGACGCCATACTCAGCGGGCTCGCGGCGGAGATGGCGCAAGACGAGGTTTCGCCTGCCAACGAAGCGGAGCTGCATCGGCTCCTCGCCGGCTACGCCTTGCCGCCGTCGATGATCGGACCCGCCGTTCTCGACCGCGACGGCACGCTCGTCGCCAGCGCCCGCGCCGCCGACGTGCCCAACATATCGCTCAAGGACAGAAACACTTTTCGCGTTCACGCCGACGCGCCGAACGCATCCAGCCTCTATATCGGCACGCCGATGCGCGGCCCGATCACCAATGACTGGGTGATCCAATTCTCGCGGCCGCTGCACGATCGAACCGGCGCCTTCTCCGGCGTGGTGCTGCTGTCCTACCGGCTGTCGCACTTCGTCGGCCTTTATGAAAAGCTCAAGCTGAGCAATGGCGGCCTGGTCGGCCTGGTCGGCAAGGACGGCGTGGTGCGCATCCGTTCCTTGAACGGCGTGATCGGCTACGGCGCGGCGGTGTCGAGGATCCCGCTGGCCTATGAGCGGGCGCTCGCCGGAGAGACCAGCGGCACTTTCTACAGCCGCGGCGGCCCCGACGACGTGACGCGGATCGGCTCGTTCGTGGTTTCGCCGACGACGCCGTTCTACGTGACGGTCGGTTACGACAACGGCTATCTGCGCGCCCAATATATCGGCTTCTTCTATGTGCTTGGTCTGTGCTGGTTCGTGCTCACCGCGGCGATCCTGGCGACGGCGGCTTTCGTGCACCGGCTGGGCAAGCTCAGCCAGCAGCATGAGATCGACGTCATCAATTCGGCGCTTGCCGAGCGGCAGAAAATCTCCGCCGACATGCATGACAGCATCGGCTCGAGCCTCGCCGCGCTGCTGGCTTACCTCGGTACCGAAACTATCAACCTGGCCGACGTCAAGCGCCGGGTCGGCGAAATCCTGATGGAGCTGCGCTTTCTGGTCGACAGCACCGAGACCGACGACGGCGATATCAATCTGCTCCTGAGCAATGTCCGCCACCGCATGGGAATCGGCATCGAATTGGCTGGCGTCGCGTTGGCGTGGCCCGCGGCCGATCTGCCGCAGATAGCGGGGCTGACCGCGCGCGATGCGCTGGCGATCAAGCTCATTCTGATGGAGGCGCTGAGCAATGTGCTGCATCATTCGCGGGCCAGGACCGCGACGCTGACCGCGAGCTACGACCGCGCGGCGGCAACGATCATGGTCACGGTCGCCGACGACGGCATCGGATTCGATCCGGCGCAGGCCGGCAGCGGGCGTGGGCTTGCCAATATGCGAAAGCGCGCCGGCAGCATCTCGACCGGCGCTACGCTCGTCATTGACAGCGCGCCGGGGCGCGGCACGACGGTGCGGCTCGATCTCAATGTGCCGCCGGCGGCATAAATACAGTTGCACGAAGCGCTGACCGTGATCCGTCATCCTGAGGTGCGAGCCATCAGCGCGTTTACGCGCGTCTTCGACGCGCTATGGCGAGCCTCGAAGGATGCGGGCGAGGAACTCACGGGCTGTCGCCCTTCGAGGGCCGCTTCGCGGCCACCTCAGGGTGACGGAGCATGCTTTGTGCGCTTAAGGAATGAGCTTGCGGCGGCGCGCCTCATAGACCGCTTCGGTCTTGGAATGCACTTCGAGCTTGCGGTAGACGCTCTTGAGATGGCTGTGCACGGTGGCCGCGCTGATGCCGCAGATCGCCGACGTCTCGGCGTAGGAAAATCCCTTGGCGATCATCTCCAAAATTTCGTGCTCGCGCCGGGTCAGCGCGGTTTCGCCGGCGGCGTCCGGTTTTTCTTCCACGGTCGTGGTCTGCAGCCGGTTCAACAGCTTGCGCGCGATCATCGGGGAGAGCGGCGAGCCGCCGTCGCGCAATGCGGCGATGTCGCGCTTGAGCTCCTCGAGCGGCGTTCCCTTCAACAGATAACCGTCGGCGCCGGCTTCGAGCGCGGAGGTGATCGTCCTCTCGTCGCCGAAGGTGGTGATGACCATCACGTTGCATTGCGGGCAGACCCGCTTGACGTTGCGGATGACCTCGATGCCGGAAATGTCCGGCAGGCCGATATCGACCAGCGCGATGTCGAGCGCCAGCTGCGGCAGCGCGGCGATCGCCGCCTTGCCCTCGGCAAACTCGGCGACGACAACGTAGTTCGGATCCGCCTGCAACAGCGACACGATCATCTTGCGCGACGCCGGATCGTCCTCGACGATGGCGGTGCGGATCGGCTTTTTGGGCGGCGCTGTGGTCACCAAGTCCTCGTTGTGCGGACACGGATAGAGCTTCGCCTTGCCACGGCTCGTTCCTATCTGCCGCGCGGCAGCGGAACAAGCAAGTTCCTTCGCCTAATTGCGCGACCGGCCCTGCATCCCTATTTGCGCGGGTCAACACCCGCGCAGACATGAAACACGAACAGCTCGCACTTTTTGCATCGCAAGCCTTGCCGGTCGAGCCGCCGGCGATGCCGGCCGGCTTTCGCTATGCGCCGGATTTTATCGACGCCGCCGCGGAGGCGCGTCTCGTCGCTGCCTTCGCCGATCTGCCGTTCAAGAAATTCGATTTTCACGGATTTTTGGGCAAGCGCCGCGTCGTGTCGTTCGGCACCCGCTACGATTTCAACGGCGGCGGCCTCAAGACCGCCAAGCCGATGCCGCCGTTTCTGCTGCCGCTGCGCGAACGCGCCGCCGCCTTCGCAGGCCTTGAGCCGGACCGCCTGGCGCACGCCCTCGTCACCGAATACCGGCCGGGTACGGCTATCGGTTGGCATCGCGACCGGCCGCACTACGACGACGTGATCGGCGTCTCGCTCCTCTCGCCCTGCACTTTCCGGATGCGGAGGAAACGCGGCACCGGCTGGGAGCGCGCCGCCCTGCGCCTCGACCGCCGCTCGGTTTATCTCATGCGCGGGCCGTCACGCGAGGACTGGGAGCACAGCATCCTCGCGGTGGACGAGCTGCGGTATTCGATCACGTTCCGGTCGTTGCGTGATGCTGCGCAGCGATAGCAGGGGCGACTGAGCTTTCGTCATTGCGAGGAGCGGAGCGACGAAGCAATCCAGGGCGTGAGGAAAACACGGGATTGCCTCGCTATCGCTCGCAATGACGAAGTCCGTCATGCCCGCACATAGCCGTTCGAAGAACGGCGTCGCTTCGCTCGCCTATGTTGCGGGCATCCACGTCTTGTCTTCGGATTCAAAGACGTGGATGGCCGGGACAAGCCCGGCCATGACGGCGCGCTGTGCTTCTGCGCTGCGATATGCGCCGGTGGTGACGAGGAAAGCAGCGCCGATGGAGCGAAGCAAAATTCGGGCTGCGCTAGCTCACCATCCCCAGACGCAGGTGTTTATCGTTATGTCTCCCCTCCCCGGCGTATTTAATTCAACGAACCCGCCATGACCACCAAGCCCGCCCATGTTGACACCGAATTGTCTTGGTCCGCCGCCATTCGGCGGCGGCGCCGACGTGTTAGGCGTTAGTTGCATTGTTCCAAACATGCCGAAGGCGTTGGCTGTGCAAGAAGGATTGAGGATACAATATAGCTCTCCAGACGTGTTTTTTGCGCAGCGCACCCCGGTCGTGCACGACGGTGTGCTGGCGCCGCCACTGATCCGCAGATCTCCGCTCAGGACTTCGACGGTCCACGTGCAGGTGCTGTTATTAAAATAGTGACCAGCCTGAGCGTACAGCGGGTTTGCCGAACCGGCTAAAAGCGCGGCGCTCGCCAGAATAAAAAGCGCATTTTTCATCTGTCGCCTCTCAATGTTTATCGCCGTTGTCGGCGCGGGCCTGTCCACCACAACTATAACGTGTCGTCCCCTCGGTCAAACTACCGAGGCGGCGAGAAGGTCCCCGCTCGCCCATATTTATTTTGGAGGTTCCTTTTCACAGCGCAGTAGCGCGCTTTGCTGCCGTCATCCTGAGGGCGCCGCAAGCACGGCACCGGCTGGGACCGCGCCGCGCTGCGGCTCGACCGCCGCTCGGTCTATCTCTTGCGCGGGCTCGTCACGCGAGGACTGGCAGCACAGCATCTCCGCGGTGGAAAGGCTGCGCTATTCGATCACGTTCCGGTCGTTGCGTGAGGCAACAGCGCGATAGCGGAGACCAACAAATCTTCGTCATTGCGAGGAGCGTCGGCGACGAAGCAATCCAGGGCGCAAAGGGAACACTGGATTGCTTCGCTATCGCTCGCAATGACGCGTCGTCATTGCCGGACTTGATCCGGCCATCCATGCGGCGGCCATCCGCCAATTAATTTGGCTCCCCAAATTTCAGGGAAGCGTCGGCTGCAGCCTTGGCGAGCCAGAGTTGAACATGCTCAATGTGCTTTATGGCCTCTTTGATGTGTTGCACATCCAACACTGCGGTCAATAACACACCTCGTTCAGGCTTGACGCCTAGTTGACGTTCAAAATCACGCGCGCTGCTGGCGAGACAAACAAAAGCATCTTCCGTTGGGAAACGTCTGATAACAAAATGTGCGAGCATGTTTCGCAAACCTCTAAACATCGAGATCTTGTTTAGCGCGCCTCTGTTCTCCTCAGACCAATCCAATGTCAGGAGTGCCGTTTCTGTATCAGTAATGTTGAGTTTTTCGACCTTGCCGCTCCAAGGTGGCGGCAAGATACCCGCGTGATCCGTCACTTCGGCTATCCGTCTTAGGTTCAAGTCCATGTAGCTGTAGAGGACCACTATGTTGCCGACCAGAACATAATCATCCCGAGTAAGCATGGGCCAATCCGCCCACTCGCTTTGCCGGGTGTTGTTCAGGATATTCTGCAAATATCTTCCGCGCGGCGTGTCAACACTCGGGGGCAGCATACCAAATGCTCCTCAAAAACCACTGTGAGAACCGCCTAGATCGTAGCTGGTAATTTACGGCCCCCGTGGTATCGGTCCGGGCGGCGGCATTTTGGCTGCGCCGCTCGCAATTCCGAGCTGCCAAACTAGTCGCTCTGTTAGTTCTCCGAACCTCAAAGCGTCTTGCTCCGTAGGGTCGCTTTGATTGTGCGCCGCTGCGTTGCCGATCGCTCGCAGGTCATCGAGCAGAGCCGAGGTATTAGCGTCGATCAGATCGTTCTTTCGTAGGCTTCGAATAAGGGACGCGTAGCCATACGGGTTTGCATCCGCCATTCCCATCGCATTCGCAAAAGACCTGACCGCCTCTTCAAGCGTGGCGCGCATTTCTAGAATTGCGGCTCGCGGCGATAACTTCGCGATTTGTTGAAACCGAGTCTTCTCTTCGGGAGTCGGAGGCGCTTCCTGTGAAGCATCCGTGGGCGCGGGCAATTTCGCAGCTGCTTTTTCCGCTTCGCCAAGGCGGAACGAAATCTCCCAATCCTTATGCTTCACTCTTAAGTTCGGAAGCAATCCGGCGAGCTGCGCCCGGAACAGCCAAACACAGACAATGAGTGCTGCCGGCCCCGCTAACGAGACCAGCGACTGAAACAACGACGCGGAAAATTGGTATCCGTCCATTTCACTGTCTCACGAGCGAATTAATTATCTCGTCGCAATCACGTCCAGTAAGGGTGGGTCGAGACGAGTTTTCGGATGTCGCTTCGACCATCAGAGGTTCGCTTTTCTAAATATAGGTCCGCCTTGATTGGTAAAACTTGTCGATTTGCACGTCACCTTGAAGGTCTTGCGTGCGACCAAACAAACCAGCACAACGGCTGCCGTTAGCGTGCCAAGCAGCATTACGAGAGTTGCAATATGCGGCGAAATGCAGAATTGAATTCCCCAGACGACGATGAAGCTCTTAGCAATCAAAATGAGCCAAGCAACCGTCACAAATAAACTCAATAGCTGATTTATCTTTGACACCGAGAACGGGTAAGCCCCGTTCAAATTGCAAAACTCATACTGAGTTCGCTGAACCACGGTTTTGTAAATGGGACCCGCGACATCGTCTTCCAACAAGTCAACGTGCAGTTCCCAATTTTGCTGCCAAAATTTGCTACCCCGATTGACGAAATGCCAAGCCAACGAAAAGATAAACCCCAAGCAGGCGATCAGGAACGCAATTGTGCGATGCTTTTCCTGGAGCGCGGAATAGCCTGCAAAGGCGGCGGCAATAAACACCCAAAAGTACGCCGCGCGCTTCCAATATAGGTCTATTTCAAATTTCCTATTCTCACGCGCCTCTTCCAAGGCCGCACGATAAACGTGAGTTGGTGTAGTGTTTTGCACGCAACTACTAAGATATTGGGCACGCCGGACTTCGTTCATCGATGACTCCCAGTGATAGCCTCTTGTGGGACCCGCTGAGGTTGAAGTCATTGTACAACACCCACACTTTCTCGTCCTCCTCCTCTGGCGGATAGGGGCGCGAATCACTCGCCGCTCCACCCCCTCACTTGGCTCGCAGTTAACGCCGCTCGCCGCCTCTTCGCGTCATTCCGGGGCCGAGCGAAGCGAGGAGCCCGGAATCCATATCCACAGGTCGGGCAGAACTGCCGCTGCAAAATGTTCTGGAATGACCGTGATTATGGATTCCGGGCTCGCGCCTTCGGCGCGCCCCGGAATGACGGCTACGCCGCCTTCTTGCCCTTCTCCGCAATCCCGGCGATCGTCCGCAAAATGTCCGTGGCGCCCTTCAGCCGCTCCTCCGCCGATATCCCATTCGTCGAAGAACACGACCTTCTGGTCGGGCCGCACGCGGGCGCCGACCGGGTGCTTGGCGATGAAGGAGATCAGCCCCTCGGGATTGGCGAAGATGTTGTCGCGGAACGACAGCACCGCGCCTTTGGGGCCGACTTCGATCTTCTCGACATTGGCGCGGCGGCACAGCGATTTGATGGCGACGATCGCCAACAGATACTCGACCTCCTCCGGCAGCGGGCCGAAGCGGTCGACGAGCTCGGCGCCAAAGCCTTCGATGTCGCGGTCGGTTTCGATCTCGGAGAGGCGGCGGTAGAGCGCGAGCCGCACCGGCAGGTCGGTGACGTAGTCTTCGGGGATCAGCACCGGCGTGCCGATGGTGATTTGCGGCGACCATTTGTCGGCGACCGGCGCGGCGATGCCGGCCTTCATCGACAGCACCGCCTCCTCCAGCATCTGCTGGTAAAGCTCGAAGCCGACTTCCTTGATATGGCCGGACTGCTCGTCGCCCAGGAGATTGCCGGCGCCGCGGATGTCGAGATCGTGCGAGGCGAGTTGGAAGCCGGCGCCGAGCGTATCGAGCGATTCCAGAACTTTCAGTCGGCGCTCGGCCTGCGGCGTGATCTTGCGCCCGGCCGGCAGCGTGAGCAGCGCATAGGCGCGCAGTTTTGAGCGGCCGACGCGGCCGCGCAGCTGATAGATCTGCGCCAGCCCGAACATGTCGGCGCGATGCACGATCAAGGTATTGGCATTGGCGATGTCGAGGCCGCTTTCGATGATGGTGGTCGAGAGCAGCACGTCGAACTTGCCGTCGTAGAACGCGCCCATGATGTCTTCGAGCGCGGTGGCGGGCATCTGGCCGTGGGCGACGGCGACCCGCACTTCCGGCACGGTCTTGTCGAGAAACTCCTTGGCGTCGGCCAAATCCTCGATGCGCGGGCAGACATAGAACGCTTGCCCGCCGCGATAGCGCTCGCGCAACAAAGCCTCGCGCACCGTGACCGGATCGAACGGCGAGACGAAGGTGCGCACCGCGAGGCGATCGACCGGCGGCGTGGCGATGATCGACATTTCGCGCACGCCGGAGAACGCCAGCTGCAGCGTGCGCGGGATCGGCGTCGCAGTCAGCGTCAGCACATGGACTTCGGAGCGCAGTTGCTTGAGCTTCTCCTTATGCGAGACGCCGAAATGCTGCTCCTCGTCGACGACGATCAGGCCGAGGTCCTTGAACTTGACGGTCTTGCCGAGGAGCGCGTGGGTGCCGATGACGATGTCGACGGTGCCTTCGGCGAGGCCTTTTTTGACGGCGGCGAATTCCTTGGCCGAAACCAGCCGCGACGCCTGCGCGACGTGGATCGGATAGCCCTTCAGCCGATCGGCAAAGGTTTTGAAATGCTGGCGCGACAGCAGCGTGGTCGGCACCACGACGGCGACCTGCTTGCCGTTCATGGCGGCGATGAAGGCGGCGCGTAATGCAACCTCCGTCTTGCCGAAGCCGACGTCGCCGCAGACCAGCCGATCCATCGGCCGGCCGGAGGACAGATCGTTGAGGACGGCGGCGATGGCGGCCTGCTGGTCGTCGGTTTCTTCGTAAGGGAAGCCGGCACAGAACTCGTCGTAGACGCCGGTCTCGACCGCAAGCCGCGGCGCTTCGTGCAGTTGCCGCTCGGCGGCGACCTTGATCAATTCGCCGGCGATCTCGCGGATGCGGTTTTTCATCCGCGCCTTGCGCGTCTGCCAGGCGGTCGAGCCCAGCCGATCGAGCTCGGCGCCGGCCTCCTCCGAGCCGTAGCGCGACAGAAGCTCGATGTTCTCGACCGGCAAGAACAGCTTGTCGCCGCCGGCATAATGGATTTCGAGACAATCGTGCGGCGCGCCGGCGGCTTCGATGGCGCGCAAGCCGATGAAGCGGCCGATGCCATGATCGACATGGACGACGAGATCGCCGGCGGAGAGGCTCGTCACCTCGGCGATGAAATTATCGGCGCGCTTGGATTGCCGGCGGCTGCGCACCAGACGCTCGCCCAAAATGTCCTGCTCGGTGATCAGCGCGACATCGGCGGTCTCGAAACCGGATTCGACGCCGAGCACCGCCAGCGCCACTTGCGGGCGCGGCAGCGCCAGCGCCTGCGGCCATGAGGCGACCGGCGCGAGATTGAGGAGCCCATGCTCGGCCAGCACATGCGCCATGCGCTCGCGCGAGCCGTCGCTCCACAGCGCGACGATGGCGCGCTTGCCGGCCGGCTGCAGCGCATGGACGTGCTTGGTCACCGCCTCGAACACATTGGCGCCGGGGGTGGCGCGTTCGGCGGTAAAATTGTGGCCGGGATGCGCGCCGACCTCGATGACATTGGCCTGCTCGGGCGCGGCGAATGAGGTCAGCCGCGCCAGTGCCGATTTTTCCAGGCGCTCGCGCCATTCGGCTTCGGCGAGATAAAGCCGCTCCGGCGGCAGCGGCTTGTAGATCGCGCCGCCGCCGGAGTGGTGCAGCGCTTCCTTGCGCGCTTCAAAATAGTCGAGGATTTGCGCCAGCCGCTCGTGCGCGGCCTCCTCCGCCAGCGGCTCGATAGCGATCGGGCTGCCCGCGATATAATCGAACACCGTCTCGAGGCGCGGGTGGAACAGCGGCAGCCAGTGCTCCATGCCGGCATAGCGGCGGCCTTCGCTGACCGCTTCGTAGAGCACGTCGTCGGGCGCCGCGGCGCCGAAGGCCGCGACATAGCCGGTGCGGAACAGCCGGATGGTGTCGCTGGTGAGCTGGAACTCCGCCATCGGCACCAGATCGAGCGCGCGCAGGTCGGTGTTGGTGCGCTGCGTCTCCGGGTCGAAGCTGCGGATGGATTCCAGCGTGTCGCCGAAGAAATCGAGCCGCACCGGCTCATCCATGCCGGGCGCGAACAGATCGACGATGCCGCCGCGTACCGCATAATCGCCGGCTTCGCGCACCGTCGAGGCCCGGTTAAAGCCGTTGAGATCGAGCCAGCTGATGATGCCAGCCATCGGCAGGATGTTGCCCGGCGCGGCGGAGAGCGATTGCTTGGCAAGGAGCTCGCGCGCCGGCACGCGCTGCAGGGCGGCGTTCACGGTGGTGAGGAGGACGGCCGGATGCTCGCGGCCTTGGACTCGCGCCAAACGGGCGAGCGTCATCATCCGCTGCGCCACCACGGCAGCGTGCGGCGAGACGCGGTCGTAAGGCAGGCAATCCCAGGCCGGGAATTCCAAGACCTCGATGTCGGGGGCGAAGAAGGTGAGCGCCCGCGCCAGCGTCGCCATGCGCGGGCCGTCGCGGCAGACCACCGCAAGCGAAATCGCCGGCGGTTTTGCGCCTGAGGCGATGGCGCGGGCGAGATCGGCCAGCACCAAGCCTTCGGCGCCGTCGGCAATGCCGGCGAGCGTCAGCACCCGGCCGGGCGTAAGCCGCTCGGCCGGCGATTTGATCAGCGTGGGAGTAACCTGTGCCGCCATTTACGCCTTCGGCTCCGCCGCGGTTTGATCGTGAAAGCCGATGAGCTGGCGCAGCACCGTGGTGTCGTAGTCCGCCGGCACGGCTTCCGCGCCGACCACCCAGGCATAAAGCGACTCGTTGGGCACTTCGATCAGCCGCTCGAATTGATCGAGTCCGGGCTCGTCGAATTTGTCGATATAGGCGTCGGCGAAGCGGCCGACGATCAGGTCGGTCTCGCGCACGCCGCGCCGCCAGGCCCGGAACAACAGCCGGCGGCGGCGCACATCCAGTCCTTGGCTCGAACGTTCTGTCATGGTTTTGCCTAAGCGTGGTCAAACGCCAAAAGCCCGGACGTGCCGGGCGAGCGGTATATAGAGGGCGAGAGGCCAGATGTCAGCCGCTGTTCGCCGTCACCCTGAGGTGCGAGCGCAGCGAGCCTCGAAGGGCGACGGCCCGGGCCGTGCATCCTTCGAGGGCCGCTTCCGCGGCCACCTCAGGATGACGGGTCTACGCTATAAGCTTTCGTATGCGCCCGCCGGTTCTCAATCCGCTGTTCGCCTCGCTGTCGGCCCTGCCCGGCATCGGGCCGAAGCTCGACAAGCTGTTCAGCCGGCTTTTGAGCCGCGACGGCGAGCCGGCTCGCGTCATCGATCTGCTGTTTCACCTGCCGACAGGCTTCGTCGACCGGCGCAATCAGCCAAAACTCTCCGAGGTCGTTCCCGACACCGTGGTGACGGTCGCGGTCACCGTCGACCGGCATCGGCCGCCGCCGCCGAACCGGCCGCGCGCGCCCTACAACATCGACACCAGCGACGACACCAACACGCTGATGATCACCTATTTTAATGCGCGGCGGGATTATCTGGAAAAGCTCTATCCCGAAGGCGCGCTGCGCTATGTCTCGGGCACCGCCACGCTCTATGACGGCCATCTGCAGATGCTGCATCCCGACCGCGTGGTTGACGCGGCGGGGTTCGCCAGCCTGCCGCTGATCGACCCGGTCTATCCGCTCACCGAGGGGCTGCATCCGAACCAGGTGCGCAAGGCGCTCGATCTCGCGCTCGACCGCCTGCCGGCGTTGCCGGAATGGCAGGATGCCGAGTGGATCAAGCGTAACGGCTATCCAAGTTTTGGCGATGCGCTCCGCGTATTGCATCGCCCGGCCGCGCCGGAGGATATCGAGCCTGGAAGCACCGCGTGGTCGCGGCTCGCATATGACGAATTGCTGGCGAGCCAGCTCGCACTCGCCCTTCTTCGCGCCCATATGCGCACCCGCGCCGGCCGCGGCAGCGCCGCCGAAGGCTTATTGCACGCGCGAATCCTAAAAGCGCTGCCATATTCGCTGACCCCATCGCAGACCCGCGCGGTGGCCGACATCGTCGCCGATCTGGCGCAGCCGGAGCGCATGCTTCGCCTGCTCCAGGGTGACGTCGGCTCCGGCAAGACCGTGGTGGCGCTCCTTGCCGCGGCCCATGTGATCGAAGCCGGGCGGCAGGCGGCCTTCATGGCGCCGACCGAGATTCTGGCGCGGCAGCATTTTGCCACCATCGCACCATTGGCCAAGGCCGCCGGGCTGCGGCTCGCCATTCTCACCGGGCGCGAGCGCGGCCGCGACCGCGAGGACATTCTCGCCGCGCTTGCCGCCGGCGACATCGATCTCATCGTCGGCACGCACGCGTTGTTCCAGGAGAACGTCGCGTTCCGCGATCTGGCTTTAGCGATCGTCGACGAACAGCATCGCTTCGGCGTGCACCAGCGGCTGGCGCTGGCGCACAAAGGCGAGGCAGTCGATCTCCTGGTGCTCACCGCGACGCCGATCCCGCGCACGCTGGTGCTGACCTATTTCGGCGACATGGACATTTCGGAATTGCGTGAAAAGCCGGCTGGCCGGCAGAAAATCGATACGCGGGCGGTGCCGCTCGATCGTCTGAGCGAAGTGATCGAGGCGGTAGCGCGCGCGCTCGATGCCGGCCGCCGCGTATATTGGGTGTGCCCGCTGGTCGAGGAATCCGAAAGTATTGACCTCGCCGCAGCCGAAGAACGCTACGAGGCGTTGCAGAAACGCTTCGGCGACGCGGTCGACATCGTGCACGGCCGCATGCGCGGCCCTGACAAGGATCGCGCCATGGAACGCTTCGCCAAAGGCGAGACGCAGCTCCTGGTCGCGACCACCGTGATCGAGGTCGGCGTCGACGTGCCGGAAGCCAGCGTGATGGTGATCGAGCACGCCGAGCGCTTCGGGCTCGCGCAATTGCATCAATTGCGCGGCCGCATCGGCCGCGGTGCCGAGCGCTCGACCTGCATTCTTCTCTACAGAGCGCCGTTGGGCGCGACCGCCAAGGCGCGCCTCGCCATTCTGCGCGAGACTGAGGATGGCTTCCGCATTGCCGAGGAGGATCTAAAGCTGCGCGGCGAAGGCGACGTGCTCGGCACTCGGCAGAGCGGCGAACCGGGGTTCCGTGTCGCCCGCCTCGAGTTTCACACCAAACTGCTGGCGGCGGCGCGCGACGATGCCACACTGATTCTCACGCGCGATCCGAAGCTGAAATCGCCGCGCGGGCAGGCGCTGCGCGATCTGCTCTATCTGTTCGCGCGCGATGAGGCGATCAGATTGCTGGATGCGGGGTAACTTATTCCGTTTTGCGCGACTAGTCGCGTGCCGCCGGCCAGAACGCGCTGAAAGCAATTTCTCGGCATCTGAATCCAGAACTGGTTTCCGAATTCAGTCACTTCCTGCTCAACACCGCATAAAAGAACGTTGCGGCGCCTATGACGACAGCAAGCACGCCAAAAGCCAAATAGGCGGCGGCTGCGGCCGATATCGAGTGGTGCGTTTGGTAGATATCGACCCCTCGCAGGATCAACGAGGCGACCAGTAGGATCGTTCCGACAATCAGGCCTATCGTCGCCACCCTTCGGCGCGCAACTGAGAGTCCATTTATGGCCACGTCAGTCTCCTTGAAGGGCTTCCGCCGACCGATCGGGCCACTCTTTACGTTCGCAAACCCTCGATCCGGATCCTTCGCAGGTTAGTGCATCGACCATCCAGAACGTTCAAATC
This sequence comes from uncultured Alphaproteobacteria bacterium, assembly GCA_963784325.1. GTDB lineage: Bacteria > Pseudomonadota > Alphaproteobacteria > Rhizobiales > Xanthobacteraceae > BOG-931. Next base: position 26,888 of record CAWARC010000040.1, on the reverse strand, counting down.
TTGATGCTCCCACCATCCGAGGTCTTTCAAAGCCGGTTACGCGCACCTCATTCCACCGCCGTCGGCTCCGCCTTGCGTGCGGTTTGCGCGGCGCGGGCGGTCTGGGCGAGCGCGGCGAGCTTGCCCTGGCTCTGCCCGTCGCCGCCGGGCTGCACCATGCCGGCCGACATGATCAGCGTCATCGCCTGCTCGACGCTGATATCGAGGTCGACGACGTCGCGACGCGGCACATAGAAGAAAAACCCCGTGGTCGGATTGGGCGTGCAGGGCATGAAGGCCGAGACGTGCTCGCTCGCCGGCAGGCGATCGGAGATCTCCGCCGTCGGCGATTGAGTTAAAAACACCAGCGACCACATGCCGGGCGAGGGAAATTCGACCAGGCCGACGCGGCGGAAACTGGAATCCGATTTCGAGAACAAGGTCTCGAAAATCTGCTTGGCGGTGCGATAGATCGGCCGCACGATCGGCATGCGGCTCAAGAGGCTCTCGCCAAAATCGACCAGCTTGCGGCCGATCAAATTGGCGGTGAGGAAGCCGAGCAGCGTCAGCGCGATGAAGACGATAATCAGGCCGAGGCCCGGTATGTTGACCGGTAAATAAGTTTCGGGCCGGTATGCCACCGGAATGAACGGCCGCACCAGATTGTCCACCCAGGTCACGAACCACCAGATCAGCCATAGCGTCACCGCCACCGGCCCGGCGACAATCAGCCCGGTCAGAAAGTAGGTGCGGATACGGCTCACGAAGCCGGGCGCGGCTTTGACAGGCATCGCCTGCATATCGGCTTGGATATTGTCCTTGCTCATCGATTCCGTCGCGGTTGCCGGCGGCCAAACATATAGCGCGCGACGGCCCATTTTGCACGGCCGCCGATTCCGTGGCGCGACAGGCGCGGCCTATTCCACCGTTACCGATTTTGCGAGGTTGCGCGGCTGATCGACATCCGTGCCCATGATGACAGCCGTGTGATACGCCAAAAGCTGCACCGGCACGGCATAGACAAGCGGCGCCACTGCCGCATGCACGGTCGGCAAAGTCAGCGTCACCACCGATTGCCCGTCGTTCGCCGCGGCCGCGCCCTGGGCGTCGCTCATCAGGATCAGCCGGCCGCCGCGCGCGGCGACCTCCTGCATGTTGGAAACGGTCTTTTCGAACACTCTGTCATGCGGCGCGATGACGATCACCGGCATGTTCTCGTCGATGAGCGCGATCGGACCGTGCTTGAGCTCGCCGGCGGCATAGCCCTCGGCATGAATGTAGGAGATTTCCTTGAGCTTCAACGCGCCTTCGAGCGCGATCGGGAAGCTGGTGCCGCGGCCGAGGTAAAGCACGTCGCGGCACTTCGCCAGATCGCGCGCCAGTTGCTCGATCTGCGGCTCGAGCGCCAGCGCATCGTTCAGATGACGCGGCATCTCAATCAGGGCGTGGACGAGCGCCTTCTCGTCGCTTTCGGCCAGCACGCCGCGAGCGCGGCCGGCGGCGATCGCCAGCGTGGCCAGCGCCGCCAGCTGGCAGGTGAATGCCTTGGTCGAGGCGACGCCGATTTCCGGTCCGGCGAGCGTCGGCATGACGACGTCGCTTTCGCGGGCGATGCTCGAGCCTGGCACATTGACGATGGAGAGGACGTGCTGCTGGTGCGCCCGCGCGTAGCGCAATGATGCCAGCGTGTCGGCTGTCTCTCCGGATTGCGAGACAAAGATCGCGAGGTTGCCGGGGGCGAGCGGCACGTCGCGGTAACGAAACTCGGAGGCGATATCGACCTCGACGGGCAGTTGCGCGAATTGCTCGAACCAATAGCGCGCCACCATGCCGGCATAATACGCGGTGCCGCAGGCGGCGATGGAAATCCGATTGAGCTTCTTGAAATCGAACGGCAGCGCAAAGGGCAGCGCCACGCGCTCCGCGGTCATGTCGATGTAATTCGCCAGCGTGTGACCGACGACTTCGGGCTGCTCGTGGATTTCTTTCGCCATGAAATGACGATGATTGCCCTTGTCGATGAGCAACACCGAGGCTTGCGATTTCAACACGGCACGATGCACGACATTGCCGTCACGGTCGTGGATCTCGGCGCCGCCGCGCGTGACGACCACCCAGTCGCCGTCTTCCAGATAGCTGACCATGTCGGTGAACGGCGCCAGCGCGATGGCGTCCGAGCCGACATACATCGAACCGTCGCCGAAGCCGATGGCGAGCGGCGAGCCTTGCCGGGCACCGATCAAAAGGTTCTCCTCGCCGGCGAACAAGAAAGCGAGCGCGAAGGCGCCGCGCAGCCGCGGCAACGCCGCCTTGACCGCCTCGACCGGCGACGCGCCGCGTTTCATCTCCGCGGTCACGAGGTGTGCGATGACCTCGGTGTCGGTATCGGTGGCAAATTTGGCGCCTTGCTTTTCCAGCTCGCGGCGCAGCTCGGCGAAATTTTCGATGATGCCGTTGTGCACGACCGCGAGTTTGTCGGTGGCGTGCGGGTGCGCGTTGTTCTCGGTCGGCCGGCCGTGCGTCGCCCAGCGGGTGTGGCCGATGCCGATGGTGCCGTTTAGGGGCTCGCGCAGAAGCCGCGCTTCGAGGTTTTTCAGCTTGCCCTCGGCGCGCCGGCGCACGAGCTTGCCGGCTTCGAGCGTGGCGACGCCTGCGGAGTCATAGCCGCGATATTCGAGGCGCTTGAGCGCGTCGATCAACTGCGGCGCCGCCGGCTCCTGGCCGATCACTCCGATGATGCCGCACATGCCGCCGATAGACCTCACACGCCGCTATAACGCCCGTTAACTTTTAGAGCGGAACTCTTTAGATCGTGACAATCAAGATAGTTTTCGTTTGGTGACACATCGGGCGGTAACCGGCTCAATCGCGCGAATGCACCTTCTTTTTGCCGAGCGATTTCAAGCCGCGCAAGCGCGATGCCCAGCCTTCCTTAATGGTCTGACGGCCGCGCGCCAGCGCCAAGGCGTCCGCGGGCACGTTCTGGGTAATGACCGAGCCGGAACCGACATAGGCGCCCTCGCCGATCTCGACCGGCGCCACCAGCGCCGAGTTTGAGCCGATGAAAGCACCCTTGCCGATGGTGGTGCGGTGCTTGTCGGCGCCGTCGTAATTGCAGGTGATGGTGCCGGCGCCGACATTGGCATTGGCGCCGACGAAAGCGTCCCCAATGTAACTTAAGTGATTGGCCTTGGCGCCGGCTTCGATCACGGCCTCCTTGACCTCGACGAAATTGCCGATGCGCGACCCCTCGCCGAGCTGCGTACCAGGCCGGAGCCGCGCGAACGGCCCAACCGATACGCCCTTGCCGACGTGCGCGCCAACCAGATGCGAAAACGCATGGATGACGGCGCCGTCTTCGACCGTGACCTTCTCGCCGAAGATCACATAAGGCTCGACCACAACGTCGCGGCCGAATTTGGTGTCGGCGGAGAGGAACACCGTCTCCGGCGCAATGAGCGTAACCCCTCCGTCCAGCGCGGCCTTACGCAGGCGCTGCTGCGCTACAGCTTCCGCTTCGGCGAGCTGGCTCTTGGTGTTGATACCGCGCACGTCGTCCTCCTCGACTTCGACCGCGACTGCGCGCAGCTTCATGCCGCGCGCGATCTCGACCGCATCGGTCAGATAAAACTCGTGTTTGCGATTGTGGTCGCCGATCCGGTCCAGGATGGCAAGCGCACTGTTGCCGGCGAGCGCCATCAGCCCGCCATTGCACAAGGCGATGGCGCGCTCGGCCGCGCTGGCGTCGGCCTCCTCGCGGATGGCGAGGAGCTCATCGCCTTGAATGATGAGACGGCCATAGCCCGTTGGATCGGTGGGGCGAAAGCCCAGAACCGCCAGTGCGGCGCCTGCGGCAAGCGGCGCACGCAAGCGCGTGAGCGTCGCCGGGCGAATGAGCGGGGTGTCGCCGTAGACGATCAGGATATCGTCCGCCCCTTGTTCGATTGCCGCTTTCGCCGCGAGCACGGCATGCGCGGTTCCCCGCCGTTCGCGCTGGACGAAGGTTGCGGCATCCGGCAGCACACGCTGCGCTTCCGCGGCAACCTTGTCTTGACCGGGACCGACGACGACGGCGGTCGCCGTGACACCCGATTTGGCGACCGCTTCGAGCACATGGCCAAGCAGCGGTTTTCCGGCCACCGCGTGCAGCACTTTGGGCCGCGCCGAAGCCATGCGCGTGCCTTCGCCGGCCGCCAAAACGATCGCCAGGCAAGTCCGATTGGTCGTCCGGGCCTCCATGAGAGCCTCCGCGGCGTTGTCTTAGCGGACGCGATTGACCGCCGAAAGCCGCGATTTTTGGCCCAGACAAGTGCCGCAATTGCGGCCAAAGCGCTCGTGCTGCCACCGCCGACGACAGAATCTGCTAATTTTTAGCACTGATTCGACGTCGCTCTGATTCGTCTTTGCTCCGAATACATTCGGGAACCTGCGCCGCATGAACGATCTCGCCGAAGCTCTCAAAGCGGAACGGCCGGGCTTCATTGGCAGGCAGCGGATAGAAGCGCCGCTTGGCGACAAGCGCGGCGCGCCGAAACGGGTTTTCACGATGCAGGGGCTGCGCCGCCTCGCAGTCTGGGGCGCGGCGGCCGCCAGCGCCGTCCTCGTCGTTGTGCTGGCAAGCCGCAGCGAGGTCGCAGCCGAGCGCTTCGCGCTTATCCTTCACCACCCGAAGCCGGCGGCAGCACCGGTGTTCGACGCGCAGGCCGCGACGGCGCAACTCGCCGAAGCCGTGCAGGGCCTCAAAGCCAACGACGAACAGCTCCAATCGCGGCTCGCCGCCGTCGAGCACGATGTGGATGACGTCACCGGCACGATCACCAAACAAATCCAAGAGGCCACCGCAAGCCGGCACGTGGATGGGCCGTCGCTAGCGGCCACCGCCTTAGCGTCGGCCTCCATTGCGCCGGTGGATATCCCGCCGGCGCCGGCATCCGTACCTGCTCCCGCCATGGCCAAGATCGAGCCGGATCTGCGCCGCCGCCGAAGACCGCATTCGGTGTCGATATCGGCAGTGGTTTGACCCTCCAAGCGTTGCGCATGCGCTGGGCGGCAATCCGAACCGCACACCCGCAGTTTTTTGAAAGTTTGGAACCGATCATCAGCGTGCGGGAAGTTCCGCACACCAACAAGATCGAGCTGCGGCTGGTGGCCGGTCCGATCGCGCAACCGGGAGCGGCGGCGCAGCTTTGCGCTCAACTCGCGGCGCTTGGCTTGTACTGCCAGCCGACTATTTATGACGGTCAGCACCTGGCATTGCGGTAACGCGGCAGAGGAGCCTGCCCTGCTTTGCGGACTAATTGATCAACCGGCCAGCGCCGTCTCCGCCAGCCGCACCCAATAGGATGTGCCGACCGGGATGGTCTCGTCGTTGAAATCGTAGGCCGGGTGATGGAGCCCGGCGCTGTCGCCATTGCCGACGAAGATGAAGGCCCCCGGCCGCTCGTTGAGCATGAAGGCGAAATCCTCCGCCCCCATGACCGGCGGCAACGCGGTATCGACTCTGTCCTTACCGGCAATTTCGCGGGCCACATCGGCTGCGAACGCCGTCTGGCGCTCGTGGTTCACCACCACCGGATAGCCGTTACTGTAGGTGATCTTCGCGGTGGCGCCGTAAAGCTGCGCGGTGCCTTCGATCACCGCGGCGATGCGCTGGTGCAGCAGCTCGCGGACCTGCGGCGTCAGACTGCGCGCGGTGCCTTTAAGCTTAGCGTGCTGGGGGATGACATTGTCGGTGTGGCCGGCCTGGAACATGCAGATCGACACCACCGCGGATTCCAAGGGATCGACGTTGCGCGCCACGATCGACTGCAGCTGGTTGATGATCTGGGCGCCGACCAAGATCGTGTCGACGGCCAGATGCGGCCGGGCCGCGTGGCCGCCCTTGCCCTCAAGCTCGATCTCGATGTGATCGGCCGCCGCCATCATCGGGCCCGAGCGGATGGCGAATTGGCCGAGCGGAATGCCCGGATAATTGTGCATGCCGTAGACTTCTTCGATGCCGAAGCGGCTGATGAGACCGTCCTTGATCATCGCCGCAGCACCGGCGCCGCCCTCCTCGGCCGGCTGGAAAATGACCACGGCGGTGCCGGCGAAATTGCGCGTCTCGGCGAGATATTTTGCCGCGCCGAGCAGCATCGCGGTGTGACCGTCATGACCGCAGGCGTGCATCTTGCCCGGCGCCGTCGATTTATACGGCAGCCCGGTCTCTTCCTCGATCGGCAGCGCATCCATGTCGGCGCGCAGGCCGACGACTTTGCCGCCGGGCTTGCGGCCGCGGATGACCCCGACGACGCCGGTGCGGCCGATGCCGGGGACCACCTCGTCGCATCCGAAGCTTTTGAGCTTGTCGGCGACCGAGGCCGCGGTACGGTGCACGTCGTAGCGGAGTTCCGGATGGGCATGCAGATCCCGCCGCCATTCCTTGATCTCGCCGTGCAGATCGGCGATGCGATTGACTATCGGCATGGCAAAGGTCCTTGTTTCGCGGGCTCGCCGGGGGCGGTTAGGCCCAATCTAGCAAAGCCGCAGGGAAAAAGCGCGCAGCGGGCGCCCAAGGCTGGTAAATGCCGGTCGACTTAAGTATCTGATCCGGCAGGTGGAGCGCGTAGCTCAGTCGGTAGAGCACGTGACTTTTAATCACGGGGTCCTGGGTTCGAGTCCCAGCGCGCTCACCAAGCAAATCCAATAGGTTGTGTGGATGATTGCCAACTCTTCTGAACCCACCGTGTCTGCGCTGTGTCTGCAGCAGCGCTGCCAACCACTAAGTAACCTGGTTGCGGACGTCGCTTTGTATATCTTTGAACGTCGCCGATTTGTCGGTGTCGCATTCGCTATTGCAGCAGTCGGACTAAGCTTGCTGGCGATCGTGTCGAGCGATCACCCGCCGGATCCCAGTTCATGCAAGCCTCAGGACAACCTGCCCTTCGTCATGACGCAAACCACGACGTCAACTATCGCGGCAACCTGTCTGAATGCCGGTCCGACGCAAAGCCTGCGATAGGGGCGCTGTTGAGTAAGTATGCGAGGATGTCCCGCCCGAACTGGTCGCGGCCCCTGCCCCGGCCGTTGAAGATTCCCGATATCATGACGTTGCGAACGCTGGCCGATGCGAGGACTTTGCTCAACCATGTACCGGCAGAACGCAGGCATTTGGATACCTGGCGCCACGTTGCCAAGTGCCTCGATGACGCGGCCCGCGGCGGCGACGTTGCCAGCGCCGTAGTCGCGCTGCAGATGGTGCTCATGCTCGAACACGTGCCGTGCGAGCCGAAATGACCGACCGGGGATCTAGGCCGCCTGGAGGTCCACTGCCACTTCAAGCGCAGGGAAACAGAAGGTGCTTTCGAACTGATAGCCGCACATTTCACATGACCAAGAGTGTCGCACGCAGCGCTCGGACAAATATTCAGACCATTCTGGCGCGATGATCAGAGCGCCGCACTGCGCACACTCATTTGCTGCTTTACGCTTTGCTGACATAGGACGCTCCCTCGACGTCCCCAACACCTCAAAGGTATTAGGCACCTGCAATTTGCGCCAATCAAGACAGCAGCGCTGTCGCTTGCTGCTCTGCACCATCGAAAGTTCTGTAATATGCCCGAAACCCGCCGCTTCCCGCCGCCCTGGTCGATCGAGGAAACCGACGCAGCCGGGGCCACACCTGGAACCGCCGCAGCAATAAAAAGCGGGGGCGCAGCCGTACATCCGCGCTGGCGCCATCCCTTCCGATTAATGACCCGATAAGGCCCCATTGATTTGGCGCCGCACTTGGTCGGAATAATATTGACCGTCGGTGGCGACTTGCTGCCAAAGCTGACGGCTATAACGGCCATCGTACTCGTATGCGTCGAAAACCAAGAACGCCCCAGCAGCCAAAGCGGCAAGCATGATGACGCGCATGGGAAAGGCCCTCGCCATGTGCCCGCTAGCCCAAGGCTTATTTTATCTGAGTCCAGGCGCGGCGGCGAGGCCAAGAAAAAGCCCAGCCAGCATTTTGCCAGCCGGGCCAAGTATGGGGATGCCCCAAAGGAGCTAGGGCAACAACCAACACTTATACGATCGACCTGAGTTGGCTGTGACGTAGATCACATCGCGGGGCAAGCGGCTGCCGGCCCCGCGCTGAGCTTACGAAGCGCTTGTGCAATACTGCGTGAGTGCTTCGCCGATGACACGCATAAAACCAATGACAACGCCGTTGATCTTCGGCCGGCCGTCCACATGCGCGCCGGTTGGCCCAGCGCGGATCATGTCGGCGGCAATGATTCCCATAAGTGCGGCCCAGCCGATCGAGCCATCACACGATTTTAGGAACTCGATAGCGTAAGCTCTCCCGGTTTCGCAGTCGGCGCCGTAGTGGCCGGTTGGCTTCACATCCCAGAGGCAGCGTGTGTCCCGGTTAAAGAACGGCGACGGATAGAGCTCGTACAGAGATTTTTGTTTTGGCGGCGGTGGCGGCAGATAATTTTTGAACCGCACAACGTTGCTTTGCGAGCGGCGAGTTGTGGCGCTGGTCATGACTGCACCATCTTGCCAAGCGCGCAGGCAACGTTGCGGGCGAGCAGACGGCCGAAGGGCGGCAGGGACTCGTCATACGTCACGGTGGCGGGATCAACCCAGTTGCCCTCGTTGTCGAGAAGCTCGGGAAAAATTTGCTTTTCCGCGGCCTCCGCTTCGACGTAATAGTTCAGGAGCGCTGTGGCGCCAGCAACAGTTGTCGGCTCAATCCGGAGCAAATCACGCGCGGCGGAGTCCTGAAAGTCTTGTGCCTCATTTGCAGCGTCCCGCAATGGCTCCCACCGGGGATCGGCTTCGACTTCAGGGCCCGGACGTCCATCGGATTCCTCAAAATTGAACTGGCGCCCAAGTCTCGTCGCTGCTTCCGCGTGCCAATGGCGGTGCTTTGCAATCGCCGCGAAGATCGGATCAGGTGCAGCCGCCGTGGTCGCGGGCGCGGCCAGCGCCGGGAGTGACGCGACAGGAAGCATTGTGGCGCCGGCCAGGATGGCACGGCGGGATGTCGTGGTCGTCATCGTTACCTCCAAGTTTGTGTGAATGCCTTGGAGGGCAACGACTCGGAATCCGAGCGGATTTTGCTATAGGGATCATGGGAGCCGATTGCCCTCCGGGGCGGTTGGCTTCAAGTGGCCGGCGCTGTGACTAGCAGCGCCGGCTGCGCCTAAGTTGCGCCGAACCGGCGTTTCACGTCAAGGGACGTTTCGTACTAATCACAAGGTCCCGGCACTTTCCATTAGTCGACGGGAATTTCAGCCCACGTGTATTCATATCCCTTGTCTTTCCCGGCAATCCTAAATCGCGCTTTTGCTTGTTCGGCCTCAGACCAACGAGCGACTTCTATAATGGCCTCGGCGAGACTCGGGCACACCATCGGCGTGAAGGATCGATCTCCGTCCTTAACCAGAACCGTTTGGAGGTTGATATCTTTGGGATTGAATTTGGGCATGGCAGGCGGAATATACCAGCTGGGATCAGCGCCGGGGATAGGGTCGCGTTCTCCCCGCGATCGGGGTCTCTCTCATTTTAGACGGTCCGTCGGCTGTTACCGCTTACAGACTAGTTTTTAATTGGCTTTCGAGCACGGCGCGCTCGTGCGGTTCATTCACGCTCTTTATCCGATATTCAAATTCGCCGGCGCGCTCTGGTAGCCTTGCTTTAATGACGTACGCACCGCCCGGCAGGGCAAAAGAGCGCTCAAGATATACAGTCTGGCCGATCCTGAATTTGTGGTCGGGCATAGCACTTACTCGCCCTGAAATTTTACAGGTCGGAGTATAGCACACTGGGAAGCACGCCGTTAGGCCAGTTGACTCTCTCGCCCCGTAGCGCACACTGGTTGTAGTGCGGCGAACCGTGGGGGCAGTTTGAGGGGTTGTCATGTTGCGTATGGTGCGAGCAGCCAGTGCGGCTGTGTGTTCGTTCAGCTTGAGTTTGTTTTTCGCTGCGTATCCTCCGCCGGCGCGCGCAGCCACAGTTACCGTAATTGGCACCGCCGGGATTGACGGCGTCAATGGGGTGGGTGCCGCAGGCACCGACGGCGGGAGTGGCGGCGCCGCAACCGCAACAACGACACCGAATAGCGACTCCAGCAATACTGCGAATGCGACTGGTGGAACGGGCGGCAACGGCGGCAATGGTGACGTTGGGTTCAATGGTGGTAACGGAGGAGCCGGCGGCAACGCCGACGCGACCGCCACCACAAGCACGCCCGATGGCTCTGGCAATGGTTCGGCCACCGCCACCGGCATCGGCGGTGCTGGCGGTACAGGCGGCGCTGCGGGAACGGGCGGAGCAAGTGGCACAAGCGGTGCAGGGGGCAACTCGACATCAAACGCAACGGTGACGGGCGTTCCCAACGCATCAGCATCCGCAACCGGTATCGGTAGTCAGCAAGTCACTGTATCCGCTAGCGCGACGGGCAGCGCCAGTGCGAACGCACAGGCAACCGGTATCGGCGGGCTGCAAGTCACGGTCACTGCCAGTGCCAACGGCGGCACCAGCGCGAACGCGCAGGCAACCGGTATTGGTGAGCAGCAAGTCACGGTCTCCGGCAGCGCCACGGGCAGCTCTCCCACACTTTCAACCGGCGGACTTGGTCCGGCAGTATTCGGCATCTCAACGACCGGTGGCACGGTCACCGTCTCCGGGACCGCGACCGGCGGTCCCGGAGCGTCGGTCAGTCTGACTAGCGATGGCAGCGTGAATGACGCGGTTGGTGGCGTGACAAGTGGCACGCTCAACCTCACGCAAACGGCAATCGGTGGCAACGGTAACGGCGGCAATGCTTCCAGTACCCTTATTGGGTCTAACCCCTACGGATCATCAGTTTACAATCTTAGTACTTATGCAACGGGCGGCGGATACACCGGATTTAGTGAAATGGGTGGCAGTGCAATCGCAAACACCGGGGCCACGAATAACGTAAGTGGTGGTGTAGCGAATGCGAGCGCTACTGCAATTGGCGGCGACAGTGCTGGCAATGATTTTGGTCCTACAGGTAGCGCGAGCGCAACAGCTAATGCGACCGCGACCAACGGTGGTGTAGCGAACGCAACTAGCAATGCAACCGGCGGCAACGCTGTTGGTGGTGGACTTGGCTATGGCCTAGGTGGCGGGACTGCCACAGCAGTATCCGATGCGATCGGCTCAACAAGCGGTTTTGCGACCGCAACGGCAACCGGCGGCGCGGGTGGTTCTAGCTATGAGGTTTCTGGTCCAAATGGAGGTAGCGCGAGCGCGACCGCCAATTCGAATATATTAGTCGGTGGTCCGGCAACAGCGACTGCGATTGGCGGCAGCGGCGGACAGGGCGACGGCGAGTTTGGCTCCTGCTGTGAAAATGCTGGCACGGGGGGTGCGGCCACGGCAACCGCAAACTCAACTCATGGCGGCTTAGCATCCGCGATGGCTATCGGAGGTACCGGCGGTCAGGGTGTAACAGCAGCGACTGACTATTTCGAATTTCCCGAAGAGCCCACAGGTGTGATTGGGAGTCCTGGGGGCAACGGCGGTGCTGCAAACGCGACAGCGACTTCGACTGCGATGCAAGGTGGCAACGCAAACGCTATCGCGACAGCGACGGGTGGCTCCGGTGGCCAAGGCGGCTCTGGACAGCTGGATGGGTTACGTTCTTTGGGAAATGGCCCAAATGGCAAGATGGGATCAGCGACCGCCAGTTCATTCGCCACGACAATCAACGGCAGCACCGCCCAAGCGCAGTCCACTGCCTCTGGGTCGAGCGGTCAGGCCCAGGCAACCGCACAGACCAATTTTGGTAATTTCCAGTCCGTTCAATCTGTGGCGACGAGTTCAAGGTGGTGGCACCGCACCTGCCATTGCGAATGCGCAGGCCGGTGGTGCCGTTTCTCTTTCTAACGCGATCAATGCAGGGCAGAGCTTCTCGCTCGTAAGTGGGGCCGGCGTTGGTCCCTTGACACTAGCATTCGGTTCAATGGGAGCCGGTGGCGTTGGCGCTTCAGTTGCCTATCAAGAGAGCGTCGATTTCGTATTCAACGACGGAACTTTTCTGCTCGACTTAATTGACAACACCTCACTTGGAACTGGCTTTGACAGCGCTGAGTTTCAAATCATTTTGAACGGCAGTCTTTTCGACGATCAATCTTTCGCTAGTCTTGCCGTCGCGCAGGCGTTCTTCTCAAATAACTTGATCGACATCCCCACAGGCGGCGGTCTGAACAACATCCAAGTGGTGTTTGATGAGACGTTGAGTGGCGGCGAAGGCTTCAATTTCGACTATGGCGCTGCAAATCTCTCTGACACGCCGCTGCCCGCAACCTTCCCACTCTTCGCCACCGGCCTCGGCGCGTTGGGTTTGTTAGGTTGGCGCAGGAAGCGTTATGCCTTCCAAGAAGACGCAAGCGAATGCCGCCCCACAAATCCTGGCGGCGGTCATGGCGTTGTCGGCGTTGGCGCATCAGTGCCATGTGTGTTGGCAACTCTGCCAGCCCGAAGGCGGCGCGTAGCAAAAACAGATAAACGCCGCATCAGCCGACCCGCTAAAGCACAGCGCCAGAATAATTAATAGTCGCGCCCACACCCTATGGCCCCCACGAAGCTACGGCCATTAACAGCGTTATGGAACCTGATGCTGAATTCCCGACAAAATTTAATGGTGATCCTACCGTAGTGCAATGTCCAACAATGAGCGTGCTGTTAGAATCATTTGTATCGTCCGTCGTCGCACTGGCGAATGAAAGGCTAAGCCCTCCTCCGTTAGGAGTCTGCATTACTCCCACGCACGCTCCGCCTGATGGCACGTTTACATTCGTGCTAATCGACGTGCCGCCCGTAGTAGCATTTTCACCGTCATTAGCGGTTGGTGTAGTGGTTGTCAGGCAATACAGCGCAACATAGCTGCCATAGTACCCACCACTGGAAGGGATAATACCGGAAAAAATGACCTGAACGGCTCCAGAACTTCCGCTGAGTCCAGCAGTAGTTTCCCATACTTCAACGTCTTGGTCGTTGCTTGTTTGCTTTGCGCTGCTAACAAGGCTTGCATTTGGAGTGACGCCACCGACAGCAACCGAGACAACAGTTAGATCGGCATTAGCCGCATTGGTAACTGCTATAACCTCTCGCGTGCAGCTTGATCCGCCATAGCTGAGCGTGCCGTAACTGACCGTGGCGCTCCCAGTATTGCTCTGTTGGTTCGATTGACCGAACGCTAGAAGATTGCCAGCGGGAGGCAGGCCCCCAGGCGCACCTGCTCCGGCCCCTGTCATCATCAACTGCGCGTGGGCAGGAGTTACCAACAATCGCTCGATGTGCGCGGCCTTGAAATGCGGAATGTCGATTGCCGGGCCAAGCCACGCACCGACCAGTGCGGCGCACAGCGCGATCCACGTCAAAATGATCTTGCGCATAGCTTAGGCGTCCTTAGTCAGAAAATCGTCGGCGACGTGATACGCAAGCAGCGCCGTCCCCGCGAGGATGCAGGCCATGCCGACCGACGAGAGCGGCGTAACGTCTGAAAAGTACCGCCACCAAAAGAATGCGCCTATCGCCGTGAGGCTTATTGCGATGGCAGTGCGAGCAAAATTTGGACGTTTCATAATCCGCGCTCCTGCGCTAGCTGTTTGAACGAGTTGCTACGCTCCAACGCTCACTGACAGGTGGCTGCATCGGCGTGACATTGCTCGCACGCGGCTTGCCGTGACGGCTGCCGGCGACGAACGACACGCGGGCGCCACGGGACGGCTCGTCAAAACGTTCGGCGAAGTCGCTTATGTGAAAAAATATATCCGAACCATCATCTGCTCGGATAAAACCCCAGCCGCCGCCTGGCTTATACATCTTGACCGTGCCGGTTTTCGTCGTGGCGTTGTCAGCTGGCATATCATCACCCCAAAAGGCCGGCGCCGTAGCCCGACGCAAGAGCGTTACCGGCAGGGCTGCTCAGTGATCGGGCCGCGCTGCTATTGGCGATGGCAAGGAGTCGCTTTCGTCGCTGTTCGACCGTCTCGCCGCCGATATTGCCGGTCAGCGAGGAGCCAGCGAACAAAGACATGCCAGCCGGCGAGTATGTGCCGTTCATTCAAAACCCCCGACAATGACAATGTTCATATGAGCCATGTCTCGCACCGCCGCACGATCCCCAGCTAAGAACTTCGCCCGCCATTCTTTGTCGGCCAAACGATCGGCCTTCAATGTTTTAACTGCGTCGTACTCGGCGCGGCTCACTGGATTTTTTTCAAACACCTGGCGGATTGCCAAATCGCCGACGCCGATTTCGCGTAAATCTGCGGCGGAGATCATTTGGTTGTAGGTCGAGAGCTGGCCAGCCGTCACCGTTTCAATCATCGGTACTTCCGCAGTGCCGGCGATGATCTGGCCGAGGCGATCGCCGCCGGACTTGACCGCCATGAGCGAGTGAAATTCGCGTGTCTCCGCCGCACCCGAGGCCAACAATTTCGTTCGAAATTCCGGGTTTGCGATCAGGCTGTCGAGTTTTGCGGCGGCTTCTGCCGGCGTGGTGGCCGTCTGTTCGGTCATGTTAAGCTACCTCTGCGCGGGAGTTCCGCTCAAATGTTTCCAAAAACTCGACGTGCTTACTCATCGCGCTGCAGCCGGGAATGAGCGCGTCGAGTTCAGCGTCGTTCGCCGCAGACCTATCGAGCTTCTTTCTCGACTGAAGTTGTACGAGCCGCTGCTTCATTTCCTGCAACTTGTTGCGCGCCAGTGCGGCCGTCGGCGGCCATGCAGCTTCGCTCTCCTCGCGGGTCACGAGTGCCGGTAGTAATTCGATCTGGTCGGCCAGGCGCGTGCGCCACAATTTCAGGTCGGCCAACTCACGATCCGCGTTAACGGCGGCCGTCGACTTAGCGGGGCCGTCCAAGAGAGTTTGCCGGCGATGGGCCGCGGCAACCTCTATTTGCCGTTCGACCTGTTTGAGTTTGCGCTTGGCTTCAGCGAGGCGTGCGGCTGCAGGGGTTGGTGAAGGATTCATCATCGTATGTGCTCCGCGTAAGGCGCCCGTGTTGCGGCGGGTGCGAACGGGTTGGCCGGCTGTGCCGATGAATGCACCGGCTTGGTCCATGAAGCGTCGTGCAACGTGATTGCTTTGAGCAGCGACGGATTGAGCCTGAGAAAATCAGCGAACACGTCGGGACTGGTCAGTACCCGAAAGCTGGCCATCCCGGCCGGGTCGTCCTCGCGGTCCAGCGATTGCGCCTCATCCATCATTTTTACTTCCGTGACGGACATGGGCTCGATGATCGCCAGCATGTCGGCTGTCACAACTATGTCGACCTGCTTATTGATCCACTCCAGGAACTGCAGCCGATGTCCCACGCGCATTTCGTGGTTCACCAGCGCGTGCTTGCAGTAGGCGACGAAAAGCAGAGTGTGCTTATGGCCGCACGGGAAATGGCGAACGGCGCGCTCCTCCTCCGGCGTCATCTGGCGTCCTCCTGCACAACAACATATTCCGCGTCGATCGGCGGCGGCAGTTTCTGCAGGCCGGCTCGCTGCGCAAGCTCGTGAATGCGCGCCATCACCTTTTCGGTAGCGGCAACGATTTCATCCGGCGTCGAATGCTCAACCTTGACGGTGTGCGTGGTCGAAACTGGGTCGGCGCGGTCCAAAATCATTGCGATACCGCGCGCATGGTCGCGGTGCTCTGGATTGCTCAGGAGGTTTTCCAGCGCTTGAACTGCGGTTGGCGATAGGCTGCGCAGCCGGCGCTGCGATTCCTCGGCTATGGCCGCCTGAATGCCGGCCGAAACATTTAGCCGGCTGCCGATGACGGAAAGGGACTTGTTCGTACTTTCGGGAGTGCCGTAGCCGGCAGCGCGCGCCGCGAAGATCACACGGCCTTCCTTTCGTGGCGCGTCGAATAAGGCCTGGACAAATGCCCGCTGCCGGTCATTGGCAAGCGCGCGCATAGCCGGGCCGTTCTCAATGGTCTCGTCGCGCGCCATGTGGGTATCGCTCGTCATGCCGCCGTCGCCCGCTCGCCCTGCTTTTCGAGGGCCGTTGCCACGATATGCCGGATCAAATTGGCGACCGTCCTATGCTCGGCGTCGGCCCTGCGCTTAATAGCGGCCCGCAAAGCCGGATCAAGCGGCACTGAGATTTGGTCCCGACGCTCCTGCAATTTCGCCATGTGCATTCCTCGACTGAACCGGCTGTGCGAAACGATGCGCTGCGGGACCAAACCTCACAACGCACCAACTTGGATAGGCCGACGACGCGCGGAAACAACTGCCCATTTTCAGGAAAAAAATGTCCGGGTTTTCAGAGCAGGGGCGAGCCAAAAAGTTTTCGGACAAGGGCCGCGAAAGGAAGCGATTAGGTCGGGTTTCACCGCGATCGCCGTTTGCCGGCCCCACCGGCACCCCACCCCGGTCTTTTGCCGGCGCGATTTACTCGGCTGCGGAATAATCTCGCGCCGGATCGGCGGCAAAACTCGTTGGCAATCGGGAGGGTGCGGGCTTCGCGCGCCTGCACTCGCGCGGTAAGTATTTTCTCTGCTGACTACCTAGAACTATCCGTGCGCGTAAAGCTTCGGCGAGCCGTTGCCGTGATCGCTGGTGAGCGTGGCACCGCGGGGCCGTGGGTGAGTGCGGAATTGCAGCCGGACGAATCCAGCAAGCCCGCAAGGGCGCAGCGATGGCATTGGCGGGTGATGCCTGGCGGGCGGGATGTTTGCCGTCAACGGATTAGGCGTAGCGTAATAGCCGGCGCCGACACAGTGCAGACACAGCCGGCGGGCATTGGGCGTTGTAGGCTCAAATCCGCAGTTTATGCCGTTTGACCACGTGATTGATTATCACGGGCGCGTAATCCCGCCGTGCACCTCCCCTCGCGATCTTACTGCGTCGAGGCCGAAAGAGGTTGGGCGAGCAAATTCGACACGCAAACACGCTTGCGACGAGATTGAGCTGATTTGTGGGGGATCATCCTGCTACCGATGAGCGGTGACGGTGATGTGCTGTGCGGTGCTGGCGCAGTCCTGCTGTTGGGTGGCTTGGTCACGGTGCTGCAGTAGCGGCTCGGCAGTCGCGAAGCGCCAGCGCAGCGCTGCTGAGACGCGCTAGGGGGTGTGGGGGTGATCACGCGCGGGCGTTGACGGCGATGACGGGGCGTTCACGTCGGCGATGACGGGGCGATGACGGGGCGTTCACGGGCCAATTTTGGCGATGACGGGGCGTTCACGTCGCTCTGTCGAGGCGTTGACGGTTATGTCCGTCGACGCGGATGGGGCGCAAAGCAATGCGCTTGGCAGCGAACAGGCGTTCCGTCGCTTTGGCAAAAGCCTGCCGTGTGAAGCCGCCAGCGCCGGCGTGATCGGCGAAGATCGAGGGCGCATAATTCCTGCCGCTCTTGTCGGTGACGGGGCGCCCTTGGGCGTTGCGCTCGTCGAGTAGCCGCAGAAACGTTTCCTCGCACTCCTGGTCCTTGGCGAGCCGGTGCAGTGATGATGGCGCGTGTTCGAGCTGCAGGCCGCCGTCCGACCAGCACAAGCGCAGCGGCTTGCCGGCGGGGCCGTAATTGCTCTTGGCGGTCTCGAGAATGCGGATGCCGCGATCGGCTTCGGCCTTGTCCTCCGCTGGATGCAGGTAGAGCGCGGCGCGGACGGCGTTGCGCCAATCCATATTGCCGCCGCGGCCGGTGTCGCTTGTGAGGCCGGACAGGCTTGGATGGTCGAGCAACAGCACTGCCGGCTTGCTTGGCCCCCGAGCGATAGCGCGCCAGATGTTGACATAGGTGCGCGCGTTGACGCGGTCAACTTGGCTGCCGGCGAATGTCGCTGCAACGTTATCGACGATGATCAGCACGGGCTCGACCTGGGCGATGGCTGCGGCAATCGTGTGCATGAGCCGGGTCGGGCGCATGATGCCGCTATTACGCTCAGGCGTCGCCAGCATCGTGTCGTGGTCATCGCCGGGAAACCACATTTGAGCTCGGTGAGGTCGGCGAAGTTGTAGCGATCATGCTGCGCGTGCAGCCACAGGCGACGCTGCAGGTCGCGCTCCGGCTCCTCGCCACTGATAAAAACCACGCGGCCGCTCGCAATCTCATGCCCGAGCCAATCGGGTGCGCCGCGCGCGACGTTGGCGCGCGAGGCGAAGCGCAATATCGGTTTTGCCGGCGCCGCCGTCGCCGTGCAACGTCGTGACGTCGCCGCGCGGGATCCTCTGCGACGCCAGCCAATCGACGGGCGCCGGCGCTTCCTGGGGCCATTGCGACGGTGTCGTCAGTGCAGCCGGGATGGTCGGCGTCGGCGGTAATTCGATAACCGCGGTGCCGTAGTCGTCCGGGCTCGGCAGCGGCGCGTCGTCGATCGCCGATGCGTGGCCGTTCGCAACGGTGCTTGCTTTATTCGTCGCTGCGGCGGGCGGTTTGCTCGGACCTTCACGCCTGGCTCTCGTAAAAATCTCCTCGGCCTCGTCGGACGCGATGACGGCATAATGCGCCATGTCCTCCAATTCGCTTTGGATGGTCCGCTCAACTTCGTTGTCGCACTCGGGATAGAAAGTCGCGTTGACCTTGCGCGTAGCGAACAGTGCGGCGGCAGCGTCCTGCAACACGATCGGCAATGCGTCGTCGCCGGCGTCTCTGACCTTTACCCACCATGCCGAAATCTCGGCCTCGACGGCGGCCGGTATCTCGTCTGGCGCGAGGATCGGATGAGCTGCGGCTGCCTTGTTCATTGGTTGCCTCGATAAGGGGCGAAAGCGTTGACGAGTATTTTTTGGATAGCGTCCTGGCCGATGCGCTTAACGAGTTCGTCGCGCTCAGCGTCGTGTTGCAGCACGTCCACGGCTTCGGCCAATTCCAGATCGCCGATACCGAACAAATAGGCGCGGGCCGCGGCGCGTTCAGCGAAGACGTCGAGCGGCTTCGTTGTCATGGCCGGGCTCAAAACGGGAGATCGTCGTTGAGTTCGGCGCCAGTACCGGCATCGGCGGCGAGGTGTAACGGGCGGCCGACTTCGCCATCGGTGCCCCTGCGTTTCGATTTGTTGCGTCCGATCTGCGCTAGTCGACAATGCCATGACAGGCACGAAAGCCCGGCGCGCTTCTCATCGTCCTTTTCCCATTGATCGAGGGTCAGGCGGCCTTCGACATAAACGCGAGCGCCCTTCACAAATTTGTCGGCGGTATTGATTGCGCTCTCGTCGAACGCCGTCACGTTGACCCACTGCACGGCCTCGCCTTCGCCGACGCGGACGTTTATGCGCAGATATGGCTTGCCGGCCTTTGAGGTTTTGCTCTCGCCGCCGCGGGCGATGGTTCCGAAAAATGCTGCTTCGATGCTCATGGCGTCGATCTCCTGTTGCGGACGATCGCGCGGTGGCTTGCAAATCGGGACTCGGGAGGCTAAATCGTCGGTGCGAGCCGTTACAATTTTTGCCTGCCGAAGCCGTGTGGCAAACCGCTGCGCGGCTTCGGTGTTTCAGGCGGCTGACGCGGACTCCCGGTGCGCAGTAGTCTTTCGGGTCGAGTTGGCTCTCTGCTCGCGTGCTTGAAGCCATCCCCTGACACTCTCGCGCGAATAGAAGGGCTTGCGGCCGATCTTGGTTATCGGTGGCCCGCTTCCCGTGACGCGCCATCGGTCAAGCGTCTTAGTGCAGACGCCCAATTCGGCGGCGAGCTGGCAGGCGTGAGATATTCGTCGAGCAGGTTGGACTTCGGCTGCATTGCAAACCCCATCTGAGGACGTTGGGGCGACAATGCAGGGATGCCGGTGCCGGTGGCTATTACCCAAATTTTAAAAAATAATGTCCAGGCTCATTCATCGTCCGGGAACGGGCCGAGCCATGTTCCCTTTTTCATGTGCGCCTTGCGAAGATCGCGTATGCGGTGATTTGCTTTTCTAACGCTTTTGGGTTGGTGCTGCCGGCGCCGCGCTGTTGCGACCTGGGAAGTTTTTTGTTTTCCCCTGCGAGCGAGCGCGCGAGCTGCTGCACATTCGGCTTCGGTTTCATCATATCGAGACGGTCGAGTAATCCAATATTTGCTATGAGCTGGCGTCTGCGATCGCTCGGTGGCGTTCCCCATTTCGCAAAAATGCGGCGCGCTATTCGCTCGCCATGTCGCGCCGTGATTAGTGTGAATAGCTGCTGAGCGATATGGTTACAGCCGAAAACCGTTTCGCTGCCTTCCACGTTTAGGTCACCTAGATCGGGCTTTTGCAAAAGCTTGACGATCATGCGGGCTGGCTTCTTCCACTCTTCGCCCTCTGCCCAGGGAGGCTCTAGACTTTCCAGCTTCAATTCTTCTCCGGGCAGGGCGACAAACGGATTTTTCATGACGCTACGCCCGCTTCATGGGCATGACATTCCGTGCCGGATTGAGAATTTGCGCAACGAGCGAGGCTAGCGCCTCAAAGGCCCTCTTCTTCTCGGCTAAATATTCGTGGCGGTCATAGACGCTGCGCACGCCGGCAATGACATGGCCTAGGGCGCGCTCGGCATGGTCGGTCGACACGCCGGCCCGGCTCATTAAGCTGCGCGCGGTGCGCCGTAGGTCATGCAACGTCCAGGGTTCGATCTTCTCGCGTTCGGCTTCCTTGCGGAGCTCGGCAATTTTCTTGTCGAGTGCAGCCTTGGCTTTGCTGTAGCCGCTGAAAGGCTTCGCGCCGTCGGTCGTCGAGAATACGAAAGGACATTTGGCATGATCCTTCGGCCGCTTGCCGATCAGGTCTTTGGCGGCGTCGGTCAGCGGGATGGCATGCTCCGTTTTGGTCTTGTACCGCGCGGCCGGGATTGTCCATGTCTCGCCGTCAATTTCGTCCCACCGCATTTGTGCGGCCTCGTCACGGCGGGTCGCGGTGGTCAGGAGCGTGCGAATAAAAGCGGGATAGCAGGTGGGCACATCAGCGGTATCGAGCGCAGACCATACGTCGCGGATTTCATCGTCAGATAAAATGCGTGATCGAGCCCGCTCCTTCGGCTTGGTCCGCGCCATCCCCTTGACGATCGGCGAATGAAAGTCATCGTCATTGATAGCGCGCCAATTGAACGCCTTGCGGACGTAGGCAAGCGCCCTGTCCGCCATGACTGGCCCATGCTCGTCGGCGATCGTATCGAGCATTTCGACCACCTTTGAACGGCGCAACTCATAGATGCCAATCTTACCGATGGCCGGCTTTATCAGTCGTTCGAACGTGCGGCTAATGGCGTCGCTACTGCGCAGCTTGGCGTCTTTATCGACGTAGCGCTCTACAAACTTGTCGAGCAGGTCGCCGATAGTCTCGCCGTCGGCTTTGTCGCCGTCCTCAAGGCGGCGAGTGCGCTCGGGCCGCGGGTCGACGCCCGAGTTATGTATGGCGTCGGCGCGGGCCTTCGCAGCGATGATCGCCTTAAGCACGGTGAGGCTACCGCCGCCCTCATTCTCATCCCAACGCCCGATAGTTTCCAAATGCGGCTTGCCAGCAACGCGGTGAAACCAGACGAATGACTTTGTGCCCGCGCTGGTCACGCGCACGGCAAAGCCGGATGGCGCCTTCTTGCCCTGCAACGTCGCACCACTGAAATAGTGCAGCTTGTTCCCGCTCGGAGGTGTCGGAAGGGCCGCTACTGTCTTTTCGCTGATCGTCGTCATGACCGCGCTGGCTCCCGTGTCTGCAATATGTCTGCACCCCGAACGTGGTGCGTATGTCCGCGAGAGTCTGCCAAATGTCACAGGGTGTCAACGAAAATCCCAATGAACAAGGGATATTTGTGTGCAGACACAAGAAAATGACTTCAGCATCAATGGGTTAGAAAAAACGGTTGATTTGACTTTTAATCACGGGGTCGTGGGTTCGAGCCCCACCGCGCTCACCAGCAAAATCAAAGACTTAAGACACTTTTCGAAGTATCATGTTTCCCAGAAAAGCCCATTGGGAAGCGCATGGGAAGCAGCGGAGGATTTCAGTGGGTCGAGCAAATGAGCACATCGAAAACCTCAAAGGCGCGCGGCGTAGGCCGTCGCCGACCGGCGCAATGTCACTGAGGCGTTAACCGCGGATTACAAGAGCGGCCACACAGAAAATATGCGCAGTCGGTTTATGGAGCTTCAAGGCCTGATCGAGGCGATTGACCGCTCTATTGCCGATGAAACGCAAATCGAGAGCGAAGAGAGCCACGTGTCCGCCCCGGGCCTGACAATCAAGATCCAGCAGCCGGACAAGTGATAAGCGAGTCGCGCTGCGGCTGGTGCTGTCTATTGAGCGGGTACCCTGCCGGCCACAGTGATTCAGTCAAGGAGGAACGGCCCTATTCGCCCTCGTGGTGTTCCGGCGCTGTCATCGGAGCCGATGCACGCCCTTTATCGAGAATAACGAAACTGCCGGCAGGCAAGCTTAATGTCCGGCATCAGGAATTACCTTTTCAAAGAAAAAACGACGTTGACTGCGATGGACCGGTTGGGGATTGGACCCAAGCCCGCACGGATGGAAAGCCCGCGAACGGCACCAGCCCCGGCCCAAAAAACAAAGGCCCGCTCCACCTCGGTGGAGCGGGCCTTAAAATTAGAAAATTATCAACCGACAGCAGCGCGACGTTCGGAGACGGATTTAAGGGCCTCTTTTACGGCTTCTGGTGAGTGGGAAATCACCGTCAATAGAACGCGAGCCGCCCCATCTGGATAGCGGCGACCTTGTTCCCATTGGCGAAGCGTCCCGATATTGAAACCAAACCGAAGTGCGAACTCCGGTTGGCTCATACTTAAGCCCTCACGCAACTTTTTTACATCAATATTGTCCGGCACTTTGTACCGGGTGATCCGGGCTTGCGCAGGCGCTCCTTTGGCATGGGAGATCGCTTCGCGCAGCCCAGCGACGATCTTATGCCTATTTTTCATCATTTTCTCCATTCGGTAGTTACGCGAGTTCGTTACCGCTCCTTTGTTGGTGCAGAATTGCGGCCCAATGTGTACTATGTTGGGCGACAAGTTCCACGACCAATGCGTTGATCTTGTTTTTTGACCGGGCGTCGAGCGGAATACGCTCTCCCGGCTCGTAAAGTGCGATCATGTACAGCGGCATATTGAGGTCTCTAAAGTAGTAGACCACACGCGGGGAAGTCTTAGCCGTGCCTTTGATGGGCCACGGCAAAACCCGGACTCCACCTGTACCGACCAGCACATCGCCACTCTCTGGATGAACAGCAAGAAAGGTTTTCAGCCTTTCGTGCTCGTCAATTTCAAAATACCTGTCTGCGTCTTTCGTATAGTTCGACATTTCAGCAATCGTAATTGGGTAGATGCCGGCCCCCAACATGTGGCCCTCCTTTGTCCAGTATCCGTCATAACGCTCCCCCCTGGTTGGCACATGCCTTTTCGGTTCGAACTTATTAGCACGATCGGAGTGGTGCGTCAATGACGCACTGGGGCGTTATCCGGTAGGTGAGTTTGCTACCGAATACCGAGGATATGCTCGCCTGTTTCGTCGTCAGGGACGACGACGGGCAAGCATTGGCCTATGTCTATTACGAGGAGGAGGACGGCCGGCGATCAAGCGCGAAGCTGCTCACCAAGGATGAGGCACGGCGGATGGCTGCGGATTTTGCTAAACTGCCGGAACTTCTCCGCCCGCCGCTAGCTCAATTGATCTACCATAGCGAGGCGAGGGTCTATTCGAATGAGGGCTTTGCTGCTCGCCGCGGTAACACTGGCAGGAGCGATGAGTACCGTCGCCGAGGCACAAAGTAATGCGTGGTGTGCCTACTTCACCGGCGGTCCGGTCAACTGCGAGTTTGCGACCTTAAAAGAGTGCATGGACGCGATCAAAGGCAAAACGGCGCTCTGCAATGAGAATGCGCAAGCCGTTCCGCACAGCGATGCGCAACCTAAACCGCAGCATCGCCGGCAACGCCAAAATTGAAACGGAGGCCCTCCCCGTTCGCTCGCCTGCTTCGAGAGCAGGCCGCCGGCAGGTGATGCAAATGCCAGACGCCGCGGGTTTAGGCCGCCGCTAAGCGCCCGGCGGGAGATGGACTGTCGCCCTGAAATCGTCTCGCTTGCGTCGCGAATCATAGAAAAGATCAATTCGATGATCGATCCATACGCGCCAGACACGATTGAGGGCGTGCGGAAGGTTCTCGGCGGCCTCAATCATAGCATCAAGGTCGAGATTGGACCCGGCATCCCGCTGGCCGCAAAGACTGTGTGGGACCTTCGGGCCCGCACCACTTGGCCGCCCGGCCTGCGCTTGACAGTTCCCAGCGGTCCCGAAGAAAGGATCGTGAAGGTCGAGCGTCGGCGGTGACCAAGCCGCGCCGCTTCCCGCCGCCATGGTGTATCGAGGACACGGCCACAGTGGATTCTGCGCCTATAGTGTGCTTGCCGAATCAACTCACTACCCGGCCGCAAATGGCGAAATGGCCGTAGCGCATGGACGACCAACAAATTCAGGACGAGACCAGGACAAGGGCGCAGCTTATTCAGGACGCCTGGACGGCCGCGCGTAAAGCGGCTGCTAGCGAACGTGACGTCAAACATTCGAACCATTCGCGACGTAGCAGCAGTTGGCGTAACATGTGGATTGCGCTCGTCGTTGCAGGGGCCGTCCTTTTGTTCCTGAAGCTGAGAATTTTTCACTAGAACCTATCGACGGCGAGGCGATCGTCACCGATGACAAGGGGCTCGCGGTGTTCGAGCTCGTCCGCTGGACGCGCCATAGCGGTGACGCAGTGCTCTGCGCCTTCGATCTGATCCCGGCCGCGCCCGCGGTGAAGCGGGAAGTCGAAGAGGATTGGGGCCGCTGACGCCGTGGCCGAGCGCCGCTTCCCGGCGCCCTCGTCAGTTCCCCGTCTAGAGAACGCAATCGCCTTCGCCTTGACACAATCATGACCGCACTGAAGTGTGCCGCATTCAGGAGGTCAACGTGCGCGCGTTCGTAATCGTTGTTTTAGCATTGACTGCATCAGCCCCGGTCTTTTTGGCGCAAGCCCTAGCGCAGGACGACGACGAGGACAGTTCCGCTGTCCGCTCCGGCGATCAAGCGATCTGGAACGACGGGACCGTGACGCCGATTTTTCGCGATGATCCCGGTCGATCGGCAATCGACAGCGATGACCGTACCGATTCCGACCGGAATTACGCAGAAGTCGCCGCAAGGCGGTAGGAACCCGCGTGCCCATCCTCGTCGAGGCCAAGCCAAATGCCCGTTGGTCGCTCGACTTTGTCCACGACCAGTTCGCCTGCGGCCGGCGCTTCCGCATCCTCAACATCGTCGATGACGTGACCCGGGAGTGCCTGGCGGCAATCCCCGACACTTCGATCTCAGGCCGACGGGTTGCCCGCGAGCTCACCGTACTTATCGAAGGGCGCGCCAAGCCGCGGATGATCGTCTCTGACAACGGCACCGAGTTCACCTCGAATGCGATGCTAGGCTGGGCAAAGGATCATCGGGTGGAATGGCACTACATCGCACCGGGCAAGCCCATGCAGAACGGCTACATCGAATCCTTCAACGGCCGCATGCGGGACGAACTTCTCAACGAGAGCCTGTTCCTTGATCTCGACCAGACCCGCCAAATCATTGCTGCCTGGGTCGCCGACTACAACACGACGAGGCCGCATTCCTCGCTTCGGTTACAGGACGCCGGCGGCTTACGCCGATCATCTCACTGCAACCGGCCATCGCGCTGCGCTACATGACGGCTCCGCGCGCCGTCCGGTTGCTCACACCGCGCCGAAAGGCGTATCAACCGCCGAGACTCTAATCGCCGCTGGATGAATGTTCAGTGGCAGGTCAGGGGCTGATAAGCCGCCATGGACCTTTCAGCATCTTTTCGCCTCTAGCGGTACGAATCCCGTAGATGGTCGCCAAGCCCTTTGCGCGTGGCTTCTTATTCGTCAACCCTTTCGCCATGTCCCCCTCCCATCAAGCCCCGCTTCTACGTTCCGCAACTATAGCGTCCGCACGGCCAACTTGCTCTCCCTCGCCGACGAGGTGATCAAATAAAGCTTTCGCAATGCGTCAATTGACGGTGGTCAATCGCTTCACTTTTGCGATGTCCGAGTTTAGTCCGCTTATCCTCCGATAGGACTGCGCAGCGGACATATCCCGAGATTGGCCTGGGGCCATAATCTCTCTATTACCCACGCCGATCCTTTGAATTATCAACCGTAAGC
Source organism: uncultured Alphaproteobacteria bacterium (assembly GCA_963784325.1). Classification (GTDB taxonomy): domain Bacteria; phylum Pseudomonadota; class Alphaproteobacteria; order Rhizobiales; family Xanthobacteraceae; genus BOG-931. The sequence continues at coordinate 804 of CAWARC010000040.1, read as the reverse complement.
AATTGAAAAGTCGAATAAATAAAAATAACCTATAGCGCGACAATCTGGATGAGAACGGCGCGGCAAACAGGATGAGAGCCGGCGGCCGTGATAATACGAATAGTTGCGCTGAACCTGGGCCGGTGCAAGCCCTTTTTGACGGTGCCGTCCTGGGGCTGCCAGGTTTCAATCGCGACCGGGCCCGGCAAGCTGCAGGTCCAACCATGTCCGCAACGCCCCGTTAGCGACGGTCGACCCGAAAAAGGCGGCCGGTCGTCATGGGCCAATGAACGAACCCGCTCGCGCGGGAGCGCGCTGCGCGCGGAACGGAGCAAGTGGCGAGGCCCGCGCTAACCGACTGATCGAGAGGTGCTGACGAGCAGGCGTCCCGCCCTGAGGATCGAGGGGTTGCAGAACCCCAATCTCAGGACAGGAGCCTTCGATGAGTGACAAGCCCATCAGCGATCTGCGCCGCCGCATTTTGCAGGATATGACGAACCGCAACTTCGGCGCCAAGACCCAACACGATTACATCCGGCACATCGAGACCTTTGCCAAGTTCCTCGGGCGCGCGCCGGATACGGCGAGCGGCGACGACATCCGATGCTTCCAGGCCGAGCAGATCGCGCAGGGCGCGCAGCCTGCGAAGATGAATACGCAAGCATCCGCACTGCGCTTCTTCCTTGGCATCACGTGCGGTCGCGCCGACCTAGCCCATCAGATTGCCCGCACGCGTTACCCCAGGAAGCTGCCGCGTGTGCTTTCGCCCGAGGATGTCGCGCGGCTGCTCGAGGCGGCACCGGGCCCGGGCCTGAAGTACAAGGA
>CAWARC010000039.1:0-136678 GCA_963784325.1 uncultured Alphaproteobacteria bacterium | reverse complement strand
TTAAAGAAAGGTTAATGGGCGTCAATTCCGGCTTTTGCGCCAAACGCTTATCCACATGACCATCATTGCGCGCGCATTGGCACTGGCTGCAGCGCTCATCGCATTCGCCCAGGCTTCGCCGCTGCAGGCGCGGCCGCTCAACATCGTGGCGATCGGGGCCAGCAACACGACCGGTTTCGGCGTCGGCGAGCAAAACGCCTATCCCGCGGTCCTGCAGGCGCTGTTACGCAAGAAGGGCATTGCGGCGAACGTCATCAATGCCGGCGTCAATGGCGACGTTACCGCCGGTATGCTGCGGCGGATCGACAGCGCCGTGCCCAAAGGCACCGACATCGTGATCTTGCAGCCGGGCGGCAACGATCTGCGCTTCTTCGGCACCAAGGCGGCGCGCGCCGCCAATGTCGCGGCCATGGCGGCGCGTGTGCGCGCCCGCGGCATTCGAGTCATTATCTACGACCCGGACCCGGTGCCGGCAGATTTCTACCAGTGGGACCACATTCACTTTAACGCCGCGGCGCATGCCAAAATCGCGGCGGTGCTTGCCGCACAGATCGAAGCGCCGCTTAAGCCGCAAGCGGCGGCGCAACCGGCACCGGCCAAGCCATGACGTCGCAATCATTGCGGCCGACCGGCCAGCTCCCTGCCCTCTTTGCCGCTTGGGCCCGTGCGATACTGAGATTGATTTGCGCGGACTGAATGAAATCGATGACGGCGCACACGGTTCTCCGGCACAAGAGGCGAACGCACGGCATTTTCACGCTGTCATTTGCAGTTATTGTCGCTTTAGTTGCCGCGGCGGCAGCCTTCGTCTCCTACGTGCTGTGGCCGACCTGGCCTAGCCGAACGACGGCGCTCGATGCACCCGCGATTCCGATCTCGGTTGCCGGTGAGCTGTTCGACGTGCCGCCGGCAGCGATCCGCGAAGCGGTGCAACGCCATCCCGGCCAACAGGATCGTATCGATCTTGCTTTTGAATGGCCGTCGCTCGAACCGCCCCACGCCAACGACAAACCTGCGGATAAGACCGTGCTGGATGCGGCGCAGGCCGCGGCGGCGGCCGCCGCACCTGAGAACAAGCGGCTGTTCGTGAGCATCGCCGGGCTTGGCAGCGAATTGCCGCCGCTCGATCGGCTGCGCACCATCTATCCGCGCTATGCCGAGACCAAGGCGAGCGCAGGCCCCGACGGCCTGGCTATTCTGCCGTTTCGCGCCGGGACGCCTTATGACGGCCAAGACCTGGTCTATTTCGGCACCAATCCCGAGCAATTCTTCGCCTTATGCACGCGGCCGGGCCAAATCGTGCCTGGAACTTGCATTCACCAACGAATGCTGGGTGCCACCGAGATGACGTTTCGCTTTCCACGCGATTGGTTCGGCGATTGGCGCACGATCGCCGCCGGTTTCGACCGGCTTCTCACTCAGTTGCATCCGCAGTGAAGCTGGGGCCCGCCCGTAGGTAAAAGATCCTGCGATCACAGCCCATTCAGGCCAAATCCATATCCAAAATCGGCATTTCAAGAATATAGGCTCCTGGCCGCTTTTCATCGTCGACGAATAGAACGCCGATGAATTCCTCGCCCAGGTAGGTTTCAAGCGAGTCCCGTTTTTTGGCGCGCGGCACGACGCGGATGGCCGCATTGTCGAATTTTCGCTTGAGATAGGCGTCCAGGCGCTTGATCCGATCGATGTCGGCGACTTCGCCCAAATCTATTTCCATGCGGAAATTGTAAGAGAGATCTTCGTCTTCGTCGTCCTGGTTAAGATCGCCCAGCCGCTCTTCGCCGATATAAACCTCGGCCATGTCCGCTTTCGCTGGCTGCGGCACCACGCGAAGACGCGCGTTGCCGAATAGCTTCTTCAAATAGGCGTCGAGCTTCCTGACTGCCTGAATGTCCACACAACTCTCCTCAACGGGGATTCGAAGTTTAGAACCTAATCGGCTTTGATGGAATCAAAACCGGGTTCTGGTTTTTGATCGCGCATGATCTTGTCGGAAAACCGGCATTCGCCCTGCGGACCAAGTTCGAAGGCAAGCCCCGTGCTCCCGGATACCTCAAATCTCGTCCTGAAACATCTGATCCATGGTTCGTGCGGGTTCGGGGCAACCCGCGACGCCGATCACTTTCGCCGGCACGCCGGCAACGGTCACATTGTTGGGAACCGGTTTGACCACCACCGAACCGGCGGCAATGCGCGCGCAATGGCCAACTTCAATATTGCCGAGGATTTTGGCGCCGGCGCCGATCATCACGCCATAGCGGATTTTCGGATGCCGGTCTTCATGCTCCTTGCCGGTGCCGCCGAGCGTCACGTCGTGGAGCAGCGAGACATCGTCTTCGATCACTGCGGTCTCGCCGACCACGAGCCCGGTGGCATGATCGAGGAAGATGCCGCGCCCGATCCGAGCCGCCGGATGGATATCGCACTGAAACACCGCCGACGACCGGCTCTGCAGGTAGAGCGCGAAATCGCGGCGGCTCTTCTGCCACAGCCAATGCGCCAGCCGATAGGTCTGGATGGCATGAAACCCTTTGTAATAGAGCACCGGCTCGATCAGCCGGTGGGTCGCCGGATCGCGGTCGACCGTCGCCATCAGGTCGGCACGGAAAGCTTCGCCGATCGCCGGGCTGTCGTCGATCGCATCCGCATAGGCCTGCCGGATCAATTCCGCCGAGACGGCGGAATGGTCAAGCCGCCCGGCCAGCCGGTGCGCGACCGCACCCTCGAGCGTGTCATTATGCAGAACGGTCGAATAGATGAAGGTCGTGAGCTCCGGCTCGCGCCGCACGATTTCTTCGGCTTCGCGGCGGATGCGTGCCCAGACCGGATCGACCGTGTCGAGCGCCGGTTTTGCCTGATACTGCGCCATCGGTATGTCTCCCCGGAAAAGCGGCGTGACCTTCTATCATATTGGGCGGGCGATGGGCCAAAACCAAGGGGCGCGGTTTCTCAGCCAAAAGCCGAGCGATATCAGGCCAATGGGCTAGTTCATTGACCGATTAGCCAGGAATTCGAGCACCGCCGACTTAAACACCCGATCGCCGACCGCCAGCATATGGTCGCGGCCGGGAATGGTCAGGGCCCGCGCGCCAGGGATGAGGGCTGCGAGGTCCTGCGGCGAACCGGCGATCGGATCTTCACCGCCGACCGCGACCAGGACCGGCACCTTGATACGCGCGACTTCGTCGCGACCGAGCGTCTGGCGCGAGCCGCGCAAGCAAGCGGCCAGCGCGCGCAGATCGGATTTGGTCTGTTCGGCAAAAGCGCGGAACATATAGGCTGTCGGATCGGACACGTCCGCGAGCGACGGCGCTTCGAGTGCATCGGCAATGGTATCGGGCAGACCGACGCCCTCCACCAGCCGGATGCCGAGGCCGCCGAACACCGCCGAGCGGACCCGATCGGGGTGCGACAGCGCCAGGAAAGCCGTGATGCGCGCGCCCATGGAATAACCCATGACGTCGGCGCGCGGCAGACCAAGATGGTCGAGCAACGCCCGCACATCCTCGGCCATAATCGCGCTGTGATAGGCGGCCGGATCGTAGAGCTTGGTCGAAGCGCCATGGCCGCGATCATCGAGCGCGATCACGCGCCGGCCGGCACGCGCCAGCGTGCTCACCCAGCCCGGGCCGACCCAGTTGATTTCCTTGTTCGAGGCGAAGCCGTGGACGAGCACAATCGGCTCACCCGCGCCTTCATCGAGAAAGGCAATTTCTACCCCGTCGTGAGAAAAGCTCGGCATGGCCCGACCATAATCACGGCCGCACCGGAAGCGCCAGTATGCGCGATTCCGCCTCGCGCAGGCGGCGTGCCTTGTTGCGAAGCAAGACGCGCTGCGTCATGCGCTCCGCGGCGGTTTTGCACGAGGCACAGAAGCCGATCAGCGCAAACGCGGCCCAGATCAGCCACATCGCGAGATCGAAAGTGGTCGCCGTAAGCACGATGGCGGCGCGGCCGAGGAGTTTTATGATCGCGCGCGTCTTGCCGCCCTTGGCGGCGGAAAGACGGGCCAGCCGCGATACATCCTGCGGCTCTTCGGCAACCGCGAGACTGTCCATCGCCGCCTGCGGTCCGGCCTTGGTCTCGATGCGTCCGGTATTTTCCGCGAGGTCGACGAGGCCGCCGGCCTCCTCGACTTTCATCGCCTCGCGCGCGGCCCGCACCGCCAAGACAGGATTGAGCCGTCCGCTGCGGCGCGCCGCCTTGACCAGCGAAAGGCCAATGCGCTCTGGCGCGCTGAAGCCGGCGATGGCGTAGGTGGCGGCGGTGATGGCGATGCCGACGCCGGCGAGACCGAAAATCCACGGATCATAGTGCTCGCCCATGAGATAGTGCGTACCCTCGCGGGCCGCATCGCGGATGTCGCCGAACACAAAGAGATCGCCGAAAGCGGTGCCCGCGAGGCTCGCCAGGTCGGTGGGCTCCCCGGTCCACAGTCCATGAACAAATCGGCCTGCGGCGTTGCCGACGGACGATTGTTGCACGCCGGCGTCCTTCACCTTGGCCGCCAAGGGCGGATCGATGGCGACGCCGCGATCGGCCGCGAGCGCGACAAAGCTTTGCGCAAGGCCGATATCGCCCGAGGCCAGTGCAGCGCCGATTTCGCGTTCCGCCACATCCCGGTTGAAGCTGCGGTCGAGCGCCTGATCGCTGATCCGGACCGGATCATCGCCTACAGCGAGACGGTTTTGCCCGGCAACGCTTTCGCAAATAAGCGCAAGCGCGATGAGGGCAAAAAGGACGGCGCAGACGAGCGCAAAGGCCGGATGCCGCGCCAACCGAAAGAATTGCCGCTCGCCCATCCTTTAGTGCCTTGGCCCTGCGCGGATCACTCTCGAATCCGCGCGCTATATGTCGGCGATTTGCGGCTTTTTCACAATAAATCGCGATCCGAATCCCTTTGCTGGAAATCAAGCCGGCGGCCCGCTATGGTACGGTGCGATTTCGCAAGCCGGATAGCACGCCCATGACGGATAAGATTGTTCCGCATTTCCACAACGATCTCGGCGTCCCGGTGATCACCATCGGCGCCCGGGAATTCATGTGCGTCGGCGCGCTGCCGCCCTTCGACCATCCGCACGTCTATTGCGACATGGGAGGCGACGCCGAATACGTCTGCCCCTATTGCTCGACGCTTTACCGCCACGATCCGGTGCTCGCGCCCAATAAAGCGCGGCCCGCGGAATGTGCCTTGAGCGAAGATTTTGTTTGAACCTTTGTCGTGACGGTCTCGCGCAGCGTCATCGTCGCGGGCGCCGGTATCGGCGGCCTTACGGCCGCACTGGCGCTGGCGCGCAACGGCTTTCGCGTCATCGTACTGGAACAAACCGAACGGCTTTCGGAAACCGGCGCCGGGATCCAGCTTTCACCGAATGCCGCACGTTGCCTGATCGATCTCGGCGTCGGCGAGCGGCTGCGGCCGCATGTAACCGCGCCCACGGCGTTGCGGGTCTTGGCCGGGCACAGTGGCCGCGAAATCGTCCGCATGCCGCTCGGCGGGGCGGCAGAGCGCTACGGCGCACCATACTGGATCATCCATCGCGGCGATCTCCAGGCCGCGCTCGTTGCCGCGGTGGCGCAAGAGCGTGACGTTTCACTCAAGCTCGGCATGCGCGTGGAGGATTTCGCCACCCATTCGCATGGCGTCACTGTGTCGGCAAACGGCTCTGGCGGCGTCTGGCATGAGCGTGGTTATGCGCTCATTGCCGCCGATGGTCTGTGGTCGGAATCGCGCGCCAGGCTTGGCTTCAAGGACCCGCCGCGCTTTGCCGGCCGCGCCGCGTGGCGGGCGCTCATTCCGGCGAGCGAAGTGCCGGCGGAATTGCGCGAACCGCTGATCCATCTCTGGCTCGGGCGCGATGCGCATCTCGTGCACTATCCGGTGAAGGCCGGCGCCCTGATCAACGTCGTCGTCATCACGACCGATAACTGGAACGCGCCGGGCTGGAGCGCGCCGGCAAGCCGGATCGATCTACTGCCGCGGCTTCCGGCCGAGCGCTGGGCGCCGCAGGCGCGGGCGCTGGTTCGCGAGCCTGAAGCCTGGCTGAAATGGGCGCTCTACGATCATTCGCCGCTATCGAGCTTTTGCTATGGGGCCGCAGCACTGATAGGGGACGCCGCCCATCCGATGCTGCCCTTCCTCGCCCAAGGCGCCGCCATGGCGATCGAAGATGCGGTCGTCGCGGCGCGCTGCCTCGCCCGTATGCCGGACGATGCCGCAGGCGCATTGCAATCCTATTCCGCGCTGCGGCGGACGCGGACACGCAGGGTGCAGCGGCTCGCGGCAAAAAATGGCGCGCGCTACCACTTGAGCGCCCTGCCCGCTATGCTGCGCAATACCGCGATGCACGCGATTGGCGGCGGGTGGTTGTTGCGCCATTATGATTGGCTATACGACTGGCGGCCGCCCACGGCCTTGTCGCGAAACTGAGCGCCCACGATGCCAGCCACCGAGCCGCTATTTCCCACCACGATCGCCGGCAGTCTGCCGAAGCCGGCGTGGCTTGCCGTACCGAACAAGCTATGGGCGCCGTGGCGGCTCGAAGGCGAAGAACTCGCAACCGCCAAGGACGATGCGACGCTGTTGGCGATCAAGCTGCAGGAGGATGCCGGCATCGACATCGTCGGCGACGGCGAGCAGTCGCGCCAGCATTTCGTCCACGGTTTTCTCGAAGCGGTCGACGGCATCGACTTCGACAAGCGCGTCGAGATGGGCATCCGCAACGATCGCTACAAGGCGATGTGCCCGACCGTGGTCGGGCCGCTGCGGCTGCGTTCACGCGTGCATGCTCGCGAGGCGCGGCTGGCGCGCGCCCACACCAGGAAAAAACTCAAATTCACTTTGCCCGGGCCGATGACCATCGTCGATACCATCGCCGACGCGCATTACGGCGACCGGGTGAAGATGGCCTTCGCCTTTGCCGACCTCCTCAACGAGGAGGCGCGCGGACTTGCGGTCGACGGGGTCGACGTCATCCAGTTCGATGAGCCGGCGTTCAACGTCTATATGGATGCTGCTGCAACATGGGGCATCGAGGCGCTGCATCGCGCTATCGACGGCGTCGCTTGCAAAAGCGCGGTGCACATCTGCTACGGCTACGGCATTCCCGCCAATATCGAGTGGAAGGCAACGCTCGGCGCCGAATGGCGGCAATACGAAAAATTCTTCCCCGCATTGGCGAACAGCCGCATCGATCAGGTGTCGCTCGAATGCATCCATTCGCACGTGCCGATGAGCGTCATGAATCTGCTTGCCGGCAAAGATGTGCTGATCGGCGTCATCGACGTCGCCACCGATAGGATCGAGACGCCGGAGGAAGTCGCCGAGGTGATCGCGAAAGCGGCAGAGTACGTTCCTGCGCAAAAAATCATCGCCTGCACCAATTGCGGCATGGCGCCGATGCGCCGCGAAATCGCCGCAATGAAACTGGAAGCGCTTGCCCGGGGCGCGGCGCTCGCGCGACAAAGATTCGGCTGATCCTTCCGTAAGCGCTGACAATTCCACACAACGTCCGATCTGAACGCTGCCGCAGCCATCGGTAGCATTTTATTAAACTTTGGCCGGTTGGATATGGGCAACGTCAAAAAGGGAAGCGCGATGCAAGTGCCGTTCGTGACCACTGTTTCGTTCGCCGACCGCGACGGCATGACCGTGCATCTGCAATACGGCGTTGCCGCCCCGAGCGAGCGCGAGGCACGCAGCGAGCTCGAGCGGCGCTTGATCAATCAAGAGATTTACAATTATTCGATTTCGGAAATCCGGCGCGCGACATCGAGCGAAGCCGAAACGCTCAATCTGCCGCAAGGCAGCATCATCCTGCTGAACTGAGCGGGCTATCGGCTCTTTGCGCTGAGCATTTGGCGCATCACCTCGGCGTGGCTGAGTTCGAGTTCGCGCGTGGCGGTGATAAGCGTGGTGGAGCGGCCATTGACCCAGGTGCGCAGCGCGGCCAGCTCCTCTTTGTGCTCGGCAAGTTCGGCGCGATAGCGACGGCGAAATTCGGCAAAGCGCGCCGGTTCGTGCCCATACCATTTCCGCAACGCCGTTGACGGTGACAGCGCGCGCGGCCAAGCGTCGAGCTTGAGCTTGGCTTTGGACACACCGCGCGGCCACAGTCGGTCGATCAGAATACGTAACCCGTCTTTCGCAGCGGGCGGGTCGTAAGCGCGCTTGATTGCGATCGCTACGGATTTTGGGCGCCGCTTCGTCCTCGGCTTGGGCGACCGGCGCTTGGCTCCGACGGTCATCGGTCGCTGCGTGAAATCACTTCGATGAGCTCGGCGACCTTGCGCCGCTGCTCCGCCTTATCGCCTGACGCGATCGCGCGCTCGACGCAATGCGCGGCGTGGTCGGCGAGGATCTCCTCCTCCGCGCGCCGCAGCGCGGCGCGCACCGCCGAGAGCTGGGTCACGATGTCGATGCAATAGCGGTCCTGCTCGACCATGCGCGCCAGACCGCGCACTTGGCCCTCGATCCGATGGAAGCGCTTAAGTACTGACGTCTTGGCAACCGCTCTCATGCGCTCTATATACCCCTACCCGGTACGTGTATCAAGAGGCGACGTCTTGCATCGGCCATTCCATTCGCGATCTGCCGCAGTTGCGGTCATCGACCCGGTCTGCGGCATGGCCGTCGATCCGGCGACTAGTCGGCATCGCCACGACTGTCGAGATCATACTTATTATTTCTGCTCGGCGGGCTGCCGCGGCAAATTTGCCGCCGCGCCGGAGAAATATCTGAAGCCCGGCGTCGCGCCGGAACCCGCGATGGCGGAAGTCACTATCTACACCTGCCCGATGCATCCCGAAGTCCGGCAGGTCGGCCCGGGCGCCTGCCCGATCTGCGGCATGGCGCTCGAACCCGTCACCGTCACGGCCGAAGCGCCGGACAATCCCGAACTGCTCGACATGACGCGGCGGTTCTGGATCGGGCTCATACTGACGCTGCCGGTGACCGTGCTGGAGATGGGCGGCCATTTGGTCGACCTCGGCGTTTGGCTGACACCAAATGTCGATAACGTCATCCAACTGGCGTTGGCGACTCCGGTCGTTCTCTGGGCCGGCTGGCCGTTTTTTGTGCGTGGCTGGCATTCGTTCGTTACCCGCAACCTCAATATGTTCTCGCTCATCGCCGTCGGCACCGGCGTCGCTTGGGCTTACAGCGTCGTGGCGACGCTGGCGCCGCAGCTTTTCCCCCGGCTTTTCGTGGCCACGAAGGGGCGGTCGGCGTTTATTTCGAGGCGGCGGCGGGAATCACCGTGCTGGTGTTGCTCGGCCAGGTGTTGGAGCTGCGCGCCAGGGAGCGCACCTCCGGCGCGATCCACGCGCTCCTCGATCTCGCACCGAAAACTGCGCGCCGGATCGCGACCGACGGTGCCGAGACTGAAGTCGCGCTTGACGTCGTCCTTGTCGGAGACCGTCTGCGGGTGCGGCCGGGAGAGAAGATCCCGGTCGACGGCAGCGTGATTGACGGCCGCTCGTCAGTCGACGAGTTGATGGTGACGGGCGAGTCGATGCCGGTAACCAAGACGGCCGATACAAAAGTCATTACCGGCACGTTCAATCAAAGCGGTAGCTTTACAATGCGCGCCGACAAGGTCGGGCGCGACACGCTGCTATCGCAGATCGTGCAGATGGTGGCCACGGCGCAGCGCTCGCGGGCACCGATCCAGCGGCTGGCGGATCAAGTGTCGTCGTGGTTCGTGCCTGTGGTGATCCTTGTTGCGCTGATCGCCTTCGCCGTCTGGGCGGTCTTCGGGCCGGAGCCGCGCTTTGCTTTCGCGCTGGTCGCCGCGGTGAACGTGCTCATTATCGCCTGCCCTTGCGCGCTCGGCTTGGCGACCCCGATGTCGATCATGGTCGGCGTCGGGCGCGGCGCCCGCAGCGGTGTCTTGGTCAAGAACGCCGATGCGCTGGAGCGGATGGAGAAAGTCGACACCCTGGTGATCGACAAGACCGGAACCCTGACCGAGGGTAAGCCGAAGGTCACGGCCATCGTCGCGGCGGCCGGTTTCAGCGAAACCGACGTGCTGCGCCTTGCCGCGTCGGTTGAGCGCGGCAGCGAACATCCGTTGGCCGCCGCCATCGTCGCGGCTGCCGCGGACCGCAAAATCGTTACGGCCGAGGTCGGCGACTTTGACGCACCGGCCGGGAAAGGCGTGATCGGCACGGTTGAGGGCCGCAAAGTGGGGCTCGGTAGCGCAGAATTTCATGGCTGAGTTCGGCATCGATGCAGCTTCGCTGCAAAGCGATGCCGACCGTCTGCGCCGCGACGGCGCCACCGTGGTATTCCTCGCCGCCGATGGCAAAGCCGGAGGCCTCATCGCTATTGCCGATCCGATCAAAGCGACCGCATCCGCAGCGCTGCAAAGCCTGATCGACGACGGCATCCGCATTGTCATGCTGACCGGCGACAATCGCGTCACCGCAGCGGCGGTCGCGCGCCGCCTCGGCATCGCGGAAGTCGAAGCCGAAGTGCTGCCCGACCGCAAAGGCGCGATCGTGGAAAAGCTGCGCCGCGAGGGCCGCGTCGTGGCGATGGCCGGCGATGGCGTCAATGATGCACCGGCGCTGGCTGCAGCCGACGTTGGCATCGCTATGGGCACCGGCACCGATGTCGCGATCGAAAGCGCCGGCATCACGCTGCTCAAAGGCGACCTCAGCGGCATCGTGCGCGCGCGGCGGTTGTCGCGCGCGACGATGCGCAACATCCGGGAAAATCTGCTGCTCGCTTTTCTCTATAACGGCGCCGCCATTCCGATTGCGGCCGGCGTTCTCTATCCGGCTTTCGGTATACTGCTGTCGCCGGTCATCGGCGCAGCGGCGATGGCGTTGTCGTCGGTGAGCGTCATCACCAACGCGCTGCGGCTGCGGCGCGCGGCCCTCTAGGCGAAACTCAGCCCCAGCTTTTGCGCACGCGCTTGAGAATATCGACGGGTGCATGCGCCGGCGTCCGCGGCGCTGTTGTCGCCGTCGGGGGCGACCAGCCGCAACATTCGAAATGCTCCAGCAAACCCGGACGGAATGAAACGGGTACGTGATGCATAAAGATGCCGGTCGCCGTTATTGCGTTGACCGTGGACGAAGAAGCGTTGCGGCACGATGATGTCGAGGTGATCCCGCGCCCGCGTCATGGCGACATAAAGGAGCCGCCGTTCCTCTTCGATCTCCGCGCTCGTTCCGGTGGCCAGATCGGATGGCATACAGCCGTCGACCGCGTTCAAGATATGGACCGACTTCCACTCCTGCCCTTTTGCCGAATGGATGGTGGAGAGGATGAGATAATCCTCATCGAGCAGCGGCGCGCCGGCGCGGTCGCTGGTCGCCTCCGGCGGATCGAGCGTGAGCTCAGTGAGGAAGCGCTCCCGGCTCGGATAGGTCGCGGCGATCTGCACGAGCTGATGCAAATCGGCCTGCCGCAGGCTGGCATCTTCATGAATGCGATCGAGATGTGGCTCGTACCAGCGGCGCGCGAGATCGAGCTCGGCGGGCCATCCTGCTGCGCCGGAACGGAGCAGACGAACCGCCTCGACGAATAGCGGCCAATGCTCGGCAGCGGCGGCGGGCGGCTTCATGCCGTCAAGCGCCTCGACCGGATCGGCAATGGCCGCGACGCGATCAAGCGCCTTGGCGGCGATGATCGGGCCGATGCCGGGCAACAGCTGAATGACGCGGAAACCGGCGACGCGGTCGCGCGGATTTTCGGTAAACCGCAGCAACGCCAGCATGTCCTTGATGTGTGCGGCTTCAAGGAATTTCAGCCCGCCGAATTTGACGAATGGGATGTTGCGTCGGGTCAATTCGACCTCGAGCGGACCGCTGTGGTGCGAGGCGCGAAACAGTACGGCCTGCGATTTGAGCGCAAGCCCCGCCTCGCGGCTCTGCAAAATCCTCTCGACCACGTAGCGCGCCTGGTCGGTTTCGTCGCGCACACTGACGATTTTGGGCCGCTCGGCGGATTTGCGTTCCGACCACAGGTTTTTGGTGAAGCGTTCTTCGGCAAGACCGATCACGGCATTCGCCGCCTCGAGGATCGGCTGCGTGGAGCGATAATTCTGCTCCAGCGTAACGACCTCGGCGCGCGGCGAGAAGTGACCCGGAAACTCGAGGATATTGCGCACCGTCGCGGCGCGGAACGAATAGATCGCCTGCGCATCGTCGCCGACCACGGTCATGCCCTGGCCATTCGGTTTGAGCGCCAAGAGCACCGAGGCTTGCAGCCGGTTGGTGTCCTGATATTCGTCGACCAGAACGTGATCGAAGCGGGCCGCGACGTGCTCTGCGATCAAGGGCTCCGGCATCATATGCGCCCAATAGAGCAACAGATCGTCGTAATCGAGGACGTTCTGTGCCTGCTTCGCTTCGACGTAGCGCGCGAACAAATGACGCAACTCGTCCTGCCAGATCGCGCACCACGGGAAATTCGCGCATAAAACTTCGTCCAGTGCGGTCTCGCTGTTCACCGCGCGCGAATAAATCGCCAGGCAGGTGCCTTTGGCCGGAAAGCGCTCTTTGGTCGCCGAATAGCCGAACTCGTGGCGGATCAAATTCATCAGGTCGCCGGAATCCTCGCGATCGTGAATCGTGAATGCGCGGGCAAGTCCGATATCCTCGGCATATTCGCGCAGCAACCGCGCGCCGATCGAATGGAAGGTGCCGGCCCAGGCAATCGCATCCGACAAGCCTGCCGAGCGGCCGCGCGTTGCATCGGCAAGAATGCGATCGACCCGGCGCGTCATCTCCGCCGCCGCCCGCCGCGAAAAGGTCAAGAGCATGATGCGGCGCGGATCGGCGCCGTTTTCGATGAGATGCACGACGCGATGCGCCAGCGTCGCGGTCTTGCCGGAGCCGGCGCCGGCGATGATGAGAAGCGGAGCGGACTGCGCAAGCGGCAGCCCGCCGTGCTCGACAGCGCGGCGCTGTTGCGGATTGAGCTTGTCGAGGCGCGCCGCCAGCATCGGTCACGAATCATTCGGGAACGGAATTTCAATGAATCACGGTCCCGTTTTGTTCGCAACCGGCGCAAGGTTGCGCGGCGCGGCCGTAACCCCATCGCCCAGGAAAATTGGTGCGCCGTCTTACTTGGCGGCGGCGTGACCGTGGCTGAAGGCCTCGATCATTTTCTTATTGAAAGCCGGGAGATCGTCGGGCTTCCGCGAGGTCACCAGATCGGCATCCGCCACCACTTGCTCGTCGACCCACTTGGCGCCGGCGTTCGACAGATCGGTCTTCAACGATGGCCATGAAGTCATTTTCTTGCCCTTGACGCCGCCGGCGTCGATCAGCGTCCACGGGCCGTGGCAGATCGCAGCGATCGGCTTTCCCTCTTCGACGAAATGGCGGACGAATTCGATCGCTTCCGGAACGAGCCGCAGCGCGTCCGGATTGATGACGCCGCCCGGCAAGACCAGCCCGTCGAAGTCGTCAGGCTCGGCATCGCCGAGCGTTTCGTCGACGGGAATTCTTGCTTCCCTTGTCGTGATGCTTGAACGCTTGGATCTCATCGTCCTTGTCGGAAACAACTCTGACCTCGGCGCCGGCGTCCTTGAGCGCCTTCATCGGCTCGGTAAGTTCGACCTGCTCGACGCCATCGGTTGCGAGCACCGCAATGGTGCATCCGGTCAATTCTCCTGCCATGATCGGCTCCCTGCTGCTGAATTCGTGGGGCAACGTCGCCCAGCAGCCGCGGTTCCGGAGGCGCGCGAGCGTGCGGTACGATGGAACTTGCCGGAAGTCGATCGATTGACGGCGGGAGATCGTAATGGCTCTGCCGCTGCACCTACCCTTTAGCCCCATGGAAGCTCTATCGGTCGATGAAATCCCGACCGGGACGCAATGGCGCTACGAGCCGAAATGGGACGGTTTTCGTTGCGTGGCTTCTCGCGACGGTGAAGAAATTCAGTTGCAGTCGAAATCCGGTCGTCCGATGACCCGCTATTTTCCGGAATTGATCGCGGCGCTGGCTGCGCTCAAACCCGAGAAATTCATGCTCGACGGCGAGATCGTTGTTCCCGCCGGCGACGACTTTTCCTTCGACGCGCTTTTACAGCGCATCCATCCGGCGGCGAGCCGCATCCGCAAATTATCTGTCGAAACGCCGGCCCTTCTGATCGCGTTCGACCTCCTCGTTGGAGCGGACGGACGCCTGCTTGCCGATGAGCCTCTCGACGCACGCCGGGCGCTGTTGGAAGCGTTTTATTGGAAATACTGCCATGCCTCGGAATCGCTGCGGCTGTCGCCTTCGAGCACCAAGCTCGGCGAAGCCAAAGCGTGGCTGCGGCGCAGCGGCGCGACGCTCGACGGCGTCGTCGCCAAGCGGCGCGATCTTGCCTATCGATCGGGCGACCGCACCGGCATGCAGAAGATCAAGAACTATCGCAGCGCCGACTGTGTGGTCGGCGGCTTCCGCTATAACGAAGGCACGACCGTCGTCGGCTCACTCCTCTTGGGCCTCTACGACAAACGCGGCCTGCTCGATCACGTCGGTTTCACCTCGACGATCAAGCGGCAGGACAAACCCGCGCTCACCAAAAAGCTGAAGCCGTTGATCGGTGCGCCCGGCTTTACCGGCAATGCGCCCGGCGGACCTAGCCGCTGGTCGACCAAGCGCTCGGGCGAATGGGTGCCATTGAAGCCGAAACTCGTCGGCGAGGTCTGTTCGACCATTTCAGCGGCTATTCGCTTCAGGCACGGCACGCGGCTGTTGCGCTGGCGCCCGGATAAGGCGCCGAAGCAGTGTAGCCTCGATCAGGTCAAGCAAAAGAAGGCCAAGCTCATAACCCTGCTGGACTGACTCGCATTCTCCGCGGTTTCCTTTATAGTTATTTGTGCTTGCGGCCATCCCTCGTCGCTTCTCCGTGCATCTGATCGGCGCGTCGCAGAACTCGCTGCCATCATGATCACGGCACCCTCCCCGACGAGCGTCGCGCTGCTGCTGGGCTTGAGCTTTTTTCTCGGGCTGGCCTTCGAGGAATTCTTCGCCCACACCGATGAGCGGCGGCCGGGCGGCATCCGCACTTTTCCCCTGCTCGCCCTCGCCGGCGGCGCGCTTTATCTGTTCGACCCGGTCCATTTCCTGCCCTTTACCGCCGGCCTCCTGGTATTGGGCGCCTGGCTGTTCGTCTATTACGGCGCCCATGTCAGCGAGCATGAGAAACAAGCCGACGATGATGGAAATAGCGACATCAATGTCGGCCTCGTTGTACCGGTGCTCAATGTGCTCGCTTACGTGCTGGGCGCCGCCGCGCTGGCGCTGCCGCCCTGGGTGGCGGTGACAATCACCGTGGCGGCGGTTCTCTTGCTCACCGGCCGCGAGCGGCTGCACGCACTGGCGCGCCGTATCGAGATCAAGGAAATCGTCACCGCCGGCGAATTTCTGATCCTCACCGGGATTGTGCTGCCGCTGTTACCGAATCACCCGGTCACCGCGCTCACCGAGATTACGCCGCGGCAGGTCTGGCTTGCGCTCATCGTCGTCTGCTCATTTTCCTATGCCAGCTATCTGGCGCAGCGCTACTGGGCGGCCGCGGCCGGCGGTCTGTGGATGGCGGCGCTCGGCGGCATGTATTCCTCGACCGCAACGACGGTCGTGCTGGCGCGGCAGGCCAAGGCCGATCCGACACTCAAGCGGCAAGCGCAAGCCGGCATCACGCTCGCCACCGCGATCATGTATTTGCGCATTCTTGCTGTCGTTGCGATCTTCAATATCGAGCTGGCACGGGTCTTGGCTTTGCCGCTCGGCGCGCTTTCGCTCGCCGGCTTTGCGATCTGCGCCTTGCAATATCGGCTCGGCAGGCCGGCGCCCGATGCGCCGAAACCGGCTGCCATGCAGCTCGCCGCGAGCGGCAACCCGCTCGAACTCGGCGCGGCGGCTGTGTTCGCGGCTTTGTTCGTCGCGGTCTCCGTCGTCTCCGACGTGGCCAAGTCGCAATTCGGGATATCCGGCATCTACGGGCTCGCCGCCATTGTCGGCGTTACCGATATCGACCCATTCGTCCTAAACTTGGCGCAGGGCGGCGTCGGCGGCCTGCCGAAGGTTCAACTCGCGGCCGCGATCCTGATCGCTGCCTCGTCCAACAACGTCCTCAAAGCGGTTTACGCCGCCTCTTTCGCCGGCGGCAAGGCAACCGCCGGCAGTTCGGCCGCGCTGGTTATGCTCGCCGTCGCGGGGGGCGCGATTGCGATCGCGATGGCGATGTGGCCGCTGTAGCTCGAAACCGATCAGCGAATAGCCTGATCGCTCTGAAATTGGGTCGTGGAATTGCAATTCTTCTCTGCCGCTTCGCGCTGCACCAGCTTTTCATCGCTGCGCACCGATTCATAGTCGGAGCGATAGGCGAGCGAGCCGATCACCGCGCCACCACCGCCGCCCTGGTCCGCCCGATCCATCAGGTCGCGCAATTCCTTCTCGCGTGCGACCAGAACCTTCCATTGCGCGGCGAGGTCATTGCAATGATAGGCGCTGTAGTGGCCCGGGTCGACCAACAGCGAGCCCGCCCCATTGGTGCACCCGGAGAGTGCTGTGACGACAATGCCGGCGAGGAGCCAGCACCATCCGCCGCTTGACGGAGGCGCCTGCAGCAAAACCGACGCGTCGCGCTGCCTGCCCGCCGTCGGCCGCTTCCGGCCGCTATCGCATTCAATTGCCATCGATGACGCCCATTCGTGCGGAACGCGCGCGAATTCCCCGCTGCTCAGGTGGCAGTTTCCTGCGCCGCAAATATGGCAAGGTCACCCTCGGCGAGCGATGCCCCCCGGCCGGGAGTTAGCGGGTATCGGGAAATTTGACGCCGAAGGTCAGCCCGTCACGCCAAATCAGGCGGCAGCGCCGATGCGCTGCCCCGTTGGGCGTCAACAGCAGAAAAAACCGGTCCGGCAGTTCGACGTCGTCCTTGAGATTAAGCCGCGCGCCACTATCCGAAATATCGGAAATCGCACAAGCGAAAGCTGGAGAATCTTTGTCCTTCTGGATCTTTGCGGTGTAGTCAAAATGGCGCCGCCGCTTCTTACGCAATTCAGCGCGACTATTGCCGGCAGCGACCATTGAAGCCCCCCACCACCTGCCCAAGCTGCAGGCGATGCTACGGGAGCCTAGAAAAATCGCATTAATGACGCGTAAATCGGGCCCGCTGTGTCACATTCCGGCTTATGCCGCAAAGGGTTGAGCCACGGCTCGCCGACGTCTCACTCTGGCCAAATGTGTCGTTAGTGTTACATTGCGGTGAGAGCGAGATGACACTTCGGGTTAGCCAATGAGCTTTGGTTGGATCACCTGGTCGAATCCGGTCGCGATCTGGTGGACCTTTCTGTTCGCCGTCAGCGCGCTCAACATCGCGCTGTTCATCGGCCTGCACCGCTGCTACCGCAACGACGTTTTCGGCGGCGGCCCACGCAGCTTCCCGATCGAACCGTTGGTGCTGTTATGTGCCATCTACGTTTTCGGCTGCGCCTTTCGCTCGGTTCTGCCGCGCGCCGACGTGCAGCGCATTTGTCTGTTCGACACCTGGCTTTCGAGCGTGCTGATTGGCCGCTCGGTCGCCACGCTCGCCGAGCTGAGCTTTGCCCTGCAGTGGGCCATCGTGTTGCGCGAACTGGCCAAGATCACGCATTCGGACACCGCGAAGAATATCGCCAATTTGATCGTGCCACTGATCGCGCTGGCGGAATGCTGTTCCTGGTATGCGGTAATCTCGACGAATTTCTTGGGCAATGTTTTGGAAAACTCGTTGTGGACCGTGACGTTTGCGTTGATTGGCGTCGCGCTCGTCCGGCTTGCCTTGAGCTTCCGCGGGCCGGCGAAGTTCGCCATCGCCGCGGCGGCCACGGGCACTGCGGTCTATGTCCTGTTCATGTGCGGCATCGACGTGCCGATGTATTTTGCGCGCTGGCAGACGGAGCTGGCGGACGGCACGCAATATCTCGGACTATTCTCCGGCCTGCACGATCTCGCGACGCGCTGGGTCGTCACCCACAGCATCGCCCGCTGGCACAATGAGATCCCGTGGATGTCGCTTTATTTCAGTGTCGCGGTGTGGATGAGCCTAGTGCTCGGCGGCTTCGGCCTGGTGCGCCACCTCGTGCCGCGCTACCGCGTCGGCCGGCCGATTGTGCGAGCGACGCGGCGGCCGGTGCCCGTTCCGGTGCGTTCGTCCTGACAAATTTTTCCGGCGCGCCATAAAGATAGGCAGTCCGCCGCGAATCCGATACCATTTTTACGCTGATTCGTGCGCCTCGCGTTATTTGACGGTCGTGGAGGTGACGGGATGATCATCACAGTGGCCACCATGAAAGGTGGCAGCGGCAAGAGCACGCTGGCGAGTTGCCTTGCGGTGTATTGGCATTTGCGCGGCCGGCATCCGAGCCTGATCGATGCCGATCCGCAACGCTCGATCGTGCGGCTCGCCGCGCGGGAGCGCGCGCTCGGCGGCGTCAGCGTCGTCGAGGACGCGACCGAGGAGGCCGCGAAAGCCGCGCGCCGCCTCGAAGCCGGCAACGGGCTCGTCATTATCGACACACCGGGCTTTCGTTCGCGCACCACGCTCGACTGTCTGGCAATCGCCGATTTTTTGCTCATCCCCGTAAAGCCGTCGCCGTTCGACGTCGACCGCATGCTGGATACGGTGAGCATCCTGACCAACCGCCCTGACGGACGGCAGCCGCTGTTCCGCTGCGTGCTGACACAAACCACCCGTGAATCCGTGGTCGCCAAGCACATTCGCGCCGAACTGACCGGCGCCGGGCTGCCGGTCCTCAACAGCGAGATGGCAAACCGGGTCGCCTATCCGGAGGCTGCGCTTTGGGGCGCAACCCCGAGCCTGATCAGCTGGAAGGGCCCCGCAGCCCGCGAAATCGCGGCAATAGCCGACGAGATCGACGTCGCGCTCGGTGCACAACAGGCCGCCGCATGACCCGCAAACCGCTCCCCAAGGCCATCACGCGACCGCTCGGCAATGTCCGGGGATTTGACCGCAGCGTTCCCGCCGAAACCGCGTTGGCCGAGCCCAGCGCGGCCGTGCCGTTCGACAAGGTCGAGGCCGAGCCTGCGCTCGCGGTCTCCTCCGCGCCCATCGCCAACGACATTGCCGCCCCAGCGCCTGAGATTTCGCAGCAGCACGCGGCGCGCCGCCGCGCGCTGGCGCACAAGATCGTCAGCCGGCACAAGAACTATGCGGCGATGGGCGGGCTGGTGCCGCTGCCGGTCGTCAACATCGCCGGCATCACCGCGATCAACCTGCGTATGGTCAAGCAGTTGAGCGAACTTTATCAGGTGCCGTTCGAACGCGACCGCACGCGCTCGCTGATCGTCGGGCTGATCGGTGGCGCCGTACCGACGGGAGTGGGCGCCGCAACCTCCTCGACCCTGATGTGGATCGTGCCGGGCGGCATGCTGCTGGCTGTTGGCGCCACGGCGCTTACTGCGGGCGCGCTGACCCGTGGCATTGGCCTTGTCTTCATCGACAGTTTTGAGAGCGGCGCGCAAGCCAGTTAGGCATTCGCTGCCGACGGCTTAAGGCTTCCGCGCCGTGAGGCCGATCATGGCCGACATGCCGCCGTGCGAGGTGCCTTCGTGGATCTCGCGCTCCTCCTCGACGAATGTCACCTCGCGAAAATCGCCGAACGCCTTTTCCAGCATTCCGCGTGTATAGAGGTTTTCGAGCTCCTTCGGTCCGCCGGTGCCGTAGTCCAGTTGCTTCGGCGTGTAGCCGTGGACGATCAAGAGCCCGCCGGATTTGAGCGCGCGGCGCATGCCGGCCCACTTCTTGGAACGCTCGGCGGGCGAACTGAACTGGGTAAAAATCTCGACGACCACGTCGAAAGCGTCCGCCGGATAATCCCAGGCATGCACGTCGACTTGCCGGAAATCGACGGCGACCTCGCGTTCGCGCGCCAAGGCGCGCGCCTTCTTCTGCGCCGACGGCGAGAAATCGATCGACACGACGTCAAGACCCTGCTTGGCGAGCCAGACGCCGTTGCGCCCCTCGCCATCCGCCACCGCCAGCGCCTTGCCCGACCGCGGCAGCAGCGCCTTGCAGGAGGCGAGAAAATGATTGGGTTCCTTGCCGAACGCATAGTCCGGCACCGCATAGCGGGTTTCCCAGCGCTCTAATTCGCTCACTGACGTCTCCAGGGATGTGGGGCTAGCAACTTCGGCCATGGCGTTCGATACTTCCGGCGTGCCGCACACCGGAAACGGCGTACCCGGCAACAGCGCGCGCCACAGCCCCTTTAAATCTTCGCCGGGTATGCAGGGTCGGTCGGCCATGGTTCCCACTATAGAAGGCCAATATGGCGAAGAAGGGCGAGCCGCGCCACCGGCATAAGCACGTGGCTGCGCCCTCTTCCGCCGGTATCGGCAACGGGTGTAGCCTCAGTGCAGAGCTGCCGACGGGACATGCCGAGATCCCGTGAAATCTAAAGGCAGCGTTTGTGCCTCCGGCAGGCGAGCAATCCGAAATAAATCGACCGCGGTTCGGAAGCCTTCTCCTCCAGGAGGCACTCAAGCTCGTGAGGCCGTATATGAACCTTCCCCGTCGCAAATTCTTGCGTCTGGCAGCGAGCGCTGCCGCCCTACCGGCCGTCTCGCGCGCTGCTATGGCGCTCGACTATCCGAGCCGGCCGGTGAAAATCCTCGTCGGCTTTTCCGGCGGCGGCGCCGTCGACGTTGTCGCCCGATTGATCGGCGATTGGCTGTCGCGGCGCCTTAACGGCCAGTTCCTGGTCGAGGACCGCCCCGGCGCCGCCAACAACATCGCCACCGAAGACATGATCCGCTCGCCGGCCGACGGCTATACGATTCTTCTCACCAACCCGACCAATGCCATCAATGCGACCTATTACGCGCATCTCAACTACGACTTCCTGCGCGACAGCGATCCGGTCGCCGGCATCATGCGGGCGCCCAATGTCATGGTCGTGGGCGCGGCACAGCCGGTGCACACCATCCCGGAATTCATCGCCTACGCCAAGGCCAATCCCGGCAAGGTCTATTTCGCCTCGCCGGGCAACGGCACCTCGCCGCATATGTCGATGGAAATGTTCATGCTGATGGCACACCTGCAGCTCAACCCGATCACCTATCGCGGCATGAACGGCGGCGCTTATACCGACCTGCTCAGCGGGCGGGTGCAGGTGGCATTCGACAATCTGCCGGGCTCGATCGGCTATATCCGCAACGGCCAGTTTCGCGCGCTCGGCGTCACCACGACCGCGCGCTCGGACGCGCTGCCGGACGTGCCGAGCATTTCAGACTTTCTCCCAGGCTATGAGGTTAGCGCGTTCTACGGACTCAACGCGCCGAAGGGCACGCCGCCGGAAGTGATCGACATCTTGAACAAAGCGGTCAATGCCGCGCTTGCCGACCCGACCATGCGGAAGAAATTCGCCGACCTCGGCGGCATGATGCTCGGCGGCTCGCCTGCGGATTTCGGCAAATTTCTCACCGCCGAAACGGAGAAGTGGGCGCGGGTGATTCAGGAGGGCAACATTCCGCTCATGGAATGAGTGCACCCTTAGCTTCCGGCTGCGCTTGTCCCGCCGAAGAGGCTTTTTTTGTGCACCCGCACAAAAAGCGACCGCAGCCGGACGCGCCTACAGATTTGCCTCGTGGAATGCGCGGACCCACATGCCGCAAATTCCAGATCGGACAATATCCTCCCGCCCAAATTCGATCACCGGCACCGACAGCATCTGCGACTTAACAAGATGTAGGACTGTGCTCAGCCCACTCGCTCGATCGAGATCGCACTGACTGACGTCACCGTTGATCACAACTGTGCAATCCGCGCCGATCCGGGTCAGAAAGGTCTTGATTTCGGCCGGCGTGCTATTCTGCGCCTCATCGAGCAACACAAAGGCATTTTTCCATGAACGGCCGCGCATGACCTCGAACGGCACCAGCTCGATATCGCCTCTTTTCATCGCGATCTCATAAGCTGCCTTGCCGATGCGGTCCTTGATCGCCTCCGTCACCGGCGCAGCCCAAGGCGCAAATTTGTCTTCCATACTGCCGGGGAAATATCCGAGCGACCGGCCGCACGGCACATTCGGTCGCGTGAGAATGATCTTGTCGATGCGTCCGCCCCGTAACAAATCGGCGGCAAAAGTTGCGGAGATCCAGGTCTTGCCGGTACCGGCGGGGCCGAGAACTATAACCTGCGGGCTGGTACGGAGCGCATCGAGATAATTAGCCTGTGTCGGGTTAAGGGGCTTGATCGGCGGAAGAATGCGTTCGGTCTCGAACTTGGAACCTTGGAACTCGATGATTTCGGCTGTTTGACCATTGCGGCGGCGTTTCTTGTTGAAGTGCTTGCTACCGAAGTGCTTGCCCAAAGCCCAACTCCTTTTGCTGGACCGAGAAGATTGGACGCACGCACGCGCCACGCAAAATAGCGCGGAGTGATTGACATTTTGTTGATGGAAGTTTGGTTGACGGCGGCTGGCGAGCAACAACTGTATCCGCGCCTGGATACGTCGTGCTCTCGAAATTCGCGAACCCACAAGCCGACATGTGGGAGCAACATAAGTGATTCTTGTGACAATAGGATGGACTAATTTCGGAAGACCCAAAAGCGCTTAGCGGCCTTTGGATTTCGACTGTAGGTTGGTGCGGACGGCCGGACTTGAACCGGCATGGGAAGTTATTCCCGAGGGATTTTAAGTCCCTTGCGTCTACCATTTCGCCACGTCCGCAGCGCGGACTTCACGCAAGTCCACCAGCGGACCCCGACGCGAAGTCCGCGTGACGGCACTTTTAGAGCATGGGCCGGAAAAGGGAAATTGCTCTTCGCTGCGAAACGAAGGCCTAGAGCCTAATCGTTTTTGATGGAATCAAAACCGGGCTCTAGCTTTTTGATTGAGCATGATCTTTTCCGACCTTGCTTCGCCCGCCGAAGCGGGCTTCGCGAAGGTGGAAAACCGGTATCCACTTGTCGGGATCATGCTCTATTCGGTGTGCTTTTTCTCCTGCGACATCTGCTGCTTCTTTTTCTGTGGCGGAGTTGCCGGCGCCGGCGCAGAGCGCACGTCGGACCACGGGTCGTTGGCGATCTGCTTATCGGGGATCTTCTTGGTGGCCGCCTGATAGGCCCGGTCAACCGCCTGATCGTGGGCGATCTGGTCGGGCGTCCGATGCTTCTCCTGTTCGAGATTGACGCTCGGCATCGGAAATTGCGCGGCGGCGGAACCGGCAAGCACGGCGGTCATCGCCGCCGCGGCCGCAATCCGCAGTAGGGTCTTTTGCACGATAGTCATCACACTCACCGTTTCATGGCCTGTCAGTGTGCCGCCCGCCATTCTCTCCTCCAGGAGACGCGTCTTAGTCCTTAAAGACATGTCCCCAAACGTCGTCCCAGTCGGCGCCGGAAATGTCGGTCACGCGGCCGTCTTTCTCGTAGAACTTATTGGGCACCTGGAACATGGCAAGCATAAGCCCGCCTTTCGGGGTCCAGGCGACATGGCGGCTGCCGGCCTCGCGCCAGACGAATTCGCCGGGGCCGACGGTAAAACCTTTGGCCGGGCCGTCCTTGTCGACAAGCTTGCCTTCGAGCACGTAGGTCTGCTCGATCTTGACGTGCTCGTGGTCGGGCAGCGTGGCGCCGGGCGCGAATTGCATCAGCGCGGTGACGAGCCCGGTGTCCTTGTCGAACAACAGGCCCTTGACCTCGCAGCCGGCAAATCGCGTCTTCTTCCATTCCATCTCGGCCGGGCGCACGACGTGCGAATGCGTATCGAGCGTGTCGTGCTTGGCTTTTGGCGTGACGGCGTCCATGGGGTCCTCCTAAATTGGTTCCGGGCATTATAGCCGATTGCCCGGCCGACGCACTATAAGCCCGCCTCACGGATCGGCGGCTGGAAGGCGAGGCCCGTATCCCAAGGGAAATAGATCCAGGTGTCCTGCGACACTTCGGTGATGTAAGTGTCGACCTGGGGTCGGCCCATCGGCTTGGCGTAGACCGTGGCGAAATGCGCGCGCGGCAACAGCGCCCGCACCACCTTTGCGGTCTGGCCGGTATCGACGAGGTCGTCGACGATCAGCACGCCGGCGCCCTCCCCGCCGCCCGACGCGACGACTGCCGCCGCGACCTCCTTGAGCACCTTCAGGTCGCCCTGCCGCGTATGATCGTAGCTCGACACGCACACCGTCTCGATCAGACGGATGCCAAGCTCGCGCGCCACGATCGCCGCCGGCACGAGCCCGCCGCGGGTGATGCAGACCAGCGCGGCGAACGGCCCGGCATCGGACAGCCGCCAGGCGAGCGCGCGCGAATCGCGGTGAAACTGGTCCCACGACACCGGAAAGATCTTTTCCGGGCTTTGCGGTTTTTCCGGTTCGGGCGGCGGCATCGGCGGCATCGGCCGGGATTATATCAGGGAATTTCGTAAACGGTGGTTTCGTCGGCAATGCCGCGCAGCGCGGCGCGCTGTTCCGACGGCCGGAGACTCAAATTTTTCAGGATTTTGGCCGCCTTCGGATCGTCCAACACCGGCTTGGTGACGAAGATAGCGCGCGAGGACGCCAGCCCCTGCACCCGCGCCGCCATATTCACCGTCTTGCCGAAATAATCCTGGCTGTTGTTGAGCGTCACGGCGAGACACGGTCCCTCGTGAATGCCGATCTTGAGCAAAAGATCTTCGTTGTGACGTTCGGCATTGATGCGGGTCATGGCTTCGCGCATGCGCAACGCTGCTGCTAGCGCCCGATCGGGGGTGACGAAGGTCGCCATCACCGCGTCGCCGATGGTCTTGACCACCGCACCGGTCTCCGCGGCGACGATATCGTAGAGCACGCGGAAATGCTGGCGCACCAGATCGTAGGCGACGAGATCGCCGACCCGCTCGTAAAGCGCGGTCGAGCCTTTGAGATCGGTGAACAGAAACGTCAGGCTGGTGATCTTGAGCTTCTGATCGATGTCGAGCGTGTCGGTGCGATAAATGTCGCGAAACGTCTGGTTGGTGAGAAGGCGCTTTGCGGTCACAAACGGCTTACGCTTGCCAAGCAGGTCATGAAGCTTTTCGCCGGCGACCCAGAGTCCCGGCAGCACGCGGCGATCGGTGCGGTTTTCCAGCGCCAGCCGCAACGGACCGGGCCGCATCTCCACGGTCCCGGTTGGCGCTTTGACATCGTTGAAAACCAGCGACAGCGTCTGGCGCTCGCTGGTCGGCTCGCCCTTGACGTCGATGAATTGCGTGCTGTGAGTCACCGGATCGAACGCGATGACGAAATCGCCGGGCAGCTGGACCGACAACACCGCGCGCCCGCCCGGCGGCAGCTCGATCGAGTTGATGGTGAAGTCGGCCAAGCTCTTGTCCAGGGATCTCGGCAGATCGACGCCCGAGCTCCAGAAAATCTGCCGGTAATATTCGACCTCCGGCAGCGAATCCGGATCGTGGCCGGCGATGCGCCGCACCCGCGGACTGACCGTGAATGTAACCTCGACCATTTCGTCGAGCGTCGCCTTGTAGCCCGTGGCGCAAAGTCCGCAGGCATATTCCTCGTGGTCGATAGTTTTGAGCGTCGAGCCGACATCGAGTACGCCACCGCAGCCGGGACAGAGCACGTTCCAAGACAGCTCGAACAGACCGAGCCGCGCGGCATGAAGAAAAGCGGCTAAGCTGCGCTCTTCGTCGAGGCCGTTGTCGGCAGCAAAAGTCAGCGTGTTAATGCGGCAAAGCTCGCGGTCGGGAGCATCGCGGACGGCACGTTCGATCGCGGCTACGCTATCGGCGTCGGCCGATTGCCGCAGCACCTTGAACAGGGCTTCGATATCGCTCACAGATCAAAATCCCGCTCACACCAAGCCGTGCCCGCCACAAGTAAGCACGGGCCAATGCTCCGGCAAGGCGCCGCGTCGTGGATGCGACGCGGCGCGGCTCACAGCGAATTGATCCACGCCACCACTTGTTTGCGGGCTACCAGCGGCGTCGTCAGATGGCCGGCGAAGACCTCAATGTATTTGCTCTTGGGATTCTTCGCCGCGGCATCGAAGGCGTATTCAGGACCACGGCGGTCGATCGGATCGAGCTTGCCGACGACCCAAAGCAGCGGCACCGGATGCGGCGCCGCGCCGAGTGCGGCGGCGTTTTTGGGGATTACCGCCGGGCCGTCGGGATCGAACCAGCTGAGATAAACGAGCGGCGTCGCATGCGCGATCAGTGGGATGCCCTGGGCCATATCGGGAAACGTCTGCGGCACGTCGCCTTTGCCCTCGGCGACCAGTTTTTTTGCGCGCGCCACCGCGTCGGCGACGAAGTCGCGCATATCGCCGACTTCGGGCAGATGCGCCGGCGATAGCGCAACGATACCGGCCAGCTCGGCCATGCCGCGCCGGCGCGCGGCGTAGCCGATGGCCGCATTGGCACCGAGCGAGTGGCCGATGACAACGATACGCCGCGCACCCTTGGCTTTGAGCTCGGCTACAGCCGCGTCGATCTCGGCCATGGCTTGATCGTAAGTCGCGGCGTAACGGCGGTGGAACGACCACGGCATTTCCGGCGTCGCAATGAGCGCGCCTTCGTCGCGCAGTGCGCTCAAAATGCCGCCGTTCATTGCGCCCGGCCAGCTCGCTTTGCCGTGCAGATAGACAATGCCGAAGCCCTGCAACTGCTCATCGGCCGCTGCCCTGGACATGTTCGGCAACATCGCCGCGCCCAAGGCGGCGAGCGCGCATGCAAAAAAGGCGAAGATTCGACGCCGGTTTTTAGCTGCGATCATCGGGCGCCACAGGTGAAGATTAGGACGACCCACGGCCGCGATTGCGCCGCGGACGTCAGGCTTTGGCAAGCTCGGCCTTGACGCGCACCAGCATGGCCTCGACCGCGGCCTTGGCGGCGGCCAGCTTTTGCGCATCGCGCGAGCGCACCACGACATTGGTATTGGCCGCGCCGTTGTCATCCTGGAACGGATAGGAGCCGATCACCACGTCGGGGTTGCTCTTGGCGATCGCGCCAAGCGCGGTGCCGATGTCGCCTTCGCGCAAATCGGCGCGCACCGTTTCCGAAATCATCCGCGTGCCGGTCTTCAGCCGTGGCGTGACGTAGTCGAGCATCGCCTGCATCACGCTCGGGATGCCGGCCATCACGATCACATTGCCGATCCAGAAGCCCGGCGCTCCGGAAATCCTGTTGAGCACGAGCTCGCCGCCCTTCGGAACGCGCGTCATGCGCATGCGCGCCTCGTTCATCACGCCGCCGGTCGTGGCAACGCGCGCCTGCATGATCTCCACCGCACGCGGATGGTAATCGATGGGTACGTTGAAAGCTTTGGCCACGCATTCAGCGGTGATGTCGTCGTGCGTCGGACCGATGCCGCCGGTGGTGAACAGATAAGTGTAGCGCGCCCGCAGCGCATTGACCGCGGCGACGATTTCCGACTCTTCGTCGGGAACGACACGTACTTCCTTGAGATCGATGCCGATGCCGGTGAGATATTCGGCGATGTAACCGATATTCTTGTCCTTGGTGCGGCCGGACAGGATCTCGTCGCCGATAACGAGCACCGCGGCGGTGACGATGCCGCCTTCGATCTTGCTGGCGCCATTGGCCAAGCTATCGGACATTGGCTCGATCCCCGTGCTTCACTCCTCCTAGCCCGCCGGCAGCGCCGGCTCAAGGAGGCAGCACTCATGCCGGCTATGGAGGGTTCAGAGCCGGCTTTGCGGTACGGCTGGCGCGGCCAGAATATCATCGCGCTTTTCGAGATATTCCTCGCGGCCGATCTCACCCCGCGCATAGCGCCGGGCCAGGAGTTCAAGCCCATTGGTATTGCGAGCAGCGTCCCGCATTTCCGCCATCACGCGCACGCGCCGACGCCATTTGTGCTGCACGTACCAGGCGGTACCCGCCATCACAATTCCGACGATCAGGATTGGCTCGAGCATTGATTCGCTCCCCGCCCGGTTAACTGGCAACCGCTCTGGCGGTTCCCGATCAGCCGTGCCGATGGTCAAACCGCCCAAAACATGAGCAATAAAGCAAAAATGGCTGGCAACCAAGTCGTGCCGTCGCGCGTTCGAATTGGCGCGAAGCTTGCTACAATTAGCGGTACCGCAGACGTTTATGGCGGGAGCGGGCCGGGGACGACATGTTTGATGAAATGCGAGGCAGCGGGGGCGCCGTGCGACCGGCCTATGCCGAACTGTCGCAATGGCTTGCCGAGGTCAAACCGGACGTGCTGGATTTCCGCCGGCGCGAGGCCGAACTGCTATTCCGGCGCATCGGCATCACTTTCGCGGTCTACGGCGACCCGGAGGCGCAGGAGCGACTGATTCCCTTCGACGTCATCCCGCGCATCATCTCGGCCAAGGAATGGGAGACGTTGCAGCGCGGCCTCGAACAACGCGTCAAAGCCATCAACGCCTACATCAAGGACGTCTACGGCCGCCGCGAGATCTTGAAGGCCGGCATCGTGCCGGAAGACCTGGTGTTTCAAAATCCGGTGTTTCGGCCGGAGATGAACGGCCAGAAGGTGCCGCACGATATTTATGTCCATATCGCCGGCATCGACATCGTGCGGCTCGACGCCGACACCTTTTACGTGCTCGAGGACAATGCGCGCACGCCGTCCGGGGTCTCCTATATGCTGGAGAACCGCGAGATCATGCTGCGGCTGTTTCCGGAGCTGTTCTCGCGTTACCACGTCGCGCCGGTCGAGAATTACCCGGACGAACTGTTGGAGACGCTCAAATCGGTGGCGCCGCCGTCGGCGTCGTCCGAGCCGAACGTCGTGCTGTTGACGCCGGGCGTCTACAATTCGGCCTACTACGAACATTCATTCCTTGCCGACAAGCTCGGCATCGAACTGGTCGAAGGCCGCGACCTCGTCGTCAAAAGCGACCTCGTTTACATGCGCACGACCGAAGGCTTAAAGCGCGTCGACGTTATCTACCGTCGCATCGACGACGATTTTCTCGATCCCTTGGTGTTCCGGCCCGACAGCGCACTTGGCGTGCCGGGCTTGATGTCGGCCTATCAGGCCGGCAGCGTCACGCTCGCCAATGCGGTCGGCACCGGCATCGCCGACGACAAGGCGGTCTACAGTTACATGCCGGAGATCGTGAAATTCTTTCTCGGTGAAGAACCGCTTCTCAAGAACGTGCCGACCTGGCGCTGCCGCGAGGAAGAGCACCTCGCTTACGTGCTCGACCGCCTCGAAGAGCTCGTCGTCAAGGAAGTCCACGGCTCGGGCGGCTACGGCATGCTGATCGGACCCAAGGCGGACAAAGCGAGCCTCGCCGCGTTCCGCGCCAAGCTTAAATCCGACCCGAAGAATTTCATCGCGCAACCGACGCTGGCGCTGTCGACGTGCCCGACTTGCGTCGACGAAGGCATTGCGCCGCGTCACGTCGATCTGCGGCCGTTCGTGCTTACCGGCCGCACCCGCACGCGCATCGTGCCCGGCGGGCTGACGCGGGTCGCGCTCAAGAAAGGCTCGCTGGTCGTCAACTCGAGCCAAGGCGGCGGCACCAAGGATACGTGGGTTTTGGACAATTGAAGAAGCGGGTCTTCGACAACTAAAAATGGCCTCGGACGGATGAACCCTTAAACACATGCTTTCACGCACCGCCGATAATCTTTATTGGCTCGCCCGCTATGTCGAGCGTGCGGAATATATTGCGCGCATTCTCGACACCACACTGCGGCTCACTGCGCTGCCGCTCGCTTATGTCGGCACGACCAATGAATGGGAATCGGCGGTCGCCACGGCCGGCTGCGCCGGCGCCTTCTTCGAAACCTACAAGGAGGCCAACGAGGAGACCGTCACCGAATTCCTCGCCTTTTCGACCAGCAATCCGTCGTCGATCCGCAACTGCTTCGAAAGCGCCCGGCTCAACGCGCGCGCCGTGCGCACTGCGCTGACCATCGAAATGTGGGATGCCATCAACAGTGCCTGGCTTGAACTGCGCCGTTGGGGCAACGGTCCGAGTTCGCGCGAGGAGTTCGCGCGTTTCCTGCGTTGGGTGCTCGGCTCCTCGCTGCGCTTCGACGGCTCGGCCTACCGGACCATGTTGCGCAACGACGCCTACTGGTTCTCCCGGCTCGGCGTCTATATCGAGCGCGCCGACAACACCGCGCGCATTCTCGACGTGAAATATCACCTGCTGCTGCCGGCGATCGAAAAAGTCGGCGGCCCCCTCGATTATTACCAGTGGACGTCAATCCTGCGCACCGTCTCCGCGCTGACCGCCTATCACTGGGTCTATCGCGAGAACGTCAAGCCGTGGCTCGTCGCCGACCTGCTGATCCTCAAAGACGAGATGCCGCGTTCTCTCGCCAGCTGTTACGAGAACTTGGTGCAAAACCTCGATCGTATCGCCAACGCCTATGGCCGCCAGGGACCGGCGCAGCGTCATGCCCGCACCGTGCGCGCGCGGCTGGAAAATGCCAAGATCGAGGACATTTTCCAGAGCGGATTGCATGAATTCATCGATGAATTCGTCGAGGACAACAACCGCCTCGGCACCGCTGTCAGCCAACAG
Source organism: uncultured Alphaproteobacteria bacterium (assembly GCA_963784325.1). GTDB lineage: Bacteria > Pseudomonadota > Alphaproteobacteria > Rhizobiales > Xanthobacteraceae > BOG-931. The sequence goes on along the minus strand of CAWARC010000039.1, from coordinate 106,208 downwards.
TATTTGCTGTAGCCCACACAGACGGCAGAAGACGCAGGACAGTCGGTCTTAACCTGTTTATTCTGCCATATCCGCCCTCTTCCTCCGTTTGCCACCGTCCGACATGCGCCTGCGTATCGCTCACCGCAACGTCTACCGCTACGATCCGCCGGCCGCCGGTGTCATCCAGGTGTTGCGACTGACACCGCGCAACCACGAGGGTCAATACGTGGTGCGCTGGCGCATCGATGTCTCGGCCGATGCCCGGCTTGCCGGCCATGAGGACGCCTTCGGCAATCTCACCCACGTGTTCTCCGCCGACGGGCCTTTCAGCGAGCTATCCGTCGAAGTGGACGGCGAGGTCGAGACCCAGAACACCAATGGCATCGTGCGCGGCACCGTCGAGCGTTTCGCGCCGAGCCTGTTCTTGCGCGACACCGCCTTGACCCAGGCCGACGCCGCGATCCGGAGCTTCGCGCAAAGCGCCCGCGATGCCGCGGGCGGCGATATGCTCGCGCAGTTGCACGCGCTGCTTGACCGGCTCTACGAAGAAATGGCCCACGTCACGAATGAGGCAGAGGGCGCCGCCAATGCCGCCGAAGCCTTTGCCCGCAAGCGCGGCCTGCCGCGGGATTTGAGCCATATCTTCATCGGCGCGGCACATAGCCTCGGTATCCCGGCACGCTACGTCGCCGGCTATTATTGCGCTGACGACGCGGCTTCCGCGCCGGTGGCTGGTCACGCCTGGGCCGAGGCGGCGGTGCCCGATCTCGGCTGGGTGGCGTTCGATCCCGCGCACGGATGCTGCCCGACCGATGCGCATGTACGGCTCGCCATCGGGCTGGATTCGCTCGGCGCCGCGCCGGTACGCGGCACGCGCTATGGGCCGGGCACCGAAACGCTCGAGGTTGCCGTCAAGGTCGGCCAATAAGCACCGGTCCTGCGTTGCCCGACAGGATGTTGTATAGACCCCAGGCGGGAGCTTGAGTCGATGACCTATTGCGGTGGCATTCTCGTACGCGAGGGGCTCGTGATGTTCGCGGACACGCGAACCAATGCCGGCGTCGACAACATTTCGACCTTCCGCAAGCTGCACGTTTTCAAGGATCCGAAGAAGCGGGTCATGGCCATCGCCTCGGCGGGGAATCTGTCGATCAGCCAGTCGGTGGTCAGCACCCTGACCGAAGGCTACGACAACCCGGAGACCGGCGAGCACGAAACGTTGATGAACGCGCCCAGCATGTTCCAGGCGGCCCAGCGCGTCGGCCATGTCATCCGCACCATCCACTCCACCGAAGGCAAGGCGCTGGAAGCGTCCGACGTGAGTTTCGACGTGTCGTTTTTGTTCGGCGGCCAGATCATGGGCGAGCGGATGCGGCTATTCATGATCTATTCCGCCGGCAATTTCATCGAATGCACCACCGACACGCCGTATCTGCAGATCGGCGAACTCAAATACGGCAAGCCGGTGCTGGACCGCGCCATCAATTATGAAATGGATATTTACGACGCGCTTAAGGTTGGACTGGTTTCCATCAATTCGACCATGCGGTCGAACCTGTCCGTCGGTTTGCCGATCGATCTTATGGTACTGCGGCGCGACACCTGCGATCCGGAACTTCTCTACCGCATCGAGCCGGGAGAGCCCTACTTTACCGACCTGCGCGAACGCTGGTCGGCGGCATTGCGTGCCGCCCATATCGGCATCCCGCGGCCGCCTTACCTCAGCAAACGCTAAAACCACAGCGCCGCGCCGCACAATTAACGGCTGATTAACGACAGCATGCGGAACCGAACGCACCACTCGTTCCGCGCGTTAACACGCGCTCTTTGCAATCCATTGGAAAGCTTTGCGCCCTAATAAGGTCAGCCAGCCAGTAACGCAAAGGGTGGAAGCGTGTTGCCTTCGGCGCGTCTACACATCGCCGGGGAACGGAAGGGGTCGCGGTGGGACCAGGCGCGCCTGGTCATGCCGATCGGCGTCATTGTCGTTGTGGCGATCATGTGCGTCATCGTCGCGGTGCTGACCTCGGCCCGGCGCGCCGATGAAATGGCTTTCAACACTGAACGGCAACTGCTTGCGCAGTCGATCGAGGAGCACGGTCTGCATGCGATGCGCCTCGTCGAGGGCGTCGCCGCGACCCCGAGCGCCGCCATCAAGATTCGGGATGCCTTCGATCCGCAATGGGCCGAACAGCGGATCGGCCAGTGGCTGGCAAGGTTTCAATTCGGGGTCGTGGCCATCGTCGGCCCCGACGACCGCGTCGAATACACCCATCCGGACGCCGCCAATCTCGCCACCAGCGACGTGTCGACCGAGATCGCGCCAATCATCGCTCTGTTGCGCGGCCAACTTAGGACAATGCCGGTTCATGCCGTTGCCTTGGTCGACGGCCAGAACTTGGCAGATCCGGGCCGCAGCACTGTCTTGGTGCAGAACTTCCTCGGCCAACCCGCCTATGTCGCGGCAGTGGCGGTCGGCTCGGATGCCGATCTCGCGAAGGGCAACGTCCGCGCGCCGATCGTCGTCGCGGTGAAAGTTCTCAGCACCCGCCTGCTCGACAAGGTCGGCGACCGCCTCGAATTGGCCAATCTGCGCGCGATCGCCAACCCGGCCCAGGCGGCCAACGATCGCACGCTCGATCTTGCCGACGCGCGGGGCGCTTCGGTTGCCCGCTTCTCCTGGACGCCGAAGCAGCCCGGCGGCGCGATCGTGGCGAGCGTCGCGCCGTTCATCGTGCTGGCGCTGGCCGGCTTCGCGCTGTTCGTCGTGCTCGGCATTCGCTACATGCGGCGCACCGCCGAGGAAATCGCCACCGGCGAGCGGCAGTTGCGCCACTTGGCGCTGCACGATCCGGTCTGCGGCCTGCCCAACCGCATTTTCTTCGGTGAGCGTCTCGAACAGACCATCAACAACGTGCGCGGCGGCGGGGCATCCGCCGCCGTTTTCTACATCGACCTCGACCACTTCAAGGACGTCAACGATACGCTCGGCCACCACATCGGCGACGAGCTCATCCTCAACGTCACGCAGCGATTGAGCCGCATCATCCGCGACGACGACCTGGTGGCGCGGCTCGGCGGTGACGAATTCGCCATCATCACCACCTGCGCGTCGGATTCCTATTCGCTGCAAGCGATCGCCGGCCGCATCATTGCCGCGGTCTGCGCGCCCTACTTGATCTCCGGCCACAACATCATCATTGGCGCCTCGATCGGCATTGCCGCGATCGATCGCCGCGTCGGCGATGCCGCCGACATTCTGCGCTACGCCGACATGGCGCTGTACCGCGCCAAAAACGAAGGCCGCAACCGCGCTTGCATCTACGACGCGGCGATGGATGCCGACTTGTCGAACCGGAAATTGCTGGAAGGCGATCTGTTGCAGGCCATCAAGAACGATGACTTGCGCGCCGCCTACCAGCCGATCGTCAATGCCGCGGGCGATACCGTGGTCGGCGTCGAGGCGCTGGCGCGCTGGACGCATCCGACCGACGGCGAGATTCCGCCCTCGCGCTTCATTCCGATCGCCGAGCATTCCGGGCTCATCATCGAGCTCGGCGAATGGATGCTGCGGCGCGCCTGTCTCGACGGCCGCAACTGGCCGAACCTCGCGGTTTCGGTCAACGTCTCGCCGCTGCAGTTCCGCCGCTCCGACTTCGTCGAATTGGTCGAGCGCATCCTCACCGACACCGATTTCGACGCCAACCGGCTTGAGCTCGAGCTCACCGAGAGCACGCTCCTCGGCAATCTCGAGACCGCGGAATTGTCGATGCTCCGCCTCAAAGCGATCGGCGTGCGCTTCGCGCTCGACGACTTCGGCACCGGCTATTCGAGTCTCCTTTATCTGCGACGCTTTCCGTTCGACAAGCTCAAGATCGATAGCAGCTTCGTGCGCTCGATCGAAAAGGCCCCCGACGCCGCCGCGATCGTGCATGCGGTTGTCAGCCTCGGCCGCGGCCTCGGCATGAAGGTTACCGCGGAAGGCGTCGAAACCGCCGAGCAGCATCTGTTCCTGCGCGCCGCCGGCGTGCATTCGATGCAGGGCTTCCGTTTCGGCAAGCCCGGGACCGCAGACGAGATCGATCACCGGCTCGCTTGCCCGGACGATTATCGCGTCGGCAGCCCCGACCTCGAAGTCGCAATGGCGAGCTAGGCGCCTGTCATGCCCGCGAAGGCGGGCATCCAGTAATCGCCAGCCGTGGTGTACAATCCCAGTAACAGAGGATACTGGATCGTCCGCTTTTGCGGACGATGACAGGCGTCGAACAATAGGGAGGCAGCCATGGCCGCGAAAAAAATTGCATTGGTGACGGGGGCCGGCACCGGCGTCGGCCGCGCGGCGGCGCTGGCGCTGATGAAGGAAGGCTATGCCGTGGTGCTCGCCGGCCGGCGCGTCGAAATGCTTGAAGCCGTCGCCGCCGAGGGCGCACAGACGCCCGGTGAATCGCTCACGGTGTCGGCCGACGTCGGCGATCCGGCCTCGATCAAGGCGCTGTTCGCCAAGACCAAGGAGCGTTACGGCCGGCTCGATCTTCTGTTCAACAATGCCGGCATCGGCGCGCCGGCGATGCCGATCGAGGAAATCCCGCTCGACAAGTGGCAGGCCGTGGTCGCCACCAATTTCACCGGCGTCTTCCTGTGTACCCAGGAGGCGATCAAGATCATGAAGGCGCAAACCCCGCGCGGCGGACGCATCATCAATAACGGCTCGATCTCAGCGCATACGCCGCGGCCGGGCGCCGCCGCCTATACCGCGACCAAGCACGCGGTCACCGGCTTGACCAAGCAGACCGCGCTCGACTGCCGTGGCACCGACATCTGCTGCGGCCAGATCGATATCGGCAATGCCGCCACGCCTCTCACCGATCGCATGGTGCAGGGCGAAGGCGTGCTGCAGCCCGACGGCAGCAAGAAGATCGAGGCGCGCATGGCCGCCGACGACGTCGGCCGCGCGGTGGTCTATATGGCAAGCCTGCCGCTCGACACCAATGTGCTGTTCATGACGGTGATGGCGAACTTGATGCCGTTCGTCGGACGAGGCTGATCGTTCACTCCAATGCTGGCGGAATGGCACGAATTTTACGCCCTCCTCGGCACCGCCGCGGCGGCGCTGGTGGCGCTGCTTTTCGTGGCGGTGTCGATCGCGACCGATGTGCTCACCCCCGACCCGGAGAGCCGGCGCAACACCGCGACATATATGAGCCCGGTCGTCTTCCATTATGCCAATATCTTGTTTCTCAGCCTGATCGCGATGATCCCGACGCAAAGCTGGGAGTCCTTCGGCATCGTCATCGCCGCGGCCTCGATCGGCAGCTTCAGCTACTCGCTCCTCGTCATGGTGCGGGTGCACCGCAATTCCATTTCCGATCTTTCCGACCGTCTGGGCTATGGCGCCGTGCCGATGCTGTGCTACGCGACGGGCTTGATATCCTCTTGGCTCATGCTCAAGGAGCAGCCCGCGGGGCTCGATCTTCTCGCCGCGGCGGCATTGGCGCTTCTCGTCACCAACATCCGCAACGCCTGGGATTTGATGATCTCGCTGGCGCGGCGGGTGAAGCCACATTGAATGTGCGGCTTCGTTCAGGAAGCCGCACTCACTTTGATCTTCGTGCCGGCTTTCACCGTCTTAAGTGCCTTCACGTCGCCGACCGCGTTCGCCCAGATGTTGCAGGGGCTGGCAAGCCTCGTCTCGTCGCCTTGCGAGATCGGCGTGCGGCCAAAACCGAGCGCGATGGCGTGGCCGTCGGGCCAATAGGCGATCTCGCCCGGCGTCACTACGGCGCGCGCATCCTTCTCGCGCGGCACTTTCACCGGGATCTCGAAATAGACCTCCTCTCCCCATGTCAAAGCCGACGCGGTGATCGGCAGCGCCGCCGCGATCGCTTTTGCGGTCGGCGTGTCGAGCAGTTCGGCGTCAAGCGTGAGCGAGCCAAATTCAAAGCGAATGCGCATGCGCGTCTCCGGCCAGGTCTCGCCGCCGGATTATTGCCCGCCGGCGTTGACGAAAAAAGGTCGCCTGCGGTGTGGCCGCAGGCGACGCAATCTTCAAGACGTGTGTTGGCATATTTCGTATTTGGTTTCTCTGTTTAGTTTTTCTGCGGGGCCTGAGGCGCCGGGTTGGCGGCCTGCGGCTGCGCGGACTGCGGGTTGGCCGCGAGATAGTCCTCATAAGTGCGGCCGGCGTAATTCGGCGCAGTCGGCACCACCGACATCGGCACCGCGCTCGCCGCCACCGGCGTGGTCGGGACTTGCGTGGCGTCGGCGCTGCCGTCGACCGAAGCGCTAGCGGATTCCTTGGTGCAGATGTCGGCAAACACCACGAGGCCGCTCGGCGTATAGGTCTTGGTCAGGCAGGTGCACGGGCCGGGCACCGCCACGACTGGAGCCGGCGCTTCGTCGACCACGTCGTCGACGGCAATCCAGCGGCCGAAGCGGAACACCCAGTGGTCGTGATCGTGATGATGGAAGACCCAATGGCCGGGGAAGCTGGGATGGCCGTGGGGGAACGGTCCGGGCATGACGGGATGACCGTGGCCCGGGAAGATCGGGGTCAGGGTGCGGCCGCCATGGCCGGTGAAGCGGGCCATCGCCATACCGCGGCCGCCGAAGCGCGCCGCCGAAACCGCGGCCGCCGCCGCCGAAGCCACGGGCATCAGCGTGTGAAGAAAGCGTCGCCACTGCAAGGGCCGCCGCGGCGAGACTGAGGATGATTTTGCGTGACATTGTCGTTCTCCGAGTTGGGGGTTGGGGGTCGAAGTGAATTCCAATGCCCGTGGGACAGGGAGGTCGGAGAAAGGTTCAAACGCTTTTTCGACGGTCGAAATAGCCGCGATTTCATGGGGATTTGCGGCGACAGAGGGCGGAAACGGCAAAAAACGCAAATGCCGTGGTCGCCACGCGCCGACTTGCCCAATGGCGTCCGAAGGGCGAAACTTCCGCCGAGCCTTCGGTACCCGATAAGCCGCGCAAAATTTTCTTCGATTTGGCTTGAACCTGCGCGCCCGCCGGCTGCCTTACTGGGGAGCCCGACAGAGGCCGGCCGATGCAGACCACTTCGGACGAGGTTCTGATCGCAAGGATCGCCAAGGGCGATCGGCTCGCGATGGAGGCGCTGTTCGCCCGCTATCGGATCCCGGTGTTTCGCTTCGTCAAGCGCATGGTGCGCAACGAAACGACAGCCGAGGATTTGAACAGCGACGTGTTCCTCGACGTCTGGCGTCAAGCCGGAACGTTCGAGGGGCGGTCGGCGGTCTCCACGTGGATCTTCGCTATCGCACGCTTCAAGGCGCTCAATGCCTTGCAGCGCCGGCCGACGGAGGAACTGGATGAGGCGAAGGCTGACACGATCGCGGACGAGGCCGACGATCCGGAAATCGCGCTGGCCAAGAAGGACAAGGCGGCGGTGCTGCGGGCGTGCCTGCTCAAGCTTACGGCGGAGCACCGCGAAATCGTCAACCTTGTCTATTATCAGCATAAGTCCGTTGAGGAAGTTGCGGGAATTGTCGGCATCCCGGAGGCGACCGTGAAGACGCGCATGTTCTACGCACGCAAGAAATTATCGGAGCTTCTTACCGAGCTAGGCATCGAACGAGGCTGGCCATGACCACGACAGACACCACAGCGCGCAATCGCGAGCCGAGCGAGATCGAATTGCTGCTGCCCTGGTACGCGGCGGGAACGCTCGATCCGGACGAAGCGCGGCAAGTCGAAGCCGCGCTCGCCCGCGACCCCGAGCTCGCCAGCCGCTACGAATGGGTACGCGCTGAATTCGCGCAGGAAACCGCGATCGGCGAGGCGGCGGGCGAACCGTCGGCCGGCGATGTGCGGACGCTGTTCGCCAAGATCGACGCGCTGCCGGCGCGCCGGACGAGCCCGTCCGTAAGTTTCAGCTCCCGCATCGCCGAATTTCTGACGAGCCTTTCGCCGCGCGCGCTGGCCTGGTCGGCGGCGGCGGCAGCGCTCGTCATTATGCTGCAGGCGGGCCTCCTCGCCGGCTTCGTGTTCCAGACCAAGAGCCAAGGCGGCTATCAGACAGCCTCGGCGCCGGCCACCGCTCCGGGCGAAGGCAGTTACGTCCTCATCCGCTTCCAGCCGCAGGCCACGGCCGCCGATATCGCCAGCTTCCTCGCAGCCAATAAGCTGAGCATCGTCAGCGGCCCGGCCGGCGGCCAGCTTTTCCAGGTGCGCGTCGCGCCGACCAAACTGTCGCAAGCCGACCTCACCCGCATCGTCAACACGCTGCAGAACGACAAGGTCGTAGGCTTCATCGCCGCAACAAACTGAGATGACCAACCGGACCGACCGGCTGACGTAAGTGGCTAACCTGTCTTCCCGCGCCGCTCCGCCTGACCGGCGCAATATCGGGAGCTTGCCATGCAAAGCAGCATTGCGAATCCGAAGCAGAGATATGGCCGACGAGCGTTGGCGTCCCTCCTCTGCGGCGTGGTGCTGCTGGCTTGCTGCATCGGCGGATCGCATTCGGCATCGGCATTCGGTTTCGGGCGGATGGGCGGTTTCGGCCGGCCGATGATGGGCGGCCCGATCTGGCGGCGCCCGCCGCCGCCGCGCGGCGGCAGATTTGTCGGTCCGCCTCCTCCCGGGCGGCGCGGTTGGCCGACACGGCATCCTCCGATTGTCGGCGGCGGCGGGGGCGTCGGTCGCGGCATAGTGGGTGGCGGTATCGTTGGCGGCGGCATTGTCGGCGGTGCTGCGGCGCGGGCCACCGGCGGCGGCAATAGCGGCGGCGGCGCGGCCGCCGCGCAAGGCAATTCGCCGTTCGTCCCCGACGAGATCGTCACGTCTTTTGCGCCGGGCACGACACCGCAAGCGATCGCGCAATTCGCCCAACGGACCAATCTTGCGCAACTTAAATCGCAAAACTTCCCGCTGATCGGCACCAGCCTTTATCGCTGGCGCATCGGCGGCGGCCGCAGCGTGCCGAGCGTCGTGCAAGCGCTCGGAAACGAAAACATCGTCGCCACCGTGCAGCCGAATTATCTGTTCGCGCTGCAGGAAGACAACGCCAAGGGAGACAACGCTAAATCCGCTTCCGCCGGCGCGGGCGATGCCGCTCAATATGTCCTGGCCGAGCTGCAAATCGCGCAGGCGCATCAGATCGCGACCGGAAAATCCATCACGGTTGCCGTGATCAACTCCGAGATCGACGCCAAGCATCCCGACCTCGGCGGCGCCGTGGTGAAGAGCTTTGACGCGCTGGCCGGCAGCGACACGCCGCATGCGCACGGCACCTCGATCGCCGGCGCCATTGCCGCGCGCGGCAAGCTCATCGGCATCGCGCCGGGCGTGCGGATCTTGGCGGTGCATGCCTTCGACGACAGTCCGGGCGAAGCCAAAGGCACCTCTTTCGCCATCGACAAGGGCCTGCAATGGGCCGCCGACAACGATGCGCGCGTCGTGAATATGAGCTTTGCCGGCCCGGCGGATCCGATGCTGGCGCGGCTGCTGGCGGCCGCCTACGCCAAGGGCATCGTGCTGATCGCCGCGGCCGGCAACGGCGGGCCCCAGTCCGCGCCGCTTTATCCCGCGGCCGATCCCGACGTGATCGCCGTGACCGCGACCGACAGCGCCGAGCATGTGTTCGCGCTGGCCAATCGCGGCCGCTATATCGCGGTCGCCGCGCCAGGCGTCGACATTCTTGCGCTGGCGCCGGGCGACACCTATGCACTCACCAGCGGAACGTCGATTGCCGCCGCGCATGTCAGCGGCATCGCGGCGCTCTTGCTCGAACGCAATCCGGCGCTCAAGCCGGGCGATATTCGCAGCATCCTGATCGCCACCGCCAAGCCGATCGGGCCGCCGGTGCCGGATTCTCCTTTCGGCGCCGGTGTGGTGAATGCCTATCGCGCCGTAAGCTTCATCGATCGCAAGCCCGAAGTCAGAGTGCTGGCGCCGGTGGCTGACGCGCCGCCAAAACCATAATCCTCCGAATTTCGGCGCGCCGCGGCTTTGAACCTCGCGGCGCTCCGCCTGTCCAACCGGTGCGTTCGATCTTTCGCGCACGCCGGCGGCCCGCCGGCAACCGACAGGAGCTGTGCCGTGACTATCCGCCGTCCGCTGATCGTCTCCGCCCTCATCATTCTCGCCATGGCCGCCTTGTCGTTTGTGGCGGCGGCCGTGCTCCCTGCCACCGTGCCGCTGCGCTTTAACGCGCACGGCGTCGCCACCGCCTATGGCAGTCCGCTTGTGCCGCTGGCGCTGATGCCGCTTGCCGCCCAGGTTCTCTCCGCCATTTTCGCCGGCCTGGCGCGCGCCGAGCCGCGGCGCGCGAATCTTATTTTGTCGCGCCTGCCCTATGCGACGCGATGGATCGGCGCCGTCGCTCTCGTCGCCATCGTGCATCTGTGGATCGTCGACACCCTGATCTCGACCGTGCACGGCGCCGCGCCGATCGATCCGACGCCCTTCGTGTTTGTCCTGGTCGGCGCGACGATCGCGCTTGCCGGCGGCCAGCTCGATAAACTGCGCTCGAACTTCATGATCGGCATCCGCACGCCGTGGACGCTCGCCAGCGACCAGGTTTGGGACCGCACGCATCGGCTGGCCCGCTGGCCGGTGATGCTGACTGGGCTCGCCATCGTATTCGCCGCGCTTTTCGCGCCGGAAGCGATGCTGCTCAAGCTCACCATCGCGCTCCTCCTCGTGGTCGGCGCCGGCCTCGTTCTCTTGTCCTATCTGCTGTGGCGGCGGCGCGACGCGCGCTCGCGTTCGTGAGCGCGCCGCGGCGCTCACGCCACTGTCCAGCCTCGACGGGCCGAAGCCGAAGCGAATATCCATAGTCTCCTCTTTGAACGCGCTTTCCGGTTTGGCATCGGGTCCCCTCGCGCCGCAAAGCAGGGTGCGGCCAATGCGGCTTCGTTCTCGCGATGCGCCTCTTCATCCTGCCCCGCGACAGCGGGGAAGGGGGACCATCCTGCGAAGCAGGATGGTGGAAGGGGCGCGGGCGGCGACGCGACGCAAACGTTGAAGGTCATCAGTAGAACTCTCGACCTTGTTGTTTTCGGCGATGACAACGAAGCTCCAGCTCAGAAGCCCCCTCCACCATCCTCCGCTCGCTGCGCGAGCTGCGGATGGTCCCCCTCCCCCGCTTCGCGGGGGCAGATAATTCTTCATCGTTCTCGCGATGCGCCTTGGCATCCGAGTTTTGCTTCACGCTTTAAGAAAGCCCTTCATGCCTCCCTTAAAAAGAAGGAGGCGGAGCGCCGACAGGCGCACCACGGGTTCCGCCCCGCCGCAGCAAAGAAAGCCTGCCAGCGTATGCGGCGAGCACCATCGCTTCCTCCCGCGAACGATGCGGGATCAAAGCGGCGGCGCCCTCGCCTTTCGGCGCCCCACCGCGGTCATGCGCCGAGGGACTGACCTCGACTCGGCTCCGGGCCGCGCTTCCTGGAATCACCGGATCCAAACGGGAGGACCCTCTCCGGCACCAGTGCAGCCAGCACCTGGCAGTCCGGTCACGCGCCGGACGGTCGATGCCCAAAACCGCCCGGAACCACGGTGTATGGCCGCGCTGCCGGGAACCGCCCCCGCTCCGCCTAGGAGTACCCTCGCGAAGGCGTCCTTCGTCGAGCGGGATTCTTTATTCGCTGGAATGTAACTGTTTTAGCGACACATGTCAACAGCCGTCTCTTTTACAATGACGATCCCTGCCCTCATCATTGCCGAGCTTGACCCGGCAATCCATGCCGACTTACCGAGGAACTCGCGATTCAGCATAGACCACCGGGTCAAGCCCGGCGGTGACGGCCGTGGCGAGGAGCGGCAATGAAGCTGCATTATTATCCAGAGACCGACAGCCTCTACATCGAGCTGACAGACACGCCTGGCGCTAAAGCGCGAGAGATCGTCGCGGGGTTGGTCGCCGACTTTGACGCCGACGGCAATGTCGTCGGCCTCGATATCGACCGTGCGTCGCGCAAACTCGATCTGTCCAAGGTCGAGATAATCGCGCTACCGCCGGTCAGCGCGGCGGAGTAAGGCGGCGGACTCGCGCTCCCTGACGCCGGACTGCGGCCACCGTCGGCGAACTTAGCAGTCATTAAGCAACGTAGGGTGGGCAAAGGCGCGCAGCGCCGTGCCCACGCCGACGTCACGCAAACTGGAAATCAGCTGTGGGCACGCTTCGCTTTGCCCACCCTACACTCGCTACACTCGCTCGCGTTGCCGCCCTCACCGCCGCCAATGGCCCCGCCCATAGCCGTAGGCGAAGCGCGGGCCGTAGCCGCGCCAATAGCCGCCGCGGCCGTAATAGTAGGGCGCCACGTAATAAGCCGGAGCGGCATAGCCGTAATAGGCGACGGGCGGCGGCGCGTAATAGAGCCGGCGGCGGCGGATAGGCGTAGCCCTCCTCGACCGCCGGCGGACCGTACGCGGCGGCGGCGCATATTGGGCTTGCGGCGGCTGGTATGGCGGCGCCACGCTCATATCGGCGGCGTTGGCGGCGGCGAGCGGAGCGAGCGCGCCGAGCGCCACGGCGCCGGCGGTCAGTGACAGCGTGATCGGATTGCGCATGTGTTGGCCTCCTCTAAAGATTCAAACGAGTGTTTTATTAGAGGGAGCCGCCGGGGCGGAATTAGAGCCGGTTAGCGGCGGATTTGGGCAATTTCGGCAACGCGCGTTCATCGTGCGCGGGTAACGGGGGAAGGCGCGAAAGGAAGGTCAGGTGCGGCTAGGCCGCGTGATTTTTCTCCCGGATTTCGCTTCGTGCAATCCAGGCTACAATCGACCGGGGAATCGGGGCCGCAGCCACAATGCTCAACCTGCAATCGGCGCTGGGCGTGTTCGCCATTCTCGCGCTTGCCTTCGCGATCAGCGAGAACCGCCGCGCGGTGCCGTGGCGGCCGGTGGTGACCGGGCTTGGCATTACCTTCGCGCTGGCGCTTTTGATGCTCAAAGTGCCGCAGACCGAGATCGCGTTCGATTGGATCAATCGCGCGGTCGATGCGGTCGCCGACGCCACCCGCGCCGGCACCGCCTTCGTGTTCGGCTATGTCGGCGGCGGCGCCGCCGCCGTTCGACGTCAAGACGCCGGCGGCGCAGTTCATCCTCGGCTTCCAGGCGCTGCCGGTGGTGCTGGTGATGAGCGTGCTGTCTTCGCTCCTGTTCTACTGGCGCATCATGCCGCCGGTGGTGCGCGGTTTTTCCTGGGCGCTGGAAAAGACGCTCGACGTCGGCGGCGCCGCGGGGCTGTCCACGGCGGCCAATATTTTCGTCGGCCAGGTCGAAGCGCCGCTGTTCATCCGGCCTTATCTGGCGCAGCTCACGCGCAGCGAAATGTTCATCGTCATGACCGGCGGCATGGCCGGCATCGCCGGCACCGTGTTCGTGCTCTATGCGACGATCCTCTCCGCTGCGATCCCGAACGCCGCCGGCCACATCGCGGTCTGCTCGGTGCTCGGCGCGCCGGCGGCGATCCTCATCAGCCTGATCATGGTGCCGGACCCTTACGGGCAGCATACCGGCGGCCAGCTCGACGACGTCGAGCAGGTCGGCGCATTCGACCATGGACGCCATCGTCAAAGGCACCGGCGCGGGGCTCGAGCTCCTGCTCAACATCGTCGCCATGCTGATCGTGTTCGTGGCGCTGGTGCATCTCGCCAACGCGATCCTGGGCCTGGCGCCGGATTTTCTGGGCGCACCGCTGACGCTGCAGCGCGCGCTCGGCTGGGTCATGGCGCCGGTGTGCTGGCTGATGGGCATTCCGTGGTCGCAAGCGGTGACCGCGGGCGGCCTCATGGGCATCAAGACAATCTTGAACGAGCTCGTCGCCTATCTGCAGCTCGCGGCGCTGCCGCAAGGCGCGCTCGATCCGCGCTCGAAGCTGATCATGCTCTACGCGCTGTGCGGCTTCGCCAATTTCGGCTCGCTCGGCATCATGATCGCCGGGCTCTCCACCATGTGCCCGGAAAAGCGCGGCGAGGTGGTGTCGCTCGGCTTGAAATCGATCGTGTCGGGCACGCTGACGACGTGCCTGCTCGGCGCGATCGTCGGGGTCCTCAGCTAGGACACGGACGGCATGAACGCGAAAACGCGCCACCGCGAGATACGCGGTGGCGCGTTGATCACTTTGGCCCGCTTATTTTTGCGGACGAGATTGGCCCTCTGTGGGGCCTATCTGTTCTCGATTAATCGGCCGTCGGAGCCATAGGCCGGGATATCCGACCTCGGCTGCCGATCATACCTGCGCCCGACCGAAGCCGATCGTGTGCGGAATTGATACTGCTGCGCGTCGTTCGGCACGGCAACCACCGAGCCGTCCGAGGCATAGCCCGGAATACTGTCTTGCGCAGAAGCTGGAATCGAAGTCAGGCCGGCGCCGGCCAAAGCGGTCAGCGCAACAGCGATCGAAAGATATTTCTTCATGATTCCAAATCCTTATGGGTTGAGCTTCGCACCCTCAAACGGCTACGATATGGTGCCCAGCAGCTCATCGTGCAACGCACCATCAGCGAATGCTGCATTGCAGTAATCGGACAGTTTCATAAATCCGTAAAAAGCGGCGATTCGTTCGGCCTGGCGGACGCAGCCTATTTCAGGCTGACCGTGAAGAGCCCGTCGAACTTCGTCCGCTCGGCGGCGGCAGGTTCGGCTTTGCCGGGCAAGAGCGGCGGTGCTGCCGTTGCGTTCTGCCGTTCCGGAAGCGGCGCCGCCGTGGTCGCGAACGCCGCGTCGATCTTCACCTTGAGCGCCAGCGCATCGAACGGCTTGACGATGTAGCTGTTGGCGCTCGCCTTCTTGGCGGCGATGACGTTGTCCGACTTGGATTCACCGGTCACGACCACGGGAATCCGGCTGAGGCCCGGGTCCCTGCGCAGCTCATACAGGAAATCGGGGGCGGTTAGCGGCGCCATGTCCCAGCTCGCGATGACGAGGTTATAGCGCCTGGCACGCATCTTGGTGAGCGCTGCGCCGCCGTCGGCCGCATCGTCGATGTCGCCGCAGCGCAACCGCCGCAGCAGGGCGCGCAGGATACGAATCTCCGCATCGTGGCCGTCGACCACGAGCACCGGCGCGGATGGATCGAAGGCCATGTTATGCCACCGGCTAATATCGGTGCGTGACGAGCACACCCCCACGTGTCGCTCGAAAAATGGGCGGGACGCTCCAGGCGGTCCCTCTAAATCAACGGCGGAGATTACACCGATAGATTGAAACTTCGGTAAAGGCGGCCCCGCGATCGGGCGAACACGCGCATCGCGGTCGACCGGATTTCGCACTGCGATATCAGGGGAAATCTCACGGCCGTCATGCTGGGCCACCCGGCTCCGGCCTTTGGCCGGCCCAAGTGCAAGCTTGTGCCCGGGCATCCGCGTCTTACGGCGTGCGGATCAAAGACGTGGATGGCCGGGACAAGCCCGGCCATGACGAGCAGCCAATCAATGCAGCCGGAATTCGCCGTCGACGGCGCGGATCTCGGCGGGCTTGATCAGCCGGGCGTGCGCCACGGTGACGGAGTGCAGCGGGCCTTCAAGCTTCTCCAGCCAGAAATTGAGGAATTTGTTGAGCACCGGGAAGTTCGGGCAGAGGTCGTAATCCTGCCAAACATAGGTCTGTAATAGCCACGGATGGTCAGGCCGCCGGTAGAGAATGTTCGCGGTGGTCAATCCATAGCCTTCGAGCTGACTGCGAAACTCTTTCGACACCATAGTGCCCTCCAATCCCGGCACGGGAATGTTTCGAGACTCGCTTTGCTATTGCAAGCCTCAAAAATGAATAAGTTGTGTACTTTCAAGGCACTAGCAGCATCCCTGCCCCGGTGCTAACAGCGCGGCGCAACTCCGGCTGTCCCGATTCCAACGGAACTTCCTGGGACAAGTTTCCTCGGCCGGAACCGGAATATTTCGCCGCAGCGTTTGGAACCCGACAGAATAAACCGACAGACGAATCTTGTTGGCAGTCCGATTCGAGGAGTGCTAAATAATTTCGAGAGACCTCTTGTGGGCGCAAAGTCTACGCCCCAATTCAGCATCAAGCGGTCTGCCGAGGGACTCTTCAAGGGCCGCTGCCACACTCACAAACGTCTTCGTTTTCAATAACTTAGGAGGACACCATGAAGTTTCGTCCGCTTCACGATCGCGTCGTCGTCAAGCGCATCGATGCCGAGGAAAAGACCACCGGCGGCATCATCATTCCGGACACCGCCAAAGAGAAGCCCTCGCAGGGCGAGGTCATCGCCGTCGGCCCAGGTGGCCGCGACGAGGCCGGCAAGCTGATCCCGATCGACATCAAGGTCGGCGAGCGCGTGCTGTTCGGCAAGTGGTCGGGGACCGAGGTCAAGATCGATGGCCAGGATCTCCTGATCATGAAGGAGTCCGACATCATGGGCGTGCTCGACGAGCAGGTCGCAAGAAAGAAAGCTGCCTAAGAAGGCCGCGTAACCAAAAAACCCGTCGTCCTGAGGTGGCCGCGCAGCGGCCCTCGAAGGATGACATTCCGAAACAGCACCCTTCGAGGCGAGCTTCGCTCGCACCTCAGGGTGACGAACAAGGAGTGAATTTCTATGGCTGCCAAGGAAGTCAAATTCTCCGTCGATGCGCGCGACAAGATGTTGCGCGGCGTCGACATTCTCGCCAATGCGGTGAAAGTGACGCTCGGCCCCAAAGGCCGCAACGTCGTGCTGGATAAATCGTTCGGCGCTCCCCGCATCACCAAGGACGGCGTCACCGTCGCCAAGGAAATCGAGCTTGAGGACAAGTTCGAGAACATGGGCGCGCAGATGGTCCGCGAGGTCGCTTCGAAGACCTCCGACATCGCCGGTGACGGCACCACGACGGCAACCGTGCTTGCCGCCGCGATCGTCAAAGAGGGTTCGAAGGCGGTTGCCGCCGGCATGAACCCGATGGACCTCAAGCGAGGCATCGACCTCGCGGTCGAGACCGTGGTCGAGGAACTCAAGAAGAACTCAAAGAAAGTGACCTCGAATTCCGAAATCGCCCAGGTCGGCACCATCTCCGCCAACGGCGACAAGGAAATCGGCGACTACCTCGCCAAGGCGATGGAAAAGGTCGGCAACGAGGGCGTCATCACGGTGGAAGAGGCCAAGAGCCTCGAGACCGAGCTCGACGTCGTCGAAGGCATGCAGTTCGACCGCGGCTATATCTCGCCCTACTTCATCACCAACGCCGACAAGATGCGCGTTGAGATGGAGGACCCCTACATCCTCATCAACGAGAAGAAGCTCTCGGCGCTCAACGAGCTGTTGCCGCTGCTCGAAGCAGTGGTGCAGACCGGCAAGCCGCTTCTGATCGTCGCCGAGGACGTGGAAGGCGAAGCGCTCGCCACCCTCGTCGTCAACAAGCTGCGCGGCGGGCTGAAGGTCGCGGCGGTGAAGGCTCCGGGCTTCGGCGATCGCCGCAAGGCGATGCTGCAGGACATCGCGGTCCTGACCGGCGGCACGGCGATCTCCGAGGATCTCGGCATCAAGCTCGAGAACGTCACGGTCGCCATGCTCGGCAAGGCCAAGAAGGTGATGATCGACAAGGAGAACACCACGATCGTCAACGGCTCCGGCAAGAAGAAAGACATCGAAGACCGCATCAGCCAGATCAAGGCGCAGATCGAGGAGACCACCTCGGACTACGACCGCGAGAAGCTGCAGGAGCGTCTAGCCAAGCTCGCCGGCGGCGTCGCGGTGATCCGCGTCGGCGGCGCCACCGAGGTCGAGGTGAAGGAACGCAAGGATCGCGTCGATGACGCGATGCATGCGACCCGCGCCGCGGTTGAGGAAGGCGTTCTGCCGGGCGGCGGCGTTGCACTGCTGCGCGCCACCGAGGCGCTCAAGAAAGTGCGCACCGCCAACGAGGACCAGAAGCACGGCGTCGAGATCGTGCGCAAGGCGCTGCAGGCTCCGGCGCGGCAGATCGCCACCAATGCGGGCGAGGACGGTTCCGTCATCGTCGGCAAGATCCTCGAGAACTCCAACTACTCTTTCGGCTTCGACGCCCAGGGCGGCGATTACGTCGACATGGTGAAAAAGGGCATCATCGATCCGACCAAGGTTGTGCGCCAGGCTCTGCAAGGCGCGTCCTCGGTCGCCGGCTTGCTCATCACCACCGAGGCGATGGTTGCCGAACTGCCGAAGAAGAAGAACGACATGCCCCCGATGCCGGGTGGCGGCGGCGGAATGGACTTCTAAGTCCATAACCCAAGCCAATCTCGAAGGGCGCGGCGCAAGCCGCGCCTTTTTTCTTGTTCAACAAGTGACTAGAATGGCGCCGACCAGAGAGACTTGCCGGCATGAACGTCCAACTGCCCGTACATATGGACCAGCAGCACTTTCTCGCCTGGGTGCAGGGCCGCGAGGAACGCTACGAGCTCGATCGGGGGCGAGTCATCATGATGACCGGAGGCTCACGCGCGCACTGGCAGATCACTTTAAATCTCGCGAGGGCTCTGGTCGAACGTCTCGACCCCGAGCGCTTCGTTGTTCTGCCCGAGTTCGGTGTCGATCTTGGCCCCGATACCATCCGCTTCCCCGATATCGTCGTTGACGCGGCGGGGGAAGCGTCCGGCGACCTGAAGGCGACCGCTCCGGTGCTAATTGCCGAGGTTCTCTCGCCGTCGTCCGAGCGGATCGACCTCGGCGACAAGGCGGCGGAGTATCTTCGCCTGCCGAGCTTGCTGGCCTATCTCGTGTTCGCCCAGGACGAGATGAAGGCCTGGGTGTGGACGCGCGGTCCAACGAATTTTCCGGCCAGCGCCGACGTGCTTGAGGGTGAAGGCGCCGTCGTCCGCATCGAGCGGCTTGCGCTCGATTTGTCGTTCGCGGCGGTTTACGACCGTGTGCGATTCAAATGACAGCCGCATCGCTTACGCGGCAGCCAACGCGTAAGCCTGATCGATCAGCCGCACCAACCGGGCGCAGTCCTGCACGGTAATCGGCGGCGCCTTGCCGTCCTTCCAGTGATCGAGCGCATCGCGCACCGCGGTGAAATATGGAGCGGTGAGATCGACTCCCGGCAAAATTTTGTCGCCGTCCTTGGTGGAAAGCTTCACCACGTTGTCCTTCATGGTGAGGATAGCGTCGCGGCCGGCGAGCTTCCACTCGCCGTCAGTGCCGTCGCGCGGGAATGTGTTGCCGACCTCGACGGTGCCGAGAATGCCGCTCGCCGAGCGCAACAGCACCGAGGCGTAGTCCTCCACTGCATTGCCGTGCGCGCGGGTGCTCAATTGCGCGCCGGTGACGGTCGCCTCCTCGCCGGTCAGATGCCAGAACATGTCGAGGCCGTGCGGACCGAGATTGCGCAAGGCGCCGCCGCCGGCCTCCACCGGGTCCATCATCCACGGACAGTCCCAGGCCGCATAGCGGGGCGGCGCCGGGCGGTTCACGCGCACATAGAGATGCGACAGCGGGCCGAAAGTTTTGGCGGCGAGGAATTCGCGAGCGCGCGCGGCGAAGGGGCTGTAGCGCTGGGCCATCGGCACGGCGACGAAAGCATTCTTGCGCGCCGCCTTCTCGGCAACCGCGTCGACTTCCTTGGCGCTCACCCCCATCGGCTTTTCCATCAGGAACGGATAACCGGCGTCGATCAAATCGTGCGCGATCGCCGCCATCTGGCTGTGTCGCCCAAGTGCGACGACAAAATCCGGACGCAGCGTCTTGAGCATGGCGTGGTAATCGGTGAAGACCGGCGGATTGCCGATCTCGGCGGCGCGCTTGGCGACCAGGCCTGAGTCGAAATCCTGCAGGCCGACAAGTTCGACGTCCTTCATCGCAAGGAGATGGCGCAGATAGGCGGCGTCGTTGAGCGCGTGCCAGTGGCTCACTCCGATAGCGGCGACGCGAATGGTCATGGCGATCCTTTTTGCTATTGGGCGCGCTGTGTGCGGAGAGTATGCGGGCGCGTGGGGCGCGATCAGGTATTGGACGGCGAAAGCCCGAGGATCTGCCGCGCCTCGCCCGGCGTGGCGACGTGATCGCCCAAAATCGCGATGATCTTCGCCGCCTTCTCCACCAGTGCCGCATTGCTTGGCGCGAGCTTGCCCTTTTCCAGATAGATGTTGTCTTCGAGCCCGACGCGCGGATGACCGCCCAGCAGCACGGTCTGCGCCACCATGGGAAACTGGTGCAGCGAAATGCCGAAGGCGAACCACGGCGAACCCGGCGGCAACAAATTCCGCATATAAGTCATGGCCTCCGGCGTCGCCGGCTGGCCCCAGGAGATGCCGAGGCAGATCTGGAACATGCCCGGCGGCTTGACGTAGCCCTGCTCGAGAAAGCGCTTGGCGAGCAACAGGTGGCCGGTCTCGAACACTTCAAGCTCGGGCATCACGCCGACCGTTTTGATCGCCTCCGCCATCGCCTGCAGATGGCTCGGCGTATTGACGAAGACGCGGTCGCCCATATTAAGGCTGCCCATATCGAGGCTGCAGATGTCGGGCTTGAGCTCGACGACGTGGCGCACGCGCTCTTCCGGGGATTTCAGCGAGCTGCCAGGCCCGGGCTTTGACGGATCGCTTTCGTCGTGGGTGAAGCGCGCGCCGGGGCCCGTCGTCAGGTTGATCAGCACGTCGCCGTTCTTCGCCCTGATGCGCTCCATCACCTCGCGGTAATGCGCGGTCTCCATGCTGGGCTTGGTGGTCTTCGAATCGCGCACATGGACGTGCACGATCGCGGCGCCAGCCTTGGCGGCGTCGAGCGCCGAATTCGCGATCTGTTCCGGCGTCACAGGGACTGCCGGGTTGCGGCCAGGCGTGTCGGCCGAGCCGGTGACCGCGCATGAGATGATGACCTTGCGCTGCATTGACCTCCCCCATATTGCTCGGCGGAATTGGCGAGCCTTGCGGACCCGCGGCGCCGATGCCGGCGTTTTATAGCCGGGCCGAGGAGCGATGTCGCGTGGGAGGCTAAAATGGAAACGACCACGAGCGAGGGCGCGCGTTCATCCGGCGTCGCCTGTCTCACCGTGGCCGTTGCGGCGGCGGAAGTGTACGCTACCCGATCCGCTACCGCTTACAGTATTGATTTAGCATCGCTTAGTGACAGCAGCATGACTCGAGGACACTCTGCAAAACATGACCGCGAAAACAGGCAAAATTTATATCGGCATCGGCGGCTGGACGTTCGAGCCGTGGCGCGGCGTGTTTTATCCGAAGGGTCTGCCACACGCGAAGGAGCTGGCCTATGCCGGCGAGCGGCTGACCTCGATCGAAGTCAACGGCACGTTCTACCGCTCGCAGACCCCGGCGACGTTTCGCAAATGGGCGAGCGAAGTGCCGGCGGGTTTCGTGTTCGCGCTCAAGGGCCCGCGCTATGCCGTCAACCGGCGCGTCCTCAAAGAGGCCGGCAACTCGATCAAGCGGTTTCTCGATTCCGGCGTGACCGAGCTCGGCGACCGTCTCGGTCCCGTGCTCTGGCAATTCGCGCCGACGAAAAAATTCGACGCCGCCGATTTCGGCGGCTTCCTGGAACTGCTGCCGGATAAATTCGGCGGCCACGCGATCCGCCACGTCATCGAAGTGCGCCATGACAGTTTCTGCACGCCGGACTTCATTGCGCTGTTGCGGACATTCGAAATGCCGGTCGTATTCACCGACCACGCCAAATATCCAAACATCGCCGACATCACCGGCGACTTCGTCTATGCCCGGCTGCAGCGCGGCAAGGACACCATAACGACGGCCTATCCGCCGCAGGAGATCGACGCCTGGGCCGGCCGGCTGCAAACCTGGGCGCATGGCAAAGAGCCCGCCGATTTGCCGCGGGTCGGCCCGGCAGCGAAATCCAAGGCCGCGCCGCGCGACGTCTTTGCCTACGTCATCCATGAAGGCAAAGTGCGTGCACCCGCAGGCGCCATGGCCTTGATAGAACGGCTTTATAGAGCGGCTTTGATAGAGCGATCGAACGCGGAGGGGCGGGTTTCAAACCCGCCCGTCATCACCACGAATATTTCAGCGTGCCGGTGCCGGCATAAGTCTGCGCGGTCGGAGCGAACTCGCCGTCGAATTTGGCGATCGCCGTCCAATTGGCGGTGAGGTGCAGTTCGGCGCTGGCGCTGGTGAGCGCTGAGTTGGTCGGCGGCGCCGCGCCGTTGACGGTGAAGTTCGATCCCGGCAGCGCCTGGAACACCGCGCCGAGCGAAGAACTTGAGATCCAGTCGTGCGCCCAGGCCAGCCGCCCGCGCAGCACCAGCGGCATGGCGTTGACGATCTGCACATTGTCGAAGCGCATGCCGAGTTCGCTTCTGCGTGTCGGTCGCGTTCTGCGCGGCGAAGCTCAATCCCAGCCCGCCGCCGGTGAGATCGGTTTCGGAAAAGCCCGGCGTGTGGAAGTCCTGCACCTGCAAGCGCCGCATAAGGCGTCACGCCGATAATCTGCACCCGTGACCGGCACGGCATAGCGATAACCGGCTTCGCCGCGCGCCGCGTAACTCTGGCCGTCGAATTTCGCGGTGAGACTGATCGCCGACCGCGATGCGATTGGTCGTGAACCAATGATTGGCGAAAGCAAGCGCGCCGGAGAGATATAACGGCCCCCAATGCGTGGTGTCGTGCACGCCGATCTGGAAGCTGTCGCTCCGCCCGGTGCCGAGATTTCCCGCCACGCTCCAATTGGTGCCGCCGCCGGCGAGCGCAAAGCCGTACACCGAATCCGGCGTGGCGCGGTAATCCATCCCGGCGGCAAAGCCGTAATCGCTCGCGGTGACATCGCCGGAGCCGACCACCGGATTGCCGTCGAGTTTGGCGGCGCCGCCATAGGCCGAACCCCAGGCGATCCAGCGCTGGTTGAAGCTTTGTTGTGGCGGCGTTTTTGTCAGGATCGACGCATAAGCCTGCGCGATATCCGACGGCAGGCTCGCCTCCTGCTCCGGCGCAAAACCCGGCGCGCCGCCGCCGGTCGGGCTGCCGCCACCGCCGCTCGACGGATCGGACAACAGATTCATAAAGTCCGTCATCAACTGGAACGCGCTGCTCTGCGCCCCGGTCGCCGGCTGGCCTTCGAGCTGGGTGAGCGCATTGCCGAGCGCAGCGCCGGAAAGACCGCCGAGATTGAAAAAGCCTGTCGGAATGCTGTCGCCCTGGAGGATCGCGTTGTTGATGCCGTTGAGCACATTCTGCTGGTTCTGGTTCAAGCCGGCCGGCGCCGTGAGCAGCGAATAGCCGCTAGTCATAATGTCGAGGTCGACGTCGTTCGGAGCGTTGGTCGTGTAGTCGAGACTTGCAGCGAAGGTATGGTCGCCGTTCACGGTCAGGCCGGCGAAGGTGCCGGTCAGCGCGCTGGTCGTGGTCAGAATCTGATAATCCGTCCCGGCGGCGTAGTGACCGAGCTGCGGCGTCACCTCGACGGTGCCGTTGCCGCCAAGCGTGGCCGCGCCGATCAACGCCGCCTTGGAATTATTGCCGGCGCCGGGCGCGATATCGATGGCGTAGTAGCTGCCGCTTGCGAACGCCAGATTGCCGGTGATGTTGAGAGTGCCGTAGCCGCCGGGCAGGCCGGGCGCCAGCGTGCCGCCGGCATTGATCGTCACGGCAAGCGGATCGATGGTGCCGGTGCCGGCCAGCGTGCCGCCGAGCGAGCTGCCGACGGCGATATTGGCAGCGCTGTTCACGCCGTTGAGCACCACCGTGCCGGACTCGAAGTTGACTTGATCGAAGCCGCTGAAGCCATATGCTGCGGCGTAGGTAAAAGTGTTCCCGGCGCCGAGCGTGAAGTTGATCGTGCCGCCGCCGCCAATGCCGCGGCCGACAATGTTGCCGTTGATCGTGCCGCCGCTGACGTTGAGGGTGTCGTCCGTCGAGATCAATTTGATGGCGCCGGTGATCGTGCCGGCGTTCTGATCGACGGTCACCTCGCCCGCGGCGCTCGCAACGTTGATCGCCGTGCCGCCGGTGCCGGTAATGTTGCCGGAATTGACGACAGCCGCCCCGGCCGAGAAGGTCACGCCGTTAAAAATGTTGATGCCGGTCGCGGCGGTGATCTTGCCGGAATTGCTGATATTGCCGGAGAAGGTCGAGACGTCGGTGACGTAAATGCCGACGCCGCCTACCGAGATCACGCCGGAATTGCTGATTCCACCCGTGAAATATGTGTCGTTGTTGACATTGATGCCATTGCCCGTCCCCGCTGCGCGGATCGTGCCGGAATTATCGATTCCGCCCGCGAAGGTCGTGTCGGACCCGACGAAGATGCCGTTGAGGGCTGCGACGATCGTCCCGAAATTGCTAATGCCGTCGGAGAAGTTTGCGACCGATTCGACGGCAACGCCGGATGCGCCCGCCGAGATCGTGCCGGAATTGGTGATGCCGCCGGCACTCGTGCTGCCGAATTGAGCGACATCGTTGATTTCGATGCCGATGCCGCCCGCCGAGATCGTGCCGGAATTCGCGATGCCACCGGAGAAGGTCGAGACGTTCTGGACAGAAATAGCCGTCCCAGCGCCCGCCGAGATCGTGCCCGAGTTGCTGATGCCCCCCGTGAAAGTCGAAACGAAGTCGACTTGAATGGCGTTGAAATTCGCGGTGATGGCGCCTGAATTGGTGATGCCGCCGGCAAAGTTCGTTACGCCTGTCGCGGAGCGCGAGCCGCCGACAAAGATGCCGTCGACGCTGCCCACCGAGATCGTGCCCGAGTTGGTGATGCCGCCGCCGGCGGTGCCGCCGAATTGGCTGACGTCAAACACCACGATGCCGTAATGGCTCGCGGTGATGCTGCCGGCATTGCTGATGCCGCCGTTAAACGCCAAGACGTGATCGACCCGAATGCCGGTGGTGCCCGCGTCGATCGTGCCGGAATTGCCGATGCCGCCGGAGAAGGTCGCAATCGTGAGCGACGCGGTGACGTTGGCGCCGGCAGCGGCGTTGGTGGTGGTGCCGCCAACCCAGATGCCGGCGCCGCCCGCGTCAATCGTACCCGAATTGCTGATGCCGCCGGAGAAGGTCGAGATCGTCACTGACGCAGCATTGACCCCGCGGGCCGCGCCGTTGCCGATGTTGGCGGTGCCCCCGACCAGGATGCCGGTGCCGCCCGCCGAAATGGTGCCGGAGTTGGCGATGCCGCCGGTGAAGGTCGCGATCGTGACCGACGCCGTGTCGGTAGGACTCGCCGCGTCGAGGCTGGCGTGGCCGCCGACCCAGATGCCGTCGCCGGCCGCCGAAAGGATGCCGGAATTGCTGATGCCGCCGGAGAAGTTCGAGATCGCGACCGACGCCGTGTTTTTTGTGGTGGCGCTGCCGATGCGGGCCTCGCCGCCAACCAAAATGCCGGTGCCCACCGCCGAAATGGTGCCGGAATTGAAGATACCGCCGGAGAAGCTCGCAACCCTGACCGATGTGGCGTTCCTGGAAGCTTCCGAGCCGATCATGGCGTTGCCGCCGACCCAGACGCCGACGCCGCCGCCACCCGTCGAAGAGATAGTGCCGGAGTTGCTGATGCCGCCGGTGAAGGTCGAGATCGTGATCGAAGCGTTGCCGGTGTCATCGCCGCTACCTGTACTGGCGTTGCCGCCGACCAGGATGCCGTAATCTCCCGTCGCAATGCTGCCTGAGTTGCTGATGCCGCCGGTGAAAGTCGAGATCGTAATCGATACGACCCCGCCGTTCACGAGTGCGTCGATGGCGGCATTGCCGCCGACGAAAATACCGTAGAAGGCGCTCGACAGCGCGGCCGCATTGCTGATGCCGCCGGTGAAGGTCGGGCCGATGACACTGATGTCGGTATTGGTACCGCTGATCTTGCTCGCGCTATCGAGCGAAATGCCGCCATTAATCGTGCCGGAGCTCAAAATCTGCCCCGTCATCGTGCCATTGCTGAATTTGATGCCGGAGGGGCTGATCGTCCCCTCGTTGGTGATACTGCCGGAAAAGCTCGTATTGCTGACGCAGAGGCCGGCGACCGTGGTGGCGCCCGGATTGTTGTAGCCGCCAGCGCCGACTTGCGTGCAGGCAGCCCAAGCTGGCACCCCACCGCCGATCAGAATCGCGGCGACCGAGCTCGACGCCAACAGATGGCGCAGCCTCGGCAGACCGGCGCGCGATGAACTCCGCATTCCAAACGCCCCACGGATCAGTGTCGCGCGCCCTTAGCGATCCGATCCACCATTCCCGTTGCTGTCAGGTTATTCCGGACCGCCGCGAGGGAGCAATGAAACCACGCCCACTTCCCGTTGAATCTTTGAGGGTTTGGGCGGGATTCCGGGGGCTGTGGCAGAAATGCCACCAGCCATCTGCAGTCAGGCGGCGAGCCAATGACCGCACGCACTCACCAAGACTATCTCAGCGTGCCGGTGCTGGAATAAGTTTGCGCGGCGGACGCGAACTCGCCGCCGAAGACGTCATCGCGAGAATGCGCCAGCGTCACGTTGGGACTCAAAGTGATGCTTGAAT
Organism: uncultured Alphaproteobacteria bacterium; assembly: GCA_963784325.1. Classification (GTDB taxonomy): domain Bacteria; phylum Pseudomonadota; class Alphaproteobacteria; order Rhizobiales; family Xanthobacteraceae; genus BOG-931. The sequence goes on along the minus strand of CAWARC010000039.1, from coordinate 79,889 downwards.
TCTAAAAAGCTAACGGCCACATGTTCCGAACAAGCGCGCGTACATCCGGCGTCGCTAAATCGTAACAGTGGCCGTCCCGCGGCGGAGCCGCAAAGCTCAACGTCGCACAGTCTACATAGGTGCCCCTGGGTCATTATGCAAGGCCGGCTTTTGTGCGACACTATGCGCCCGTCCCGTTCCGAAGCGTTTACCAAGCCACGCGCCGCCGGCCGTTTTCGGACGGCAGCCGATTTTGAGGGAGACGATCATGACCCTGCATCAACCGACCACGAGTGACGAGCTCAGACGCGACGTCGCGAGCGCAATCCATGCCCATTGGGGCCTGTTCCTGTTCGAGGGCATTGTCCTTGTGCTGCTCGGCTTTGCGGCGATCGTCGTGCCGGTCGTCGCGACGCTGGCATTTACCTTGGTGATTGGCTGGCTGTTCCTGATCTCCGGCGGCGTTGGGCTGGTCACGACATTCTGGATGCGCAATGCGCCCGGCTTCTGGTGGGCGCTGCTCTCCGCCGCCATCGCGCTGGCGGCTGGCGTCATCCTTATTCTTTGGCCGATCAACGGTGTGCTGTCGCTCACGCTGGTGCTGATCGCCTTCTTTGCCGTCGAAGGCATCGCCACGCTGATGTACGCCTTCGAACACAAGGCGCAACTCTCCGGCCGCTGGGTCTGGATGCTGGCGTCGGGGATCGTCGATCTCATTCTCGCCGGCATCATCTTCGCCGGCTTGCCCGGCACCGCGGCTTGGGCGCTCGGGCTCCTCGTCGGCATCAACATGTTGTTCGGCGGCACCGCGATGATCGGCATGGCGCTGGCGGCGCGCAGCCCAGCCCCGTGATGGGAATCCGCAGGGGCGGTTCAAAACCCCGCCCCTGCCCCATCGCATCGGTAATCTATTCGGCCGGCTGCGGCAGGCGCGCTCGTTCCACGCCGTTGGCGATCAGCGCGATCGCCAGCACAGCGATGAGGAAGCCGAGCGCGATGATCGCGGTCGCGCCGAGCACAAGGCTAAAGCCGCCGCGGCCATAAAGCACCGCGATCATCGACACCGCGACACCGGAAATCATGAAGGTGAGGAAATAGCGCACCGCATAGACGCGGCCGCGCCAGGCGTCGGCGGTATAGCGGGCGATGACGAGATCGTTCACGGTGATCTGGCCGTAGATCGCGGCCATGGTGAAGGCCAGGGCAAACAACAAAGTCACGCCGCTGGCATAGGCCGCCCACACCACGCCGCCGAATTGCATGATCGCCAGCGCCGCGAACAGGATATGGAGTGGAAAGCGCTCGACCAAACGCCCGACCGTGATCTGGGCGAGCGCGCCGCACAGGAATACCGCCGTGGTCAGGCCGCCGACGGCGACCAGCGAAATGTCGTTGCCGACGCGCTCATCGACGATCTTCGGCAGCGACACCGAGATGGTGTTGAAGACGAGACCGGCGCTGAGCGCGACCACGACAAACAGTCCAAAAATCGTCGCGGCGAGCACCGGCGACAAGGCCACGTCAGGCGCTTTTGAGCGCGCGGCGGCGTGGCCTTCCTTCTCCTCCGGGACAAGCCACAGATAGACCGCGGCAGTGACGACACAGATCACGCCGGGAACAAAAAAAGCGCCGCGCCAGGATAACACCGCCGTCAGCGTTGCCGTGATCCCGGCGGCCAGCGACACGCCGAGATTGCCGCACACGCCGTTGAACGCGAGCGTGCGGCCGCGCTGGGTGGCTTTCTCGATGATCATCGCGGTGCCGACCGGGTGATAGATCGCGGCAAACACGCCGAGCGAAAACAGCGCAAGCGCGAGCACGTGAAGCGACGGCGCGAAAGCCGCGGCGATCAGCGATACGCCGCAGCCCAGATAGAACGCGAACATCAGGTTACGCCGGCTCCAGCGGTCGCCGAGCCAGCCGGCCGGCAGCGAAAACAGGCCGAAGGCGACGAAGGACGCCGTCGAGAGCCAGATCAGGCTGGAATAGGAGCGGCCGTAGACGACCTCGAGCTCGATGACCACGGTCGGATAGATCAGGATCACGAAGTGATCGAGCGCATGCGCCCAATTCATGAAGCCGATCGCAAGCCGCCGGCGCGACAGTTCCGCAGCGTGCTCGTTCGCCACAGGTTGTATCGTCGTCAAAATCGTCATCGTTCGATTCCCGGCTGCTACCAAAAGTATAGCCGGGCGATGCCGTGCAAAATACCCCCAAGCTTGCAGATCGGCCCCATGTTTGCCGCACGGTGTTGCGCCAACCGATAAGTCCTGCCGGCCGTCCCAGCCGGCGACCATCTCAACCAGCGACATTGTAACCAAGACGCGAAAAATCAGGGTTTAGAGGTGAGGATGGAGCTTACGGCGAAGCCACCGTCTCTATTGCAATTTCAGATTGCGTCAAACACGATGACCGGAATGCCATCGGGAGCCGGACCGGCAAGCCGGCGGTCGCGCCTGCGGCCGAAAGGCTCCGTTTGCGGGCGAGACAGCCGAGCGAGGGGAAGCGGCATGTTGCGGTTAGCAAGCCAAATACGCCGGTCGAGCCCAATACTGACTTTGCTCCTCGCGGCGGCGGTCGTTTTGGCTCCCGATCGGATGCAGGCACAGCCGAGCGATTATTTTCAAGACAAGACCATTACCATTTTCGTCGATACGCCTGTCGGCGGCGGCTACGATCTCAATGCCCGCGTCCTGGCGCAGCATCTTGCCGATCACATTCCCGGGCATCCGGAAATAATCGTGTCGAATATGCCCGGCGCCCATGGCATCAGGGGCGCCAATTACGTTTACAGCGTCGCGGCGAAAGACGGCACCGCGATCGGCGCCGAAATCGAAAATCTCGCGCAATACCAGGGTCAAGGCATCGAAGGCGTCGCCTACGATGCCGCAAAATTCGGTTGGATCGGCAGCATCGCCCCGAGCAATGAAGTTTTTTACGTCTGGCACACGGTGCCCGTTCACACGCTGGCCGACCTGAAAAAGCGAGAAACCATTCTGGCGTCCACTGGCCCCACCGAGACCTATGCGCGATTGCTCGAGCAGTTTGCCGGCGCGCGTTTCAAAGTCATCAGCGGCTACGACGGCATCAAGGCGGCGAACCTGGCGCTGGAGCGCGGCGAGGTCGAAGCCGCCATGAGTTCGCTGCCCGTCCTTCGCGCCTACTGGCCGCAATGGCTGGCGGATAAGAAGATCAGAATTTTCTTCTATCAAGGCATGGCGCGAAGCCCGGATCTGCCGGACGTTCCGGCGAGTATCGAGCTTGCGAAAACCGCCGCCGACCGCGCCGTTATCGGCTTTTTCGCCAAAAGTTCCTCCATCGGACGGGCATATGTCGTGCCGCCCGGTGTTAGTCAGCAGGTTCTCGGCATATTGCGGGCGGCATTCGACGCGACCATGAAGGACGACGGCTTTATCAGCGATTGCAAGCGCAGCAATATCGAGGTGAACCCGAAATCGGGCGCCGAACTGCAAAAGCTCGTCGGCGAAATGGTCGACATCGACGTCAATACGCGTGCGGAGGTCCGCAAGATTGCGGGGGATCAACTATGAGGCGTTCTCTGAGGCCGCAAATCTGATCGACTGCCACCGTTGCGGGAAACCGCGCGGCGGGAGGGGCAAATGCATCGACGCCATGCGAAAAAGAATGTGCCGATCGAGCTGTTGCGGGCGGTAACCGCGGTGGTCGATACCGGCAGCTTTACCAAAGCGGCGGACGCGCTCGATCTGACGCAATCGGCGATCAGCGCGCAGATCGCCCGGCTCGGCCAACTGCTTGGCGGCGATATCTTTGCCAAGGGGCCCGGGATTACGCTGACCAAGCGCGGCCTTCTGGTCCTGCAATATGCCCGCCGCATGCTGGCGATCAATGACGAGCTGCTCGCCTGCACGGGTCCGGTGTCGGCGCCACGCCAATTGGTCATCGGGTTACCGACTTGGTTTGGCCAGCAGCATCTCGTCGCAATTTTCGAGAAGTGCTCGGGCAGTCCGACCGGCGAGCAAATAAGCTTCCGCTGCGACCGCTCGGAGCGGCTCACGCGCGAACTCCATCATGGGTCGCTCGATCTGGCCTTCCTCTGCAATATGGAAGGGGCGCCGCGCGGGGCTGTAGCGCGGTGGTCGGAAAGAATGGTCTGGGTGAAATCGCCGAAGCTTGCGCTGTCTCCGGGCGCGCCGATTCCTTTGGTGGGTTGGCCGGGCAGCAATGCCGATCGGCGGGCGCTGGAGGCGTTGCAGAACGCCGGAGTGAAATTCGTCATTACATTTTCGGCTCCGGATTTCTCGTCACGCTTTGCAGCAGTCGTGGCCGGCATTGGCGTGCTGTCGGTCCACGAACGCCAGCTCAGTCCAGAGCTGGAAATCGTCGCCGAAGGATTGCCGGCGCTGCCGGAAACAAAGAGCGGCATCTATGCGCGCGACGGTCTCGATCAGCGCCGCATTGCCCCACTACTGGAACGGTTGAAGCACGCGCTGGCGCCGCCGGTCACGCAGCCGAACCTGAGGCTAGCGGTGGAGCACCCGCAACCGTACAGCGCAACCCCGACAACAGGGCGTCGCATTGGTTGAAATTTTTTAGGGAAGATTGATAGACCATCAAAAAGATAAATATCGGGAAGCGAGTGCAAACGGCACAAGGCGCGTGCAGAATACCGGTCGATCGTTGACATGTGCTGCCGATAAAACATGCACGCGCGTACCAAAGTGCCGCAAGAGCGTAAGCCTGGTCGCCGGGCCTCCGTTGACTACATCGGCACGATGTCGCGAGAGCTTGCCGCGATGGCGAGGAACGAAGGCTGCGGGCTCCTCAGCTATATGCTCGAAGTGGCCGCCATCGAAGCCGAGAGAATGAGCGGCTCCTCCGGACGGCAATCCACTTCTTAGGCAAACGTCGGGGCGCAGGGCGAGTACGCGATCCCGATGTATCGGTGTCTGTGGTTTTCCACAGGCCGATCGCGCCGCCCGTGAACTTCACCTTGGCAAAATACACCGGACCTCTAACCTAGGGTTGTTCGCGGGCCGGTTGTTGGGGGGCCTCGGTGTGCGCGTTGCGCGTTGTTGTCGCGATGGCGGTCGCCGTCGCGGGTATGCTTTTGTCCACTATTGCGGGGCGGTCTCAACCGATCGACGCAACACTTTATCTTAGAGGGAAAAGATGGAGTGTGGGATGGAACGGAGATTTCATAGAGGTTTTACCGCGGCAGAAAAGACGGAATTATGGGACCGTTGGAAGCGGGGGGAGTCACTGAAGGCGATCGGACGAGCTTTTGGTAAGCAGTCATCGTCGATCTATTTTCTGGTTGCCCCGCATGGAGGGTTTCGTCCTGCGGAGCGGCGTCGCTCCAGGTTGGCATTGACGCTTGCGGAACGCGAGGTGATTTCCAGAGGCGTTACGGCACGTCGATCGGCCCGTTCCATCGCCAAACAGCTTGGCCGCTCGCCCTCGACGGTGAGCCGGGAAATGAGCCGCAATGGCGGCTGTGATCGCTACCGGGCGACAGTTGCGGACGAGAATGCCTGGGCACGATCGCGTCGTCCAAAATGTTGTAAATTGGCGATCAATTCGCGGCTTCGGCAGGCCGTGGCAGGGAAACTCAGATTGGATTGGTCACCCGAGCAGATAGGCGGTTGGCTGAAGAGAACGCATCCTGAAGACGAGTATAATCGGGTGTCACACGAGACCATCTATCGCAGCCTGTTTGTCCAAGCGCGCGGCGTGCTCAAGAAAGAGCTGCTTTGCCATCTTCGATCGAAGCGCTCGATGCGTCGCTCCAGACCGGTTGATCCGAATGGCGATAGACGGGGACATATGAAGGATGCCGTCTCAATCCGTCAGCGACCGGCGGCGGTTGAAGATAGGGCGGTGCCTGGCCATTGGGAGGGCGATCTGCTGTCCGGACCGAACAACACCTACATCGCGACCTTAGTCGAGCGTCAAACGCGTTACGTGATGTTGGCCAAGGTGGCAGGCAAGGACACCCAGACTGTAGTCAACGCGCTCATCCAGCAGGCGAAGAAGCTACCAAAAGAACTGTATAAGTCGCTGACCTGGGACCGGGGCAAGGAACTGACGGATCATCGGCGCTTTACGATGGCGACCAACATCGATGTCTATTTTTGCGACCCGCAAAGCCCGTGGCAGCGCGGGTCGAACGAGAATACCAATGGCCTGCTGAGACAGTACTTTCCAAAAGGCACCGACTTGTCGGTGCATTCGCAAGCCCATCTAAACAAAGTGGCTCGTCAGCTAAACGAACGACCACGTGAGACCTTGCAATTTGAAACGCCAGCAGAGAGATTTAATGCCTGTGTTGCGTCGACCGGTTGAGCCGGCACGGGTCGAGCGGAAAACGCTTCCCCCAATAGTCCTTCGTTTCTTCTGCTCGGCGGCTCCGATCTGTGGCGCTACGGCGGATTTCTTTACGGCGGGGCTTTGTGGTCGCCCGGCGGCCTCAATGCCGACGGCTTTACGCTAAAACTCCTCGTCAATGGCGGCCGCTACAGCTACAACTCAGACGCGCTCGCAGCCAAGATCGATGGCACCATGCTGTCCGGCGCGGCATTGCCCGGCTTTCGCGTGGTGCGCGACACGCTCACCGTCAGTCTGTTCGCCGGTGCGGCCGTGCAGGATTACCGGCTTTCGCCCTACGATCCTGGCAGTCGGCTGCACGGGCTTTACGCCGGCGCGCAAGTGGCAGCCGATATTTGGTACCAGCCAATGGCGAAGATCATGGCCGCGGTCAACGGCTCGCTGCTCTCGATCGGTCCGACCGGATATTTGCGCGGCGCGCTCGGCTATCGCGTGTTCGACGCCATGTTCGTCGGACCGGAAACCGCGATGCTGTGGTGCGCCAATTTCCAGCAGCTCGAACTCGGCGCGCATCTGACCGGCTTGCATGTCGGCGGCATGGAATGGTCGGCCGGTGCCGGCTGGTCGATCGATTCCGACCGCCGCAGCGGACCGTATCTGCGGCTCGGCGTGAGCGCGAAGTATTGAAAGGGTACGCTAGCCCTTCTCGTCGCAGGCCCAGGCGCGCACCACGCATTCGCGGCCGCCGAATTGGGCGCAGCGCTGCATCGAGAGGTTCTCGGCCTTGCCCAGATGGGAATTGAGCGCCCAGCCGTAGGAGCCGCAGGGATTCTTGGCGTCGACCGCCATGGCCGCGCAGCCTTTGCGGATGACGCCGACCACCTTGCAACGGCCGCCGGAGCATTTGCTCATTGCCGCAGTGCGGGCGTCCGCGACTTTGCTGTAATCGAAGCCGTAGCCGTAGGCGCCGCAAACGCCGACGGCGAGCGCGCCGGCCGCATTAGCGCCGCCGATCGCGGCAGTCAGGAAACCAAAGCTCGCTGCCGCGAGCGCAAGTTTTCGTGCAATTGCGAACATGGAAAGCCCCTCCCCCGAGGATGCTCGCAGGCTAACGGGGAAGGGTTGCAAGTTGGTGAATGCCGGCGGCCGGCCTCACGCGAGGTGTAATTCGGCAATGACGCTTATTGCGCCGCTTCAACGTTATCGGTCGAAACCTTGGGCGGCTCGGCCATGACCTTGGTCATGACATCCTGCGACTGCGGCAACAGATCGGCCGCCTTGGCGCCGATAGTGGTGACGATCTTGGTCTCGACGCCCCGCCAATAGGCGAAGCTGTTAAAGCGGGTGCCCTCGACGGTGGCGAGAATGACCGCCGCCAGGAAAGGCAAGCTCTGCACCAGGAGAACGCCGGCAAAGATATTGATCTCGTGGACCTGCTTGTAATTGGTGATCACAAGCGTTGCCGCCCCGACCAAGAGGAGCGCGCCAATCACCGCCTCCCAGAACGCGGGGAAATCGGGCCCCTTGCGCGAGACGCCGCCTTTGGCGGTGCGCAGGAACGGCATGCGCTCGTGGATAAAACCAAGCCCGACCGAGCGCGCCACGGTCCATTGCAACGACATCGCGGCGCACACAGCGCCCAGCATCTGGCCCGGGGTGGCGCGCACCCGCAGGCGGTAGAGCGCGACGAAATGCGCGACCGAGACCGTAAAGGCGGCGATGATCGGAATGGTGAGAATGCGGTCCGGCACCGCGATATTGGCAAAGGCGACAAACGGCACCCAAAGGATATTGAGTAGAGCGACCACGACGCCGATGGCGTCGGAGCCGAGCCAGTTGAGCCAGCCGATGCTGTATTCGCGCTTCTGTTCGCGGGTAAGCCCGGCCGCCCACGGCAGCATCCGCCGCCAATGCTTGCGCACCAACTGGAAGCCGCCGAACGCCCAGCGGTGGCGCTGCCGCTTATAGGCGTCGAACGTATCCGGAAGCAGCCCGTTACCGTAGCGCCGGTTGGTGTAGTGCGCGACCCAGCCGTGTTCGAGAATGCTTAAGCCGAGATCGGTGTCCTCGACGATGGTTTGCGACGACCAGCCGCCAGAATTCTCGATCGCGGCGCGGCGGATCAGGCACATCGTGCCGTGCATGATGACGCCGTTGAACTCGTTCCGCTGCACCATGCCGATATCGAAGAAGCCGGCATATTCGGCATTCATGGCGGCGTGCATCAGCGAGCGCGAACCGTCGCGATGATCCTGCGGCGACTGCACGAAGCCGACGCGCGAATCGGCGAACAGCGGCGCCAGATCCTTCAGCCAGTCGGGATCGACGACATAGTCGGCATCGATGGTGCCGATGATCTCGGCGTCCGGCGCGGTTTGCGACAGCGCAACGCGCAACGCGCCTGCTTTATAGCCCTCGAGGTTATCGATGCGGACGAATTTGAAGCGTTCACCGAGCGCGCGGCAATGCTCTTCGACCGGCCGCCACAGCGATGGATCCGGCGTGTTGTTGACCACGACGATGCATTCGAAGCTCGGATAATCCAGCCGCGCCACGGCGTCGAGCGTCGTGTTCAGCATGTCGGGCGGTTCGCAGCAGGCCGGCACGTGGATCGACACCTTGGGCGCGGCGAGGTCGGGCACCAGCGAGGGCGCGTTGGCAAGACGGCGCGGCGGGCGGCCGAAAGCGATTGCGGCGATCTCTTCCAAGCGCGCCAGCGCGATGGCGACAAGCGGCACCAGAAGGACGATGCCGAGACCAAGCGCAAAGGCAGCGCCGGGTACGAAATAGTGGCCCTTCCAGAACGCGACGATGGCGGAGAACCAGGCGCCGACCGCGTTGGCGGAAACGGCCAGCATCAGCGCCTGGCTGAAGCTCACCCCTGCCATCGCCAGGATCGGCAAGGACAGTAACAGCCCAAACAGCACCGCTAGCCCGGCGCGTTTGGCGTAATCGGGATCGGTGATCGGTCCGGTCCACGGGAATTTCGGCTGTCGCGCGGCATCGAAAAGGCCCCAATAGGGTCCGACGCCACCTTCCATCGTCTTCCAGGGCTGATCGATGCCTTCGACGATGTTGTAGTCGATGCCGTAGGCGTCGGCCCGGGTGACGAAATCCCGCAAAACCTCGGCCTGCTCCATGCGGCCGGGATTGGCATTATGGAAATTGTAGCCGGCACTCGGCCAGCCGAACTCGGCAATCACGATCCGCTTGCCGGGGTGCATCTGGCGGAGCTTGTCGTAGAACTCGATGGTGTGGTCGACGGCGGTCGAGGCGCTAAAACCCTCCCAGTAGGGCAGGATATGCGCGGCGATGAAGTCGACGGCCGAGGCCAGTTCCGGATGGTCCATCCAGACCGTCCAGATTTCGCCCGTTGTCACAGGGACCGGGCTCGACCGCTTCACAGTTTGGATGAGCTTGATCAGGTCGGGCACCGTCATTTCGGCGCGGAGCGTCGTTTCGTTGCCGACGACGATGGCGTCGACATTGCTGTAGTGGCGGGCGAGGCTCAGCGCCGAAGCGATTTCCCGCTCGTTACGCGCCTGATCCTTGTCGATCCAGGCGCCGACGGTCACCTTGAGGCCAAACTCGGCCGCGATTGGCGGAACGAGTTCCGCGCCGCCGGTCGCCGAATAGGTGCGGATCGCCCTGGTATAAGGCGCGATGGCCGCAAGATCGGCGCGGATTTGCTCGGCGGTCGGACGGGGACCCGTGTCCGGGTGCGAGGAATCCTTAAATGGCGAATAGGAGACGCTGGCGAGCTGGCCGGTGTAATCCGGAGCCGTTCCTTGGGGCCTCAGCAACGCCCAGATGCCGGCATGCACGCACGCTACGAGCGCGAGCACGGCGACGACGGTGCGCATGGACTCATACCAAGCGGGGCGGACGACACGGGCCCGAACCTGCCCCCAGGTTCGACTAGGTCGTAAGGGTGACGCAACCTTGCGAGCGGCATTGCTAAGCTAACGTCAGGCAATGGCAAATTCAAGACAACAAAGCGCGAGCAACAATACTTCGGAGCAAAAATAGTGGTTTGACCTGACGACGAAGGCTATCGCGCCGTGGTCGGCGCCGGCGCGGCGGCCGAAGGCGCCGCTGCCGCGGGTGCCGGCACGACTTCGAGCGACGGATTGATCCAGCAGGCCAGTACGCGGCCGTTCAAGCTGTCGGGGGTCTTGGGATCGATGGTGTTGGAGTGCAGGACGAGGCAGCGGAACGCAGCCTGGATATGGCCGCTGGGACAACCGAAACGGTCGTAAAGATCGAGGTGGCGGAAAGCGGTATCGAGATCGTCGCGCCAGAGCAAGCTGACCACGCGCCGGCCGAGCCACACGCATTCCGGATTGCCGGCCGGTCCGTTAATCGCATGCTGCGCCTCGGCGTATTCGTCGATCTTCTGGGTTTCTTTGGCGGTATCCTGGCCGGCTGGCGCCTGCTGCGAAGCGGGGTTCGGGCTACTGCTTTGCGCCACAGCCGGATGGATGAAGGGGCTTATGGGAACGATAAGCCAGGCGGCAAGACATAGTCCGCCAACGACACTATTTACGCGCTGGAACATGGTTCCCTTGGATTGTTGGGCCGAATTGAGCCGGTAGACGGACGTTCCCCTTAACCGATTTGGCCGTTTACTCGGCACTTCTTCGACGCTGGTCAGACGCCTTTTTGCCCACCGGATTGGGCCGCTATTGCGGCGGCCGCTCCGAATCGCTCCGCGACACCACCGGCCGAGAGAACACCCTAACTCGGTTCGTTTGTCCAGCACGGCCGGGCGGCGCTGCGGGCGCACCGCGCGCTTGGCATTGCTCGCCGGCAAGGCTAATGCGAAACGGTGGACCGCCCTTTCCATGGCAAGTTAACCGGTGCCGCGCTGGCGCATTTTGCGCTCACGGCGCTAGCGATCGGCGCGTCATGGTGGTGGCTCGGCGCGCCGATCCATCTGCCGCCCTCCCCGCTCGCCAATGGCGGCAAGCTTTATTGCGTATCCTATGGACCGTTCCGCGACGGGCAGGATCCGCTCAGCGAGAACGTCCACGTCGACGCGAAACAGATCGACGAGGATCTGACGCTGTTGTCGCGCTACACCGACTGCGTCCGCACTTATTCCGTCGAGTACGGCCAGGACCAGATCGCCGGCATTGCGCAGCGCCACGGCATGAAGGTGTTGCAGGGCATATGGCTGTCCAACCACGCGGCAAAAAACCAGCAGCAGATTGCCACCGTCATTGCGCTCGCCAAGAAATATCCAGACGTCATTCGCGCCATCATCGTCGGCAACGAGGTGCTGCTGCGCGGCGATCTGTCGGTGACGGACCTTGAGTCCGCGATCCGCGAGGTCAAGGCGCAGGTGTCGCAACCGGTCACTTACGCCGACGTCTGGGAATTTTGGCTGCGCTACGGCGACCTGCAAAATTTCGTCGATTTCGTCACCATTCATATCCTGCCGTATTGGGAGGATTTTCCGCTGCCGGCTTCGCTCGCCGCCGCGCACGTTGACGATATCCGCAAAAAAGTCGCCGCCGCCATTCCCAACAAGGAGATCATGATCGGCGAAGTCGGCTGGCCGAGCGAGGGCCGGATGCGCGAGGGCGCGCTGCCGTCACCGGCCAACCAGGCGCGGGTCATCGAAGAAACCGTCGCGCTGGCGCAGCGCGAGAATTTTCGCGTAAACGTCATCGAAGCCTTCGACCAGTCCTGGAAGCGCCAGCTTGAAGGCGCGACCGGCGGTTACTGGGGGATTTTCGACCGGACGACACAGGGCCCGAAGTTCAGCTTCGATGACGGCGTATCAGATCATCCGCATTGGCTGATGCAGGCGCTCGCCGGCATTCTGCTTGCCGCCATTGGTTTTGCCGGCGCCGCCGTCGCGGGCCGCGGCAAAGCCGCGCCAGCCTGGTTATGGCCGCGGATCGCGGCAATGACCTTTGTGCCCGCGGTGCTGTTCGGCTGGACCCTGGAAAGAATACCGATCGACAGTTTCACGGCCGGCGGCTGGCTACGCGCGCTCGCTTTTGCCGCAACGGCCGCGGCGGCGCCGATCGCCTGCGCCGCGGCCTGCGCGGCCGGCCGAAGAGCGCCGGCATTCGCGACGCTGTTGTCGCGTTCGGCTGGAGTACGCGACGGATTGAGTCTCGCCGTAGGCATCACCCTGATCGCGCTGACCTTGCTTTCGCTGCAATCTGCGCTCGGCCTCGTCTTCGATCCGCGTTACCGCGACATCCCTTTCGCGCCGCAGAGTGGTGCCGCCCTCCCCTTCCTGCTGCTGATGTTGTCGACGCCGCGGCCTGTGGGGCCGCGGGCAATGGCGGAAACCGTCGCCGCCGGCGTAGTGGCATTGTCGGCCGGCTACATTGCCTTCAACGAAACTTTTGCCAATTGGCAGGCGATTTGGCTGTGCGCCGGATTTCTCGGCCTCGCCCTCATTCTGCTGCGGGCGCGGGACGCGCCAGGCTGAGGATCAACAGGCCCGCGGCAAGCGCCGAAAGCTCGGGATTGTGCAGAACGATGCCGAATCCCGCCGTCGCGAGCGACAGCGACATCAAAACGATCGACGGACGGATCAAGTTGAGAAGCGCGGCGACCAAGGCGACGCCGCCGAACACGTCGTGATTGAAGAACACGATCGACAAGCGGAACGCCGTGCACAGCCAGGTGTTCAGCCCGCCCTGACAGGCCAGCTCGGTGTTCACATTCTCGATCGCCATGTAGCGGATGTAGAGCGCCTCGCCGACCGACAAGAAGGTGACGATCAGGAGCCAATTGGTCTGGCGCGCGGTCGGCAGAAACAACGGGCGGCGCATCTAGAGCATGATCCCGAAAAGTGGAAGCCGGTTTTCGGATAAGATCATGCTCAAATCAACAATTTAGATCTCTTGATCCAATTCATTTGAATTGGATCAAGAGATCTAGGTCCTTTCCAGCTCCGCTTTCACTGCGGCAAGCGCTTCAGGCGTATCGACATCGGTGAGCGCGGCATTGCCGGTCAGCGGCACTTCGACGACGGCCTCGGGATAGCGGCCGATCAGATAACGCGCGCCGACATCGCCTTCGACCGTCATCAGATCGGCGAAGAACCGGCGCGACCACACCACCGGATTGCCGCGCTTGCCGTCGATGGTCGGCACTACGACCAGCGCGCCCTTGTCGGGGTCGATTGCGCCGATCAGGCGGTCGATCAGGCCGGCGTCGACCTGCGGCATGTCGCCGAGACAGACGATGGCGCCATCGACGTCCGCCGGCAACGCGGCGACACCGGTTTTGAGCGAGGTGCCCAGCCCCTCGGCGAAATGCGGGTTGTGCGCGAGACTGACCGGCAGGCCGGCAAGCGCCGCCTCGACCCGCTCGCGCTGATGTCCGGTGACCACAATGACCGGCCGCGCCCGCGAGGCGAGTGCCGCTTCGACGATGATGCGCACCAGCGGCTTGCCGCCGATCTCGGCGAGGAGCTTGTTCGGGCCGCCCATGCGGCTCGACCGGCCGGCGCCGAGCACTATAGCGGCGATCGGCCGTCCGCTGTGCACCGGCTCGTCGCGCGGCTGCGGCCGGGTGACGATCTCCATCAACAGCCCGCCGACGCCGAGCCCGGTGATATCCTCGCGCGGCACCGGCAGACCGGCCAGTAACCGCATGAGCACCCAATCGAAACCGTTTTCTTTAGGACTTCGGGCGCAGCCGGGCGCGCCGATCACCGGACGGGAACCGGCAGTGCCGATCATGAGCAAATTGCCGGGATCGACCGGCATGCCGAAATGCTCGATGCACCCGCCGATCTCTTCCAGCGCCGCCGGGATGACGTCGCGGCGGTCGGCAATCGCCGAAGCGCCGAACACGATGACAAGCTCGGATCCCGCTTTAAGAACTTCATCCAATGCGCGAGCGAGCGCGGCGCTCTCATGCGGCACGCGGCGCTCGGCGATAATCGCAGCGCCGGCGGGCGCGAGCCGCTCGGCGGTGATTTTCAGCGTTTTTTCGATGACCTTGGTTGCGAGCCCGGGCAACACGGTCGACACCACGCCCACTTTGCGGATGCGATAGGGCGCGACAGACAGCAGCGGCTTCTTGATGCCGGCAAGCGCAGCATCGCGGGCCGCACCGGCGACCGCGAACGGAATGATCTTAACTGTCGCGATCATTTCGCCGGCAACGACCGGCTTATAGGCGGGCAACGTCGCGAAGGTGATCGCCTCGTCGACGCGATTGAGCCGGTCGATGGACTCCTTGTCGACGACCAGCACGCCTGACGTCTGCGCGAACAGATTGGAACGGCCGGTGAAGGCGCGGTCGACATGGACGCCCTCGCCCGCCACCGCCTTGGCGATATCCGCTGCCGCGACGTCTTCGGAGACGTCGCCCGGCTCGAGCCGCGCCACGACAACGTCCTTGATGCCGGCGGTCTGCAGCGCCGCGACTTCCGCGGGGCCGATCAGCGTGCCTTTCTTAAGGACGAGGCCGTCTTGCCGGATGGTATGCACGGCGGTCGCGCCGAGCGCGTCCTTGGGCGCCACCGCACCGAATTTCATGACACGGCTTTGATCGGCGCAGGCTCGGCGTCGACCTCTTCGCGGAGCCGCTCGGTGATTTGGGCCATGATGGAAACGGCGATCTCGGCCGGCGACACCGCGCCAATATCGAGCCCGACCGGCGCGGCGATGCGAGCGATGGCGGCGTCGCTCACTCCCTGCGCCTTGAGCCGCTCGACGCGGCGGGCGTGGGTTTTCCGCGAGCCGAGCGCGCCGATGTAGAAACAATCGCGGGCGAGCGCGTGCAACAGCGCCGGATCATCGATCTTCGGATCGTGGGTGAGCGCGACGAAGGCGGTGTAGCGGTCGACATTGAGCGGCGGCAGCGCAATGTCCGGCCACTCGGCGATCACTTTGACGTCCGGGAAACGCTCGGGCGAAGCAAAGGCGGTGCGCGGGTCGACGATGGTCACGTCGTAGCCGACGAGCTTGCCGATCGGCGCCAGCGCCTGGCTGATGTGCACCGCGCCGGTGATGACGAGCTGCGGCGCCGGTACATAGACGGTGAGAAAGACTTTGCCTTCCGCCGTCTCTTCCATGCCGCTCTTGCTGGTGCGCAGGTGCTCGGCGAGCTGCGGCCGCAGCGGATCTTTGGCGATGTCGGCGGATTTAATCAGACGCTGCTTGCCGCTTTCGACATTGGTGACGACAATCGCGGCGCGACGCGCGTCGCGTTCGGCATTAAGCGCGGTGAGGATGTCGAGTTTCATGGCGCGACGATCTTACTCCACCTTCTCGACGAACACTCTGATCGTGCCGCCGCAGGAGAGGCCGACTTTCCAGGCGGTCTCGTCGGCGACGCCGAATTCCAGCATTTTCGGCTTGCCGCTCTCGATCACATCGAGCGCCTCGGTGACCACGGCGCCTTCGACGCAGCCGCCGGACACTGAGCCGAGGAAGTTGCCGTCCTGGTCGATCACGAGGTTCGAGCCGACCGGCCGCGGCGCCGAGCCCCAGGTCTCGACCACGGTGGCGAGCGCGACGTCACGGCCTTTCTTGCGCCAGTCTTCGGCGGCTTTGAGGATGTCATTGTCGGTTGAGAGCATGGACCTCTCCATTCCACTCGCTATATCCGAGAGAATATAGCGCATTGATCCTAACTTATATAGGTCTTTATGCCACCCTTTGCATCCACGCTTTGGGGTCGGCGGAGCCGCCACCCTTGGTCAGCGCGGCCACCAGCTCGGTCATCGATTCCAGATTGTGGATCGGGCGAAATTCGTCGACATAGGGCAGCATGGTCTTGACGCCGCGGGCGCGCGCCTCGAAGCCCTCGAAGCGCAACAGCGGATTGAGCCAGATCAGCCGTCGGCAGGAGCGGTGCAGCCGGTCGATCTCGAAAGCAAGGCTGTCGTCGGCGTCGCGCTCGAGCCCATCGGTGATGAGAAGGACGATGGCGCCCTGGGTGAGCACGCGGCGCGCCCACAGCTTGTTGAAGGCGCGCAGCGACGAGGCGATGCGCGTCCCCCCCGACCAGTCCGGCACCGCCGCCGAGCAAGACGCCAGCGCGTCGTCCGGATCGCGTTCGCGCAGCGCGCGGGTGACATTGGTCAGCCGGGTGCCGAACAAAAACGTCGAGACGCGCTTTCGCGCATCGGTGAGCGCATGGAGAAAATGCAGAAAGACGCGGCTGTACTGGCTCATCGAACCGGAGATGTCGAGCAGCGCCACGATCGGCGGCGGCTTGGTTTTCGGCCCGATGAAACGCAGATCGATGAAATCGCCGCCGCCTTTCATGCTGGCGCGCAGCGTGCGGCGGATATCGATGAGATGACCGCGCCCGTGCGGGGCAAGGCGCCGCGTTCGCACTTCCGCAAGCGGCAGCACCAGGCGCTTCATCGCTTCTTTTGCAGCGGCGATCTCGGCACTGGTCATTTGCGCGAAATCCTTTTTTTGCAGCACCTCGCGGTCGGACACCGTCAGGCGCGCATCGAGCTCGATCTCGCGCTCTTTTTTCAGCTTGTCATCGAGGCCGGAATAAAGCGCCTCGTGAATGCGCGTCGCACCGGCCTGCGGCGCTTGCGGAGCCGATGCCGGCGCCTGCGGCATCATCATCGCCATGAGCTGATCGATATAGCCGCGGCGGCGAAAGAAGATGCGGAACGCCTGATCGAACAGGATGGTATGCTCGTGGCGTTTGACGAACACCGCATGCAGCGTCCAGTAAAAATCCTCGCGCGTGCCGACGCCCGCGGTCTTTAAGGCTTCGAGCGCATCGAGCACCGCGCCAGGCCCGACCGGAATGCCCGCGGCGCGCAGGGCGCGGGCGAAATAGAGGATGTTTTCGGCGAGGCGGCCGTCGGTCTCTGCCATTCCCGCTCCCATCCGCTCGTCCCCGCGAAAGCGGGGACCCAGTCTGGATTCCCGCTTTCGCGGGAATGAGCGGAGTTAATTCATTCAGCCGCCCGCAGCTCCGACTTGACCTCGTCGAGCAGCTCCTTGACCTTCGAGCCTTCGAGCTTGGCGATGTCGTCCTGATATTTGAGCAGCACGCCCAGCGTGTCGGACACGGTCGCGGGATCGAGCGCGACGACGTCCAGCTCGGACAAGGCGGCGGCCCAATCCAGCGTTTCGGCGACGCCCGGCGATTTGAACAGGTCCTGCTTGCGCAACGCCTGCACGAAACCCACCACCTGCTCGGATAGTTTTTTGCTCACGCCGGGCAGTTTGGTGCGCACGATGGCGAGCTCGCGCTCGGCGCTGGGATAGCCGACCCAATGATAGAGACAGCGCCGCTTGAGCGCATCGTGCACTTCGCGGGTGCGGTTCGAGGTGATGACCACGATCGGTGGATGCTCGGCCTTCACCGTGCCCATTTCCGGAATGGTGATCTGGAAGTCACCCAGCACTTCGAGGAGGAATGCCTCGAATGCCTCGTCGGTGCGGTCGATCTCGTCGATCAAGAGAACCGGGGCGCCGGCGGTGTCGGGCTCCAGCGCCTGCAGCAGCGGCCGCTTGATCAGGAACCGCTCGGAGAACACGTCATGTTCGAGTCGGGTGCGGTCGCGCTCGCCGTCGGCCTCGGCGACGCGGATGGCAATCATCTGCGCGGCGTAATTCCACTCATAGACGGCCGCGGCGACGTCGAGACCCTCGTAGCATTGCAGCCGGATCAGCCGGCGGCCGAGGGTGGACGACAGCACCTTGGCGATCTCGGTTTTGCCGACGCCGGCCTCACCCTCGAGGAAGATTGGCCGGCCCATCTTCAGCGCGAGATAAAGCACCGTGCCGAGCGAGCGGTCGGCAAGATATTCGGCCTCGGCCAAGAGGTTGACCGTGGCGTCGATCGACGCCGGGAGCGGACGGGGGGAGGAAACCGAGTTCATGCCGCCTGGATATAGGCCTTCGGCGCCGTGATCAAACCGGTCTGCCATTGGTCGAGAGCGGAAATTCATTGACGGTCCTCTAATTACGACCTTGTCCCTTGTATTGTGGGCTTAATCGCCGCCTGTCGCGCCGACCGACTTCCCGACGAGACTTTTGCTCAGCGGTGGTCCGACAGCGTTCGGATCAATTGGGTTGGGCGCGGCGTCGTCAATGACGTTGGCGGGGTCCTCGACCGAGAGATAGGCCGCAAACGGGGTGGTGTGAACGGGGTCGTTTTTGTCGGCCGTCGATTGGTAGGCAATGCAGCCGACTACCCAAGGCGTATAAGGACCGGAAACTGGGTCCTCGATGTACTTTTTCTGAATCGCGTAGGGCGATTTAGCCGTTGGGAAGAGTGCCCATTTGAGTTGCCAGTCTCCGCGCTCCGCTCTGGCTCTTACGTCCTGACAGATTTGAGGTTGGCGCTTCCACACATTATCCGGGTTTATGACAAGAGTGCCGTCAAGCAGCGTGTGGGCCGTGGACTTACCGTAGTTCTTCAACTGCGTGTCAATCCGTTGGAACAGCGTGCCCCTTTTGTCTTTGATCGGCCAATCGGCGCTCATCCCGGTAATAGTAATCCACGGGCGCTGGTCGATTTCCATAATCGTATACTGCTGGTTATAGACTCTATATTGCAAGTAACCGACGCCAATCAGCACGATGGTGAGAAATACACTGACCCAGTGCGAGGCTTTCAAGTCCCAAAACCGCTCACGCCGCTCCGCTGGCTTGCCGGCTACGGATGGCTCGGTGTTTGATGTGCGTTTGGGTTCTATCTCTTTTTCTGTGCCCATCAGCATCGATCATAGTTGCTGCTAATCAGTTCGAAGTGAAATTCCGCGACGTAGAGAGGCATGTCCTTGGCGCTGACCGTGGAATGAGCCGACCACGCCCTCAAGGGGCAGATTATCGCCGTCCGTAACGGCGCGCCTGCGAATAATCCATCTGGTCTGGCTGATTGTTCCCAAGGGAAGCAGGACCGAAACACAACAAGCGATCATCGATTGGGTCCAACAGATGGATGGCAAAGAAATAATAGCAAAGCAAAATAACAGGCCCGTCTATATTATCGTCACGGAATTCTAGGAGCCAGGAATGCTTCACACGTGCTATCTGAAAAAGGACACCGTTTATCTCCCGACGATAGTGAATCAGGGTATTGCTCGCTATATGGATGTCGACCCCGTCACTGTTGTTCCCGTAATGGATACGGAAAGACTACGGCGAGCATTACGGGAAACAATCCCGAAAGAAAACCCATTTGGCACTCCAACCATCGAGGATGCGCGCAAGCCGCCGGTCATATTGAAATACACGGGCGACAAAAGCTGGTCGGCATTCATGCGCGGCGCGTCATGCTGGTCGATTTACGAAAACGACGGAATATTCCAGATCGAACCCTATCGCGTGCACCCCAAGGGCTATTGGGAGCCGGATCGCGATAACTTCATAATATTTCCATCCGGAACCTCAATCGACGCCGTGATCGATCGCATGATTGCGATCTTGCAAGGCGCGGCGGGCGCTTCAACGAAACTGTCTCCTGCTGCGGGACGGAAAAAGAGCTAACGGGCGTCGAGACCCGGTGTGCGCCCTTACGCCGCCGGCTTGCCGATCGCTTCGGCGACGGCACGCCGCGCCAGCACCGCAACGAGATGCGCGCGGTATTCGGCGCTGCCGTGAATGTCGGAGTTCATGCCGTCGGCGGGAATGGTCATGCCCTCCAGCGATTTCGGCGAGAAGCGCTTCTTGAGCGCCTCTTCGAACGATTTCACCCGGAACACGCCATTCGATCCGGCGCCGGTGACGGCGACGCGGATGTCGCTGCCGCGCTTACTCACAAACACGCCAACCAGCGCGAAGCGCGACGCCTGATTGCGGAATTTCTGATAGGCCGCCTTCTTCGGCAGCGGGAAGATCACCTTGGTGATGATCTCCGACGGCTCCAGCACGGTCGAGAACATGCCGGTGAAGAAATCGTCGGCTTTGACGCGGCGCTTGTTGGTGACGATGGTGGCGCCCAGCCCGAGACAGGCGGCGGGATAATCGGCATTGGGATCGTTATTGGCGATCGAGCCGCCAATGGTGCCGCGGTGGCGCACGGCCGGATCGCCGATCAGGCCGGCGAGGTGGGCCAGCACCGGCGCGGCCTGCTGCACCACGGGCGACGTATTGACTTCGTTATGCGTCGTCATCGCCCCGATGGTGAGCGTGCGGCCGCTCTGCTCGATGCCCGACATGCCCTCGATGAGCGTCATGTCGACGATTTGGGGCGGCCCAGCGAGCCGCAGCTTCATGGTCGGCAGCAGCGTCTGGCCGCCGGCGAGCAGCTTGGCGTCGCCGTTCTTGGTCAAAAGGCCGGCGGCCTGCCGCACGGTTTGCGGACGATGAAAAGTGAAGGCGTACATCGCAGTCCTCCGTTATGCCGCGCGCGGCATGCCTGTTTTCTGAAGCGCCGCCCACACCGTCGACGGTGTGGCCGGCATAGCGAGATTTTCGGTGCCGATCGCATCGGTGATGGCGTTGATGACGGCGGCCGGGGCGGCGATGGCGCCGGCCTCGCCGCAGCCCTTGATGCCGAGCGGATTCGACGGACACTTGGTCATCGTGGTTTCCACCTTCAGGCTCGGAAAGTAATCGGCGCGCGGCATGGCGTAGTCCATGAACGAGCCGGTCACGAGCTGGCCCTCCTTGTCATAGACCGCGCCTTCGCACAGTGCCTGGCCGATGCCCTGGACGATGCCGCCGTGAACCTGGCCCTCGACGATCATCGGATTGACCACCACGCCGAAATCGTCGACCGCGGTCCAGGCCACGATGTCGGTATTGCCGGTCTCGGTGTCGACCTCGACCTCGCAGATGTGGCAGCCGGCCGGGAAGGTGAAATTGATCGGATCGTAGAACGCGCCTTCCTTCAGGCCCGGCTCGAGCTCGGCGCCGGAGAATTTGTGCGCGATATAGGCGTTGAGCGAAACATCGCCCCAAGCCGCCGATTTATCAGTGCCGGCGACGGAAAATTTGCCGTCCTTGAATTCGATGTCGCCTTCGGCGGCTTCGAGGAGATGCGCGGCGACTTTCTTGGCTTTGGCCTCGACCTTGTCGAGCGCCTTGACCAGGGCCGACATGCCCACCGCGCCGGAGCGCGAGCCATAGGTGCCCATGCCGAACTGCACCTTGTCGGTATCGCCGTGCACGATCGAGATAGTGTCGATCGGAATGCCGAGCCGCTCGGAGACGACTTGCGCGAACGTCGTCTCGTGGCCTTGGCCGTGGGCGTGCGTGCCGGTAAGAACTTCGACCGAGCCGGTTGGATTGACCCGCACCTCGGCGGATTCCCATAGACCGACGCCGCAGCCGAGCGAGCCGACGGCCTGCGACGGCGCGATGCCGCAGGCTTCGATGTAAGTCGAGAGGCCGATGCCGCGCAGCTTGCCGTGGCGCGCGGATTCGCGCTTGCGCTTGGCGAAGCCCTTGTAGTCGGCAAGCTCCATCGCCTTCTTCAGCGAGGCATTATAGTCGCCGATGTCGTAGCTCATGATCACCGGCGTCTGATGCGGGAAGTTTTTGATGAAATTCTTGCGCCGCAGCTCGGCCGGGTCTTGGCTCATCTCGCGTGCGCCGACTTCGATCAGGCGTTCCACCACAAACGTCGCCTCCGGACGGCCGGCACCGCGATAGGCGTCGACCGGACCGGTATTGGTGTAGACGGCGTCGACCTCGCAATAGATCTGCGGGATATCGTACTGGCCCGATAACAGTGTGGCGTAGAGATAGGTCGGCACCGACGACGAGAAGGTCGACATATAGGCGCCGAGATTGGCGATGGTCTTGGCGCGCAATCCCAGGATCTTGCCGTCGGCGTCGAATGCCATCTCGGCATGCGTGACATGATCGCGACCGTGTGCGTCGGCGAGGAATGCCTCGGAGCGGTCGCAAACCCACTTCACCGGCCGGCCGACGCGCTTTGACGCCCACAGCGCCACGACTTCCTCGGGGTAGATGAAAATCTTCGAGCCGAAGCCGCCGCCGACATCGGGCGCGATGACGCGCAGCTTGTGCTCCGGCGCCATGCCGACGAAGGCGGCGATGACCAGCCGCGCCACGTGCGGGTTCTGCGAGGTATTCCACAGCGTGAATGCGCCGGTGCCGGAATCGTAATCGCCGATTGCGACGCGCGGCTCGATCGCGTTCGGCACCAGGCGGTTGTTGACGATGTCGAGCTTGGTGACGTGCTTGGCCGCCTTGAATGCGGCATCGACCGCCTTGGCGTCGCCGAGATGCCACTGATAGATCGTGTTGTTGGGCGCGATGTCGTGGATTTGCGGCGCGCCGGGCTTTTGCGCTGCCGCGGGATCAGCGACCGCGGGCAGCACCGCGTAATCGACTTTGACTTTCTCGGCGGCGTCGCGCGCCTGTGGCAGCGTTTCGGCAAGCACCACCGCGATCGCATCGCCGACATGGCAGGCCTTGCCGTTGGCGAGCGCCGGATGCGCCGCCATTTTCATCGGCGAGCCGTCCTTGGAATGGATCATCCAGCCGCAGATCAGATTGCCGATCTTGTCGCTGGCGAAGTCGGCGCCGGTGAGCACCGCGATCACGCCGGGCATCGCGGACGCCGCTTTGGCGTCGATGGATTTTATCGTGGCATGCGCGTGCGGGGAACGAATGAAATAAGCGTAGGTCTGGCCGGGCCGGGTGATGTCGTCGGTGTAGTGGCCCTTACCCGTGATGAAGCGCTGATCTTCTTTCCGGCGCACCGCGGCGCCGATCCCGGTTCCGCTCATGGTATTGCCCTCCGGCAACTCATTCCTTGGAAAGGAAATCGCTGACCGGCGATTTCCTCCTCGGCTCTTCCCTATTCGGCGGCTTTCGACGTCGCGCCGCTGCCGCGCATCGCGCGCGCGCCGGCGGCGATCGCCTTGACGATATTATGATAGCCGGTGCAGCGGCAGATATTACCTTCGAGTTCTTCGCGGATGGTGCGGTCTTCGAGCTCGTTGCCCTTGCGCCGCACCATATCGACCGCGGTCATGATCATACCGGGCGTGCAGTAGCCGCATTGCAGACCGTGGTTTTCGCGGAATGCCTCCTGCATCGGATGCAGCGGCCCGTCCGCCGGCGCCAAGCCTTCGATGGTGAGCACGTCGGCGCCTTCGAGCTGCAGCGCCAGCACGGTGCAGGATTTGATCGCCTTGCCATTGACGTGCACGACGCAGGCGCCGCACTGCGAGGTGTCGCAGCCGACATGCGTGCCGGTCAGCCGCAGGTTCTCGCGCAATAATTGCACCAGCAGCGTGCGGGGGTCGATGTTGGCGCTGATGGGTTTGCCGTTCACCGTCATCGAGACGGTTGCCGTGTCGCTAGCGGCCATTGGGACTCCTCCCCTGCAAAATTCCGGTCAAACGTTACGATTTGCCGGCCGTTCTGGCCCGCCGGCCAGGGTCCGGGGCGAATTCAAGGCGATTTTGCCGGATTTCGCGCCCGAAACAGTAATACTCTGAACCGCAGCCTGGGCAGCGGTCAAGTCGGTTCCGGAAGCCAGTGAGTGGTTTTCGTTCGTATCCCTCGACCGTAGAGCAGATGCGAGCGCATGACGCGGACCTGACTTGCAGCCACCGCAGGGAACAAGGAGCGCCGCCCGCGTTTGCCGCGCCGAGGAAGCGCGGAGTCTGCGCTCGACCCCGCGGGGCACCCATAAGCCCACAAACGGAGACATCCATGCGATCGAGAATGACAGTACTCGTCACTGCGCTTGCGCTGGCAGGCGCCGTGGCCGCATTTCCTGCTTTTGCGCAACAATATCCCGCGGGCCGCAACGCCGATGACGGCGGCATCCCGGCTCAGCCGAGCGGCGCGCCGGAATACAACGGCAACGGTCAGGTCGTGCCCGCTGGCGGAAACGAGGTCGGCTCCAATAATTGCGCAACCCGCTTCCGTTCCTATGACCCGGCAACGGGAACCTATCTCGGCTCCGACGGACGCCGGCATCCGTGCTCTTGATCTGAGCTAGCGATCGAAGTGATGGTCCGTCGGCTGTTCCGGCGGACCACCGCTTAGGCGGTCTTGGGATTCACGGTCGCCGCCTACGCGGCTTTGGGATTCACAGCCGCCGCGAAGTTCGCGAAAAAATCGTCGGCGACCTTCTTGGCGGCGCCGTTGACCAGGCGCTGGCCGAGCTGTGCCAGCTTGCCGCCGATTTGCGCATCGACGTCGTAGCTCAGCAACGTTCCGCCGTCCTTCGGCGTCAGCTTCACGGTCGCGCCGCCCTTAGCGAAGCCGGCGACACCGCCGTCGCCCTGCCCGGAAATCTTGTAGCCGTGCGGCGGATCGAGGTCCGACAGCGTTACCTTGCCTTTGAACTTGGCCTTCACCGGGCCGATCTTGACCGTGGCGACGGCTTGCATTTCAGTGTCTGAAAGCTTGTCGAGCTGCTCGCAACCGGGGATGCAGGCCTTCAGCGTCGCCGGGTCATTGAGCTTTTCCCAAACCGTTTCCGGCGTGGCGGCGAGTTGGACCTCGCCATTCATCGTCATCGCCATCGGCGTCACTCCCTGGCTGAACTCGCGCTATCGCTTACCGCCTCGCGTGGCGGCTGGAAAGGGTGCTAATAGGCGCAAAATGTACGGGAGGATAACAAATGCCGGACATCAAAGTCGACGACGGCTGCATCATCCATGTCGAAGTGGAGGGTCCGGACGGCGCGCCGGTGCTGATGCTGTCGAATTCGCTCGGCACCAATCTGCATATGTGGGACGACCAAGTGGCGCCTTGGACCAAGCATTTCCGCCTGGTGCGCTACGACAGGCGCGGCCACGGCAAATCAAGCGTACCCAAAGGCGCCTACACTATGGAGCGCCTCGGCCGCGACGTGGTCGGCGTGCTCGATGCGCTCGATATTGCCAAGATCAATTGGTGCGGCCTGTCGATGGGCGGCATGGTCGGGCAATGGCTCGGCGCCAACGCAGCAAGTCGCATCGACAAGCTCATTTTGTCCAACACCGCCTGCTTCTTCCCCGACAAGGCCGTGTGGCAGGGCCGGCTCAAGCTGGTGCGCGAGAAGGGTCTCGAAGGCATCGTTGACGCCAATATGGAGCGCTGGTTCACCAAGGGCTTCCGCGAGCGCGCTCCGCAGGCCATGGCGAAAATGCGGGAAATGTTCCTCGCCACCAAAATCGACGGCTATTGCGGTTGCGGCGAAGCGATCCGCGACATGGATCATCGCCCGCTGTTGGCGAAAATCACCGCGCCCACTTTGGTGATCGCAGGGCGGCACGATACGGCGACGCCGCTCGAAGGCAACGAGTTCATCAAGCAGCACATCCCTGACGCCGAGATTGTGGTGCTCGACGCCGCGCATATCGCCAACCTGGAGCAGCCGCAAGTTTACACGGATACGGTGCTGAAATTTTTGTTGGACTGAGGCCGGTCCGTTGTTAGGCCGCGGCAAATTCCGGAAGGCTTATCGCAACGCTCCCAGTCGCCAGCGTGCGTTTGACAATCAGTGCCGCCACAACGACAACGGCCGCAAGACCGACCGGCGCTTGCACGACCGCCAGGGCCAGGATCAACAGGCAAGCCAAGCCCATGCCCGCCATTTCATAAGCCAAAAATCCGCCGGCGCTGCCGAGCCGGAACAGAAAGGCCATTGGCACCGCCAGTATCACCAAATCGTAGGCAAAAAGATGAGGCGCTGTCAGCAAAGTCCCGACGCCGAGCGCAGCGGCTTTGAGTTCGTAGGCGGCGCGGCTGCGCCACAGCATGGCGATGGCTCCCGCAGCGATGAGCGCAACGACGGCTTGCACGATCCAGGCCAACCTCTCACTGCCACTAAGCGTAAGAGTGACGCCGAATACCGACTGCAACTTGCCCCAGTTGGCCATGCCGTTGGCATAGAGGCTGAAGCCCATACTGGAAAAAAACTCTTGCCAGCTTTTGATGCCGAAAGCCATCAACGACGACGCTGCCATCAGTACCGCGACGACGCCGGCGCTGACGAACGCCCGCCAGCGGCCGCCCGCCAGCAGCGCGATCGGAAATAGAATTCCAAGATGCGGCTTGTAGGTGAGCAATCCGAGCAGTGCGCCGGCGCAAACTGGGTTGCGCTCCATCAATGCCAGCGTGCCGCCGATCAGAGCGGCCGAAAGGAAGCCGTTCTGGCCGACAATAGTGTTCGCGACGATTGCGGGGAACGCGGCGGCGAGGAAATAACCGATGCGATCGCCGATGATGGCGCGGATTGCGGCGAGATAGGCCAGGAACGTAGCGAAGCCCCACAAAACGAAGGCCATCGCGTATGGAAACAGCGCCAAAAAGGCGGCGGCGAACAAAAATGTCGGGGGATATGGCCAACCCAAATAGCCGTCGAACGGATGACCGAGCACACTCTCCTCTACGAGCTTAAAAGTGGGCCAGTCATAGGCTGCCGCGGCATGCCCCGCGAGGGCCATTTGGCCCGCGGACCATGCGGTGATGAAGTCGTAGGCGCCCGCGGTGGCCGCCGGCGTTGCCAAATCTTGGACAAAGGCGGTGCCGAGAAGGACGACGTTCGCGACGATCAGCGCAAAGCAAGTGAGTTCCACCGGTCGCGACAGCTTGGCGTCGGCGTTATGCGCAGGACCGATCTCACAGGAGGCCATCGACGTCGAGCCTTATTCCGCTCGCGACGAAGCTAGCTTCAATTGTTTAACACGATCCGACCTTGGTTGATCAAATTCCGCCGCAACAAAGCGCATTCATTGATGACCGAGACGCTTTGGGTGAGCGCGCCGCTTGCCAAAAATCCGAGATGGGTCATTGGCCGATGAGGAGGCTTGAATTTTTACCCTCCTCGCCGGTCGCGAAACTCATGCGGCGCCGTTCCGGTCTGCTTGCGGAAAAAGCGCGCAAAGTGCGACGCGTCGGCAAAACCAAGCTCTTCGGCAATGTCGTGGATCTGCTGAGCGGTGAAGACGAGCCGGCGCTTGGCGTCGATAAGAACGCGCTGGCGAATGAGATGGCCCGCGGTCACGCCGGTCGCGCGCTTGACGTGGTCGTTGAGCCGATCGGCCGTCTTGCTGAGTTTTTCGGCGTAAAATCCCAGCGAGCGCTCCTGGCAAAAGAACTCGTCGATCAGCGCGCGCAGCCGCCCGACAGTTCCGTCAGCCGGATACAAAGTGACGCTGCCACTGCGCGCGTGGCTCGCTGCCAGCCGCGCCACGCCGACGGCGATCAGCATCAGGAGCCCGCGCATCGCCAGCCGATAGCCTTCGCGCGCCAAACCAAGCTCCTCGGACAGTTCCTGGCAGAGCACCGACAGCCGCGCGCGCTCGCCCT
Organism: uncultured Alphaproteobacteria bacterium; assembly: GCA_963784325.1. GTDB lineage: Bacteria > Pseudomonadota > Alphaproteobacteria > Rhizobiales > Xanthobacteraceae > BOG-931. The sequence goes on along the minus strand of CAWARC010000039.1, from coordinate 52,407 downwards.
CGTCGCCGATGGGAACGATGGGGCGCGCGGCGAGCATACGCAAACGCGCCAGCGCCTCGCCGGTGCGATCGCCCGGCACCCCGACCGCGTCTTCGGTAAAGCTCACCACCCAGCCATCGGTGGTTTTCGGCTCGAAGCGAAATCCATGCGCGGTCGCTGCGGGAACGAGAATGGCTGCGGGCGCAGCAAACGGCAGTTCCGCCAGGTCGAACGTCATCTCGCCGCCGCCGCGTTCGATCAGCAGGATCTGAAACAGGTTGCGATGGCGATGCGCACGGATCGTCCACTCGTGGATCGAGGAGCGCGACGCGATGGTTTCCACGTGAATAAAATCGAACGCGGAATCGTCCGGCGGATCGCCGTAAAGATGAAACAGCGGAAGCGCGCTGGCCGTGCTCGGACTGACCATGGCGCAAGCATAAGCCGATCGCGCGGCGGAAGAAGCCGCTGTCCCAGCTTGCACGACGCTTTGCACAAAAAAAGCGGCAGCCCGGAATGATCCGGGCTGCCGCCGTCGTGAAAGAAGACCGTTAGCGGTTCATACCGCCCTGGCCGCCGCTCTGTTGACCGCCTTGGCCGGGCTTGTCTGGCCGCTCTGCTGCTGACCGGGCTTTTCTGACCGCCCTGTTGCTGCTGGCCGGGCTTGTTCTGGCCGCCCTGCTGCGGGTTGCTTTGATTTTGCTGGTCGCGCTGCGGATTGTTTTGCTCGTTCGCCATTGGACGCTCCGTGATTTCGAGGGGTTGTAGCTACAGACCCCCGCCCATGAACCAACCGCCGGCGTAGGCGAAGGTTCCTCTTTGTGCTGCGTCATTTATGAGCAACGGCTTGAAATTCCTGCGAAAATTGTCGGCATTCCCGGCGAAACCGGTGGCCGCTGCGGCAAGAACGTAGCCCTCACAGCGGCTTATAGGCCCGGTCATGATAAACCAGCGCCGGAACCGGGGGCCCGAGCCGAACCGCTTCCACCGCGCCGAACACCACATTGTGCGAGCCGACTGCCCGCGTTTCCATAGTGCGGCAATCGAAGGCGACTACAGCGGAAGCCAGCACCGGACAGCCGGTTTTCAGCGTGATCCATTCGCCTTGCGTAAAGCGCTCATGCAAATGCACGCCGCTTCGGCCCGCGAACAGATCGGCAAGCTTCTCTTCGCTGGCGGGAAGCGTGTTGATGCAAAATACGCCGTTTTGCGCCAGCACCGGCGCCGAATTGCTGCGGCGATTAAGACAAACAAGCAGCGTCGCTGGGGCATCGGACACCGAGCAGACTGCCGTTGCGGTGAAGCCGCTCTTGCCGGCGGGACCCGCGGTGGTGACGACATGCACGGCGGCGCCGAGCCGGGCCATGGCCTCGCGGAACGCCAGCGGGTCGACGCTCGCGATCGGCCCCGGCGCGACCGCGGTGAAAGCGCCGTCCATGGCATCATCGGGCCGTTGATCAATCCAGCTCATTATCCAGCACCGTCACCATCGGCAAAATCGAACGGCCCAGTATCCGCCTTGCCTCGGGATATTGGCAACAAGCGCCAATGCATACTCGATGCCCCGCCGTCGCGGAGCATGACCAAAAGTCATTCCGCCGCGCGCAGCTCTTCCGGCAAACCCGGATAGGCGACATCGTCCGGATTGAGCCACGTGGTGCCGGTCCAGCCGTTTTCGTCGTATTCCGCCATGCATTGATCGGCGAGCGCCGTCATCTGCGCCATGGTTCCGGAGGTGCGCGCATTCCACAACGCCTGGATGCGGATGTCCTCGTGATTGCCGGCGTAATTGCGCTCGTAAAGCTCGTGGCGGCCGCCGAATTCGGTGCCGATGGCATCCCACAGAAGCTTCATGATCTTAATGCGCTCTTTGTAGTCGATGCCGTAAGAGCCGCGCACGTAGCGCGCCAGATAGCGGTCGATCGCCGGATTTTTGAAATCCTTGGTCGAGGACGGCAGATAGATCAGCGACGAAGCGACGATCTTGTCGACGATCTCCTTGACGCGTCCGTAAGCGTCGCCGGCAAACACGCGATAGCTCGAGCCCGATTGCAGATTCGGCAGCACCGCGCCGTTGACCCACGGCGTTGGGTCCATCGCCATGGCGTCGGTCAAGGCCCAGAACAGATTGCGCCAGGCAATGACCTCGCCGAGCATGGCCTGATTGCCGCGAAACTCGTCGGAGCCGGCAGCGTGCAGCGCCTTGGCGAGGACGCCCGCAAGGAAGTCTAGCTTCACCGCAAGCCGGGTGCAGCCCTGGAACTGATAGCCGGCCAGAAAGCCCGACTGCGGGAAGAAAATCTTCAACTTTTCCAGATCGCGATGCAGCAGAACGTCTTCCCAGGGAATAAAGACGTTGTCGAAGACGAAGATCGCATCGTTCTCATCGAAACGCGAGGACAGCGGATAGTCGAATGGCGTGCCCATCACGCTCGCCGTCATCTCGTAGGAAGTACGGCAGAACAGTTTCACGCCGGGCGCGTTCATCGGCGCGATGAACATCACCGCAAGATCGGTGTCGTGCAACGGCACGGCGGCGTTCTGGCCGAGAAAATTGTAATGCGTGAGCGCCGAGGCCGTCGCCACCACTTTGGCGCCGGAGATATAGATGCCGGCGTCGGTGTCTTTCTGTATGGTGATGAACACGTCCTTGACCTGGTCCACCGGCTTCGAGCGGTCGACCGGCGGATTGACGATGGCGTGATTCATGAACAGCACGTTCTCTTGTGCGCGGCGGTACCACCGCTTGGCGTTGTCGGAGAACTTGCCGTAGAAATCGTAGTTGGCGCCGAGCGTGTTCATCAGCGACGCCTTGTAATCCGGCGAGCGGCCCATCCAGCCGTAGGACATGCGCGCCCACAGCGCGATGGCGTCGCGCTGCGCAACCAAATCCTCGCGCGAGCGCGCGGCGCGGAAGAATTTGTGAGTGAAGCCCGACGAGCCGGTGTCGGTCGGGCAGGTCAATATGCTCTTGGTCTTGTCGTCGTGCAGCGCGTCGTAAAGCCGGGCAATCGAGCGCGCCGCGTTGCGGAACGCCGGATGGGTGGTGACATCCTTGACACGCTCGCCATAAACGTAGACTTCGCGGCCGTCGCGCAGGCTTTCGAGATATTCCGCCCCGGTGAACGGCCGGCCCTTCTCGGCGATGGCATCCTCGGATTTCGCCCGATCCATCGGGGTCGCTCCCTGGTCTAATTGGCAAATCTTGCGGCCTTGGCGTAGCCCGCGCGCGAGGTGACGGCAATACCGCAGGCCTGGCCCATCGCCGTGTTCCTGCGGCACAGAGCCTGCGGCGTTGCCGCGCCGCGGCACCCCTGTTAAGCCTTAAGCCGGTTGTCGGCCGGGCAGCCATGCGGAGGGCCACAGGACGCATGGACGTCTTTCTGCAACAGCTCATCAACGGCATCACGCTTGGCTCGATCTACGGGCTGATCGCGATCGGCTATACGATGGTGTTCGGCATCATCGGCATGGTGAACTTCGCCCATGGCGACGTGTTCATGGTGTCCGCCTTCATCGCGCTGATCGCGTTTCTGATCCTGACCACCTGGCTCGGTATTTCCTCGGTCGTACTGGCCTTGCTGATCGTGCTCGTCGTGGCGATGCTGTTCACCTCGCTGGTCAATTGGGTGATCGAGCGGGTCGCCTACCGGCCTTTGCGCGGTTCGTTTCGCCTCGCACCGCTGATTTCGGCGATCGGCATGTCGATCTTTCTGTCGAATTTCGTCCAGGTCACGCAAGGGCCGCGCAATAAATCGATCCCGCCGTTGATCAGCGGCGAATTCGTGCTGTTCACGCACAACTATTATCCGGTCACGCTATCGTACAAGCAGCTCATCATCTGGGGCGTCACTGCGGTGCTGCTGTTGGCGTTCTGGTATCTGGTCGCCAAGACCAAGCTCGGCCGCGCGCAGCGCGCCTGCGAACAGGACCAGAAGATGGCGGCTCTGGTCGGCGTTAATGTCGACCGCACCATCGCCACGACGTTCGTGATCGCCGCCGCGCTCGCCGCCGTCGCCGGCACGATGTACCTGATGTATTATGGCGTCGTTACCTTCTCCGACGGTTTTGTCCCCGGCGTAAAAGCCTTTACCGCTGCCGTGTTGGGCGGCATCGGCTCGTTGCCGGGCGCGGTGATCGGCGGCCTCTTGATCGGGCTGATCGAAACCATGTGGTCGGCCTACTTTTCCATCGACTACAAGGACGTTGCCGCTTTTTCCATTCTGGCGATCACGCTGATTTTCCTGCCGCAGGGGCTGTTCGGCCGTCCGGACGTCGAGAAGGTGTAAAGTGTCGGCGCTCGCCAATTCCGCCGGAGGCGATCCGCGCCGGGCGCGCCCTGCGCTCGCCCAAGCGCGCGTCGATACGATAGCAGCGCTGCGCGACGCCGGGATCACCGCCGCGATCGCGTTCGCTCTGTTCCTGCCGCTGATCGGCTTTCAGACCACAGTCAACGGCGAGAATGCGCTGATCCTGACCACCCGCTGGCCGCTATTGTTCGGCGTGGTCGGCGCGGTCGGCGTCGGCCGCTTCGGCTACGCGCTTTTCGTCGAACCGCGGCTACGCCAGCGCGCCATGCGGCCGGTCGCGACGACACGGCCGGCGTGGCGCAGCTTCGTCGGCCACTGGTTCGTTCCTTTCGGCATCGCTTTTGTCATCGCTTATCCGGCGCTGATGCTCGTCACCGCCGGCTTTTCCCGAAGCGTGAAATGGATCGACAATTTCGGCATCCAGATTCTGATCTATGTGATGCTGGGTTGGGGATTGAACATTGTGGTCGGGCTCGCCGGTCTGCTCGACCTCGGCTATGTGGCGTTTTACGCGGTCGGCGCTTACTCCTATGCGCTGCTCGCCAAGACACTCGGCCTGTCGTTCTGGGTTCTGCTGCCGGTCTCCGGCATCCTCGCCTCGTTCTGGGGCGTTTTGCTCGGTTTCCCGGTGTTGCGGCTGCGCGGCGACTATCTCGCCATCGTGACGCTCGCCTTCGGCGAGATCATTCGCATGGTGATCATCAACTTCACCGCGCTGACCAACGGCTATGCCGGCATTGGCGGCATCCCGCGGCCGGCGTTTTTCGGCATTCCGTTCAATGCCGACGACAACGGCTTTGCCGCCGTGTTCGGACTGCCGTTCAGCCCAGTCTATCGCGTCATCTTTCTCTATTACGTCATCCTGGCGCTGGCCTTGCTGACCGCCTTCGTCACGGTGCGGCTGCGGCGGCTGCCGGTCGGCCGCGCCTGGGAGGCCCTGCGCGAGGACGAGATCGCCTGCCGCTCGCTCGGCATCAACACCACCAATACCAAGCTCACCGCCTTCGCCATGGGGGCGATGTTCGCCGGTTTCGCCGGCTCGTTCTTCGCCACCCGGCAGGGTTTTATTTCGCCGGAATCTTTCACCTTCCTGGAGTCCGCCACGATCCTGTCGATCGTCGTGCTGGGCGGCATGGGCAGCCAGGTCGGCGTCGCCATCGCCGCTATCGTGATGATCGGCGGCACCGAGATCATGCGCGATCTCGATTTCCTCAAGAGGATTTTCGGTCCGACCTTCGATCCGACCCAGTACCGCATGCTCATCTTCGGCTTCGCCATGGTGCTGATCATGGTCTGGCGCCCGCGCGGGCTGATCTCGACCCGCGAGCCCTCGGTGTTCCTTAAAGAACGCAAGAGCATCGCCGCCGACCTGGTCAAGGAAGGCCACGGCTAGGCCATGAGCGAGCAAAATGCATCGAGCGCAGCCGGCACTTTGCTCCGCGTCGAGCATTTGACGATGCGCTTCGGCGGCCTCCTTGCCATCGACGATCTCAGCTTCGACGTCGGCGAAGGCGCCATTACCGCGCTGATCGGGCCGAACGGCGCCGGCAAGACCACGGTGTTCAACTGCATCACCGGCTTCTACAAGCCGAGCAGCGGACGGCTGGCATTGCGCCACGGCGACGGCGTGGTGTGGAACGAACTCGCAGCGCTCACCGATTCCGGCGCCAGAAGCGTTGCGGCCGGCAACGCGGCGCTTTTTCTGTTGGAGCGCATGCCGGATTATCTGGTGGCGCAGCGCGCCCGTGTCGCGCGTACATTCCAGAACATCCGGCTGTTTCCCGGCATGACGGTTTTGGAAAATCTGTTGGTGGCCCAGCATAACCGGCTGATGCTCGCTTCCGGCTATACGCTTCTCGGTGTGCTCGGCTTTCCCTCCTACGCGCGCGCCGAGCGGGCGGCGATCGACAAGGCGCGCGCCTGGCTCGACCGCGTCGGGCTTACTGCGCGCGCCGACGACCCGGCCGGCGACCTGCCCTATGGCGCGCAGCGGCGGCTCGAAATCGCGCGTGCCATGTGCACCGAGCCGGTGCTGCTCTGCCTCGACGAGCCGGCCGCCGGGCTCAATCCACGTGAAAGCGCCGAGCTCAACGCTCTGCTGCTCGCCATTCGCGACGAGTTCCGCATCGCGGTACTGTTGATCGAGCATGACATGACCGTGGTGATGGAAATTTCCGACAAGATCGTCGTGCTTGACTACGGCGTAAAAATTGCCGACGGCGCGCCGGATGCCGTGCGCAACGACGACAGGGTCATCGCCGCCTATCTCGGCGTCGCCGAAAGCGAGGTCAGCGAAGCCGAGGCCGAGGCCGGCCTATGACCGCGCCGCTCCTTTCCGTTCGCGGCGTCAAAACGTTCTACGGCCGCGTCATGGCGCTCAAGGGCGTCGATCTCGACGTCAATGACGGCGAGATCGTCACTCTTATCGGCGCCAACGGCGCCGGCAAATCGACTCTGATGATGACGATCTGCGGCAATCCGCGCGCGCGCGAGGGCTCGATCCATTTCGCCGACCGCGACATCACCGCGCTGCCGACGCACGAGATCGCCAAGCTGCGCATTGCCCAGGCGCCCGAGGGCCGCCGCATTTTTCCGCGCATGACGGTGCTGGAAAATCTGCAGATGGGAGCCACCACCGCTGATGCCGCCGCGTTCGATCAAGACCTCGAACGCGTCGTCGCGCTGTTTCCCCGGCTCAAGCAGCGCCTCGGCCAGCGCGGCGGCACGCTCTCAGGCGGCGAACAACAGATGCTGGCGATCGCGCGTGCGTTGATGAGCCGGCCGCGGCTCTTGCTGCTCGACGAGCCGTCGCTGGGGCTGGCGCCGCTGATCGTGCGGCAAATCTTCGACGCCATCAAAGTGCTCAACCGCGACGAGAGCTTGACGGTGTTCCTGGTCGAGCAAAACGCCTTCCATGCGCTTCGCCTAGCACACCGCGGTTATGTCATGGTCAACGGGCTCATTACGCTGTCGGGCTCCGGCCGCGAGCTGTTGGAACGGCCGGAAATCAAATCCGCCTATCTCGAAGGCGGACGATAGGCATTCGGAAGGCGGCCATGGACAGCGCAGCTTCCGCATTCGCCAGCTTCTTCTTCGAGGGAGGCTCGTTCGGCGTATTCGTCCTGGTGACCGTCATCCTCGGCGGCGGCGCGGCAACGCTCGCCGGCCGCGCGGTCGCGGCGACCTGGCGGCCGTGGTGGCAGGTGGTGGCCTATGCGCTGATCCTGGGACTCGCCGTCCGCTTCATTCATTTCAGCCTGTTCAGCGGCACGCTACTGTCGCTGCATTATTATCTGGTCGACAGCGCGTTTTGCATGGCGTTCGGATTTCTCGGCTTTCGCATTGCCCGCGCCGGCCAAATGGTCGCGCAATATCATTGGCTCAACGCGGCGGACGGTCCGTTGCGCTGGCGCCGCAAGCCGCGCTGACGTAATGTTGCGTTCAGGAAACGAGCGCCGGCTCCATCCGAAGGAGAACGAGCCATGAAAAAGATCGCCACGCTAGGTCTCAGTCTGAGCTTTGCGATTGCCGTTGCCGGGCTGACGGCGGGAACCGCCGCCGCGCAGGTCAAGATCGGGGTCGCAGGCCCGATCACCGGGGCAAACGCCGCCACCGGCGCGCAGATGAAGAACGGCGTCGACCAAGCTGCCGCCGATATCAACAAAGCGGGCGGCATCCTCGGCCAGAAAATCACTGTGGAATACGGCGACGATGTTTCCGATCCCAAACAGGGCGTGTCGGTCGCCAACGATTTCGCCGGCGACGGCGTGAAATTCGTCATCGGCAACTACAATTCCGGCGTCACCATCCCGTCTTCGGAGGTCTATCAAGAAAACGGCATCCTGGAGATCACGCCAGCCTCGACCAACCCGACGGTCACCGAGCGTGGCATGTGGAACATTTTCCGCGTCTGCGGCCGTGACGATCAGCAGGGCCGCGTCGCCGGCGATTACATCCTCAAACATTTCAAGGGAAAGCGCATCGCCTTCGTCAACGACAAGACCACTTACGGCAAAGGCCTTGCCGACGAGACATTAAAAACGATCAAGGCCGGCGGCATGGACTCGGTGCTCTATGAAGGCATCAACACCGGCGAGAAGGATTATTCGGCGCTGGTCTCCAAGATCAAGGAATCGCGCGCCGATCTAGTTTATTTCGGCGGCCTCTACACTGAGGCCGGCCTAATCGTGCGGCAGATGCGCGATCAGCGCGTCACCGCGCCGCTGATGGGCGGCGACGGCATCACCTCCGACGAGTTCGCTTCGGTCGGCGGCCCGGGCGTCGTCGGCTCGCTGATGACCTACGGGCCCGATCCGCGCAACCGGCCGGAGGCCAAGGCGGTGGTGGCGGAATTCCGTGCCAAGAACTTCGAGCCGGAGGCCTATACGCTCTATAGCTACGCCGCCGTACAGATCATCGCGCAGGCCGCGACTGCGGCCAATTCGCTCGACCCGAAGAAGGTCGCCGACAAGATGCATTCAGGCATGACCTTCAAGACCGTGATCGGCAACATCTCCTACGACAAGAAGGGCGATATCACGCGGCTCGACTACGTCGTCTATCGCTGGGTGAAGCAGCCCGACGGGAAGATCACCTATGTCGAGCTACCCGGTGCCCAGACGAACTGATCAACCGATCTTGCCGAGCACCGGAAACGTATCCAGCAACCAAAAGCTGACTTGTCCGACCGTGCCGGTGAGGAAGGCGATACCCGTGAGCACCAGAAGACCGCCCATCGCCTTCTCGACCAGGCCAAGATGGGCGCGAAAGCGCGCCAGGAACGCCGCGAACGGCTCGACCGCCAGCGCGGCGATCAAAAACGGCACCCCGAGCCCGAGCGAATAGACCGCGAGCAGACCAGCCCCCTTGGCCAAAGTCGTCTCCGAGGCGGCCACCGCGAGAATGGCGGCGAGGATTGGTCCGATGCACGGCGTCCAGCCCAGCGCAAACGCAAAGCCCATCAGATAAGCGCCCCACAAGCCGACCGGCTTTGCCATTTCGAGGCGTTTCTCGCGCATCAGCCAGGCGATCGGCGTCAGCCCGAGGAAATGCAGGCCCATGATGATGATGCCGACGCCGGCCACTATCGAGAGCGGGCCCGCATAGATCCGCAACAAGCCGCCGATCGCGCTGGCGCTGGCGCCGAGCGCGACGAACACAGTGGAGAAACCGAGCACGAACAGGAGTGCGGCAGCGATCGTCTCACGCCGCACCTGCGGCTTCGTCTCCGCGCCGGCGAGCCGCTCGAGCGAAGTGCCAGTAAGGTAGACGAGATAAGGCGGCACCAGCGGCAGGACGCAGGGTGACAGGAAACTCAGCATCCCGGCGAGGAGCGCTGCGACGAACGTGACATTCATGGCGGATCAATGCACCGACCCGAGCGGCGATTGCAAGGCATGGTCATATGCTCCCTCTGCCCGCACGCGGGGAGAGGGTTGGGGTGAGGGGGCGGCTCCGCTAGGCTCAGAATTGCGGAGAGGCCCCCTCACCCTCGCTCGCTGCGCTCACTCGACCTCTCCCCGCGCAGCGGGGAGAGGTTATTCATGCGCAATCTGATCACCGACGTACCGGGGCTCAAAGTCGGCCATGCCGAAGACTTCCGGCTCGGCTCCGGGTCGACCATTGTCATTTTCGACGAGCCGGCGGTGGCGTCGATCGATGTGCGCGGCGGCGGCCCGGGCACGCGGGAAACCGCGCTCCTCGACCCGGCGCAGACGGTGGAAGGCATCGATGCCATCGCTTTGTCCGGGGGCTCGGCGTTCGGGCTCGATGCCGCATCCGGCGCCCAGGCGTGGCTGCGCGAACAGGGCCGCGGCTTTGCGGTACGCACAGCGCGCGTGCCGATCGTACCGGGCGCAGTGCTGTTCGATCTTCTCAACGGCGGCAACAAAGACTGGGGCCGGTTTCCGCCATACCGCGACCTTGGCTATGCCGCGGCGGCCGGTGCCGGCTTGGACTTCGCACTTGGCAGTGTCGGTGCTGGCGCCGGGGCTACCACGGCGAATTGCAAAGGCGGTCTCGGCTCTGCCTCCGGCCAAACGTCCGACGGCTGCACGGTCGGTGCGCTCGCCGCCGTGAACGCCGTGGGCAGCGTCACGGTCGGCGCAGGCCCCTGGTTCTGGGCGGCACCGTTCGAAGTGGACGGTGAATTCGGCGGCCGTGGTCTACCGAGCGCCTTTACATCGCAGATGCTCGAGCCACGCATGAAAGGCACCACGCCGGAAAACACCACGCTGGTAGTGGTGGCGACCGACGTGATCCTGACCAAGGCGCAAGCCAAGCGGCTGGCCGTAATGGCGCAATCTGGCCTGTCGCGGGCGATCTATCCGGTTCATACCCCGCTCGACGGCGACGTCATGTTTGCGGCTTCGACCGGACGCCGGCCGCTCGCCAATACGCTGCATGGTCTCAGTGTGCTCGGCACCCTTGCCGCCAATGTCGTGGCGCGCGCCGTCGCCCGCGGCGTCTACGACGCAGACGCGCTGTCCTTCGCCGGCTCGCCGCCAAGCTGGAAGAGTCAATTCAACCGGTAAAATAATGACGTCAGCCGCGCGGTAAGCGTTAACCCTGCGGCGGAAACTACGAACGGCATTCTCCACCGACCGAACTTGGTTTTTATTGACTCGCTCCACGATTGCGCCTTCACTTCATGGGTAAGCCGTTTTTGTGGATTTGTGGCGGAGGGTCCGATGCGCGTCGTGGCGATTATTTTTGCGGCGTTGCTCACACTGGGTCTTGCGGCGTTCGGGGTGGTTGCCGCGCAGAAACCGTCGGGCACAGGCTCGCTCATCGCGTTTGCCGAGCACATCCTTTCGCCTGCGCAGGCGACCAGCGCAACGGCCATCGGCGTTCAAGCTAACCAGACGCCAGCTGTCCAGACTTCCCAGGTCCAGGCTCCAGTCATCAAAGTCTCGCAAGTCACCGGCGCTGCGCAGCCACCCGCACCATCCGCCCCGCCCGCCAAGCTCGTTGTTGCCCAGAATTCCGCGGCGGCCGCTCCCGCAACGGCCGCGCCGACGCCGGCCCCCGCGAGCGCGGGCACCTCGCTTTGGCCCACGACACTGCCTCAATGCAACAATCCCGACGCGCTCGGCATGTCGCGCATCGTCCAGATCGACACCACGGGCGGGCCGGCATTCGGCACCGAACATTTCAAGCAATATGACTTCCTGCACGAGAAGGAAGTCGTGCTGACCTTCGATGACGGCCCATGGCCGGAAAACACGCCGATGGTGCTCAAGGCGCTGCAGGACAATTGCGTCCGCGCCACCTTTTTCGAGATCGGCGAGCACGCCACCTGGGCTCCGCAATTGACCAAGCAATTGGTCGATGCCGGCATGACGGTCGGCAGCCACACCTGGTCGCACAAGGATTTGGCGAAAAACCCCTACGCCAAGGATATCGAACAGGCCAAGCAAGAGATCGAAATGGGCGTGAGCGCCGTGCACATGGCGGCGGCGGGCGGCCCGGTGGCGCCGTTCTTCCGCTTCCCCGATCTGCAAATGCCGGCCGATCTGATCGCTTATCTCGGCACCCGCAACATCGCGACCTTCTCGACCGACATCGACACTTTCGATTTCAAGATTCACAAGCCGGAAGACGTGGTCAAATCGGTGATGACCAAGCTTGCCAAGAACGGCAAGGGGATTCTCCTGATGCATGACTTCCAGCACGGCACGGCGGAAGCGATGCCGGAGATCCTGCATCAGCTCCACCTTGCCGGTTATAAAGTGGTGGGCTTGGTGCCGAAGTTCGCGGTAACGACCATTCCAAAATACGACGACATGGTCAAAGCGCAGGATAAGTTCTCGTCCAGCAACAATACGCGGCCCGAGAACAGCGTCATCAAGACGATCAGCGAATAACTTTCGCGCTCTACTTCAAGAACCGCTCCGCCCCATAAGGCTGCGGATCGCAAAACGGCGTCGCGCCGGTCATCATCTCGGCGAGGAGCCGGCCGGTTGCCGGACCGAGCGTCAGTCCCCAATGCGCATGCCCGCAGGCGAGCCATAATCCGGCTTGGCCCGGTGCCCGTCCGATCACCGGACGTGAATCGGGAAAGCACGGGCGTGCCCCAAGCCACGGTTGCGGCTCGACCGGCGCGCCGAGCGGAAAGAGTTCGTGGGCCGCTGGCAACAGGCGATCGAGCTGCACCGGCGTCGGCGACGCGTCGCGGGCGGCGAACTCGACGCCGCTCGTCACGCGGATGCCCTGCTCCATCGGTGCGAGCACGTAACCATTTTCGGCATCGAGCACCGGGCGGGCAAGCGCGGCATTGCCTTGCGGACGGAAATGGCGGTGATAGCCGCGCTTGACCGCGAGCGGCAGCTTTACGCCGAGCGGATCGAGCACGTCCGGCAGCCACGGTCCGAGTGCGATCACGACTTCGCCGGCATCGAGTGGACCGGATGCGGTATCGACACGCCACCGCGTACCGACGCGATGCAGCGAGCGCGCATCGCCGGTGAACGACAGGCCGCCGAGCGCCGCAAAGCGCGCGGCATAGGCCCGCGTCAGCGCCAGCGGATTGCTCACGCTGACTGCGCCGGTCCAATGCACGGCGTGACGGAACACCGGCGCAAGCGATGGTTCGAGCGCGCGCGCCGCGTCGCGATCGAGCGGGACATTGGCGATGCCGAGGGATGCGGCAAGATCGAGTTCGCGCTTGAGCCCGGCAAATGCGGGCTCGCTACGATAGAGTTTCAGCCAGCCGGTGCGGCGCAGATATTTGGCCGCGCCGGACTCCAAGCTCAGCGATTTCATGCTCGGCAACCGCGCGCGCGAACAAGGGCCGCATTGCTCGTGCGGTTTCGAGCAGCCGCTCCGGCTGCGACGCGGCGCGGAAAGCCAAAAGCCAAGGCGCGATCTTGGGCAAAAACGCGAGGTGATAATTGGCCAGAGGCGAGCGCTTGAGCGCGATACGAATAAGCGTCGCCCAATCCGACGGGAATGCCGCCGGAAAGATGGTGTTGCCCTCGATGATGCCGGCATTGCCGTAGGAGGTCCCCTCGCCGGCCCCGCCGCGGTCGACCATTGCCACCGACAGCCCGCGCTTGAGCAGATGGACCGCGGCCGAGGTGCCGACGATCCCCGCTCCCAGCACGATGACATCGGTGCGCGCCACGAAACCTCCGTTTCCATAGGAAGTGCGAATGTGGCGAGGCCCACGCTGCCGGGCAAGTGCGCGGTGGGCGCACCTATCTCCCGGCGGTTCGGCGCGTTGCCCCGCGGGAAACGACGTGTTAGGCGAACACGTAAGCTCGGAGAGCCCCGTGCCGCGCCCGCTCATCATCGCCCCATCGATCCTTGCCGCCGATTTCGCGAAATTGGGCGAGGAGGTCCGCGCGGTCGATGCCGCGGGCGCCGACTGGATTCATGTCGACGTCATGGACGGTCATTTCGTGCCCAACATCTCGATCGGGCCCGATATTGTCAAAGCGATCCGGCCCTACACCAAAAAGCCGCTCGACGTGCACCTGATGATCGCGCCTTGCGATCCTTATCTCGAAGCTTTCGCCAAGGCCGGCGCCGACCACATCACCGTGCATGTCGAGGCGGGTCCGCATATCCATCGCTCGCTGCAGGTGATCCGCGCGCTCGGCAAGAAAGTCGGCGTGACCTTGAATCCCGGCACCCCGGAAAGCAGCATCGAGTACGTCATCGACCTGGTCGACCTCATCCTGGTCATGTCGGTCAATCCCGGCTTTGGCGGGCAAAAGTTCATAGCGGACGCGGTCGAGAAGGCGCGCAATCTGCGCGCCATGGCCGGCGCGCGGCCCATCGACATCGAGATCGATGGCGGCATCACGCCGGAAGTGGCCCCGCTCGCCGCGCGCGCCGGCGCCAATGCCTTTGTCGCCGGCTCGGCGGTGTTCAAAGACCGCACGCCGGAGAGCTATCGCACCAATATCGCGGCGATCCGCCAGGCGGCGGCGCTGGTCCGCGGGGAGGCAGCCTGATGGGAATTCTGGTCGACGGCCAATGGCGCGATGAGGAGTTGCCGGTGGAAACCGGCAACGCCGGAAATTTCCAGCGTGTCGACAGCGTCTTCCGCGACCGCATCACCGCTGACGGCTCGTCAGGCTTCAAAGCTGAGGCCGGGCGCTATCACCTTTATGTCGCCTATACCTGCCCTTGGGCGCATCGCACCCAGATTTATCTGGCGCTGAAAAAACTCACCGGCGCGATCAGCGTGTCGATTGCGGTTCCGGGGCTGCGGACGCAAGGCTGGACGTTCGAGGATAATCCCGCATTCCCGGACTGCACACCCGACCGCGTCAACGGCTTTCGCTATCTGCATCAGGCCTATGCCACGAGCGATCCGCACTACACCGGCAAGGTCACGGTGCCGACGCTGTGGGACAAGAAAACGAAGCGGATCGTCAACAACGAATCCTCCGAGATCATCCGCATGCTCAACTCGGAGTTCGGCAGCATCGGCGCCGACCCGACGGATTTTTATCCAAAACCGCTGCGCGAAGAGATCGACCGCATCAACGCCCAGGTCTACGCCAACGTGAACAACGGCGTTTACCGCTGCGGCTTTGCCAAATCGCAGGCCGCCTATGAGGAGGCCTATGACGCGCTGTTCACGACGCTTGACGAGATCGAGGTGCGGCTCGGCCGCCAGCGCTATCTGGTCGGTAACCGGATCACGGAAGCTGATTGGCGGCTGTTTCCGACGCTGGTGCGCTTCGACGTCGCCTATTTTTCGCTGTTCAAGTGCAACAGGAACCGCATCGCCGACTTTCCGAACCTGTTGAACTATATGCGCGAACTTTACGCGATGCCCGGCATCGCCGAGACGGTCAAACCGCGCTATTACGTGATCGGCTATTATTCGATCGCGCGAGTCAATCCGACCGGGATCATCCCCAAGGGCACGCCGGTCGATTATCGGCAACCGCACGACCGCGCGCGGTTTGCGGCATAAGCATGAAGCGCAACCGATGATCCCCCGCTACACCCGCCCGCAAATGGCGGCGATCTGGACGCCGGAAACGCGGTTCCGCATCTGGTTCGAGATCGAGGCGCATGCCGCCAGCGCCATGGCCGAACTCGGCATGATCCCGAAATCGGCGGCGAAAACCATCTGGGAGAAAGGCCAAGCGGCGGCCTTCGATACCGCGCGCATCGACGAGATCGAGCGCGAGGTCAAGCACGACGTCGTCGCCTTCCTCACCCATCTCGCCGAAATCGTCGGGCCCGACGCGCGGTTCGTGCATCTCGGCATGACCTCGTCCGACGTGCTCGACACCTGCCTGAACGTGCAGCTCGTTCGCGCCGCCGATATTCTCATTGCCGACGTCGATGCGCTCCTGGCCGCGCTTGAGCGGCGCGCGCGCGAATACAAGTTCACGCCGACCATCGGCCGCTCGCACGGCATCCATGCCGAGCCGACCACGTTTGGGCTCAAGCTCGCCGTGGCCTTCGCCGAGTTTTCTCGCGCCCGGGCGCGCCTCGAATTGGCGCGCAAGGAGATCGGGACCTGCGCGATCTCCGGCGCGGTCGGCACTTTTGCGCAGGTCGATCCGCGCGTCGAAGCCTATGTGGCGAAAAAAATGGGGCTTTCTGTCGAGCCGATCTCGACCCAAATCATTCCGCGCGACCGCCATGCCATGTATTTCGCCACGCTCGGGGTGGTCGCCGCGTCGATCGAGCGGCTCGCCACCGAAATCCGCCACTTGCAGCGCACCGAGGTCTTGGAGGCAGAGGAGTTTTTCTCCGAAGGGCAAAAAGGCTCTTCCTCCATGCCGCACAAGCGCAATCCGGTGCTGTCGGAGAATCTCGTCGGGCTGGCGCGGATGGCGCGCGCTTATGTTGTGCCGGCACTGGAGGATGTGGCGCTGTGGCACGAACGCGACATTTCGCATTCTTCGGTCGAGCGCATGATCGGCCCGGACGCGACGGTAACGCTCGATTTCGCGCTGGCACGCCTCGCCGGGGTTATCGATAAGCTGATCGTCTATCCGGAAAATATGCGAAAAAACCTCGACCGGCTCGGCGGGCTTGTGCATTCGCAACGGGTTTTGCTGGCGCTGGCGCAAAAAGGCGTGGCGCGCGAAGACGCCTATCGGCTCGTGCAGCGCAATGCCATGAAAGTGTGGTCCGGCGGCGGCGATTTTCTGGAGTTGCTCAAAGCCGATCCGGACGTGCGCAAGCATTTGAGCGAGGCGGAATTAAAAGCCAATTTCGATCTCGATTTCCACATGGCCCAGGTCGATACCATCTTCGCCCGGGTGTTCGGCCGGCTCTGACCGGCGTTAACCATATCCGGCATTCTACAGTAATTTCAGTGGTTTCCTCTCCTTGCCCAACTCAACCTGCTGACGTAGGTTCGCACCACCGGCGGAGGAGAGGGTCATGGGCCGTTTGGTACGCAAGCCGAAACTGGCGGAAGCCGCGACGGCGCAAGCCTCCGACTTCGGCGGCATGTTCCAATCGCGTGCACAGCCGGTCACCACTGCCGAGCCCGGTGACGATTATCTGACCCGGATGGTGAAATACATTCCGGCTGAGATCATCGGCGGCTCGATGCTGGTCAATGCGATCTTGGCGCAGGCGGTCGCCGCCGGTAACGGCACCGCCACCATGGCGGGGCTTTCGGTCACCACCATCGCGGTCGGCGCGCTCCTGGTCGGTTTGATTCTGACGCCGCTGTTTTGCTGGTACGTGCGCGAGGACGGCGACGCCTGGGTCGTCAACGCCGCCGTCTCCACGATCGCTTTCCCATTCTGGGCCTATCTGATGGGCGCCGTCGCCTTCGCCAAATTCCATGACGGCGATCTGGCGGTCATCCTGATCTTGACCTTCACCGCGGTGAGCGGACTTGTTGCGCCGGTCACGGAGCAATCGAAGGCGCAAGAACAAAAGAACGCCAATCCGAAAGACGGCCCCCGGCTGGTGGAAAGCCTGATGGCTTGAATTAAGGCATCGTGCTAGAGCCTTATCGGCTTTGATGGAATCCGAACCGGTTCCAGCTTTCGTTCGAGCATGATCCTTTTCAAAGCAGGTCTCCTCGTTTGGGATCATGCTTTAGCAGTGTAAGTTCGCGCGATGGCTGAACGGAAAACCGTCCTGATCTTCGATTCCGGGCTCGGCGGCCTCACCGTCTATCGCGAGGTGGTGGCGGCGCGGGCGGACGCCGATTTTCTCTATGTCGCCGACGACGCGGCGTTTCCCTACGGCGCGCTGGCTGAGCCGGCGCTGATTTCGCGCGTCGTCGCACTCATGGACGAACTCATCGCGGCGCACCGCCCGGATCTCGTGGTCATCGCCTGCAATACCGCATCGACCATCGTGCTCGCAGAGTTGCGCAAGGAATTTACGGTACCGTTCGTCGGCACGGTGCCGGCGATCAAGCCGGCCTGCGCCGGCTCGGTCACCAAGCGCGTGTCCGTGCTCGGCACCGAGGCGACGGTCAAGCGCGAATATACCCGCGCGCTCATTCGCGATTATGCGCAAGATTGCGAAGTAACACTGGTCGGCTCGCCCACGCTCGCCAGCTATGCCGAGGCCGAACTCGACGGCGCACCGGCCGGCGATGCGGAAATCCGCGCCGAGATCGCACCCTGCTTCCGCGACGACGCCAAGCGCACCGACACCGTCGTGCTGGCCTGCACCCACTACCCGCTCCTGCTGCATCGCTTGCGGCAACTCGCGCCCTGGCCGGTGAATTTCATCGATCCGGCGCCGGCGATTGCGCGGCGAGTGGTCGATCTGCTCGGGCCATCGTCAGCGGCCGCCGGCACGGGGACGACGCGCGCCATTTTCACCTCAGGCCGCGCACCTCAAGCGGTTCTCGCACGATTCGGTTTCCGTCAGGCCGCGTTGGCAGCTTCATCGGCCCGCTGAACTGCCCAATTTCAGATCATCGCTGCATCGAATATCGGCTTTACTCGGCGTGCAGTTTTGCGACGCTCCGGGGTTAGCGGCTGATGTCGGGAGCCCTAATCGAAAGGCTAAACCATGACAATCGCCATTCCCACCGATCGCGCGGCGTCGCCACCAAAGCGGTGGAACCAGCTCATCCTCGGCGTCATCGCCATGATGGCGATCTCCAGCCCGCAATATGTCTGGACGCTATTCACTGGCCCGCTCAATCAAAAACTCGGCACCACACTTGCCGAATTGCAATGGACCATCTCGCTCTTGGTCATCTTGCAGACTTGGTTTTCTCCATTCCAGGCCTATCTGGTCGATCGCTTCGGTCCGCGCGCACTAATTTCGTTGGGCGCGCTGCTTTCAGGCGGCAGCTGGGTGCTGTCGGCTTACGCAAACAACCTCTGGGCGCTCTATTTCACGTACGGCGTGCTCGGAGGATTCGGCACCGGCATCATCTACGTCGGCATTATCGGGCTGATGGTGCGTTGGTTCCCCGACCGGCGCGGCCTTGCCACCGGACTTGCCGCAGCCGGATATGGCTTCGGCGCCTTTTTCACCAGTTTCCCGATCGACAGCATGATCAAAAGCTACGGTTATCCGCAGACATTCGTCGTATGGGGAGTGATCCAAGGCGCGATCGGAATCCTGGCAGCGCAGTGGCTGCGTACGCCGCCGGAAGACTATCAGGTCGCGAGCGTGGCGCCGGGCACCGCGGTCGCCGCGCAGCAGACGCACCGCAGCTTTTCTCCGAGCGAAATGCTCAAGAGTCCGGTCTTCTATCTGCTGTTCCTCATGATGAGCATGATGTCGACCTCGGGCCTCATGGTCGTTTTCAACGTTGGGCCGTTCGCTAAGGATTTCGGCGTCGCTAATCTGCCGGTGCTAGGCATGGCGGCGCTGCCGCTGTCGTTGACGCTGTCGCGCGTCACCAATGGACTGACGCGGCCGTTCTTCGGCTGGGTCTCGGACCATATCGGCCGCGAGGGCACGATGGCACTCGCTTTCTCGCTGGAATGCGCCGCTATCCTGGTTCTATTCGCCTATATTCACCAGCCGGCGCTCTTTGTGGTCTTGAGCGGGCTGGTGTTCTTCGGCTGGGGCGAGATCTTTTCGCTGTTTCCCTCGACTTTAACCGATACGTTCGGGCCGAAATACGCGGCAACGAATTATGGCTTCCTTTATATCGCCCAGGGCGTCGGCTCAATTCTGGCGGGACCCGCGGCGGCGTTGCTAAAGCAGCAAACCGGAAGCTGGACCGCTGTCTTCATCGTGGTCGCGGTACTAGACGCCTTGACCGCCGTGCTCGCCATAACCGTGCTGCGAAGCATGCGGAAAAGGCACTTCGCCGCCGGTTAGCGACCGGGGGGACATTCCGTCGCCGTTTGACACTGCGAGGGTTTCCCCCTAGATACCGGCCACTTCGCGGGCCCATTGGGCCCGCGCGGTGTTTCGCGACCCGCGGTTTGAGCCGGCGCTTCGGCTTCGAGCCTGTCGGTTCCGGTTACTGCCGGGACAGGAGGAGGGCGCGATCCTCAGCCACGGCATGATCCCGAAAAGTGGTTTTCCGGTTTTCGGGCCAGATCATGTCTTAACGCAACAGCGAGGACGCGAATGACCAAGCGCCATGAGGCGAAGTACAAGATCGACCGGCGGATGGGCCAGAACATCTGGGGCCGGCCGAAGTCACCAATCAACAAGCGCGAATACGGGCCCGGCCAGCACGGCCAGCGCCGCAAGGGCAAACTGTCCGACTACGGCGTGCAGCTGCGCGCCAAGCAGAAGCTCAAGGGCTATTACGCCAATATGTCTGAGCGCCATTTCCATGGCATCTACGACGAAGCCCGGCGGCTCAAGGGCGATACCGGCGCCCACATGATCGCGCTTCTGGAACGCCGGCTCGACACCGTGGTTTATCGCGCCAAGTTCGTACCCACCGTTTTCGCCGCGCGGCAGTTTATCAGCCACGGCCATATCAAGGTGAACGGCAAGCGCGTGACGATCTCCAGCTACCGGGTCAAGGTCGGCGACGAAATCGAAGTCAAGGAGAAGTCGAAGCAGCTCGCTTTGGTGCTCGAAGCCAACGCGCTCGGCGAACGCGACGTGCCGGACTATATCGAGGTCGATCACTCGAAGCAGACCGCGAAGCTTGCCCGCGTGCCGGCGCCGACCGACGTGCCGTACCCGGTGCAAATGGAACCGCACCTCGTCGTCGAATATTACTCGCGCTGATTTCCGTCATTCCGGACGCCATCAAACGGCGAGCCCGGAATCCCCAACCACCGAGCGTGCAAATTCCGCGCGAACAGTGGTTGGGGATTCCGGGCTCCTCGCTATCGCACGGCCGCGGAACGAATTAGGAGGCTTGTGCGGTTTCCTTGACCGCGATGCCCTTGTCCTTCAGCAGGGACTGCAGCTCGCCCGCCTGAAACATTTCGCGCACGATATCGCAGCCGCCGACGAATTCGCCTTTGACGTAAAGCTGCGGGATGGTCGGCCAGTTCGAGTACGACTTGATGCCGCCACGCATCTCGTCGTTTTCGAGGACGTTCAAACCGGTATAGGCGACCCCCAGATAGTCGAGGATTTGCACGACCTGGCCGGAGAAGCCGCACATTGGAAACTGCGGCGTGCCCTTCATGAACAGGACGACGTCGTTGGCCTTGACCTGGTTGTCGATGAATTGCTCGATGGACATGTAATCACCCTTCGCGGTCGTCTTTGCTGGCCACGGGTTTTACACCCGCGCCGAATCTCGCCCGTTACCTTGCAATATATGTACCGCAAAACGCCAGCAAAGGCACCCAGGGCTGCCTTGCGGGAAAGGCCGCATCGGGAACCGCCCAGGCCTCTCAGCGCTCCGGGATGCCGGTCTGCAACGCCAGTGCGTGCAGCTTGCCGCCCATCTCGGCCTTGAGCGCCTCGTAGACGATTTGGTGCTGCTGGACCCGGGATTTGCCCCGGAACAATTCGGCAACGACCGTCGCCTTGTAATGATCGCCGTCACCGGCGAGGTCCTGGATGGTCACCGTGGCGTCCGGGATGCGGGCCCGAATCAAGCGCTCGATATCGTTCGCGGCCATGGCCATGGAACGTCAAACCTTTGCGCGCCCCGAAATTGCACGAACGCAACACTGCACTATTCATAACCGAATTGTCACTGCATTCTGGCAAAAGCATGTGAGTAAAGGGGGATACCATGGCTTTCACGGCGACGGCCACCAAGGCTATTCCGACGACTGCGGCGGTTCTTCTGCTGCTCATCGGGCCGGGCGCACGCGCGCAGCAGCCTTCACAGGATCAGATCGCGGCGATCCGCGCCTCTTGCCGCTCCGATTTCATGGCTAACTGCTCGGGCGTAACGCCCGGTGGCAAGGACGCGCTGGAATGCCTCAAGCGCAATCTCGGAAAGCTTTCCGGTGGCTGCCAGGCCGCGGTCAGCGCTATCTCGCCTGCGCCTGCCGCGGCTGCAGCACCCACTCCGCCGCCGGCTCCCACCGCCTCGGCGCCGGCAACTCCGGTAGCGTCGGCGCCTGCGAGACCGGCCGCCCGCAAGCCAACGGCTGCAAGACCGGCACCGGCTGCCAAACTGGCGGCCCGGCCTCCGGTCGCAGCTGCGCCCGCGCCGCCGCCTCCAGTCGCGTCAGCGCCGGCCGCACCCGCGATACCACCCCTCGTATTGCGGCCGATGCTACCGCAGCGGCGCATGATCATCATGGCGATCTGCCGCGGTGACGCGGTCAGATTATGTTCCGGGCTGCCGCCGATCGGTCCGGCCGTGCTCGACTGCCTTGCGGTCAAGGCCGCAAACTTGTCCCCGACCTGTTACGAGGCGTTAGCCCGCGTCAGCCGGCCATAACGAGCGGAAGGCGGAGCCCGGCCTATGCCCCCCCGGCCATATAAGCCGGCAGCCAAGCCTCGAAGCGGCGCTTTAAATCTTCAACGCGCAACGGCCGCTCGCCGTCGACGGCGAGTACAGCCCCGCCGGTCGCGCCGAGCCTTGTGAGCGGCACACCGGCTGCCTTGGCCTGCCGCATCACATCGTGAGCGTCCTTCGCCGTAACGATATAGCGAGCCTGATCTTCGCCGAACCAAAAAGCGTGAGGCGGGATACCCGACGGCGCTTCCAAAACGGCGCCGATACCAGACGCCATCGCCATCTCGGCAAGCGCGATCAAGAGGCCGCCGTCCGACACGTCATGCACCGCCGTGACCACACCGGCGCGAATCAAGCCGCGGACAAAGTCGCCATGGCGGCGTTCGGCTGCGAGGTCGACCGGCGGCGGCGCCCCCTCCTCACGGCCGCAAATGTCACGCAGATAAACCGAGCGACCGAGCCAGCCGTGCGTTTCGCCGATCAGCAGGATCGCTTCGCCTTCGCCCTTGAAGGCGAGCGTCATCGATTTGGTGAAGTGGTCGAGGATCCCGACGCCGCCGATCGTCGGCGTCGGCAGAATGGCGCGGCCGTTGGTCTCGTTGTAGAGCGAGACATTGCCGGACACGACGGGGAAATCGAGCACCCGGCAGGCTTCGCCGATGCCGCGCACGCAGCCGACGAACTGGCCCATGGTCTCCGGCCGCTCCGGATTGCCGAAATTGAGATTGTCGGTGATCGCCAACGGCTGGGCGCCGACCGCAGTCAGGTTGCGCCACGCTTCGGCGACTGCCTGCTTGCCGCCGACGAACGAATCCGCCTCGCAGTAGCGCGGCGTGACATCGGACGTCAGCGCCAGCGCCTTCGGCCCCTCGTTGATGCGCACGACGGCGGCATCGCCGCCCGGCCGCTGCACGGTATTGCCGAGAATGACGTGGTCGTATTGCTCCCAGACCCAGCGTTTCGAGCACAGGTCCGGCGTGCCGATCAGCTTTTCCAGCGCATCCGCATTGCTCATCGGCGGCTTGACCGAAGCCGCGTCGATGATGGGAAGCCGCTTGTTCTGAATGAAGTGACGTTCGTAAACCGGAGCTTCGTCGCCCAATTCCTTGATCGGCAAGTCGGCCACCACTTCGCCGCCGTAGCGGACGATGAAGCGCTTAGTCCGCGTGGTCTCACCGATGACTGCGAAATCGAGGCCCCATTTGCGGAAGATCGCCTCGGCTTCCTTTTCCTTCTCCGGCTTAAGCACCATGAGCATGCGCTCTTGGCTCTCCGACAGCATCATCTCGTAAGCGCTCATCCCGGTCTCGCGGCATGGCACTTTGTCGAGATCGAGAGAGACGCCAAGATTGCCCTTGGCGCCCATCTCGACCGCTGAAGAGGTCAGCCCCGCCGCGCCCATGTCCTGGATGGCGATGACACAGCCCTTGGCCATGATCTCAAGGCAGGCTTCGAGCAGAAGCTTTTCCGAAAACGGATCGCCGACTTGCACGGTCGGCCGCTTCTCTTCGGCGTCGGCGCCGAATTCGGCCGAAGCCATGGTGGCGCCGTGGATGCCGTCACGTCCGGTCCTCGAGCCGAGATAGACGATCGGCATGCCGACACCGGACGCCGCCGAGTAAAACAGCTTGTCCTTCTCGGCCAAGCCCACCGCCATGGCATTGACCAGAATGTTGCCGTCATAGCGGCGGTCGAAGCGCACTTCGCCGCCGACAGTGGGCACGCCGAACGAATTGCCGTAGCCGCCGATGCCGGCGACCACGCCGGAAACGAGCGAACGCGTCCGCGGATTTTTCGGATCGCCGAAGGAAAGCGCATTGAGGCAGGCGATCGGCCGGGCGCCCATGGTGAAGACGTCGCGCAGAATGCCGCCGACGCCGGTCGCCGCGCCCTGATAGGGCTCGATGTAGCTGGGGTGGTTGTGGCTCTCCATCTTGAACACGACTGCGAGCCCATCGCCGATATCGATGACGCCGGCATTCTCGCCAGGGCCCTGGATCACCCAAGGCGCCTTGGTCGGCAGCGTGCGCAAGTGGATCTTTGAGGATTTATACGAGCAATGCTCGTTCCACATCGCCGAGAAAATGCCGAGCTCCGTGAAGCTCGGCTCGCGGCCGATCAGCTTGACGATGCGCTGGTACTCGTCCGGCTTGAGGCCGTGTTCGGCGATCAGCTCGGGTGTAATGGCAGGCTCGTTGGAGATCACGGCGGCTTTTCATCCGTCATGGCCGGCTTGTCCCGGCCATCCACGTCTTAAGTGCAGCATGTAAAGTCGTGGATGCCCGGCACAAGGTTTATACTCGGGCCGGCCAGAGGCCGGACCCGTGTGCCGGGCATGACGGCGTCAGTCAAGCGGCCTTCGCGAAGTGATCCACAAGCCCTGCGAACAGGCCGCGGCCATCGGTCCGGCCCATGGTGGCTTCGACGTGGTTCTCCGGGTGCGGCATCATGCCGAGCACGTTGCCGCGCTCATTGATGATGCCGGCGATAGCGTTCATGGCGCCGTTGTGATTCCAGTTCGGGTCGACCATGCCATCCGGCGACGAATAGCGAAAAGCCACCCTGCCCTCGCCTTCGAGCCGTGCGATGGTCTGGCCGTCGGCGATGTAATTGCCCTCGCCGTGCGCCACCGGCACGCGGATCACCTGGCCGGCATTGTAGCCGCGCGTAAACGCTGTATCGGACCGCTCGACCCGGAGATAGACATCGCGGCAGATGAAGCGAAGCTGCGCATTGCGCATCAGCACGCCCGGCAAAAGTCCAGCCTCGCAGGCAATCTGAAAGCCGTTGCACACCGCGAGCACCAGTCCGCCTTTGGCGGCAAACGCCCGCACTGCGTCCATGATCGGCGCACGTGCGGCGATGGCCCCGCAGCGCAGATAATCGCCATAGGAGAAGCCGCCCGGAATGACGACAAGGTCGGTGCCGGCCGGCAGCTCGCGATCGGCATGCCAGACCATCACCGCCTCGCGACCGGACGTGAGCTTGAGCGCGCGCGCCATGTCGCGTTCGCGATTGATGCCGGGGAAGACGATGACGGCCGATTTCATCCCGTCACCTCGACCCGGTAATTCTCGATGACGGTATTGGCCAGGAGCTTTTCCGCGGCATTTTTCAACGCCGCCTCGGCGGCGGCGCGGTCCGTGCCCTCGATCTCGATATCGAATACCTTGCCCTGGCGAACGCTGGCGACGCCGCCGACGCCTAGCGATCGCAGCGCGCCCTCGATGGCCTTACCCTGAGGGTCGAGGATACCGGATTTCAGCGTGACGGTGACGCGGGCTTTCATGGCCATTCCAATAGGTAGGAATTGCGACGCCCGCAACCAAGCTCCCGGTCAGTGCGCCGGTTCGCGCGATTGCTCGAACAGCCGCCCATAGCCGTCAACATGGCCGCTTTCGCCGACCAGCCGCATCGCCGCCCAGAATGCGGCCGTCGCCGACGAGACGACGGGGATGCCGTGGTTCGCCTCGAGCGGCTCGGCCACGCCGAGGGTCCGCAAGCCGCCACAGGAGATCAGGATGGCCTCCGCGCCTGCGGCCTTGGCGGCATTCGCCTTGGCGACCGCCGTGTCGCTCAGCGAAATGATCTCGGCGCTCGGTCATTTTATGCGGCGCGTTGAATTCCAGCAGGTTGAAGCACTCAAGCGACAGCACCTCGACGCCGGCCGCTTCCAGAAGCTCCTTGAGCTTGCGATTGACGACATCGGTGTAAGCGGTCGCGACGGCGACGCGCTTGGCGCCCATTTCGCGCAAGCCGTCGATCAACGCCTGGCTCATAGTGCTCACCGGCAGGCCGGTGCGCTCGCGCAAATCCTTTAACAATTGAGCATGCGCCTCGGGCCCGCGGTAGAACGTCAGCGAGGTGCCGATGACCATAATGGCATCGACGCCCTGCTGCGCCAGATATTCGGCCGCCGGGAGTATGCCGTTCCACGCCGCCTCATAGCCTTCCGGCGTCAGCGCCCGCACACCCACGCCGCGCGGGATGAAGCGCACGCCGGGATACATGATCGGGCCTTCGAACGGCACCTCGTCGGTCGCGAACGGCACGACGAGACCGATGGTGATATCGCGCGCCACGGCTTTAGCCCTTGACCAGAATCGGTCCGGTGCCTTGCGGCCGCTCGCCTTCGCTCATGATGCCGAGCCGCTTGGCGACTTCGGTATAAGCTTCGAGCAAGCCGCCGAGGTCGCGGCGGAAGCGGTCCTTGTCGAGCTTCTCGTTGGACTTGATGTCCCACAGCCGACAGGAATCCGGAGAAATCTCGTCGGCGACCACGATCCGCATCAGATCGTTCTCCCACAGCCGGCCGGTCTCCATCTTGAAATCGACGAGACGGATGCCGACGCCGAGGAACAGCCCGGACAGGAAATCGTTGACGCGGATCGCGAGCGACATGATGTCGTCGATCTCCTGCGGCGTCGCCCAGCCGAACGCGGTGATGTGCTCTTCCGACACCATCGGATCGTTGAGCTGATCGTTCTTGTAATAGAACTCGATGATCGAACGTGGCAGTTGCGTGCCCTCTTCGATGCCGAGCCGCGTTGACAGCGAGCCGGCCGCGATATTGCGCACGCAAACTTCCAGCGGAATGATTTCCACTTCGCGAATCAGCTGCTCGCGCATATTGAGCCGGCGAATGAAGTGGGTGGGAACGCCGATATCGTTGAGATGCTGGAAGATGTATTCGGAGATCCGGTTGTTGAGGACCCCCTTGCCTTCGATCACCTCGTGCTTCTTGGCATTGAACGCGGTCGCGTCGTCCTTGAAATGCTGAATTAGCGTTCCGGGCTCGGGCCCTTCATAGAGGACCTTCGCCTTGCCTTCGTAGATACGGCGACGGCGGCTCATCGGAGTGTACCGGGTTTTAGTGAAATCCATGGGAATGCCGTGGCTCCATTTTCGGATGTCAAGATCCGCGGCGGCGGCGGGCAGCTACGGTACTTTCGCGCGACTCAATTCAGCGGCCCCTCCGCGTCACGAAAGCTAACCGATGGTGAGGCGGAGTACAATCGACATAGACCTGCGCGGCCTTCGCCGCAACGTCGAACTGCGTGCTTGATTGCGGTTGCCTTGACGGCCCAGCCTCGATATGCAAGGCGCAAGTGAATTGCACTGCGATTTGCGCTATTCCGACGCGGGATGAAGCCCCATGCGAGCGCAAAGCAAGCCGAACGGAAGCATCAAGGCCGGGCCATGACGACATTCGACAAGCGCGAAGACGCCTTCGAAAAGCAATTCGCGCACGACGAGGAACTGAAGTTCAAAGCGACCGCGCGGTGCAACAAGCTGCTCGGGCTGTGGGCGGCGGAAAAGCTCGGACTTTCCGGCGCCGAAGCCGACAGCTATGCGCTCGCCGCGGTCATGGCTGCGATCGAGGGCAACGCCAAGCAGAGTATCGCCGAAAAAATCCGCAAGGATTTCGACGCCAAGGGTGTCGCGCAGTCCGATCATCAGATCGCCCGCACGATGGACGAGCTGATGGCGAAGGCGGTCGACGACATCAAGGCTGGCCGCTAACCAAGCCGGCGACGGCGATCACACCATAGCGATTGGAATTTCCGCCATGACCATGCCCGCTTTCACTCTCGCCAGGCGCTTCCAGGCCGGAGAAACGGTATTCACCGGCTGGTGCGGCCTGCCCTATCCGCTCCTCGCCGAGACGCTCGCACGCGAGGGGTTTCCCGCAGTTGCGGTCGAGAGCCAGCACGGCCTGTGGGATGTCGCAGGTATCCTCCACGCCGTGGCGGCGATCCGTCAGGGCGGCGCGGCTCCCATGGTGCGAGTGCCGCTCAACGATTTCGCGCTGGTCAGCCGGGCGCTCGATTTCGGCGCCGAGGGCATCATCGCGCCGATGATCAACACGCCGGCGGATGCTCGCGCCTTCGCCGCGGCGGCCAAGTTTCCGCCACTCGGCGAGCGCAGTTGGGGCCCGCACCGCGCCATGGCGCTCGGCGGCGTCTCCGACATGCCGACCTATCTGCGCGAAGCCAACGACCACATCGTCACCTTCGCGATGATCGAAACCCGGACCGCGTTGCAAAATTTCGAGGCGATCATCAGTACGCCGGGGATCGACGGCTTCTTTCTCGGTCCGTCGGATTTGTCGATTGCGCTGTCGGACGGCAAGACCGTCGACCCGTTGTCGAAAGAGGTCGACGAACATCTCGACAAAATGATCGCCGGCGCGCAAAAGGCGAAGAAAATCCCCGGCGCGTATTCGACATCCGCCGAGCGCGCCGTGGGTTTCGCCAAGCGCGGCGTCAGGTTCATCACGGTGTCGAGCGATCTCGCGATGTTCCGCGCCGGCGCGGCGGCCGCGATGAAAGTCCTTAAGAGCTAGCCGGCCGAGCCGCGCGCCGGCGGCCGCGTTGCGGAGCCGGTCGCGTCCACGGCAACATGCGTGACAGCGTGCGGTCGCGCCAGAACCAGTGATGCACCAGCGCGGCGCAGGCGTGGAAGCCCGCGAGAATTAAAAGCGCGTCGGCAAGCGTGCCATGCAGCGAAAGAATGCTGCGCGCCAGCCTGCGGTCGACCGGCCACGGCGACGGCACGTGCCAGATGGCGAAAATCGGCAGTTCGTTGCCGCGCTTGAGCTGCACGACCGCGCCGAGCAGCGGCACGACGAGCAGTAAACCGTAAAGCGTGAAGTGGCTTGCCTTGGCGGCGATGTCGGCCAGCCGGCCGAGCGGGGTCGCCTCCGGCGGCGGCGGTGGATCGAGCTTTCGCCACAAAAGCCGAACGAGCAAGAGCGCCACCACGCCTTGGCCCAGTGTCATATGCACGATTAGACCGATCGCGCGAGGCGAACCCTTCGGAAAGACGTCGCCGAACTGGCCGAGCAGGAAGCCGCAAATGACAAAGATCGCGGTGAGCCAATGCAAAGCTTGAGGGCCGGCGCCGTAGCGCGCTTTTGAATTCGCCAATTGCATTTCGGTCGTGATCCTCGGCGCGGTCTCGTTATCCGATTTTGGTTTGGGTGCCATCACCCGGCAGGACTTGGCGCGCCGCTAAAACGTGGCATTCAATATTGACTATTCTCGGAGCGGCCGATGGCCTGGTCGATCCGATCGAGCGTCGCCGCCATATCAGACTCGACATCGCCGGCAAATAGCGGAACGACCGTATAGTCATGCGATTCGAGCCACGCGGTTTTCTGCGCGCGCGCCGCAGCGGCGGCAGCAGTCTCGTCCGCCGGCACAAGATCGACGACAAGACGCAGCGGAAACGAGACGAAGTCGCAGATATGCTGCCCCACCGGCGTCTGGCGCTTAAGGCCGCGGCCGGCGAAGCGCCGATCATTGGTAAGCGCCTGCCACAGCGCCCGCTCGGCGTCGGTTGGATTACGGCGTAACAGCCGCGCCAGGCCGCGCACCGGTCCGCGCTCCTTGGGAACGCGGCCGGAACCATGTTCGGCCAAAAGCGCGCGCAGCATCTCGGCCTCTTCACCGTCGAGCACGCCGCCGCGCGCCGGTCCTTTGCGGCCTTCCGCGATCGCCATGATCACGCCGTGCAGGGTTTGAATGTCCTGCTGCGTCGGCTGCATGCGGGTGAAAATATTGCGCAGGTTGATCTGCATGGTCTCGCGCTTATCGGGTGGTCGGAAGAATTCGACCTTTTCCAGCTCGCGCTCGAGCGAGGCGAAGAACGCCAACAATTGCTGCTTCGGCGCGCTGGCGGATTTTTGCGGCATGGCGAAGGGCAACCCGCTGCCGACGAGCTTGAACCATTCATAGGCCACGATCACAATCGCCTGTGCCAGATTAAGCGAGGCAAAGGCCGGATTGACCGGCAAAGTGACGATGCAGTCGGCCAGCGCCACCTCATCGTTTTCGAGTCCGTTGCGCTCGCGGCCGAACACGATGGCAACGGTCTCGCCGGCGCCGATGCGCGGCGCCGCCTCGGCCGCGGCGTCGGCCGGGCCGATGACGCGCTTGGCTTGGTCGTGAACGCGCGCGGTGGTGGCAAAGACAAAGCTGCAGTCGGCGATGGCGGCCTCGAGGGTGTCAAAAAGCTCGGCTTCGTCGAGCACGCGGTCGGCGCCGGCCGCCATCATCCGCGCCTTGTCGTTGGGCCACGATTGCCGCGGCTTGACGATCCGCAGCTGCGACAGGCCGAAATTCGCCATGGCGCGGGCGGCTGCGCCGATATTCTCGCCGAGTTGCGGCTCGACCAGTACGATGACCGGCCCGGGCGTCTCGACCCAGCGTTTGGTCTTGTCGGTGCCGGCGCCTGGCATGCAGTGCTCCTGGGCGCGCAAAGGCCCTGAAGGCGCAGCCCCTGCCCAAGCCGGCCGCGTGCGTCAAGCGGGACCAGCCTGCCCGGCCGAACCACCCCGCGTCTTTCGCCTTCTTGCGCATGGGTCAGCCGCATTCCGGTCGGTCGGCGGTTTGTCCCGCATTGTTGACAAGGCTTTTACCGACGGAGGGCGGATGCTATAGGGCGCGCGCCGACCTCCCGTCGGTCGAATTTCCGGTTGACGACGTCCGCGCCGAGAACAATTCATTCGAGGGCCGGAAATCATTCCACCGCGCCGCCAATGTTCAGTTTTCGGTCGGCCCAAACAAGCACGGCGACCAAAGGTGCAAGCATGCCAAATCTCGAAATCATGTGGACAAAGGTCGATGAAGCCCCGGCGCTCGCGACCTATTCCCTGCTGCCGATCGTCAAAGCCTTCGTGGGCGCGGCGGGTGTGTCCGTAAAATTGAAAGACATCTCGCTGGCGGGCCGCATCCTCGCCAGTGTCTCCGACAAGCTCCCACCCGCGCAACGGATGAACGACGAACTCGCCGAACTCGGCGAGCTCGCGACGAGGCCCGAAGCCAACATCATGAAGCTGCCGAACATCTCGGCCTCGATCCCGCAGCTCAAGGCCGCGATCAAGGAATTGCAAGGCAAGGGCTACGCCGTTCCGGACTATCCGGACAACGCGACGACGGAAGCCGAGAAGGACATCAAGTCTCGCTATGCCAAGGTGTTCGGCAGCGTCGTCAACCCAGTCTTGCGCGAGGGCAATTCAGACCGCCGCGCCGCCGGCGCCGTCAAGCAATACGCCCGCAACAATCCGCACAAGATGGGCGCCTGGAGTTCCGACTCCAAATCGCATGTGGCGTACATGTCGGGCGGCGATTACTATGGCTCGGAAATCGCGACCACGGTCGCGGCGGCGACCAACGCCCGCATCGAGCTGGTCGGCGCCGACGGCGCCGTCACGGTGCTGAAAGCGAAAACGCCGCTCCAGGCCGGCGAGATCATCGACGCGGCGGTGATGAGCCGCAAGGCGCTGCGGGCCTTCTTCGCCGAGCAGATCGAAGCCGCCAAGAAGGAAGGCGTGCTGTTCTCGTTGCACGTGAAGGCGACCATGATGAAGATCGCCGATCCCATCGTGTTCGGCCATGCCGTTTCCGTCTTCTTCGCCGATGTGATCGAGAAGCACGCCGCCACGCTCAAGCGTCTCGGCGTCAATCTCAACAACGGCTTCGGCGATCTCTTGACGAAGATCGAAACGCTGCCGGAAGCGGAGAAAAAGGCAATCAAGGACGACATCGCCGCCGAGTACGCGAAACGGCCGGGCCTCGCCATGGTCAATTCCGACAAGGGGATCACGGGCCTGCACGTGCCGAGCGACGTCATCATCGACGCTTCGATGCCGGCGATGATCCGCGAATCCGGCCGCATGTGGGGCGCCGACGGCAAGCTGCACGACGTCTTAGCCGCGATCCCGGATCGCGCCTACGCGAGGCTGTTCCAGACGGTCATCGACGACTGCAAGGCCCACGGCGCGTTCGATCCCAAGACCATGGGCTCGGTGCCGAACGTGGGGCTGATGGCGCAGCAGGCCGAGGAATACGGCTCGCATGACAAGACCTTCGAAGTGCCCACGGACGGAACGGTTCGCGTCGTCGCCGATGACGGCAAGGTGCTGCTGGAGCGTCCGGTCGAGACCGGCGACATCTTCCGCATGTGCCAGCTCAAGGACGCCCCGATCCGGGACTGGGTCAAGCTCGGGGTGCGCCGCGCGCGCCTCACCGGGACGCCGGCGGTGTTCTGGCTTGACGCCAAGCGCGCGCATGACGCGCAGGTCATCGCCAAGGTCGAGAAGTACCTGAAGGATCACGACACCGCGGGGCTCGACATCCGCATCCTGCCGCCGGTCGAAGCGATCAAGTTTTCACTGGAGCGCATCCGCAAGGGCCAGGACACGATCTCCGTCACCGGCAACGTGCTGCGCGACTATCTGACCGACCTGTTCCCGATCATGGAGCTCGGCACCTCGTCCAAGATGCTGTCGATCGTTCCGCTGTTGGCGGGGGGCGGTCTTTTCGAGACCGGCGCCGGCGGCTCGGCGCCCAAACACGTGGAGCAATTCCAGCAAGAGGGTTATCTGCGCTGGGATTCGCTCGGCGAGTTTCTCGCGCTGGGCGCCTCGCTCGAACATCTGGCGCAGACCTACAAGAACGCCAAGGCCCAGGTTCTCGCCGAGACGCTCGACACCGCCATCGGCAAGTTCCTCGAATTCAACCGTAATCCTGCGCGCAAGGTCGGCGAACTCGACAATCGCGGCAGCCATTTCTATCTCGCTTTGTACTGGGCTCAGGCGCTCGCCGCGCAGACCAAGGACGCGGAGCTGCAAGCCCGCTTCAAACCGCTGGCCGAGACGCTCAGCAAGAACGAGGCCAAGATCAATGGCGAATTGATCGGCGCGCAAGGCAAGCCGGTCGATACCGGCGGCTACTACCTGCCCGATTCCGCCAAGACATCGGCCGCGATGCGGCCGAGCGCCACGCTTAACGCCGCGCTCGCCGCACTCTGACGCGGCGAGCCTCGGACAAGCGAACGCGTCTTTTGCGGGCGAGAAAGTCAATGCTATAGAGTTCGCCGCACCTGCCGGGGTGGCGTTATCCGAGCGCGCGCCTGATCACTGCCCATCCGAACCTGCAACCGACCGCGCTCCAACCGGATCGAAGCTCCATGGCGAAAATCAAGGTTACAAACCCCATCGTCGAGATGGACGGCGACGAGATGACCCGGATCATCTGGCAATACATCAAGGACAAGCTGATCTACCCGTATCTCGACATCAACCTGATGTATTTCGATCTCGGCATCCAGAAGCGCGACGAGACCCGCGACCAGATCACCATCGACGCCGCCGAAGCGACCAAGAAGGTTGGCGTCGCGGTCAAATGCGCCACCATCACGCCGGACGAAGCCCGCGTGAAGGAATTCCACCTGCACGAAATGTACCGCTCGCCGAATGGCACCATCCGCAACATTCTCGGCGGCGTCATTTTCCGCGAGCCGATCATCTGCCGGAACGTGCCGCGGCTGGTGCCCGGCTGGACCAAGCCGATCATCATCGGCCGCCACGCCTATGGCGACCAATATCGCGCCACCGATTACAAGATTCCCGGCAAGGGCAAGCTCTATCTCACCTTCGTCGGCGACGACGGCAAGGAGATCAAGCGCGAAGTCTTCCAGTTCCCAGGCGCCGGTGTCGCCATGGCGATGTACAACCTCGACGATTCGATCCGCGATTTCGCCCGCGCCTCGATGCATTACGCACTCAACCGCGGCTATCCGCTTTACCTCTCCACCAAGAACACCATCGTCAAAGTCTATGACGGCCGCTTCAAGGATATTTTCCAGGAGGTGTTCGACGCCGAGTTCAAGGACAAGTTCGCGGAAAAGAAGCTCACTTATGAGCACCGGCTGATCGACGACATGGTCGCCGCGGCGCTGAAATGGTCCGGCGGCTATGTCTGGGCCTGCAAGAACTACGACGGCGACGTACAGTCCGACACCGTGGCGCAGGGTTACGGCTCGCTCGGGCTGATGACCTCGGTACTGACTTCGCCCGACGGCAAGATAGTCGAGGCCGAGGCTGCCCACGGCACCGTCACGCGGCACTATCGCGAGCACGAGAAGGGCCGCGAGACCTCGACCAACTCGATCGCCTCGATCTTCGCCTGGACGCGCGGGCTCGCGCACCGCGCCAAGCTCGACAACAACGCGGAACTGGCGAAGTTCGCCGCGACCTTGGAGAAGATCACCGTCGGCACCGTCGAAGCGGGTTTCATGACCAAGGATCTGGCGCTCTTGGTCGGGCCCGACCAGAAGTGGCTCACCACCACCGGCTTCCTCGACAAGATCGACGCCAATTTGCAGGCGGCGATGGCCTCCTGAACCTGTGCAACCGAAAGGGCGCGCGGCTGATAATTTGGCCGCCGGGTTCCTATCTAGGGGCCATGGACAGGACGACACTCAAGCCGACCGCTACACCCGACTCGGCGCTGGGCGCCGGACGCTGGGGTTTCGGCACGATCGTGCTGGTCCTGGTGCTGTTTGGCATCTTAGCGGGAGCGTTGTGGTATGCCGCGCACGCCTGGATGTCGGTCGACGGACCGCCGATGCCGGCGGCCGGCTATATCTTCATGACGCTGGGCGTCGTGTTGTCGCTGTTGGTCGGCTTCGGACTGATGGGCTTGATATTCTATTCCAGCCGTCGGGGTTATGACGAAGACGGCAACGACCAGCGGCCGCTGGCGCCGGGATCATCCACCGAGCCGGGCAACGGCCGCGACTAAGGGCCCGCGACGAAGCGCCCTGCCCGCTTCCTTGCAGGCGTGTTGAACGCTCCCCTGGACTTGTCTAGCGTCTGGCCGTCCGTTGACACAATCGGCGATCGGAGACCGTAATGACCAAGACCATCCGCCTGCAGAGCGACAGCAACGCGCACGACCGGCCATGGCGCGTGGCCGTGGAGCAGGGTTTCTTTGCCGCCGAGGTCTTGACGTCGAGTACCATGAGGACAATCCCAAGGGCGTTGCCGGACGCGTCGCCGATTTTTCCGAGCGCTGGAAGGAGTTGCAGTTGCAGAAGGGCGCGCTTGAAGTCTATCCGGTCTGCGAATGGGGCGCGATCGAGCGCGTGCAATCGCTCGGCGGCGGCAAGATCATCGGGCTCGACACCACGGTGCGCACCGGCGCGCTGATGGTGCGCAAGGATTCCAAGATCCAGTCGGTGAGCGAATTGCGCAAAGTGCCGATCGCAGTGACCTGGCATGCCGGCACCTTCTATGCGGCGATCGAAGTACTCGAGGCCGCGGGCGTGCCTTTCGAGGACATCACGCTGGTGCACGCCAATGACCGGCTCGACGCGCTTCTGAGCGGCAAGACCGAGGCTGCGGCGTTGATGGAGCCGCTGGTGAGCCGCGCGCTCGCGGCCGGTGCGCGCAAGATCGCCGATTTGCGCTGGCGCGGCGGCATCGTCGCCGGCGCCGATGTCGACGACGAAACCGCAGCCAAGCTGCGCCGCGCGCTCAACCGCGCCATCGAATGGCTGCGGGAGAACGAGCATCGCTCGCGCGACGAAGTGCTGCGCGACCTCGCCCCGGAGCAGCGCGCACAGGGATTGATGCCCGAACTGGTCGGCGTCAAAGCCTACCGGTCCGACGAGTTTCAGGAAAAGGTCGATTGGATGATCGACCGCGGCTTCCTCAAAGAGCCGCCCAACTACGCCGACGTGGTGCGCGGCAAATAACGGCCGCTCGGGTTGCAGCCGGCAAAAAGCAAAACCCCCGGCGGGGAAATCGCCGGGGGTTCTTGTTGACCCGCAGGGGGAAGTTGAAGATGGCGGAAGCCTTCCCGCCGCGGATGACGCCCGCTTTCATCATTTAATTGCGGCAAGAAATAGCAGCGACGGCCGCTCGGGGCCGCGAGCTGGCCTCACTTTCGACCGCCTGGCCGGCAAAATGAGAGCGTGCAGCCGTTGATTGGGCGAGGCGTGCAACGCAGCCGGCATCGCCGCCAACGGTCTGCGGACCGGCCAGGATGCGACGAATAAGGCGCAAAACACAGCTCGTTATCGGATACAGCGCAGCCGTTAAGTTATTGCCGAATTAGGTATTTTTCCCAGCTTGACGGAAAAGGTGGCGGCAATTCGGCAATTTAGTGACCGCCATCAACTCGATTTGAACCTTTATTGCTTAGAACGCTTTTCCAGTTTGATGCGACTAACCGGAAGAGAGCGGAAAGACGCTCCGCCACCTCTCCGGAATTAACCAAGTGTGCGGAAATTCACTCCGCCGGAATAAC
The DNA here is from genome assembly GCA_963784325.1 of uncultured Alphaproteobacteria bacterium. Taxonomy (GTDB): domain Bacteria; phylum Pseudomonadota; class Alphaproteobacteria; order Rhizobiales; family Xanthobacteraceae; genus BOG-931. The sequence goes on along the minus strand of CAWARC010000039.1, from coordinate 16,261 downwards.
AGGGACTTTGGCCATGACCGACATCTCCAGCAGGAAAGCACTGTTCGCATTGATTGCCGCGGGCGCTACTCTGGCTTCGACGACCAGCTTTGCCATGCCGCGTTACGACGGCACCTGGAGCGTGCTGGTGATGACCCAGAAGGGCGATTGCGATCCCGGCTATCGCTATCCGATCCGTATTTCCAACGGCCAGCTGGTCAACGCCGGCGACTCCGCTTTCACCATCACCGGCAAAGTCGGCGATACCGGCGCCATCACCGTCACCGTGAGCGCGGGCGGCAAGAGCGCCACTGGCATCGGCCGCCTCGCCGGCAATGAAGGCGGCGGCATGTGGACCGGGGGCGCCTGCTCGGGCTCGTGGACGGCGGAACGCCGCTCGTCTTAAGTCTTTCAGATCACAAGTCTTTCAGATCACGTTTCCCGGGCGCGGGGCAGCACCAAATTGCCGCGCCGCTGATGCGGGATCGACGTAAGTAAATCAGGCTGTCGGAGCTTGTGACATTCCCGGGTCTGCGGTGCACCGCTATTGCGCTGCACCGCGTCCCGGAAACCTACGTTGGAAGCTAGGCCTCCGCGGCGTCATCGTCCTCGGCTGCGCCACCCTCTTCGCCGGCCAGAATCTTTTCCGCGATCAGCCCGGCATTCTGCCGAACCGCGGCTTCGATCTTGGCGGCGATTTCGGGATTGGCTTTGAGAAAACTCTTGGCGTTCTCGCGGCCCTGGCCGATGCGCTGACTGTCATAGGAGAACCAGGCGCCGGATTTTTCCACGACGCCGGCTTTGACGCCAAGATCGACCAATTCGCCCACCTTGGAAACGCCCTCGCCGTACATGATGTCGAATTCGACCTGCTTGAACGGCGGCGCCAGCTTGTTTTTGACGACTTTCACGCGGGTCTGATTACCGACCACCTCCTCGCGCTCCTTGATGGCGCCGATGCGGCGGATGTCGAGGCGCACGGAAGCATAGAACTTGAGCGCGTGGCCGCCCGTGGTGGTTTCCGGCGAGCCGTACATGACGCCGATCTTCATGCGGATTTGATTGATGAAGATGACCATCGTATTGGAGCGGTTGATCGAGGCGGTGAGCTTGCGCAAGGCCTGGCTCATCAGGCGCGCCTGCAGCCCCGGCTGGCTGTCGCCCATTTCGCCTTCAAGCTCGGCGCGCGGCACCAAAGCCGCGACCGAATCGATGACCAGAACGTCGACCGCGCCGGAACGCACCAGCGTGTCGGCAATTTCCAGCGCCTGCTCGCCGGCGTCGGGCTGCGAGATCAACAGATCGTCGACCTGGACGCCGAGCTTGCGCGCATAGATCGGATCGAGCGCATGTTCGGCATCGATAAAGGCGCAGATACCGCCGTTCTTTTGCGCTTCGGCCAGAACATGCAGCGCCAGCGTGGTCTTGCCCGACGATTCGGGACCGTAAATCTCGACCACCCGGCCGCGCGGCAGGCCGCCGACGCCAAGCGCGATGTCGAGCCCCAGCGAGCCGGTGGACACGACGTCGATGTCCATCGACTTGTCGTTCTTGCCCAGCCGCATGATCGAGCCCTTGCCAAAACTGCGCTCAATCTGCGAGAGCGCAGCATCTAGGGCCTTCGATTTGTCCATGGACGATCCTTCGACGAGACGAAGCGCGGCACCTGCACTCATTGTCCTGCTCCTTATGGCCGGGATTCGATAGACACGGAAGCGCCGCGCCCCTTCTCCCATCGGCCCGCTGGCGAATGGCGATATCAGGCACTGTACACGATCTGTTCTCCGTTCGCAATATGTTCTTGCCTAAAAACGGGTACTGTCCTAATTCCATCCGCAGTGTCCTAGTTCCAAAAACGCAGTGTCCTAATTCAGTTACACGTCGGCTAGCTGGATCGTTTCTCGCCCCATCGCGACCAGAGACGCCAAAAAGAAATGGGCTGGCAGTGTCGCTCGCGCCAACTTATTCGCGATGCTTGCCTTGGTTTCATTAAACCCATGCTTTCTGAGTTTTAGAGCCAAGTCTTCGTACGTCATATTGGCCCGCTTTAATTCAGCCTTTAGGTGGCGGGCAGCTCGATCGGCCCATTCGTTCTCTGTCTTAGCCCATGCCATGCGTCCCTCGCATATCGGAATCGAATATAAGTTATCATATCCGATATTTTTGTATTGACAAGGGACATATGGGTGATACCGTATTCGATAACAAGTTATCGGATGCGGTGTCGATATGAATATCCTTTCTCGCGACCAGCAAATTCAAGTCATCGGTTGTCTCACCGAGGGCATGAGCATCCGGGCAACCGAGCGGGTGACCGGCATCCACCGCGATACGATCATGCGCCTGGCAGCCAAGGTTGGCCGTGGGTGCGCAGAGCTTCACGATCGGCTGTTCGTTGGCCTTCGCGTCGGCCGTATCGAGTGCGATGAATTGTGGGCCTATGTCGGCAAAAAGCAAAAGCATTTGAAGCGCACTGATAGCCCGGAGAAAGGCGACCAGTGGACGTTCGTAGGCTTGGCCTCTTCATCCCGCGCGATCATTTCCTATCGCACTGGCAAGCGCGACACGGGCAATACGCAAGAGTTCATGTCAGATCTTCGCGGGCGCGTTTTAGGATCGCCGGAAATTTCGACAGATGGCTTCACGCCATATCAGCCCGCAATCCGTTCTGAATTCAAAAACAGCGCGCATGGCGTCATCAACAAAACTTTCAGCGTGACGCACCTGACGAATATCCACCAAGCGCAGCATCGCTATTCGCCGGCAGCCGTCATCGCGGTATCTCGCGAGGCCGTCCAAGGCGCGCCAGAGGAAATCAGCACCTCATACGTTGAGCGCAGCAATCTTTCCCTGCGGATGGCCTCTCGTCGCTTCACTCGGCTAACAAACGGCTTCTCAAAGAAACTGGAAAACCACGCAGCGGCCGTGTCGCTATATGTCGCGCATTACAATCTGTGCCGAGTTCATGAGACGCTGCGCACGACGCCTGCCGTTGAGCTTAGAATTACAGATCGCGCTTGGTCGCTTGGCGATCTAATTGACGCGGCTATTGCGACGCAGCCGATTGATCCGGTCGTTACCGCACCGCAACGCCGTAAGCGGTTTCAAGTGATAGATGGAGGCAAATCATAATAGGATCTATATTTTTAGCACACTTTGAATATTCGCCCATAATTTAGCTATTGAGTCATTGGATAGCGAAAACGGATAAGCACCAATTTCTTCTAGAAAAAAATTCCCTCCGCCTAGACTGGCTGGTTGCCAGCTTGCCTCTCTAGGTATGTTTATTACAAAGGGAAGTGTTCTGCGGATTATCTCCTTGCCATTAACGACTAGCCGCAAAATTGTAGTTTTGTCTGTAAGCCCAACTTGACTGAATACTGCTATCCATTTTTTTGTCGGTATGCCGTCATCGCCGATGTTTGTTTCGAGCGGATATTTTTCACCGTGCAAATCCGTAACGGAGAATGTGTATTCCCCACTCGCGGATAGATAAAATTCAGCGTGCGATGCACTTTCCGGGCCAAATACAAAGACATACTTCCGATGAAAGTCTGTCTCATTTTGCAGATTGAGAACGGCATATGCACTGAATCCGGGAAGCTGGTTTTTTAAAGGGTCAGTCGGCAGCAAAAACCAGCCGATGAAAACGACAATTAAGACCACGCCTGCGAACCGCAAAATGACCTTACGTTTAAATCCGCGCGCCCTTCGTCGCCATTGAGCGGCCGGATCATTCTCCCACATTGCAGCGACTATGCCAGCAACCGTGAGGGCCGCCGTTAGAACGATGCAGGCGGCATCGATTGCCAAAAACGTTGGGCGCGACAGATCAGGGAAAAAATCATGGATTATCGCAGGCGCGCCAAACATTAGCGCCGCCAACGTAAAAAACAGCCCGACCCAATATTCTTTCCGCATGTAGGAATCCTCCCTTGGGCCGATTGTAGCCCTAAAGAGAGTTCCCGCAGAGGTAGGTAAGGATTTTCAACCATTCAGTCCCATTTCCGGGACTGTCCTAATTTCGGGACTGAAGTGTCCTAGTTAGGACAGTACCTAAAAACGGGTACTGGCCCCTTTCCATCCCATCTGGTCCCTTTTGAATCAGTGGGTTGGCCCCTTTTGATTTAAATCAAAGAGCGGGTTGCTCGCTGATATAGAGTTATATCGGCCGGAAAAGGACAGGCGGATGCGCATTGTGAACGATTGCAGGGATCGCGCGCTGATACTTCTCCAAATAGCATGTGAATGTCCTGAATTTGATGAGCAAGCAACTCATCTAGCCCATGAATGGCTTGGCATTGCCGAGCTGCGGATCAGCGCAGGTCTGGTCAAACCCGCTGAAAAAACGGTCCGCGCCGATTAAGACGCCGCCTCATGGCTCAGGGCGAATCTCTCTCGCCGAGTCTTCCCCAGCGCTCGAGGTCTCGACCAATAACCTACGTAAACATCCGTAGTTGCGGGTACTTATGGACCCAATCTATTTGGGCCATGGCTGTGTTTATCTATCGCTGCCCAAGCACCGGCTTGAACGTGCAAGGCTGGACCGCCGATGTGCCGGCCCAAGACGATGCGACGTTCGAGCCCGTGAGTTGCACGGCGTGCACACGCGTCCATCTGGTCAATCCCGAGACTGGGAAGGTCGTGGGAGCTGACGAAAGTTACGCCGCGGGCAATACGTAACCTGCGCGGACACTGACGGCGGAGCTGGGCTACGGTGACCGACTTGGCAACCGGGCAACCAGACTGGCCCCGCGGCGTTATTGGCTTGAATTGCCAGTGGCGACGTCGGAAGAACACAGCATGCGGACATTGACCGTATCCGTCTTTGCACACGGCTGTTGCATCGCGGTCGGGCTCGGTGGCCTCGCCCCCGCCTTGGCGCAAATCCTGGCGCAAAATCCTTGGCGCAACAATCCTTGGCGCAACAATCCTTGGCGCAACAATCCTTGGCGCAACAATCCTTGGCGCAACAATCCTTGGCGCAACAATCCTTGGCGCAACAATCCTTGGCGCAGCGCTCTTATCTTTATCCGCCGGAGGTCCGCGCCCGCCCGGTCGTGATGGTTCTCGACCCGCGCTTGGAGCGCCGCTATTGGGATCCGCGCTATTGCGATTTCGATCGTGCCGCGTCGGGCCGGTGGCGTTGGCAGGATGGCGCGCGCAGGTGACGGCAAACCGCAATAGCTCGATCCCCCATTCCCGATTATCAAGCTGACATGTCGGAATTGCCGCCATCGCCGCCGCCGGCGTTTTTGCCCCATGGCCAGTTGCGCGAGGTGGTCCGCCTGGCGCCGCTTGTTGCCATCGATCTCGTCATCCGCAATGCGGCTGGCGGAATCCTGCTCGGCTTGCGCAACAACGAGCCGGCCAAGGGATGCTATTTCGTCCCCGGCGGCATGATCTTGAAAAACGAACGGCTGCGCGACGCCTTCGCCCGCATCTTGAAAAACGAGACCAATTTCACCGCGACAATCGAGGACGCGCGGCTCCTTGGCGCCTACGAGCATTTTTATGCGAACAACCGCTTCGGCGACGCCGGCTACGGCACCCATTACGTGGTGCTCGGTTATGAACTGAGACTTGACGATACCGCGGCGCTCAAACCCGACGATCAGCACAGCGAATTGCGCTGGTGGACTGAGGCCGATTTATTGGCGTCACCGGATGTTCACCACAACACCAAAGCCTATTTCCATAAACCGTGACGCGGCGGAGGTTTAATATTTCTACAATCATTAGTTGAGTAATGTGCGCCCCAGCGAATCCCAGAATGGGGTTCTGTTATGTTGCAAGTGCTTCGGCGTTTCTCGATGACGATCGCGGGGCGACCGCCATCGAATATGGGCTGATCGCGGCCGGAATCGCGGTGGCCATTATCGTGACGGTCCAGGCTCTCGGGACCCAGCTCAGTACGACGTTCTCGAGCGTTTCGACTTCGCTCAAGTAGCGGCGCGCGAACGAGCGGGCTAGGCTGACAAAGATCAATGAAAGGACGGCGTTGCCGGGCCAATTCTAACAATGGATTCCGACAACGTCGTGCCGATGAGCCGTCATTTCTGCCCTGCTTGCGGGCGGCCGATGCGGCCAGTCCTGGTCATTCCACGCTTCGGCTCGTTTCCGGAACTGCGGACCTATGAGTGCAAAAGCTGCGGGGTGAGCCTCACCGAGGCGGCCAAAGACGACGCCGGCTGCGAAAGCGCGGACGGCGACTAGCTACGCCTCGATGACGATCTTCGGCGCCGCGCGGCTCGCCCCAGCGATGCCGTCGCGCACGCGTGCGGCGATGTCGCGATAGCACTGCGCGAGCGGACCGTCCGGCGCGGTCGCCACCACTGGCAAGCCGGCGTCGGATTTCTCGCGGATCGTCATATCCAGCGGCACTTCACCCAGAAACGGCACGCCAAGCCGTTCGGCTTCGGCGCGCGCGCCGCCATGGCCGAAAATGTCGGAGCGCGTACCGCAATGCGGGCAGATGAAGGTCGACATGTTCTCGACGATGCCGAGGACGGGAACGTTGACGCGGCGGAACATGGCAATGCCGCGCCGGGCGTCGATCAGCGCCAGATCCTGCGGCGTCGAGACGATTACCGCGCCTTTGAGCGGCACCTGCTGCGCCATGGTCAGTTGGGCATCGCCGGTGCCCGGCGGCATATCGACCACCATGACGTCCAGCGTGCCCCACTCCACTTCGCGCAGCATCTGGGTGAGCGCCGACATCACCATCGGACCGCGCCAGATCATCGGCGTTTCCTCTTCGATGAGGAAGCCGATCGACATTACCGGCATGCCGTAACGCTCGATCGGTTTGAGCCTTGTGCCGCCTATCGTCTGCGGCCGCTCGCGGATGGCGAGAAGCTTTGGCATTGAGGGGCCGTAGATGTCGGCGTCGAGAATGCCGACTTTCAGCCCGAGATCGCGCAAGCCGAGCGCCAGATTGACCGCGGTGGTCGATTTGCCGACACCGCCTTTGCCGGAGGCAACCGCAATGATCGCGGCGACGCCCGGAATGCCGGATGGCGAGGGCGCCGAAGGAGCTCCGGGCGCCGGGCCGGGTCTTGCACCTGGTGCCCGCGCGGGGCCGGGCGCCGCCTGTGGGCGCTGCGGCGGCCGTGCCGTGGCGCCGCCGGCTCCCGATGCCCGCTCTGCGGTCAGCGCGACCATCACCGATTTGACGCCTGGCACGGCGCGGATCGCCGCCTCGGCGCGTTCGCGCACCGCTTCCCAAGGCTTGACGGCGGCGGCGTCGACCGTGATCGACATAAACACCTTGCCGTCGCTGGCCACGATGTCGGAGAGCTTTCCGGTCGCCGACAGGGTTGAGCCGTCGGGGCCCGAAACCTTTTCGAGTGCGGCGAGAACGTCGTCCTTGAGGTCGGTCATGACGCCCTACATAGGCCGCTTGCGGTAGCGGTCAACGGCCCCGTTGACGGGCTGCAGCCTCACGGGCCATGACCGGTGCCAAAGCGAAGGAGGACACAATGGCGAAGGTCGCGTTCGTGGGGCTTGGCGTGATGGGTTACCCGATGGCCGGGCATCTCAAGGCCAAAGGCGGCCACGAGGTCACGGTCTACAACCGCACCGCCGCCAAGGCGGAAAAATGGGTCGGCCAATACGGCGGCAGGAGCGCCCCGACGCCGAAACAGGCGGCCGAGGGCCAGGATTTCGTCATGACCTGCGTCGGCAACGACAACGATTTGCGCGAAGTGATGCTGGGCAAGGACGGTGTCTTCGCCGGCGTCGGCAAAGGCGCCATCGTGGTCGACCACACCACGGCCTCCGCCGAGATCGCCCGCGAGCTTCACGCCGAGGCTAAAAAACGCGGCTTCGATTTCGTCGATGCGCCGGTTTCCGGCGGCCAGGCCGGCGCCGAGAATGGGGTGCTCACCGTGATGTGCGGCGGTGACGCCGCGCCGTTTGCCAAGGCCGAGAAAGTCATCGCCGCTTATGCGCGCGCGTGCAATCTTCTCGGCCCGCCGGGCTCCGGCCAGCTTGCCAAGATGGTCAATCAGATTTGTATCGCCGGACTGGTGCAGGGTCTCGCCGAAGGTCTGCACTTTGCCATGAAGGCCGGCCTCGATATCGAAAAACTGATCGCCACCATCTCCAAGGGCGCGGCGCAGTCCTGGCAGATGGAGAACCGCTACAAGACCATGGTCGCCGGCAAATTCGATTTCGGTTTCGCGGTGGATTGGATGCGCAAAGACCTCGGCATCTGTCTGTCCGAGGCGCGGCGGAACGGCGCGCATTTGCCGGTCTCGGCGCTGGTCGATCAGTTCTATTCGGAGATTCAGGCGATGGGCGGCAAGCGCTGGGACACATCGAGCCTGATCGCGCTGTTGAACCGATAGCGCGGCGGATATTCAGCTTGTCATTGCGAGGAATGAAACGGCAAAGCAATCCAGAATTGGCTCCGCCGCAACGGATTGCTTCGCTTGCGCTCGCAATGACAAGTTTCAATCCACCGCCTGGATATCGGCGTCTTTGGCGAGCTGGATCGTCGCGTCGTAGTCGTCCTTAAAGAACTTGTCGAACTGCGCCAGCGTCATCAACTCGGGGTCGACGCCGATCTTGGCCAGATGCTCCTTCACCGCCGGCACTTGCAGCGCCTTTTCGGTGGCGTCGTGCAGCTTGTTGACGATGTCCGCAGGCGTCTTTGCCGGCGCCGACAAGCCGACCCAAAAATTCGATTCCGCTGCCGGATACCCGGCGTCCGCCACGCTCGGCACATCCGGCAACAGCGGCGCGCGCTTGGGCGTGCTGACCGCAAGCGCCGTGAGCTTACCGGTCGTGAGCATCGAGGCGGCGGCCGCCAGCGGAATGAAATAAAAATCGATGCGGCCGGCCATAACTTCGGTGAGACCGCCCTCGCGAAACGGCACGTGACGGACATCGATCTTGGTCGCGAGGCGGAATTTTTCGCCCGCCATATGCGAGGTGGAGCCGACTCCGGCGGAGGCAAAAGTCAGCGTTCCGGGTTTCGCCTTGGCGGCTGCGACGAGATCGGCCACCGTCTTGAAGCCGCTCTGCTTCGATGCCACCAGCACGTTCGGCTGGATTCCGAACAAGGCGATCGGGACGAAATCGGTCAGCACGTCGTAGGGCAAATGACTGTGCAGCACCTTGCCATTGGCCATTGACGACGAACTGGTGACCAGCGTGTAGCCGTCCGGGACGGCCTTGGCGACCATCTGGAAACCAATGACGCCACCTGCGCCGGACTGCGGCTCGACGATTATCGATTGTCCGAGAATCTGCGACAGTTGATCGACCACGACGCGCGCGGTCGTGTCGGACGCGCTGCCGGCGGGGAACGGGCTGATGAGCCGGATGGGGCGTGATGGATAGGCATCGGCGGCGAACACCGATCTGGTCGTGACAACAGCGGTGCCGAGCATGGCCCCGGCAAAAGCGCGGCGTGACAGCATGTGAGCCTCCCTCAATTTTCTTCGCCCGGAGCATTAACCGCGCCGGCCAACGTCCTTATTGGGCGAGTGATAGCAGCTTTTGCCGGTCCATAAACAGGGTGACCAATGCGCGCAGTCGGGTTAGCCCTGCGGCATCCCCAAATGCGGATGGAACTTCATGCCGAGCCTCAGACTTTCTATGCTTGGGCCGAGGGGATTTCATTGCATAGTGGCCCCGTCATTTTCAAACGGATCGGCACGATGCAGGACATCAAGTACAGGGTCGTCAATCCCGAACTCAGGCCGCGGCGAACCAAGCTGGAGATGCCAGGTTGGGCCGGTCAGCCCGCGCCGCGCACCGACGGTTCACAGGAATATGCCTGGCATTGCGCGCCGTTCACCGAAGGCGCCCAATACGGCATCGAGATATTCTATCCCTATCGCAATGAGCTTCGCGTCAGCAAAAAAGACGGCAAGCTCGAGTTCGAGGGCGATTTCGGACCGCGACCCGACGACAGTGACCTGATGTGGCCGCCGTTTCGCTCGTTCGGCCGGGACTATTACAGCTACCAGCTGTTGCTCGATCTGAAGGTCGACAAGGATTGGGCGGTGCGGACCGAGCCACATCCGCGGTTTTACACCGATCCGACCGGCACGGTGCCGATCGCCGTTCCGGCCCTGTTGCGGACCGAATGGTGGCCGATGATCTCGTTTACAATCTTCAAGGCACCGACCGAGGGCACCACGCATATTTTCCGACCCGGCGAGCCGATGCTGCAAATTCTGGTTCTGCCGGTGACGGCCGATTTCAATCTGGTCGCAATGGGCGAGGAGGAAGCCGCAGAACGCGAATTGCGCGGGCGGCGGATTCACGGCAGCCGCCCTACCCTCGGTGCCGATACGACATGGACGTCGAACACGGATACCGTGTTCGACGGCACTTATCGCCATCTCCTGCGCGCCGCCAAAGCGAGAGAACGCGAGACATAGACCGTTCGGATGGACTTGGACTACAAAGATGGACTTGGAGAATAGCAAGCGGGCGTCCGAAAAGGACGCCCGCTTGCTGCCACCTTAGTCGTGGTGGTGATGGTGATGATGATGGTGGTGATGGTGCCGCGGATGATGCGGTCCCAAACGCACAACCACGCCGTGATGATGGTGGTGATGATGATGGTGATGGCCAAGCTGCACCGAGATCTGGGCGACCTCGTTGGCTGACCGTTCAGCGCGCCGGGCTTCCTCAGCCTTCAACACCGGTACCGCGTTCGGAATAGGATCAAGAAGATCCCGATAGCTAGTTGCCGGAGCGAGTTCCGGCGTCGGCGCCGATGTCGCTTGGGCGGCCGTCACTGCCGTGAAGGCAGCGGCTGCTCCCAGTAAGCCGGCTATTCTCTTGTCCATAATTCCTCCAATGGAAGTGAACCCCCGTTTACCCCCAGGCGACTAATCCATGGACCACAGATTGGTTCCGCCGGACCTATCTTGCGTCGTCCAGACCGGGAATTTTCCTCGGCAATGGGACGGGTGGAGCACCTTTCGGAACCGCCCTGGCAATCGGACGTTTCGAAAAACGACGCGCCCAAAGAGCTGAGCGCTCTAAGGTGAATGAAAAAGGACGAGGTCATGAACAATCTTGCTTCTTATGGCTTTTGGACCTGCGCTGCGGTCTATGCCGCCATCGGCGTCATCGGCGTGTTCTTTCTCAGCACCCAACCCAACATCGCAAACGCGACGGACGGGTACGGCACGATTCATGTGCCCGTGCGGAAATAGACCTGACAGTCTCTAGCCCGCCCGTCCTAAGCGGCGGCACTCGGGCGGCCTGAAACCATTTTGTGCCAGCGCCGTACGTTGCCGAGCTCCTCCGGCACAACAAGTTTGGACACCCGCATGAAGTCGACCGCTACGAGAGCGGTTATGTCGGCAACGGTATAGTTGGCTCCCGCCACGAAAGGCCGTTCTTTCAATTCACCGTCGAGAAATTGCAGAAACGCGCTGACGCGCGGCTTGTTGGCCTCGCCCCAGTCCGGCACCTGCGGCTGGACCATTTGCTTCATCGCCGGATGCTGATGCTGAAACACGGCGGCAACGGGAAATAGCAAGTGCAGCTCGGCGCGCCTGTTCCACATTTCGACCAGCGCGCTCTCCAGCGCGCCGCGGCCGAACAGCGGCGGGTCGGGATGGAGCGCTTCGAAATAGCGGCAAATGGCGATCGATTCCGCGATCACGGTGCCGTCGTCGAGCAGCAACGCCGGCACCCGCTGCATCGGATTGATCGCGGTAAAGGCCTCCGAGCGCTGTTGCATCGAGCCAAGATCGACTTGCTCGGTCGGCACTGTAATTCCCTTCTCGGCCAGGAAAATGCGCACCCGACGCGGATTGGGTGCACGTCCGCCGTCGTAGAGTTTCATTGCGTTCGCCTCCCTGTCCCCCGATTCCTTTGCAGATCATCGGCTTATTGGGGCAACTTAACCCAGCATGTTCGGCTCCGCCAGCACGGGGGGTGCGGGGTCGCGACGCCGACCAGCCTGCCAAATCGGTTAAACCGTGCCCCAAGCGTAAACGAATGCTTTCCGCCAGCGCGGCAATACGATCTCTTAAGCGTCGTCTTAAGGAATTTGGGCCAGTTTTGGCGAAAGTGCGCCAGTCCGCGGTCCGCAATGCCCAACACAATCAGTGAAACACACGAGCTCGCATCGCCGGCCGCGGCTCCTTCAACGAAGCGGCGGCTCGCCTCCCAACACGTGCGCGAGGCACGCGACCGGCTGACCTCGTCCAGCGGGACCCGGCCGGTGTTCGATTATGAGCTGCTTCGGCAGTTCGCACAGAACCGCATATCGGCGTCGCCGGTCATCTTGGTGCTCATCGTCACCATCGGCGCGCTGTCGGGCCTGTGGACCGGGGCGATCGTCTGCGCGGTGTGGACCGCCGGCGCGCTCGTCATCCATCTCGTCATCATCCACGCCTGCCGTCAGTTCCTCGAAGAGCCGCCGTCGACCACGCAGCTGCGCCGCTGGCGCTTGCGCTTCATCCTGCTTGATCTGTTTTTCGGTATGGCCTGGACCTTCATCCTGATCAATCCGATCGGCATGGACGATCAAGCCGCTACCTTCATGCTGTTCGTCATGCTGTTGGTCGTGGCGATATCGAGCATGCTGGCATCAAGCCTGCCGATCGCGGTGTTCGCGTTGACCTTGCCGGTCACCGTCGCGATCGCGCTTGATTTCGCGGCCAAGCGCACGCTGCACGACTATATCCTCGCCATCATGGCATTGACCGCGGAAGGCTACTTCTCGCTGCTCGCCTACCGGCTCTACTCCACGACGCTGGCGACGCTGGAAGCGCGCGCGGAAAAAGACGCTCTGATCGGCGAGCTCGAACAATCGAAGTCGGTCTCCGACGAAGCGCGCCGGCGCGCCGAGACCGCCAATATCGCGAAATCGCGCTTCCTCGCCCAGATGAGTTACGAGCTGCGCACGCCACTCAACGCCATCCTCGGCTTCTCCGAAGTGATGAAAGGAGAGATTTTCGGCCCGCACGGCGTCCCGATGTACAAGGATTATGCCGCCGACATCCACAGTTCCGGCGTCCATCTGCTCAATCTCATCAACGAAATCCTCGATTTGTCGCGGATCGAGGCCGGCCGCTACGAGCTCAATGAGGAGGCGGTCTCGCTCAATCGGGTGGTCGAGGACTGCCATCATCTGTTGAAATTGCGCGCCACCAACCGCGGCATCACCATGCATGAAATGTTCGAGCCCGATCTGCCGCGGCTGTGGGGCGACGAGCGCGCAATCCGCCAGATCTGCCTGAACCTGCTGTCGAACGCGATCAAGTTCACGCCGCAAGGCGGTGAAATCTGGCTCAAGGTCGGCTGGACGGCCTCGGGCGGCCAATACATGAGCGTCAAGGACACCGGCCCGGGCATCCCGGAAGAAGAAATTCCGATCGTGCTCGCCTCGTTCGGCCAGGGCTCGAACTCGATCAAATCGGCCGAACAGGGCGCCGGCCTCGGCTTGCCGATTGCCAAGAACCTCATCGACTTGCACGGCGGCACCTTTACGCTGAAATCGAAGCTGCGCATCGGCACCGAGGTCATCGTCACTTTCCCGCCTGAGCGCGTCATGTCGGCGCTGGGACCGATTTCGGAGCACGCGCCGCCGATTGCGCCGCAGGCCGAGATGTCTTCGTCCGGCTCGCCGCCCGACGATTCGATGAGCCGCGCCAGGCGGGCGCTATTCGGCGTCGGCGGATAAGGCTTTTTATCGCCCTGCGCCGGCTTCGTGTCTATGGTGCCCGCGATTCCCAAGGAACAACGACGTGCGCCGGCGCCTCTTATGGTTTCTCTTGATCGGGATAGCGATCGCGATCCTGATACTTATCGCGCAAAACGGTCGCGGCACGGTCGGGCCATTGTCCGCCGACGAATTCGGCTCGTTTGCCTACAAGATTGCGCTCTTGGTATTCCTCACCGCCGCCGTAGCGACCCTGTTTCGCGAGCGCTTTACGCAAGCCGTCACCGCGGCCCTGTTATGGGTCGTGGTCGGCCTCCTCTTGGTGATCGGCTATTCCTACCGTTACGAATTGACTTAAGTTGCCGACCGCGTGGTGGCCGAGCTCGTTCCCGGCCATGTCATCTCGCGCGGGCGCACGGTGGAGGTGGCGCGCACCAGTGCCGGCGATTTTGCCATTGCCGCCCAAATCAACGGCGCCCGCGTCCACATGGTGCTCGACACCGGTGCAAGCTCAGTGGTGCTCACCCAAGACGACGCCCGCAGCGCCGGCCTGCCGCTCGATCTGCTCGACTATTCGGTGAGCATCGATACCGCCAACGGCCGCACCCGCGCCGCGCCGGTGACCCTCGACCGCATTGCCATCGGCAGCCTGGAAGAGAAATCGGTCGAGGCGCTGGTGGTGCAGCCCGGCCAGCTCAAGACCAGCCTCCTCGGCATGAGCTTCCTCAACCGGCTGCAAAGTTGGCAAGTCAACGGCGACCGGCTGGTGCTGCAGGGCTATCCCTGAACGCTAGACATTCCAGAACAAGCTGACCAGAAACCGCGCCGATACCAGCAGCAGAAAACACGAGAACGCGAGCTCGAGCGTCCGGCGCGAGAGACGATGGGCGAGCTGCGCGCCATAGGGCGCAGCGAGACTCGACACCGGTGCCATCACGGCTACCCCGATCAGCGATACGAAGCCGAGCGACAGCGGCGGCAGCAGCGCCTGGTGCGGCAGTCCGGCGAGGACGTAGCCGAGCGTGCCGACGATGGTGATCGGCACACCGAGCCCAGCCGACGTCGCGACCGCCTGATGGATCGACTTGCCGTAGAGCGTGAGCACGATGTTGGACAGCGAACCGCCGCTCACACCCATCAGCGAACCGGCCAGTCCGATACCAAAACCGTAAGCGGTCATCGGCACCGGTCCCGGCAGCTCGGTGCCGAGATTCCAGCGATCGCCGGCGAACAGAAATTTAGCCGCGATGAAAGTCGCGATCACGATGAATGCGATCTTGAACACCGCAGGCGGCGCGAACGCAGCAATCGCCGCGCCGCAGGCCACGCCGATCACGGCCGGGAGCGCCCAGAGCCGGATCACGCGCGGCACGACGAGACCCTTCTGCCGGTGCGTCAAGTACGAGCGTACGGTCGTCGGCAGGATGATGGCGATCGATGTGCCGACGCAAAGCTGCATGCGCACCGTATCGGGAACGCCGAGCACCTGAAAAATCTCGTAGAGCACCGGCACGATGACGGCGCCGCCGCCAATGCCGAACGTACCCGCGAGAATCCCGGTGACGGCGCCGCCGATGACGACGGCCAGCGCAAGCCAGGCGATCTCGCCCAACGGAACGCCAAAAAGCATATTCGCTTCGGTTCTCTCTGATTGGAAGTCAGGCGGCGATGTGCGCCAATTCCCCGGCACTGTCCAGCGGCTGATCCGCGACCAGTACAAGCGCCGCTGCGAGGTATTCGCCCCCCGCATGAGGCGCGGCGGAGGCGCCGGCGAGATGCCGGCGGAATGCGCGCGCGCCGGGGACGGCGCGGAACAGACCGTGCAGGTGCCGTGTGATGCTGTGCAGCCGGGTACCCTGCGCCAATTCGCGCTCGATATGCGGCATCAGCGCCGCCGCGGCCGTCTTCGCAGAGGCGAAAGGGGAGGCTTCGCCGAAGACCAGCGGATCGACGGCGATGAGCCGCCACGGCTCTTGATAGGCAGCGCGGCCCATCATTACGCCATCGACATGTTGCAGATGCGCAAGTGCCGCTTCGACGCTGCCGATGCCGCCGTTGAGGATCACCGGAAGCCGCGGATGTGCGCCTTTGAGCCGATAGACCCGCTCGTAATCGAGCGGCGGAATCTCGCGGTTTTCCTTCGGCGACAGGCCTTTGAGCCAAGCTTTGCGCGCATGCACGATTAGCGCGTCGGTTCCTGCGTGCACGACCGCTTGGGCAAAATTCTCAAGCGCCGGCTCCGGATCCTGCTCGTCTATGCCGATACGGCATTTAACCGTGACCGGGATCGCAACGGCCGCTTTCATCGCCGCGACGCAATCGCCGACCAGCGCCGGCTCCGCCATCAGGCAGGCGCCGAAGCGGCCGTCCTGCACGCGATCGGACGGGCAGCCGGCATTGAGATTGATCTCGTCAAAACCCAGATCGGCGCCGATGCGCGCGCACTCAGCGAGCGCGCGCGGGTCCGAGCCGCCGAGCTGCAGCGCCACCGGATGCTCGGCCGCATCGTAGCGCAGAAGCCGCGCCCGATCGCCATGCAGCACCGCGCCGGTGGTGAGCATTTCGGTATAGAGCAAGCGCGCGGCGCGTCAGCAGGCGATGGAAGAACCGGCAATGCCGGTCGGTCCACTCCATCAT
>CAWARC010000038.1:0-38701 GCA_963784325.1 uncultured Alphaproteobacteria bacterium | reverse complement strand
TTCACATCCGCCCGGAATGTCGTGGCCGGAAAAAGCTATCCCGGCGCTGCCCGTTAGACAGGGCCTGCTTTATGCGCCGAACGTCGATGAAATCAAAAATACCTGTATTTAGCGCCATTTGGCACGGTTCGGGGCCTCTAAAGCCTTGTCGCAACTAGTTTAATGATATGGCGTGAGCAAGGCAAAATGCGGCAGCGCATGCTGCGACCATTGCGCATGGTTTAGACCATTGCGCCCGGCTTTTAGGCCCGGGACGGACCCTTACCGCGCTCCGAGAGCTTGGTCACAGCCGAACCCGTGCCCGCGCCGGGTATTCGCATCGGATAGACGTGATCCGGACCCGGGAAGGTGCGATCCCGGACTTCCTGCGCATAGCTCTTGATCGCCTGCTCGATCGACGGGCCGAGATCGCCGAAGCGCTTGACGAATTTCGGCACCCGTGGCGACAGCCCAAGCATATCTTCCAGCACCAGGATTTGGCCGTCGCAGGCAACGCTGGCGCCGATGCCGATGGTCGGGATCGCGACCTGCGCGGTGATGCGGCGTCCGAGCGGCTCGGCGATCGCTTCAAGGACAACGGCAAAGGCGCCGGCATCTGCGACGGCCCGCGCGTCCGCCTCGAGCGGCGCCCAATCGCTCTCGTCGCGTCCCTGGGCGCGGAACGAGCCGATGGTGTTGATTGCCTGCGGGGTGAGCCCGACATGGCCCATGACCGGGACGCCGCGCTCAGCGAGAAAAGCAATGGTCTCCGCCATCCGCCGGCCGCCTTCGATCTTGATGGCGCCGCAACCGGTCTCTTTCATGATCCGGGCCGCCGAGGTGAAGGCCTGTTCCTTCGAGGCTTCGTAAGAGCCGAATGGCATGTCGACGACGACCAGCGCGCGTTTGGAGCCGCGCATCACCGCGTGCCCCTGCAGGATCATCATATCGAGAGTGACCGGAATCGTGGTTTCGAGCCCGTGCATCACCATGCCGAGCGAGTCGCCAACCAGAATAACGTCGCAATAAACATCGACGAGGCGCGCGGTGTGCGCGTGATAGGAGGTCAGGCAGACGATCGGTTCGCCGCCTTTGCGGGTGCGAATGTCGGGCGCGGTCAGCCGCCGGATTTGCTCCTGCACCGACATCGTCAATGCCCCAGCGCCGGCGTGCCGAATGCCGGCACGCCGACGACGATCGGATGGAACACGAAACCGAGCGCCAGATAAATGATCGTGCCGACGACGATGGCGATAATGTCGTTTTTGGTGCCACCGACCGGAATTGGCGGCGCACCCGGATCGGCGCGGCGTTTGAGCGTGATGCGGTCATAGACCGCCCAGGCCAGTATCGATCCGAACAAGATGATGCCACCGAGATCGCCATTGGCGCAAAGATGCGCGAAGGCCCAGGTTTTGACCCCGGCCAGCATCGGATGCTTGAGCACGCGCTTGATATTGCCGGGGATGTAAGCCGCAGCGACCATGATGCTCGCCGGCCACATCAGCACCACAACGATGTGGCGCGTCCAAGCCGGCGGGTACCACAGGTAGATCATGCCTGCCGCGCGATAGGCGGCGAAACCATAGGCGATGAGGAGAATTCCGACGATCGCGACGGCCGAGAACAGCCCGCGATAGGGCCATTCGCCGATCCGGGCGACCAGCGCGCCGCGACGGTCGCGCATCGTCACAAAGACATGCGCAGCGAGAAAGACAACAAGACCGAGGATTTCTTCCGCAAGTCCCACGATAGGCTCCTCGCCCGTCAGTTCGGGCCGCGATCATGGCGAGCGCGGTCTCATTGTCAATGACGCCGCGCCGGGCATTCAAGCGCCATATTTCTTGTCGCGCTCAAGATAGGCCGCTGTGCCGATGAGCGCTTCGCGCTCCTTGAACGAAACCATATCGCTCCGCATCGAGGCAGAGCTGCCGTCTTGCGCGATGGTAGCCAGCACGCGCTGCATGGCTTTGATAGCGGCGCGCTGGGTGTCGCTGGGGATAATGACGACGCTGTAGCCGAGGGTTTCAAGCCGCGGCACCGCCAGCAGCGGCGTCTTGCCGCCCTCGAACATATTGATGAGCTTCCAGCCCGGCAGTCGCTTGGCGACTTCGGCGATCTCATTTTCCGTGGTTGGCGCTTCGACGAAAATCATGTCCGCGCCAGCCTCGTGATAGGCCGAGGCGCGATCGATGGCGGCGGAGAAACCCTCGACGGCGATTGCATCGGTGCGCGCGATCACCACAAAATCGGCGTCATGCAAGGCATCGCGCACGGCTTTGAGCTTCTGCACCATCTCGGCCACCGGCACGAGAACTCTTGTCGTCGTAGTGACCGCACTTCTTCGGGAACGTCTGGTCCTCGAGATGAAAGGCGGCCACGCCGGCGCGCTCGAAGGCACGCGCGGCGGCCTGGACGTTGAGCGCGTTGCCGTAACCGGTATCGGCGTCGGCAATGATCGGCGCGGCGACAACGTCGACCATCGAAGCGAGCCGCTCGACGATCGCACTCACGGAAAGAAGCCCGAGATCCGGCACGCCGGCCGAGCGCGCGATGGCGCCGCCGCTTGCGTAAATCGCCGGGAATCCGGCTTGCTCTACCAGCCTCGCCGACAGCCCATCGAAGGCGCCGGGGGCGACCGCGATGCGCCCCGAATTCAACAAAGCCCGCAATTTCGTCGTGGCGCGCACGATTGCCCTCCGCTTCGATTTCTTTCGCCAGCATGATACGTCTTACGCAGCGAAGGGGAAACGCAGAGGGAAGTCGATGAAGCGCGCCGTGCTGGCGGCATTGGTAGTTCTGTTTTGCACGGTTTCGGCGAGCGCCCAGCAATGGCCAGCCGCGCCGGTGCGGATCGTCGTGCCGTTCGCCGCCGGCGCGACGCCGGACCTCGTGGCCCGCATGATCGCCGATTACCTGCACGACAAGACCCAAGTGCCATTCATCGTGGAAAACAAGCCGGGCGCCAGCGGCAATACCGGGACGGACGCCGTGGCCAAGGCGGCGCCGGACGGCTCGACCATTGGGATTAGCATCGGCGGCCCGCTCGCCATCAACACGCTCTTGTTCCGCGATCTGCCGTACGATCCAAAAAAGGACCTTTCACTCATCACCATGCTGGTGACGCAACCGGGCGCACTAGCGGTGAATACCAGTTTGGGCGTTAGTACGCCGCGGGAATTGGTAGACCTGATCGCGCACAATCCCGGCAAATACGCCTACGGCTCGATCGGCACCGGCTCGCTGTCGCAGCTCGCAATGGAGGCGATCGCGCTGAAAAGCGGCACGCAACTGGTCCACGTGCCGTATTCCTCGTCGCCGCAGGCGATGACGGCGCTGATCCGCAACGACGTGCAGATGGTGTGCCTGCCAGCGATTTCCGTGGTGCCGCAGCTTGTTTCCGGCAAAGTGAAAATCCTCGCGGTGACGACAGCCGAACGCTCGGCGTTGCTGCCGGGAATTCCAACGCTGAAGGAGGCCGGCATCGACGTCGAAGCCGATGCCTGGATGGGCCTTATTGCGCCGGCCGGACTCTCGAATGACACGATCGAGCGAATCCGCGCCTTGGTCACGGAAGCGATCGAATCGCGCGCGATCCGCGATAAGCTGACGGCACAATTGATGGAGCCGATCCCCGATACGCCGGCCGAATTCCGCGCTCGTGTCGACGCCGATATCGTGCGCTGGTCGCCGGTGATCGCAGCGGCCAAGATTACAATTCAATAATCAGTCGTCGGTGAACAACGGCTAAGGGATTGAATGTGAGTCTATTTTTTGGGCTTTGCGTGATTTGAGATTGCAGGATTTTGCTGCTTGAGTGCCGAGAACCTTGCAATTTCATTTTTGGATTTCCTTGAGCCGCGAACCATGATTCCCTGGCTGCATCGGAGGGGACGATGCGGCCGAAGCAACACGAGACGACGGGATCAGGCGATCTGTTCCGAGCCAGGCTCGAGCAGATCATCAACCTGAAGCACGAGCTGGTACAGCTTGCAAGCAAGATCGACTGGGAGTGGCTCGATGGCGAGATCGCGCCGCTCTACAGCGACCAGGGCCGGCCCGGGGTAGAGACCCGCTTCGTGATCGGGCTTCTGCTGCTCAAGCACATCTATGGGCTGTCCGACGAGGACGTGTGTGAGCGCTGGGTGCATGACCCGTATTTTCAGTTTTTCACTGGCGAAGAGTTCTTCCAGCACAGCTTCCCGCACGAGCGCTCGGACCTCAGCCACTGGCGCAAGCGCCTCGGCGACAAGCTGGAACTGCTGCTAGCCGAGAGCCTGCGGGTGGCACACGCGAGCGGCGCACTGCGGACGAAGGACCTGGCGCGGGTCACGGTCGACACCACCGTGCAGCCCAAGGCGATCACCTTCCCGACCGATGCCAAGCTGCTGCACGCGGCGATCAAGGGGCTCAACCGCATGGCCAGGAAGCATGGAGTGCAGCTGCGACAATCTTATCTGCGCATCGCCAAGCAGGCGGCCATGATGGCCGGGCGCTATGCCCATGCCAAGCAGTTCAACCGCCATCGCCGGCAGTTACGCATCCTGCGCACGCGGCTCGGCCGCATCATCCGCGACATCGGCCGCAAGATCGCAGGCAAGACGGACCTTGAGGCAACATTCGCTTGGCCACTCGCGCGCGCCAGCCAGATCCGCTCACAGCAGCATCGCCAGCGCGGCTGGAAGCTGTATTCCTTCCATGCCCCGGAGGTCGAATGCATTGGCAAAGGCAAGGCCAGCGCGCCCTATGAGTTCGGCGTCAAGGTCTCGATCGCCACCACCAACGCCCGCGCGCCGGGCGGCCAGTTCGTGCTGCACGCCAAGGCGCAGCCAGGTAATCCGTATGACGGGCACACGCTGCGGTCCGCGATCGAGGACACCGAGAGACGCACCGAGCGCGAGATCGAGCGTGCCTATGTCGACAAGGGATACCGCGGCCACGATGCGCAGAACCCGCATCGCATCTTCATCTCCGGGCAGAAGCGCGGCGTGTTCGGTGCCATCAAGCGCGAATTGCGACGCCGCTCTGCCATCGAGCCCGTGATCGGACACATGAAGGCCGAGGGCCATCTCGGCCGCTGCTATCTCAAGGGAACCGCCGGCGACGCCGCCAACGCCATCCTCACCGCCGTCGGCCACAACCTCCGACGCGTCCTCGCCTGGCTGAAGTTTCTTTTGTGCCTGATCGTCGTCGCCCTACGCAGCGCCCTCGCAACCCATCCCACACTCAAATTGGCTTCTTAACGGACGACTAATCAGGGGAGAGCAGTAAGCAACGAACGGCGGCCAGGAAAGGAAAACTCCTTCCCTGCCACTGTTCGCAGTCTTGCTTGTCTCCTTACGGGCCGAACTTGTAGTCGAAGCCAGCTTTCACTTCTTGAACGTTGAGATCCGCGTTGGTCGTCACAGCGCCGAGCGGCGGCGCCGTAAAGTTGAGCTGCTTGGATCCAAAGCCCAGATAGTCGTACTCCGCGCGCACCGACCAGTTATCGGTCAGCGCATATTCGAGACCGGCGCCGGCCGTCCAGCCGAACTCGTGTCATCGTATCGGTTGCGGTCGCGCCGCCGACGGGGGTGAAGGCGCTCTTATCTTCCGCGAACGCGACACCGCCCTTGCCATAGACGAGCAGACGATCGAACGCGGCGCCGATGCGTCCGGTCACCGTCGAAGTCCATTGCGGACTTGTGGTGATTGAGTCGCCCACTGAATCGGTGCCGGTGCCTTTAATGGCGCTGGTCCAGCTGAAATCACCTTCGAGGCCGAGGACAAGCCAGTTGAACTGCGTGTTCACGCCGATCTGGGCGCCGCCGAGAAACCCGCTGTTGTTGAAGGTATCGTTGGTGCCGGTGAATGGATCGGTCCACGACGAATTTTCAAAGCCGCCGCCGATATGGCCGCCGATATAGAAGCCGCTCCAATTATACACCGGCGGCGCATAAGCGACCGGCGCCACGGGGGCGGGCGCGGGACGCATGGGCAGATCGGCCGCTTGCGCAGAACACACGCACAAAACTGTCCCGGCGGCGAGCGTGAACCCGCCAACGAACGCACGCAATTTCATTTCAACCTCCAGCCTCGAAAGATACTCGCCCCCGAGTTCTCGTCCCAAGTTTCAGTCCCCGACAACCGAGCCGAGATTTTCGCCCGCCGTCGCGCGGTAGAGAGCCGCAGCTTGGCGGGAAAAGCATGGTCGATTGGTGGCAGCAAAGTGGCTGCCGGCTCGCTCTTGACAGTTTTGAAATGCGAAAGTTCCGCGCTGTGATCCAACTGCCACGAATGTGGCGATGGAACTTCGCACTCACGACCAGGAGTAGAAAAAATTGCCCGGCAAATAGCCGCTAACCGCGCGTGCTCACCGATTTGGCATAAAGTTCGGGGGCAAATCCGACCAGCACTTTGCCGCCGCCGAGATCGAGCACCGGGCGCCTGATCATCGACGGCTGCGCCAGCATCAGCGCTATTGCCTTCTTCGCGTTCAAGCCGGTCTTGTCTTTATCCGGCAGCTTGCGAAAGGTGGTGCCGGCGCGATTGAGCAGGGTCTCCCAGCCGACCTTGTTCTCCCACCGCTCCAATTGTTCGCGCTCGATGCCCGCCGTCTTGTAGTCGTGGAAATCGTAAGCGAAACCGTGCTTGTCGAGCCAGGCCCGCGCCTTCTTCATCGTGTCGCAATTTTTGATGCCGTAGATGGTGGCCGTTGGGGATTTCGTCATTTCGACTTTTACCGCTCGATTCGCCGCAATGCGGACGCCAAAATAAGATAAATCGCCTTCCAAGACGATGCCAATTCACGCTCGCAGCGGAATGGAACAATCGAATGCTGGTATCCCGATAGCGCCGCGGCTTTTAAGACGGACCGCTCGCGGATTCGCGTTTTTCCATCGGCCGGTTGAAGCCGAGTGCCGCCATGGTAATAACGGCGCCGGAAAGCAGATAACCGCCGCAGGACATCAACCCAAAGTGGCTTGCCAGGAAAAGCGCGAGAAGAGGAGCAAAGGCCGCTCCAACCAGCCACGCGAGATCGGACGTCAAGGCCGAACCCGTATAGCGGTAGGTTTTCGAGAAGTTCGCCGCGACAGCGCCAGATGCTTGCCCAAAGGAAAGCCCGAGCAGGATGAAACCCAGACCCATGAAGGTCGCTTCGCCGACGTCGCCGCCATCGAGCAGTTGAGGAGCAAATCCGCTGAACGCGGCGATGGCCGCCGCGGTGCCGATCAGCAAAGTGCGGCGCCCTATCTGATCGGCGAGCACTCCGGATACGACGATCGCCACGACGCCGACCGCGCCGCTGAGCAATTGGATAATCAAAAACCGATCGGGAGGCTGATTGGTGAATAGAAATATCCAGGACAGCGGAAACACAGTCACCATGTGAAACAGCGCAAAACTCGCCAGCGGCGCAAACGCGCCGATAACGATATTGCGCCCCTCGGCGCGCACCGTTTCGCCCACCCGCGTCGGCTCGAGCTCGCGGTTCTCGAATTGCCGCGAGTATTCCGGCGTCACCACGATCCGAAGCCGGGCGAAAAGCGCCACGACATTGATCGCGAAAGCGACGAAGAACGGGTAGCGCCAGCCCCAATCGAAAAAGTCTTGCGCGGAAAGATTAGCCACAAAGTAAGCGAACAAGCCACTCGCCACCATCAGGCCGAGCGGGGCGCCGAGTTGGGGAACCATGGCATACCATCCCCGCTGCCGCTCCGGCGCCGTGAGCGCCAGCAGTGACGCCAGCCCATCCCAAACCCCTCCCAACGCTAATCCCTGCCCGATGCGAAACAGCGCCAGCAACACCGCCGACGCATATCCGATGTCGGGGTAGCCTGGCAGGAAGGCAATCGCGACAGTCGAACTGCCGAGCAGCAACAGCGCGACCGTCAATTTCACGCCCCGCCCATACGCGCGGTCGATTGCCATGGAGACGACGGTACCGATCGGGCGGGCGACAAAGGCGAGCGCGAAAATTGCGAAGGAGTACAGCGTCCCCGTCAATGCATTTGTTTCAGGGAACACAAGTCTGGGAAAGACCAGAACGGAGGCGATGGCGTAAACGAAAAAGTCGAAGAATTCCGACGTCCGGCCGACAATGACGCCGACGGCGATCTCGCCGGGATTGAGTCCACCATCGCGCGTTTCCGCTAGCCTCGCGCCCCGTTCAAGCGTCGTGGATGAAGCCAATCCAGCCTCCGAGACGAGTTAAGCCGCCGGGCTTTCTCCGGTGCCTTATGTTGCACTGCACCGACAAGGAATATTTCTCATTACTAGCAATCGTGTTGCGACGCAACAAGATCGGTGATGAAAGATGCCTGCGACAAGATATACCAGGGAATATTGTCAGAAAACATTATGCTGCAATGCACTCAGTTCGCTATGTTGCACCGCAATGTATATTATGCTGCGATGCATCATTACGCTGCTGCAACCCGACACAAAGTCCGGCAGGTAACGCTTTGAATCGTCTTCGACTCTTCGGTCTACTGCCGCTCTTTATCTTGCTGAGTGGCTGCAATCTCGTGGTTCTGGACCCTTCCGGGGATGTCGCCACCCAGCAACGCGATCTGCTGATCGAATCGACCTGCCTGATGTTGCTCATCATCCTGCCGGTCATGGCGCTAACGGTCGGCTTTGCCTGGCGCTATCGGCAGTCGAACACCACCGCCCCTTACGAACCGAATTGGGATCATTCGACGCAACTTGAACTCGTCATCTGGGGCGCCCCCCTCCTCATCATCATTTGCCTCGGCGCGATGACGTGGATGGGAACACACCTTCTCGATCCCTATCGGCAAATCGGCCGCGTCGCCGAGGGACGAGCGGTCAGCCCCAGCGTGCAACCGCTCGAGGTGGATGTGGTCGCGCTCGATTGGAAATGGCTGTTCATCTATCCGCAGTTCGGGATCGCAACGGTCAATCAGCTCGATGTGCCGATCAATCGCCCGATCGACTTTCGCATCACGTCGTCGTCGGTGATGAATTCATTCTACGTTCCCGCGCTGGCCGGCCAGATTTACGCGATGCCCGGAATGGAGACGAAACTTCACGCGGTTATGAATCAGGCGGGGTCCTCCGTCGGCTTCTCCGCGAATTATAGCGGCGCCGGATTCTCCGGCATGCACTTTGGCTTTTATAGCCTTGCCGCCGACGGCTTCGACAAATGGGTCGCACAGGTGAAAGCATCAGGCGGCGCGCTTGGCCGAGGCGACTATCTCGAACTCGAACGCCCCAGCGAAAACGAGCCCGTGCGCACCTACGCGACTACCGATTCCGGTTTGTATAACGCGATCGTCAATATGTGCGTCGAACCGGGAAAAATGTGCATGAGCGAGCGAATGGCCATCGACGCCAAGGGCGGCCTCGGTCTCGCCGGCATCAACAACCTCATGCCGTTGGAATATGACAAATACGCCCGGCGCGGAGGCGTTTTCGGTACCGAGGCAAGCTATCTCGCGAGCCTATGCGGAACCGCCAAGACAAATTCTGCCAAGACTGACCCGGCTTCGGCCACCCCGATCATCAGTTCCTCCTTCAAAGCGCCGCCCTTTAGCGCCGCCCCCCTTATTGGCGCCGGGCTGCCGCGTCCGCCCTATTCGACGTTGTTCCGCACGCCGGCCGCGGCGTCGCCCGACATGTCGCCACACCGGCCACCGAAGCCGTCCAACGCCTGACATGGATCGCAATTGGCATGTTCAACAATAGCTCCGCACTTCTGAAATTCCTCTTCGGCCGCTTTACGCTGGATCAGTTGCCGCTCCATGAGCCGATACTCGTCGCGACGTTCATCATGGTCGCCACGGGCGGCGTGGCCGTCTTCGGCGCAATCACATATTTTCGCCTGTGGGGCTATCTCTGGCGCGAATGGTTCACCAGCATCGATCATAAACGCATCGGCGTCATGTACATGGTGCTGGGCGTCGTGATGCTGCTGCGTGGTTTCGCCGATGCGCTCATGATGCGCACGCAGCAGGCGATCGCCTTCGGCGGTTCACAGGGGTTTTTGCCCGCGCACCATTACGATCAGGTCTTTACCGCGCACGGCGTCATCATGATTTTCTTCGTGGCGATGCCGTTCATCACCGGATTGATAAACTTCGTCGTCCCGCTGCAGATCGGCGCGCGGGACGTGTCGTTTCCATTTTTGAACAATTTCAGTTTCTGGATGACCGTGGGCGGCGCGGTTATCGTCATGATCTCGCTGTTCGTCGGCGAGTTCGCGCGCACCGGCTGGCTCGCGTACCCGCCTTTGTCGGAATTTGCCTATAGTCCGGATGTCGGCGTCGACTATTATATTTGGGGACTGCAGGTCGCCGGACTGGGTACATTGTTATCCGGCGTCAACCTGGTTTGTACCATCGTAAAATTGCGCGCGCCCGGCATGACCATGATGAAGATGCCGATCTTCACCTGGACCGCGCTGTGCACCAACATCCTGATCGTCGCCGCCTTCCCGATACTGACGGTCGTGCTCGCGCTCCTCACGCTCGACCGTTATATCGGCACCGACTTCTTCACTAATGACTTCGGCGGCAACGCCATGATGTACGTGAACCTGATCTGGATCTGGGGTCACCCGGAGGTCTACATCCTTATCTTGCCGGCATTCGGAGTTTTCTCGGAGGTCACCTCAACCTTCTGCGGCAAGCGCTTGTTCGGTTACACCTCGATGGTCTACGCCACCGTCGTCATCACCATCCTGTCTTACCTTGTCTGGCTGCATCACTTCTTCACGATGGGCTCCGGCGCCAGCGTAAATTCATTCTTCGGGATCACGACGATGATCATTTCGATCCCTACCGGCGCCAAAATGTTCAATTGGCTGTTCACGATGTACAAAGGGCGCATCCGGTTCGAACTGCCGATGATGTGGACGGTGGCCTTCATGCTCACCTTCGTGATCGGCGGCATGACCGGAGTCCTGCTCGCGGTCCCTCCGGCAGACTTCGTGCTTCACAACAGCCTGTTCCTGGTGGCTCATTTTCACAATGTCATTATCGGCGGCGTGCTGTTCGGCATGTTTGCCGGCATCAACTATTGGTTTCCCAAGGCGTTCGGCTTCCGGCTCGATCCATTTTGGGGAAAGCTGTCGTTCTGGTTCTGGGTCGTCGGCTTCTATGTCGCTTTTATGCCGCTCTACGTGCTCGGCCTGATGGGCGTGACGCGGCGCCTGCGGGTCTTCGATATTCCGTCGCTGCAGATCTGGTTCGTCATCGCTGGAATCGGTGCGCTTCTGATTGCACTCGGGATCGCTTGCTTCTTGATCCAGATTGGCGTCAGCATCCTCAAACGCGAAGAGTTGCGCGACACCACCGGCGACCCGTGGAACGGCCGTACGCTCGAATGGTCGACCTCCTCGCCCCCGCCGGCTTACAATTTCGCGTTCACGCCGGTGATCCACGACAATGACGCGTGGTGGGACATGAAGCAGCGCGGTTATCATCGCCCGCTCACCGGCTTCAAGCCCATCAATATGCCGGCCAATACCGGCACCGGAATCATCCTTGCCGGATTCTGCGTCGCCTTCGCGATCGGCATGATCTGGTATGTCTGGTGGCTGGCCGCGGTCAGCTTTATCGCGGCACTGGCGACCGCGATCGGCCACACCTTCAATTATAAGCGCGACCTCGACTTCCCCTCGGATGAGATTGCGCACACCGAGGCCGAGCGGACTCGCCTCCTTGAAGCGCAGGCCTGACATGACAACATCGACGCTTGCTGCTCCACGCTACACCGCCGAAACACGCTACACCGTCGAAACAAACGACGCACTACGAACGCACGACACTACAGTCGAGGCACCGGTATTCTACGTTCTCGACGAGCACGCGCATGGCGAAGGCTACAGCACCATGCTCGGGTTCTGGCTCTACCTGATGAGCGACTGCCTGCTGTTCTCGGGGCTGTTTGCGACCTATGGCGTGCTCGGCGGCAATTATGCAGCGGGTCCGTCGCCGAGGGACCTGTTCGATCTGCCGCTCGTCGCCCTCAACACCACGATGCTGCTGCTGTCGTCCATCACCTATGGCTTTGCGATGCTGGCCGTTCAGAAAGACGACATCCCCCGCACGCAGCTCTGGCTCGCCGTCACCGCATTCTTCGGGCTCTGCTTCATCGGCATTGAGCTCTACGAATTCTCCGACTTCATCCGCGAGGGCGCGACACCGCAGCGCAGCGTTTTCCTGTCGTCATT
Organism: uncultured Alphaproteobacteria bacterium; assembly: GCA_963784325.1. Classification (GTDB taxonomy): domain Bacteria; phylum Pseudomonadota; class Alphaproteobacteria; order Rhizobiales; family Xanthobacteraceae; genus BOG-931. The sequence goes on along the minus strand of CAWARC010000038.1, from coordinate 26,544 downwards.
TTTCACCTTGGTCGGCACCCATGGCCTGCATGTGACGGCCGGCCTCATCTGGATGGCCACATTGATGGCTCAAGTCTGGCGCCATGGCCTCATCGAGGCGAACCGGCGACGGCTGATGTGCCTGAGCATGTTCTGGCATTTTCTCGACGTGGTCTGGATTGGCGTCTTCACCTTCGTCTATTTGATGGGAATGCTGCGATGAATTTCGACGCGCACGCCGCTTCCGGCGCCATTCATGGCCATCACGACTCCGGCCAGCCGCACGCGACGTTGCAGGGCTATTTGATCGGCTTCGGTCTCTCGGTCCTGCTGACCGCGATTCCGTTCTGGCTGGTCATGAACGGCGTGATCGCGCACAAGGGCGCGACCGCGGTGCTGATCCTGGCGCTGGCCGCAGTGCAGATCGTGGTCCACATGGTCTATTTTCTGCACATGAATGCCCGCTCCGAAAGCGGCTGGTCGATGATGGCGCTGATTTTCACCATCGTACTGGTCGTGATCGCCTTGACCGGCTCGTTGTGGATCATGTTCCACCTCTCGGCCAACATGATGCCTGATGCCGCGACCATGCGCGCGATGCCGTAGATGGCAATGGGCATATAATCCGTTAGCTCGCGTACCGCGCGGTTGACTCACGTCTTTACTTTTTGCGCAGTTTCGCTCCGGTACCCGCGAGCGCTTTTCTCTGTTTTTTTGCCTGATTGTAGTCGGCAGCGGCACGGACCAGATTTTTTAAGGCGCGCTCATTGATCTTGTCGACCTCATGGATATCGATCGCGCGTCTCGTATTACCTTCGAGGCTCGAGTTGAAGAGGCCTGAAGGATCCTCCAGCGCGGCACCATAGGCGAAGGTCAGCTTCACGACGGTCTTATAGGTCTCGCCGGTGCAGATGATTCCTGAGTGCTCCCACACTGGAACCCCGCGCCACTTCCACTCTTCGACCACGTCGGGGCAAGCTTCCTTAATGGCACTCCTGACCCGGGCGAGCGTCTCGCCCCGCCAGTCGCCCAGCTCCTTGATTCTCGCATCGATCAGCCGGGAGGGAGAATTTCCGCCTTTTCCTTCTTTCGCGCCGGTCTTCGTCTTGGCCATTGCCGTCTTCTTCACGGTTGTTGTCGCTCCAGTATAGGCAGATTGGCTTCAATCTGTCCGCGCCAGTACATCCTCCAGCTTCGCGAAAAACTGCTGCCACCCCGCTTTGGCGCCGCCGTAGGCCTGCTTCTGATCCGGCCGGAAGCCCGACTGCTCCATGCGCAGATGCGTTCCGGCCCTTCGGAGTGAGCGTAAAGGTCACCACGCTCGTCAGAATTGAACGCCGCATCGTCGTGCGTATAGTTCCAAGTGTAGGACAGCGTTTTATTCGGCTCGACGGCGAGAACCTCGCAGTCCAATACGCCCCCCCAATCGCCGCGCAGATTGAATCGATGGCCGACGTCCGCATTGAAGTCGTTCTTCATCAGCCACTCCGCGATCAGATGTGGTTGCGTGAGCGCGCGCCAGATCTTTTCCGGCGGATAAGGGATCTCCCGTTCGACAACGACGGAAAGCGTTTCGGTGACGGGTTCGCTCATTGGTCCATCCTTTTAAGTAGATCTTCGAGGGTGTCGAACTTACGCTTGCCAGAATCCGGTCATCTGGCTTGTCCAGTCGATCAGCGGGGCAAGCGCGCCGAGCTGCGCGCTATAATGCGTCTGGCGGCCTTCATGGCGGTCGCGCACCAGCCCGGCCTGCTTCAAGCACTCGCAAGATGCTTTGAGACGGCCGGCTGCGAGACATTGGCTCGAGCCGTCAGAGCCCCGACCGTCTGCTCTCCTGCGCGGCATAGGCGTTCGAAGATGGCCCGTCGTGTCGGATCGGCGAGCGTCCTGAAAAGAATGTCGTGGGACTGTGACATTGCAATATATATAACTCTATGGTTATAGAATAACTTATAACCAACCAGTTATATCGAGTCAGGGATACACACACGATGTCCACCGGACCGCTTTGTCGTCGGGAAACCAGTTGCAGCCAAGGCGTCAAATGGAACGCGCTCATCAGCACGTACATCGGGACATTCCACTCAGCGGCGACGCCTCACGCGGCCGAGCAGAGCAAATCCAGCGGCCCTCCGCCGAAGACGCCCGTGAGCAGCGCCATGATGGCGAAGGTCGGCGTGGCCGCGAGGGATATCCAGTAGCATTACAGTTGTGATTTTTTGCTGGCACATTTGTTTGATTTCTGAATCCATGGGTCACCATGATTCGGAGATCATGGATGATGGGAGCATCGATTGAGACGACGCTTGAGTTGTGGGCATCGTCGCTGCGAGAGATCAAGAAGCGGATACGTCCATTGTTTGCGCAGGAGCGCGCAGCTTTGAACGCGGGCCTGTTCGTGGACGGGCTGCTTGGCGACGAGCGTCGTAAAACCGGATGGATGCGCGCGGAGGCGGCGGGCGATCCTGGGCCTTGGCGACAGCAGGCGGTTTTGGGCCGTGACCGGTGGGATGCCGATGCGCTGCGCGACCTGGTGCGCGACTATGCCACCGAGCATCTTGCGGACGAGAACGCGGTGCTGGTGATCGATGAAACCGGCTTTCTCAAGCAAGGCAAAGCTTCGTGCGGGGTAGCGCGGCAATACACTGGCTCAGCGGGCAAAATTACGAACTGTCAGATCGGTGTTTTTGCTGCCTACGTGTCGCGTCACGGCCATGCCTTCATCGATCGGGCGCTCTATTTGCCGAAGGGCTGGACCGACGATCCGGCTCGTCTGAAGGCCGCATACGTGCCGGGCGACGTCAGCTTTTCGACCAAGCCTCAGCTTGCAGCCGAGATGATCGAGCGCGCCCTTGCAGCTGGCGTGCCGTTCCGCTGGGTTGCAGCCGATAGCGTCTATGGGGTCGGCGATATCGAGCAGGACCTACGCCAAGCCGGTAAAGGCTATGTACTCGGCGTCAACTCCAATCATTGGTTTGCATCCTGGGGCAAGCCGCAACGGGTGTTCGGCACCGCCGAGGAGATCGCAAAGACGCAGCGACGATCCGACTGGCGGCGTCTGTCGGCCGGTGCCGGAACCAAAGGACCGCGATTGCACGACTGGTGCTACCTCGAATTGGCCGATCTCGAAGGCGAAGAGTTTTTCCTTTTTTCCAACCTTTGGACACGAGGCCTGCTAATCCGGCGTAATATCGCCAACGGCGATCTCGCCTACTTCTCCACCTGGTGTCCGGCAGGGACTTCGATCAAAATCCTGGTCAGCGTCGAGGGCCATCGCTGGGCGATCGAGGATAGCTTCGAGACAGCCAAAAACGAGTTCGGGCTCGACCACAACAAATCCAGATCCTGGCACGGCTGGCATCGTCACGTCTCACTCGTCATGCTCGCCTTCGCCATGATGGCGGCCATCCAGCATCAGGCCAACAAGCCGGCGCCCAAAAAAACCAAGTCGAGCGCAACGCCAGAACATCCGATCTCATCCGTTGGTCGATCCAGGAAATCCGCCGCATAGCTCAACGTCTCGCGCGAAAGCGCATCCAACCCGCCGATGTCATCGCATGGTCGCTCTGGCGGCGCGCTCATCAGGCCGCAGCACAGAAATCTCATCTCAAACAAAAATCACAACTGTAATGGTAGGCTGCATCACGCATGCGGTCAGCGCCTGCCGGTTCCCAGATCGTCGGAATGGCCGGCCCTCACGCGGGGCCACTGTACGATGGGACGTCCATGGGTACGGTAAGGGTGCTCGCCTTTCGCCCGTTGCGGCCAACGGGCCGGCAAATCCTCCCACGCCTCCTGCCGCCCATAGACGGTCAAGTCGAGCAACCGGTAGCTGTTATCCATCGCCTCGACGCCGCGCCGCGTCGTCCAGTAAGTCTCGAATACTTTGGATCCGCGTCGCAGGTAGCAAACGATGTGCATCATGCCGACACGGCGTCCAACCAAGAGAGCGTCAAGCGAGTCCTGGGGCGCCGCGTACCAGGGCATGTCCCAGCCCATGAAGTCGCGGTAGTGGGCGCTCTCGTCGTACGGGCCTTGGGCGAACGTGGCGTAGGTGACGTCGCGGGAATGAATGAAAGACAGCTCCCGGACCTGCGAAGTATAGAAGCTGCAGCCCTCGCACTGCTCCGCCGCAGGTTGGCCGGTATGCCACATGAAGTAGTAGGCGATGAGCTGCCGGCGCCCCTCAAACGCGTCCAACAGCGTGACCGTCCCATGCTCGCCGATCAGCGGTGTCGCGGCATCCACCTCGACCATCGGCAGCCGCCGGCGGGCGGCCGCAATGGCGTCGCCTTCTCGCATGTGCGCTTTCTCACGAACCCGCAATGCGTCCAGCGCCGTTTGGAAGGTACCCCGATCGACGACCTTTGGGGCTCCAAGTTTATCACTCATAAAATCTGTCATCGTCTTTCTCCTTTGGCCGGCGCCCTTTATTCCCAGCTGTCGAGCTTGATCTCGTTCGGCCAGGGTGCGCCTTTGCCGGTTTCGAGGAGCGATTTTAGGCTGAGCAGGAAAACCGCCCATTTGGTGCTGCAGTGGTGCATGAATTCCACCGGCTCCTTCCAGCCCTGGTGCTTGAACAGAACAACGATCCAGTCGCCGTTCTGTTTGAGGTCAAAACTTATCTTGGTGCCGAGCCATTCTTCGGGGCCCTCGGCCACCTGCCACAGCACCCGCTTGCCGGGCTGCAGCTCGAGAACCTTCATGTCGAAGCCGCCGCTGCCAAAGCGGAATTGGAGCACGCCGCCGACCTTGCTTTCGCCCTGCGTTTCGCTCGTCCACCAGCGAGAAAGGCCTTCCACGGTCGCCAATGCCTTATAGACATCCTCCAGCGACGACGATTTGATTCCGACCTTATGCAGAATGTCAGGCATATTCGTTTCTCCGTTCCGCGTTGTTGATCATGAGACAGACCTAACGCCGGATGGGGAAACGATGGGAGTGACAAGTTTGGCGGGATTCCGATGGACTCGCTGATCGCTGCCGCAGCGCATGCGCTGGCAACGGGCGACCCCCTCGGCGCATTGAAATGGGTCGCGTTGCGCAACGACGCGCCGGCTCTGGCGCTGCGCGGCATCGCGATGGCTCAGCTCGGCGATCTCGTTCGGGCGAAGGCGCTGCTGCGGCGAGCGGCGCGGGGCTTCGGCCCGAAAGAAGCGGTGGCCCAGGCGCGGTGCATCGTTGCCGAGGCCGAGATTGCACTCGTGTCGCGCGACCTGGGCTGGCCCGCCAAGGCGCTCGATACGGCACGGGCGGCGCTCGAGCGGCACGGCGACCGGGCGAACGCGGCGCACGCGCGGCATCTCGAGATCCGCCGTTTTCTGCTGATCGGACGCCTCGACGAGGCCGAACGCGCGCTGGCAAAGTTCGATGCCGCACCCTTGCCGCCGGCATTGCGGGCCGCCCACGAACTGGTGGTCGCGGGTGTCGCGATGCGGCGCTTGCGGATCAAGACGGCGCGCACGGCGCTCGTCGAGGCAGAGCGCGCCGCACACCGTGCGGGCATTCCTGCGCTGATGGCGGAGGTCGAGAGCACTGCCCTCGTCCTGAACACGCCCGCCGCGCGTCTGATTGCTCCTGGCGAGGAACGGCTTCTCCTGCTTGAGGAGGTTGAAGCGCTGCTGGCTTCGGGGGCGCTCGTCGTCGATGCCTGCCGCCACGTTGTGCGCGATGCAGAGGCCGTGGTCTCGCTCGCAACGCGCCCGGTCTTGTTCGCGCTTGTACGCGCGCTGGGTGAGGCATGGCCTGCAGACGTTTCGCGAAGCACGCTGCTTGCTCGCACATTCAAGGCGAAGCACGCCGATGAATCGCATCGCGCGCGATTGCGCGTCGAAGTCGGGCGGCTTCGTTTCAAGCTGAGAAATCTCGCCGACGTAAGCGCGACGACGCTGGGCTTTACGCTGGCGCCGCGGCGCGCACGCAGGATCGTTGTGATCGCGCCGCCGGTCGACGATCAGCATGCATCGGTGCTCGCCTTCCTCGCCGACGGGGAATCGTGGTCGAGCTCGGCGCTGTCGCTTGCGCTCGGCGCCAGCGCACGGACCGTGCAGCGCGCGCTCGACGCGCTCGCAGCCACTGGCAAGGTGCAGTCTTACGGACGGGGCCGAGCGCGCCGCTGGATAACCCGCGCTGTGCCGGGTTTCACGACAACCTTGTTACTCCCCGGCCCGCTTCCGAGGGGCTAGGATCGACACATGAAACGATCTGCAGCCGAAATTATTCGCGAATACGGCCCCTTTCCGGGCGTCGACCACGTCGCCGGCGTCACCTATGACGGTCAACACGTCTGGTTTGCGTCGGGAGACAGGTTGAACGCACTCGATCCTAAAACCGGCGAGAAGGGCCGCGCGATCGACGTCGCCGCGCATGCAGGAACGGCCTTCGACGGCCGCCACCTGTTCCAGCTCTCCGGCGACCGCATCCAGAAGATCGATCCGAAAACCGGCCGCGTGCTCTCAACGATTCCCGCGCCCGGCGGCGCCGGATCGGGACTCGCCTGGGCCGAAGGGACGCTCTGGATGGGTCAATATCGCAACCGAAAAATCCATCAAATCGATCCCGATACCGGGGCGGTGCTTCGCACCATCGAATCCAACCGCTTCGTCACCGGAGTCACCTGGGTCGACGGCGAGCTCTGGCACGCCACGTCCGAAGGCGACGAGAGCGATTTACGACACGTCGACACTCAAACTGGGGAGGTTCTGGAGAAACTAGATATGCCACTGGGCGTCAGCGTCTCAGGACTAGAATCTGATGGTGGCGATCAGTTCTTCTGCGGCGGCGAGGGCAGCGGGAAGGTGCGAGCTGTGCGGCGGCCCCAAGCGAGGCACCAGAACCGCGTGAGGCGTTCCGTCTAGGCTACCTTAGCTGAGCGGGTTTCAGCTCAGGATATTTTGCAACAATGGGATGCATGATCTCGGTCACCATGGCTCCCATCGACTTTCCAATCATCCGCCGGTACTCGCTAAACTCGCTTTCTGAGCACAATGGTCGAATTCTTATCAAGACATCGTCTTGCTCAGTGATGTTTCTTGTGATGACTCCCATGATGATCTTAGCCGCATCCCTGGACATCTTCTGGCTCTCCATTCTTCCAACCGCCTGAAAATCTACGCCTCGCTACAAACGGACTGCATAAGGGTCGTAACCGTGCCTACTCATACAATCGCCGACGCACTTGACGAACTTCCAGCCGTAATCGTAGGTGGGAAGATTCGATTCCGAACATTCAGCGATGCATGCATTCTTGACGATGCTGCGCATAATGTCATCCCTCGCAGCGATATCGACCGCCCGTGAGCTCTCGTCCACAGTTGGATCGCTTACGGCTCTAGGTACCAGCAGGCTTGTCTGATTGGTGGCTCCCTCACTGGTCCAGCGGCCATGCCAATCTCGCGGTTCATCGGGATTGTAATTATATTTTGTCAGTTCTCGGTCGGCGTCGGCGAGCCGCACGGCAGCCTCCGGGCCCAATTCCGGCGTCCGCGTATGGACGGCGGCGATCATCGCCGCGGCGAAATCGCCATGATTGAGCGATTGCGCGATCGCGTCGAGTCATGACTGCAGTTCGGTTGAATTCGCTGCCGTACGCCGCCTTGAGCAACAAGGCGATCTCAGAAGTGGGTCGCGGTACAAATCCAAATCGGGTTCGACGAAGGAGTGGCACGCCCGCGAGCGAGACGCCAGTGGGGGCGCAACTCAGTCCCAATCCGCCGGGCTCGTTTGTCAACCGAAACATTCGCATCACGCTACGATCCAGCACCTGTGTCATGATGTTTCTCTCTATGTTCTAACTTTGGAGTGAGGTGAAATGAATACGCACGCGCGAATGACCTCCGCGCGCCAATGAGCGTAGCTTTTCGACTGATAAGTTTATTAGTTGTGAGAGCTGTGTTTCACGAAAGCAAAGAAGCATTGCGTACTAGAGCCGTCGCGCTGGACGCGCCCTGCTGCGCCATACGTGTTCGTCGAAGGCCTGTAACCCACCGTCCGCCGCGAGGCAGTAATGGTGGGTTTCGACGCTCCGCGCCCTACGCGCTGGTTTCGGCCGTCGCTGCGGCGCCCGCTAACGGGCCCGTACAACTAGGAGGCCGCGAAATTAAGCTCAAGGGCAGCACGCTTTTGCTCAAATACATTGCGCAGGGCGTTCGAATGCAGCTTGCGGTCGCGCGGCTGGACGACCGCCTTCTCTATGCGTTGAAGATATATGATGATGAGGAAAAGGCTGGCGTACTGTGGTCGATACTAGAACGTGATGAAGAAAAGGCGGCGATCTCGGCTTTAGTGCGCGGCGAGACATGCCAGACGTTCCTATTCAACGAACTTGCCGTAAACGTGGCTTGGGTGGCATTACCAATATCTGTCGGCCGGAAACTGGGAACGATCGTCTCAGGGGCAGCTACCGGCCAGGCCGATCACTCCGCGCTTAAGAGTAAAGCGTCATTAATTCTTGACGGCTTCCATAACGACAGTATGTCCAGCGCAAGCTTGATTGTCGCAGATATACCGCGCACGACCGCTTGGAACCCCGTGTTCAATCATTTTATTACCAGTCATGCGACCAGTAGTCTTATCGACCTTTTCAATAAAGACGAAGGAAACCAGCAAGAGCAAATAGGCATTTGGCTAACTGATAATCTGCACCATCTCGGCGTGCATCACAGTCCGCAAGTTCCGAAGGGCAAGGGCTTTCGCGAACTCACCGACATTCTACTCAGCCATCAGTTCGGTTCAGTGCTGATAGAGTCGAAGGTTCTTACAATCTTAGCTCGTAACAGTCTTCCTGGTCGTACCAAGCTGGCACATGGCATGCCCGCTCACATCACGAAAGCCGTCAATCAGCTCCGTGGTGGAATTCGGAAGCTGAAAGATGGCACTCCCGTTACGAGCAAGGCCGGAGTTCTGCTTGATGTCGAACGAACACAGCCTATGCACGGAATCGTTCTTATTCCTGATTTGGATTTAATCCAGGATCGTGAGGCCTATGGCCTTACGTTCATTAAGAAATTTATGGAGACTACGAACAGTTTCCTTCATCTGCTCGACATTGCCGAATTGCTTCGTATCGTGCAGGCTGCGGAAATGATCGCGGCACGCGGCACGAAAACGACACCGATGATGGCCTTCGATTATTACCTCGTGGAACGAGCTAAAAAGACTCTAGCGGCGGGAACCCTTTGCATCGAAGTTCTGCTTCGATTCGCGAACGAATAGCGTCTAAAAATATTGCAACCGCCCTGAAGCGTCCACCCTCATTCCCACTCAATCGTCCCCGGCGGCTTGCTCGTGACATCATACACCACGCGATTGACGCCCTTGACCTCATTGATGATCCGCGTCGCCACCGCACCGATGAAAGCCATGTCGAACGGGTAGAAATCCGCGGTCATGCCGTCGGTCGAGGTCACGGCGCGAAGCCCAACGACGAAATCGTAGGTGCGGAAATCGCCCATGACGCCGACGGTGCGCACCGGCAACAGCACCGCGAAGGCCTGCCAGATATCGTCGTAGAGGCCGGCGCGGCGGATTTCCTCGATGAATACGTCGTCGGCAAGCCGCAAAATTTCCAGCTTGTCGCGGGTGATGGCGCCGGGAATGCGGATGGCGAGTCCGGGGCCGGGAAACGGATGTCGACCGACAAAAGCGTCGGGCAGGCCGAGCTCGCGGCCGAGCGCGCGGACCTCGTCCTTGAACAATTCGCGCAACGGCTCGACGAGCTTCATGTTCATGCGCGCGGGCAGGCCGCCGACATTGTGGTGCGATTTGATGGTCACCGACGGGCCGCCGGTGAACGACACGCTTTCGATCACGTCGGGATAGAGCGTGCCTTGGGCCAGAAACTCGGCACCGTTTCCGTCATTTCGATTTTCTTCGCCTCGGCCTCGAAGACGTCGATGAACAATTTGCCGATGGTCTTGCGCTTCTGCTCCGGATCCTCGACGCCTTCGAGCGCTTTGAGGAACGTATCCGCGGCGTTCACATGGACGAGCGGGATATTGTAGTGGCCGCGGAACAGCGCCACGACATTCTCGGCTTCGCCGAGCCGCAACAGCCCGTGATCGACGAAGACGCAGGTGAGCTGCTCGCCGATCGCCTCATGGATGAGCACGGCGGCGACGGCGGAATCGACGCCGCCGGACAGTCCGCAAATCACCCTGCCCTTGCCGACCTGTTTGCGGATCTTGTCGATCGCCTCCAGCTTGAACGCGCGCATGGTCCAGTCGCCGGTGCAGCCCGCAACCTTGCGCACGAAATTGCGCAGCAGCGCCGCGCCGTGCGGGGTGTGCATGACTTCGAGATGGAATTGCGTGGCGTAGAATTTGCGCTTGTCGTCGGCGATCATGGCGATCGGCGCATTGGCCGAGGTGCCGGCGGCGACAAAACCGTCCGGCAGCTTGGTGACGCGGTCGCCATGGCTCATCCACACTGGATATTTCTGGCCGACCTCCCAGACGCCGTCGGTGAGCGCCGACGGCGTCGTCACTTCGACCTCGGCGCGGCCGAATTCGCGGTGATGGCCGCCCTCGACTTTGCCGCCGAGCTGCGCCGCCATGGCCTGCTCGCCGTAGCAGATGCCGAGCACCGGCACGCCGGCCTGATAGATCGCTAGCGGCGCCAGCGGCGCGTCCTTATCGAGCACCGAAGCGGGGCCGCCGGACAGGATCACGCCTTTCGGCCGCATCTCGCGGAACGCGGCTTCCGCCTTCTGGAACGGCACAATCTCGCAATAAACCTTCTCCTCGCGCACGCGCCGCGCAATGAGCTGCGTGACCTGCGAGCCGAAGTCGACGATGAGAATCTTGTCGTGGGATTCCATGGCGGGCTCTAGCCCCACCCTTCCCTCCCCCGCTAGCGGGGGAGGGTTCAGGGAGGGGGCCTGTCGAGATTTTGCGGGTGCATTCATGCCGAGTGCCGCAGCATGCTGACGAAAAACCCGTCGGTATCGGTGCGCCGTGGCGTCATCAGCAAACCTTCGTCCGAAATAAGCACCGCGCGGGCGAAAAGATAGGCGCGGTCGCCCAATGAGTTGATGACGTTTCCGGGCTTTTCCACGGAAAAATCGCCGTGGCGGCCGATAAAGGCCCGTACCCGGTCGCCGTTCTCTTCCGCCAGCACCGAGCAGGTGATGTAGGCGATGCGGCCACCCGGCTTGAGTAGAGCGACCGCGCTCTCGAGCACCGCGTCCTGCTGCTTGACGCGTTCGGCCAGGGCGCCGGGCCGGATGCGCCACTTGGCGTCGGGATTGCGGCGCCAGGTGCCGATGCCGGTGCACGGCGCGTCGATCAGCACCAGATCGGCGCGGCCGGCGAGATCGGCCAGCTCATTGCCCACGCTCTTGGGGGTGCGAACCTGGACATTGCGCGCGCCGGCGCGGGCGAGGCGGTCGTGGATCGCCACGAGGCGTCGCTTGTCGGTATCGGTCGCGTAGATCTGGCCGCGGTTTTCCATCGCGGCGGCCAGCGCCAGCGTCTTGCCGCCGGCGCCGGCGCAAAGATCGATGACCTGCTCACCCGGTTTGGCGCCGGCGAGGAGCGCGGCGAGCTGCGAGCCTTCGTCCTGAATTTCAATGCGGCCTTTGAGGAAGGCCGGCTCGGCATGAATCGCCGGGCTTTTGGCATCCGCCGCAAGCCGGATGCGAAGCCCGACAGGCGACCATCGCGCCGGCTCGGCGTTAAGATGCGCGAGCTCGGGCAGCGCATCTTCGCGCGTGCCAGCAAGCGTATTGACCCGCAAGTCGAGCGGCGCACGGCTCGCCAGCGCTACGCCTTCTGCCGCCCGCTCGTCGCCAAAGACCCGCGCCAGATACGGATCGAGCCACTCCGGATAATCGCCCTCGACGTGCGCCGGCGCGTCGCCGAGTGTAGCGCCGGCGAGCGCCGCACGCTCCGCTTCGGTCAAAGGCGCAGGCGCATAGCGCGCGCCGCTGCACAGCGCGTCGATCGCCGCGCCGTCAAGCCCACGCTCACGATGCAGCATGCCGATCAGCACCGCGCGCGGGTTCGCCTCGCCCATGAGCGATGCAGATGAGGCCTTCCGGCGCAGCGCATCATAAACCAGGCCGGCGATGGCGGCGCGATCCCCGGAGCCGGCAAAACGGTGCGCCAGACCCCAATCCTTGAGCGCATCGGCCGCCGGACGCCGCCGCGCTTCGATGTCGGCAAAAACCTCGATGGCTGCTGAAAGGCGGGCGGCGGGAGTCACTATTTCATCTTGCGCTTGATGGCGGCGGCGCGATCGGTGCTGGGCGTCTCCTGCCGCCGCACGCGCTTGCGCAATTCCCGGATCGCCTCGGCTAGGTCTTGCACGTGGATGCCCTTCGGAGCTTTACCGGCTTTTACGCTCGCCAGCATGCGCCGCAATAAGTCATCGTCATGCTCGTCGCGATAAGGTTTTAGATCGAGATCTTTCGGCACCTTCTTGAGCCGTTCGTCGCCAATGCTCTTGACGTGCTTTTGCATGAATTGGTCGTAAGCGCGCCATTCGACGCCGGCGGCACGTACGGCCGCTTCCTCGGCGCGGGTCGCGATCTGATGCGCGTGCAGGTAATGCAGCCCAAGTTGATCGATTAGCGTCTTTTCGACTTCTTCATGCAGGACGAGGAAGCGATCGGTATCGATAATGTGGCCGCGGAATTTGAAGCTCCGCGGCATGTGGCGGTCGATGTAGATGGTCTTGCCGTCGAGGCTATAGCCGGCGAGATAGGGGATATCGTGCTTGCGGTCGAATTTCTTGACGCGTCGGCAGATCGCGTCGAGCGCGCGATCCATCATCAGGCTGGAAACGTACCACTCGGGCAGTCTGAGTTTCTTGTGGGGCGCGGTCGGATGGCGAAGGTCGAGTGGCATGGCGGCTCCTTACACCGGCCGCGGCAGCGTCAGCACTTCGAAAATGTAAATCGCCCAATTGACCGCGAGCGCAATAGCCGCAACTGCGAAGAACGCACCGCGTACGCGAATGTTATTATTCGTCACATGAACGTAGGCCTGCAGGATCCGGAAGATCACGAAGATCCAAGCCAGCACCACGAAGATGACGCCCGCCAGATGGGTGATATAGGCAAGGATGGTGAGGATGTAAAACAGGACTGGGAGCTCGAACTGATTGCTGAACGCGTATCCGACTTGCAGCGCGCGCGGCGACCAATTCGGCTCGCGCAGTGCGACGTTGTCCGGCCGGGCAACCCCGGCGTTGAAATCGCCTGCGCGCAATGGGGCGAGCCAAAACAGCAGCAGAAAGGTGAGGATCACCTCAACGAAGAGCGGCAACAGGATCGCTTGCGTGGTCATCGATTCCCCCCGGATAGAGAATTTCCGTATTTCAAAGTTTGACGCTGATTGCAGTCTCGCCGTCGTCATCGACCAGCGCACTGCGCCACGATTTGCCGTCGAATAAAGCCTTGCGCACCGTATCGGCGGTGCCGCCGTGGTTGAGATTGGCGGTGATCAGCGTGCCACCGGTGCGCAGTAGCGCGCGCAGCGTCTTATGCAATGCCTGCACCGGCGTGCCGCCGTCGAAAAAGGCAACGTCGTAACCCGGATCGAGCGTCGGCAGGACCGCGGCGAAATCGCCTTCATGCACCGTGATACGGTTATCCATACCGGCGGCCGCGATGTTGTCGCGGGCGATCTGTACATGCTCTGGATCGCGCTCCACGGTATCGACCGTCGCGTCCGGCACGCCCGAAGCGAAGGACAGAGCCGTGTAACCAAGCGCCGTGCCCAATTCCAAAATGCGCCGGGCATTGGCGGCGCCCGCCAGCGCCGCCAACAGCGGGCCGTTATCGTACGGATAGGCGTTGCAGCCGTGCCGCGCGCGATGGGTATTGGTCGCGGTGCGTATTTTCGCGAATGGGTCGGCCGCGCCTGTCATCTATCCCCGGCTCGGATAATTCGGGCTCTCGCGCGTGATGGTAACGTCGTGCACGTGGCTTTCGCGCAGGCCGGCGCCGGAGATTCGCACGAACTCAGCCTTGTCGTGGAACTCGGCGAGATCCTTGGCGCCGACATAACCCATCGCCGCGCGCAGCCCCCCGACGAGCTGGTGCACCACATTGGCAACCGGGCCTTTATAGGCCACCTGCCCCTCGACGCCCTCGGGCACGAGCTTCAGCGTGTCCTTGATCTCTTGCTGGAAATAGCGATCGGCGGAGCCGCGCGCCATGGCGCCGACCGAGCCCATGCCGCGATAGGTCTTGTACGAGCGGCCCTGATAGAGAAACACCTCGCCGGGGGTCTCATCGGTGCCGGCAAGCAATGAGCCGATCATGGCGCAGTCGGCGCCGGCGGCGAGCGCTTTGGCGAGATCACCGGAATATTTGATGCCGCCGTCGGCGATGACCGGCGTGTTCGCCCGATGCGCAACCTCGACCGCATCCATGATCGCGGTGAGCTGCGGCACGCCGACGCCGGCCACGATGCGTGTGGTGCAGATCGAGCCCGGCCCGATGCCGACCTTGATCGAATCTGCGCCGGCGTCGATCAAGGCTTGGGCGCCTTCGGCGGTGGCAATATTGCCGGCAACCACCTGGACGGCGTTCGACATCCGCTTAATGCGGGTCACAGTGTCGAGCACGCGCTGGGAATGACCGTGCGCGGTGTCGACCACGATGAGGTCGACGCCGGCGGCGATCAAGCTCTCGCTGCGCGCATAGCCCGCCTCGCCCACCGAGGTGGCGGCGGCGACGCGAAGCCGGCCCTGCTCGTCCTTGCAGGCATTGGGATTGGCCACCGCCTTCTCAATGTCCTTCACGGTAATGAGGCCGACGCAGCGATAATCCGCATCGACCACCAAAAGCTTCTCGATGCGATGCTGATGCAGGAGCCGCTTGGCCTCGTCCTGGTCGACGCTTTCGCGCACGGTGACGAGGTTCTCCTTGGTCATCAGCTCGGAAACTTTTTGCCGCTTGTCGGTGGCAAAGCGCACGTCGCGGTTGGTGAGAATGCCGACGAGCCTGCCGGGTGCCTTGCCCTGGCCGTTTCCGCCGCCGCCCTCGACGACCGGAATGCCGGAAATGTGATACTCCTGCATCAGCGACAGTGCGTCGGCGAGCGTCGCGCCGGGATGGATGGTCAACGGATTGACCACCATGCCCGATTCGAACTTCTTGACTTGGCGCACTTGCGCGGCCTGCGCGTCCGGCTCGAGGTTGCGGTGCAGGACGCCGATGCCGCCGGCCTGCGCCATGGCGATCGCCATGGCGGCCTCGGTTACGGTGTCCATGGCCGAGGCGACAATGGGGATATTGAGCTGGATATTGGGCGTGATACGGGAGCGGATGTCGACGTCCGAGGGCAGAACATCGGACAGCCCCGGCTTCAGCAGCACGTCGTCAAAGGTGTATGCTTCGCGCGGTAGGTCTTTTGAATTCAATGCCATTGCCAACTCCGCATGGCCCGGTATGACAGGCCATCGCATCGGGGGTAACGCCTCGCGGGCGAGCGGAACGAAAGTCCTCCGCCCGGCTCAATGACCCGCTTTTGGGTTGGCGGCGGTCGATAGCATGCCTGGACCACAATTAATAGACCCCAACGGATAACAGGGGTGGAAAGCCGGAGGAATTGCCGTGAAACACCTGGACCGTCGTCAATTCAACCTCGGCGGGATCGCCGCCGGCGCGCTGCTGGCGGCGCCCCGCATCGCCCGAGGCCGCCCCGGTCAAGATTCGCTGCGGCTGGGTGGTGATACCGGCCTCGCTCGCCCCGCTGGTGCTGGAGAAAAAGGACATCCTCAAGCATTTCGGCCAATCCTACGTCGCCGAGGCAACGCGCTTCGAGGGCACCCCGCCGGTGATCGCCGCGCTGGCGTCGGGCGATCTCGATATCGGGCCACTGGCCTTCTCTTCCTTCGGTCTCGCCATCCAGAACGCGCGTATGGACGATCTGCGCGTCATCAGCGATGAGATCGAGGACGGCGTCGCTGGTCATGGCACCAATCAATTCATGGTGCTCAAGGACGGCCCGGTCAAAACCGTGGCCGACCTCAAGGGCAAGGTGCTTGCCACCAACGTCATCGGCAGTGCCGTCGACATCGCCATGCGGACGGTTTGCCGGCGCAGCGGGTTGGAGGCCAACCGCGATTACACCATCATCGAGGCCCCCTTCCCGGCCATGCGTGCGATGCTCGCCGAGAAAAAGGCCGACCTGATCAGCGCGGTGCCGCCATTCTCGCTCGATCCCGACCTCAACGCCATGGCGCATAGCCTGTTCACGCAGAAGGACGCCTTCGGCATCACCCAGCTCACGATGTGGACGGCGCGCACGCCCTTCATCCAGCAGAACCGCGCCGCGCTGGTCGACTTCCTCGAAGATACCGTGCGCGCGATTCGCTGGTACAGCGATCCGAACAATCACGAAGAGGCGGTCGCCATTGTCGCGCGGCTCAACAAGGCGCCGCCGGCGCGCATGGAATGGGCTTTCACCGGCAAAGACCAATATCGCGACCCCAACGGGATGCCGAATTTGAGCGCGCTGCAGAGTAATCTGCAGCTCCAGAAGCAAGTCGGCTTCCTCAAGGACGACATCGATGTGAAGAAATATTCCGACGTGAGCATGGTGGAGGAAGCGGCCAAACGGTTGGCATGATATCGACGCGCGCGCATAGAGGCGGGGGCGCCACCAACCGATAGACTTGCATGGAAGAGACGCCGCCTTACGATCGCATCGTCCCGCTGATTGTCGCCACCGCGCTGTTCATGGAAAACATGGACTCGACGGTGATCGCCACCTCGTTGCCGGCGATTGCACGGGCGCTCGGCACCAATCCGCTGGCCTTGAAGCTTGCGGTCACGTCCTATCTGCTTTCGCTTGCGATCTTCATTCCGGCCAGCGGCTGGACCGCCGACCGTTTGGGCGCACGCAACGTGTTCCGCGCCGCAATCGGTATATTCGTCCTCGGCTCGATCGGCTGCGCCGCCTCGCACTCGCTTGAGGAGTTCGTCGCGGCCCGCATCTTCCAGGGCCTGGGCGGCGCGATGATGACGCCGGTCGGCCGCCTTATCATGGTGCGCAGCATCGATAAAAGAAATCTCCTCAATGCCATGTCGCTCGTCACCATGCCGGCGCTGATCGGCCCGATCTGCGGGCCGCCGCTCGGCGGTTTCATCACCACTTATGCGTCATGGCATTGGATTTTCTTGATCAATGTGCCGATCGGCTTGCTCGGCATCGTTTTGGCGACGCGCTTTATCGCCAATGTCCACGTCGAACACCGTACGCCTTTCGATTATGTCGGATTTGTATTGTCCGGTCTTGCCATCGCCGGGCTTGCCTTCGGCCTTTCGGCCATGGGGCTCGATTTTCTGCCGACCGGCGTTGTCGCGGCGCTGCTCGGTGGCGGCGCATTGTCGGCGTTGGCGTACATCGCGCACGCCAGACGCACGCCGGCGCCGATCCTCGATCTGTCGCTGCTCAAGCTGCCGACTTTCCGCGCCAGCATCTATGGCGGCTTCCTGTTCCGGCTCGGCATCGGCGCGTTGCCGTTCCTGCTGCCGTTGTTGCTGCAGATCGGATTCGATCTGACGCCGTTTCAATCGGGCCTGATCACCTTCACCACGGCGCTTGGCTCGATGTTCATGAAAGCCGCCGTCTCAAGCGTGCTCAACCGCTTCGGTTACCGCAACGTGCTGCTCTACAATGCGCTCGTCTCAAGCGCTTTTCTCGCCGGCTGCGCCACGTTCGTGCACGGCATGCCCTATTGGGCGATGATCGTAATTCTGTTGTCCGGCGGCTTCTTCCGCTCGCTGCAATTCACCAGCATCAACACCATCGCCTATGCCGAGATCGATCCGCCGCGGATGAGCCGCGCCACCGCGATGGTGGCCGCCGCCCAGCAATTGTCGCTATCCACCGGCGTTGCTGTGGGTGCGCTGGCCGTGGAAATTACGCTGCGGCTGAAGCATTCGACGACGATGGGCGTGAACGATTTTCCGCCGGCCTTCCTTTTCGTCTCGCTGCTCGCAGCCAGCGCCGCCCTGATCTTCTATCGCCTGTCTCCCAACGCCGGCGCCGAGCTGTCGGGGCGCGGCGAGGTGGAGACGGCGTCGCCGGGCAAGACGCGCCGGCTTTAGCCTCGAAAACCCCGCGCCAACAGGTAAAGCTCCGCCGAATTGGCGCGGCTCGCCGGCGGCTTGACGTGCTTGACGCTTGCGAAATCGCGCTTGAGCTCGGCGAGCAGCGCCGCCTCGGTGCCGCCTTGCAGCACCTTGCACAGGAACACGCCGCCAGGCGCGAGCACTTCGCGCGCAAACGCCGCGGCGGCATCGGCCAGCGCCATGATACGTAGGTGATCCGTCTTGCGATGACCCGTGGCATTCGCCGCCATGTCGGAAAGTACGACGTCAGCCTTGCCGCCGAGTATCTCCTTCAGCTGCGTGGGTGCTGCGTCGTCGAGAAAATCGAGCTTGAGGAATTCAACGCCGGGGATCGGCTTCATGTCGAGAATGTCGAGTGCGACCACGCGCCCGTTGCCCGCCTCCGTAGCGCCGACGCGCCGCGCGGCGACCTCGCTCCAGCCGCCCGGTGCAGCACCCAGATCGACCACGCGGCCGCCGGGCTTGAGCACGTTATATTTGTCGTCGATCTCGGCGAGCTTATAGGCGGCGCGCGAGCGCAAACCTTCGCGCTTGGCGCGTGCCACATAGGGATCGCTGAGCTGGCGCTCGAGCCAGGTTCGCGACGACAACGTGCGGCGTTTCTCATCCTTAAGCCGCGCCATGACGGTTAGGCTTCGCCCCAGACGCCGTCCTCGCGCATCATTTCCACCAGCATGCCCTCGCGCAGGCCGCGATCGGCGACGCGGAGCCTTGGGCAGGGAAAGGCACGGCGGATGGCGTCGAGGATGGCGCAGCCGGCAAGCACAAGATCGGCGCGTTCGGTGCCAATGCAAGGGTTAGCCGCGCGTTCGTCAAAACTCATCGCCATCAATTCGGCGACCACGCGCGATATTTCGTCGTCGGACAGCCAACAACCGTCGACGCGTCGTCGATCGTAGCGCCGCAGCCGCAGATAGACGCCGGCGATGGTCGTCACCGTGCCCGACGTGCCCAGTGTGTGGAAGCCGTTGAGGTCGCGATGGCCGGCTGCGAATTCGTTCACGAACGAAGCCACCTCTTCCACCATGGCGTCATAGGTGTCGCGAGACACGACATCGCCGCCGTAACGCTCGGCGAGCGTCACAACCCCGACCGGCAGCGAGGCCCAGCCCACGATGTCGGGCGTCGGCGGCCCGCGCCGGTGGTGGCCCGGGGGCCGATTGAGCCGCACCAGTTCCGAGGACCCGCCGCCGATATCGAACAGGATGACGCCCGATGCCGACGGATCGAACAGTTCAGTGCAGCCGGTCGCGGCGAGCCTCGCCTCCGTAGCGGAATCAATGATCTCCAGTTCCAAACCGGCCTCCCGGGCGACGCGGCCGCGGAACTCCTCGCCGTTCTCCGCGGTGCGGCAAGCTGCCGTGGCAATGAGCCGTGCTCGCATCACGCCCCGGGCATACATCTTGTCGCGACAGACCTGAAGCGCCTCGACGGCCCGGCCAACCGCCATCTCGCTGATCCGGCGCGAAGCTGCAACGCCCTCGCCGAGGCGGATAATGCGGGAGAACGCGTCGATAACGCGAAAGCCGTCAGAAGTGGGCCGCGCGATCAGAAGCCGGCAATTGTTGGTGCCGAGGTCGAGCGCGGCATAGGTCGTCTGGTGATGTTGTTCGACCGGCGCGCGCCGCTCGTCGCGATCGCCATCGCGACGGATGCCATATGGCGTTCGGCGACCCCAGCGAGGCCGATGCGAGGCCCCGGCGGCGCCGAGACCGCCCCCTGGCGAGGCCTCGTCATCCATTCAATGCCTTCCTGCCACGCCGGAGCCCCCCTGGCTCGACGGCTGCGGGCTATTGTTCAAGTCTAAGTCCTGGAAACTCTAACAGGGGTGGGCGTGAGGGCAATACTGTGCTTTGGCCGTTTAGGAGCCATGTTCCGCGCCCTGTTGCCGCGGTCCGGCAAGTCCATTATCACCGCGATAAGGTGCTACAGGATTGAATCGTCATGAATTTGCAACAGCCTGCCGCGAGGGCCGACGGTTTAACCGCCGAGGAATTGGCTACCGCGAAATTTGCTGTCGGACAGTCCGTGCCGCGCGTCGAGGATCCGATGCTGTTGCGCGGCCTCGGCCATTATACCGACGACGTCAGCCTGCCCGGCCAAGCCTATATGACCATGGTGCGCAGTTCCGTGGCGCACGGCACCATCCGCGCCATCGATATGGATGCCGCGCGGAAGATGCCGGGCGTGCTCGCCGTCTACAGCAGCGTGGAATTGCAAGGCTACGGCACGCTCAAATGCGCTGTCGCGCTGATGAATCGCGACGGCACGCCCTTGCACAAACCGCGCCGCGAAGCGCTCGCGATCGGCAAGGTGCGTTTTGTCGGTGATCCGGTAGCCTGCGTCATTGCTGAAACCGTCGTCCAGGCGAAGGACGCGGCGGAAGCGGTCGCAATCGATATCGAGCCCTTACCGGTTCTCACTTCGCCCGAAGCCGCCGCCCGGCCGGGCGCACCGCTGATTTACGACGACGTACCGAACAATGTCGCGCTTGATTTTCATTATGGTGACAGCGAAGCGGTAAAAGCCGCATTCGATAGAGCGGCGCATGTGACAAAGCTCAGCATCGTCAATACCCGCGTCGCCATCAATCCGATGGAACCGCGCGCAGCGGCTGGTGAGTACAAGGACAATCGCTTCACGCTCCATGTTTGTTCGCAGGGCGTATTCGGCCTGCGGGCCAATCTCGCTGACGCGCTGGGCGTTGAGGTCAAGGATCTGCGCGTGCTGACGGGTCAGGTCGGCGGTTCGTTCGGCATGAAGGCGATGGTGTTTCCGGAATACATCTGTCTCCTGCATGCCGCTCGCACGCTCGGCCGCCCAGTGAAATGGACCGACGAACGTTCGGGCAGTTTCGTTTCCGATGGCCATGGCCGTGATGCCGATATGATCGCCGAGCTCGCGCTCGATGCGCAAGGCACGTTCCTCGCGGTGCGATTTACGAGCTTCGCCAATCTCGGAGCGTTCCTCTCGCAGTTCGGCCCATTTATGGCGTCAGCCAATGTGGTGAAAAATTCGCAAGGGATGTATCGCACGCCCTTGATGGAAGTCTCGACCAAGTGCGTTTTCACCAACACCACGCAGATCACCCCCTATCGCGGTGCGGGCCGGCCCGAGGGCAACTATTACATGGAGCGGCTCATCGACGCCGCCGCCGCCGAGATGGGCGTGGACCGCATGGCGCTTCGGCGGCGCAATCTCATCAGTCCGAGCGAATTTCCGCGTAAGACCGCGTCCGCCGCGACCTACGACAGCGGCGACTTTGCCGCGCTGACGAAGGAGGCGCTCGAGCTTGCCGACAGCAAGGGCTTCGCCAAGCGCAAGCGCGAGAGCAGGAAGCGCGGCAAGCTGCGTGGCATCGGCATGACCACCTATCTTGAAGTCACCGCCGGACCGGCCAAGGAATCCGCGGGTATCATCTTCAACGCTGACGGCACCGTGACGCTGACGACCGGCACGCTCGATTTCGGCATGGGGCATGCCACGCCGTTTGCGCAAGTGCTGAGCCGGCAGCTCGGCATTCCTTTCGACAAGATAAAGCTGGTGCAGGGCGACAGTGACCGCATCGTCGTGGGCGGCGGCTCCGGCGGCTCCAAGTCGATCATGCACAGCGGGACCGCGATCGTCGAAGGCTCTGCAAAAGTTATCGAGAAGGGCAAGCAGCTCGCCGGCTACGTTCTCGAAGCGTCGGCATCTGACATCACATTCGAGCGCGGCCAGTTCACCATCGTCGGCACCGACCGCTCGATCTCGATCATGGAGCTGGCACGCAAGATACACAGCGGAGTCAATCTGCCGCCCGAAGCGCCACAAACTCTCGACGTCATCCATATCAGCGATGGCCCGAGCGCGTGGACATTTCCGAACGGCTGCCACATCGCCGAAGTCGAGGTTGATCCGGACACCGGCATTGTCGATCTCGTCAAATATTCCTGCGTCAACGATTTCGGCGTCGTGATCAACCCGATGATCGTCGAGGGCCAGCTCCACGGCGGCGTTGTGCAGGGCATTGGCCAGGCGCTGATGGAAAAGGCCGTGTATGACGAAAACGGGCAGTTGCTGACCGGCTCGTTTATGGACTACGCCATGCCGCGCGCTGCCGACGTCCCTTTCTTCACAGTCGGTACACATCCGGTGCCGACCAAGACCAACCCACTCGGAGTCAAAGGCTGCGGGGAAGCCGGCTGCGCCGGCGGACTGCCGTCGACCGTCAACGCCGTGATTGACGCGCTCTCCGGCCAAGGCGTCCGCCACCTCGACATGCCGTTGACGCCGTACCGCATCTGGCAGGCGATTTCAGGCCGCGAAGCCGACCCGCCCGCAATGACGCAGACGATTTCCGTCCACTCGATCCGGCCTGCCGAGTCGCGGTTGATTGCTGCCGTCTGCGGCGCGCACATGATGAGCCATTATTACATGCTCATGCTGGCGCCGTTGTTGGCGTTCATCCGCAACGATTTTAGGGTAACTTATACCGAGCTGGCGCTGGCAGTGACCGTCTTCAATGTCGTCTCCGGCTTGTTGCAGACGCCCGTTGGTTTCATCGTCGACCGCGTGGGCGCGCGCGCGGTGCTGATCATCGGGCTCATACTGAGCAGCAGCGCCTTCGCCATCGCCGGCATTGCCGATAATTACTGGGTCTTTATCGCGATGTACGGCGTGGCCGGGCTCGGCAACACGGTCTATCATCCTTCGGATTATTCCCTGCTCTCCCACCATGCCCCGGCCGAACGGTTGAGTCACGTTTTCTCGCTCCACACCTTTTCCGGCATGGTGGGTTCGGCCATTGCGCCGGTGACGCTGCTTTACATGCAGAGCATGTTTGGCTGGCGCGGCGCCTATATCGGTGCGGCGATCTTCGGCTTTATCGTTCTCCTGGCACTGATCGCGCAGCCCGAGCCCGTCGCGGACCCGACGCACGCCGCCAAGCTCGCCGCAAGGGCGCGCAAGAACAATATTGTCGACACTGGTTGGCGTCTTCTGATCACACCGGCGATCTTGCTCAATCTCGGCTATTTCATCCTGACCTCGATCATGGGGGGCGGCCTCAACACCTATCTCGTCGTCGCACTCGGCGCGCTGCACACCACCTCGACTGACGTCGCCAACGTGGCCTTGACGGCTCTCCTTGCCATGAACGCGGTCGGTGTCTTGGCCGGCGGCTTTCTCGCCGCACGCACCAGCCATCACGCCGTGGTCGCCGCATCTGGTCTGACCATGGGCGGGATCGTCACCGCACTTGTGGGGCTTTTCAATTTTCCGTCGGCGCCACTGATCCTGCTCATGGGATTGAGCGGGTTGTGCGTCGGCACGACTTATCCTTCGCGAGATATGCTGGTGCGCGCGGTGACGCCACCCACTGCCTATGGTTTGGTGTTCGGATTTGTCAGCACCGGGTTCAACATCGGCGCGAGCATTGCGCCGATCGTCTATGGCATGCTGATGGATCACGGTCAGCCGCGGATGGTTTTTCTGTTGTCGGCCGCAGTCAGCTTGCTTTGCGTTTCGACGGTGACGTTCGGCTTTTCGGGCCGCGAGACGCGCTGAATTGGATTTCGTTGCTGACCGTCGCTCCGATCAGCACGACCGGCACGAGCGGCCTCGGTCTCAGCAGTCTTGCCGGTAGCATCGGCAGCTGAGGGGAATTTCACAACCGGGGCGGCAGGCAAGGCTATGCGAGTGCAGACCTCGGGCTACGCCGGCGGCAGCGCTGCGGGATTGGCATGCGCACGCACTAAGCGCATGGACTTTCGGCACGCCTTTGCCCGCCCCGCTTTTGCTTGCTACTGTTCGCTGGAACGAACGGGCGCAACAGGCAGGACGGGTCAAGGAGTAGAACATGAAGCTTTGCCGCTTCGACGATGACCGGCTGGGCGTCGTGCGTGGGAATGTCATTCACGACGTCACCGAAGCGCAGACGGAAATTCGTAAATCGTCGCCGTATGCCATGAAAGGCGATGCAGTCGTTGCGGCCCTGCCGCACTGGCGGGAACGCATCGAGCGGATGGCGGACAAGGCGCCGGGCCTACCGATCGCGCAAGTCAAGCTGCTGGCGCCGGTGGCCCGACCTACAAAACTGTCCTGCGCGCCGACCAATTACCAGGCCCATATCGAAGAGATGCGAAAGGCCGCGCAGCAGCCCGGCTCGCAGGTCGTGAGCGTGCCGTCGTCCAAAATCCTCGAAGCCGGAATGTTCTTGAAGGCGAATTCCGCCCTGGTAGGCCCCTCTGAAGGCATCCCGCTGCGGTTTCCTGACCGCCGCAACGATCACGAAGTCGAACTGGTCATGGTGATCGGCAAAGCCGGCAGCGACATTCCGCAGGCCAAAGCGCTGGACTATGTCGCGGGCTACTGTCTCGGCCTCGACATGACGGTGCGCGGCCGCGAAGACCGCAGCTTCCGCAAATCGGTGGACGGCTATGCCGTGCTCGGTCCTTGGCTGGTGACGGCCGACGAAATCCCGGATCCGGATTCACTGCCGATCACGATCGAGGTCAACGGCGAGGTCCGGCAGAACAGCAATACCAGCCAGCTCATCTATAACTGCCGGCGTCTCATCGAATTTGCTTCGCAATTCTACACGCTCTATCCGGGGGATCTTGTCTATACCGGAACGCCGGAGGGTGTGAGCCCGGTAAAACCCGGCGACAATATCGTCTGTCGCTCGAGCCCAGCTCTCGGCGAGCTCAAGATCGCCGTACGGGCGCACGAACTCGGCGCGATCGAGAGCGACCGGCGCGTGCGCGCCGACGCCTAAGCAAGCAGGCCTTGGGGAGACACTGGATGTTGCAAATCAAGCGCGCCGGCCATTCGACACTCATCACACCCGATGTCGAGCGGATGGTCGATTATTTCACACGCATTGTCGGCTTAAGTCTCGTCGCACGCGAGAAAGGCCGGGCGGTTCTCGCCACCAAATCCGGGCCGGAAGCGATCGTCCTCGAGCGTGGCAGCGCCGTCGACGCGCCGCGATTGTCGTTCCAAGTCGCGCCAGGAAGCGATCCGGGCGAAATCGTTGCCCGGTTGAAGAAAGCCGGCATCAAAAGCGAACGGCGCAGCGACATCACGCCGGGTATCCGCGAGGCCGTAACCTTTCAGGATCCGAAGGGCACCACGCTCGAAATCTTCGCCGATTTCGAGTTCGCTCCCGATGACGCCACCTTTAATGGCGTGATGCCGCTGAAATTCGGCCACATCGCCTACACTATCCCGACGTGCAGGGCCTGGTGAAATTCTATTGCGACATGCTGGGGTTCCGGGTGTCGGACTGGCGCGGTGACTTCTTCGCCTTCCTGCGCTGCAGCCGCGATCATCATACAGTGAATTTTTTGCGCGACGACAAGACCGCGATCCATCACATCGCCTTCGAGCTGCGCGACTGGTCGGACATCAAGCGCGCCAGCGATCTCTTGGCCAAAAGCAATATCAAGCTGACCTGGGGGCCGCTGCGCCATATCATCGGGCACAACATCGCGATCTACCACCAGAGCCCCGACGGCGTGGTGATCGAATTCTTCTGTGAAATAGATCAGATGCACGATGAGGAGCTGGGCTTTTTCGAGCCGCGGCCCTGGCATCAGGACCGGCCGCAACGACCGAAAGTATGGGGCGACGGCACGCTGTCGAACTGGTGGGGCCCGATGTCGCACTCTCCGAACCGTACCAATGCCGCGGCGCGCGAGAGTATGCCGACGACGGCTTTAGCCGGAGCCGAACTTAAACCCGCGTTGGCGCGCGCACGAATACACAGCGAAGAGAAAAAGAGCCGCGCGCCGCGTAAACCGAAACGATGATATTGCTGGCGGTACCCGGCTCGCTCGGCTTCAACGGGCGCGAGACACTGGCGCGCCAGGCAAGCCGCGATGGCGACTGCGCCCGGCGTAAGGACTTTCACGTAGCTGTTTGTTCGTACCGAATTCCTTTTTGAATCGCATTCTCATTAACCCGTCGTTCCGGTTGTGACGGCAGAATTCGTGCGCTGGGGACGTGCTCCGCGGCGCCGATCGTCAGCCGGAACACTCGCATGAGCGAAATACGGATACTGCACGTCGACGACGAGCCGGACATTCGCGAGCTCGCCGATATGTCGCTGGCGCTCAATCCCGACTTTCAGGTACGCGCCTGTTCTTCCGGCGCGGAAGCTATCAAGGCCGCCGCCGAATGGTCGCCGTACCTGATTCTGCTCGACGTCATGATGCCGGGCATGGACGGACCGACTACGCTGATGGACTGCGCAAGAACCGTCAAACTTCCGGAATTCCCGTCGTGTTCATGACGGCGCGTGCACAGGCCCGCGAGGTCGAGCAATTCATTTCAATGGGCGCGCAGGGCGTGATTTCCAAGCCGTTCGATCCGATGACGCTCGCCTCCCAAGTGCAAAGCCATCTCCAGGCGGCAAATCGGGACTGAACATGCGCGCGATGGGCCTATGGCTGGGATGGGCAACAAAAAACACGACGCGTCCCCCGTCGTGGGCG
>CAWARC010000037.1:0-42991 GCA_963784325.1 uncultured Alphaproteobacteria bacterium | reverse complement strand
CCGGGCGGCTCCGGACACCGCCCGACCGGTAAATAACGACCGGCCTGCGAGGAGCTCGCTGGACTGAGATAGGGGAAGATGCGGGTGACACCCGATGACGCCGATCCCAGGAAGCGCGGCTGGAGCTGAGCGGCGGCGTTAATTCGCCGAAGCGAGTCCGCGGTGGAGCGCCGGAAGGCGCGCGCGCCCGAAGCGCGAGCGAGTGGCAACATTCGCTTTGCGTGGCGCGCGCCGCACCCGCTGGCGCGGCCCGTACAGTTTGTGCCTTTCGGCGCTCCGCCTCCCTTCGGGGAGGGCCTGTGTGCAGTGGCTTAAAGCAAAGCTCGGATGCCGAGGCGCGTCAACTCATTGACGTTCGTAAGCAATAGGCAATTCAAAGCAAACCGGAGAGGACTTCACCCCTCTAAATTGAGACACTGCCGTAATTTGCGTCATTGCGATCGGAGCGAAGCAATTCAGGGTCACTTGCTCGAAGTCTGACAGCGATGCAACCTACACATCCAGCGCCGCCTCGTCGGCGAACTCGGCGCGCTCCTGGATGAAGTCGAAGCGCGCTTCGGCTTTGGTGCCCATCAGCCGCTCGACCGATTTTTCGGTGTCCTTGCGGTCCTCGGCGGCGAGCATGACGCGCAAGCAGCGTGCGCTTGCTCGGATCCATGGTGGTTTCTTTAAGCTGCGCCGCCATCATCTCGCCCAGGCCCTTGAAGCGGCTGACTTCGACCTTGGCGTTGGCGTTGAATTCCTTCTTGAGAATTTCGTCTTTGTGCTTGTCGTCGCGGGCATAAAAAATCTTGCCGCCGTGGGCGAGGCGATAGAGCGGCGGCACGGCGAGATAAAGATGGCCGTGATCGATGAGCTGCGGCATCTGCCGATAGAAAAAAGTGATCAGCAGCGAAGCGATATGCGCGCCGTCGACGTCGGCGTCGGTCATGACGATGACGCGGCCGTAGCGCAAATCCTCGTCGCGATAATGCGCGCCGGTGCCGCAGCCGAGCGCCTGGACGAGGTCGGCGAGCTGCTGGTTTTGCGCGAGCTTGTCCTTGCCGGCCGACGCGACGTTGAGGATCTTGCCGCGCAGCGGCAGGATCGCTTGCGTGGCGCGGTCGCGCGCCTGTTTGGCCGAGCCGCCGGCCGAGTCGCCCTCGACGACGAAAATCTCCGAGCCTTCCGCCGCGCTGTCGGTGCAGTCGGCGAGCTTGCCGGGCAGCCGGAGCTTGCGCACCGCGCTTTTGCGCGCGATGTCTTTTTCCTGGCGGCGGCGCATGCGCTCCTCGGCGCGCTCGGTGACGAAATCGAGCAGCTTGTTGGCGGCGAGCGGATTGCCGGCGAGCCAATGGTCGAACGGGTCCTTGATCGCCTGCTCGACGATGCGCTGCGCTTCGGCGGTGGCGAGGCGGTCCTTGGTCTGGCCCTGGAATTCCGGCTCGCGGATGAACACCGAGAGCATGGCGCCGGCGCCGACCATGACGTCGTCGGAGGTGATGGCGGCGGCGCGCTTGCCCTGGCCGACGCGCTCGGCGTGGTCTTTCAGGCCGCGCGTCAGCGCGGTGCGCAGGCCGGATTCGTGGGTGCCGCCGTCGGGCGTCGGAATGGTGTTGCAGTAGGAGTTGAGAAAGCCGTCGGCATCGGCGGTCCAGGCCACGGCCCATTGCACCGCGCCGTGGGCACCTGTCTTCCCTGCGCTACCGGTGAAAATATCGGGATGCACCAGCGTGGCGCTCGCCAGCGCCTCCGACAGATAATCCTTCAAGCCGTCGGCGAAATGGAAGGTCGCTTTCTCCGGCACATCCTCGACGCCGCGCAGCAGCTCCTTGGCGCAGGACCAGCGGATTTCGACGCCGCCGAACAGATAGGCCTTCGAGCGCGTCATCTTGAACACGCGCTCCGGCTTGAAATGCGCCTTGGCGCCGAAAATTTGCGGATCCGGCCGGAAGCGCACTTTGGTGCCGCGGCGGTTCGGCGCCTTGCCGGCATCCAGCAATTTGGTCTTCGGCTTGCCGCGCTCGAACGCCATCTTGTAGAGCTTCTGGCCGCGCGCGACCTCGACCTCCATGCGCTCGGACAGCGCGTTCGCCACCGAGACGCCGACGCCGTGCAGGCCGCCCGAGGTCTCGTAGACCTCGGAGTCGAATTTGCCGCCGGCATGCAGCGTGCACATGATCACTTCCAGCGCCGACTTGTTCTTGAATTTCGGATGCGGATCGACCGGAATGCCGCGGCCATTGTCGGTGACGGCGACAAAGCCGTCGGCCTCCATCTCGACGTCGATCCAGTCGGCGTGGCCGGCCAGCGCCTCGTCCATGGCGTTGTCGATCACCTCGGCGAACAGATGATGCAGCGCCTTCTCGTCGGTGCCGCCGATATACATGCCGGGGCGGCGGCGGACCGGCTCGAGCCCTTCCAAAACCTCGATGTGCTTGGCGGTGTAGCCGGCTTCGCCGCTGGTGCGGGCGGACGCGCCGGCGGCCCGGCGCGCGGTGCCGCGCCGGCTTTCGCCCGCGTCGGCGAACAGGTCCGGCGTTTTGGCGGATTTCGACGATTTGGCAGTTTTACCCAAGGCCTTACCCATGTGGAGTGTTATGTTTTTCCGTGCAGCGGAGACCGGCGAATCAAGCCCCACTATGCTCCCGACTATGCCATTTAGGCGGCAAATCGATCATCACATTGACGGCCCCAAGCGACGGGCCTTATATCGCCGCCCATGAAGAGGTCGTTACCGCCTGTTGCGCTTTTCGATCGCCGCCGCCGTACCATCACGGCACGGATGCGCGCTCGCGCGTAAATTCATTCGTGCCGCCGGTTCCGCGGCACTCTCATCCTGATAGTCTGCCCGCGAAATCGGCCTGAGTTTTCCTCAAGCCAATGATCTGATCACGGGTTTACCCATGTCTGACAAAGCGAAAATCGGCGTGCTCGGCGCCTCCGGCTATACCGGCGCGGAATTGGTGCGGCTCCTGCTGCGCCATCCGCGCGCCGAGATCGTCTTGCTGACGGCCGATCGCCGCGCCGGCAAGACCATGGCCGACGTCTTCCCGCAATTCGCGCCTTATGCGCTGCCAACACTGACCTCGGTCGAGGGAGCCGATTGGCAGGCGCTCGGGCTCGATCTCGCCTTCTGCGCGCTGCCGCACGGCACCACGCAAAAGGTTATCAAGGATCTGATGGCGCGCGCGCCGCAAACCAAGGTCGTCGACCTGTCGGCCGATTTCCGCCTGGCCGATCCCGCCGCCTATGCGCGCTGGTATGGCCATGAGCATTTCGCGCCTGAGCTGCAGCAAGAGGCGGTCTACGGCCTCACCGAAATCTATCGGGACAAGATCAAAGCGGCGCGGCTCGTCGCCAATCCCGGCTGCTACACGACCTGCGCCGAACTAGCCCTGATCCCGCTGCTCGAAGCCAAGGCCATCGATCCCGACGAGATCGTCATCGATGCCAAGTCGGGCATGACCGGGGCGGGCAGGGCGGCCAAAGAGGAAATGCTGTTCTCGGAAGTCTCCGAGGGCATCCATGCCTATGGCGTCGGCCACCACCGCCACATGGCCGAGCTCGACCAGGAATTCTCCTTGGCCGCCGGCCGCGAGGTGGTCGTGACCTTCACGCCGCATCTCGTGCCGATGAACCGGGGCATCCTCTCCACGATCTATGTCCGTGGCATCAAGGCTTCGCCGCAGGATCTTCACGCGTTGCTTTTAAAGTCTTACGCGAAGGAGCCGTTCGTTCACGTGCTGCCGTTCGGCACCGTGCCGCAGACCCGCCACGTGCGCGGCTCGAACATGACCTTCATCGGCGTCGCCGCCGACCGCATTGCCGGCCGCGCCATTATCGGCGCCGCGCTCGACAACCTGACCAAGGGCGCATCCGGTCAAGCGGTGCAGAACATGAACCTGATGCTCGGCTTTCCCGAGACGATGGGGCTGGAGCAGGTGGCGCTGTTTCCGTAGCCGACGTCGTCATTGCGAGGTCCGCAGGACCAAGCAGTCCGGCGCGGACGCAGACCTCTGCGGTTCCTGGATTGCTTCGTCGCTTATCGCTCACTCGCAATGATCGTACGGCTAGTCCCGCACCTTCACGTAGCTTCCCGGCGCATCCTCGATTGCCTTGAGCGCGCCGTCGCCCGGAATCCGCGCCGGCCACCTCGGTCGGGCTTTGCCGGGTGAGCCAGACCAGCCAATCCGGCCACCACGAGCCGGGGTGCTCCTTGGCCTTGGCGAGCCAGCCCTCGATGTCGGCGTTGCGCGGTTTTGGGCCGGTCCAGAACTGATATTTCTGCTTGGCCGGCGGATTGATCACGCCGGCGATATGGCCGGAGCCGGACACCACGAATTTGACGTCGCCGCCGAACAGCTTTGAGCCGACCATCACCGATTTGGCCGGCGCGATATGGTCCTCGCGGGTCGCCAGATTGTAGATCGGCACTTTCACCGCCTTGAGATCGATCGGCGTGTTGCCGAGCACCATCTTGCCCTTCGCCAGCTTGTTCTCGAGATAGCAATTGCGCAGGTAAAACGAGTGGTTGGCCGCGGGCATGCGCGTGGCGTCGGAATTCCAGTACAGCAGATCGAACGGAAACGGCGCCTTGCCCTTGAGATAATTGTTGATCACGTAAGGCCACAGCAGATCGTTCGACCGCAACAGATTGAAGACGGTCGCCATCGACTTGCTTTCGAGATAGCCGCGCTCGGACATCCGCTTCTCGAGCGCCTCGATCTGCTCCTCATCGACGAACACTTTGAGGTCGCCGGCGTAGGTGAAGTCGACCTGCGAGGCGAACAGCGTCGCCGACACGATGCGCTCGTCATGCCGGGCCGCCATCGCGGCCGAGCGTGATCGCAAGCAGCGTGCCGCCGACGCAGTAGCCGATGGCGTGGACTTTGTCCTCGCCGGTCGCCTGTTTGATGGCGTCGAGCGCCGCCAGCGGGCCGTGCTCCATATAATCGTCGAAGCTTTTCTGCGCGAGGCGCGCGTCGGGATTCACCCAGGAAATGCAAAACACCGTGAGACCCTGGTCGACGCACCATTTGATGAAGGATTTTTCCGGGGTGAGGTCGAGGACGTAGTACTTGTTGATCCAGGGCGGCACGATCAGCAGCGGCCGCTTGAGCACGGTCTCGGTCGAAGGGGCGTATTGGATGAGCTGCATCAGCTCGTTCTGGTAGATGACCTTGCCGGGCGTGACCGCGAGATTGCGTCCGACCTCGAACATCGAGGCGTCCGATTGCCGGATCTTCACGTGGCCGCCGCCGGCCCGGATGTCTTCGGCGAGCATGTGCATGCCGCGAACCAGGTTGTCGGCATTCGAGGTAAGCGTCTCGCGCAGCAGTTCGGGATTGGTCAGGACGAAATTGGTCGGCGACAGCGCATTGGTGATCTGCCGCATGTAGAATTCGGCCTTCTGCTTGGTGTGCGCATTGAGGTCAGCGGCATCGCGCACCAAGGTATCGGCCCAGCCCGCGGTGAGCAGATAGGCCTGCTTGAGGAAATCGAAGAATTGATTTTGCGTCCATTCCGGATCGGTGAAGCGCTTGTCGCTCGGTGCCGGGCGCACCACAGGAGGGGCCTCCTCGCCGGCAAGCCGTTTCACCGCGGAAGCCCACAGATCGAGATAGGCCTTGCCCAGCCGGTTCTGCAGTTCCACGGTGCGCTGCGGGTCGGCCAGCCAATATTCCGCGACCTGGCCGAGCGTCTTGACCACTTCGGTCACTTCGTCGGCAAATTCGCTGTCGTCGCGGCCTTCTTCGCGCGGCTTGAGATAGGCCGCGAGCGCCCGGCCACCTTCCTCGACGAGCCGCGCCAGATTGCGTGAAAACACCTCGACATCGACCGACCCGATCTTCATCGGGGGCAGCTGCGCCGGTGGCTTCACCGGCTCTTGCGATGGAGCCCGCACGAGCGTTCCTCAGTGGCCGAAAGGAGCCAGCCTTTCGTCAGAAATGGCCCGCGCCGCTCCGCTGCACAAGGCGTGCCGGCGCCGCCTTTTCAGGCGCTGACAGCCTCGCGCCGATGCAGGAACAGTCGATGTCCTTGTTTCGACATATTAGCACGATAGCGTAACGCCTTGTGTGATCTCTGAGTTCATCAACTTAAATTATTGCAGTGTTGGGAATTTTCGTGATTTGTAGGGGTGGGTGAGGCGGATTTTCGGACCTTTCGGGGACGAACGGGGCGCTTTGCCAGGCAATCGGAGACGAGTTGTGCAGCGCCGGCTAAGGGTGACGACGCGCGTGTTGGCCGTTATGGCGAGCGTTGCTCTGGCGGCTTTGGCCCTCTCCGGCTGCTCGCCCGGCGCCGATTATCCGTCGATTTTTCCGGCCGTGCATGACATGCCGCCGCCGCGCGCCGACACGCCGATGGATCCCAATCAGGTTCAGCAGGCGACCGAAGACCTCATCACCGATCGCAATCGCTTAAGTGCGGAGGCGCAGGGCGGGGCTCAGTCGTCCGGCGGCTCGGCTGCCGTGACCAAGAAGCCGCCCGCCGCCGATGGTTCCGGCGCTGTATCGGGCGGCGGCAATGGCGCGCAGACCGCCGGCGCCGAAACCAAGTGATTAAGGTCCGCTTTTAGTATAGTGTTTGATCGAGACGCTCCGCCGGGGTTCCTATGGAAGAATTTTATCGCATTCGCCGCCTGCCGCCCTATGTGTTCGAGCAGGTCAATCGCGCCAAGGCGGTGGCTCGCAATGGCGGTTCCGACATCATCGATCTCGGCATGGGCAATCCCGATCTGCCCACTCCCGCGCATGTCGTCGAGAAGCTGAAGGACACCGTCGGCAAACCGCGCACCGATCGTTATTCGGCCTCCAAGGGCATACCCGGGCTGCGCCGCGCTCAAGCGGCCTATTATGCGCGCCGCTTCGGCGTCAAGCTCAATCCCGATACGCAGGTCGTCACCACGCTCGGCTCCAAGGAAGGCTTCGCCAACGTCGCGCAGGCGATCACCGCGCCCGGCGACATCATCATCGTTCCCAATCCGACCTATCCGATCCACGTGTTCGGCTTCCTGATGGCGGGCGGCGCCATCCGCTCGGTGCCGGTCGAGGCCGACGACAAGTTCTTTGGCGCGCTCGAGCGCGCAGTGCTGTTTTCCATCCCGAAGCCGATCGCGGTGGTGGTTTGCTATCCGTCGAATCCGACCGCGTGCGTGGCCAGCCTCGATTTTTATCGCGAGCTCATCGCTTTTGCGAAGAAGCACTCGCTTTTGGTGCTGTCGGATCTCGCTTATGCCGAGGTCTATTTCGACAATAATCCGCCGCCGTCGGTGTTGCAGGTGCCCGGCGCGATGGACGTCGCGGTGGAATTCACCTCGATGTCCAAAACCTTTTCGATGCCCGGCTGGCGCATCGGCTTCGCAGTCGGCAATGAGCGCGTCATTGCCGCGCTGTCGCGGGTGAAATCCTATCTCGATTACGGCGCGTTCACGCCCGTCCAGGTCGCGGCGACAGCCGCGCTGAATGGCCCCGAGGATTGCATCAACGAGATGCGCGCGACCTATCGGCGCCGCCGCGAGGCGCTCGTCGATTCGTTCGGCCGGGCCGGCTGGACCGTGCCGCCGCCGGCGGCTTCGATGTTCGCCTGGGCGCCGATCCCCGAGCCGTTCCAGCCGCTCGGCAGCGTCGAATTCTCCACGCTCTTGGTCGAGAAGGCCGGCGTGGCGGTGTCGCCCGGCGCCGGCTTTGGCGAGCACGGCGAAGGCCATGTGCGCATCGCGCTGGTGGAGAACGAGCAGCGCATCCGCCAGGCCGCCCGCAATATCCGGCGCTTTCTTGAAACAGGGCCGGAAATGCTGCACAACGTCGTTCCCCTGGCGACGCGGCGCTAGTCGAGCGTCGCTTCACTTCCTTCAGGTTGGCGACGTTCTATGGCTGAGCCGCTGAAAGTCGGTCTTGCCGGGCTTGGAACCGTCGGCAGCGCCGTGATTCGTCTCTTGGACCAGGGACGCGACAAGCTTATTGCGCGCTGCGGCCGTCCCATCGAGGTCGTCGCCCTGAGCGCGCGCTCGCGCGCCAAGAAGCGCGATTTTGACGTTAAAAAATTCCGCTGGTTCGACGATCCGGTGGCGCTGGCGCGCGACTCCTCGATCGACGTTCTGGTCGAGGTTATCGGCGGGGAGGGCGATCCCGCCAAGCGCGCGGTTGAAACCGCGCTCAATGCCGGCAAGCCGGTGGTCACCGCCAACAAGGCCTTGCTCGCGCGCCATGGTCAGAAGCTTGCGGCGCTCGCGGAGCGCCATGGCGTCGCGCTTAATTTCGAGGCGGCGGTCGCTGGCGGTATTCCGATCGTGAAGACGTTGCGTGAAGGCCTCAACGGCGCGTCTTTCACGCGCATCTATGGCATCCTCAACGGCACCTGCAATTACATCCTCACGCGCATGGAGCAGGACCGGCTCGCCTTTGACGACTGTCTGAAGGAAGCGCAGCGGCTCGGCTATGCCGAGGCCGATCCGACATTCGACATCGAAGGCCAGGACACGGCGCAGAAGCTCGCGATTCTGGCGAGCCTCGCTTTCGGCACCAAGATCGATCCCGATGCGGTCTATGTCGAAGGTATTTCCTCGATCACGCTGGCCGATCTCGATGCCGCGGCCGAGCTCGGCTATCGCGTCAAGCTGTTGGGCGTCGCGGTGAAGACGGAAGCAGGCATCGAGCAGCGCGTACACCCGACCATGGTGCCGAAGGATTCCGCCATCGCCCAGGTCATGGGCGTCACCAACGCGGTCACCTTGGACGCCGAAGGCTTGGCGCCGATCACGCTGGTCGGTCCCGGCGCCGGCGGAGCGGCGACGGCCTCGGCCATCGTCGCCGATCTCGCCGACATCGCGCGTGGCGTTGTGACGCCGCCGTTCGGCCGTCCGACCGCGCGCATGACCGCGATCCGCAAAGCGCCGATGCAGCACCACGAAGGCGGATATTATATTCGTCTGCTGGCGCGCGACCGCCCGGGCACCGCGGCGACCATCGCGCGGCGGCTGGCGCAGCAAAAGATCTCGCTGGAATTGATCGTGCAGCGCCACCCGGCGGGCTCGCGCGGCGCCGCCCGGCCGGGCCGGTCCGGCGAGTCGGTGCCCGTGATTATGATTACTTATGCGACCAGCGAGGATGCCGTGCGCAAGGCGTTGGCCGCGGTCCGCCGCGACCGGGTCATATCCGGACGGCCGCAGGTCATCCGCCTCGAACGAGCGTGATTGGAGATACGCTGCATGTCATCGAAATCCGGCCGCACGCACCAGGACTTTGAGCGCGCGCTGTCGCTTGAAATCGCCCGTGTAACCGAACGCGCCGCAGTTGCCGCGGCGCGGCTGCGCGGCCGCGGGTTGGAGAAGAAATCCGACGGTGCCGCCGTCGACGCCATGCGGCGCGAGTTGGGCATGCTTGCGATCGACGGCACGGTCGTCATCGGCGAAGGCGAGATGGATGAGGCGCCGATGCTGTTCATCGGCGAGAAGGTCGGCACCAAGCACGGCCCGAAGGTCGATATCGCGGTCGATCCGCTGGAAGGCACCACGCTGTGCGCCAAAAACATGCCCGGCGCGATCGCGACTTTGGCGCTGGCCGAGGACGGCACGCTGTTGCACGCGCCCGATATCTATATGGACAAGATCGCGGTCGGCCCCGGCTATTCCAAAGGCGTCGTCGATCTCGATGCGCCGGCCGACGACAACATCCGCAAGCTCGCCAAGGCCAAGGGCGTCAAGCCGGATGAGATTACCGCGATGATCCTCGATCGGCCACGTCACGCCGATCTGATCGCCGCGGTGCGCAAGGCCGGCGCGGCGGTCAGCCTGATCACCGACGGCGACGTCGCCGGCGTCATTCACACCGCCGATCCCGATAAGACCGGCATCGACATTTACCTCGGCATCGGCGGCGCGCCGGAGGGCGTTCTGGCGGCGGCGGCGCTCAAATGCATCGGCGGCCAGATGCAGACCCGGCTGATCGTCGATACCGACGAGAAGCGCGACCGCGTCGCCAAAATGGGCATCAAGGACCCGCGCCAGAAATATGAGATCGAGGATATGGTCAGGGGCGATTGCCTGTTCGCCGCGACCGGTGTCACCGACGGCCGCATGCTGCGCGGCGTTCTGTTCGGCAGGGACGTGATCGAGACCGAAACGGTGGTGATGCGCTCAGCGAGCGGCACCGTCCGCTGGATCAGAGCCGAGCATCGCAAGCTTGATAAGTTCTCCTAAGCTCTTATCTGCGGGCGGCTGACGCGGGGTCTTTATCTCGAGTTTTGCCGCCAAATGCATTCTACAATCGGTCTGATGACTGAGAGTCGCTTATTCCTTGGCGTCGAAAACTCGGCGACCGGACGGGCTTGGCGCGACCGGCTCGACGAGCGCGGCGCCGTGCGCGCGCTCGACATCGCACAACGCCACGAGCTTCCCGAACTTTTGGCGCGCATCCTTGCCGGCCGCAATATCGAGGCTGACGCGGTCGCCGCGTTTCTCGATCCGACCATCAAGC
Organism: uncultured Alphaproteobacteria bacterium; assembly: GCA_963784325.1. Classification (GTDB taxonomy): domain Bacteria; phylum Pseudomonadota; class Alphaproteobacteria; order Rhizobiales; family Xanthobacteraceae; genus BOG-931. The sequence continues at coordinate 32,531 of CAWARC010000037.1, read as the reverse complement.
ATGCGATGCCCGATCCGCATGTACTGACCGCCATGAAGGAGGCGGCGGAACGCATCGCCGACGCGGTGACGCGCGGCGAAAGCGTCGCCATTTTCGGCGACTACGACGTCGATGGCGCCACCTCGGCCGCGCTTCTGGCGCGCTATCTGCGCCAATGCGGCCTCGCACCCATCATCCACATTCCCGACCGCCTGTTCGAAGGTTACGGCCCGAATGTCGAAGCCGTGCGGGCACTGGCCGAGCGCGGGGCAAAGCTTCTCGTCTGCGTCGATTGCGGCACGACCAGCATCGAGCCGCTTGTGGAAGCAAAAAAGCTCGGTCTCGATACCGTTGTCATCGATCACCATCAGGCCGACGAAGAACTGCCGCCCGCGGTCGCTATCGTCAATCCGAACCGCCGTGACGATTTATCGGGGCTCGGCCATCTCGCCGCCGTGGGGCTGACGTTCATGACCGTCGTGGCGCTCAATCGGGTGCTGCGCGGGCGCGGTTTTTGGCAGGTCGGGCGTTCCGAGCCCGATCTGCTGGCGTTGCTTGACGATGTTGCGCTCGGCACCGTGGCCGATGTCGTGCCGCTCATCGGGCTTAATCGCGCCTTTGTCGCCAAGGGCCTGATCGCGCTGCGCCGGCGCGAGCGGGTCGGCCATGTCAGCCTGATGGACGTCGCGCGGCTTACCGGGCCGCCGGAGGCGTGGCATCTCGGTTTTTTGCTCGGGCCGCGGATCAATGCCGGCGGACGCATCGGCCGCGCCGATCTCGGCGTAAGACTTCTGCTCGAAGACGATCCGATCGAAGCCGCCAAGATCGCCGGCGAGCTCGATCGGCTCAATCAGGAGCGCCAGGCGATCGAACAGGGGACTCTGGCGCAGGCCGAAGCCGAGGCCAGTGCGGCGTTGGGCCTTGAGGAAAAGGGCGCCGTCGTCGTGACCGCCGCCGAAGGCTGGCATCCCGGAGTCGTCGGCATCGTTGCGGGACGGCTGAAGGAGAAATTCGGCCGTCCCGCTTTTGCCATCGCGCTCGAGCCCGGCGGCATCGGCACCGGCTCGGGCCGCTCCATCGCCGGCGTCGATATCGGCCGCGCGGTGCGCCGCGCCGTGACCGAGGGGCTTTTGCTCAAGGGCGGCGGCCACGCCATGGCGGCCGGCGTCACCTTGCGCAAAGGCGCGCTTGCGGAGCTGCGCGCATTTCTTGAAGCCACGCTCGGCGCCGATGTGGAAACGGCGCGGCGTTCCAGCGGGCTGATGATCGACGGCGCGGTCACGGCCGCCGCGGCGAATGCCGAGCTTGTCGCGATGATCGAACGCGCCGGGCCGTTCGGCTCGGGCAATCCCGAGCCGGTGATTGCGCTGCCGGCGCATACGGTGACGTATGCGGAGGAGGTCGGCCAGGCCCATGTGCGGGTGCGGCTCAAATCCGCCGACGGCTCCGGCCTCAACGCCATCGCCTTCCGCGCCGCGGGCCAGAAGCTCGGCGTGGCGCTGCGTAACAGCCGCGGCCAACGCGTGCATGCCGCCGGCACCTTCGCGCTCGACCGCTGGCAGGGCGAGGAGCGCGTGCAGTTCAAGCTCACCGACATCGCGCCGGCGGAAGCCGTTTACAGGACGCCCGTAATATCGTCAGGGCTTGCTGGCACACCAGACGCCGTGCGCTTCGCGCACCATGTCGTCTGGATTGTCGAACTCGCCAAGCGGACCGAGCTCCTTCTTGCCAGTCGAATCGTAAAGCCAGTACCAATCGTAGCTGCCGCCGAGCAGGAAATAGCGGTGCGCCAGCACGACGAGGTCGTCCTTGTATTTGTTCGGGCAAAAGCTCAAGACAAGAACCTCGTTTGCCGGCATGACGAAATGCTCATCGCCGCTGCGGGTATCGAAGACGTGCAGCGCGCCCGAGGTGGCCCAGCCGGGGGTGAGGAAATAGAGCCGCCGGCCGTCTGAGCTGAACTGTTTCTGACGAAAATCGCAGAGCTGCTGGTCGGGGCCCGCTTTGCGGCCCCTGAGCAAAAGCCTGTCGCCGCTGCCGTCGACAGTGATCTGGCGCAGCTCATCGGGCCGTGGCGCGGTGGTGCAAACCTGGCTGGTATCGTAGCCACGGACGGTGCGGCCGCGTCCCTGCCGGGTGTAAACGACGTAGGCGCCGTTCGGGGCGAGCACCGGATCGACGTCCATTTCCGATGCGGTGAGCTTGGTTTTGGCGCCGTTCTTCTCGATAAAGATATTGCCGGCGTCGCTATAGACGCGCGGCGCGGAACTCTGCGCCAGGCCGAGGCTTGGCAGCAGGCTTAACGGCAGCGTCGCAACAACCGCCAAGACAATGCGGTGCCATCTCATCACGAATCCCAGCAAAGTGCTCGGTGGGCAGGCGGATCCTCCGATAGCATCTTGGCACGGGCCACCGGAGGCGGCTATCTGTCGCGACCCAAATCACTGTGGATGCATTCAGGGAAGCGAAATGGCCAAGCTCAACCTCTCCGTCGCGATCGGCGATTACGACCGCACCCGCGCCTTGATCGACGGCAGCGTGCAGATCGACGGTGTCGATCCGGTCTATATGACGCTGGTGCCGGAGGAGATTTTCTTCCGCGCCTTCCGCGCTGCCGAGTTCGACATCTGCGAATTGTCGCTGTCGAGCTATACGGTCAAGACCGCGCTGAAAGACTGTCCCTATATCGCGGTGCCGGCCTTCGTGTCGCGGGCCTTCCGCCACACCGCGGTTTACGTCCGCACCGACCGCATCAAGAAACCGCAAGACCTCAAGGGCCGCAAAGTGGGCGTGCCGGAATATCAGCTCACCGCCAATGTCTGGGCCCGCGCCTTCCTGGAGGACGACTACGGCGTCAAGCGCTCGGACATCCATTGGATCCGCGGCGGTATCGAGGAGGCGGGACGGCCGGAAAAAATCAGCGTGAAGCTGCCGCCCGGCGTGCGTCTCGATAATGCGCCGGAGGGCGCGACGATCTCAAAATTGCTCGAAGCCGGCGAGATCGACGGCTTTATCGCGCCGCGGCCGCCGACGCTCGTCGAGAAGGGCCATCCGCATATCGGCTGGCTGTTTCCCGATCCGGTCGCGGTGGCGAAGGACTATTACAAGCGCACCGGATTTTTCCCGATCATGCATGTTCTTGGTATCCGCCGCGATCTCGCTGAGAAGCATCCTTGGTTGCCGGGCGCCGTATACAAGGCGTTCGAGCAGGCCAAGGAAGCCGGCTTAAGAAAGCTCTCCGACACCTCCGCCACCAAGGTCACGCTGCCGTTCGTCGAGGAGCGGCTCAAGGAGGCGCGCGATTTGATGGGCCACGATTTCTGGTCCTACGGCGTCGGGCCGAACCGAAAAGTGCTCGATTATTTTCTGGCGCAGCATCACGCCGAGGGCTTGTCGCCGCGCCGCGTTTCGGTCGACGAATTATTTCATCCGGCGACTTACGAGACGTTCAAGCTGTGAAAGGCGTAGGGTGGGCATGGCGCGCCGCGCGACGTGTCAGCGTGGGCAAAATCGCCCGCGCGCCTTGCCCACGCGGACCGACCGGGTAGCGATTTTGCCCACCCTACGTGGGACTCTAAATCCGGTCCGGAAACTTGATGATGAAGTTGTCGTGGTTCGGCATCTTCACCTTCGGCAGCGTCTGCGCGTTCATAACCTCATCCTCCGGGATGAGATTGTTGGCCGCGAACAGATAGGCGCAGAGCGCATAAACCTCGTCATCGCTGAGCGTGTGCGGCGAGGTCCACGGCATGGCGCGGCGGATGTAATCGAACAAGGTCGTCGGCCATGCCCAGAAATTGGCGATGGTCTTGGTCGAGGCGATGCCGTCCGCGGTAAGCGATGGATTGCCGACCAGCGTCGGGTTCGGTCCGCCCTTGCCGTTCGGGCCGTGGCAAAGGCTGCAGCCCTTGTCGACGTAGAGCTTCGCGCCCTGCGCGGCCGTGCCGCTGCCGACCGGCAGATTAGTGCCGTCCGGCAACACGGTGATGTCCCAGGGTTTTATATCGGCATCGGTGATTGGCTTGCCCAAATGCGGGCTATCGGCGGCGGTCGCCGTTGTTGCCGCGACCGCCAGCAAAAGGAGACTCGCCGCGAGCGGCTTAAACATAGACATGCTTGATCTCCCCGCTGCTCCCAATGCCCCACGACGTGAGGCTGTTGTAGTGCTGGTTCGGAAAGCCGAGCACGTTCGGCACCTTCTTGGCTTCGCCGCGGGTGGCGACAAAATCGGCGCGCAGCGGCTGCGCCGCGCCGGACTCATCCCAGGCGCGGCTGGTCAGCACCGCCGGTTGGCCGTCCCAGCGCCACGGCATGCGAAAGCGGGTGAAGGATTTGGCGCTGACCGGCCCATCGACTGCCGCTTCGCCCCAGCTCTTGCCGCCATCGGCTGATACCTCGACCTTCTCGATGCGGCCGTTGCCGGAATAGGCGATGCCGGAAATCTCGTAAAAACCAGGCCCGTCGAGGCTGTCGCCGAACGACGGCCGCGTGATGAAAGATTTCACCTCGCAGACAAAGTAGAATTTATAGGCCTTGCCGTCCGGCAACAGCGGCGAGTAATTGCGCGACTTGTAATAGGTCATGGCCGGCTGATCGACCGCTTTGAGGCGGCGCAAAAATTTGATGTTCATGTTGCCTTCGTAGCCCGGCAACAACAACCGCATCGGATAACCGTTGCCGGGCATCAGCCGCTCGCCGTTCTGATACAGCGCGACCATGGCGTCGTCATAAGCCTTTTTCATCGGCACGCTGCGCGAGACGGCCAGCGAATCCGCGCCTTCGGCGACGAGCCAAATCGTCTTCGGATCGACGCCGGCCTCGTCGAGCAAGGTCGACAGCGGCACGCCGGTCCATTCCGCGCAGGAGCTTAAGCCGTGCAGCGCTTGCACCGTCGCCTGGATCGGCTCGGGCGAGAACATCGGGGCGCTGTTGCCGCCGCATTCGACGAAATGCTTGCGCGTGACCATCGGATAGCGCAGCAGCGCGTCGACGGTGAATTCGAGCGGCTGCTTGACCATGCCGTGGATCACCAGCACGTGCTGCGCCGGATCGATGTCGGGAATGCCGGAATGCAGGATGGTGAAGTGCACCGGGTTCGGCGTGATCGTGCCTTCGAGCATTTGCAGCGGCGCCCGGGCATGCTGGGTGCGTGGATCGCCTTTCGGATTGCTCAGCGTGCGGACCAGCTTGGCTTCGAAGCGCGATGGCTTTTGCAGGACGGGCGTCACGTCGCCGGGTTCCAGACTCCACTGCGGCTCTTGCAGCGGTTCCGCCGCGGCGCCGGTCGAGGCAGCGCCGCTGGCCAGCGCGCCCGCAAAGGCGACGCTGCCGCCCAAGAGCGCGCGGCGGTGCAATAGGCCGTTGCCGGCAACTTCTTCGAGCGCAGGCGCGGCATATCCGCGCTTGGCTTTGCGCATGGTCTCCTCCCTGTGATCGGCGTCTTGCTGCGCCGTCTTTACTGCGTCATTGAGCGGGCCATCGCCCGTTGCGCATGATGCAACGTTCCACGGCGATTGTGAACAGGGAACACGTCCCGTTTTACTGACCTAGTCGAACGCGCCGCCTCATTCGATCACTTCGTCGGCAAGCGCTAGCAGCGTGGGAGGTACTGTGAGGCCGAGCGCCTTGGCGGTCTTTAGATTGATCACGAACTGGAATTTGGTCGGCTGCAGCACCGGCAGGTCGGCAGGCTTCGCGCCCTTGAGAATGCGCCCTACGTAATTGCCGACTTGGCGATAGGCATCGGCAAGATCGGCGCCATAGCTCATCAGGCCTCCGGCTACGGCACTGTTACGGAGCGGATAGAGCGCCGGCAACCGGTAACGTGCCGCAAGATCGATCAGCAGTTTCCGCTTCGATGTCAGGAACGCGCCCGGCCCGATGAGGACCGCACCGGCGCCGCGCCGGACGATCGTATTGAAGGCTGTTTCAATATCGGAGTCGTCGGCGACGTCCAGGACGATGAGGGGTTGCCCGGATTTTTGCGCGGCTGCCTCCACATCCTTCCGGTCAGTCGCGGTTTCAAGCGTATTGAGATTCACCAGCGCCGCGATCGTCGATCCCTTGGGTACGACTTGGCCCAGTAATTCCAGACGCTTCGCTCCGAGCGCTCCCGAAATAAAGCTGACGCCGGTGGCGTTGCCACCGGGCCGGCTGAAGCCGGCGACGAGACCGTCCTTTTCCGGATCGTCGCCGCTGGCGAAGACGATCGGGATCGTCGTGGTCGCAGCCTTCGCCGCAATTGCTGCCACGCTGTTGGCGGCAATCACCGATACCGGGATGCGGATCAACTCGGCGAGCAGTGCGGGCAGGCGATCGGGATGATTATCAGCGGCCCGAAATTCGATTGCGACGTTCTGACCTTCGACATAGCCCTCTTCTTTCAGGCCTTGGCGAAAGGCGGTGACGAAGGCTGCCGCGTCGGTGAGCGTGGCACTGCGCAAAAATCCGACGACCGGCATTTTCTGCTGTTGCGCGCGGACGGCGAGGGGCCATGCAAGGAGGCTGGTCGCGCTTCCTAAAAGCGCCATAAACTGGCGGCGTTTCACAGTCGGCCCTCGTGAAATAAGTACTGGCCAGCTTTTCAGGTGCGCGGCACCGGTAGTCTAGTTGTGCGCCGGGCAAAATACCCGCGACAAATTGGCTGGTCAGTGGAACTTACTTACTCGCCGGCCGTAGCCGAACATGAATGTTCTTCTCCTGCGTATAGGCCAGCATCTCCTCAAAGCATTCTTCGCGGCCGATGCCGGACTGCTTGTAGCCGCCGAACGGCGCGCCGAGGAAATGTTTTGACACTTCGTTGATCCAAACGAAGCCCGCCTGCACGGCCGCCGCGGTGCGGTGCGCGGTCGATAGATCGTTGGTCCAGATTGACGCGGTCAGCCCGTATTCGACCGAATTGACCTGTTCGAGCATTTTGGCCGGGTCGCTCCATTTGAAGACGGCGAGGACGGGCCCGAAAATCTCCTCGCGCGCGATGCGCATGCTCGGCTGCACGTCGGCGAATACCGTGGGCTCGATGAAGAAGCCTTTGGCAAGCGCGGGGTCGGACGGTTTGCCGCCGCCGGTGAGAAGCCGCGCGCCTTCCTGCTTGGCGCTGTCGATGAAGCCCAGGATGCGCTCGTACTGCGTCTTGGAGATGATCGAGCCCATGGTGGTCGCCGGATCGGTGGCGATGCCGGGCTTATAGTGGGTGATCTTGGTTTTCACCTTGGCGAGCACGGCGTCGTAGATTTTCTCGTGGATGAAGGCGCGGCTGGTCGAGCCGCAGGACTGCCCGCACCAGGTGAAATTCATGCCGCCGATGACGCCGTCGGCGACTTCGTCAGGGTCGGCGTCCGGATAGGCGATCAGCGCGTTCTTGCCGCCAAGCTCCAGCATCACCGCCTTGAGCGTGTCGGATGCGGCTTTCATCACCGCGCGGCCGGTCGGCACCGAGCCGATCAGGGCGATCATGGCGACGTCCTTGTGCGAGGCGAGCGCCGAGCCCGCTTCGCGGCCGCCGGGGACAAGATTGAACACGCCGGGCGGCAGAATATCGCCGATCAGTTCGGCAAGCCGCAGCGACGACAGCGGCGCCTGCTCCGGCGGCTTCATCACCACGGTATTGCCGACGGCGAGCGGCGCAGCGGCTTTGCCGGCGCAGAACATGAAGGGATGGTTGAACGGAATAATCCGGCCGACCACGCCGCGCGGCTCGCGCACCGAGAAATTCACCACGTCGGGCCCCATCGGAATCGACGAGCCTTTCATCTCGGTGACAAGCCCGGCGTAGAACTCGATCTGCGCCGCTGCGATGGTGGCGTCCTTGACCATTTCGGCGAACGGATTGCCGCAATCGGCGGCGTCGATCAGCGCGAGTTCCTCGGCGTGCTCGCGCAGCACATTGGCGATGCGCTTGAGCATGCGCGCGCGCTCAAGCGGCGGCGTATCGCGCCAGGCCGGAAACGCGGCCTTGGCGGCGCCGACCGCGGCCTCGATGTCGGCCGCGCCGCAATCGGCCACTGGGCCGAGCGATTTACCGGTGCCGGGATTGATCGCGTCCGCCGCCCGGCCGGACTTCGCCTTGTGCCATTTGCCGCCATAGAAGGCGTCGCGATGCTCGGGCAAATGCAGCGGCTGCGCCTTGAGCGATTTAAGGGGAACTGCTTCGTTCATGGTGTCCTCCTGACATCGAAGTTTTGGCTTGCGCGTATTGCGCGGATTCAAGATCTAGCGGCAATCGTCTTCAGGCTCGAAGCCGAGGCAATAAAGCCACCGCATTGTCGCGATCGATCGCCTGCCGATCGGCCTCCGACATTTCATCCTCGTTTAGATGTTGCACGCCGCTGGCGACCTTCACGAATGGGTAGTCGGTGCCGAACATGATGTGGCTTACCGGCGCCATGACGCGCAGCGCGGCCATCGATCCTTCGGTGTCGGCGGCCGCCGTGTCGTAATAGAACTTGCGCAATTCCGCCAAAACGCCATCCGGTATGAACTTCGGGGCGTTCGGATGGCGGCCGACCGTGTCGACCATGCGGCCCGCCAACATCGGCGTGGCGCCGCCGCCGTGGGAGAAGATCCAGCGGATGTCGGGATTGTTGAAGACTGTGCCGTTGACGAGGATGCTGGTAATCGTCCGCGTTGTTTCAAACGGATATTCGATGGCCTGCGGCGGCACGCCGGGCATCACGCTGGTGCAGCACTTCGACGTGGTCGGATGCGTATAAACGATGGCTTTGCGGCGATTGAGCTCGGCGAAGACCGGCGCAAAACTCGGGTCGCCGAGATATTTGCCGTCATAGGAGCTCAATAGGCCGATGCCGTCGGCCTTAAGCGTGTCGAGCGCATATTCAATTTCCGTAAGAGTGCCTTCGGTGTCCGGCAACGGCACCGTCGCGAACAGTCCGTAGCGGCCGGGATAAGCTTTGATTTGCTCGGCGGCATAGTCGTTCCACATGCGCGACAGGCGGCGGCCGGCGGCAACGTCGCCGAACCAGGGTCCGGGCGTCGTCACGGAGACGATGGCGGTGGCTATGCCATTGGCATCCATGACGTCGAGCGACTGGCGCGGCGTCCACGACAGCAGTTGACTTGCCGAAACCGCGCCGTGGGAGAAATTGAGCCGCTCGTGTTCTTCCTTCATGTAGCCGGACGGCATGAAGTGGTGGTGCACGTCGATCCGCTTCGCGGCGGGTTTTTGCACTGGCGCTTGCGCGAGCGCACGGCGCGGGGGAAGTGCCGCCGCGGCCGCCAAGCCCGTCGCCAAGCCGGCCGTCAAGAATTGCCGGCGGCCCATGCAGCAGCCGCAAGGCGCCGAAAATACTGCCATCCTCGTCCCTCCGCGGGAGCGTAGGCCGTTGGATCAGCTGCCTGCGCGAGTCATCGCTGCCGTCATGACCGCGGTGTAGCCGGGCTCGACGCGCACATCGACGACGGCAACCTGGCCAGCGTCGACTGCGGCAATCGCCTTTTCCAGCACTCCAGCTAGATCGCCAGGCTTGGTGACCGGACCGAAGCCGACAGCGCCCTGAGCGCGGCCCATGGCGGCGAGATCGACTTCCGGATCGGACATGCGCTGGCCGATCCACTTGTTCTCGACCGGCCGGTTGCGCGCGCGCGCCATCCGCTCCTGGTGCAGCTCGTCGTTATAGAACGAGCGATTGTTCGCGAGCACGAACAGCAGCGGGATTTTGTAATGCACCGCAGTCCACACCGCGGTGACGCCCATGAGAAAATCGCCGTCGCCGCAGATCGCGATCGGCAGACGTCCGGTGCCTTTGAGCGCCAGCGCGGCGCCGACCGAAATGCCCGGGCCGCCGCCGACGCCGCCGCCGCCGTCGGAGCCGACGTAATCGAGTGGATGGCGGAAGGTGATCCAGCTGTCGTCCCATGACAGCGGCAGATGCGTGTAGGTCACCGGGCGATCGCCTAAAACTTTGCGCAAGCTGCGTGCGATATTTTCGTTGGTGAAGCCGGACGGCTCTTTGTCAGAGATTTTGCGCGGGCTCGGCATGGCATGGGGCTTGGCGCTTTTGCCGACTTCCTTGATCAGTTCCGGCACCACGAGATCGGGATCGGCCGAAAGCAGAAGATCGACCGGCGGCAGAGCCTGATGGTCCATGCTCCAGCCGTTATGGATGCGGTGGTCGAGCGAAACCTGGATCACTTTGACTGAGGGCATCGGGCCGAAATAGCGCAGCGCGCCGGCGAGATCGACCCAGTCGAGGCTGAGGACGACATCGACGTTCTTCAAGCCCTCGACACTCTCAGGATTGATGGCGCGCGGCGAGCCGACATAAAGCGGATGATCGGTCGGGAACGTGGCGCCGATTTTCAGATCGGTGACGACGCGCGCATTGAGCGCCTCGGCGAGCGCGACGCGTGCATTCCAGGCGTCGAGATCGCGCGACGCGCGCCCGGCGAGGATCAAGACCTGTTTGGCGCCTTTGAGCATGGCGGCGGCCTCGCGCACCACCTCGGCCGGCGCCGCGGTCGAAACCGTCGGCATGTAACGCGCGATGTCGATCGCCGGCAGCTGTTCGGACACTTTCGTTTCCTGCAGCTCGGCGTCGAAATTGATGTAGACCGGTCCCTGCGGCACCGTATTGGCGATCCAGGTGCCGCGCAGGATGGCTTCGCGCGCCGCGCCGGGCGACGCCGGCTGGTCGTCCCACTTGGTGTAGTCGCGAATGAGCGCCCCCTGGTCGCGCGCGGTATGGATCCAATCGATCCAGGGCCGGCGCTTGGCGGCATCGACCGGGCCGGTGGCGCCGAGCACCACGACCGGCATGCGGTCGCACCAGGCATTGAACATCGCCATGGTCGCGTGCATCAGCCCCACATTGGAGTGCACGGCGGTGACCATCGCCTTGCCGGTGACCTTGGCATAGCCGTGGGCGATGGCGACGGCGGCTTCCTCGTGCAAGCAGAGCAGCATTTGCGGCTTGGTATTGCCGAGATAGTTGACGATCGAGTCATGCAGGCCGCGATAGCTCGCGCCCGGCGTGAGGGCGATATAGGGAATATCGAGCGAGCGCAGCGCTTCGGCGATGACATCCGAGCCGAAGCCGGGCGCATTGGCGCCGGCCGGCGTCGGGCGTTCGACCGCGGCAACGGCGGGATCGGCATTGGTGGCGCGAGCGGTCGCAGTTTGGGACGGCGTCATGCGGGCATTTCCTCGTGATCAGGCTTGGAGGGCTGGGTCGGGCCGCATCCAACCGGATCATGAGCCTTTGCGCAACCGGGCAAGACGCCCCACGCCGGCATAGCCGTTCGTCGCGAATGGCAAGGCAGCGGTCGCGATGCGCGCGGCAAGATCGCCGTCGCAGGGGCCCAGCGGCGGCCTTGAGGGCAGTGCGCCTGGCCGCAACGACCGTCACTGATGCGCGGCCTGAACCACCACCGGCTGGCCTAGTTTTTCGGCGAGGCGATCGAGGCTGTTGGCGAAGCTGGCTATATCGAAATTGAGCGGATCGTCGTGGCCATTCGGAATTTCCGCATCGATGGCGGCGTGGAATGCCGGAATGAGCCAGTTGCCGCGGCGCACGCTGGCGATGGTGTAGAGCAAAGCCAGCCGATCGTATTGCGCCGGCGTGAAGGCGGGATCGGGTGAATGTCCGTCGCCGCCGCGCCCGCGCTGGCGCGGCTGAATAAGCTCAACGTGCAGAAATAAACCTTGCAGGGCGCCGCCGAACTCCTCAGCTTGCTCGAATTTTGTGGCGCGCCATGGAATTACGAAATCATGGGTGACCAGCATGTCGCCGACACGATTGACGATGACATGCGCTTTGCCCCAGCCGTCGGCGCAGATGAAATTTTTCAGATTGTTGAGATGCGCAGCGTCATCATTAATGTCGTCGGGGAATCCATGGCGGCCGAAATCCGGCCCGCTGGTATCGTGAATGACAAAATAGCGCGCCATCGGCGCATCGGGTTCGTTGTCATGCGCGCGCGATACCGGCCCCGGCAGATGCGCGGCAAAATCAGATTCGAGACTTTGCTTGGAGAGGAAGTTCGCCAGCGCCTCTCGCGAGGGCAGGCCGGCCGTTTCGCCGATGCGGCTGGCAAGCCCAGGGGGCAAAGATTGCAGCGGCGGTCCAAGATTTCTGGTCGCGTCCATGCCGCGCATCAGGCACATCGCCTGCTGGACTGGCGTGCCGGCAAAGCTCAGTGTTTCAGGATCGAACGCGCAGGCGCCCATGCTTTTGATGAAGAACGGAGCCCTGAAATGGTGCGGCTTGCATTCGTTGCTCAAGCCCGCTTGCACGGAGCCGAGCAGCATCGCCGAGGCAAATCCCGTTGCCAGCAGGCTGCGATGAAACGGTACGGCAGTGCGCACGCGTCAAATCCCGCATTCGAGATTCTCTACTATCGCCAGCAATGCAGGCGCTGCCAAGCGCCAACCGTCGCGATTCTCGCCCGGCAATGAACAAACATTCAGAAATGAGCGGCGGCGAAACGCTGCCGCAATTAATCTTTCGCCCGCTCGACGTAGCTGCCGTCGGCGGTCATCACCACGATTTTGGTGCCGGTGGTCACGAACGGGGGCACCATGGTGCGCACCCCGTTCGACAGCACGGCAGGCTTATAGGACGAGGTCGCGGTCTGGCTCTTGATGGTCGGCTCGGTCTCGACGACCTCGAGGGTGGCCTTCGGCGGCAGCTCGATGGCGACCGGCACGGCGTCGTGCATGCTGATCGTCACTTCCATCTCGGGCTCCAGATAGGCCGACTGATCGCCGATAATGTCGGCCGGCAGAGCGACCTGGTCGTAGCTTTCCATGTTCATGAAATGGAAGCCGTCGCTGTCCTGGTACATATATTGGTGCTTGCGATCCTCGACGAAGGCACGCTCGACCTGGTCGGTGGTCTTGTAGCGCAGCGAGACCTTCACGCCGTCGGCGATCCGGCGCACGTCCATCTGGGTGACCGGGGTGCCCTTGCCGGGATGGATGTTCTCGACGGCCATAATGACCCCGAGCTTGCCGTCGATTTCGACGATATTGCCTTTTCGCAATGAGCTGGCGATGACTTTCACGGTTTCCTCAATGTTGATAGACGGGATTCGGCCGCAACATACCGATCCTGGGCGTCACCGCTAGTTATTTCGTCACCATCGTTTAGACAAGGACATGCCGGCCGTTCCGCCCCGTTCCTCGCCCTTTTGGGCCCCGCACGTTCATGCCGACCGCCGGCCGATCCTCCTGGCGCGGGGCCGGATCGTGGCCGCGCTGCGGGTGTGGTTTGCCGGGCAGAATTTTGTCGAGGTCGACACCGCGGCGCTGCAGGTCTCTCCGGGCAACGAAATTCATCTCCACGCCTTCGCCACCGCGCTGGCCGCGCCCGACGGCACGGCATCGCCCCGCTATCTGCGCACCTCGCCGGAGTTCGCCTGCAAAAAGCTTCTCGCGGCGGGCGAGCCGCGCATCGTTGAATTTGCCAAGGTGTTTCGCAACCGCGAACGCGGCGCGCTGCATCATCCCGAATTCACGCTTGTCGAATGGTATCGCGCCGGCGAATCCTATGAGGTTTTGATGGGCGATTGTGTCGCGGTCCTGCGCGTCGCGGCACGGGCGGCGGGAACGCGGCAACTGACTTTCCGCGGCCGTTCCGCCGATGCCTTCGCCGAGCCCGAACGGCTTTCCGTTGCGGAAGCCTTCACCCGCTTAGCCGGCATCGATCTGCTCGCAACGCTGCCCGACGGTATGCCGGACCGCAACCGCTTCGCTGCTGCCGCGCAGGCGGCCGGCATCCGCGTTGCCGATGACGACGCCTGGGGCGATATTTTCAGCCGCGTTCTGGTGGAGCGGATCGAGAGCAATCTCGGCATTGGCCGCGCCACCATTCTCGACCAATATCCGGCTGCGCTGTCGGCGCTGGCACGCCCGGCGCAAGGCTCGGCAGAAGATCCATCGCGCGTCGCCGAGCGCTTCGAGCTTTATGTCTGCGGAGTCGAGCTTGCCAACGGTTTTGGCGAACTCAACGACGCGGACGAGCAACGCCGCCGTCTGGAACGCGAGATGGCGGAGAAACAGCGCATCTACGGCGAGCGCTACCCGATCGACGAAGATTTTCTCGCCGCCCTGGCGCAGATGCCGGCGGCCTCGGGCATTGCACTCGGCCTAGATCGTCTCGTGATGCTGGCGACCGGAGCCTCGCGCATCGATCAGGTGCTATGGACGCCCATTCAGGAGTAGCCGCTATGACAAGCACACGTGCGTTGCGCACGCCATCCGAACTAGTCGATGCGCAATTGGCAGACCGCGGTCAACTTGCCGCGCTGGAAAAAGTCGCCGCGCGCTACGCGGTGGCGATCACGCCGGCCATGGCGGACTTGATCGATCCCTCCGATCCGCACGATCCGATTGCGCGGCAATTTGTTCCGGATCCGCGCGAGCTTGTCTCGGTGCCGGAAGAATTGGGCGATCCAATCGGCGACGAAGCGCATAGCCCGGTCGAAGGCATTGTTCACCGCTATCCCGACCGCGTGCTGCTCAAGCTCGTCAACGCCTGCGCGGTCTATTGCCGTTTCTGCTTCCGGCGCGAGATGATCGGGCCGGGACGCGGAGGGCTGTCCCGCGCCGCGCTCGCCACGGCGCTCGACTACATCCGCGCCTGGCCGCAGATCTGGGAAGTGATCCTCACCGGCGGCGATCCGTTGGTGCTGTCGCCGCGGCGTCTCAAAGAGGTAACAACGAAGCTGGCCGCGATCGACCACGTTAAAGTGATCCGCGTGCACACGCGCGTGCCGGTCGCAGCTCCCGAACAAATCTCGCCGGCATTGGTGCGCGCGCTACGCAGCACCAAGGCGGCGTTCGTCGTCCTGCATGTCAATCATTCGCGCGAACTCACTGAAAGCGCGCGCGCGGCAATCGCGCGTTTCGTCGATGCGGGGATTCCGGTTTTGAGCCAGTCCGTGTTGCTGCGCGGCGTCAACGATAATGCCGAGACGCTGGGCGCGCTGATGCGGACGCTGGTCGAGTGCCGGGTCAAACCGTATTACCTGCACCATCCCGACCTGGCGCCCGGCACCGCGCATCTGCGCACGTCCATCGCGGCCGGCCAAAGCCTGATGCGCGCACTCCACGGCCGCTATTCGGGCTTGTGCCAGCCGTCTTATGTACTCGACATTCCCGGCGGCTACGGCAAATCACCGATCGGCCCGGGCTATTTGAGTCCGGACGGTTCGACAGTGGACGATTTCAACGGGCGGCAGCACGCTTATCCGCCGCTGCAATCCGCCGATTGATTAGGCCGCCGCGGCAAAGAATACCGCGGTCTCGAACTGGTAGCCGCAAGCCTCGCACGACCAAGTGTGACGCACGCAACGGTCATTGAGATATTCGGACCAGTCGGGGGCAAGCAGCGATTCGCTGCATTGCGGGCAGTTGTTCTTGGCATATGTCGCCAAGCGCGCCCGTGCCGTCGTGTCGGCATGCAGAGTCATGATTCTTCCTCCTTGAACCAAGCCTCAAACCAACTCTTGCAGGACGCTAGATCCGGTCTGTGGCGTCGCCGTGACGAATATTGGTCTGTGCTGTGGACGTTGCAGGGTGAAATTCCGGTTGGCGGGCAACAGCTGGATGAATTGTGCGCTGCGTCAGAGATGGAACCAACGCATTTGATGAACGTTTGATACATGCGGCGGTTCGATAGAACGAGAACCGACCGAGGGCGGCGAACGATTTAAGGAAATGAGGCGGAGTAGTCATGCGCGCACGACGTGTCGAGCGAACTGCTTTGACTACATTTTTTGTCGCCGCCTGCGTCATGCTTTTTATGGCCGCCTATGCGGCTATCGCGCATGCGCAAGATCCGTCGACGACATCGACCATTCCGCAGCAGTCTGAAGTCCCGGTTTCGCCCGCGACACCGGGTAGCCTGCCGGAGGCCTAATAAGCCGGAGCAGGGACAACGATCGGCACGAAGCCGGCTAACGGGCAGCCGATCGGACGGTATCTCGATACAAAAAGCGGTAGCCCGTTGTGAAACCTGGACGGCAATTAATTTGCCGGACATCGGCGCTCCACGTCCACGCGCCTAGCTTACGCGACATACCGATTAGGGGACTTACTACGGCGCAAGCCGATATTGAAGGCGGTTGCCATGAAGTCACTCTCCAACAAATCACTCGTCACCAAGTCTCTTGTTCGCACCACAATCATCGTCGCCTCGCTCGCGCTGACCGGTAATGCGTTCGCGGCCAACGCCGGCCGTGTTGCGGCAAAGACCTCGCATCACGTCGTTCACCACGTCACGGCGGCCAAATACCCTCAGTTCACGCAACGGCAATTCAATCTTCCGGATTTCATCGCGGCCGCGTTCGGCGGGTTTACGGTGCCGCTCGTGACCCACGCGTCGCGGGCTGCCGCCACACATGCCACGGCTGCGTCCAGTGACGACAATTCGCAGGTGTTCGATCAAAGTCCGGCAGCGGTCGAGGTCGATAACAGTCAGTCACAGGCGGCCATCGACGCGTCGGACCAGGCCATGCAGCAGGAAGACCAGTCCCTCCAGGACATGAATGCCAGCAATGCGGCGGCCGAAGCGCAAAACGATGCGGCAAACGCCGCGACGCAGCAGTATTTGATCGATAACGGAATGTAGTCGGTGCGCGTAGGCGTGAGACGAGGGCGCCGGCTCGGTCGGCGCCCTCTTCTGTTTCCGGGCGATGTGCCAAGCTAAACAGAAAAGCGCGTGGCGATATCGCCGAGCGGCGGCCGCGGCCGGTCTTCCGGTGGGCCGGGCGGCCGGCCGATATGGATGAAGCCGGCGATCCGCTCGTGCGGCGCCAGGCCGAGGGCGTCCAGCGCCTTGCGATCGTACGCATACCACTCGGTGATCCAGTTCGCGCCGTATCCGAGTGCATGCGCGGCGAGAACGAGATTCATGGCGGCGGCGCCCGCTGAGAGCACTTGCTCCCATTCCGGAATCTTCACATGCGGCGCGGCGCGGCTCACCACCGCGACGACCAGCGGCGCACGGGTAAATCGCTTGCGCTCGGCTTCAATATGTTCGGGCCTGGCGTCCGGATATTTGGCACGGAAGGCGTCGGCGATAACGTCGCCCGCCGCTTGGCGCGCATCGCCCTCGAACACGATGAAGCGCCACGGCGTGAGTTTGCCGTGATCCGGAACCCGCGACGCAATGGTCAGAAGCTGTTCGACCTCCGCGGCGGATGGGGCAGGCCCGGCGAGTTCGCCAGCCTTGAACGAGCGCCGGGTGGTGAGAAGTTCGAGAGCGTCGGACATGGGTGCTTAATATGAGGGTTTGGTGTGGGTCTTTGATATGGGTGCTTGATAAGGATGGCGCGCCCTACGGGACTCGAACCCGTGTTACCGCCGTGAAAGGGCGATGTCCTGGACCGCTAGACGAAGGGCGCGGATCAAGCGCAACGGCGCTCGGTGCCTGAAAGCGCGCGACATATAGAGAGCTTTGTCGCCGCCAGCAAGCAACCCTAGCCCCGGCGCTAGGCCGCACGAAAGTGGTGCGCTCCAGACCCGGGATCCCTACGAATTGGGGCTTGCGGCGATCCCGGATCAGCGGTGCACCGCGTCCGGGAAACGCTCACCACTTGCCGACGTTCGGCATCGACGTCCAGGGTTCCTTAGGCGGCAGCGGGTCGCCCTTCTGCAAAAGTTCGATCGAATGCTTATCGGGCGACCGCACGAAGGCCATGTTGCCGTCGCGCGGCGGCCGGTTGATGGTGACTCCGGCCTTCATCAGCCTCTCGCAAAGTGCATAGATGTCGTCGACCTCGTAGGCGAGGTGGCCGAAATAGCGCGCCTCGCCGTAGTCCTCGCCGCTGTCCCAGTTATAGGTGAGCTCGACCAGCGGGGCCTGCCCGGCTCGCCGGGCCCTTGGCGACCAGGTCGTCATCGGCCGGCGCCTCCAGGAAGACCAGAGTGTACTTGTTCTTGTCGTCGACCCGCCGGCGGACTTCCTTCAGCCCGAGCTTGTTGCAATAGAAGTCGAGCGCGTCGTCGAGATTGCGCACGCGCAGCATTGTGTGCAGATACCGCATGATGGAAACCTCCGCTGGTCGGTCAATGGTCCTTGGGCCGGCAAAAGCCGATGAGTAACGCTACGTAATGTATGACGGGGCCCGGTGGGGATGAAGCACGGCTACCAAGAATGATGTCGCTCCATTCGCGATAGCTGCCATAGCGCGGCTGCAGGAGATGGTTCTCGAAGCCGGCATCATCGTACCGTTCACCGGGGCGGGCATATCGACCGAATCCGGCATTCCCGACTTTCGCTCTCCGGGCGGGCTGTGGACCCGGTACCGGCCGATCCCGTTCGACGAGTTCCTGGACAGCCAGGAGGCGCGCAATGAGTCGTGGCGGCGGCGCTTCGCCATGGAGGAGCAGTTCGGCGGGGCCAAGCCCGGCCGCGGCCATCGTGCGATCGCCAGTCTCTACCGCTCCGGCAAGGTGCCGGCCGTCATCACGCAAAATATCGATAATCTGCATCAAGCCTCTGGAATTGCCCCGGAACACGTCGTCGAATTGCACGGCAATACGACCTTCGCCTTATGTCTCGACTGCAACGCGCGCTACGAATTGCCCTGGGTGCGCCAGAGAATGGACGCTGCGAACGGCTGCGCGCCAGATTGCCCTACCTGCGGCGGCTTCATCAAGACTGCGACCGTCTCGTTCGGTCAGGCGATGCCCGATGCTGCAATGCGGCGTGCCCAGGAACTTGCCCAGAACTGCGATCTGTTCCTGGCGATTGGCTCCTCGCTGGTGGTCTGGCCGGCTGCCGGCTTTCCCGTTGATGGCGAAAAGCAACGGCGCGCGCCTCGTCATCGTCAATCGCGAACCGACCGAGTTCGACGAGATCGCCGATCTGGTCGTGCACGCAGGATATCGGGACCGTTCTCGAACCCCTCATTGTGCAGTGAATAAATTCCCCTTTGTGCACAGGCCGTGACGCTTTTGCGCCAGTGTTGCATTTTTACCCTTTCGCGTCGGATTGCCGGTGTTATCTTCGATTCAAGAGATTCGTGATGCGCCCGCAGGGCGCCAGCAGAACAGCGGCGGCCACGGCGTCATGGCGTCGGACGGGATCGAACAAAAATCTACCAAGCCGGGTCTCGGACCCGACGTTGCGCTTGCTGACGAAGCCGCGCGCGTCATCGAGGTCACCGGGGTCATCAAGTGGTTCGATGTTGCCAAGGGTTATGGCTTCATCGTTCCCGATAACGGCATGGCGGATGTGCTCTTGCATGTCACCTGCTTGCGTCGCGATGGATTTCAGACCGCGTATGAGGGATCGCGGGTTGCCTGCGAGGTTGTGCCCGGGCCGAAAGGTCTGCAGGCCTTCCGGGTTCTTTCCATGGACGAATCGACGGCAATCCATCCGGCGCAGATGCCGCCGCCGCGAACCCATGTTACTGTTGCGGCCACAAGCGGTCTCGAACGGGCACAGGTCAAATGGTTCAATCGGTTGCGCGGGTTCGGCTTCCTGACGCGGGGGGAGGGGACGCCGGATATTTTCGTTCACATGGAAACCTTGCGCCGGTTCGGCCTGACCGAGCTGCGGCCCGGTCAGTTCGTCCTGGTTCGCTTCGGACCCGGACCGAAGGGGATGATGGCGGCCGAGGTTCGCCCCGAGAGCGGTCCGCTCGGTCCGGCCTCGCACTAGCGCTTCGCGCCATCCTTCGCTCGACGCGGCTCATCCGGGCCACCGGCCTTGCGGCCGTCGTGCTGGTCGCCGGTTGCGCCCTCCCGGCGGCGCAAACGCCGGCGAGCGCGGCCCAGGACACCATCGAGATCGTCACCAGTTCCGGCGTGCATGCCTTCTCCGTCGAGCTTGCGACCAATGATGCGGAGCGCGCCCGCGGCCTGATGTTCCGCAAGTCGCTGCCGGAGGGCCACGGCATGCTGTTCGACTTTCAGACCGATCAGCAGGTCCAGTTCTGGATGCGCAATACCTACATCTCGCTCGATATGATCTTCATCCGCGGTGACGGGCGCGTTCTCAACATCGCGCAAAACGCCACGCCGTTGTCCGATACCCTTATACCTTCCGCGGGGCCGGTGCGTGGCGTCCTCGAAGTGATCGCCGGCACCGCTCGCAAATACCATATCGCGCCGGGCGACCGAGTCACCGGCTCGTTCTTCGGTAACCACTGACCCGGCGACGGGGCCGCTCGGCTTGCTGGGTGCACGGGAAACAGCTATCCAGTGCCGCGACCGGCGGGGTATAGCGCAGCCTGGTAGCGCGGGAGTTTTGGGTACTTCAGGTCGCAGGTTCAAATCCTGCTGCCCCGACCATTTTTCAGCGATGGCAGGCCTATGACCGCCCGAATCTACAAACCCGCCCGCACCGCGATGCAGTCCGGCACCGCCAAGACCAAGGAATGGGTCCTGGATTACGAGCCGGAACAGCGCCGCGCCGTCGAGCCGCTGATGGGCTGGACCAGCTCGGGCGACATGAAACAGCAGCTGCGGCTTTACTTCGACACCAAGGACGAGGCCGTTGCCTATTGCGAACGCAACGGCATCGCCTACGAAGTTTTCGAAAGCACGCCGACAAAGCGGCAACGCATTTCCTATTCCGACAACTTCTCCGCTACGCGGCGCGGCGCCTGGACGCATTGAGCGCCGCGCGCTGCGTCAAGCCGGCTGCTTTTCCATCTCGTCGCGCGATACCGCCATGCCCGCACGGGCCTGCGATCCGGCGCGCTGACGCAACAGCGACACGAAGCGCTCCTCCCGCATCGGTTGGCCGAGCAGGAAGCCTTGGCCGTAGTCGCAGCCCATGCTGACCAGCGCCAAGGCGTCGGAGGCTTTCTCTATGCCGATTGCGACCGCGACGCTGCCGAAATTGTGCGCCAGGTCGATGACCGTCTTGCACAAGGGGGCATTGACCTTGTCGGTGCCGCAGTCGGCGACGAAGGCGCGGTCCAGTTTGAGCTCGGCAAACGGCAGATTCTTGAGCCGCACCAGCGAGGAATAGCCGCGGCCGAAATCGTCGATCGCGAGCTGGACGTTGAGGTGCTGCAAGCGTTTGGTGAAATCGTTGGCGAGCGCCAGGTCGCTCACGATCTGCTCTTCCGACACGTCGATGATCAGGCCCGGCCATTTCTCGAATTGCGGGCGATAAGTCTGTACGATAGCGGCAACGTCGAGCTTCACCAGCGCGGGGACCGGGATGTTGACCGCCATGCGCAAATTGACGCCGAGCGTGCCGAATTTGGCGGCTGCTGTCAGCGCCTTTGACAAAGCGAGTTCCGAAAGCGCGGTCAGCTCCGCCTCTTTGGCGCCGGGCATGAACGCGCTCGGCAACAGAACACCATGCGTCGGATGGCGGGCACGGGCGAAGGCTTCGGCGCCCACCAATTGCTTTCTGCGCAGATCGATCTTCGGCTGGTACCAGAATTCAATCCATTCGTTTGCCAAGGCATCGGCAAGTTCGATGCGTCCGGTAACGGCGGGCGGATGGCCGAGTTTGACGTCCTGCAGCAGCTTGATGATCGTGTTGGTGTCGAACGGCTTGCGCAACACTGGTAGCATTTGCAGCCCATGCTGCTCGCCAATGCTTTTGACGTGGGCCAGCACGGCCGAGCCGCGGCTCGACATGAGTTGCACGCGGCCGCGATAATTGCCGTTGCCGATGGCGGCGACGCAGGCGATGGCTTCCGCCGATTCGAGCGGGATATCGAGGAAGATCACATCGGGCGCACGTCGCGACAGCGCCCGCCGCAGTCCCTGACCATCGGCGAATTCCTCGGTGTCGATGCCGGCCCCGTGCAGGATAAGCGACAGAAAATGTCGGATGCTGCCGTCGCCGTCGATGACAAAGCACAACGGCGCACGCGCCGAATCTGGCTCGCTGGGCAGCGCGGACGAGAACTGCTCCGGTGTTGCGCTCATAGTCTTGTTCGATGCCGCGGCCGTGACAAGGTGAGGCGCTCATTGCGGGAAGCACCATCATTGATGCAAATCATTAATCTGCGGTTTCGGCGGTTGCCCCTGCGGGGCGCGCAGTCCAGGAGCACATCAGTCAATCCCCGCGATCGATCTGTGAAATACAAAGCGAGCGGTTATGGGGTAACTCGACTTACCGAATAATCGGCGACTTGAAACGAGTGGGACAAGTCCGGCTTGCGGTAGTAATAATCGATTCGATTTGCTTCGGCCGCCGTCGCCGCAAGCTAAAAAAAGAAAGGGAGAGGAAAATGCCCGCAAAAGGGCCGAACGCGAAATTCAATCGCCGCAAATTTCTGGCCACGGCAGCCATTGCCAGTGCAGCCGGCGTTACCGGTCCGCTGAACGCGGCTCCCGCACCGGTATCAGAGCCGCCGCCGCGGGTGCCCTCGGCCCTTCCGCCAAACGCCTATGTCGCCGCCAATGAAACCGGCACGCCGCAGATGCCGGAGATCGCGGGCGGCAAACCCGGCTCCGACTTCATGGTCGATGTCATCAAGACATTCGACATCAAGTACGTACCGGCTAATCCGGCCGCGAGCTACCGGGGCCTCCACGAGTTGATCATCGACTACGGCAAGAACACGATGCCGGAGTTTCTCACCTGTATGCACGAAGAATCTGCCGTCGGCATGTGTCATGGCTACTTCAAGGCGACCGGCAAGCCGATCATGACGCTGGTCCATGGCGTGGTCGGCCTGCAGCACGCCACCATGGCGATCTACAATGCCTGGTGCGACCGCGTGCCGGTGCTCGTCATCGGCGGCAACGATCTCGACGCCGCGCATCGCCCGCCACTGGTGCCGACGTTCCACTCGGCGCAGGACATCAATGCCATCGTGCGCGACTACACCAAATGGGACGACACTCCGGTCTCGCCGGAACATTTCGCCCAGTCGTTTGTGCGCATGTACAAGATCGCGACGACGCCGCCTTACGGTCCGGTCATGATGTCGCTCGACGGCGGTTTGCAGAACGAGCCGATCCGCGACCGCGGCGAGCCGCTTTATATTCCCAAATTCTTCGCCGCGGCGCCGCCGCAAGGCGATGACGCCGCGGTGAAGGAGGCGGCGCGCTTGCTTGCCATTGCCGAGCACCCCGTCATCGTGGTCGATCGCGCAGCGCGCACGGCCGACGGCGTCAAGTTGCTGGTCGAGCTTGCCGAATTATTGCAGGCCCCGGTTGTCAATCAGGGCGGACGGATGAATTTTCCGAACATCCACCCGCTGAGCCGCCCGGCAAGCGTGATTGGCCAGGCCGATGTCGTCATCGGTATGGAACTCTCCGACTATTGGGGCACGGTCAACGGCTTCTGGGATAATGGAGACGACGGCTGGGGTCACAACTTCAGCAAGATCAAGCCGGGGACGAAGCTGATCAGCATCAGCTCGGTCGACCTGCTCACCAAGTCGAACTATCAGGACTTTCAACGCTTCCAGAGCATCGACATATCGATGCCCGGCGACGCCGAGGCGACGCTGCCGTCGCTGATTGATGCCGTGAAGTCCGCGATATCGAGCGATCGCAAGGACGCCATGACCAAGCGCGGCGACGCTATCCGGCAAGCTCATGCCAAGGGTCTGGCCGATACCAAGCAAGCCGCCGCCGTCGCCTGGGATGCGAGTCCGATCAGCACGGCGCGCCTGGTCATGGAGCTTTATGGGCAGATCAAAGATCTCGACTGGTCGCTGGTCTCCACCTCGGGAAATACCAGCAATTGGGCAAACCGACTGTGGCCGATGGAAAAGCACTATCAATGGCTCGGCGGATCCGGTGGCTATGGCATCGGCTACGGGGCGCCGGCGTCGGTGGGCGCGGCGCTCGGCAATCGCGATCTTGGCCGCTTCTCGGTCTCCATCCAGTCCGATGGCGACATCATGTTTGCCCCTGGCGTACTTTGGACCGCGGCGCGGCACAAAATTCCGCTGCTCGCCGTCATGCACAACAATCGTGGCTATCATCAGGAATCGATGCACGTGCAGCGCTTCGCCAATTTTCGTAACCGCGTCGCCAACACCGGCAACGATCTTGCGCCGATCGGCACCAGCATCATGAACCCGGACATTGCCTATCATGAGCTGGCAAAATCGATGGGGTGGTGGGCGAAAGGCCCGATCACCGACCCGGCCGATCTCGGTCCCGCGATCAAGGAAGCGGTCGCCGTGGTGAAGGACGGCCAGCCAGCATTGGTCAACGTCATGACGCAGCCGCGGTGAGGGAATGATCATGCATTTTGTTCGCGTTGCAGCGGCACATGTTTTCACTGTCGCCGTGGCTCTCGCGGCCTGCGCCGCCTCACCTGGCAGCGCTCGCGCCGACGGCGACGTCCAGAAGGGCAAGGCCGCGTTTATCAAAAACGGCTGCTGGCAATGCCATGACTTCGCCGGCGAGGGCTCGATCGCAACCAGCAGCGGTCGGGTGATCGCGCGCACGGCGCTGCCGCTCGACGCGTTCAAGACTTTCGTCCGCACCACCAACGGTCCGATGCCGCCGTTTCGGCCGGAGATTTTGTCGGACCAAGACCTCGACGACATTTACGCCTATCTGCAATCGCTGCCGGTACCGAAGCAGGCCAGCGATATTCCGCTCCTGAACGACGCACGCTCGCAGTAGCGATCTGGTCCGCGCAAGGACGTTTCGGGTAGGATAGGTCAGGCCGGCGTTCTTGATGGATCGCCCGGTTGCGGCGGGAGCCCGTTCATATGATTCAGGTCAGACGCCTCGGGCACGTTACGCTGACCACGCCCGATATCGAGCGCCAGATCGCATATTATACCGAGGTGGTCGGCCTCACTCTCGTCGAGCGCGCCAAAGATCGCGCCTTTCTCGCCTGCAAACTCGGTCTTGAAGCAATTGCGCTTGAACCCGGTCCGGCGAATGCGCTGTCGCGCTTGTCATTGCAAGTTGCTCCCGGCAGCGACCTGGCTGCGGTCGCACAAGAGCTGGCCGGACATGGCGTGAAAAGCGAACGCGCCAGCGGGGTTTCGCCGGGCATTGCCGAGGCCATCGTCTTCCGCGACACCAAGGGCACCATCGTCGAAGTCTTTGCCGACTACGTGTTTGCCAAGGACGACGGGCGGCATGCAGGCGTCCTGCCGCTAAAGCTCGGTCATGTCGCCTATCGGGTCGACGACGTGCACAAGACGGTAAAATTCTATTGCGATGTGCTCGGCTTTCGCGTCTCAGACTGGCACGCCGACCACTTCGCCTTCCTGCGCTGCAACACCGATCATCATACGGTGAACTTCGTCTATGACGCGCAGCCGCAGCTGCACCACATCGCCTTCGAAGTGAAGGATTGGGCGGAAATCCAGCGCGCCGCCGAAATTTTAGCGCAGCACGATATTCGTCTCGTTTGGGGCCCCGGCCGCCACATCATCGGCCACAATGTCGCGATCTATCACCGCAATGCCGACAAGGTGCGCGTCGAGTTCTTCTGCGAGATGGACCAGATGAAGGACGAGACGCTCGGCTATTTTGATCCGCGGCCGTGGCACCAGGACCGGCCGCAGCGACCGAAAGTGTGGCCGGAGGACACGTTGCGCAATTATTGGGGTTTTGGCTCGGAGGCGGTGATCCGCGGCTATCAAACCATCGAATAGCGATTCTGCAACGGGATTGCTCTCGAACACGAGGTCGTGAGTAAGCCGCGCGGCGGCCTGGCCGCAGTTGTGATTGGCGCGTGTCTGCCTAACTGACCTAGGACAATGCCGCTCGAGACGGGCGCCGTCGGAGGAAACAAATGGCACGCATGAAGATCGCGAAAACGTTGATTGTGGGAGCGTTGCTGTGTGTGCCTGCATTGGTGCTGATCGGTCGGCTTGCCCAGGCTGCCGAGCCCGCCGTTGTCCTTCCGCCGCCGGCACTCGACGCCACGGCTCCGGCGGGCGGCGGCTCGGAAAACGTCGTGCTGGCCGGCGGCTGTTTCTGGGGTATGCAAGCGGTCTATGAGCACACCAAAGGCGTCACCCAGGCAGTCTCGGGATATTCCGGCGGCAGCAAAGAGACCGCCCATTACGAGATGGTCGGAACGGAGCGCACCGGACACGCCGAATCCGTTTCTGTCACTTACGACCCGCGGCAGATTTCGCTCGGCAAAATCCTGCAAATCTATTTCTCGGTGGCGCACAATCCGACCGAGCTCGACTACCAGGGACCCGACAGCGGCTCGTCGTATCGTTCCGCCATTTTCTATGCCAACGACGAGCAGAAGCGCGTCGCGGTGGCCTATATCGACCAACTCGACAAGGCTCATGTCTTCGAGGCGCCGATCGTGACCAAGCTCGAAGCTCTAAAGGGCTTCTATCCGGCCGAGGACTATCATCAGGATTTTGCCGTCACCCATCCGAGCTATCCCTATATCGTCTTCAACGATTTGCCGAAGGTGGAAAATCTCAAACGCATGTTCCCGGATTACTATCGCGACGCGCCGGTTACCGTGCTCGCGTCGAACAAGCCGACCCAGTAAGCGCATCGCATCCCCAGCTGTGGGAGTTCGGGCCATCGCCTGAATTTGCGCTGCACTGCATCAAAATGCCGGGCGAAGTTGTGCGTAACCGTTTGCCCTGTAGCCATGCCCCGACCTCTGTGTATATCTTTGGCTTAGGAAGCGGGCCGTCGAGCTCGCTCCGCGAAACGAGGAAACCGGGGGAGGTGCGCCATGGCTATGGCGACGACAGTGGGGGCATTGCCCGAGGCTGAACACAGCGCGCAATTGCGCAAGGCAGTCATCGCATCGACGGTCGGCACGGCAATCGAGTGGTACGACTTTTTCCTCTATGGCACGGCGGCCGGACTGGTGTTCGGCAAGCTTTACTTCCCCAACCACGATGTGGTGTCGGGGACGCTCCTCGCTTTCGGGACTTATTTCATCGGCTTTGCCGCGCGCCCAATCGGCGCCGCCATCTTCGGCCATTACGGCGATCGCATCGGCCGCAAAGCGACTCTGATTGCGACGCTGTTGTGCATGGGGCTGGCGACCTTCGCCATCGCATTCGTGCCTACTTACGATTCGATTGGCATCTGGGGCGCCGTTATTCTCACCGTGCTGCGCGCCATTCAAGGCATCGGCGTTGGCGGCGAGTGGGGTGGTTCGGTTCTGCTGTCGATGGAATGGTCGCGCACGCATAATCAGCGCGGTCTCGTCGCCGCGTGGCCGCAATTCGGCGTACCTTGCGGTCTCCTCCTCTCAACTCTTGCGGTCATCGTCTTCAGTTCATGGGCCGGTGCCGATTTTATAACTTGGGGTTGGCGGATTCCTTTCGCGCTGTCGATCGTTCTGGTCGGTATTGGATTGTGGATTCGGCTCGGCATCCTCGAAACGCCGGTGTTCCAGCAACTCCTGGACACGAATAAGATCGAGAAGGCCCCAATCCTCGAAGTGATCAAGAAGCAACCGAAGGAGATCATTCTCTCCGCTTTGCTACGGTTGTCCGAACAGGCGCCGTTTTACGTGTTCACCGCGTTTGTCTTCTCCTACACCGTCGGCACGCTGAAGATGGACCGCAACTTCATCCTCAGCGCAGTGATCGCGGCGGCCTGCGTTTCGTTCTTCACCATCCCGATCGCCGGGCACCTGTCCGATAAAATCGGGCGCAAGAACATGTACCTGATCGGCGTAGTCACTATGGGCCTGTTCGGCTTCCTGTATTTCGGCATGGTGGATACCGCGGCTCCGGCGCTGGTCTTCATCGCCATCGTGCTGTCGCTCATTCCGCACGACATGCAGTACGGGCCGCAGGCGGCGCTGATTGCGGAATCGTTTACGCCAAACTTGCGCTATAGCGGCAGTTCGCTCGGTTATCAGTTGGCGTCGATCATCGCCGGCGGCCCGGCGCCGATCATCGCCACTGCATTGTTCGCCGCCTACCACACCGGCTATGCGATCGCCGGCTATATCCTCGTCCTCGCTGTCATCAGCTTTATCGCGGCGGCGATGATGCCGGATTATACCGGCAAGGACATTTCGGCCGAGGCCTACATCGAAGACTAGTGGTTGCCGCTTAAGTCACGCCCGGGGCACAGCGTCTCGGGCGTGATGTTTTTTACAGCACCGCGCCGCTCTGCGGATCGATCAGGTGCATGCGGTCCATGTCGGCATAGAGCCGCATCGATTCGCCCGGGCCAGTGGCGCTACCCGGATCGACGCGGCCGCAAATCTCCTGGCCGTCGACGGTGAAATAAACCATCGTTTCCATGCCCATCGGCTCGACCACGTCGAGGGTTGCGCTAAATTCGCAGTTCGGATCGCGGTCGTTGCGACGCGGCTCGGTGATGTGCTCGGGTCGCAAGCCAAAGATCAATTCCTTGCCGGTCAGCGGCTGGAGGCGCGCCGATTGGGCCGTTGGCACCGGCAGGCTGACCGCATCGGATATGCGCGCGCGCAACCCCACGCCGTTCTGCTCCAGTCGGCAGCGCATGAAATTCATCGCCGGCGAGCCGATGAAGCCGGCGACAAACCGCGTCTTCGGATGGTGGTAGAGATCCTGCGGCGTGGCGATCTGCTCGATGAGGCCGCCGTTCATGACCACGACGCGGTCGGCCAACGTCATCGCCTCGACCTGGTCGTGGGTGACGTAGACCGTAGTGGTCTTGACCATCTGATGCACGCGCTTGATTTCCGTGCGCATCTGCACCCGCAGCTTGGCATCGAGATTGGACAGCGGCTCATCGAACAAGAACACTTTCGGGTTGCGCACGATGGCGCGGCCCATTGCCACGCGCTGACGCTGCCCGCCCGACAAGGCCTTCGGCTTGCGATCGAGCAGTTCGGTGATATCGAGAATGCGGGCGGCGTGGTCGACGCGTTTTTTGATCTCGTCCTTGGGAAATTTGCGCAGCTTCAGCCCAAACGACATGTTCTCGAATACCGACATGTGCGGATAGAGCGCGTAGTTCTGGAACACCATGGCGATGTCCCGGTCCTTGGGCGGCAAATCGTTGACGATCTCGCCACCGATATAGATGTCGCCGGCGCTGATCTCTTCGAGCCCTGCGATCATGCGTAGCGTTGTCGACTTGCCGCAGCCCGAGGGGCCGACCAGCACGACGAATTCGTTGTCGGGAATGTCGAGGCTGATATTGCGGACCACTTCGACATTGTCGAAACGCTTGACGACGTTACGCAAGGCGACTTCGGCCATGTCCGATACCCTTATCCCTTGGTGGCGCCTGCGGTGAGGCCGGCGATGTAGTAGTCCATCAGGAATGCGTAGATCACGAGCGGCGGGGCTGCCGCCACCAGCGCCCCGGCCATCAGCATGCCCCACTTGTAGACGTCGCCGCGGATCAGGCTTGTCACCGTGCCGACGGTGAGAACCTGCTGGTCCGACGAATAGAGAAACGCCATCGGATAGACGAAGGCCGCCCACGACACGGTGAAGGCGAAAATCATCGCGGCAATGATGCCGGGCAACGCCACCGGAATGAAGATTTTCGTGAGCATCTGCAAATGGCCGGCGCCGTCGATCAATGCTGCTTCATCGAGCTCTTTCGGAATCGATTGGAAATAGCCGATCATGATCCAGGTGCAGAACGGCACGGTCAGCGTCGGATAGATCAGCACCATGCCCCAGTACGAGTTGAGCAGACCCACCGCCTTGACGATCTGAAACAGCGGGATGAACAACAGCGTGTCGGGCACGAGGTAGGTCAGGAAAATGCCGGTCGCGAGGATACCCGAGCCCCAGAACTTCATGCGGCCGAGCGAGAAGGCGGCAAAAACGCTGACCACCATGGTGATCGCAACCGTGCACAGCGTCACGATCAGCGTATTCCTGAAGAAGATCAGAAAATCAGTCTGCGTCAGCAGGATGCGGAATTGATCGAGCGTGATGCCGTCGGCGATGATCCACGGGTTGGTCGCCATTCGTGCCACTTCGGCGTCGCTCTTAAGCGCGGTGACGACCATGTAATAGGGCGGGATGAGGAAGAAGATCGCGAACAGGATCAGGAAGAAATACGACGAGAACAACGCCCAGCGCCGATTGCGGCTCAGGCTGGCACGGACGCCGATGCGCGGCGCGGTGCGGGCGGTGAGGGCAGCCGTGCTCATCCGATCTCCCGGCCGCGCTTGCGCACGCCGCGCAGGATGAAGATCGCGGCGAAAGCAAGGATCGGGAACATGAACAGCGAGGTGGCGGCGCCGAGCGGCAGATCGCCGGAGCGAATGCCGAGCATGAAGGCGTAGGTCGCGAACACGTGCGTCATGTTGCGCGGGCCGCCGGCCGTCATGATCTGCACGATGTCGAAATTGGCAAACGTCACGATCAGCGAGAAAAGCACCGTGATTGCAATGATATTGCGCATCATCGGCAGCGTGATGTGCAAGAACTTCTGCCAGGCATTGGCGCCGTCGATGGCCGCGGCTTCGTAAAGCTGCTCCGGTACGGATTTGAGCGCGGCCAGATACATGATGAGAAAGAACGGCGCGCCGAACCAGACATTGACCAGGATGACGGAAAAACGCGCCCAGTAGGGACTGCTCAGCCAGCCCACTTCGCCGAGGCCCAGGCTGGAAAGAATGTAATTGAAGGCGGAATGGGTCGGATCGAACAGCCACCACCAGCCCAGCGACGACAGCGCCAGCGGAATGACCCACGGCACCAGCATCATGCCGCGCCACTTGCGCTGCCCCTTGACCGGCAGGTTGTTGATAAGATGCGCCGTGATGAGCCCGATCAGGGCTTTGAAGAAAACGGCGCTGATCGCGAAGATCGCCGTCTGCTCCACCACCATCACGAAGACGTCGCGCGACAGCAGGAAGCTGAAATTGCCGAGTCCGATAAAACGCGTCTGCGCCTTGTTCAGCATTGACAGATAGATCGAATAGAACGCCGGATAGACGACGAGCCCGGCGATGATGACGATCAAGGGCAGGCACATCAAAAAGGCGATCGTGGAGCGCCGTCGCAGGAAGAGCCGAAGGTTATGGCGGACCGGAGAGCGCAAGCCGGCGCCATGCAGTACCGGCGACCAGGTCTGGACGGTGTCGGCCATATTCACGCCGCCGATCCCATCGGATCGGCCTCCCATCGCGTTTTACGCATGCCGGCCGCCAAAGCCGGCACGCGCTTCGTCATGAACCGAAGGACAGTGCTCAGGCGCGTAGAGTTCCTTCGAGCTCGTTCTCCGCCCATTTGATCACGTCGTCGATCTTCTCGTTGCCCTGCGTGACCTTGGCGACCATGACGGTATTGATCGCCTGGTTGTAGATCTGCGAACCGACTTCGGATCGTGCGGGCGCGCCGGCGATCGAGGTCTGTTCGTCCGCGCGCGGCGGATAGCCATAAACGGTGCCGACGGGGGGCGCGACCGTCTTCCATGTGTCGATGTCGTACATGGTCTTGAAGGCGGGCAGGTCGTAGCCGGATGAAGCCGCAACGAATTTGGCCACCGCCGGCTTCTGCGACAGATACAGTAGCAGCTCCTTGGCGGCTGACTTGTTTTTCGAGAAATTCCACAAGCCGTAGAAGAACGGCAGCTGGCCGACGAACCGGCCTTTCGGGCCCTTCGGCATCGGATGGGTCCAGCAGTCCGCCGCCACAGACGGATTATCGCGCTTGGCGACAGCCCAGGCGCTCGGCGGGTTCATGATGCTCGAGCCCTTGCCCGAAATAAGCCAGCGATTATTGCCGGCGTCATCCCAGGCGTAGACCTCCGGCGGGTTCACCGCCATCAGCTTCTTCAGATATTCCAGTGCGGCGCGGGTCTCGTCGGAGTTGATCTTGATGTTGTCCTTGGCGTCGACCATGACCACGCCGTAGGAATTAAACAGCGCGCCGACCCAGTCCACGGCATCGCTGGTCTGTCCCATCGCCAAGCCGACAGGGAAGCCCGCCTTGTAAAGCTTTTGTGCCGAGTTGAGATAGGTATCCCAGGTCCAGGTATCGGTCTTGGCCTTGTCCCATTTCGCTTCGTCGGCCGGGAACAATTCGGTGACGTCGATGCCGGCATGTTGCTTGTACAGGCTGATACGCGAGCAGGTCGGCTTAACCTGGCATCCCCGCGTCGCCGATACCGCGCGCCAAGTGCCTTTAATCCTGCCGAGATACTCAAACACCGGGCTGATCGGGCCGTATTGCTTGATAAGCTCGGCGTTGATGTCGTCGAGCGGCTCGAGCTCGTTCTGATGGATACGGATATTCCAGTCGCGGTGGGACATGACGTCATGGCCGGTGCCGGCTTGCGCCTCGGCAGCCGCCGTCAGCTTGTCCTTGTCGCCCTGCGTCGTGATGTAATCGATCTTGACCTCGACGTGGTTCTGCGCCGCCCATTCGTTGCAAACGGCGGTGAAAGTGTCATTGGCGCCGGGCACCCAATGGTCCCAGACGCCGAGCGACAACGAACCGGCCGCATAAGCACCCCTGACATAAGGCGCTGTGAGCGCAGTGGCGGAACCGAGCGCCGCGGATTTAAGCAAGCTGCGGCGGCTAGGGCGCGATTTCTCAACAAGACGCGAGATGGTCATGCAATCCTCCCTGTCGGCGCCATGATTATTTTTGGATTTTGCTGGCGTAAGGAAAAACATACTCTCATCGCGGGAAGCCGGCTAGTGTTTCGATTGCCGGGATCAAGGCGCGGTGGGCGGGTTTCCACCCGCCCGCGCGGAGACCGGTCAGTCTTGCGAGTGATGGTG
>CAWARC010000036.1:0-39683 GCA_963784325.1 uncultured Alphaproteobacteria bacterium | reverse complement strand
CCTTCGCTCGTGAAGCGAGTGAAGGCTGCCGCGCCGGAGCCGAATGGCGAAGGCGGCCAAGGCTGCCGCGAGCTACGGCTCGGCAAGCCAGCACGCTTTTTGTTGTCACTCCACCCGAATGACGATTTTCCCGAAATGCGCGCCTGAGGCCATGTGCTTGTAGGCCGCCTGCGCGTCGGCGAAGCCAAACACTTTGTCGATCATCGGCTTAATCGCGTTGACTTCGATGGCGCGGTTCATCGCCAGGAACATTTGCGTCGAACCGACCGAGATGCCCTGCACGTTGGCGCGGCGCGAGAAGATCAGGCCGGGATTGAGCTCGGTGGCGCCGCCGCTCAAGCCGCCGATCATCGACACTCTGCCGCCGACGCGGATAGCGTGGAACGAACGCGCCAGCGTCGCGGCGCCGCCGACCTCGATGACATGATCGACGCCGACGCCGCCGGTGAATTCCATCGCCGCCTTCTCCCAAGTCCGGCGTTGTCTTGTAGTTGATGCCGAATGCGGCGCCGAGCTTTTTGGCGCGCGCCAGCTTCTCGTCGCTCGACGAGGTGATGATGGCGCGGATGCCCATGGCGTGGGCGAATAGCAGGCCGAAGATCGAGACACCGCCGGTGCCTTGCAAGAGGATCGTGTCGCCGGCCTTGAGCTTGGCGTGCTCCATCATCGCATGCCACGCGGTGACGCCGGCGCAAGGCAGCGCCGCGCCCTCCTCGTACGACAGATGCGGCGGGACTTTCACCACGCCGTCTTCTTCCAGCAGAGCATAGTCGGCCAGCATGCCGTCGATGCCGCCGCCGAGCGCGCTGCCATGGACCTCGGCTGACGATTCGCCGCCGGGCCAGCGCTGAAAGAAATTGCCGGCGACGCGATCGCCGACTTTGACGCGCAGCACGCCCGGCCCGATCGCGACCACTTCGCCGGCGCCGTCGGACAGCGGAATGACGTTCTCCTGCACCGGCACGCGATAAGTGCCGCGCACGATGCCGAGATCGCGGAAATTGAGCGAGCAGGCTTTGACCTTCACCAGCACCTGGCGATGGCCCGGCTTGGGATTTGGACGCTCGACCTCGACCACCGACTCGATGCCGGCGCCGCCCTTGGGTATTTGATAGGCTCGCATTGCTCTCCCCGTTTCTGTTCGCGCCGGATTCACCGGACGCATTTATCAGTTTCTGTTGTCGTTCTTTTGTCCGCGCGGGCGCGGCCGGCCGGGCCCTCCCGGCGGACGATTGAGCGGTCGCGGACCGCCCGGCCGAGGATTCTGTTGTCCCCCCGAACGGAAATTCTGCGGGCCACCCTGTCGCTGCGGATTGTTCGGCCCCTGCCGATTGGGTCCGCGCAATTGCCGGCGCTGGTTGATCATCTGCCGGCCGATCGTGTGTGTCACGTTGAGCCGCTGCAACACGCCGCGGTCGCGCGCCGCCTCTTGCGGCGGAATCCGGTACGGCTGCGCGATCAGCCGCCCTCCGGCGCCGCGACGGATTGTAAAGGCGCTGGCGCCCTGCGTGAGCGCGCCGAGCCTGTTGCCTTGCCTGTCGAACAATTCGATCTGCCCGACGTGGCCGTCGGCATCGGGGTAAAGCTTGACCGTCGGCGCGGCCGTTCCGCCCGCCGCCGGCACCTCGACGACGCCGGTGGTGCCGCGAATGCCGATCGCGGCTTCGGGCGTCGTGATCTTCATGTTGCCGGTCTTGGCGACGAGGCTCGCGACAAAAGCGGCGGTGCCGACCGCAACGTTGAACGAAGCCGCGTTGCCACTGCCGCCGTCCTGATAGACGAAGTCGTTGACGACGATGCGCGTGTCGGCGGACAGGCTGAACGTCGTCTCGTCGTCGAAGGTGACGCCGAGGGCGGAATTCGCACCGGTCTCCAGCGTGTCGTCCTTGAATATCGGATCGGACACTTGCAGCACCGCAACCGCGGCATTGGCCCGCATGACGGTGGCGCTGCCCTGTATGGTCGCGACCTGGCCGACTGAATCGTCGGCGGGCGCGGCGGCCGGCGCCTGTTGTGGCGGCACCGGCTGGGGCTGATAGGCCGGCGCGGGATAGGGCGGCGACATTTGATATTGAGCCCGCGCCGCAATCGGCCGCAGACCCCGCCAGAACGCCATCGTGCTGGAGAGCAATGTTATGAATTCACGCCGCTTCACGACTGCTCAAAAAAACCTTTGAGGGAGGGAATTAGAAGATCCGATATGGCCATCGTATCGACCCACCATGGCATCGCAATGGCCAAACTTCCGTACCGGAACACCACCGGAGCAGCTATCGGCGATCAATGCAACAAGGCCGCCAGCTCCGCTGCACCGGGCTTTTTGCTTTCTTCGTCCATGCGCGCATTGGTTGCCGCAAGCAGTTTGGCGACGACGTTGTTGCGCTGCGCCACCGGATTGTCGGCGTAACCGCTCGGCTGGAAGAAATTGGCGGTCGGCACCTTGTCGCGCCAGGAGAGCGGCATGGTGACCATATCGAACCCGTTGCCGTCGCCGGTGAGGTTCATCATTTCCAGCTCGGCGGCGCTCAGCGTACGGACGACCCCCTTGCGGCGCGCGAACACGATCGAGTCCAGAAGCTTCTGCGTCTGCAGCAGCGGACCAACGTCGAGGTCAAGATTAAGTGCATGTACGCCGAGGCCTTTTTCGGTGTTGGCCAGGATCTCGTGCTGGCCCCAGGCGTCCGGCACGCTTCTGGCAAAGGCGATCATCCGGCGCAAGGCCTCGATCTTGTTCGCCAGCGCCCATTGTCGATCGATCGGCAATCGCGAGTCTCTGGCCTGCAAATCACCAAGGAAATGGCTGCCGTCTTCCGCAATGATCTCAACGGTATTGGTCGCCAGCAGCTGATTGTAGCCGAGCGCGGTGGTGATGGCGCGAGCATGCGCATTATATTCGCGGCCGGCCTCGACGTCGTAGTTGCCGTTGCCGGTTGCTTCGAAGCCGTAAATGCGCACGACCTGATCTCGGGTCAGCCCGGCCGCCAGCGCCACGCTGGCGTAAGCGCGCTTGAATTGGTCGTCGCTTTGCGGCCGTTGCGGCACGAACTTGAATTCGCGTTCCGCCGCGGAAAGAAAGTCGGCGACCACCGGCACATAGACCCGTTGCGGCGGCGCTTCGGGCTTGAGCGGATTGCGCGGCTTTGGTGGCCCGCTATAGACCGGTGGCTGAACGAGCACGTAGTCGTCGATCGAAAGCGCTTCGCCGTGCGCGCGTTTGGCGTTGCGCAATTGCCGCTTCGCCGCGATCTCGCGCCAATACGCGCTCGCGGCGGCGGCGTAAGCGTCGTGGAATTGGGTATAGGCTTCCAGTGCGGCGCGATATTGCGCCATCGCGGCGCCGGGATTTGCCGATCCGCCGAGCAGCTGACTGCTTTGCGCAGCGGCTGGCGGCGTTCCAAACACCGCCGATGCAACGACCAGGCAGGCAGCGAGCAAATAAAGCGCTTCGCGATATATCGGACCGATCCTCATCCCGTCGCGGCCTTGTCCAAATCAGCTCCGTTTCAGCCGCTCCTTCATAGCCGACTCTATGACGCAACGAGGGCGGCATCACTGCCGCCCTCGTGCATCAACGTCGCGGAGACGCGGTAAGACCGCGTCTCCTCGCCTGCTATTTCATCACTGCGGCAATCGCAGCCTGGCACAGCGCCTCGTCTTGGGAGCCGGTGCCGCCGGAACAGCCGATTGCGCCAATGATCTTGCCGCCATCGACCAACGGAATGCCGCCTCGCGAGGCAATCACGTCGTCAAGCGTCAAAAGATAGTTGAGGCCGAACTTCTGCACGCCATTCTCGAACGCCACCGTCGGGCGGCGATATCGGGCCGCCGTGCGCGCTTTGTGCTCGGCAATGGCGATCGAGGCGAGCTGGGCGCCGTCCATCCGGGCAAAGGCCACCAGATTGCCGCCCCAATCGACCACCGCGAAGTCTTCGGGCCAGCCTTTCTTGTTGGCCTCGGCAGTCACAGCCTGAACCAGGGCCTGGGCCTTCTCCAAGGAAATCGGGGTGCCAAACGGCAGGTTGAACGGCATCTGCGGCGGGATTGCATTGAGATCAGGCGCAGCGGGCGCCTGCTGTTGGGCATAGGCAGCGCCTGCCGTGAGCAAGCCCATAGCCAACGCGATCGCGGTCAAACCACGCAACTTCATTATATTCCTCCCTCATCGGCGGCACTTTTGCGGCCGCTTTGGCAATCTTAGCCGAAGACAAGAGGTCCGTCCTAGGCCCTGGAGCCGGCCCTATTGCCGCGCCCGGTTAAGCGCGACTGCGGCATCGTCGGCAAGCCAGCCGCAACCCCCCGCGCTTTGGTTTCACCGCGCCGGCGGCGAGCGCGACAGGTTTTGCGCCGCAAGCTCGCCGAGATAGTCGCTCCAATAGTCTTCGCGATTGCGGCCGAGCTCGTGGAGATAATCCCAGCTGAAAATGCCGGTCGAGTGCATGTCGTCGAACACGATGCGCACCGCATAATTGCCGACCGGATGCAGCTCTAGAATCTGCACCTCCTGCTTGCCGCCGACGGTTCGCCGCTCGCTCGGCGAATGGCCCTGCACTTCGGCGCTCGGCGAGCGCACGCGCAAATATTCGGCGGCGAGATCGAAACGCTCACCGTCTTCGAAGGCAACGGTGAGCGTCTTGCGATCCTTGTGCAGACGCAATTCGGTCGGCCAGGGATTTGTCGTGCCGGTGGCGTTCATGCCGTGTTCAATCGAGCGTGATGTGACCGTCGGCGATGACCTTTTTCCACTTCTCGTATTCCGACTGGGTGAAGGCTTTGCCCTCGTCGAGGCTGGTGCCGCGCGGCGTCAGGCCGAACTTGGCAAAGGCGGCCTTGAGCTGGTCGTCCTGCAGCGCCTTGGCGATGCCGCTGTTGAGCTTGGCGAGAACGTCGGGCGGCGTGCCGGCTGGCGCATAGACGCCGAGCCAGAGATCGACGTCGTAACCGGGCAGGAATTCCGACACCGTGGGCAGATCGGGGTAGACCGGCGAGCGTTTCGAACCCGTGGTGGCGAGAGCGATAACGCTGCCTTTCGAGGTGAACGGCAGCGCGCCGGCGATGCTGG
Source organism: uncultured Alphaproteobacteria bacterium (assembly GCA_963784325.1). Taxonomy (GTDB): domain Bacteria; phylum Pseudomonadota; class Alphaproteobacteria; order Rhizobiales; family Xanthobacteraceae; genus BOG-931. The sequence goes on along the minus strand of CAWARC010000036.1, from coordinate 34,624 downwards.
AGAACTCCATCTGCACTTTATTGCTCATCAGGTCGACGAATGACGGACCCACGCCCTTATATGGCACGTGCACCGCGGTGATTCCGGTGCGTTGTGCCCACATCGCGGCAGCGAGATGCGGCGTCGTCCCGACGCCCGCGGAGGCATAATTGAGCTTGCCGGGATTGGCTTTGCCGTAGGCGACGAGCTCCGCATAGGTCTTGATGCCGAGCTGCGGCGCCACGACCAGGACTTCGGGAGAGGAATTAATGATCGAAACCGTCGCCAAGTCCTTGAAAAGATCGAAAGGCAATGACTTCTGCAGCGTGGGATTGATGACGACGCTTGGATCGATTAGCACGATATTGTAGCCGTCGGGCGGGGAATGGGCGACATAATCGAGGCCGACAATGCCGCCGGCGCCCGGCTTGTTATCGGGGACGACGGTTTGCCCCAGCGCATCGCTGAGCTTCTGTCCCAGCACCCGTCCGGCGAAATCGACGATGCCGCCCGGCTGGAAGGGCAGGATCAGGTGAATCGGCCGCGACGGAAAGGTCTCGGCGCGCGCCGGCGCGATGAGCGATGCCAGCAACGCCGACCAGAGCAGCGCGCTCGCGACTAATTTCAAACGTTTCATTCTCGTCTCCTGTTTCGGCACGATTATCCTGTCGCACCCGAGGCGATCAGAGCAACAAGTTCGTGCGGCATGACCGGCATTTGCGAAATACGGACCTCAAACGGCGACAGCGCGTCTTCGATGGCCGAGATCACGGCGGCGGCGGCGGGAATGACGCCGACCTCGCCGACGCCTTTGACGCCGAGCGGATTATGCGGCGACGGCGATTCCTTATACAGCGTCTCGAAATTCGGCAGATCGGTCGCCGTTGGCAGCAGATAATCGGCAAACGTCGTGGTCACCGGCTGGCCCGAAGCATCGTAGCCCATCCATTCCAGCAAGGCATTGCCGACACCGTGAGCAATGCCGCCGTGGACTTGCCCCTCGACGATCAGCGGATTGACGAGGCAACCGGCATCCTGCAGCGCGATATAGCGCAAAATGCGCACGCCGCCGGTCTCGGTGTCGACCTCTACTTCGACGACATGACAGGCGTTGGAATAAGCCAGTTGATCGACGCGAAAAGTCGCGCTGGCTTCAAGTCCCGGATCGATGCCTGGCGGAAAGCCGTAACCGGGCGCGCCTTTTAGCACGCGCGCGAGCTCGCCGAGCTTGACGGCAAGCTGTGGCGCGCCAACCACGCGCACTTCGCCGTTGACGATCTCGAGATCCTCTTCGGCCGCTTCCAGCATGTGGCTGGCGAGCTGGCGCGCTTTCGCCGCCACCGCTTGCGAGGCAATTTTCACCGACGAACCGGCGGTGACCGTCTGCCGGCTGGCAAAGCCGCCGAGCCCGAGCGGCGCCGCCGCGGTGTCGCCGGCAACCACGGTGACATCCTGCGCGCGCACGCCGAACGCCTCGGCGCAAATCTGCGCCAGCGCGGTGGCCAGTCCCTGGCCCATCGGCGCCGCCCCGGTCGAAACTGTAATGTGTCCTGTCGGCGACACGCGCACATTGCCGAATTCGAAAGGGCCGCGGCCGGTGCCTTTGATGCCGTGGGCGAGTCCGATGCCGATATAACGGCCTTGCGCGCGCGCCTCGGCCTGACGATGCGGAAAGTCGTCCCAGCCCGCGGTCTTGAGAATTTCCGCTTGGCAGCCCGGATAGTCGCCGCTGTCGTATTGCACCTGCTCGCCCGAGCGCGCCTTGAGCGGCTTGAGGTACGGCATCTTCTCCGCCGGAATGAGATTGCGACGGCGCAATTCGGCGCGGTCGATTTTAATTTCGCGCGCCAGACGATCCATCATGCGTTCCATCGCAAACGCCGCCTGCGGATAACCGGCGCCGCGCACCGATGAGACCGGCGATTTGTTGGTATGGGCCGCAACCACGTCCATCGCCAGCGCCGGCACCATATAAGGCCCGGTCATCGTGGTCGCGGAATTGTACGGGATGTTCACGTCTTGCAGCGCATAGGCGCCGATGTCGTGGATGAGGCGGCCACGCACGCCGCGCACACGGCCCTGCTCATCCGCGGCAAGCTCGATCGACCAGTACTGGTCGCGCTCCTGCGCCGCATTGGTGAAATGCTCGCGGCGGTCTTCGGTCCATTTGACCGAGCGGCCGAGCAGTGTCGCCGCGGCGACCACCGCGATGTCCTCAGGATAGACGCAAAGCTTCGGCCCAAACCCGCCGCCGACGTCGGGCGTCGCCACGCGCAGCCGGCTTTCGTCGAGATCGATATAGTCGGCGATGGCGGTGCGCAGATCGTGCGCCTTCTGGGTCGACGCCCAGACCGCGGTTTCTCGATCCGAGATTTGGGCGAGGATGCCGCGACCCTCCATCGAATGCCCGGCGCCGCGATGCATCCACAGGTCGTCGCGCACTACATGCGCCGCCTTGGCGAAAGCCGCATCGACGTCGCCATAGGTGACCGTGTAGGAAATCACCGCGTTCGAATGGAGCTCGCGCCGTACCGGCGGCGCGCGCTCGGCCCGGCAATCGACGGCTGCCGGCAAAAGGTCGTAGTCGACCGCGACCAGTGCCGCGGCGTCTTCGGCCAAATAGCGGTCCTCGGCGATCACGATGGCGACCGGCTCGCCGACGAAGGACACTTCGCCGTCGGCCAGCGCGAACGGCCAGCTCTGGTCGAGCTTGGTGCCGGAATTGGAGGTCCGGATCATGCGCCGCTGCTTGAGCACCGGCGCCAGATCGTCGAGCGTGAGTATCGCGACGATGCCCGGCATCGCGCGGGCAGCTATGGCATCGACGCTGCGGATCAGCGCGTGCGGATGCGGACTGCGGACGAAGGCCGCGACCAGCACGCCGACGGCGGCGATGTCATCGACGAAACGGCCATTGCCGGTCAGCAGCGCCTGGTCTTCCAGGCGAGGGACGCGCGCTCCGATCACTTCATTCACGCGGTTTGCCTGTGCTGGCTGAATGATAGCTACGTTTTGCTTCCGCTGAACAGGGCAACGAGCCTCGACCAAATAACGCCCGCCATGAGCGACAGCCCGGAAATCGGCTTAGCGGCCGGCGGCTGTATGTCCGAAGACGCCGGCCGCAACGCACCCTCCGGCATTGGCGGCGTCTCCGCAAGCTGTGCGTGCAGATTCGTCGCGAACTGGCCGACGATCTGCGCCGCGGTTGCCTCGATCATGCCGACGCCGCGGCCATATTGCGCGACCGCACCCGACAGCATCAGCTCGGTATGGATGCGCACGGTCGAGCCGGCGCCCGCCGGTTCGATGCGAAACGCCGCGGTCGCGTTGGCGCCGCCGCGGCCTTTGGCGTCGCTGCCTTGCGCTTTGACCCGTGCGGTGTGGCTGGCCGCATCGATTTGATCGAATTCAACCCGGCCGGCAAAAGTTAGCGCCACCGGGCCGAGGCGGACTGAAATCTTGCCTTTGTAGTTCTGCGGATCGACGATCTCGGTCAATTCGGCGCCGGGCATGCAGGGCGCAATGCGCGGAATATCCATCAGCACGGCCCAGGCTTGCGCCGGAGGCAGCGGCACGTCGAACGAATTATCGAATTCCATTATTGACTCCGGCGCACGCCGACCATCTCCGGCGCGCCGATCTTGTCCCAGATCCAGCGCGCACAAGCGAATAGCCGATCGTCGTCGTAGCGTTGCGCCACCAGCTGGATGCCGACCGGCAGATTGTTGGGGCCGCGATGGGTCGGCAGCGTCATGGTGGGCGTGTGCAAAGCGGTCCAGATCGCCTGCATCGAGGGATCGCCGGTCACGCCGAGACCTTTCGGCGCCTCGCCCGGTACGCATGGCACCAAGAGCACGTCGAAGCTCGCAAATTCTTCGCCCAGCAAGATGCGGCATTCGTCGAGCCGGCGCAGACCGGCGACATAGTCGTCGCGCGAAATCTTGTGGCCGTTTTCGATATAGCGCTGCATCTGCGGCGACAGCCGGTCGCGCTGATGATCCCAGGCATAGGCCATGCAGGCGGCGCGCTCGTAAAAGCCGATGGCGGAGCGCGCGATGACGTGCAGCCCGTTGAAAGCGTCCGGCATTTCGATATCGCGCACCGCGGCGCCGGCTTTGCTAAGTCTGCCCGCTGCGTCTTCGATCGCAGCTTTGGTCTCGTCCTGCGCGGTATCCCACAAATCGGTGCGCCAGACGCCAATGCGTGGCGCGGCGTCCAGGTCGCGCGGCGGTCGCGGCGTTTCCATGCGCAGCACCGTCGTCAAAAGCGCGATGTCGTCGACGGAGCGGCCGAGCCAGCCGATGGTGTCGATGGAGTTGGCGGCGGGCCAGACGCCTTGCTTGTTGATGGCGTTGTAAGTCGGCTTGTAGCCGAATACGCCGCAAAACGACGACGGGCGCAGCACCGAACCGCCGGTCTGGGTGCCAAGCGCGGCCGGCACCATGTAATCGGCGACCGCCGCCGCCGAGCCGCTCGACGAGCCGCCCGGCGTGTGCGCGGCATTGTGCGGATTGGTGGTTTCCGGCGGCGCGGAGCCTGCGAATTCGCACGTCGCGGTCTTGCCGAGGATGATCGCGCCGGCGCGGCGCAGAAGCGCAACGCAGGAGGCGTCCGCCCGCGGCCGGTTGCCGCGATAGATCGGCGAGCCCATCTCGGTCGGCATATCGACCGTATCGATGGTGTCCTTCAAACCGATCGGCACGCCGTGCAGCGGACCGCGGCGCGGGCCGCGATCGAGCGCCCGCGCCTGATCGAGCGCGATAGCGGCATCAAAATTCACGAACGCCTTCACCGCGCCGTCGCGCTCGGCGATCCGCGCCACGCAGTCCTGCACCACCGCTTCGCAGGTCGTCTTGCCCGCTGCGATTTCGTTCGCGACCTCGCTTGCCGAAAGCGTGTTGAGCGGCGGCCTGACCTTGGCGTCCATGGCGGCTCAGTTCTTCCCGGCCCGGCCGGCCGACGTGCCTGCGATCTTGCCGAACACGGTGCCGGACATCAGGCCGGAGCCGCCCGGATAATTGAAATAGAACAGCCCGCCGACCAGTTCGCCCGCGGCATAGAGGCCGGGGATCGCCTGGTAGTCGGTGTTGAGCACTTCGCCATCGGTGTTGATGCGCAGGCCGCCGAAGGTGAAGGTGACGCCACAGGTCACTGCATAGCCCTCGAACGGCGGCGTATCGATGGTGTTTGCCCAATTGCTTTTGTTGATGGTGAGGCCCGCGGTGCCGCGTCCATCCTTGACGTTCGGATTGAACGGCACATCGGATTTCACCGCGGCGTTATATTCCTTGATGGTCTTGAGGAACTCGGCGGCGTTGACGCCTTCGAGCTTTTTCGCGAACTCCTCGATGGTATTCGCGGTCACCTTGGTGATCTGCCGGATGCGGTATTCGTCGCGCTGCAGATGCTTGGTCTTCTGATCGAAAATCTGCCAGGCGAATTGGCCGGGCTGTTCCAACACCACGCGGCCATACTTGGCATAAGTGTAATTGCGGAAATCGGCGCCTTCGTCGACGAAGCGCTTGCCGGTGGCGTTGATCATAATCGAGAACGGATAGGAGTGCTTCTGGAACTGATCGCCGACGGCGAGATCGCCGAATTCCGGCGCGTTCATTTCCCACTGCACGGCATGACAGCCCGACCAGTTGCCACGCGGCACGGCGCCGATGTCGAGCGCCATGCGGATGCCGTCGCCGATGTTGAAGCGGCTGCCGCGCACCTTGGCGAGGTCCCAGCCGGGACCGAGATAGCGGGTGCGCCATTCCGGATTGGCTTCGAAGCCGCCAGAGGCGAGCACCACGGACTTGGCGCGCAGCTCGCGAACCTCGCCGTGCTCGCGGACGCGAACGCCTTCGACGCGGTCGCCATCGAACAATAGATCCATGCCGCGCGTCGAATAGCGGATATCGATGCCGCGCTTCTTCGCCGCGGCGGTGAGCTGGTTGACGAGGCCGGGACCGCCGCCGACCGACTTGACAGTGAGCCCGCCCCAGAACTTGAACTTGCCATCGACCTTGAAGGCCTGCCGGCCGTAGATCGGAATGAGCCGCACGCCCTTTTGCCGCATCCAATTGAGCGAATTGAAACTCTTGGTGACAAGCAGCTCCACGAGATCGGGATCGGCGCGGTTTTGCGTCACCCGCGCCATGTCGTCGTAAAATTGATCGGCGGTATAGGTGCCGAAATCCGTGGTCTCGATTTCCGCCGGCGTCAGGTCCGGCACCAGCGTCTTGATATCGTCGATGCCGTTATAGACGACGCGGATCGAGCCCGCGGTGAAGCGGCTGTTGCCGCCGGATTTATCCTCCGGCGCCGCCTCGCACATGATGACCTTGGCGCCCTGCTCTTCCGCCGCCAACGCCGCGCAAAACGCCGCATTGCCGGCGCCGACAACGATCACATCCGCAACTTCGTTTGGCATTTCCGTCCCTATCGTTATTCCGCCGCTGTCGCGGCGCCGCCATGCGCCTTCGACCAGGCGGCGGGGTCCTTCATGAACTTTTCGACTTCCTTGAGCTTGCCCTTGTCGAACTTGCCGCTCTTCTTGGCGACCTCCAGCACATCCCACCAGGTGGCGAGCGCATGCAGCGTGACGCCGAGATCGCCCAAGATTTTTTTGCCCTCGGGGAAGATGTCGTAGAAGAAGAACACGAAGACATGGTCGACCACGGCGCCGGCCTCGCGCAGCGCCTTGCAGAAATTGACCTTGCTGCGGCCGTCGGTGGTCATGTCCTCGACCAACAGCACCCGATCACCGTCTTCGAGATGGCCCTCGATCTGGGCGTTGCGGCCGAATCCCTTTGGCTTCTTGCGCACATATTGCATCGGCAGCATCAGCCGGTCGGCCATCCAGGCGGCGAACGGAATGCCCGCCGTTTCGCCGCCGGCCACCGCGTCGAACTGCTCGAAGCCGACGTCGCGCATCACTGTCGATACGCCGAAATCGATCAGGGTCTGGCGCACGCGTGGAAAGGAAATGAGGCGCCGGCAATCGGTATAGACCGGGCTCGCCCAGCCGGAGGTGTAGATGAAGGGCTTGTCGGTCATGAAGCGAACGGCATCGACCTCAAGCAGCATCTTCGCCGTCAGCTCGGCAATCACCTCTTTGTCGGGGAAACCCGTCATCGTCGTCTCATATCGTTATCCGTCACCCTGAGGTGCGAGCAAAGCGAGCCTCGAAGGGCGACAACCCGGGCCGCTCATCCTTCGAGGGCCGCTATGCGGCCACCTCAGGATGACGGTTCAAGGCCGTTGAATCAACTCACCACCTTCCAGGCGATGGTTTCGCCGCCGCGATAGACCAAGGCGCGCTCGTCGGGGCCGGCGACTTTGACCTCCTCCGGCGCCGTCCACGGCGTCTTCTCCAGCGTGATCGTCTCGTCGTTCGGCGACATGCGGTAGTGCTTGGGGCCGTTGAGCGAGGCAAAGGCCTCAAGCTTGTCGAGCGCGCCTTCTTCCTCGAACACCTGGGCGTAGGTCTCGAGCGCCACCGGCGCATTGAACATGCCGGGCACGCCGTTGGTCGACACCTTCCGCGAATAGGGATGCGGCGCGGAATTGGTGCCGAGGAAATAGCAGGCCTCGCCGGAGGTCGCCGCCTTGCGCAGCGCAGTGCGGTCGCGCGCGGTTTTGATCACCGGCATCACGTACATATAAGGCTTGAGCCCGTGACCGAACCAATCGTTGCGGGTGAGCATCATGTGATAGGCGGTGATGGTGCCGCCGACCTGCGGCGCGGCGCTTTTGACGAAATCGGCGCCGTCCTTAGACGACAGATGCTCCAGGATGAAGCGCAGCTTCGGAAACTGCTTGATCCATTTCGTGAGATGCCGGTCGATGAACGCTTTCTCGCGGTCGAAAATGTCGACGTCCGGGTCGGTATCCTCGCCGTGCATCAGGAACGGCATGTCGATCTTTTCCATGCGCTCAAGGACGCGCATGACTTTCTTATAGTCAGTGACGCCGGCCGCCGAATTGGTCGTGGCATTCGCCGGATAAAGCTTTACGCCGGTGAAGACGCCCTCGCGAAAGCCGCGCTCGACATCGTCGGGATCGGTGTCGTCTGTGAGGTAGCATGTCATCAGCGGCTTGAATTTTACGCCCGGCGGCACCGCCGCCATCACCCGCTCGCGATAGGCGATACACTCGGCCATCGTTCGCACCGGCGGAATAAGGTTCGGCATCAATATGGCGCGGGCGAAATTCTTCGCCGTGTAAGGCAGCACCGCTTTGAGCATTTCGCCGTCTCGAACATGCAGGTGCCAGTCGTCCGGCTTACGGATGGTGATGCGTGTGGTCATGGCGGTCATTTACCCGATCGGCGCCGCAGCGGCGGCAAAAGTTTCCATCGGCGGCTCGTCGATCATCGCGCCGGTGAGGTCGGCGACGCGGGCGAAGCCGCGCTTGGCGCACCATTGTTCAAGGCCATCGATGATAGCGATCATGCCGGTGGGATTGCGGAAGGTCAGATAGCCGATCATCACCGCAGTGGCCCCGGCCAGCATATATTCCACCGCGTCCTCGACCTTGACGATGCCGCCGCAGCCGATGATCGGAATTTTCACCGCCTTGGCGCATTGATGCACCATGCGCATGATGATCGGCTTGATGCCCGGTCCCGACAAGCCGCCGAACTTGTTGCCGATCGCCGGGCGGAACGTGTCGGTGTTGATCTTCAATCCCAGGATCGTATTGGCCACGACCAGCGCGTCGGCGCCCGCGCGCTCGGCTGCCTGCGCGACCGTGACGATATCGCCGGCATTGGGCGACAGTTTCACCCAGACGGGTTTTTCGGTGGTGGCCCGGATGAGCCTGACCACGTCATAAGTGAGCTCGGCATGCAGCGCGAAGTTGCCGCCTTTGGGATCGCGCGTCGGGCAGGAAATATTGACCTCGAGCACGTCGATGTCGCCCTTGGCGACGTCGCGCGCCATGGCTTCGAAATCCTCGATCGTGGTCGCCGAGATCGAGCCGACCAGCGGCGGCGTAAAGCGCCGATAGTCCGGCACCTGGTGCTCGAAGAAATAGTCGATGCCCTTGGTCGGCAGGCCGATCGAATTGATCATGCCGCCTTCCACTTCGGCGGCGCGCGGCGGCGGATTGCCGGCGCGATACTCGCGTGACACGGTCTTCGCCACCATGGCGCCGAGCCGGTTGATGTCCATCACCTGGGCGAGATCGGTCGAGAAGCAGCCGGAGCCCGGCATGACCGGATTTTGCAGCGTCACCGACCCGATCTTGACGCGCATGTCTACCATGAGACCGCCTCTACCATCCGACCGCCTCCTGCATGTCGAACACCGGACCTTCGATGCAGACCCGGCGCAGCTCTTTCTTGCCGTTCACTTCGAAGGTGCGGACACAGACGTAGCAGGGGCCGAGCCCGCACGCCATTACCTGCTCCATCGCCACCTGCCCCGGAATGCCGTGCGCCTTGCCAAGCCGCTTCATCAGCTGGAACAGCCGGTTCGAGCCGCAGGTGAAGAACGCGTCGGCGCGCTTTTGCGCGATCAAGTCGCCGAGAATTTTCTCGACATTCTCTACCGCACTGGTGCCGTCGGTATCGAGCACGCTGACGACGTCGCCAGCCTCGCGGAAGAACGTATCGGCCATGACGAAGTCGGCATCGCGCGCGGAGAGGATCGCCGTAACACCGACATTATTATCGCGTGCGAGCTGTGAGATCGGCCCGAGCGTGGCAATGCCGACGCCGCGGCCGAGCACGACGATATGGCGCCAAGCAGGATCGAGGCGGAAGCCGACCCCCAGCGGGCCGACCATATTGAGTGAGTCGCCCTTCTCCAGTGTCGATAGCCCACGCGTGCCGCGGCCGACACATTTGTAGAGAAACTCGATGCGGCCGCGCTTCTTGTTGACGCGATAGACGCTTTGCGGCCGGCGGAAGAACAACTCGCCGACATCAGGCGATGGGCAGAGCAGATTGAAGAACTGCCCCGGCGTGACGGTCAACGCTTTGGGCGAGGCCTCGACGACGAGATGCTTGTATTCGGAGTTCACCCAATCGTGCGATATCACCGGGCATAATGACTTTTCCGCTGGAATCTGCGGCAACCCGGCCTGCGCTGCGCTTTTGCCGACAACGTAAGGATCGGACGCAAACGGCTCACCCATCATCGATTGGTCTCACAATTCTGCTGGCATCCGTCGTCCCACCCGATACATGAACCGACACCGTCCCAAAATCAAGATTTGTTCCAATTTTTGAACAGTCTAATGGAAGACGGCTATGGGCCGCCGCATAGGCCTTTGATCTCACTTAGCTTTGGAGATCGGCAAGCACCAAGGTCACGGCATCGGCTAGGCGGCCACAGCCGCCGCGGCGGCCTCGGCGTCCGGCTGTTTCCAGGCCTTGAGCCGCGGCAAAACCTCGCGCGAGAACAGCGTGAGATTGTCGACCGTCTGCTCGTGGGTGAGGAAGCCGGCCTGGCCCATCATCAGGAGATTACCCATGCCGCCGCAGTGCTCGCAGAACGCGATGATCTGGTCATAGACCTCGTCGGGTGTGCCGCAGAACAGGATGCCGGCATCGATCAGATCGTCGACGCCGGTGGCGTGAATGTTGATGGCACGACCGTCCTTGGTGAAGCCGCGCGGCGGGGCTTCGCCGCGCAGCATGCGCGCATTGTCCTCCACCGAGACGTAGCCCGGCGGATTGCGGAACGGTACATGCACGATGGCGCTGGTGCGCAGGTAACCGGCGATCAGATCGCCGCGCTTGCGCGCTTCCTCCTTGTCGTGCGCGACCGCGACCAGGCCGAGATAAGCGAAGCGGTCGGCGCCGGGCGCACGGCCGAATTTTCCGATATAGCCCTTGCGATAGGCGTCGTAGAGCTTGCGCGTGCCGAAGCCGGTGCCGAGCGTCGCCATGACGTAGCCGCGCTCGCCGAGCACCCGCGCCTGGGCCGATGAGCCGGTGGTCGACCAGACCGGCGGATGCGGCTCCTGCCACACCCGCGGCCAGACGTTCACCTGCCGATAATGGAAAAACTCGCCTTCCCAGTTGAACGTGCCGTCATGCGTGGTCATCGCCTTGATGATGAAATCATGCGCCTCCCAGAAACGGTCCATCAGCTCGGTCGGATTGCGGTTCGACGCCGGGATTTCGTAGGGGATGCCCTTGATGAAGCCCATATCGAGGCGGCCGCGCGAGATCACATCGATGGTGGACAGTTCCTCGGCGACGCGCAGCGGATCGGGGCGATGGCCGATTGGGTAGCCGAGCACCAATAGCCGCGACTTCTTGGTGATACGCGAGAGCACCGCCAGCCCGATCACCACCGACGACGACATGCAGGTCGCGGTCTGATGATGCTCGTTGAGCATGACGTCGATGCCGAGCTCGTCGCAGAGCTGATACTCGTCGTAATAACGGTGAAACAGATCGGCGGCGATGTGCGGATCGCATTTGCGGTTCGGCAGAATGACGCGCAGCGAGCCGGAGTGATCGTTCCAGGTGGGGTAATAGGCCTGCTCGGTGAACTGATAGACTCTCATGGACGCTCTCTTGTCAGACGAATTGTGTCACTTGTTCCCGGCGAAGGCCAGAACGCGGTCGGCGAAAACCTTGGGCTGTTCCTGGTGCGGAAAATGTCCGGCGCGGTCGATCATCTCGAAGCGCGCGCCGGGGATCATCGCGCAATACGCGCGGCCATAGGCCTCGCTGAGCATGCGGTCGTGGCTGCCCCACAGAAACAGCGTCGGGATGCCGATGCGATGCAGCCGGCTTTTGAGCCGCGGATTGTGGAAATAAGGGCTCCAGGCAAAGCGCGCCGTCGCCTCGCGGGCGCGCGCAGCGGCGAGCACTTCGGCGTCCGGCAGCGCTTTGTAGTCGCGCTGCCCCACGCTTGGATCGCAATAAGTGAGTTCGAGATAGTCCTTGTCGGTAATCGCAAAAATATCGGCGATGTCTCGCGTCTCGCGGTCGCCGACTTTGACGCCGACGGCGTTGGCCATGACCAGCCGCGACATCCGCGCCGTCGATTTTACCGCGATCTCGGCTGCGATCCAGGCGCCCAGCGACACGCCGACCACGGTGAGGTCGCGCAAGTCGAGCTGATCGAGAAGATCCATATAGAAATAAGACAGGTCATCGACCGTCCGCATGCCCACCGGCAGCTCCGAGCGTCCGAACGCGGGATGCGTCGGCGCGAGGACATGCGCGGCCTTGGCGAGCTCGTCGATGACGGCTATCGCCGGCTCAATGCCGTTCTCGGGGTGGAGGAAGAGTAATGGCCGGCCGGAGCCGCGCTCGATCATGTCGATGCGCGCGCCTCCGACGACAAGCGATCCTGTTGCGCTCGGTGCCGGTTGGAGCATTCCCCTGTCCCTTTTCTTTGCGCATGACCGTGCCGAAAAGCCTGCTCCGCTTCTCGGCATCATGCGTTCCGGGCACTTCAAAACCCCGTTGCGTTGTTCTACCACGGCTCTCGCCGTTTGCCATTGCATGCGGCTCAAGGCAGGAGGCGAGAAAATGACGGACGGCAACCTCACCATCCAAAACGGCATCGCCTATGCCAATCATGACGGCGTCGAGCTGGCGGGCGATCTCTATCTGCCGAAAGGCGCCAAGGCGGCGCCGGCTTTGGTCGCCGTGCATGGCGGCGGCTGGGTTGCCGGCGTGCGCGGCGCCTACCAATATTGGGGGCCGTATCTCGCCGCGCGCGGCATTGCGGTATTCTCCATCAGCTACCGGCTGGCGACCAAGACCAAGACATTCCCGGAAGCGGTGCAGGACGTGCTTGCCGGCGTGCAATTCCTGCGCGGCAAGGCCGTCACCTTCGGCATCGATCCGGCGCGCATCGGGCTTCTCGGCGCCTCGGCCGGCGCGCACCTTGCGGCGCTCGCGGCGCTCGGCGGCAAGAAATTCGCCGGCGGCTACCCGCAGGATCCCTTCGCTGCGGTCGACGCCAGCGTCAAGGCGCTGGTCGGCGTCTATGGCATCTATGACGCCGTGGCGATGTGGACGAACTATCAGGTGCAAGGCGGCCGCGACAATAACTTCCAGAAATTCATGGGCGCTTCGCCGATGGAAAACCGGCAACTGTATTTCGATGCTTCGCCCATCAGCTATGCGACGCTCACCAATAACGCCATTGGCGTCCTGTTGGTCACCGGCACCGAAGACGATCTGGTGGACCGCAAGGTACAAACCGATCCGTTCCAGCTCGCGCTCAAGCAGGCCGGCTTTTTCGTGCGGCCCTGTATCGTGCCGGGCGCGCCGCATTACTGGATGAACGATCCGATCGACGAGCCAGGCAGCCTCACCGGCTTCGTCGCGCCGCGGCTGATGCGGTTTCTGGCCGAACGGCTGTAATCGCGCGCCTTATTTCTTGTCCAGCAGCAACGTTCCTTCGCGGCGAATGAGCGGCTGGATCTTTTCGGCAAGCTTGGCCAACAGCCATGGCAGCACGATTTCCAGATTGACGCGATCGTCGGCGACATCGATGGTGCCGCTCACCGCCTGCCCGAGCGCGCTGACGCGGAACTGCAGACGGTCGCCGGTCCAGCTTTCCTCCTGAACATTGAACAGATGGCCGTAGCTGGTCCGGACGCTGCCGAGACCGGTTTTCAGGCGGCGCACCGCCTCCTCTTTGCCAAGGTAATGCGGGATGGAAACGACGAGCGGCTGCGGCATGACGGCTCCAAATTCTATCGAGCCGCATATAGGAACGGTTTCGCGCCGCCGCTATTCCGCCGCCGCGCGCGCGCCGATCGCGGCGTTGACCGCGGGCATCACTTTTTCGGCCATGAGTTCCATGGAGCACCGCCCCAGCGACGGGTCGGCCCAGTCCATGCCGCAATAAAGCAGCGTGCCGAAATCGCCGATCTTTTCGTGCAGCGCGAGAATGCCGTCGACGACGCGATTGACGCCGCCGCGAATGACTAGGTTGTCGAAGATATAATCGAACGTGACATCGTCGTCCGTCATGTCCGGACGCATCTTGAAACCGGCGAGTTTCTTACCGCGGCGAAGCTTGGCGGTGAGCTGGCTCATATAAAAGCGATACGGACTTTTAGGATCGTCGCCGCCATAGGCGCGCGCGATGGCGTCATCATCGGCGACGAAGATCGAGCGCGCGACGCGCCAATTGGCGCGGTCGGCTTTGTGGCCGCCTTCGCCGCAGCCTTGGGCATAATTGCTCCACTGGCTCGGCAGGTGACTGGCGTGCAGGAAATGCGACGAGATCGGCCACCAGCCGCGGCGGCCGAGAGCGATAAGGCCTTTCGAGTTGGGATCGCTCGACGTGCCAAGGATCGGGGGATGCGGTTTCTGGAACGGCTTGACGATGCCGCCCAGACCGATCTCGGGCCACACCGTCTTCATCGTGGAAATGTTCCAGTACTTGCCGGGGAGATCGTAAGGCGGCGCGTTGGCCCACAGCGCCAGGATATGATCGATCGCCTCGGCGAACATGGCGCCCTTGTCGGCGTCGAGAAGCGCGAGCGCTTCGGCGTCCGACGGCAAGACGCCGGCCCCGATGCCGAACAGGAACCGGCCTTCGAGCAGATTGTCGACCAGCGCCGCCTGGGTCGCGAGCTGCACCGGATGGCTGAACGGCAGATTGGCGACCGCGGTGCCGAGCTTGATGTGCGACGTAAAGCCGGCGAGCGAGGCGCAGAACGTCATGCTCGACGGGATGTTCTCGGCGAGGTCGGTCAAATGCTCGCCGCAATAGCCTTCGCTGTAGCCGAGCCGGTCGGCGAGAATGAAGGCCTCGCGGTCTTCCCGCAGTGTCTCGGCGTAAACCCGCGCCGGCGGATGGACCGGCATGATGAAAAAGCCGAGCTTCATAAGCTTCTCCCAAGGCGCATCGGTCGTCGCGGCGCCGGCGTTAAGGTTATACGAGGAAAGGTCGCGGTCCAATTCGACGGCTGCAAGAAAATCTCGATTCCATCGGCGCTTCGACGCCCGTTTACCGGTTCATTGTTAACGGCCATCCCGATACATTTACCATGCCTCTTTTGTTACATGATTGCGCCTCTACCGAGCGAAGAGGCACCCAATGTTGAATCACCTGAAGCGTTTCGTGAAAGACGAATCCGGCGCAGCGGCGATTGAATACGGACTCCTCACTTCCGGAATTTCCGTGGCCATCATTCCCGCCGTCAAGGACGTCGGCGTCAAGCTGGTCGCGGTCTTCACCCTCCTGCAAAACGCCGTCTGACCGAAAGCTGTCCGCCCCGAATGGAATTCGGGGCAGACTTTAGGGCCAAGGGTCCAGCTTTTTGTTTGAGCATGATCTTTTCCGAAAGCCGGTATTCACTTTTCGGGATCATGCTCTAAGCGGCCAATTTGGCTTCGCGCGGCGCCTCCGCCACGAGCTCGCTCAGCGGCCGGTAGCGAAAGAACAGGATCATCGTCGCCGCCGCCGTCAACATGATGCAAACGGCCAGCACCAGCGGCGCAACGAAGGCCCCGGTCGCCTGCGCGATGACGCCGCTCAGATACGGCGAGATGGTCGCGCCGATTATGCCGAAGAAATTCATCACGCCACCCAACGTGCCGGTCTGGTTTGGCGCCACGTCGGTGCAAGTCGTCCAATACGGCACTACGTAGAACGACAGGCCCATATTGGCGACCATGATCATCGCCACCGCGACCGTATTGGATTCCGTCGTCGCCGCGATCAGCGTGCATACCGCGTAGGTCACGGCGCCGAGACCGACGAACAACTTGCGGTGAAAGCCGCCTTGGGTCCACCCCGCCGCGGCGAGCCAATCCATCGCCCAGCCGGTGAAATTCGAGGCGACAAAAGCGACCAGGAAGGGCAGCGCACTGAGCGCGCTCGCCGTCACCAGCGGAATGTGCCGGTAGTGGCTGAGATATTGCGGCAGCCAGCCAAGGAAGATGTATTGGCAATACGGCAGCGCGAAATAGCCGATGTAGAATGGCCATAGCGCCGGGCTGGTGATCAACAGCCGGTTCGGCACCGGCGGCTGCGCCGCGCGCGCCCTGGCTTCGGCGGTATCCGCCTGCGCGCCTTTCGGAATGGGATCGGAGAAATTCCGCGCATAGCTCCACCACGCGGCGGCGCCGACCATACCGACCAGGCCGAAAATCAGGAAGATATAGGTCGGCGAGCCGGTGGTTGAGAGGATGACGCCGGCGAAGAAGACCCCGGCGGCGGGGCCGAGTTGCGCGCCCGACTGCACGAAGGCGGAGAATCGTCCGCGCCGCGCGATCGACGGGATCGCGCGCGCCACCGCGGCGACGCTCGCCGGAATATAGGGTCCCTCGAACGCGCCGAGTAGCACGCGGAACGTGGCGGTGAGCCACAGCACCGTCGGCGCCACCGGCGTGAGCAACACCCAGAGCGACCAGCCGGCCATCGAGCCGGCCAGTGTGCGCCGCGCGCCGAATTTATCGGCGATCCAGCCGCCGACCGGCTGCAGGATCAGATAGCCCAGCGAGAAAGCGCTGAGCATCATGCCGATGGTCGACGGCGTCCAGCCGTATTCCTTGGCCCAGGCCGCGGCGGCAACGCTGAAATTGGTGCGGTCTGCCCACAACAGCACGCTACCGACGAAGAAGACGGTCGCGGTTACTCCCCAATTGATCGGCCGTGAGTCGCGGCCGTTCGAATCCGTGCTCGCTGACATGGCGTTTCTCCCCGAGATTTTGTTTGCCTCGCGTCCGTTGGCCGAACGTCAAAAGGCTTTCGACGAAGCTGCGCAAGGCAGCAGTCGTCGGGCCGAGCATAACACAAATGGTTGCTCACGCCCGCCAGCTCGTTGATGGCCCCGACCCGCGGCGCGGCGACATTTTCGCACAGACGCCTGTCGTTACGCGCCTTCCATCACCGGCAGAATGAGCGCCGAAGGATGCTCCGCCGAGTGATAGATCGTATCGGTGCCGATCTTGTTCGGCATGTAATAATGCGTCCACAGCACGTCGGTGACCGCGGAATCGCCGTTGACGATTTCCAGCCGCACGCGACTGCCCTTCTTGAAACGGTGCGCCATCGGCTCGACGCTGATGTCGAAACGGTAGATTTTTCCCGGCTCGATCGGCTGCGGATCGGTGTGCGTGTGATACGGCTCAATCTCGGTCGATTTTTGCGGATCGAGCGCGCGGTGCGAGGCGCGCAGCCAGCCTTTGGTGATCCAGAATGACGCCGGGTTGAGCGTCTTGGCGCGGTCCTCGGCCGATTGCGGCATCTGCTCGGAAAGTTTGACGAAGAAATCCATGTCGTCGCGCGTCGACGAGGCATAGAGCGTGAGCTTGATCGGCCCGGCGATCTCCAAATCCTGCTGCAGCGGCGCGGTGGTAAAAGTCAGCACCCGGCGTGCCGGATCGGGCGCATTGTTCGGCCCGAAACCGACCACGCCCATCATCCAGCCCGGGTTGGGGTAAGTGTAGGACGTCTTGTCCTCGCCCGAAGCCTTGTCGCGGCTGAGCCCGCCGTCGTTGAGCGACGTGACGCTGCCGGATTTCGTCCCGCTCAAATGCCAGGTGACGTAGCGCACGCCGGCCGGCGGCCAGGTCTCCGCGGTGCGCACCGCGTCGGCGCCGCGCACGAAGTATTCGATCGCCGGCCGCTGCACATATTCGGTCTGTTCGCCCTTGAGATAATGATCGTAGAACGGCAGCAGCATTTTTTCGTGCAGTTCGCGGCTGTTGAATTCGCGATTGGCGACGAAGGCGTTGACCGGCCCGATCATCTTCAGCTTCTTTTCGCCCTTGGCGCGGCGGAAGCCGTCGATATTGCCGCGGGTGTGCAGATCGACCTTGCCCCAGACGCCGACCGAATAGAGCGGCACCTCGATCTCATCGAGACGCTCGGCGGCAGTCAGCGCTCGCGCCAGAAGTCGTCGTAGGTCGGATGTTCCTGGATGCGCAGATTCAGATCGTATGGCTGCTCGCGCGGAAATTCGCCGTTGGCCGGATGGCGGTTGATGATGCGGTTCTGGTTCCACCAATAGGCGCCGAAGAAATCGCCGAGCATGCCGCCCTGATAGACCGAAGCGCGATACGGATCGTTGAGCCCGTCGAAGGCGCAGATGCAGGCGAGCGACGGCGGCTTTTGGATCGCCATCCACCATTGCGACATGCAGAAATAGGATTGGCCGATGCCGCCGACCTTGCCGCTCGACCATGTCTGATGGCCGAGCCATTCGATCACATCGTAAAGGTCTTTCTGTTCGCTCCTGTCGAGCAGGCGAAATTCGCCGCCGGACTTGCCGCAGCCGCGGATGTCCATATGCGCATAGACATAGCCGCGCTCGACGTAGAGCTCGATCGGGCCGGTCTCGCGCCAGAGGAATTGCGGGCTCGCGGGGAGCGAATTGTTGTCGTAGCGGTACGGCGATGGCGCCAGCACCACCGGAAACGGTCCCTCGCCCTCCGGCATATACAACGCCACCGCGATCTCGACGCCGTCATGCACGAGGATTTTCACCTCACGCGCTTTCGGCAATGCAGCATTCGCCATTTTTTTCTCCCTAGACGATGCGCGAACTTAGGAAATGGATATCGATCGAGCAAACGCACGCGTTTTTGCATTCGGTATATGCAAAGTGAAGAAAAGACAACTCAGGCGCGTGTTCAAAATTGAACTGCGGAATTGCGGCCGCTCTGACTTTCTATGTAACATCGTCTCGTCGAGTGGCTGGGTGCGTCCATGTCCGGTACTGAGTATGCTTTCGTCGTGTGCGCTTTGGTCATTCTGGCTGTCGTGGTCAAGTTGCTGACCTTCGATGTGCAAGGATGGATCCGCAAGGATTTAAAGCGTGGCGATCTTTACGCGCTGATCGAAGTCGCTTCCGGCGTGCGCCCCAACGGTCTGAACCCGGATCAAGCCCGCCGCCTGCAGGCTCGCGGCATGGTGCACGGCTTCGGCAATGGCAACTATCGCGCCACGCTCAAAGGCCGCCTGGCGCTGTTCATCAGGGAAACCGCGCGCCAGTCGGTGCAGATCGAGCAGTGACAAGCCTCCCGCCCCGCGATAGCGGGAGGGGGACAGCGGTGGGCGGGCCGACTGACTAGACGCAAGCGTCATTTCCGTCATCCTGAGGTGCGCGCCAACGGCGCGCCTCGAAGGAGACGGCCGAGGCGCCCGGGCCGTCGCCCTTTGAGGGCCGCTTTGCGGCCACCTCAGGGTGACGGGAAACAGGCAAGCACTCTTTGTTCCCGCGGGCGCACCCCGCCCGCGAGTGATGTCAAATAGCGCATTTTTGTTTGCCTCCCCCCGTTGCGATAACGGGGATCGGCGAGCCATCCAATCCAGACGAGCCGTTCGACTGTTGCGGAGCAACTCTTGCGGTTCGCCTCCGGCAAATAGGGAAGCGGAACGCCGGCAGACGCGGGCCGTACCACCCGCACGCATACGGCGTGCGGGGCGCGCCACGGAAGGGGCGGCTTGCGCCGCGCCTTCCGCTACGGGCGCGCTCGCCTGCCGGCGTTCCACCTCGGCTCTTCCCAAGGGGCGTGAGTCGTCGTCGAATAAGGGACGCGTGCCCCGTAAGAATGTTGCGAATGGCGGGATTATCCGCTTCGCTGTGCATCATGGCCGACGCCGCAAATGTGCTGCTGATGCTCTCCGGCGGACCCGATTCCGCGACGCTGGCCGGTTTTGTGGCGCGCGAACTGGCGGCCGGGAACCCGCCGCACGCTGTCTATCTGCGCAGCGGACACCCGGCGGACAAAAAGGAGATCGAGGCCGCCGAACAGATTGCCGGCCGGATCGGCAGCCGGCTTGAGATCGTCGACATCCCCGAGTTGCTGCACGCGTTGCAAGGCGACCGCCTCATGACGCTTTCCGAAAATTCGATCGTGCCGTTCGGCAATGCAATCGCGCTGTCGCTGATGATGCTGTGCGCGATCAGAGCGCGAGCGAGCGTCATCTATGTCGGCTATCATCGCGACGATGCGGAGGATAACGAGGGTTGCGCGCGGCGAGCCATGGATCGGCTGGAATCGCTGGCCGCCACCGAGCGCGACAATACGCCGAAAATCATCGCGCCGTTTCTCACCACGACCAAGATCGAGGTGTTCAAGCTCGGCGCGGCCATGGGCGTGCCCTATGACCTGACCTGGAGCTGCCTGCGGGCCGGCGACCTCCATTGCGGCCAATGCACCGCCTGCCGCGCGCGGCGCCACGCCTTTGCCGATGCCGGTTTGGTCGATCCGACGCGGTATGAGCAACCGGCCGCGTCGGACTCTGTCGGCGCCCGCCGCTTCAATCCGAGTTGCAATTAAGCTGCAGGCCGTCGCAGCCGGGTTGCCTGCGAAAATTCTCCTCGGCGAAGCGGTTGAAGGTTTCCTTGAAGGCGAGACCGCCGTTGGTGTGGTTCATATTGTGGTAGACGACGAGATAATGCAGCTGCTGCGGCGCCAGCGGTATCTGGACGACCTTGCACAGCGACATGATCACCGGCACGCTTCCGGTCACGCATGAATCGCCAGTGTCCTGCGGCGTGAACGCGATCGGGCATGTCTTGTTCGGCGCCGTCATCGAAGCCGGAATCGCCGCTCCCACCGGCCCGGCGATGCAGGGCTCGCCGGTCGGCGGCGCCAGCCCGTTCGGTCCGACGAAGATGCTGGTCGCTCCAATGTCGGCGGCGATCTCGGCCGGTTCGTCGAGGAACACCGGATTGGCGGTATCGATGTCGCCCTGCAGGATCAGGATCGGCATCGTCTTGAATTTTTGGATGCTTAAATCGCCGCGCGACGCGAAATAGTGCGCGGAGCGCCAGTTGTAGCCCATCACATGCGCCAGCGTCGGGCAGATAGACCGAGGTCGCCACGCCCGGCTGCCAGGCGCCCGCCGCGATTGCCGCATTCTGTTGGGTTTGGCCGTTACTCGTCCAGTTCAGGTAGTTCAGCGGAAAGTCGGTGAAGCCTTCGATTACCGAGAAAGCATTGACCGGCGCGCCCTGCTCGACGGCGCGGTGGGTGATACAGCCGCCGTGCGAGTAACCGTACATCAAGACTTGGCCGTTGACGTTGATTTTGACCTTCTCGCTGGTACTGCCCAGCATGACCGAGCTGGTGTGATTGACCAGAAGGTCGGTCAGCGCCATCGCGTCGGTCACCTCGCCCATGCACAACTCCACTTTGCCGTCGGACATCCACGGCGTTGCCGGTGGCGAAAACTGCGGGCTCGACGAGGTGATGGTGACGCCCTCGCCGCGATAGGCCGAGGTGGCGAACACCCAGCCGCGCTTGGCCCAGTCGAGACATTGGCCGAGGCTGTCCGGGGTAGGAATGGGCAGACCGTTCGGCCCGATGACGGGCTGGCCGTTGGCGCCGAGCAGAACGGGCTGGACGGTCCAGCCTTGCGCAGTGACGACGCCGTTGAGATTGCCGCCGTCGGTGCTGCCGGTGCCGCCGTGATTGAAGACGACCACGGGATACGGGCCGCCCTCGGGCGGCGAGCATACCAGC
Organism: uncultured Alphaproteobacteria bacterium; assembly: GCA_963784325.1. Classification (GTDB taxonomy): domain Bacteria; phylum Pseudomonadota; class Alphaproteobacteria; order Rhizobiales; family Xanthobacteraceae; genus BOG-931. The sequence continues at coordinate 13,239 of CAWARC010000036.1, read as the reverse complement.
GCGTAGATCTTCAAGCCGTTTTCGACGGTGTAGGTACCGATGCTCCAGGCGACCGGAGAATAATAAGGCGAGTGCGAATCCGAGATCATGCCCGCCACCGTCACCCACGGCGTCTCGGGACCGCTGCCGACGCCGTTCGGATCGAACAGCACGGTCGATTTGCCGTCGGAGAAATTCGCCGCGGCGGTCTGCGGGTCTTGGCCGGATGCCTGCGCGGAGGCGCGCGCCGCCGCGCTGAAAGTAACGAGGTTTTGGCCGCCGGCGGTGGCGAACAGTTCGAGATGACCTTGGCTCGTCGCTAGGTCGGCAACGATCGTTTGCGGCGCCCAGTAATTGAGTGCGAGCACGCCGGCGGAAAAGGTCCACGCGTACGTCTTGTAATGCGTGCCCGATGGGGTGGTGTGCGCTGTGCCGGTCGTTGACGCGGTGGCGGTCCCCAGCGTGACGAGCGCGCCGGTGTTCTGGTCGACCGCCTGGACGGTGATGGTCTGCCCGGCTTTCTCGACGTAGCCCTGAAGCGTTACGGCGTCGGCGGGATTGCCGTCGGTCCGGCTCGACGGGCTCGTCACCGCCGCGGCGAGAAGCGGCGGGCAGTGCGCGAGGACGAAGGCGCAACAGCAGGCGATGAAGATTGAGAAGGAGCGAATACCGAGCATGGCGAATCCCTTTCCTGCGCAGGTCTGGGGAAGCGGCTCTCGTGGATCGACTCTGGTAGGCCCCTTTTCGCCATGGACAACGGCGGTTGTAAGGCGATCGCTCTGCAAGCTGCTGCGTCAGGCCCATACTCGGACGAAGCAGCACTACCGTTCTGCGACATCGCGGTACGTCAGACGCCGCGGTATCAGCCTACCGGACAAAAAAGACCCCGCGACCGCGGGTCAAATCTAGGGGAACATTCCTTTAACGGCTCTGTAGTCGCGAGCGCGGTAATTCTGACAATGCAATAAGCTGCATCAAAAAGAGAAAAAGAGTGATCGCCGCTGCTAGTGGTGGACGAGTGCCATCTCCTCTAGCGAAGGGTGGTGGTGGTTCACTTCCCGATGCGCATGAGTGGAATGGCGCACCTCCTGCTTCCAACTCCTCCCAAAAGCAGAAAATGAATGGGGCCTTAAAAGAAAAAGCCCCAGCAGGGGCTTTGGGGGCTTGAGGCTGGGGCTTCCGATCTTCAGCACAAAGAACGCGTCCCGTGAACATCGGTACAAGGATCGAGCGGTGAATTAGGTTCCTTCGTTCTGGTGCCTATCCGGGTTGAACCCGCATGCAGCGAGACCCCGTTTACACAATTGTTTCGGATCGCGCTCGCCGCCGTGTGTGAGTGAGATAATCCGGCCGGCAATCAACTTTTCAACAATCTTGTTGGGGTGGCCGAAACCGTGAACGTCTTCCATTGCCCTGTTGTAAGCATCAGACATCAACTCAATGTCCGATGATTCAAAAACCGCATTGTCGATGAATGGAACGATCGAGGCCATGGGCCGCCCTTTGGCGCAAGACTCCCACCTCAGCCAAGACAAATCTGTTCAAAATTGAACACTTTGATGGTGCTCAAGACGTGGATGGCCGGATAAGTCCAGCCGTCACGGCAGAAGGTCACATCCCCAAATATGCCCGCCTGATCTCCGGCTTCGCCACCAGTTCCTTCGGCAGACCTTCCATGAAGATACGGCCTTCGGCGACGACATAGGCATAGTCGGAGAGCGCCAGCGCGAGATGCACGTTCTGCTCGACGAGCAGAATGGTCAGCCCGGCTTCCTTCAATTGCTTGAGGGTGGCCAGGAGCTGATAAACCACGACAGGAGCGAGCCCGAGCGAGAGCTCATCGATGATGAGAATTTCGGGATCGGACATCAGTCCGCGCGCGATCGCCACCATCTGCTGCTCGCCACCCGACAGCGTGCCGGCTTGCTGGCGCTGGCGCTCGGCGAGCCGCGGGAACAGCGCGAACACCTTGTCGAGCCGGTCGGCATATTTGCTTGCCGCCCGCTTGGAAAACGCGCCCATTTCCAGATTTTCGGCGACGCTCATCGAGGAGAACAGTTGCCGGCCTTCCGGCACCAAGGCAAAACCGCGCGCCGCCTTGGCGTGGCTCGGCAGATGCGTGACGTCTTCGCCTTCGAACGTGACCTTGCCGCGCCACGGCGCGATCGAGCCGGCGACCGCGCGCAAGGTCGTGGTCTTGCCGGCGCCGTTGGCGCCGACGATCGCGGTCAGCGCGCCGCGCCGGGCCTTTAGCGACACCCCCCACAGCACCTGCACCTCGCCGTAACCGGCTTCGAGGTTCTCGACTGTCAACAACGCCTCGGCCTGCGACGCGGCTGAAGCTGCGGCATTCGGATCGGCGGCATCAGCCATTGGCCGCGCCTCCGTGCAGTTGCTCGGCGAGCTTCGGATCGCCGAGATAGGCCTCGATGACTTGCGGATTTTGCGCGACCTCGCCGGGCAGGCCTTCGGCGAGCTTCTGGCCGTAATTGAGCACGACGATGCGGTCGGACAGGCTCATGATCACCTGCATCAGATGCTCGATGATCAGAATGGTGACGCCGGAATCGCGGATGCGGCGGATGACGCCGATCATGTGCTCGACCTCGGTGGGATTGAGCCCGGCCAGCACCTCGTCGAGCAGCAACAGCTTTGGCTGGGCGGCGAGCGCACGCGCCAGCTCGAGCCGCTTTTTGCCGGCGATCGTCAGATGCAGCGCTAGCATGTCGCAGCGGTCGTCGAGGCCGGTGACGCGGACCGCCTCGCGCGCCACCTCACGGGCCCGGTGCAGCGGCAGATTCTCGCGGCCGAAGCAGGCGCCGACCGTGCAGTTTTCCAGCACCGTCATATTGGTGAGCGGCTGCACGATCTGGTGGGTGCGGGCGAGCCCGTGGCGGGCGACAACGAACGGCTTTTCGCCGGTGATGTCGATGCCGTTGAAAACGATCTTGCCGGTATTCGGCGCGAACACGCCGTTGATCAGATTGAACAGCGTCGATTTGCCGGCGCCGTTCGGCCCGATCAGGCCGAGGATTTCGCCCGGCTGGATGACGAAGCTCAAATTGTTTACGGCCTGCAGGCCGCCGAAGCGCTTGCTGACGCGGTCGAGATCGAGCAGCGCCGTCATTCCAGCACTCGCTTCAGCCGGGGGAAGCGGCTATAGATGAAGCCCATCAGCCCGGACGGAAAGAACAGCACGATGAGGAGGAGCAGCACGCCGGCGATCACCAGCTGGAAATTCGAGAACGTCGACGAGGTGAGGAGATAGCCGCGCAGCTCCTCGTAGAGATAGGCGCCGAGCGCCACGCCGGTCACCGTGCCCTGCCCGCCCAGCATGCAGATGACGATCGCCTCGGTCGACAGCGTCAGATCGAAAGCGTCGGAGGGCTGGATGAAGGCGCCCTTGAAAAAATAAAGCCCGCCGGCGATGGCGGGCAAAAACGCTGACGCGCTGTAAGCGAGAGCTTTGTAGCGCGGGGTCGGCACGCCGAGAATGGCGGCGGCGTCCTCGTTCTGGCCGATGGCCAGAAGCCCCAAGCCGAATTTCGAGGTCTTGATCGCGTAGCTCAGATAGAGCGAGGCGCCCATCACGGCGACGAACAGGAAATAGATCACCCACAGCGCCTGTGCCGAACCGCCGAGCGGGCCGAACACCTCCGGCGAGATATAGATGCCGGACGAGCCGCCCCACGGCGTGAAATTCTCGGCAAAAGCCTGCACCCCCTCGACGATGCCGATGGTCGCCAGCGCGAAGAACGGACCGCGCAGCCGCAAGATGCCGACGCCGAACAGGAACGACAGCACGGCGACGCCGGCGCCGGCCGCGATCAGGCTCGCGGCAAGCGACCATGAATAGGCGCTGACCAGCCAGATGCAGATGTAACCGCCGAGCCCGAAGAAGACGATTGAACCGAAATTGATATAGCCGGCATAGCCCAGCATCAGATTGAGGTTTGAGGCGAGCGTGATGTAGACGCAAGCGAGCGCCAAGCTTTCGCGCAGCTCGACGTTGTTGCCGATCGCCGGCGCCACCGCGAACACGGCGATGACGAGCGCAATGATCCAGAAGAACGGCCGCCGCAGCATCTAGAGCGCTCCGCGCCGCGACGCGAATATGCCGCCGGGAAACGCGATCAGCACCAGCACGAACAGCGCAAATTCGATCACCAGCGTCCAGCTCACCGGCACGAACGGCGTCACCAGGCCTTCGAGCAGGCCGAGCGCGACGCCGCCGAGCAAGGCGCCGACCGGGTTGCCGAAGCCGCCGAGCACGGTGACGATGAAACCCTTGAGCTGATAGCCGTCGCCGGAAAGGATGGTGAAGGGAAACAGCGTGCCGATCAGCATGCCCGACACGCCGGCGAGCGCGACGCCGACGCCGACCGAGATGGCGAGGAGCCGTGTCGTCGGAATGCCGACGAGCTCTGCGGCCTCGCGATTATTGGCGACCGCGCGCATCGCCTTGCCGGTGCGGGTGTAGTGCAGAAAAACGTAAAGCAAAGCGGCGATCACCGCCGCCAGCACGGCGGCAAGAATATGCGCGCCGGGAAACGTGTAGCGGCCGACGGTGATGCCGGGCAGCGACACCTCGACATTGAACAGCGCGGTGCCCCACACCGCGGTGCCGATGCCGATCAGGATCAGATTGACGGCGAAGGTCGATAAGAGACTCATCAGCGGCGGCCTGCCGACCATGCGATGAATGGCAACCCAATAGAGCGCCACGCCGACAAAAAAGCCGCCAACGAGGATCGGCGGCAAGGTCAGATAAGGCGAAATGCCGAGCGCGCTGGTGAGCAGATAAAGCGCCATCATGCCGGCGACGATCATGGCGCCGTGGGTGAGATTGATGACGTCCATAACGCCCCAGATCAGCGTCAGGCCCATGGCGGCGAGGCCATAGACCAATCCGACCAGCACGCCGTCGATGATCGAAGCGAGGATGCCGAGCATAGGTTTAAGGGGTCGCGGCCGGCGCCAACTGCGCCGGCCCGGTTCCTGATGCTATCGCCGACTACTGCCCGGCCGCGATCGGATAAAGCAGCTCGGCGGATTTTGCCTCCAGCGGCCAGACCACCTGGCGGCCGAGCTTGCCGTCGGTATTCTGCCACTGCGCCAGCACCATCTTATGCGCATCTTGCAAGCCGTGATGGCCCGGATCGGTCATGAATTTGACGTGACCGAAGAAGGTGGTGATGTCGGTGGCGTTGAGCGCCGCCGTGACCTTTTCCGGATCGATCGAGCCGGCCTGTTCGATGGCATGCTGCAGCACCACCCCGCTCGTATAGCCGGACGCCGCGTGATAATCCGCCTTGGCGTGGAATTTATCCTGGAACGCCTTGGCGAATTCCGCGGTGGTCGGCCCGAACTGCGGCTTGTAATTGACCTGCTGCTCCCACTGCGACGGCACGCTCACGCCGAGAGCCGAGGGGCCGAGCTCGCCGAACTTGTCGTCGGCCGGCGCCACCAGGATCGAGATCCACTTCATCCCGGCCTTCTGGTCGTGCATCTGGCGGGCGAGCGTCGCGCCGTCGGAATAATGGCCGCCGCCCATGAAGGCGTCGGCGTTCGACGAGATGATCTTGTTGACGATCGGACCGAAATCCGTGGTCGAGGGTGAGTAGGATTCATCCATCACGACCTGGAGCCCGGCCGCGATCGCCTGCTGCTTGGCCGCGGTGAGCACCGCCTTGGAGAACGGATCGTCGGAATAGACCATGGCGATCTTGGCGTTCGGATCCTTGGACTTGAGCGCTTCAACCGCGCCGGAGAGATAATGGCTCGCCGAGGTGATCACCATGAACAGATATTTGTTGCCGAGCTCGAAGGGCTTTTCCTCGGCGCCGCCGCTGTCGATCATGATCTTGCCGTACTGCTCGGAGATCACGGCTGCCGGCGCGGTCAGCCCGGACGAATAGGGACTGAACAAAAATTGGGCATGGTCCTGGTTGATCAGCCTGGTGTAGAGCTGCTGGACGCGGCCGCCGACCGACTGGTCGTCATAGCTGACGAATTTGACCATGTATTTCTTGTCGCCGACCTTGATACCGCCGGCGGCATTGACCTCGTCACGCCAATATTCGTAGCCGCGCTGCTGGCCCAATGAATCGACATTGAGCGGGCCGGTCTGCGAGTCGGTGAAGCCGACGGTGATGGTATCTTCAGCGAATGCCGGCGCGGCAAACAGCGTTGCGGCGGCGGCCAATAGGCAAAGCCGTTTCATATGTTCCTCCCTGGTGCGGCCCCTCGATGGGATCGCGGTCACGCATAGATACCCGGCCCAAGCGTTGTTCGGCCGGGGTCCCCCGGTAGCCCCCACGTCACCGGAAGCATTACATAATCGGGAGATAAAGGTCCATCCGGTACGACCTTCGGGGGCCACGATGACGGCCGCGGCCGGCGCTGTCACCGCGACAAAATCTCGCGTGGCGTGGCAACCGGGCTTGGTTCCTGTGCTAAGCTTTCAGCAATCGCGCACCGCCTGCCCCTTTACCATAGTTGCGTTTTCGCTCCGCCGCGGTTGCCGCGGCTCACCAAAAAAGACTGGGAGGATCCTCATGCCAATGCCCCGAATGGCGCTCGCCTGCGCCGCAACCATCGCGGCGATCGCGCTCGCGTTAGCCCCCGCCGGCCGCGCTGACGCGCAGACCAAAGTCACCATCGGCAAGGTGATCGGCGGCGACGGCTTCCACGTGCCGACCTATGTCGCGCTCGACGAGGGCTTCTTCAAAGCCGAAGGGCTCGACGTGTCGCTGGTCGAATTGCAGGCCAGCGCCCAGGTGACGGCCGTGCTGTCGGGCAATCTCGACTGCGCGCCGATCCCCTCAGGCGGCGCGCAAGCGGCGCTGAGCGGCGCCAAGATCATGTACATCGTCGGCGAGTTGCTCAAATCGCAGTGGACCATCACCACGCGGCAGGACATCACCAAGCCGGAAGATCTCAAAGGCAAGACGCTGGGTTTCGGCCGGCCCGGCGGCGCCGATTACGACGAGGCGCAGGCAGTGCTGCACCGCTTCTTCCACATGGACGCCGGCAAGGACTACAAGGTGATCTCGTTCCAGGGCGAGGCCGAGCGCATCGCCGCCATGGTCAACAACGACATCCAGGGCGCCGCGCTGTCGGTTCCGCTTGCCGTCGTGGCCGAGCAAAGCGGTCTCAAGGTGCTGTTGCGCACCGGTGACTATATCCCGCGCGCCGGCGGCACCATCTGGTGCATGCAAAGCTTCGTCGAGCAGCACCCCGATACGGTCAAGAAGATCGACCGCGCCATCGCCAAGGCGGTCATGTACTTCCGCACCAACAAAGAAGGTTCGATCAAGGTGCTGGAGCACCATATCGGCAGCATCAAGAGCGACGCCCAGGCCGGCGCCATCTGGGATCAGCTGCACGGTTCCTACGGCGCCGAGGTACCGAAGGATCTGTTTGCGGACATTCTGGAGTCGCGCCGCCAGACCATGATCGCGGCGCGGCAATGGCCGGCCGACAAGCCATTGCCCGATCCGGAAACGTTCCTGGCGCGCAATCTGCTCGAACTCGACGCTGAAGGAAATGAACTACGTGCCGGCCAATCTCGCCTCGCCGACGAAATCGAATTGATAATCATCCGCCCCCACGCAAGTGCGGGAGGGGGACCACGCGAAGCGTGGTGGAGGGGGCGTCTGACTCGAGACTTCGTTGTCGTCGTAGAAAGATCGTCGAGTTCAGACGCCCCGCCCACCGTGCAAGAGCGCGGTCCCCGCTTTCGCGGGGCGGGATGAAGTTCAATCCCCGCTCTGCCGCTGCGGGCGCCAACGGCTCATGCGGTCTTCGACGAGCTTGACCAGCCCGGTCATGAAAAGCGAGAGCGCCGCGAACACGATCAGGCCTGAGAACACCACGTCGACCTTGAACTCGCTCGCGGCGCGGACCATGACCACGCCGAGACCGTCCTGGGCGCCGAAGAATTCCGCCACCACAACGCCGAGCACGGCGCGGCCGATGGCGAGCCGCAACCCCACGACGATGAACGGCAGCGCATTCGGCACCACGACGAGCCGCGCGATGTCCCATTCGCCGGCGCCGAACGAGCGCACCACATTGATCAGAAGCTTGTCGGCGTTGCGCACGCCTTCGTAGGTGTTGATCAAGAGCGGGAACAAGGCGCCGAGGAAGACGATGGCGACCTTGGACCACAGCCCGAGCCCGAACCACAGCATCAGCAGCGGCAGAAAGACGAGCCGCGGCGTGGCGTTGAACGCGGTGATGAACGGATCGAGCATGGCGTTGAGCGTGTTGGAGCGGCCAAGCAAAACGCCAAGCGGCAGGCCGGCCAGGATCGCGAGCCCAAGCCCGACGGCGAAGGCAGCGGCGCTGACGCCGAGCGGCGCCCAAATCGAGCCGGTGGCGAACATCTGCCATAGCGTGCCGGCGATCTCGCTCGGCACGGTGAAGAACAGTTTGGTGCCGGCTTTCATGGGAATGAGATCGGGCAGGAACTGCCAAACCAGAAGGAGAAGCACGATGCTGCCGGCGCCGAGCGCGGTCGGCTCGATGCGCCGCCATAGCCGGCCCGCCGGCGCCGCGGCATCCGCCGGCCCGGCCGTGGCAAAATCGGCTTGGAGCTCGGCCATGACCTATTGCCCCGCGCGCCATGGAAAGGCGCTGCGCTCGGCGAAGCGGATGCCCTCGGTCAGCACCACCGCGATCACCATCACCGTAAGGATGCAGGCGAACATCTTGTCGATGGCGAACAGATCGCCGTAGCGGGAGATGGCAAAACCGATGCCTTCGGACGCGGCGAAGAACTCACCGACAAGGACGCCGATCAAAGCGCGGCCGATGGCGATGCGCGCGGCGGCGACGACATAAGGCAGCACGCTCGGCAACAGCACCTTGCGATAGAGAGCCCACTCGCCGCCGCCGAGCGAGCGTACCACGTCGATCAGCCGGCGGTCGACGGCCCGCACGCCGGCGAAGGCATTGAAGACGAACGGAAACACCGCGAGCGAAAACACGATGATGGTCTTGCCCGGCAGGCCGACGCCGAAAAAGATGACCAGCAGCGGCGCCAGCGCCACCAGCGGGCTGGCATAGAAAATCGTCATCAGCGGATCGAGCGCGTAGCCGACCCGCACCCGCCAGCCCATGACGATGCCGAGCGGCACGCCGACGGCGACGGCCGCGCCTAGGCCAAGGAAGAACGGCACCGCGCTCACTGTGAGATCGTCGATCAATTCGCCGCTCTGGATCAGATCGACAAAGCCCCAGAAGATCAGGCTCGGCTTGCTGATGAACAAGGGATTGAACGGCACGAAGAGGAAGATCGCCTGCCAAGCGGCGAAGAACAGCACCACCGCCAAGCCGCCGAGGAGGACATTGCGATAACGCCACACCAGACTCGGCCGAACTGTTGCTTCCCGCGCCATCGCCTAGACCACGATCTCGTCTTTGAGCGTGTTCCAGATTTCGAGTTTTAGCTCATTGAACTGCGGCGTCACCCGCATCTCGTAGTCGCGCGGCCGCGGCAGGTCGATGGCAAAGGTCCTCTTGGCGCGGCCCGGGCGCTTGCTCATGACCATGACGCGGTCCGACAGATAGATCGCCTCGTCGATCTGGTGGGTGACGAACAGCACCGTCTTCTTCGCCTCGCGCCAGACACGAAGCAGCTCGACCTGCATCAGATCGCGAGTCTGCGCGTCGAGCGCGGCGAACGGCTCGTCCATCAACAGCACGTCGGGATCGGTTGCCAGCGCGCGTGCGAGCCCGACGCGCTGCTTCATGCCACCCGACAATTCATGCGGATAATGATGTTCGAAGCCGGCGAGCCCGACCAAAGACGAAAGCCGCGCGGCGATGGCGCGGCGCTTGGCGGCGGGTACCTTTTTCAGCTCGAGCCCGAGCTCGATATTGTGCTCCACCGTGCGCCACGGCAACAGCCCGAAATCCTGAAACACCATGGCGCGGTCGGTGCCCGGGCCGGCGAGCTTCTCGCCGTGCATCAGGATCTCGCCGGAATCCGGCTTGATCAGGCCGAGCAGGATATTGAGGAAGGTGCTTTTGCCGCAGCCTGACGGGCCGACGATCGACACGAACTCGCCTTCGGCGACGTCGATATCGAAGCTGCCGAGCGCCGGCACCGGCGCGCGGTTCGGCGGCCGAAAGGTCAGACTGACGTTGCGACCCTGGATATACGCCGCCATGAGGCCCGGTCCCGACGTGCCGACATCGGCCGCACTCAAGCATACGGCGTGTGAATGTCCAACCCATCTGCGCGCGAAGCGACATCGGCTGCCGACCGCTGCTCTCCGCCGTTTCCGACGACCTGGGCCTCTCTTACCGGGCGTCCCGGTCAGGGCCGGTCTGCAGTGCTCGATCGAGACACCGCCAATATCTCTCCCTGTGCACGCGATTAGCGGAGAACGTCCCGGCATCGACGGCCGCCATCGCCATGAGCAGCGCGTCGGATGCCGTGTTTGCATCGATGCCCGTTACAAAGAATTGCAGTTTTTTGCGGCCGGCGAGTGCAATTGGCTCGCCATCCACCCGCCAAATCCGGGCGCGCCATTTTCCAGAATCCTGCTCAAATGCGCGGACGATAAATCGCTTGTACTCCACGGCCGGTCTCCATCGAACCGAAATGCCGTGGGTTGGGATAAGGCGCAAAAGTAAGTGAAAGCTTGTGGGAATGCGCGACTCATCGGCATTGCCGCCACAAAAAGAACCCGAAGCCGGAAGAACGTCGGGACGTGTGGAAGTTATTTGCGCTTTGGGCTCGGGCCGAGCGGTCCCTTATTGTCCCGATGGCGGAATCAAACCGGATAAGGCCGGTTTCTGCGGCAGTGAATGCGCCAGAATGCGCACAAACGTCTCACGGAGCACATCGAGATCAATCGGCTTCGGCACGGAGTCGCAAACGTTCAAATCGAGCGCTCTTCCGAGCCCCACCATGTCGTCGCAAACGTCCTTATCTGATTGGCTGATTACAATAATCTGTGCCTTGCATCCGACCTTCGAGAGATAACGGAGCACGTCCAGTCCGACATGCTCGCCGAGCCCGAGATCGAGCGTAATGCAGTCGAACTGCCGCGCATCCAGCACTTTGCAGGCATCTTCGTAGCTATGAGCCTCGGTGGTGTCGAACCCGACTTTACGGGCGATATGGCCGATGATGACGCCGTGGACGGGCATATCTTCGATAATCAACACGCTACTCGGGTTCTTGACGGATTGAACCGATTCCTCATTGAGATCCGTCGTAGCCGGGTGACCAGGCACTACTGGCAATGAAAAATATTTCGTGCCATTGGCGTCGCGCACTTCAACAGACCAGCCTATCCATTCGCCGTTCAGGCTGCTCTTCAAGGTCTGCGCGGTTGCTTCTGCAAAATCGAATGCACCCTTGGAGCTCAGGAACTCATCTCCCTGATAATCTCGTAGCGATTGGTCTCTCGTCGTGTAATCGAAGAAGAAACGCATTGTGCTCCAGGTGTGGCGGCTCTGCTTTTAGCATGGCTGGGCTTTCACTGGCCTGAATGAGTCGACAAAATATGGATGAAAATGCGTTTCCTATGATCGGCATGTTCAGACGGAAGGATTACGTACTTCTATCGATCGCCTGTCAGCAATGTTTTCGCCCCGGTGACGCGCGCCGCTACGTGCCGGGGGCCGGGAATTAGCGAGCCCTCGCGCGGACGGGCACCAGCATCGGCCGCGGATTTTCGATCGGCTGCAGGAAAAGCCACTCGAAATAGGTCGTGGCGTTCCGTTCTTGTTGCGGCCGTTCCGGCCGCTCGGTGACAAACACAAAAGTGTCGCGGCACCGCCTTGAACAATAGCGCCCCTTGCCGAACAAGCCGCGCCGGTAAGAAACGAGGCCGAGACCGTGGTTGCAGTTTGGGTTTGAGCATTTCATGACACTTGCTCCGCGTTTGGGTTCCGCCTGGACCGGAGGTCCTTTAACAGTGGGACACGGACGCGGGAGAAAGGTTCAAGCGCCAGGGGCGCCGGGATTTCTCTTATGAATCATAATGCTATCCGTGGCTGCCTGGGCTATGCCACCTTGTAAACGGGCCGAAGCGCCGAAAGCCGCGGCGGGCCGATCCGTGGAATGCAGGGAGAAGAAAAATGCGAATGCCTTTGCTCCTGATTGGCATCATCGTTCTGGCGGCGGGGCTGTTCTTCATGGGCCAGGGCGCCGGCTACATCCGCTGGCCGGCCGAGAGTTTTATGGTCAGCGAAACCCGCTGGGTCTATTACGGCGGCGCCATAGCGCTCGTCGGGCTGCTGATCGTCCTGATCGCGCGACGCTGAAAGGCGTGCCCGACATGCTGGCCGCCGCTTTCGTCATCCTCACCGTTGCGGTCGCCCTGGGCGCCGTGCTTGCGGTGCTGCATCTGCGGACCAACAAAACCGCGACACCGCCACCATGGCCGCTCGGCGCGCTGCACGGCATTCTCGCCCTCGCCGGCCTCGGCTGCCTCGCGCTGGCGCTACGCGGCCCGCCGCGCGGCGTGCAACAAGGCACCGCCTCGTTCGGCTTCATCGCCACGGTGCTGTTCGTCCTCGCGGTCTTGCTCGGCGCAAAACTTCTCGCCGCGCGCATCTTCGGAAAGCAAATCGGCGGCGGAACGATCGCCATTCACGCCACGCTTGCCGTGAGTGGCTTTGTTATTCTCGCGGCGTATGTGTTTGCAGGGTAGCGAACGGGATGGAAATGTTGTCGTTGCCAAGTTTTGGATGTCGGATTTCTACACTTATATAATTTTGTTGTGCACTCGAAGGAGCATCACAGCAGTAGCGAAATAGCCGACAAGGGAGCGCCACAATGAAGTATCCAGTTAAAGGCGACTTTGACACCGCGGTGAGCGAGGCCGGCGTCACCGTCACATTCAAGCCGACGAACAGCATTTATAGCTTTTACAGGCTTGCCGACAGCGATGACATCGCGCGCATCGGCCCCGTCTCGCCCCAAAGCGTTCGACACACGGGATCGAGCGGCGATACTGCGGACTATGCTTCTGATGAGGTTCAACAGATGGCGCAACAAATCGCGTCAGAAGCCGCCGCATCGGTCTGGTCCGTTCAAGACGAGGTACAAACCGACAAATTGACGACGGCGGGCCCGGTCCCGGTTGTCGGCGATAGAGGGGATTAAGCAAGCTGCGCCGGGCCGCCCCAGAATTTTCATCGAGCCGCCAAATGGCTCGCCGGGCTGAAGCTCACAGAGCGTAGGCTGGTCGGAGTGGCAGGATTTGAACCTGCGACCCCCTCGTCCCGAACGAG
>CAWARC010000035.1:0-157427 GCA_963784325.1 uncultured Alphaproteobacteria bacterium | reverse complement strand
TATTGCCCTTTGGTTCTGACCTCGATGGCCCGGAACAGCGCAAGCTGGCCCGGGGGCAGGTTAAATGTCGTCCTGCCTGGTTCGTCGATGACTTCGATGGGTTAAAGGCGGGACGGCTGGCAACAACCCGGCGGTCCCTCGCAAGACGAACCGCCAACCGGAGAGAGCTTTTGGATCGCGCGGCAAAAAGCGAGATGGTCACGGCCCTTGGACAGGTCTTCAAGGCCACCAAGGTCGTCGTGGTCGCTCATTATTCCGGCCTGACGGTCGCCCAAATGCAAACTCTGCGTAGGCAGATGAAGCAGGCGGGCGCGAGCGTGAAGGTCGCGAAGAACCGCTTGGCCAAGATCGCGCTGGAAGGCAGCGACGTCGCTTCGATCGCACCGCTCTCAAGGGGCCGGCGCTGATCGCCTTCTCGGGCGATCCCGTGGCGGCGCCCAAGGTCGCGGTCGATTTCGCCAAGACGCACGAACGCTTTGTGATTTTGGCGGGGCGATGGGCACGACCGCGCTCGATCCGAACGGGGTCAAGGCGCTTGCGCCTTGCCCTCGCTCGACGAGCTCCGGGCGAAATCGTCGGTCTTCTCCAGGCGCCGGCGACCAAGATCGCGCAGGTGGTGAATGCCCCTGCCGCCAAGGTCGCCCGCGTGGTCCAGGCCTATGCCGCCAAGAGCGGCGAAAGCGCGGCTGCCTAAAGCACCAATCGTCAAAGGTTAGAACCGAAGGACAAGTCCAATGGCTGATCTGCAGAAAATCGTCGACGACCTCTCCGGCCTCACCGTGCTGGAGGCCGCCGAGCTCGCCAAACTGCTCGAAGAGAAGTGGGGCGTTTCGGCCGCCGCCGCAGTCGCGGTTGCGGCCGGTCCGGCCGCGGCCGCGGCGCCTGCGGCTGAGGAAAAGACCGAATTCACCGTCGTTCTCACCGCCGCCGGCGAGAAGAAGATCGAGGTGATCAAGGAAGTCCGCGCCATCACCGGGCTCGGCCTGAAAGAGGCCAAGGATCTGGTCGAAGGCGCGCCGAAGCCCGTCAAGGAAGGCGTCAACAAGGACGAGGCCGCCAAGATCAAGGCGACGCTCGAAAAGGTCGGCGCGAAGGTTGAGCTTAAGTAAGCAGTGCTTATTTAACGGAAATCCCCGGCCGAGCGGAGCGCAGGCCCGGGGACCCGAAAGTGCTAAGCCGTGCGCAATTCCGGCGATTCGGAACTTTGGCCGAATCGCTGGAAATGGGCGCGAAATAGGGCGCCTGACGCCTGTCCCGACGGTCGCGATGGATTGCGGCCCTCTGGAGAGTCGTCTTGATCGCCTCGGTACCTCGAACCTCCGGGCTTTTGGCCTTGCGGTGCGAGCGTGATGGTTTGAGCGGACGGTGTGGCTGCCGGCGGTTCGATCCCGATGGTTCGATTGAGCGAGAGGACATGATGGCGCAGACGTTTATCGGTCGGAAGCGCGTAAGGAAGTTTTTCGGAAAAATCGAGGAAGTCGCGGAGATGCCGAACCTCATTGAGGTTCAGAAGGCGTCCTACGACCAATTCCTGCTGGTGATGGAGCCGCAAGGCGGCCGGCCCAACGAGGGCCTGCAGGCCGTCTTCAAGTCGGTGTTCCCGATTTCCGATTTTTCCAACACCTCGCAGCTGGAATTCGTCAAATACGAATTCGAGCCGCCGAAATACGATGTCGACGAGTGCCGCCAGCGCGGCATGACCTACGCCGCGCCGCTCAAAGTGACGCTGCGTCTGATCGTGTTCGATATCGACGAGGAGACCGGCGCCAGCTCGGTGAAGGACATCAAGGAGCAGGATGTCTACATGGGCGACATTCCGCTCATGACCAATAACGGCACCTTCATCGTCAACGGCACCGAGCGCGTCATCGTCTCGCAGATGCACCGCTCGCCCGGCGTGTTCTTCGACCACGACAAGGGCAAGACCCATTCCTCGGGCAAGCTGTTGTTCGCCGCCCGCATCATTCCGTATCGCGGCTCCTGGCTCGACATCGAGTTCGACGCCAAGGACATCGTCTATGCGCGCGTCGATCGCCGGCGCAAGATTCCGTCACGTCGCTGCTCTACGCGCTCGGTATGAGCGGCGAGGAAATCCTCAACACCTTCTATAAGCAGGTCCAGTACAAGCGCGCCAAGGACGGCTGGCGCGTGCCGTTCGATGCCAACCGGCTGCGCGGCTACAAGGCGATCAACGATCTGGTCGACGCCGATACCGGCAAGGTCGTGCTCGAAGCCGGCAAGAAGCTCACCGTGCGCCAGGCGCGGCAGCTCGCCGAGAAGGGCCTCAAGGCGCTGCGCCTCTCCGACGAGGAGCTGGTCGGCCAGTATATTGCCGAAGACCTGGTCAATCCGAAGACCGGCGAAATCTACGCCGAGGCCGGCGAGGAGATCACGGACAAGACGCTGAAGTCCTCAACGAGGCGGGCTACAAAGAGCTGCCGCTTCTCAACATCGATCACGTCAATGTCGGCGCCTACATCCGCAACACGCTCGCGATCGACAAGAACATGACGCGCGAGGACGCGCTGTTCGACGTCTATCGGGTCATGCGCCCGGGCGAACCGCCGACCATCGACACGGCGCAGAACATGTTCCAGTCGCTGTTCTTCGACTCGGAGCGTTACGATCTGTCCGCGGTCGGCCGCGTCAAGATGAACATGCGGCTCGATCTTGATGCGCCGCGATACCATGCGCATCCTGCGCAAGGAGGACATCCTCGCGGTGATCCGCACGCTCGTCGATCTGCGCGACGGCAAAGGCGAAATCGACGACATCGACCATCTCGGCAATCGCCGGGTGCGCTCGGTCGGCGAACTGATGGAAAATCAGTATCGCATCGGCCTGCTGCGCATGGAGCGCGCCATCAAGGAGCGGATGTCGTCGGTCGATATCGACACGGTGATGCCGCAGGATCTGATCAACGCCAAGCCGGCAGCCGCCGCCGTGCGCGAGTTCTTCGGCTCGTCGCAGCTGTCGCAGTTCATGGACCAGACCAATCCGCTGTCGGAGATCACCCACAAGCGGCGTCTTTCCGCACTCGGCCCGGGCGGCCTGACGCGCGAGCGCGCCGGCTTCGAGGTGCGCGACGTGCACCCGACGCATTACGGACGCATCTGTCCGATCGAGACGCCGGAAGGGCCGAATATCGGCCTGATCAATTCGCTCGCGACCTATGCGCGGGTGAATAAATACGGCTTCGTCGAAACGCCGTATCGCAAGGTCAAAGACGGCCGCGTCACCGACGAGGTGATCTACCTCTCGGCGATGGAAGAGGGCCGCTACACCGTTGCTCAGGCCAACTCCGCCATCGACGCCAAGGGCCGCTTCACCGACGATCTCGTCGTCGTGCGCCATGCCGGCGACGTTCAGCTTATTCCGCCGGACAAGGTGGATTTCATGGACGTGTCGCCGAAGCAGCTCGTTTCGGTCGCGGCGGCGCTCATTCCGTTCCTCGAGAACGACGACGCCAACCGCGCGCTGATGGGCTCCAACATGCAGCGCCAGGCGGTGCCGCTGGTTCGTGCCGAGGCGCCGTTCGTCGGCACCGGCATGGAAGGCGTGGTCGCTCGCGATTCCGGCGCGGCCATCGCCGCGCGCCGTACCGGCGTGGTCGATCAAGTCGACGCCACCCGTATCGTCATCCGCGCCACCGATGAGCCGGACCCGACCAAGCCGGGCGTCGACATCTACCGGCTGATGAAGTTCCAGCGCTCCAACCAGAACACCTGCATCAACCAGCGGCCGCTGGTGAAGGTGGGCGATCAGGTCAAGAAGGGCGACATCATCGCCGACGGTCCTTCGACCGATCTCGGCGAACTCGCGCTCGGGCGGAACGCGCTGGTCGCGTTCATGCCGTGGAACGGCTACAACTTCGAAGACTCGATCCTGCTTTCCGAGCGCATTGTCAAGGACGACGTCTTCACTTCGATCCATATCGAAGAATTCGAAGTGATGGCGCGCGATACCAAGCTCGGCCCCGAGGAAATCACGCGCGATATTCCCAACGTTTCGGAAGAGACGCTGAAGAACCTCGACGAAGCCGGCATCGTCTATATCGGCGCCGAAGTGCGCGCCGGTGACATCCTGGTCGGCAAGATCACGCCGAAGGGCGAAAGCCCGATGACGCCGGAGGAAAAGCTCCTGCGCGCCATCTTCGGCGAGAAGGCTTCCGACGTCCGCGATACCTCGCTCCGGGTTCCTCCCGGTGTGCAGGGTACCGTGGTCGAAGTCCGTGTCTTCAACCGCCACGGCGTCGAAAAGGACGAGCGCGCGCTCGCCATCGAGCGTGAGGAGATCGAACGGCTCGCCAAGGACCGCGACGACGAGCAGGCGATCCTCGACCGCAACGTCTATGGCCGCCTTGCCGAATTGTTGGAAGGCCGCCAAGGCATCGCCGGACCGAAGGGTTTTAAGAAGGACACCAAGATTACGCGCGCGGTGCTCGAAGAGTATCCGCGCTCGCAGTGGTGGATGTTCGCTTCGCCGAACGACAAGATCATGGCGGAGATCGAGGCAATCCGGAAGCAGTACGACGAATCGAAGAAGCGGCTTGAACAGCGTTTCCTCGACAAAGTCGAAAAGCTGCAGCGTGGCGACGAGTTGCCGCCCGGCGTCATGAAGATGGTCAAAGTCTTCGTCGCCGTGAAGCGCAAGATCCAGCCCGGCGACAAGATGGCCGGCCGCCATGGCAATAAGGGCGTGGTGTCGAAGATCGTGCCGTCGGAGGACATGCCGTTCCTTGCCGACGGCACACCGGTCGACGTCGTGCTCAATCCGCTCGGCGTGCCGAGCCGCATGAATGTCGGCCAAATCCTGGAGACACATCTCGGCTGGGCCTGCGCCGGCATGGGATTGAAGATCGGCGCCGCCGTGGACCTCTACAACAGCAAGAAGGATTCCAAGCCGCTCAAGGAGCTTCTGAGGAAGATCTACGGCGAAGAAGAGACCATCAAGTCGCTCGACGAAAAAGGTCTTCAGGAACTTGGAACTAACTTGCGTCACGGCGTGCCGATTGCGACGCCAGTGTTCGACGGCGCCAAGGAGGCCGATATCGAGAACATGCTCGATCTCGCCGGTCTCGATCATTCCGGACAGGTGTCGCTCTATGACGGGCGCACGGGCGATACGTTCGATCGCAAGGTGACGGTCGGGTACATCTATATGCTGAAGCTACATCACCTCGTCGACGACAAGATCCATGCCCGGTCGATCGGCCCGTACAGCCTCGTCACCCAGCAACCGCTCGGCGGCAAGGCGCAGTTCGGCGGTCAGCGGTTCGGCGAAATGGAGGTGTGGGCGCTCGAAGCCTACGGTGCAGCCTACACGCTGCAGGAAATGCTGACGGTGAAATCCGACGACGTGGCCGGACGCACCAAGGTCTACGAATCCATCGTACGTGGCGACGACGCGTTCGAGTCCGGCATCCCGGAATCGTTCAACGTGCTGGTCAAGGAAATGCGCTCGCTCGGATTGAACGTCGACCTGCACAATTCCAAGCAACAGCGCGGCGGCGACGGCAGCAGCATGCCCGAGGCGGCCGAGTAGACATCGCCTCTCCGGTTCCGGGAGAGGTTGCGAGCGAAACGAGCGGGTGAGGGTACGTGGAAGAGCAGCGGACCCTCACCAAACCCTCTCCCGGAACCGGAGAGGCCAAGGGACCGGATTTAACCGACCCGCGGAGCGCGCCTCCAACGGTGTCGAGGAGCAGACGATGAACCAAGAGCTCATGAATCTTTTCAGCCCGCAGGTGCCGGCTCAGGTCTTCGACCAGATTCGGATTTCGATCGCGAGCCCCGATAAGATTCTGTCGTGGTCGTACGGCGAGATCAAAAAGCCGGAGACCATCAATTACCGCACCTTCAAGCCCGAGCGCGACGGCTTGTTCTGCGCGCGTATTTTCGGGCCGATCAAGGACTACGAGTGCTTGTGCGGCAAGTACAAGCGGATGAAGTACAAAGGCATCATCTGCGAGAAGTGCTCGGTCGAAGTGACGCTCAGCCGGGTGCGGCGCGAGCGCATGGGACATATCGAATTGGCCGCGCCGGTGGCGCATATCTGGTTCTTGAAATCGCTGCCCAGTCGGATCGGCCTTCTGCTCGACATGACGCTCAAGGACCTCGAGCGGATTCTCTATTTCGAGTATTACGTTGTGCTCGAGCCGGGTCTCACCCCGCTCAAGGACCGTCAGCTCCTCTCCGAGGACGATTACGTCAAAGCGCAGGACGAATTCGGCGCAGACAGCTTCACCGCCATGATCGGCGCCGAAGCGATCCGCGAAATGCTCAAAGCGCTCGATCTCGAAAAAATGGCGGCCGATCTGCGCCAGGAAATCATCGAGTCGACGTCCGAGCTCAAGCCAAAGAAGCTCGCCAAGCGGCTCAAGCTGATCGAGGCCTTCACCCAGTCCAAGAACAAGCCGGAATGGATGATCCTCACCCACGTGCCGGTAATCCCGCCCGATCTGCGCCCGCTGGTGCCGCTCGACGGCGGACGCTTCGCCACGTCCGACCTCAACGACCTCTATCGGCGCGTCATTAACCGCAACAACCGCCTGAAGCGGCTCATTGAGTTGCGCGCGCCCGACATCATCATCCGCAACGAGAAGCGGATGCTGCAGGAGGCGGTCGACGCATTGTTCGACAACGGCCGCCGCGGCCGCGTTATCACCGGCGCCAATAAGCGGCCGCTGAAGTCGCTGGCCGACATGCTCAAGGGCAAGCAGGGCCGTTTCCGGCAGAACCTGCTCGGCAAGCGCGTCGACTATTCCGGCCGTTCGGTGATCGTGGTCGGCCCTGAGCTGAAGCTGCATCAGTGCGGGCTGCCGAAGAAGATGGCGCTCGAACTGTTCAAGCCGTTCATCTATTCGCGGCTCGACGCCAAGGGCCTGTCGACCACCGTGAAGCAAGCGAAGAAGCTCGTGGAGAAGGAAAAGCCCGAGGTTTGGGATATTCTTGACGAGGTTATTCGCGAGCATCCGGTGCTGCTCAATCGCGCGCCGACGCTGCACCGTCTCGGCATTCAGGCATTCGAGCCGGTCCTGATCGAAGGTAAGGCGATCCAGCTGCATCCGTTGGTTTGCGCGGCGTTCAATGCCGACTTCGACGGCGACCAGATGGCGGTTCACGTGCCGCTGTCGCTCGAGGCGCAGCTCGAAGCTCGCGTTTTGATGATGTCGACCAACAACATTCTGCATCCGGCGAATGGTCAGCCGATCATCGTGCCGTCGCAGGATATCGTGCTCGGCCTGTACTACCTTTCGATCATTCGCGACGCCGTGGAGGGCGAGAGGCCCAAAATATTCGGCGAATTGTCGGAGATCGAGCTGGCCTTGCACGAGAAGGTGGTCAGCCTGCATTCGCGGATCAAATACCGCTGGGAAGGCCTCGACGGGGACGGCAAGCCGGTGACGCGCTGGTACGACACCACACCGGGCCGCGTCATTCTCGGCTCGGTGCTGCCGAAGCTCGCCAAGACGCCGTTCGACCTCGTCAATAAGCTCATGACGAAGCGCGAAATCTCCGGCATGATCGACACGGTCTATCGCCACTGCGGTCAGAAGGAGACGGTGATCTTCTGCGACCGCGTCATGGCGCTCGGCTTCCATCACGCGTTTAAGGCCGGCATTTCGTTCGGCAAGGACGACATGGTGGTGCCGCGTTCCAAGAAAGCGAGCGTCGAGAAGACGCGCGATCTCGTCAAGGAATTCGAGCAGCAATATAACGACGGTCTGATCACGCAGGGCGAGAAGTACAATAAGGTCGTCGACGCCTGGTCGAAGTGCACCGAGGAAATCGCGGAAGCGATGATGAAGGAGATCTCCACGGCGCGGCCGTCGGCCGATAAGAGCCAGGAGGCTCAGGTCAACTCGATCTACATGATGGCGCATTCCGGCGCGCGCGGCTCGCCGGCGCAGATGCGCCAGCTCGCCGGCATGCGCGGCCTGATGGCTAAGCCGTCTGGTGAAATCATCGAGAGCCCGATCATCTCCAACTTCAAGGAGGGCCTCTCCGTGCTCGAGTACTTCAACTCGACGCACGGTGCGCGCAAGGGCCTTGCCGATACCGCGCTCAAGACGGCGAACTCGGGTTACCTGACCCGGCGTCTCGTCGATGTGGCACAGGACTGCATCATCACCGATGTGGACTGCGGCACGACGCGCGGCATCAAGGTGCGGGCCATCATCGACGCCGGCACGGTTGTCGCTTCGTTGGCGAGCCGCATCCTCGGCCGAACCACTGCCGAGGACGTGCGCGACCCGAACAGCAACGAACTGCTGGTGCCGAATGCGACCCTGCTGGAGGAGCCACACGTCGAGAAGCTGGTCAATGCCGGTGTGCAGGAAGTGAAGATTCGCTCCGTGCTCACCTGTGAGACGACCAGCGGTTGCTGCGGCATGTGCTACGGGCGCGATCTTGCCCGCGGTACTCCGGTCAATATGGGCGAGGCGGTGGGTGTCATCGCCGCGCAATCGATCGGCGAGCCGGGCACGCAGCTGACCATGCGTACGTTCCACATCGGCGGTGCGGCGCAGATCTCGGAGCAATCGTTCGTCGAGTCGAATTTCGAAGGCACGGTGAAGATCAAGAATCTCAATATCGCCCGCAATTCGGAAGGCGACATGATCGCGATGAACCGCAACCTCATCGTAGCCGTACTCGATCCCGATGGCACCGAGCGTGCCGTGCACCGCATTCAATACGGCGCGCGGCTGAAGGTTTCCGACGGCGAACACATCAAGCGCGGCCAGCGTATCGCCGAGTGGGACCCATATACGCGGCCGATCCTCACGGAAGTCGAGGGCGTGATCGGCTACGAGGATCTCGTCGACGGTCAGTCGTTGACTGAAACGCTCGACGAATCGACCGGTATCGCTAAGCGCGTGGTGATCGATTGGCGCTCGGGTTCTGCCCGCGGCCAGCAAGATCTGCGCCCGGCCTTGGTGATCAAGGACAAGGACGGCAAGATCCTCAAGCTCGCGCGTGGTGGCGAAGCCCGCTATCTCTTGGCGGTGGACGCCATCATCTCGGTTGATCCGGGCAGCCACGTCGGTGCGGGTGACGTCATCGCGCGTATTCCGACGGAAAGTGCCAAGACGCGCGATATCACCGGCGGTCTCCCGCGTGTCGCCGAACTATTCGAAGCCCGGCGGCCGAAGGAGTCCGCGGTGATCGCGGAAATCTCCGGCACCGTGCGCTTCGGCCGCGACTACAAGAACAAGCGGCGCATCTCCATTGAGCCGACCAACAAGGATGAGGAGCCCAGAGAGTATCTTGTCGCCAAAGGCAAGCACATCCACTTGCAGGACGGCGACGTGATCGAGAAGGGTGACTTCATCGTCGAGGGCAATCCGGCGCCGCACGACATTCTGGCGATCAAGGGAGTCGAGGAGCTGGCCGGCTACCTCGTCAACGAGATCCAGGACGTCTATCGGCTCCAGGGTGTCGCTATCAACGACAAGCACATCGAGGTGATCGTCCGCCAGATGCTGCAGAAGGTCGAGATCGTCAATTCCGGCGAGACCGACCTGATCCAAGGCGAACAGGTCGACAAGACTGAGTTCGACGAGGTCAATGCCCGCTTCACGGCCGAAGGCAAAAAGCCCGCGACCGCGCATCCAGTGCTGCTTGGCATCACCAAGGCCTCCCTGCAGACCCGCTCGTTCATCTCGGCGGCATCGTTCCAGGAGACTACGCGGGTGCTCACCGAAGCCGCGGTCAACGGCAAGGCCGACACGCTCGACGGGCTCAAGGAAAATGTCATCGTCGGCCGTCTGATCCCGGCCGGGACCGGCGCCATGATGAACAAGATCCGCGAAGTCGCCATCAAGCGCGACGCGCTCATCCTCGCCGAGCGTGAGAAGGAAGCCGCCGTCAAAGCGGAAGCTGCCGCCGAGCCTGCGGCACTTCCAGCGGCGGAGTAACGCTTGCACAACGAGAACGAGGGCCGCCCGGTGGGCGGCCCTTTTCATTCCGCATGTCCACACCCCTCAAAATCCTCTCCGGCGGCGCCATGCGCTCGCTGATGGTTGACCTCGTGCCGCTGTTTGAGCGCGCTAGCGGCGAGAAAGTCGAAATCGAATTCCGGCTGACATCGGTGCTGCAGAAGGAGATCGAGGAGGGCGCGGTGTTCGACATCGCGCTCATGCCGCGACCGGAGGTCGATGCTCTGGTGCTGGCCGGCAGGATTGCGGCCGACGCGACCGCCAACATAACGCACTCGTCGGTTGGACTTGCGGTGCGTGCGGGAGCGCCCAAGCCGGATATCGCTACCGTCGAAGCTCTCAAGCAGACTTTGCTTAATGCGCAATCGATCGCCTATAGCGACGGACCGAGCGGTGCCTATATCGCTGCGCTGCTGGAGCGTCTCGGAATCGCCGACGCGATGAAATCGAAGACCAAGCTAACCAGCCGTCCCGTCGCCGAACTCATGGCCAGTGGCGAGGCGGAGATCGGCATGCAGCAGATCGTGGCCATCCTGCCGGTTAAGGGCGCCGAACTCGTGGCTCCGCTGCCAAGCGAACTGCAAAACGTCATTATTTATGCCGCCGGACTTTCCGCGGCTGCCCAAAATGACGGCCCGGCCAAGGCCTGCATCGACTTTATGCGCGGTCCGGAAGCCGTGCGCCTGATCCGTTCCAAGGGCATGGAGCCGGGCTGATTGGTTACTCGTCGATATCGCAGATGTGCTTGCGCCATCGCGCTTTCATGCCCATATCGCCTTCACGCGGGGTTGACTTGGGGCGGTAGCGCCGATACATACCGCGAACTTTACGGCAGGCGGTGAGCTTCGCCCGTCGGAACGGCCCTGCCGGGCCCCCTTGTAAGCTATTGAACGTGATAGCTTTGTTGGCACTTCTTGGGCCAAGGGACGCGGCGTGACGCCTCGACGAAGGAAGCTCAAACGCTGCCTCTGACTTCGGAAAGTCAGACTACCTAGGGCAAGACCGCGATCGCATCGCGGTCCTCTGCGCAGGCCAAGCGCCCTTCCGTGCCGGGAAGCGGATGGCGCGATTTGGTTTTGCGCGGATGGATTCGCGTAGTGCGCCAGAGTGGATGACGAGGAGCGAAGGAACGTATGCCGACGATCAACCAGCTCATTCGCAAGCCGCGGGTCACGCAGCACGCGAAGAAGAAGGTGCCGGCCTTGCAGCAGTCGCCGCAAAAACGTGGCGTCTGCACTCGCGTCTACACCACGACGCCGAAGAAGCCGAACTCGGCGTTGCGCAAGGTCGCCAAGGTGCGGCTGACCAACGGTTTCGAAGTGATCGGCTATATCCCCGGCGAGGGCCATAACCTGCAGGAGCATTCGGTAGTGATGATCCGCGGCGGCCGCGTCAAAGATCTGCCCGGCGTGCGTTATCACATCCTCCGCGGTGTGCTCGACACGCAGGGCGTGAAAAACCGCAAACAGCGCCGTTCGAAATACGGCGCCAAACGGCCGAAGTAAGGAAGAAATCGATGTCCCGCCGCCACAGGGCAGATAAGCGCGAGATCCTGCCGGACCCGAAATTCGGGAACGTCGTGGTCACGAAATTCATGAACTCGGTAATGCACGCCGGCAAGAAGTCGGTCGCCGAGAATATCGTCTATGGCGCGCTCGACATTATCGAAGGCAAGACGCGCGGCAATCCGGTCGGCGTTTTCCAGCAGGCGCTGGACAATGTCATGCCGTCAATCGAAGTGCGCTCGCGCCGCGTCGGTGGCGCCACCTACCAGGTGCCGGTCGAAGTGCGCACCTCGCGGCGGCAGGCGCTCGGTATCCGCTGGATCATCTCCGCCGCCCGCGAACGCAACGAAAAAACCATGACCGAGCGGCTCTCCGCGGAGCTGCTTGATGCATCGAATAACAGGGGCAACGCCGTAAAGAAGCGCGAAGATACGCACCGGATGGCCGAAGCCAACCGCGCGTTCTCGCACTATCGCTGGTGAAACGTAGAACAGCGAAGGATTGATCCCCCATGCCCCGTTCCCATCCCATCGAGGACTACCGCAATTTCGGCATCATGGCCCACATCGATGCCGGCAAGACGACGACGACTGAGCGCGTCCTCTATTACACCGGCAAGAGCCACAAGATGGGCGAGGTGCACGAAGGCGCCGCGACCATGGATTGGATGGAGCAGGAGCAGGAACGCGGCATCACCATCACCTCGGCCGCGACCACCGCGCTGTGGAACGGCAAGCGGCTGAACATCATCGACACGCCCGGCCACGTCGATTTCACCATCGAGGTGGAGCGTAGTTTGCGCGTGCTCGATGGCGCGGTTTGCGTGCTCGATTCCAATCAGGGCGTGGAACCGCAGACTGAGACGG
Source organism: uncultured Alphaproteobacteria bacterium (assembly GCA_963784325.1). Classification (GTDB taxonomy): domain Bacteria; phylum Pseudomonadota; class Alphaproteobacteria; order Rhizobiales; family Xanthobacteraceae; genus BOG-931. The sequence continues at coordinate 145,116 of CAWARC010000035.1, read as the reverse complement.
TGTGGCGCCAGGGCGATCGCTACAAGGTCCCGCGCATCGTCTTCTGCAACAAGATGGACAAGACCGGTGCTGATTTCTTCCAGTGCCTGAAGGATATCGTTGACCGTCTCGGCGCCAAGCCGATCGCCATCCAGCTTCCGATCGGCGCGGAGAACCAATTCAGGGGCATCATCGATCTCGTCCGCATGGTCGGTGTGGTGTGGGACGAAGAAACGCTTGGTGCGAAATATCACGACGTTGAAATCCCGGCAGAACTCCTCGACCAAGCCAAGGAATATCGCGAAAAGCTGGTCGAGGCCGCCGTCGATCTCGACGACGATGCAATGACCGCCTACCTCGACGGCAAGGAGCCGGACGAGGCGACGCTCAAGCGCCTGATCCGCAAGGCCGTCATCGCCGGCGCGTTCTTCCCGGTGTTGTGCGGCTCGGCGTTCAAGAACAAGGGCGTGCAGCCGCTACTTGACGCCGTCGTCGATTATCTGCCGTCGCCGCTCGATGTCCCGGCGATCAAGGGCGTCGACATGAAGGGCAACGAGATCGAACGCCATGCCGACGATTCCGAGCCGCTGGCGCTCCTGGCGTTCAAGATCATGGACGATCCGTTCGTCGGCACCATTACCTTCTGCCGCATCTATTCCGGCAAGCTCGAGAGCTCAACCGGCGTGATGAATTCGACCAAGGATCGCAAGGAACGCGTTGGCCGCATGCTGCTGATGCATGCCAACAACCGCGAAGACATCAAGGAAGCCTTCGCCGGTGACATCGTTGCGCTGGCCGGACTGAAGGAAGTGCGTACCGGCGACACGCTGTGCGACCCGCAGAAGCCAGTGATTCTGGAAAAGATGGAATTTCCCGATCCGGTCATCGAGATCGCGATCGAGCCGAAGTCGAAAGCCGATCAGGAAAAGCTCGGCGTAGCTCTCGCCAAGCTCGTGGCTGAAGATCCTTCGTTCCGCGTTCACACCGATCAGGAATCCGGCCAGACCATCATCAAGGGCATGGGCGAACTGCACCTCGACATCAAGGTCGACATCCTCAAGCGGACTTACAAAGTCGACGCCAATATTGGTGCGCCGCAGGTCGCCTATCGCGAAAGGATCACCCGCGCGGCGCCGGTCGACTATACTCACAAGAAGCAGACCGGCGGTCACGGTCAGTTCGCGCGCATCAAGATCGTCGCCGAGCCGAGCGAGCCGGGCGCGGGATTCGTGTTCGAGAACGAGATCGTCGGCGGCTCGGTGCCGCGCGAGTTCTTCCCGGCCGTCGAGAAGGGCCTCGAAGGCTCGTTGGGCTCCGGCGTGCTCGCCGGTTTCCCGGTGGTCGATATCAAAGTGAGCCTGGTCGACGGCGCCTCGCATGACGTCGATTCCTCGGCGATGGCGTTCGAGATTTGCGCCCGCGCGGCAATGCGTGAGGCGCTGCAAAAGGGCGGCCCGGTTCTTCTCGAGCCGATCATGAAGGTCGAAGTGGTGACGCCGGAGGACTATACCGGCTCCGTCATCGGCGACCTTAATTCGCGCCGTGGCCAGATCCAGGGCCAGGACATGCGCGGCAACGCCAACGTCATCAACGCGATGGTGCCGCTCGCCAACATGTTCTCCTACGTCAATAACTTGCGTTCCATGTCACAGGGGCGCGCCACGTTCACGATGCAGTTCGACCACTACGCAGAAGTGCCGAAAGCCATCGCCGAAGAGGTTCAGGCGAAGTTCGCCTGACGAAGATTCACAAGGATTAGAGAGAGCCGAACGGAGAGTCCCATGGCCAAGGAAAAATTCCAACGCACCAAGCCGCATTGCAATATCGGCACGATTGGTCACGTCGACCACGGCAAGACGTCGTTGACGGCGGCGATCACCAAGGTATTGGCGGAAACGGGTGGTGCGACCTACACCGCTTACGACCAGATCGATAAGGCGCCGGAAGAGAAGGCGCGCGGCATCACCATTGCGACGGCGCATGTCGAGTACGAGACCGAGAAGCGCCACTACGCACATGTCGACTGCCCCGGGCATGCCGACTACGTCAAGAACATGATCACTGGCGCGGCGCAGATGGACGGCGCGATCCTGGTGGTGAGCGCGGCTGACGGCCCGATGCCGCAGACCCGCGAGCATATCCTGCTCGCCCGCCAGGTCGGCGTGCCGGCGCTGGTCGTGTTCCTCAACAAGGTCGATATGGTCGACGACCCCGAGCTCCTTGAACTGGTCGAGCTCGAAGTGCGCGAGCTCCTGTCGAAGTACAATTTCCCCGGCGACAAGATTCCGATCATCAAGGGCTCGGCGCTGATGGCGCTCGAGGGCAAGGATCCGAAGCTCGGCCATGACGCAATTCTGGAGCTGATGAAGGCGGTCGACGCCAATATTCCACAGCCGGAGCGTCCCAAGGATCAGCCATTCCTGATGCCGGTCGAAGACGTGTTCTCGATCTCTGGCCGCGGCACCGTCTGCACCGGCCGTATCGAGCGCGGCATCATCAAGGTCGGCGAAGAAGTAGAGATCGTCGGTATCAAGCCGACCACGAAGACCGTCGTGACCGGCGTCGAAATGTTTCGCAAGCTGCTCGATCAGGGCGAGGCCGGTGATAACGTCGGCTGTCTCCTGCGCGGCACCAAGCGCGAAGAGGTCGAGCGCGGCCAAGTGCTGTGCAAGCCGGGTTCGGTCAAGCCGCACACCAAGTTCAAGGCTGAGGCCTACATCCTCACCAAGGAGGAGGGTGGCCGTCACACGCCCTTCTTCACCAACTACCGGCCGCAGTTCTATTTCCGCACCACCGATGTGACCGGCGTGGTGACGCTGCCGGAAGGCACCGAGATGGTGATGCCGGGCGACAACATCGCCATGGAAGTCACGCTAATCGTGCCGATCGCAATGGAAGAGAAACTGCGTTTTGCCATTCGCGAAGGTGGCCGAACCGTCGGCGCCGGCGTGGTGGCGAGCATCATCGAGTAGCGGATAGAGAGCAGCGAATGGCGAATGGCTTGATGTCCACTCGCCATTCGCAATTCGGCACCCGCGGGGAAAAGAAATGAACGGCCAGAACATAAGAATCCGATTGAAGGCGTTCGATCACCGCATCCTCGATGCGTCGACGCGCGAGATCGTCAATACGGCCAAGCGCACCGGCGCGCAGGTCCGCGGCCCAATCCCGTTGCCGACCAAGATCGAGAAATTCACCGTCAATCGCTCACCGCACGTCGATAAGAAAAGCCGTGAGCAATTCGAAATGCGCACACATAAGCGCCTGCTCGACATCGTCGATCCGACGCCGCAAACCGTCGATGCGCTGATGAAGCTCGATCTCGCCGCCGGCGTCGACGTCGAGATCAAGCTCTAAGGCGTGGAGAAGAGAAAATGCGTTCCGGGGTACTGGCGCAAAAAGTCGGGATGACGCGGCTGTTCACCGAGACCGGCGAGCACGTGCCGGTGACGGTGCTGCGGCTTGCCAATTGCCAGGTCGTCGGCCACCGCACCAAGGAAAAGAACGGCTACGTCGCGCTGCAGCTCGGCGCCGGCGCGCGCAAGGTGCAGAGCACGACCAAGGCCGATCGCGGTCATTTCGCCGTCGCCAAGGTCGAGCCCAAACGCAAGCTGGCCGAATTCCGCGTCGATGACGATGCGCTCATTCCGGTCGGCGCGGAGATCACCGCAGATCATTTCGTCGTTGGGCAATATGTCGACGTTACCGGCACATCGACCGGCAAAGGCTGGGCCGGCGGCATGAAGCGCTGGAATTTCGGTGGCTTGCGGGCGAGCCATGGCGTGTCGATCTCGCACCGCTCGATTGGCTCGACCGGCGGCCGCCAGGATCCCGGAAGGACGTTCAAGAACAAGAAGATGGCGGGACATCTCGGCGTCGATCGGGTGACAACTCTCAATCTCAAGGTCCGCCAAACCGACGTCGCGCGCGGCCTGATCCTGGTCGAAGGCGCCGTGCCTGGCGTCAAAGGCGGCTGGATCACGGTGCGCGACGCGGTGAAGAGGAAGCTGCCCGACGGCGTGCCGAAGCCCGGCAAGTTCAAGCTCGCGGATAATGAGTCCACCGCACCTGTCGCTGTCGGCCAAGACGCAGGAGGTGCGTGACATGGAAGTGCAGGTCACCTCGCTCGACGGCAAGAAAGCCGGCTCGGTCACTTTGTCCGACGCCATTTTCGGTCTCGAACCACGCACCGATCTGATTCATCGCTGTGTGATATGGCAGCTCGCCAAACGCCAGCGCGGCACGCATGAAGTGAAAAACCGGGCGGATATCCACCGCACCGGCAAGAAAATGTACCGGCAGAAGGGCACCGGCTCCGCCCGTCACGGCTCGGCGCGTGTCAATCTGTTTCGCGGCGGCGGCCGCTCGTTCGGTCCGCACACGCGCAGCCACGAGATCGGCCTGCCGAAGAAGGTTCGCGCGCTGGCGCTGCGGCATGCGCTCTCGGCCAAAGCCAAGGACGGCGGCATTATCGTGATCGAGGCGCTCGCCGCAAAGGAAGGCAAGACCAAGGCGTTGCGCGGCCATTTCGACAAGCTCGGCGTCGCCAACGCCCTGTTCGTCGACGGCGCTGAGGTCGCGGCCGAGGTGCGTAGCGCAGCGCGCAATATTCCGAACATCGACGTGCTGCCTGTCGCCGGCATCAACGTCTACGACATCATGCGGCGGCGAAAGCTGGTACTGACCCGTGCCGCCGTCGACGCATTGGAGGCGCGATTCAAATGACCACGACCGATCCGCGCCACTACGACGTCATCATCGCGCCGCTCATCACCGAGAAGGCGACCAACGCGTCCGAGTTCAACAAGGTCGTGTTCAAGGTCGCCATGACCGCGACCAAGCCGCAGATCAAGGAAGCGGTCGAGAAGCTGTTCGACGTCAAGGTCAAGAGCGTCAACACGCTGCGCCGCCGCGGCAAATGGAAAATATTCAAGGGCCGCTATGGCCAGACCTCCGACACCAAGCGTGCGATCGTGACCCTCGAAGAGGGCCAGAAGATCGACGTCACCACGGGGCTGTAGGAGCCGGCGATGGCACTAAGAACATATAATCCAGTCACCCCAGGCCAGCGCCAGCTCGTTCTGGTCGATCGCGCCGGCCTGCATACCGGCAAGCCCGTCAAGGCGCTGACCGAAGGCAAGAATTCGACCGGCGGCCGTAATAACAACGGCCATATCACGTCGCGCTATCGCGGCGGCGGTCATAAGCAGGCTTATCGCAAGATCGATTTCCGGCGTCGCAAGTTCGACATGCAGGCCAAGGTCGAGCGGCTCGAATACGATCCGAACCGCACCAGCTTCATCGCGCTGGTCAAATACGATGACGGCGAACTCGCCTACATCCTGGCGCCGCAGCGGCTTGGGGTCGGCGACAGCATCATTGCCGGCGAGCATGTCGACGTAAAGCCGGGCAATGCGATGCCGATCGCCAACATTCCGGTCGGCACCATCGTCCACAATATCGAGCTGAAGATCGGCAAGGGCGGTCAGGTCGCGCGTTCGGCCGGCACCTATGCCCAGATCGTCGGCCGCGACGGCGAATACGTGATCATGCGGCTCAATTCCGGCGAGCAGCGCTTGGTGCACGGCCGCTGCCTTGCCACCGTCGGCGCGGTGTCGAATCCGGACAACATGAACGTCTCCATTGGCAAGGCGGGGCGTAATCGCTGGATGGGCTGGCGCGGCCATGTGCGCGGCGAAACCATGAATCCGGTCGATCATCCGCTCGGCGGCCGCACCCGCGGCGGCCGGCATCCGGTGACGCCGTGGGGCAAGCCGACCAGGGGTAAGAAGACGCGCAAGAATAAGTCGACGGCGAAGTTCATCATGATGAGCCGCCACACGCGCAAGAAGCAGAAGTAGGAGCGATCATGACGCGTTCGGTCTGGAAGGGTCCGTTTGTCGACGGTTATCTGCTGAAGAAGGCGGATGCCGCGCGCTCGTCCGGACGTCACGAAATGATCCGTATCTGGTCGCGGCGTTCGACAATCCTGCCGCAATTCGTCGGGCTCACGTTCGGCGTCTACAACGGCCAGAAACACGTTCCGGTTATCGTCACCGAGGAAATGGTCGGGCACAAATTCGGGGAATTCGCCCCGACCCGCTCGTTCTACGGCCATTCTTCGGATCGCAAAGCCAAGCGCGCCTCGGGGCCGAGTGCCGGTTCGGGCGACAGCGGCGGGGCGGCCCCGGCTGCTGCGTCGGCGGCCAGTTCGTGAGGCCGGGAGAGCATCGATGAGCAAGAAGAAGCGCGAGCGGGCGCTCTCCGACAACGAGGCCAAAGCGGTCGCCCGCATGCTGCGGATCAGTCCGCAGAAGCTCAATCTGTTGGCGCAGCTCATCCGCGGCAAGAAAGTGGCGACCGCGCTCGCCGATCTCGAATTCTCGCGCAAACGCATCGCCCGCGACGTGCGCAAGTGTCTGGAATCGGCGATCGCCAATGCGGAGAACAATCACGACCTCGACGTCGACGATCTCGTCGTTGCCGAGGCGCATGTCGGCAAGGCGCTGGTGATCAAGCGTCACGAGGTTCGTGCGCGCGGCCGCGTCGGAGCAATTACCAAGCCGTTCTCGCACCTCACCATCGTGGTGCGCGAAGTCGAAGCGCAGGCGTAGCGGGTAGAGAGCGGTCAGGAGAACATTATGGGTCAAAAGGTCAATCCGATCGGGCTTCGGCTCGGCATCAACCGCACCTGGGATTCGCGCTGGTATGCCGGCAAGGCAAGCTATGGCTCGCTGCTGCACGAGGACATGGCGATCCGCAAGGCGCTGATGGCGGAACTCAAGCAGGCCGCGGTATCCAAGATCGTGATTGAACGGCCGCATAAGAAGTGCCGCGTCACCATCCACTCGGCGCGGCCGGGCGTCGTCATCGGCAAAAAGGGCGCCGACATCGAGAAATTGCGCAAAAGGGTCGCCGCGCTCACCGACAGCGATGTCGTGATCAACATCATCGAGATTCGCAAGCCCGAGCTTGACGCTCAACTGGTCGCCGAGTCGATCGCTCAGCAGCTCGAGCGCAGAGTGGCGTTTCGCCGCGCGATGAAGCGCGCCGTGCAATCGGCGATGCGGCTCGGCGCCGGCGGTATCCGCATTAATTGCTCGGGGCGGCTCGGCGGTGCGGAAATCGCGCGCATGGAATGGTATCGCGAAGGCCGTGTGCCGCTGCATACGCTGCGCGCCGATGTCGATTACGGCGTCGCCACGGCGTTTACCACCTACGGCACCTGCGGCGTGAAAGTGTGGATCTTCAAGGGCGAGATCATGGAGCACGATCCGATGGCACAGGACAAGAAGATGGCCGAGGGCGAAGCCGGCCGGCCGCGCCGGGATGCGGCCTGAACGAGCCAATGGGAACCGAGGCGTAAGCCATGCTGCAACCGAAGCGAACGAAATTCCGGAAGGCGCACAAGGGCCGCATTCACGGCGTGGCCACCAGTGCCGCCATCCTTGCATTCGGCCAGTACGGCTTGAAGGCGACCGAGCCCGACCGGGTCACCGCGCGGCAGATCGAAGCGGCGCGACGTGCATTGACCCGCCACATGAAGCGCTCCGGGCGGGTCTGGATCCGCATGTTCCCCGACGTCCCGGTGTCGAAGAAGCCGCTCGAAGTGCGCATGGGCTCGGGCAAAGGCACACCGGAATTGTGGGTGGCGCGGGTCAAACCCGGGCGCATCCTGTTTGAAATCGACGGCGTGACCCTCGACGTCGCCAAGGAGGCGCTGGCGCTTGCCGCCGCCAAATTGCCGATCAAGACCCGCTTCGTCGAACGGATCAGCGAATAGGCGCGTGACATGAAACCGGCCGATATCAGAGCGATGACGATCGATCAGATCGACGACGAAGTGCTCAAGCTCAAGAAGGAGCACTTCAACCTGCGCTTTCAGCGCGCCAGCGGACAATTGGAAAATACCGCGCGCGTGCGCGAAGTGCGGCGCGACATCGCGCGACTGAAGACCATTTCGCGCGTCAAGCGCCCTGCGGCGAAGAGCTGAGAGGAACAAAATGCCAAAGCGTACCCTGCAGGGCGTCGTGGTGAGCGACAAACAAGCCAAGACGGTGGTGGTGAAGGTGGAACGCCGCTTTACCCATCCTATGTTCAAAAAGACGATCCGCCGTTCGAAGAAATACTACGCGCACGACGAGAACAACGAGTTCAAGGTCGGCGACATGGTGTGGATTGAAGAGCATCGCCCGATTTCCAAGCTCAAGCGCTGGGCGGTCGTGCGGGGCGAGAAACAGAAGGCGTCGTAAATCGTGATACGACCGGAATGGAAAGAGTGGGGTAACCCATGATCCAGATGCAAACTAACCTCGACGTGGCGGACAATTCCGGCGCGCGCCGCGTCATGTGCATCAAGGTGCTGGGCGGCTCCAAACGGAAATACGCCACCATCGGTGACGTCATCGTCGTCTCGGTGAAGGAGGCGATCCCGCGCGGCCGCGTCAAGAAGGGCGACGTGATGAAGGCGGTGATCGTGCGTATCTCCAAGGACATCAAGCGTGCCGACGGCTCGATCATCCGCTTCGATCGCAATGCAGCGGTGCTGATGACGCCGCAGAACGAACCGGTCGGCACCCGCATTTTCGGACCGGTGCCGCGCGAGTTGCGGGCCAAGAACCACATGAAGATCATCTCGCTGGCGCCGGAGGTGCTGTGATGGCGGCGCGGATCAAGAAGGGCGACAACGTCATCGTCATCGCCGGCCGCGACAAGGGCCGCACCGGCGAGGTCATTGGAATGCATCGTGACGACGCGCGCGTGCTGGTGCGCGGTATTAATCTGGTCAAGCGTCATCAGCGCCAGAGCGCGTCGCAGGAAGGCGGCATCATTTCCAAGGAAGCGCCGATTCACCTGTCGAACGTCGCGCTCGCCGATCCCAAGGACGGCAAGCCGACACGCGTCGGGTTCAAAATCGTCGGCAAGGGCGAGGACCGCAAGAAGGTGCGCTTCGCCAAGCGCTCGGGAGTCGAGATCGATGGCTGACACGGACGAGAAGCAAGCAAAACGGCCCGACAAGGCCCAGCGGCCGCCGACACCGGAGCAGACCGCGAGGGCCGAGAAGGACAACAAGAAGGCGGCCAGGCAGGCGCGGGCCGATAAGGCCGCTGCCGAGGGCAAGGCCGGCGGCAAGCCGGCGGCGACGCGCGAGGCCGAGCCCCGCGTGCCGGCGCGCTTGAAAGTGCAGTTCGAGGAGGCGATCCGCGGCAAGCTCGCCGAGCAGTTCGGCTATAAGAACCGCTTCCAAGTTCCGACGCTGGACAAGATCGTCATCAATATGGGCATCGGCGAAGGTGTCGCCGATAAGAAGAAGGTCGACGGCGCCGCCACCGATCTCGGGCTGATTACCGGGCAGAAGGCGGTCGTTACCAAGGCGCGCAAGTCGATCGCGACCTATAAGCTGCGCGCCGGTCAGGCGATCGGCTGCAAGGTGACGCTGCGCAAAGCGCGCATGTACGAGTTTCTCGACCGATTGATCAACATCGCGCTGCCGCGGGTGCGCGATTTCCGCGGACTCAACCCGAAGAGTTTCGATGGCCGCGGCAATTACACGCTCGGCATCAAGGAACACATCGTGTTCCCGGAGATCGACTACGACAAGGCAACCGATATCTGGGGCATGGACATCACGGTCTGCACCACCGCGCGCGACGACGACCAGGCGCGGGCTTTGTTGACGGCATTCAATTTTCCGTTCCGGCAGTGAGGCCGAGCAGGCCTCAAACGCGGGACATTGGGAGCACTAGATGGCGAAGAAGAGTTCGATAGAGAAGAACAACCGGCGCCGCCGGATGACGAAGAAATTTTCCGGCCGCCGCGGGCGGCTCAAGGCGATCGCGCGCGACAAGTCGAAACCGGTGGAAGAGCGCTTCGCCGCGACGCTGAAGCTTGCCGAGATGCCGCGCAATTCCTCCGCCACCCGCATTCGCAATCGCTGCGAGCTGACGGGCCGGCCGCGCGGCTACTATCGCAAGCATAAATTGTCGCGCATCGCGCTGCGGGAGCTCGGCTCAAAAGGGCTGATCCCCGGCCTGGTGAAGTCGAGCTGGTAGGAGGAGCGCACGATGGCCATGAACGATCCAATCGGCGATCTCCTGTCCCGCATCCGCAACGCGCAGATGCGCAACAAGTCGAAAGTCAGCTCGCCGAATTCGAAACTGCGCGAGAGCGTGCTCGAAGTGCTCAAGGTGGAAGGCTATATCCGCGGCTACGCCGTGGTCGAGAAGGACGGCCGCTCCGAAATCGAGATCGAGCTGAAATATTTCGACGGCGAGCCGGTGATCCGGGAAATCGAGCGGGTGTCGAAGCCGGGCCGCCGCGTCTATACCTCGGTCAAGAACATGCCGCGCATCAATAACGGGCTCGGCGTGACGATCGTGTCGACGCCGAAGGGCGTCATGGCAGACCACGACGCCCGCGACGCCAATGTCGGCGGCGAAATCCTGTGCACGGTGTTCTGATGTCGCGGATCGGTAAACGAGCAATAGCGGTGCCCTCCGGGATCACTGCCAATGTCGAGGGCCAGACCGTCAAGGTGAAGGGTCCCAAGGGCGCGCTTTCGGTCGCGTTGCACGACGACGTATCGGTCAAGCTCGATGGCGGTCAGATCAAGGTCGAGCCGCGCGCCGAGACCAAGCGCGCCCGCTCGCAGTGGGGTACGTCGCGCACGCTGATCGCCAACCTTATTACCGGGGTTACTAAGGGCTTCGAGCAACGGCTCGAGATCAACGGCGTCGGCTACCGCGCGGCGGTGCAGGGTAAGAACCTGCAGATCGCGCTCGGCTACAGCCACGACATCATCTATCCGATCCCCGAAGGCATCACGATCGCCACGCCACGGCCGGTCGAAATCGTCATCAGCGGCAGCGACCGGCAGAAGGTCGGCCAGGTCGCCGCCGAAATCCGCGAATATCGGCCGCCGGAGCCGTACAAGGGCAAAGGCATCAAATATTCCGACGAACGCATCTTCCGTAAGGAAGGCAAGAAGAAGTAAGGCAGGCGCGCGATGACCAAGCTCAGCGACAGGTTCATGCGACGGCAAGGCCGTGTGCGCGGCGCCTTGCGGCACGCCGCCGGCGAGCGCAAGCGGCTCTCGGTGTACCGCTCGTCCAAGCACATCTACGCGCAGGTGATCGACGACGATCAGGGCGTTACGCTCGCGTCGGCATCTTCGATCGAGAAGACGGCGCGCGAAGGCCTCAAGACCGGCGCCGGCGTCGATGCCGCGAAGGCGGTCGGCAAGCTTATTGCTGAACGCGCCAAGGAAAAGGGCATCGAAGACGTCGTGTTCGACCGCGGCGGCTATCTTTATCACGGCCGGGTCAAGGCCTTGGCTGAAGCCGCCCGCGAGGGCGGACTCAAATTCTGAAAACTGCAAACGAGTTCGACCGATAAAGGCTCATTGATATGGCACGTGAACCCCGCGAGCGAAGAAACGAAGAGCGCGACAGCGAGTTCGTCGACAAGCTCGTGCACATCAACCGCGTCGCCAAGGTGGTGAAGGGCGGCCGCCGCTTCGGCTTCGCCGCGCTGGTCGTGGTCGGCGATCAGAAGGGCCGGGTCGGCTTCGGCCACGGCAAGGCGCGCGAAGTGCCGGAGGCGATCCGCAAGGCGACCGAGGCGGCCAAGCGCGGGCTGACGCGCGTGCCGCTGCGCGAAGGCCGCACGCTGCACCATGACGTCGCCGGCCGTCACGGCGCCGGCAAGGTCTATCTGCGCGCCGCGCCGCCCGGCACCGGCATCATCGCCGGCGGACCGATGCGCGCAGTGTTCGAGACCCTCGGCATGCAAGACGTGGTGGCGAAATCGATCGGCACGTCCAACCCCTATAACGTTGTGCGCGCCACATTTGACGCGCTCAAGCGCCAGGAACTCGCCGCGCACTGTTGCTGCCCGCCGCAACGTCAAGGTCTCGGCGCTGCAGGCGCGCCGCCGCGACGTCGATGCCGAAGCGCCGGCCGATTGAACGCGGAGCCCGCCATGAACGCCGATAAAAACACCGGTAAGACCGTCAAAGTCCGGCAGACCGCCAGTCCATCACGCCGCCATCACAGCCAGCGCGAGACGCTGGTCGGATTGCGGCTAAATAAGATCGGGCGGGTCGCAGAGCTTCGCGACAGCCCGCAAACCCGCGGCATGATCGCCAAGGTCGCTCATCTCGTCGAAGTGGTGGAGAAATAGCCATGCAACTTCACGACCTTTCCGGCCGCCCCGGCGCCCGCAAGACGCGCAAGCGCATCGGCCGCGGCATCGGATCCGGCAAGGGCAAGACCGCCGGCCGCGGCGGCAAAGGCCAGACCGCGCGTTCCGGCGTGCGCATCAAGGGCTTCGAGGGCGGTCAGATGCCGCTGCATCGCCGTCTGCCCAAACGCGGATTCAAGAACACGAAATTCGCACGTAAGCTCAACGAGATAAATCTCGGCCGCATTCAGACTGCCATCGATGCCGGCACGCTCGATGCCGCCGGAAAGATCGACGCCGCGGCGTTGGTCAAAGCCGGCGTGCTGCGCCGCGCAAAGGATGGGGTACGGCTGCTCGGGGCCGGCGAGATCAAGGCGAAGGTCACGCTTGCCGTCTTTGGTGCCTCAAAATCGGCGGTGGCCGCGGTAGAGAAGGCCGGTGGCACTGTTGAAATCCTCGCCCCCAAGGCGGAGACGAGCGAGCAGGCCGCCTGATAGGCGTCCGGCCCGGTCTTGTGCCGGGCATCCACGGCTTCTACCTGTGAATGAGGGCGTGGATGGCAGGACTAGCCCGGCCATGACGTGACAAAGGGGACTTAGAGCGCATGGTCTCTGCAGCAGAACAACTGGCGGCCAATCTCAACTTTTCGGCGCTCGCCAAGGCCGACGAGCTGAAGAAGCGCATCTGGTTTACGCTCGGCGCGCTATTGGTGTATCGGCTCGGCACCTACATCCCGCTGCCCGGCATCGATCCGAATGCGTGGGACCAGATTTTCCAATCTCAGCAAGGCGGCATCCTGGGCATGTTCAACATGTTCGCCGGCGGCGGCATCCACCGCATGGCGATCTTTGCGCTCAACATCATGCCCTACATCTCGGCATCGATCATCATCCAGCTGATGACGACCGTGTCGCCGACCCTCGAACAGCTCAAGAAAGAGGGTGAAGCCGGCCGCAAGATGATCAACCAGTACACCCGTTACCTGACGGTGGTGCTGGCCGCGTTCCAGGCCTACGGCATTGCGGTAGGGCTGGAAGGCGCGGCTCACGTGGTGAGCGATCCGGGCCTGTTCTTTCGCATCTCGACGGTGATCACGCTTACGGGTGGCACCATATTCCTGATGTGGGTCGGCGAGCAGATCACCCAGCGCGGCATCGGCAACGGCACCTCCCTCATCATCATGTCGGGCATCGTCGCGCAATTGCCGTCGGCCGTTGCCGGCACCCTCGAACTCGGTCGTCAGGGGGCGCTGTCCACCGGTCTTATTCTCATCGTCATCCTTATGGTGATCGCGGTTATCACCTTCATCGTGTTCATGGAGCGGGCGCAGCGCCGGCTGTTGATCCAGTATCCCAAGCGTCAGGTTGGCAATCGCATGTTCGAGGGCCAGTCCTCGCATCTGCCGCTCAAACTCAACACTTCGGGCGTCATCCCGCCGATCTTCGCGTCATCGCTGCTGTTGCTGCCCACGACGGTGGCCAATTTCACCTCCGGGCAGGGGCCAGGATGGCTCACCGTCATCACCACGCAACTGGCGCACGGCCGGCCGCTCTTTCTCATTCTTTACGTGGGGCTGATCGTCTTTTTCGCCTTTTTCTATACGGCGATCGTGTTCAATCCGACCGAGACCGCGGACAACCTGAAAAAGCACGGCGGCTTTATTCCGGGTATCCGGCCCGGCGAGCGCACTGCCGAATATATCGATTACGTATTGTCCCGAATCACGGTCATCGGTGCGGGCTATCTTGCGATCGTGTGCTTGTTTCCGGAGATCCTCATCTCCTACGCAGCGGTGCCATTCTATTTTGGCGGGACATCGCTCTTGATCGTGGTCAGCGTGACCATGGATACTGTGGCGCAAGTCCAGGGCTACCTCCTGGCTCACCAGTACGAAGGCCTGATAAAAAGATCGAAATTGAGGGGGCGCCGTCGATGAGATTGATCCTGCTTGGCCCGCCGGGGGCTGGCAAGGGAACGCAGGCCCTACGGCTCGTCGGCAAATACGGGATAGTCCAACTGTCGACTGGCGATATGCTGCGGGCGGCCGTTAAGGCTGGCACGCCGGTCGGCCGCCAGGCGCAGGAGATCATGGCGCGTGGCGGCTTGGTGCCGGACAGCGTCGTGGTCGGTATCGTCGGCCAGCGCATCGAAGAGCCGGACGCGCGAAAAGGTTTTATTCTCGATGGTTTTCCGCGAACCGTGCCCCAAGCCACGGCGTTGGACCGTCTGCTGGAGACCAAAGGGTGCGGGCTCGATGCGGTGGTCGAGCTGCGGGTGGACGAGGATGCCCTGATGCGGCGGATCGAAAGCCGCATTGCCGAGATGAAGGCACGCGGCGAGACGCTGCGCGAGGATGACAATCCGGAAGTGCTGCATAACCGGCTTCGCGCCTATCGCGAGCAGACCGCTCCGCTGATTGCCTATTATCGGCAAAAGGGCCTGCTGCGGACCGTCAACGGCATGGCACCCATCTCCGATGTGACGGCCGCCATAGACAAGCTGTTACCCGCCGACCGGCCTTCGGCGGCTGGCAAAAAAAAAAGCGAAGACCTCAACCCCTCAAACCGCGGCGCCATAGGCGTCCAGGAACGGGAATAATAGGAAAAAAGTCCGAAAAGGGGGCAATTGCTTCCCACCGCAAGCCAACAAAGGCTGAGGTACGCTCACCCAAGCAGACGGCCCGCCGCAGCCGCCGCCAGCGCTAATCAAGTTCACAGAAGAAAATGCCGGCCGAGGTTGACGAAAGCCCTTTGAATCCATTAATAAGCCTGAAATATCCAGTCGGAGCTTTAGCAGCGATGCCAAGCCGAAGCGGCGGGCAGGCGCTGGCTTTTTATGTTTGTGGCCTTCTCGGGTGACATTGGAACCGATGGGGACGGGTCGAGCGCTACGGGTCGTCCGTGGCTGGGCCGCGGCAAGAAGCAACTGGCTTGAGGAGTAACTGACTTGGCTCGTATCGCTGGCGTCAACCTGCCGACCAACAAGCGCATCGTGATCGCGCTGCAGTACATCTATGGCATTGGCGGCGCCAAGGCTCATGAAATCCTGGGCAAAGTATCGATACCGGAATCGCGCCGGGTGTCGCAATTGACCGACCAGGAAGTTCTGCAACTGCGCGAAATGATCGACCGCGACTATATGGTCGAGGGCGACCTGCGGCGTGAAGTCGCCATGAACATCAAGCGGCTGATGGATCTTGGTTGCTATCGCGGGTTGCGCCACCGCCGCGGTCTCCCGGTGCGTGGCCAGCGGACGCACACCAACGCCCGGACCCGGAAGGGTCCGGCCAAGGCGATCGCCGGCAAGAAGAAATAGCGCGTGGAGCAGGACGACGTGACGGCAGCGGAGCCGCCGGCTCCGATCCAGGATTAAGGGTTCAGAATGGGTAAGGAAGCTACGCGCGTTCGCAAACGCGAACGCAAAAACATCGCTTCGGGCGTCGCGCATGTGAACGCGTCGTTCAACAATACCACGATCACGATCACCGACGTCCAAGGCAATACCATCGCCTGGTCAACGGCGGGCACGATGGGTTTCAAAGGCTCGCGCAAGTCGACGCCTTATGCGGCGCAAGTCGCCGCCGAGGACGCCGCTAAGAAGGCGCAAGAACACGGCATGCGTACTCTCGAAGTCGAGGTTGCCGGTCCGGGTTCTGGGCGCGAGTTCGGCGCTGCGTTCGTTGCAGGCGGCCGGCTTCACCATCACTTCGATCCGCGACGTGACGCCGATCCCGCACAATGGCTGCCGCCCGCGCAAGCGGCGGCGCGTATAGGAAATCCGGTCGATGGATCAAATGGAACATCTGCCGCCGCTTGAGCATCAAACCAATTTTGGCCCCGCGGAGCGGAGTGGGGCGCGCGAGACGTTGGCGCCGCGCAACGCGATGGGTGATAACGTGACGATTCAAAAGAATTGGCAGGAACTGATCAGACCCAACAAGCTCCAGATCGGCCCCGGAACCGACACGCGCCGTTCGGCGACGGTGATCGCCGAGCCGCTCGAACGCGGCTTCGGCGTGACGCTGGGCAATGCGCTGCGGCGAATTTTGCTTTCGTCGCTGCAGGGCGCGGCGGTGCAGTCGGTGCATATCGACGGCGTGCTGCACGAGTTCTCCTCGATCGCCGGCGTGCGCGAGGACGTGACCGACATCGTGCTCAACATCAAGGACATCGCCATCAAGATGCAGGGCGACGGCCCGAAGCGCATGGTGGTGAAGAAACAGGGGCCCGGCACGGTCACCGCCAGCGACATTCAGACCGTCGGCGACGTCGTCGTGCTCAATCCAGATCTCGTGCTGTGCACGCTCGACGAAGGTGCCGAGATCCGCATGGAATTCACGGTGAACACCGGCAAGGGCTATGTGCCGGCGGAGCGCAACCGTCCCGAGGACGCTCCGATCGGGCTGATCCCGGTCGACAGTCTGTACTCGCCGGTGCGTAAAGTGTCCTACAAGGTCGAGAACACCCGCGAAGGCCAGATTCTCGACTACGACAAGCTGACCCTGTCGATCGAGACCAACGGCGCGCTGAGCCCGGAGGACGCGCTCGCTTATGCCGCGCGCATCCTGCAAGACCAGCTCAACGTGTTCGTCAACTTCGAGGAGCCCAAGCGCGAGACCGCGCACGAGGCGATCCCCGATCTCGCCTTCAATCCGGCCTTCCTCAAGAAGGTCGACGAGCTCGAGCTGTCGGTGCGGTCGGCCAACTGCCTGAAGAACGACAACATCGTCTATATCGGCGATCTCGTTCAGAAGACCGAGGCCGAGATGCTGCGTACGCCGAATTTCGGCCGCAAGTCGCTCAACGAGATCAAGGAAGTGCTGGTGCAGATGGGCTTGCATCTTGGCATGGAAGTGCCGGGCTGGCCGCCGGAAAACATCGAGGAATTGGCCAAGCGGTTCGAGGATCATTACTGATCTTCGATCGGTAGTCGGGAACGAGTGAGAATATGCGCCACGGCAAAACCCACCGTAAGTTCAGTCGCCGCTCGGATCATCGCAAGTCGATGCTGGCAAATCTCGCCGCATCGCTGATCAAGCACGAGCAGATCGTCACTACGCTGCCGAAGGCGAAGGATTTACGCCCAGTGGTCGAGAAGCTCGTTACGCTCGGCAAGCGCGGCGGACTGCATGCCCGCCGCCAGGCGATCTCGCAGATGCGCGACCTCGCGATGGTCAAGAAGCTCTTCGACGTGATCGGCCCGCGTTACAAGGAGCGCAACGGCGGCTACACCCGCGTGCTCAAGGCCGGCTATCGCTACGGCGATTCCGCCCCGGTTGCGGTGATCGAATTCGTCGACCGCGACGTTGATGCCAAGGGGCTCGATTCCGGTCCGGTCCAGGAGCGCGGAGCTGGGGAGGAAGCGCCCGCCGCGGCGTAACTGCCTGCGAGCGCGAGGGGCGATATCGTCGACCTTCCACGGCCTCGGTCGGATGCCTATATCCGAGCGCATTGAATCGGGGTTTTCCATGCCGCGTCTGCATGTTTGGGCCGTTTCGGCCGCCGCGTTCGTCCTGTTGGCAATTTCGCTGTCGGGTGCCGGCGCCCAGGATAGCCAGGTCCAGCGTCAGGTACCGACTTCGCCGGCCCAGCTGCAGCTTTCCTTCGCTCCGATCGTGAAGCGGGTGGCGCCGGCGGTGGTGAACGTCTACGCGGCGCGCGTCATCGAAAACAGCAATCCCTTTCTGGCCGATCCGTTCTTCCGGCAGTTCTTCGGCGTGGTGCCACGGCAGCAGGTGGAGCGCTCGCTCGGCTCGGGCGTCATCGTCGATTCGTCCGGTCTCGTGGTCACCAACTATCACGTCATCGAAGGCGCCAGCGAAGTGAAGGTCGCGTTGTCCGACAAGCGCGAATTCCCCGCCGATATCGTACTCAAGGACCAGCGCAGCGATCTGGCTATTTTGCGTATCAAAGGCGCCAAGGAGCGGTTTCCGACCTTGCAATTCGCCAATTCCGACGAGGCGCAAGTTGGCGACGTGGTGCTGGCGATCGGCGATCCGTTCGGCGTCGGCCAGACAGTGACGCATGGCATCGTCTCGGCGGTGGCGCGCACCGACGTCGGGGTCAGTGACTATCAGTTCTTCATCCAGACCGACGCCGCCATCAATCCAGGCAATTCCGGCGGTCCGCTGGTCGATATGAGCGGCCGCATGGTCGGCCTCAACTCGGCAATCTACTCGCGCTCGGGCGGATCGCAGGGCATCGGCTTCGCCATCCCCGCGAACATGGTGCGCATCGTGGTCGCCTCCGCGGAAGGCGGCAGCGGGACGGTCAAACGGGCTTGGCTCGGCGCCAAGCTGCAGGAAGTGACGCCGGACATCGCCGACAGCCTCGGCCTGCAGCGGCCGAGCGGCGCATTGGTGGCAAACGTCGCCGCCGACAGTCCGGCCGGGCATGCCGGCATCAAGACCGGCGACGTTATCGTCAGCGTCGATGGCACCGCGGTCGACGATCCGACCGCTTTTAATTATCGCTTCGCCACCAAGCCGCTCGGCGGCACGGCGCAGCTCGGCGTGATCCGGCAGGGCCATGCCATTGTCGTACCGGTTTCCCTGCAGAGCCTTCCGGACACACCGCGTGAGGAGCTTGAAATTCGCGCCCGTTCGCCCTTCCGCGGCGCAACGGTGGCAAATCTGTCGCCGGCTTTGGCCGACGAGATGCGGCTCGATCCGAACGCTCAAGGAGTAGTGGTCACCGACGTCGCCGACGGCTCGGAGGCGCAGTCGATCGGCTTCCAGAAGGGCGACATCATCGTTTCCGTCAACAATCAGAAAATCGACAAACCCGCCGACCTTGATCGTGTCGCCGGTACCGGCAGCCGGCAATGGCGCATTACACTGATGCGCGGCGGCCAGCAGATCTCCGTCATGTTTTCCGGATGAGTTCGCGCCCTAAAAAGGGACCAAGCCTTTTCGCGGCCGCCGGCCTGGAGCATGACGCGCCGCGGCCGCTCGCCGATAAGCTCCGCCCCGATAAGCTCGGCGACGTCGTCGGCCAAGATCATCTGCTCGGTCCCGACGGTGCGCTCACGCGAATGCTCGACACCCGTTCCCTCGGCTCGCTGATCTTCTGGGGACCGCCGGGCACCGGCAAAACCACGGTGGCACGGCTCCTCGCGCACGCGACCGAGCTCTATTTCGAGCAGATTTCCGCGATTTTCTCCGGCGTTGCCGACTTGAAGAAAGTGTTCGACGCGGCGAGGCTGCGCCGCGAGACCGGGCAGGGAACGTTGCTCTTCGTCGACGAGATTCACCGCTTCAACCGCGCGCAGCAGGATAGCTTCCTGCCGGTGATGGAGGACGGCACCATCGTGCTGGTCGGCGCCACCACCGAAAACCCATCGTTCGAGCTGATTGCGCCACTGTTGTCGCGTGCCCGCGTGCTGGTGTTCAAGCCGCTTGACGCCGAGGCCGTCGAAAAGCTGCTCGCCCGCGCCGAGGCGGTCGAAGCGAGGAAGCTGCCGCTCAATGAAGATGCACGCGCCTCGCTGATCCGCATGGCCGACGGCGACGGCCGCGCCGCGTTGACGCTGGTAGAAGAGGTCTGGCGCGCCGCGCGCCAAGACGAGACCTTCGATGCGGTGGGCTTGCAGGCGGTCGTGCAGCGGCGGGCGCCGATCTACGACAAGAAGCAGGACGGCCATTACAATCTGATCAGCGCACTGCACAAGTCGGTGCGCGGCTCCGACGCCGATGCGGCGCTTTATTATCTCTGCCGCATGCTCGATGCCGGCGAGGACCCGCTTTATCTGGCGCGACGTGTCGTGCGCATGGCGGTCGAGGATATCGGGCTGGCCGATCCGCAGGCGCTGGTCATCGCCAATGCCGCCAAGGACGCCTACGATTTCCTCGGCTCACCGGAAGGCGAGCTCGCCATTGCCGAGGCGGTGATCTACATCGCCACTGCGCCGAAATCGAACGCCACCTATGTCGCATTTGGCGAGGCCATGCGGACGGCGAAGGAAGCTGGTTCGCTGTTGCCGCCAAAGCATATTCTCAATGCGCCCACCCGGTTGATGAAAACCGAAGGGTACGGTTCGGGCTACGAATACGATCACGACACGGCGGAAGCGTTTTCCGGCCAGGATTATTTCCCGGAGGCGCTTGGCCGCCGGCAATTCTACGATCCGCCCGAGCGCGGCTTTGAACGCGAGATTAGGAAGCGGCTGGAATACTGGGCCAAGATGCGGCGCGAGCGGAGTGGTACGTGAGAAGCGATCGAGGGCCGAGGCAACCCGGCGGCGGCAAGCAAACCGCCGGCTCCAGGCATCGGCATCGTTCTGCGCACCGTCACCCTGATGCGGCCGGGCACCGGTCCAACGCGTCGGCCAATGCCGGCTCGCAATTTAGAAAGCCGAAATCGGACAAACCTGGCTTTGCGCGGGGTGGCCGCTCGGATCGTACATCCGTCGAGCCGCGGCGGAGCACGTCATCGGCCCGGCCGCAGGTCGGCCCCGTTGCCCGCGCCCCTCAGGATGGCGAGGAACAGAAAAAAGCATCGGCTCCGATGCCGATCAGCGTCCAAAATGTCGCCGTCACCGCCGACGAATCCGGCATGCGGGTCGACCGTTTCCTCGAGTCGCGCTTTCCGGGCTTGAGCTTCTCCCACATCCAGCGCGTCATCCGTAAAGGCGAGGTGCGGGTCAATGGCAAGCGCACCCAGCCGAAGAACCGGCTCGAGGCCGGCCAGACCATCCGCATTCCGCCGCTGCGCCTCGATGCGCCCAAGCCGCGCGCGCCGGGCGATGCGGCTGACGACAAGATGCGGGAATACCTCAAATCCATCACGCTTTATGAAGATGCCGATGTGTTGGTGCTCAACAAGCCGATGGGATTAGCGGTGCAGGGCGGTTCCAGTACCACGCGTCATCTCGACGGCATGCTGGAAGTTTTGCGCGACGCCCATGGCCAGCGGCCGCGGCTGGTGCATCGCCTCGACAAGGATACCGCCGGCTGCCTGCTCGTCGCCAAGACGCGCTTTGCGGCGGCTGCCCTTGCCAAGACTTTCCGCTCGCGCTCGGCGCGCAAGGTCTATTGGGCCCTAGTCGCCGCCGTGCCGAAGGTGCAGCAGGGCCGCGTCTCGACGTTTCTCGCCAAGCAGGAGCAAGAGGATGAATCCTTCATGCGCATCGCGCAGCACGGCGAAAAAGGCGCGATGCATGCCGTGACGTACTACGCGGTGGTAGACACATCTGGACCGCTCCTTGCGTGGCTCTCGCTCAAGCCGGTGACCGGCCGCACCCATCAATTGCGCGCGCATATGGCCCATATCGGCCATCCGATCGTCGGCGATCCAAAATATTTTTCACTCGAAAACTGGCGACTGCCGGGCGGCATGCAGAACAAACTGCATCTGCTGGCCCGCCGCATCGCGGTGCCGCATCCGCGCGGCGGCACGATCGATGTCACTGCGCCGCTACCGCCGCACATGGAACAGTCGTGGAATCTGCTCGGGCTCGACGCCAAGCGCTACGATCCGATCGAGGAAGCCCCCGTCGAGTGACACCAGGAACAAGGCGCGTCGCGCGGGATTTATGAAGGTGATCCTACTGTCGGCCGGATGAGGCGCGGGTGGGTGTTCGATATAGCCTGATCTTCGGTTTTGCGATCGCGATGGCTGTCAGCGCCGCCGCGCAGGCACGCGATTTCGAGATGGGCGGCGACACCGGTTTTCCCTACTCGATCATGGCGCCAGAGCGCGGCTCCGCTCCACGCCACCACGGCAAAGCGTCCGCAAAGAATCGGCACGTGACGACACCGCATCCGCGCGAGCTCACGAAGCCACACCCGCAAGCAAATCTATCTGTCGTGCGGGGCTCGTCGGGTTCGGTGCTGCCGACGCCGTTGCCGCGGACTGAACTCATCCCGCCGGAGGGCGGCGGCCGGCTGACATTGCCGGCATTGCCCAGGGACAAGGCCCGTCCGTCGTCCCGGGCGTGGCAAATCCCGTCCCTAATCTGCCGAACGGCACAGAGACGTTCCAGGACCGCGCCTCGCGCTGCGCCTTCCAATCCGGTCTCTATAACGTCCCAGGCACCGCGCGCAGCCAATATATCGGCGGCTGCGTGCAGTAACCGCCTATCGCATGGCACCGCCGTTCGGGCGGATTATTGCGCTTGACAGGCAACCAAATGGTTGCATATTGTCATCATGGATGCGGTGTTCAAGGCGCTGGCCGACGCGAGCCGCAGAGAGCTGCTCGACCGGCTTCGGGCCGACAACGGACAGACGCTCAACGAGCTTTGCACGCGGCTCGCCAAATCTGGTGGGGCCATGACGCGGCAAGCGGTGAGTAAGCATCTGGCGATTCTGGAGGATGCCAATCTCGTCGCCACCGTGCGGCGAGGCCGGGAGAAGCTGCACTATCTCAATCCGGTGCCGATCCACGAAATCGGCGAGCGCTGGATCGGGAAATTCGAACGTTCACGCCTGCAAGCGCTGAGCGATATGAAACGAGCGTTGGAGACGCGTCATGACTGAGAAGCCGAAGTTCGTCTATGTGACCTATATCGCCGCGCCGCCGGAGAAGGTGTGGGAAGCCCTCGTCAAACCCGACATCAGCGAAAAATATTGGTTTGGCTATCGCGTCGCCGCCGACGGCAAGCCGGGCGATTTGATGACGGCCACGAGTCCGGCCGGCGCGCTCTCGCACCGAGATCCTATTATTGAAAGCAAGCCGCCGCGGCGGCTGGTCTACGGATGGAAGCCGCTTGAGAAAGACAAACCGGACGAAAGACCCTCGCGCGTGGCCTTCGAGCTTGAGCCGTTCAAGGGGCAAACGCGGCTTACGGTGATCCACGACGAATTCGATGAGGGCAGCAAGATATTCACGATGATCAGCAACGGCTGGCCCGCGGTCTTGTCGAGCCTGAAGACCTTCCTGGAGACCGGCCATCCGCTCGATCCGTCCTGGAAGGATGCGGCACAGAGCTGCGAGGCGGAGGCTGGCGCATGACCGAGGCGGCCAAGTTCAAGCCCGAGACCGTCTACGTCATCTATATCGCTACGACACCCGAGAGGGTGTGGCAGGCGCTCACCTCATCGGAGTTCACCCGAAAATATTTCTGGGATCGCACCATCGAGATCGAGCCGAAGCGGGGTGGGGCCTTTGTGCTGCGCCTACCCGATGGACGCGTCAACGTGCAAGGCAAAGTCATGGAATACGATCCGCCGCGCAGACTTTCGGTGACCTGGCACGTCGAATGGCCCGAGGATTTCCGCAAGCTGCCGGAATGCCTCGTCACCTATGAGATTGTGCCGGCCGGCGAGGCGGTGCGTCTGACCATGACGGAGTCGCATTCCTGGGAGGTGCCCGAGGCGATCCTGTCCGGTGGAAAAACGGGATGGCCGGCGGTGCTGTCGGGTCTGAAGAGCCTGCTCGAAACCGGTAAGGCGCCCGCAATCGCGATGGAGCCGCCGAAGGCGATGATCGAGGCGATCAGGGCGTTGCGCTGATTAGCATGATCCCGAAAAGTGGATACCGGTTTTCGGAAAAGATCATGCTTAATCAAAAAGCTAGAGCCCGGGTTTGATTCCATCAAAGCCGATTAGGCTCTAGCGCAAACCGGCGTTGATTTTGTCGAGCGCCGCAGAGCCCGGGCAAAGGTCCTTCGCGTCAAGCGTATTGAGCGGCGTCGCGACCGTATTGAGATGGCCGTGCAGGTCGGCAGCTTCCTCCTCGACAAAGAGGAGGCCGGTGACGATCTGGCCTTGCGAAGCGTGATGCTGGATGAAGGTCATGGCGGCCAACCGGTCGTGCACGTTGTATTCGGCATTGAGCTTGCGCAGGGCAAGCGTCGTGCCGTCATGCTGCTCGACCATTTCGATGGTGCCCGGCGCGTAGTCGACGTGGATCGGTGCGCGGCCGGTAATGACATCGAGGAAATTGACCGCCTCATTGTGCTCGCGCACGTAATCGAAGCTCTTGGTCGAACCGGCGTGATTGTTGAAAGCGACGCACGGCGAGATGACGTCGATGAAGGCTGCTCCTTCATGCTCGATCGCCGCCTTGATGAGGGGCACGAGCTGCTTCTTGTCGCCGGAGAACGAGCGCGCGACGAAGCTGGCGCCAAGCTGCAGCGCGAGCCCGACCATGTCTATAGCGCTGTCGTTATTCGTGACGCCGCGCTTGGATTTCGAGCCGCGGTCGGCGGTGGCGGAAAACTGGCCCTTGGTCAGGCCGTAGACGCCGTTATTCTCGACGATATAGACCATATTGACGCCGCGGCGCATGCAGTGGGCGAATTGGCCGAGGCCGATCGAGGCGGAGTCGCCGTCACCCGACACTCCGAGATAAATCAGCTCGCGATTAGCGAGATTGGCGCCGGTCAGCACCGACGGCATCCGGCCATGCACGGAATTAAAGCCGTGCGAATTGCCGAGGAAATAATCCGGTGTCTTCGACGAGCAGCCGATGCCGGAAATCTTCGCCACGCGGTGCGGCTCGATCGAAAGCTCGAAGCATGCTTCGATGATCGAGGCGGTGATGGAATCGTGGCCGCAGCCGGCGCACAGCGTCGAGATCTTACCTTCATAATCGCGGTGGGTGTAGCCCAGCGCGTTCTTCGGCAGATCCGGGTGGTGGAATTTCGGCTTGACGACGTAAGTCATGACACCACTTTCCGCAGCGGGGTGACTTTGAGCTGATCCTGATGCTCGCCGATTGCCTTGGCGATGAAGCGGGCGGTGATCGGCGTGCCGTCGTAATGCAGGATCGGCACGAGCCGCACCGGATCGATGCCGATCTCGTTGACGATGAGCGAACGAAGCTGCGCGTCGCGGTTCTGTTCGACCACGTAGACGAAATCATGGTCGGCGACGAAACTCGTCACGCTGGAGTGGAACGGAAAGGCGCGCACGCGCAGCCGATCGAGCTGGTGGCCGGCCGCTTCCAGAATGCCGGCCGCCTCGTCCATCGCGGGCGAGGTCGAGCCGTAATAGATCACCCCGTATTTGGTCGGTTTTTGCGCGTTGGCCTGGAGCGGCCGCGGCACAAGGTCCTTGGCCGTCTCGAACTTGCGCAACAGCCGCTGCATGTTGTCGGCGTAGGCCGGGCCTTCTTCGGTGTAGCGCGCGTAACGGTCGCGCGAGGTGCCGCGGGTGAAGAACGAGCCCTTGGTCGGATGGGTGCCCGGATAAGTGCGGTAGGCGATGCCGTCGCCGTCGACGTCGAGGTAGCGGCCGAAGTCGCGGCCTTCGTCGAGCATCGCGGCAGTCATGACCTTGCCGCGGTCATACTGTTTGTTGTCGTCCCAATGCAGCGGCCGGCAGAGCCGGTGATTCATGCCGATATCGAGGTCGAGCATCAAGAAGATCGTGGTCTGCAGCCGCTCGGCCAGATCGAACGCCTGCGCGGCGAAATCGAACGCCTCGTGCGGGTCCTCGGGAAACAGCAGGATGTGCTTGGTGTCGCCGTGCGAGGCATAGGCACAGGAAATCAAGTCGCACTGCTGGGTGCGAGTCGGCATGCCCGTCGACGGCCCGGCGCGCTGTACGTCCATGATGACGGCGGGGATTTCGGCGAAGTAGGACAGGCCGATAAATTCCTGCATCAGCGAAATGCCCGGCCCCGAGGTGGCGGTAAAGGCGCGGGCGCCGTTCCACGATGCGCCGATCACGATGCCGATCGAGGCAAGTTCGTCCTCACCCTGGACGATGGCGTATTTCGCTTTGCCGCTTGCCGGATCGTGGCGCAGCCTCTTGCAGTGGCTGGTAAAGGCGTCGGCGAGCGAGGATGACGGCGTGATCGGATACCAGGCGCAAACGGTGGCGCCGCCGTAGACCGCGCCGAGCGCCGCCGCCGAATTGCCCTCGATGAAAATGCGATCGCCGACTTTGTCCGACTTCTGGACGCGTATCCCGATCGGACACTTGAGATTCTGCAGCGCCCAGTCGCGGCCGAGATGCAGCGCGTGGACGTTCGACGACAAGAGCTTTTCTTTGCCCTTATATTGCTCGCCGATCAGGGTCTCGATCGCCTTCGGATCCATGTCGAGTAGTGCCGACAGCGCGCCGAGATAGATGATGTTCTTGAACAGTTGCCGCTGGCGCGGATCGGTATAGGTCGAGTTGGTGATGGCGGTGAGCGGCACGCCGAGCACCGTGATGTCGTCGCGGAATTTCGAGGCCGGCATCGGCTTCGTCGAATCGTAGAACAGATAACCGCCGGGCTCGATCGAGGCGACGTCTTTGTCCCAGGTCTGCGGGTTCATCGCGACCATCAGATCGATGCCGCCGCGGGCGCCGAGATGGCCAGCCTCGGTGACGCGCACTTCGTACCAGGTCGGCAGACCTTGTATGTTGGACGGGAAGATGTTGCGCGGGCTGACCGGCACGCCCATGCGTAGCACCGCGCGGGCGAACAGCTCGTTGGCGCTCGCTGAACCCGAGCCGTTGACGTTGGCGAACCGGACGACGAAGTCGTTTACGCTTTGGATAGGCATGCTTGTTCCGCGTGAGTCATGTCGATCAGGTATTTCTGCATGTCCCACGCGCCGGTGGGGCAGCGCTCGGCGCATAGGCCGCAATGCAGGCAGACGTCCTCGTCCTTCACCATGACGCGGCCGGTTTTGAGATTGTCGGCGACGTAGAGATCCTGGCTGAGATTTTTCGCCGGCGCCTGCAGCCGCTGCCGCAGCTCAGCCTCGTCGCCGTTGGCGGTGAAGGTGATGCAGTCCATCGGGCAAATGTCGACGCAGGCGTCGCATTCGATGCAAAGCTGACCGGTGAACACGGTCTGCACATCGCAGTTAAGGCAGCGTTCGGATTCTTTGAGCGCCAGTTCAAGATCGTAGCCGAGCTCGACTTCGGCCTTGATGTCGCGCAGCGCCACGACTTTCTCGCGATGCGGCACCCGGAAGCGCTTATCGAGCGTGATCTCGTTGTCGTAGGACCACTCGTGGATACCCATCTTCTGGCTCGATATTGCGACCTGCGGCGCTGGACGGACATTGATGTCTTCGCCGCGGCAGAAACGGTCGATCGAAATCGCAGCCTCGTGGCCATGTGCCACGGCCCAGATGATATTCTTCGGTCCGAACGCGGCGTCGCCGCCGAAGAACACCTTGGGATGCGTCGAGGCCATGGTTTTCGGGTCGACCTTCGGCATGTCCCATTTGTCGAACTCGATGCCGCAATCGCGCTCGATCCAGGGGAACGCGTTCTCCTGGCCGACCGCGACCAGGACGTCGTCGCAGGGGAAAAGCTCGTCCGGCTCACCGGTCGGGACCAGCTCGCGGCGACCCTTGGCGTCGCGCACCGCCTTGACCTTCTCGAACAGCACGCCAGTGAGCTTGCCGTTGTTGTGCGTGAATTCCTTGGGCACAAGGTAGTTGAAGATGGGAATATCCTCGTGCATGGCGTCGTCCTTTTCCCAGGGGGACGCTTTCATCTCCTCGAAGCCGGAGCGCACGATGACCTTGACGTCCTCGCCGCCGAGCCGGCGCGAGGAGCGGCAACAATCCATCGCGGTGTTGCCGCCGCCAAGCACGATCACGCGCTTGCCGATCTTGTCGATGTGCCCGAAGGAGACGCTGGACAGCCAATCGATGCCGATATGGATGTTCTTGGCCGCTTCGGTGCGGCCGGGAATTTCGAGGTCGCGGCCACGCGGCGCGCCGCAGCCGACAAACACGGCGTCAAAATCTTCTGCGAGCAGCGCCTTAAGGCTGTCGATTCGTCTGCCGCCGTTGAATTCGATGCCGAGATTGAGAATGTAATCGCATTCCTCGTCGATGACCGTTTCCGGCAAGCGGAATTTCGGAATTTGCGTCCGCATCATGCCGCCAGCTTTCGGGTCCTGGTCGAACACCACGCAGGTGTAGCCCATCGGCGCCAGGTCGCGCGCCACCGCAAGCGAAGCCGGACCGCCGCCGATGAGCGCGATGCGCTTGCCGTTCTTCTTTTCCGGCGCTTTCGGCAGCCGGTCGCGGATGTCGTCCTTGAAATCGGCGGCGACGCGCTTGAGCCGGCAGATCGCGACCGGCTCTTTCTCGACGCGGCCGCGCCGGCAGGCCGGCTCGCAGGGGCGATCGCAGGTGCGTCCGAGGATGCCCGGAAACACGTTGGAGTCCCAATTGATCATGTAGGCGTCGCTGTAGCGGCCCGCGGCGATCAAGCGGATGTATTCGGGGACCGGCGTGTGTGCCGGACAGGCCCACTGACAATCCACCACTTTGTGGAAATAGTCCGGGACCGAAATATCGGTAAGTTTCATCAACTCCTCGCGCACGCAGCGACCCGCTCTTTAAAAACGCGGCGGTAGGAACTCTGCTGCGTGGATTTCCTCTTCCGGCGGTCCCGTAGCCGAATCCGGCGCCGGATACTAGTCGACGGGGGAGGGAATTTCTACCGCTTCTCCCTTGTTATAGCGACGATTTCCCGCCTATGGCTGTTAACAAAAGCGCGATTGAACGCAACCGTCGGCGGACCGTTTGGCCGCTGCGGTTCCATCCTCGGCTTTCGCCGGAAGCGATTGAAATTATGGGGTAATTGTCTTCAATGCGCGACTTGTTCGAGACCATCCCGCTCGTTGACCCGGTCACGGCCGCCCGCCGTGGCGGCCGGCCGGCATTACGGCAGCGTTTCTACGCAGCGACCGGGGTGCAGGAGACTGCGGAGGGCTATGCCGTGACCCTCGACGGCAAGCCTGTGCGCACGCCCGCCCGGCGCCTGCTTGCCGCCCCTAACCTCGCGCTCGCACGGGCGATAGCCGCGGAATGGGACGCGCAGCGCGATGTGATCGACCCGGCGGCGATGCCGCTGACGCGGCTTGCCAATGCGATCATCGACGGCGTCGCGGAGAAGCCAGGGCCGGTAGCGGCGGAAATTGAAAAATATCTCGCGTCCGATCTCTTATTCTATCGCGCCAGCAGTCCCCAACAATTACGCGAGGGCCAAGCGGTGCAGTGGGATCCGGTGCTTGCCTGGGCGCGCGATACGCTCGGCGCACATTTCAAGCTCGGCGAAGGCATTGTTCACGTCGCCCAGCCCGAGGCTGCGCTGAAAGCGGCCGTAGCCGCGATCCCGACCGATCCGTGGCGGCTCGGCGCAGTCCACGTCATCACGACGCTGACCGGCTCGGCGCTGATCGCGCTGGCCGTGGCGCGCGGCGCACTATCCGGCGACGCAGCGTGGCAGGCGGCCCATGTCGACGAGGATTGGAATATGGCGCAATGGGGCAAGGATGAGACGGCGATGCAGCGCCGCGCGTTTCGACACGCCGAGTTTGCAGCGGCGGCCGGCGTTCTGCGCGAGCTTGCGGAATGAGGCGTTAGTCTACCCGCCGGTCACGCTCATATGCCGCGCCAGCGCCGGGCGCTGGTGGCGGCGATCGATAATGAAATCGTGGCCCTTGGGCTTGCGCGAGATCGCTTCGTCGATTGCGGCGAACAATAGATCGTTGCCTTCGGAAGCACGCAACGGTTTGCGCAGATCGGCGGCATCTTCCTGGCCAAGACACATATAAAGCGTGCCGGTGCAGGTGACGCGTACGCGATTGCAGGACTCGCAGAAATTGTGCGTCAGCGGCGTAATAAAGCCGAGCCGCCCGCCGGTCTCGGCGACACGCACGTAACGGGCGGGACCGCCGGTGCGATAGTCGATGTCTTCGAGCGTGAAGCGCTCGGCGATCCGCGCGCGGACGAGCGAAAGCGGCAGATACTGATCGAGACGGCCTTCGCCGATCTCGCCAAGCGGCATTACCTCGATCAAGGTAAGATCCATGCCGCGGCCATGCGCCCACGCGATCAGCCGCGGAAATTCCTCGTCGTTGACGCCTTTGAGCGCGACGGTGTTGATCTTGATCTTCAGCCCCGCGGCCTGCGCCGCGTCGATTCCGGCCATCACTTGATCCAGCGCGCCCCAACGGGTGATGGCCCGGAATTTCTCGGCGTCGAGTGTATCGAGCGAGACGTTGATGCGCCGGATGCCGGTCGCGGCCAGCGCCTCGGCATATTTGGCGAGCTGCGAGCCGTTGGTGGTCAAGGTCAGCTCGTCGAGC
Organism: uncultured Alphaproteobacteria bacterium; assembly: GCA_963784325.1. Taxonomy (GTDB): domain Bacteria; phylum Pseudomonadota; class Alphaproteobacteria; order Rhizobiales; family Xanthobacteraceae; genus BOG-931. Next base: position 114,961 of record CAWARC010000035.1, on the reverse strand, counting down.
GCACCCGAACGCAGATGCCGCGACAGCGACGTGACGAGCGTAATAATGCCGCGACGGACCAGCGGCTCGCCACCGGTGAGGCGCAGTTTGCGCACGCCGCGCGCGACAAAGGCCGAACACAGCCGGTCAAGCTCCTCCAGCGTGAGGACCTCGGCTTTCGGCAGAAACGACATGTTTTCCGCCATGCAATAGACGCAGCGAAAGTCGCAGCGGTCGGTCACCGAGACGCGCAAATAGGTAATGGCCCGGCCGAACGGATCGACCAGCTCCGGATGTCCGGAGGCGCCGTCGAGTTCCAAGTTGGGCAGGCTGGCTGGCACGCTATCCATGTCTCAAGAGATAGGCAGCCCAATGTGCCCGATAAAGCCCTGATCGTCCATAATTTTTTCCCGAAGTCGTGGGATGGTCACCCACTGCCGCCGCGTTATCGCGTCGCCGGCGGCGGCGGGAACGGCGATGCCGACGTTGGCGGCGGAGGCGGGAACACATTGTCTTGCGGCGGCGGTTGCTCCGGGGCGGCAATAGACGGCTCCGTCGGCCCTTGCATCGATGCCGGCCTCGGCGCCGCAGGCTTGGGTCGAGCGACCGTCATGCGCGGCCTCGGCTTGACCTTGCGCGGGGGCGGAGCCGGGGGCGGAAGCACCTGGAGTGCAGCGACAACCGGATTGGGGACAAGATCCGGCGGCGGCTTGCTGAACCAAGACCCTTCGGCCTGGTGGACGGCGAGCTGAATTGTCTGCGGCACGTAGCCATTCAGGTTGAACGAAACCGCCTGACCTGTCACCGGCACGGCAAGCGCGCACGGTGTCGAACAGGTTTGGCCTTGTGCGGTCTGAACGTTCGCGCCTGCCGGCACGGATTGAAACTGGATGACTTGAGCTGGCGGCGGGGATGACTTGAACATATCAGACGTGGAGCCCGAACTGGAGCATCCTGCCAGTGCGGCGCTCAATGCGATCGTGGCGACGGCGAACAGCCGAACACGCAACATCATGCACTCCCCGTGCCCAGCGTGAGCCTAGGCCGCTCGGATTTTTGGGTAAAGCGGCGACCTGTTGGCGTGCTCGCAGCGCGAACACCCCCCTAAACAGCATCGTAAACACGACGACGCCGGCTCAAACCGAAGAAGCAATGTAACACCAATGATTTACCGACGGCTCGACCAGTCAATGTGCAACAAGGCCTGTCAGGTTGGCCGTTAACCCTAGTGAATCCTTTGCTCCACTGTGGCCCGCCGAACACACCCTCGATGGTTAGGTCCGGTCGGCTTCGATGTCGCGGATGGCTGCCGGTAGATCGGTGTACGAGCCGATGATCCGGTCGGGACGTAACAGCGCGATCGGCACCTCGCTATAGCCAAAGTCGACGGCGATCACCGGTACCGTCGCCGCACGGGAGGCCCGAATGTCCGTGCCGGAATCGCCGACCATGATAGCCCGCGTAGGCTCGCCGCCGGCGCGCTCGATGGTAAGCCGCAGCATTCGAGGATCGGGCTTTTGCACGCCGAACGTATCCTGGCCGCAAACCGCGGCGAAATGCCGTGTCAGCTGCAGCGCGTCCAGGAGCCTGACTGAGAGCCATTCGAGCTTGTTGGTGCAAACCGCGAGACGATGGCCCTCGCCAGCCAAGTGCTCGAGCGTCGCTTCAAGCTGTGGAAACGGCCGCGAATGGTCGGCGATATGTGCGGCGTAATGTTCGATGAACGCGGCAAACAGCCGATCGAGCTCGGCTTTCGAAGAGACCCGACCCTCGGCGGCCAGCGCGCGTTCGATCATAGCCTTTGCGCCGCCGCCGATCATGCGCCGGGCGGAGTTGTATTCGACCGGCGGCAAGCCCTCCCGCGCCAGAATGATGTTCAGCGTAGCAATGAGATCAGGAGCGGTATCGATCAGCGTGCCGTCGAGATCGAAAACGATGGTGAGCATGTCATTCCGGGTAGCGGTCGTGGGTCGCTAACGCAAGGCTTCAGTCTCCAAGGCCTTGGGATTCAAGGCCCTAGGATCGAAGTCGGAAGGCGGCTACACACCGCATCATGAACGTCGATGCTTACAAACAGGCCGCGGCCGCGCGCGCAGTCGAAATGGTGCGGCCCGGCATGCGCCTCGGGCTGGGCACCGGTTCGACCGCGCAAGCCTTTATCGAATTGCTGGCGGTGCACGCGCGCACCGGGCTCGACATCGTCGGCGTCCCGACTTCGGAGGCGACCCGCGCCCAGGCGGCGCGGCTTGGCATTGCGCTCACCACGCTCGACGACACGCCCGAACTCGATCTTACCATCGACGGCGCCGACGAGATTGCGCCCGATCTGACCCTGATCAAGGGCGGCGGCGGGGCGCTGTTGCGCGAGAAGATCGTGGCGTCGGCTTCGGCAAAAATGGTGGTCATCGCCGACGAGTCCAAATGGGTCCCGGTGCTCGGCCGCTTCCCGCTACCGATTGAAATCGCGCCGTTTGGCGCTGCAGCCACCCGCCACGCGGTCGAAGCCGCCGCTGCGGCGGCGGGATGCCCCGGGCCGGCGCCGGTGCGCATAGGGCAAAACGGCCACGCTTTTGTCACGGATGGTGGGCACTGGCTCCTCGACGCCCAGTTGCAACGCATTGCCGATCCGCAGGATCTTGCGAACAGGCTCTCCGCCATTCCGGGCGTCATGGAGCATGGTTTGTTCATCGGCCTCGCCGGGGCTGCTATCCTTGCCGGTCCAGATGGGGTTCGCCTTGTCGAACGATTTTGACCTCAAGCTCGAAGGGAGTGCGCTTATGACCGCTCGTCTCTGCACGCGTCACGTTATGGCTGCGCTGATCGCGCTGCTTGTGGTCGGTGTCGTTCGGCCGGCCTTGGCCCAAGCTCCGGCCGCCTCTGGCCCGCAGCCATCCGCGGGCGCGCTGCTGCTGGCCAAGCAAATCGTCGAGATCAAAGGCGTTCAAGGGATATTCGCACCGCTGGTGCGCGGCGTGGTCGAAAAAACCAAGAACATGTTCATGCAAACCAATTTCATGTGGGCCAATGACCTCAACCAAGTCGCAGCAAACGAGGAGAAACAATTGGCTCCGCGCGTCAGCGAGCTCGTCGATGCGACCGCGCGCATGTATGCCCAGCACTTCACCGAGGCGGAATTGAAGCAATTGCTGGCGTTCTACCAGTCGCCGGTCGGCAAGAAGGCGCTGGTCGAGGAACCGAAGGTGCTTGACGAGGCGATGGCCTATGCCGGCACCTGGGGGGACAATCTGTCCCAGGAAGTTATTGGCGACATGCGCGAGCAGATGAAGAAACGCGGCCACGATATGTAAAGCGATGAAGCAAGATGGCTGATTACGACGTCGATCTTTTCGTTATCGGAGGCGGCTCGGGCGGCGTGCGCGCCGCGCGCATTGCCGCCGAGCACGGCGCCCGCGTGATGGTCGCCGAGGAATATCGCCTCGGCGGCACCTGCGTCATCCGCGGTTGTGTGCCGAAGAAGCTGTTGGTCTATGCATCGCGGTTTCGCGGCGAATTCGAGGATGCGGCTGGCTACGGCTGGACGGTGTCGCAAACGTCATTCGATTGGGCGACGTTGATCGCCAACAAGGATCGCGAAATTGCCCGCCTCGAAGCGGCTTACGGCGCCACGCTCAACAAAGCGGGCGTCAAAGTGGCGAAGAGCCGCGCCGTTCTTGTCGACCCTCACACAGTGCAATTGGCGAGCGGTGAGCGCGTGCGCTCGGCTTACGTCCTGATCGCTACCGGCGGTACGCCGAGCTACGGCGATCCCATCCCGGGCATCGAGCACGCCATCACTTCGAACGAGGCGTTTCATCTGCCGGAATTGCCGCGCCGCGTCGTAGTTCAGGGCGGCGGCTATATTGCCGTCGAGTTTGCGGGCATTTTCGCCGGCCTGGGCTCGCAGGTGACGCTGGTTTATCGCGGCGAGAATATCTTGCGCGGCTTTGACGACGACGTGCGCCAGCACTTGCGGGTCGAGATGGAAGCGCACGGCATCAGGGTTCTGACCGGCTGCAAGGTCGCGGCGATCGAAAAAGCCGACGGCCATTATTCGGTACAGCTGTCGAGCGGCAATCACGTGCCGGCCGATCGCGTCATGTTCGCCACCGGCCGGACCACCAACATCGCCAAGCTTGGGCTCAAGGAGGCGGGCGTCGAGATCGCCAAGAACGGGGGCATCGCGGTCGATGAATATTCGCGCACTACGGCAGCGAACATTTATGCCGTCGGCGACGTCACCAACCGCATCAATCTCACTCCGGTGGCGATCCGCGAGGGCCATGCTTTCGCCGATAGCGTATTCGGCGGCAGGCCCACGGCCGTCGATCACGCCAATGTGCCGACGGCGGTGTTTTCGGAGCCCGAGATCGGGACAGTCGGCCTCACCGAAGCGGAAGCGCGCGCCCGGATGGCGCGCACCGACATCTACAAGGCCATGTTCAGGCCGCTCAAGGCGACGCTGTCCGGGCGCGCCACGAGCGTACTGATGAAGCTCGTCGTCGATGGCCACTCCGACCGCCTGGTCGGATGTCATATCGTCGGCGAGGGCGCTGCCGAAATGGCTCAGCTCGCCGCCGTCGCCGTGAAGATGGGCGCCAAAAAAGCCGACTTTGACGCCACCATTGCGTTGCATCCGACCGCTGCCGAGGAGCTGGTCACCATGCGCAAGAAGACCGCGAGCTTCGCCCGGGAAGCCGCTGAATAGGCGACATTATCCAGGGCCTGTCGCGGCCACGGGCGGTTGTGTATATATGCCGCTGTCATTCCGGCCGAACCGCCTGGGCGGCGTGGGCCGGAATCCATAACCACCGTTTGTGAATATGGATTCCGAGTTCGCCGTCGCGTGGGCGTCCCGAAATGACGGTTTGGAGATGCGTATGTCGAAACTCATAAACGCGGTGAAGTGGGGTCCGGATTCCTGGCGTGGTAAGCCGATCCTGCAGGTGCCAGATTATCCCGACCCCAAGGCGTTGGCCGACGTCGAGGCGCAGCTTGCCACTTTTCCGCCTCTGGTCTTTGCCGGCGAGGCGCGCAATCTCAAGGCTGCGCTCGCCAAGGTCGCGGGCGGCCAGGCTTTCCTGCTGCAAGGCGGCGATTGCGCCGAAAGCTTTGCCGAGCACGGCGCCAACAATATCCGCGACTTCTTCCGCGTCTTTTTGCAGATGGCGGTGGTGCTCACCTATGCGGCGGCATGCCCGGTGGTGAAGGTCGGCCGTATTGCCGGTCAGTTTGCCAAGCCACGCACGTCGCCGACAGAAAAGCGAAACGGCGTCGAACTGCCGGTCTATCGCGGCGACATCATCAACGGCACCGACTTCACGCCCCAAGCACGGACACCGGAGCCGCGCCGGCAATTGGAGGCCTATCGCCAATCCGCGGCGACGCTCAATCTCCTGCGCGCCTTCGCCAAAGGCGGTTATGCGAGTCTCGATAACGTCCACCGCTGGATGCTCGAATCCGTGAGCGGCTCGCCGCAGTCCAAGCGCTACCGCGACTTGGCCGACCGCGTCTCCGGCGCGCTCGATTTCATGCGCGCCTGCGGCCTGACCTTCGCGGTCGACTCCAGCCTCGGCACCACCGATTTCTACACCAGCCACGAGGCGCTGCTGCTCGGCTACGAGCAGGCCTTCACCCGCGTCGATTCGACGACCGGCGACTGGTACTGCACGTCAGGCCACATGGTGTGGATCGGCGACCGCACCCGGCAGGCAGATCACGCGCATATCGAGTATTGCCGCGGCATCAAGAATCCGCTCGGTCTGAAAACCGGCCCGACGCAGAAGCCCGACGAGCTCTTAAAGCTCATCGACATTCTCGATCCGGATAACGAGCCCGGCCGCCTGACGCTGATTTGCCGCGTCGGCGCCGACAAGGTCACCGATCTGCTGCCGGCCATGGTTCGGGCGGTCAAACGCGAGGGCCGCAACGTGGTGTGGTCGTGCGATCCGATGCACGGCAACACCATTACCTCGGTGACCGGCTACAAGACCCGGCCGTTCGACCAGATCCTCAAGGAAGTCCGCGGCTTCTTTCAGGTCTGCGCCGCCGAAGGCGTCTATCCTGGCGGCGTGCATCTGGAGATGACCGGCAAGGACGTCACCGAATGCACCGGCGGCGCCCGCGCCATCAGCGACGAGGACCTCAACGACCGCTATCACACGGTGTGCGACCCGCGGCTCAATGCCGAGCAGTCGATTGATCTTTCGTTCTTGCTGGCCGACCTACTCAAATCCAAGCGCGAGGGCACGACGACGCAATTACCTGCGGTCGCCGGGCTGTAACGGGCAAGCAGTTCCGCTTGCCGGGAACTTGTTTTAGACCTTCGCCATGAATGAGCGTCCCGCCGACCGTCTGGCCATCGCCGTGGCACAGCTCAATCCGATCGTCGGCGACGTATCCGGCAATCTCGAACGCGCCCGCAAGGCACGCGCGCAGGCCGCGCGTGAGGGTGCCGACATCATCGCCTTCTCCGAGCTTTTCATCGCCGGTTATCCGCCCGAAGATCTGGTGCTCAAGCCGGCGTTCCAGGCCGCGTGCCGGGCTGCGGTCGAGGACTTGGCGCGCGATACCGCCGATGGCGGTCCGGCCGCGCTGATAGGAACGCCGTGGGTGGAGGACAGCAAGTTATACAACGCCTATGCGCTGCTAGCGGGCGGCCGCATTGATGCCATCCGCTATAAGGTCAATTTGCCGAATTACGGCGTTTTCGACGAAAAGCGCGTCTTCGCCTCCGGACCGGTGCCCGGACCCGTCAACTACCGCGGTGTGCGGCTCGGCCTGCCCGTCTGCGAGGATACCTGGACCGACTGGGGCGACTACGAGAACGTCGTCGAATGCCTGGCCGAGACCGGCGCCGAACTGCTTATCGTGCCGAACGGCTCGCCCTACTGGCGCGACAAGATCGACGTGCGGCTCAATGTCTGCGTGGCGCGCGTCACCGAGGCGGGTTTGCCGCTCGTTTACATTAACCAGGTCGGCGGCCAGGACGAGCTGGTGTTCGACGGTGCGTCGTTCGCGCTCAACGCCGACTGCTCGATCGCCTTCCAGCTGCCGGCGTTCCGCGAAATAGTAGCGATGACGCAGTGGTCGCGCATCGACGGCGCTTGGCGTTGCGCTCAGGGACCGATGGCGCCGGCCGAGGATTTGGACAAATCGGATTACGCCGCCTGTGTCCTTGGCCTGCGCGATTACGTCGACAAGAACCGCTTCAAAGGCGTGGTGCTCGGGCTCTCCGGCGGCATCGACTCGGCGCTATGCGCGGCCATGGCGGTCGATGCCCTGGGCAGCGAACGCGTGCGCTGCGTGATGCTGCCGTATCGCTACACGTCGCAAGAGTTGCGAACCGACGCCGCCGCCGTGGCCGACGCACTCGGCGTGCGATACGATATCGTGCCGATCGAAAGCGCGGTGCACGGCCTCGAAACGGCGCTCGCCGGCGTTTTTGCCGGCGCGCCGCGCGACGTGACCGAGGAGAATTTGCAGGCGCGCGCCCGTGGCGTCATCCTGATGGCGATCTCCAACAAGTTCGGCCTGATGGTGGTGACGACCGGCAACAAGTCGGAAATGTCGGTCGGGTACGCCACGCTTTACGGCGATATGAATGGCGGCTTCAATCCAATCAAGGATCTATACAAGAACGAGGTTTATCGGCTGGCGCGGTTGCGCAACGGCTGGAAGCCTGACGGCGCGCGCGGTCCCGATCGCACGGTCATTCCCGAGAATGTCATAACCCGCGCGCCGAGCGCGGAGCTGCGCGAGAACCAGACCGACCAGGACACGTTGCCGCCCTATGACGTGCTCGACCAAATACTCGAACGGCTGGTCGAACGCGAGGAGTTGATCGCGACCATCGTCGCGGCCGGCTTCGATCGCGATATCGTGATGAAGATCGAGCGCATGCTCAATCTCGCAGAGTACAAGCGGCGGCAGGCCGCTCCGGGCGTGAAGGTTACTCTGAAGAATTTCGGCCGCGACCGCCGCTATCCCATCGTCAATCGCTTTACCGATCCCGGCACGCCGAATCCTGCCTCTGCCGGCTCAGCCAAGGGCGCGGCCATGCCGAAAGCCGGCACGGCGGATTTTTGAGACTAGGTCAGTGCGGCGCCGGCTCGGACGGCATTTGCGACGATGACAGGAACGGCGGTCCGACGACCCGCACGGGGCGTTTGGCATCGTCGGGTGGGGCGGCGCTTGCCGTTGCAGGCACCGGCGTCGCATTGGCGGCGGGATTGCCCGGCAGGGCTGCAGCCGTAACCGCGGCCGGCTGCTTGCCGTAGGGCTTCGGCGGCTGCGACAGCGCTTTCGCATTCTGATCGGTGACAACGATATCGCCGCTCACGAGCGTCGAGGAATCGTCGGCGTTCTTGAGCGCATCTTGCCAGCTCTCGCCCGGCTTGCGGCACGAACAGCCGGAGACGAGCTGTGTGCGATACCGAAATGCGGTCGGCAGCGCGGTGTAGAGCTGACCGGCGGTCGACACCGCCTGATCCATGCTCTCGCCCGGATTGCGGTAGGAATAGAGAGCGACATCGGCGGCGGGGCATTCGCGCTGGCAGGTCAACTGGTCTTCGGCAAAGTGCGACGGCAGGGTCGAATAGGAGACCGGGAAATAATAGCCGTCGCAGCTGCGCACGCAGACGGTGTGATAGGTCCCGTTCGGCGCGCCGTCGCCGTTCGGGTTCACGATGGTGCCGCCGCCGAACAGCGCGTCGAAAAAGCCTTGCGGGCCGCCCTGTGAATTGGCCGCCGCGGTGTACTGCGCGCCGCAGCTATTTTGCGCCAATTGGCCGATCAGCGCGCGGCGCTGGTCGGCCTGACCGGAGGTGCCGCTCTGCAACTGCTGCAGATCGCTCGTCATGCGGTCGAGATCGCCGCGCATCTGCTGAATCTGCGACGTGATCGGACCGCATTGCGGCGACAGCGCCGAGAACAAGGCAAAGAACCCCGAGCCGGCACAGCCGGCCTTGTGCGCTTGCGCCGTGGCGCGATCGATCTCGGCCTGCTTCTTGGCGATGGCGTCTTGGGATTGCTGAATCTGGGCAGCGCGGCCGGGATCGGCGGTGCCGCGATCGAACGCGGCGAGCTGGCCTTCGAGCCGCACACAGACTGGATTGCTGGTCGCCGGATTGAGCGGCGTCTGGTTCGGCGACGGCTGCCCGCCGGGCGGCTGATAGGGCGCCTGCTGATAGGCTGGCTGAGGATACGCCGGCTGGTTCGGCGCCTGCGGAATGGACCCCGGCGGGACCGGATAGCCCTGCGCCAAGGCCGGCGCAGACAAGACCATGACTCCGAGCATGGCACCCAGCACCGCCTGCGGCCTCGCCCCGCCTAGGCTCCAGCATTTATCGAGCATTGTCGCGTCCCAAAGCCGGTTCGGCCGAACCTTCCCTCAAATGGGCCGCGGATAAGGCCCCGCAATGGTGACTAAAGTGTGAAAGCCCGGTTGTCACTCGGCATCGGGCTGTTTTTCGGGCCGGGCGCGATCAAAAGCGGGCAGCGCCAGACAGGCCGCATCGACGCTGGCGATCTTGGGGAAGCGGTCCAATGGCACCTTCAGGCGCCGGGCATTGTTGACCTGCGGCACCAGGCAGAGGTCGGCCATCGTGACTTTGTCGCCGCAGGCATAGGGGCCGGGCGCGAGCAGCGCCTCGAGCGCCTCGAAGCCGGTAAGCACCCAATGATGGTACCAGGTGTCGATGGCGCTTTGCTCCTGGTGCAGCTCGTTCTTCAGGTAGCGCAGCGGGCTGGTATTGTTGAGCGGATGGATATCGCAGGCGATCAGTTCGGCGAGCCCGCGGACCTTGGCGCGGCCGATCGGATCTTTCGGCAGCAGCGTCGGCTCGGGATGGGTTTCTTCGAGATATTCGATGATGGCAAGCGACTGGATCAGGACGTTGCCGGCCGGCGTGACCAGAACCGGCACCCGCATCTGCGGATTGACGGCGCGAAACTCCGGCCGTTTGTTGTGGCCGCCGTCCTTGATGAGATGGATAGACGCGGTCTCGTAGGCGATGCCCTTGAGATTGAGCGCGATGCGGACGCGATAGGCGGCCGAAGAGCGGAAATAGGAATAAAGCTTCACGTCTCCTCCGTCGGTCCGTCCCGCTCGATCGTCTCGGCAACGAGCTGCGCAGACCGGTCGATGATCTGCTGCAGCGCACGATTAAACGCCTCGCGATCGCTCGGGGTGAGAATGTCGGTAAGCCGCTCGGCGAAATCGAGTGCGTGCGGTGCGAGCTCTTCATAGATCGCCCGGCCGGATCCGGTCAGCGAGAGAAACGATTCCCGCATGTCGGCGCGATTAGCCCGTCGCGCCACGAGCTTGCGCTTTTCCAGAAGCGCGACCGCGCGCGATACCTTGGTCTTGTGCATATGGGTATGCGCGCCGATCGCCTTGCCGGTCATCACGCCATATTGGCCGAGCGTCACCAGGACCCGCCATTCCGGGACGCCGATCCGGTAACGCCGCGCATAGACGCGCGACAGTGCTTGCGAAACGAGGCTCGCCACGACGTTGAGCCGATAGGGCAGGAACTGTTCCAGTTTCAGCGGCGCCTGTTCGGCGGCCGCCGGGGAGGGCTCCCGGTTATCGCTTTCCATCGCGCGTTGAACCGCCATTCGTCACCGTGTCATTGCCGACAAAGGATTGCATCGGTGCACCGGCCAGTTCCCGGCGTGGTCCCATCCCCGACGGTCCCGCATGAGAAGGGGACGCGCTGCCACGAAGATGAACGAACTTGATGGCCCACGCAACGGCACCCTGGGCGGCGTGCCCGACACGGTGGGCGCACCGCAATGGCTGCCGGTGGAATAGAATTCTTGTTCCCGGGGTTGATGCTGGTTAGGCTTGCCGGCAAAGCCGCCCGTACGAAGCGGCGTCATAGGGAGGGAAAGTCATGTCGCTGCAATCATCTGGCTCGTCGCATCCGCTGCTCTCATGTACCGATGGGATAGCAACGGGAATGTCTGACGCACTGCTTCTTATCGGGCGCGTCCTGATAGCCCTGTTGTTTCTTCTTACCGCCTGGTTCGGTTCGCCCAACGCCGGCTACTTGACGTCGCTGGGCTATCCCAACCCGGACATGATGAGCACGCTCGCGATCGTGGTGGAATACATCGTCATTATCTCGCTGGTGCTGGGCCTCGGCACACGATATGGCGCCTTGCTGGGGCTGCTATTCGTCATCGTTGCGGCGGCTACCGCGCACCGCTACTGGACCTTTCCGCAGGCGGCGCAGGGCGTTCAATACATTTTCCTGACAAAGGATATCGCGATCGCCGGTGGGCTGGTCCTGCTGTTTGCGACCGGCGGCGGGCGCTTCAGCGTCGATCGGCTGCTGTCGGGAAAGAGCTGACCGCGGCGTCCCGTCGGCGCCTTCAGTTCAGCGCGTGCATTCAATGGCGACGAAGTTGTCGCAATTGCCGCCCTTGCAGGTGGTCGGATCGCTCGTCGGTATGGCGCCGGTGATGTCGTCGCGGTCGACCTTGCGGTAGGACAGCGCCTGGGCGAATTGCCGCGATTTGCAATAGGCGCTCGCCACCGGCGCGCCGCACGGCGCACCCGAAGCAAGACAGCGGTCGACGCCATAGCCGTCGCCGTCATTGGCGATGATGAACATCCGCTTTTCGGCCTGAGCTGCCGCGGCGGCAAGAAGCATGGCCGCGGCGGCGGTCGCCGCAATCACGAAACGCATGGTTCCCCCACCCGGCGCCGGCGCGCCAAAGACCCGACCGACCTTCGATCCCAACATCTTTAAGAATGCGACCGTCGAGTTAAGCTTGCGTTAAGGGTGTTAAATTCGCGCCCTGGAATGGCCATCCGGCTCTCATGATTTCCGGGGCGGAGCAATGCGGCCGGTGGTGCGATGCTGCCGTTTCCACAGGCTACACACGCCTTTCGGAGTGAGCGTGGCACGGCGGCGACAGAGTGTGACGGTCAATGGGACCTTGACGCCATGCGCCGGCTCGACCATTCTCGGCTCCATGAACGGCCACGCTCAAATTTTCGGCATTTGCCCGGAGATTATTCGCTAGCGTCACACGCTGGCTGCGGCCGTCTTTTCTCACCGTCGAGATTTTGGACACGCCCGGCCAGCAGGCCGATGGCGTAATCTGCTATTTCGCATGGTTTGATTCGACGATGGACCTGAGACTTTACGATACGCTGACGCGCGAGAAGCGGGCTTTCAAGCCGCTCGATCCGTCGAACGTGCGCATGTATGTATGCGGGCCGACGGTCTACGACTTCGCCCATATCGGCAACGCGCGGCCGGTGATCGTGTTCGACGTGCTGTTCCGTTTGTTGCGGCACATCTACGGCGAGAAGCACGTCACTTACGTCCGCAACATCACCGACGTCGACGACAAGATCAACGCGCGCGCGGCGCAGGATTTCCCCGGCCTGCCGCTCAACGACGCGATCCGCAAAGTCACCGAGACCACCGACCGCCAGTTTCACGAGGACGTCACCGCGCTCGGCTGCCTGCCGCCGACCGTCGAGCCGCGCGCCACCGAGCACATCGCCGAGATGCGTACGCTGATCGACCGGCTGATCGCGTCCGGCAACGCCTATGTCGCCGAAGACAATGTACTTTTTTCGGTGCCGTCCGATCCCGATTACGGCCAGCTGTCCAAGCGCCCGCTCGACGAAATGATCGCCGGCGCGCGCGTCGAGGTCGCGCCCTACAAAAAGGATCCGCGCGACTTCGTGCTTTGGAAGCCGTCGAAGCCGGGCGAACCGGCCTGGCCGTCACCCGCCGGTATCAAGGCGCCGGGCCGGCCCGGCTGGCACATCGAATGCTCGGCGATGTCGTGGAAATATCTCGGCGAGAGGTTCGACATCCACGGCGGCGGCATCGACCTCGTCTTTCCGCATCACGAGGACGAAATCGCCCAATCGCGCTGCGCCTTCCACACGCCGGCGATGGCGAACTACTGGATGCACAACGGCTTCTTGCAGGTCGAAGGCGAGAAGATGTCGAAGTCGTTGGGAAATTTCGTGACGATCTATGACCTATTGAAGGATTGGCCGGGCGAGGTCATTCGTTTTCAAATGATGATGACTCATTACCGCCAGCCAATAGATTGGACCAGACAGCAAACAGAAGCAGCGGCACTCGCGTTAGATAACTTTCGTCAAATCACGACGACAGCTGATCTGAATGAGGGCCGGGTCTCTTTTGCGGCTTTAGGTTCGCTTGAAGACGATCTAAATACACCTCAGGTGATTTCGGAGCTTCACAAGCTCACCGGTGAGGCGCGAAGCGGCAATTATCAAGCGGCGTGCGATCTAAAATCAACATGCGTCTTTCTCGGCCTCAATCTGAAGTTTCGTCTGCAGGATTTGCTGAAACGTCAACGAGGAGGCGTAGACGAAAACGCGATTGAAGCAATGATCTCCGCGCGAAACGCTGCCCGTAAAACACGCAACTTTAAAGAATCCGATCGCATCCGCGACGAACTTGCGGCTATGGGCGTCGTGCTGAAAGACAATAAAGACGGCACCACCTGGGAGATCGCGCGATGAACGCCCGCGCCCTGCCTCAACTCGGACTGCGCCCGATGCTGCCGACGGACGCGCCGTTTTTGGCGGAGATTTTCCGCGCTGCCATCGAGGAGCTTGCGGCTGAAGACTACAGTGAAACGCAGCGGGAGGCGTGGGCCTCGACTGCCGACGACGAGGAAGAATTTGGCAAACGGCTCGCCGGCGAATTGACGCTGGTCGCGACCTATGGCGGCTCCGCGGTCGGCTTTGCTTCGCTGGCCGATAACACCAGGATCGACATGCTCTACGTGCATCCGGCCGCGGCCGGGCAGGGCGCCGCCGCCATGTTGTGCGACGCGCTGGAAAAGCTTGCCGCCGCGCGCGGCGCCAAGGAATTGACGGTCGATGCCAGCGACACGGCAAGCGGCTTTTTCGAGAAGCGCGGCTTTACCGCAAAGACCCGCAACACCGTGACGATCGGCGGCGAATGGCTCGCCAATACCACGATGACCAAGCCGCTCGCGGCGAAGGAGACCGCGCCATGAAACGCACCAACTCGCCGTTCCAGCGGCATTGGCTCTATTACCTTATCTTAAAGTACGGCGTGATCGCCGTGGCTGCCATGGTCGCGCTCTTCACCGTCTATCGCCTCTATCACGGATAAATAGCGCCATGACCGATCCCCGCTCGACCTTCTTCGGACTTCGGACACATCACGTGGTGATCGCGCTGATCGCGATCGTGATTGCCGTGGCTTTAGCCTCGAACCATTTTCTTTGGTGAGATCCGTCATGGCGCGCGAACGGCTTTACCTCTTCGACACCACGCTGCGCGACGGCGCGCAGACCAACGGCGTCGATTTCACGCTCGCGGACAAGCTGACGATCGCGCGCATGCTAGACGAGCTCGGCATCGATTATGTCGAGGGCGGTTATCCCGGGGCCAATCCGATCGATACCGAATTTTTTTCCGAGAAGCGTTCGCTGCGGGCAAAGCTCACGGCCTTTGGCATGACGCGGCGGCCCGGCCGGTCGGCGTCGAACGATCCCGGCCTCGTGACGCTGCTCGACGCCAAGGCCGACGCCATCTGCTTCGTCGCCAAATCCTGGGACTATCACGTGCGCGTCGCGCTGGAGACGATCGAAGAGGAGAACATCGCCTCGATCCGCGATTCGGTGCGCGCCGCCAAGGCCAAGGGCCGCGAAGTCTTGCTCGACTGCGAGCATTTTTTCGACGGCTATAAGGCCAAGCCCGCGTTCGCGCTCGCCTGCGCCAAGGCGGCCTACGAGGAAGGCGCCCGCTGGGTGGTGTTGTGCGACACCAACGGCGGCACGCTGCCGCACGAGGTCGAGCGCATCGTCGGCGAGGTCTGCGCGCAAATTCCTGGCGATCATGTCGGCATCCATGCCCATAACGACACCGAACAGGCGGTGGCGAATTCCTTTGCCGCGGTGCGGGCTGGCGCGCGCCAGATCCAAGGCACGCTCAACGGGCTCGGCGAGCGTTGCGGCAACGCCAATCTCGTCTCCATCATCCCGACGCTGAAGCTGAAAAAGGAATATGCCGACCAATTCGACATCGGCGTGTCGGACGAAGCGCTGTCGCATCTGGCGCGCGTGTCGCATGCGCTCGACGAACTGCTCAACCGCGCTGCGGATCGTCACGCCCCCTACGTCGGCGAGAGCGCATTCGCCACCAAAGCCGGCATTCACGCCTCCGCCATCGTCAAGGAGCCGGCGACCTACGAGCACGTCGCGCCGGAGCGTGTCGGCAATAAGCGAAAGCTCTTGGTGTCCGATCAATCCGGCCGTTCCAACGTGCTCGCCGAACTGGAGCGCATCGGGCTCGCCGTCGACAAGGACGATCCGCGGGTCAACCGCCTTCTCGACGAAGTCAAGGATCGCGAGGCGATTGGTTACGCCTATGAAGCGGCGGATGCCTCCTTCGAACTACTGGCGCGGCAACTCCTCGGCAAAGTGCCGCATTATTTCGACGTGGAGAAATTCGACGTCAACGTCGAGCAACGCATCAATGCCAAAGGAGCGTCTGTCACCGTCAGCCAGGCGGTGGTGAAGATCAAGGTCGGCGATGAGGAACTGATCTCGGTCGCCGAAGGCATCGGCCCGGTCAATGCGCTCGATCTCGCGCTGCGCAAGGATCTCGGCAAATATCAGAGTTTTATCACCGGGCTCGAGCTCACCGACTACCGCGTGCGTATCCTCAATGGCGGCACCGGGGCCGTGACCCGCGTGCTGATCGAAAGCTCAGACGAGACCGGCGACCGTTGGACCACCGTCGGCGTCTCGCCGAATATCATCGACGCCTCGTTCCAGGCGCTGATGGATTCCATCGTCTACAAGCTGGTGAAATCCGGCGCGCCGGCGTGAGGGAAAGCAGCGGCCGGATAATGAAAGCGCCACCGCAGCCAACGATCCTGTTGTTCATCTCGGCGCTCTGGATTTCTTGGAGCTTCGGCTACCGGGTGGTTTGGCAGCGCTTGTCTGCCGAGGTCGATGGCGTCGTCATTTCGAGCCAAGATGTTCCGTCAAGGGGCGTCACCGCATACGTTGTGCGGGACGCCAGCGGCACTGAGCATCGCTACGTAGCCAGCGCAGGCGACGCCTCTCTTGAACGGAGCCTGCCGGTTGGAACCGACATAAGAAAGGAGTGGGGAAGTTTGGACTACGCGGTCAACGGCAAGACAATACGCTTCCCGATCTATTTCTATTCGGTAGTCTGCGGTGCTGCGTTGTTGTCTCTGCTCTGGGGGGCGGTGCTGTGGCTTCTTGCCTGGAAGAGGGAATGACGGAACCGACATGATCGACCACGTCTCCATCGCGGTGCGCGACCTCAAAAACGCCGAAGCCTTCTACGCCGCACTGCTGGCGCCGCTCGGCCTCGTCAAATTGCGCGAATGGCCGGGTGCGGCGATCGGCTTTGGCAAGAAATATCCCGAGTTCTGGATCAACAAGCGCGCCGCAATGGACCGCGTTGCGAGCGATAGCGGCGTGCATATCTGCCTGCGCGCGCCCGATACCGCGGCTGTCGACGCTTTTCACGCCACGGCGCTCAAGGCCGGCGGCACATCCGACGGCGCGCCCGGGCTGCGGGCCGAATATCACGGCGGCTATTACGCCGCCTTCATCCGCGATGCCGACGGCAACCGCATCGAGGCGGTGACGTTTCTAAAGAGTGCGCCGGAGTGAGGGCCGCGTCATTCCGGATTGGCGCGAAGCGGCAAGTCCGGAATCCATAATTACGAACGGTGAATATGGATTCCGGGCTCGCGGGCAAACGCCCGCGCCCCGGAATGACGATTCATAGCCGCTCCGCCGGGACCGCCATCGCCTTATCCGCTTCGGCGACGTTGCGCGCCGCCTCTTGCAGCATCGGCAAGATCTCCTCGACGCGCTTGGCGACCAGAAAATCGACGCGCAGCGCCGGCGGCACGAATTTCACCGCTCGCATGTGATCGATCAACGCCAGCAGCGGGGCCCAATAGCCGCTGATATTGGCGATCAGGATTGGCTTTTTGTGCCGGCCGAGCTGGACCCAGGTCAATTGCTCGACCAGCTCTTCCAGCGTGCCGAGGCCGCCCGGCAAAGCGACGAAGGCATCGGCGCGCTCAAACATCGTGCGCTTGCGCTCGTGCATGTCGCGCGTGACGATCAGTTCTTGCGCCAGCCGCCGCGGCCGTTCCCGCTTGGTCAGAAATTCCGGGATGATCCCGGTCACTTGGCCGCCGTGTTCGAGTACGGATTCGGCAAGCGCTCCCATCAGACCGACCGAACCGCCGCCATAAATCAGCCGCACGCCGTTTTCGGCGAGGATTTTGCCGAGTTTTTGCGCCGCTTCGATGAAAGCCGGCTCGGTCCCCGGGCTCGATCCGCAATAGACGCAGATCGCATTGATTTTGCTCATGGAGTCATTCTCATTGAAGGGTAGATGTGGCGTCGATTCGCGCCCGCCGCAAGCGTTGGCGACCGCAGCGGCGGGGTTTTAAGCCGGCCCCCTACATTCCCGTGCGGAACCTGATGGAAAGCTCTATATGACGAAAAACACGCGATGAGGGACGCCGGTTGCGCATTGCGGCCCGGTGCGCTCCGCTTTGCTGGGCAGCGATGAAAGATTTGCAACGACCGACCAACACCGACCGCGCGGCCTTGCTGCCGACGCTCACGAAGTTATGGCCCTATATCTGGCCGGCCGATCGCAGCGATCTGAAGCTGCGGGTTATTTTCGCAACAGTTCTCCTTTTTCTCGCCAAGTTCGCCACCATCGCGGTGCCCTATACGTTCAAATGGGCGACCGACGCGCTGGCCGGCCACGGCACCGGCCCCGTCGCGCCCAACAATTGGCTCGCCTGGGCGTTCGCCGCGCCGGTGGTGATGACGCTCGCCTACGGCGGCACCCGGATTGTGATGGGCCTGCTCACGCAATGGCGAGACGGCATTTTCGCCAAAGTGGCGATGAACGCGGTGCGGCGGTTGGCGATGCTCACCTTCGAGCACGTGCATCTGCTCTCCCTGCGCTTTCATCTCGAGCGCAAGACCGGCGGACTGACGCGCGTGCTGGAGCGCGGCCGCGACGCCATCGAGACCATCGTGCGCATGGTGCTCTTGCAGATCGCGCCGACCGTCGTCGAACTGGTCCTGATCGTCGCGGTTCTGCTCGTCCATTTCGACTGGCGCTACGTCGCCATCATCGGCGCCACGGTGGCGGTCTATATGTGGTTTACCTATGCGGCGACGCAGTGGCGCATCAGCATCCGCCGCAAGATGAACGAGAGCGACAACGACGCCAACGCCAAGGCGATCGATTCGCTGCTCAATTACGAGACCGTCAAATATTTCTCGGCGGAGACCCGCGAAGCCCAACGCTACGACCGCTCGATGGCGCGGTACGAGGATGCCAGCGTCAAAGCTTATGTGTCGCTCGCGGTGCTCAATGCCGGTCAGGCGGTGATCTTCACCTTCGGACTTTGCGGCGCCATGGTGCTCTGCGCCTACGGCATCGAACACGGCACCAATACCGTCGGCGATTTCGTCATGATCAACGCCATGATGATCCAGCTTTACACGCCGCTGAATTTCATGGGCATGGTGTATCGCGAAATCAAGCAAGCAGTGATCGACATCGAGAACCTGTTTTCGCTGCTGTCGCGTCCGCCCGAAATCGAAGACCGCGCCGGCGCGCCGGCGCTGCAAGTCCGCGCCGGCACTATTCGCTTTGAGAACGTCTCCTTCGCTTACGAGCCGGCGCGGCAGATCCTCAAAGGCTTGAGCTTCGACGTCGCGGCCGGCCACACCGTCGCCATCGTCGGGCCGTCCGGCGCCGGCAAATCGACGATCTCGCGGCTGTTGTTCCGCTTCTACGAAGTCAGCGGCGGGCGCATCCTGATCGACGGCCAGGATATCCGTGACGTGACGCAGGCTTCGCTGCGCGCCGCGATCGGCATGGTGCCGCAGGACACCGTGCTGTTCAATGACACCATCCGCTACAACATCCGTTACGGGCGCTGGGACGCAAGCGACGCCGAGGTCGAGGAGGCGGCGCGCCAGGCTCAGATCGACGGCTTCATCCGGCGCGCGCCAAAGGGCTACGAGACCGAAGTCGGGGAACGCGGCTTAAAACTGTCCGGCGGCGAGAAGCAGCGCGTCGCGATTGCGCGGACCATCCTCAAAGCACCGCCGATCCTGCTGCTCGACGAAGCGACTTCGGCGCTCGACAGCCATACCGAGAGGGACATCCAGGACGAGCTCGACCGGGTCTCGAAGAATCGCACCACGCTCGTTATCGCGCACCGGCTGTCGACTATCGTCGGCGCCGACGAGATTCTGGTGCTCGATCACGGCGCGATCGTCGAGCGCGGCACGCACCGCGAATTGCTGGCACATGGCGGGCTTTATGCCAGCATGTGGAACCGGCAGCGTGAAGCGCAGATGGCGCGCGAGATTCTGGCGACAGTGGGCGATGAAACGGATGCCCCCAATCGCAACCCTCCGGAGGTGGCGAATGAGCCGGCGGCGGACCTTCTCCCTGCCGCCGATGCCGCGGAATGATGGTCACTGTTGAGAATCGTCATTGCGAGCGAAGCGAAGCAATCCAGTCGGCGGCGCAGTTCTGGATTCCCAGGTCGCGGCGCTTGTCATCGCGCCGCGCGACTTCGCGCGGGCCCGTTGGCCACTCGCGATGACGTTATTGGATTAATCGATCCCAATACTTGGTATAGAAACAGAATGTCGGTCTACGATTCGATCCGCAAGCAGCTGACCCCGATCCATCCGGAGGGCTACCCCTTCATCGGCGGTTTTGCGCTTGTGAGCCTCATTCTGTTCTGGCTGTGGACGCCGCTTGGCTGGCTGGCGACGCTGGCAACGTTGTGGTGCGCCTATTTCTTCCGCGACCCGCCGCGGGTGACGCCGGTGCGCGATGGTCTCGTGGTGGCGCCGGCGGACGGCCGCGTCAGCCAAATCGTCAATGCGGTGCCGCCGGCGGAGCTCGGTCTCGGCGAGCGGCCTTTGCCGCGCATCTCGATTTTCATGAGTGTGTTCGACTGCCACGTCAATCGCAGCCCCGTGGCCGGACGCGTCGAGAAGGTCGTCTATCGCGCCGGAAAATTCCTGTCCGCCGATCTCGACAAAGCGAGCGAGGACAATGAGCGCAACGCCTTGCTGATCGCCACGCCGATGGGGCAGCGCATCGTCGTGGTCCAAATCGCCGGCCTCGTGGCGCGCCGCATCGTGCCGTTCACGCGCGAAGGCGAGACCGTTGGCGCCGGGCAGCGCATCGGCATGATCCGGTTCGGCTCGCGGGTCGATGTTTATCTGCCCGAGGGCACGCGGGCCCAGGCTGCCGAAGGTCAAACGGCCATTGCCGGAGAGACCGTGCTCGCCGATTTCAAGGTGAGCGAGACAGGACGGACGTTTCGGGTGGCCTGAGAGCCCGTTAACGAGAACGGCATGCCGCGTGGCAGACGCGGCCGGAACGGGCTATATTCCAGCAATGGCCACGCAACATCCCAATCTCGGCGACACGCGGCGACGGCGCTTCCGGCGCATTCCGGTGCGAACGCTGGCGCCAAATCTCATCACGTTGCTCGCGTTGTGCGCCGGCTTGACCGCGATCCGCATGGCGTTCGAGGACCGCTACGTGCTGGCGCTCGCGGCTATCGTGTTCGCGGCGATCCTCGACGGCATCGACGGCCGCCTGGCGCGGTTCCTCAAAGGCACGTCCCGTTTCGGCGCCGAGCTCGACAGCCTGTCCGACTTCGTCAATTTCGGCGTGGCGCCGGCGCTGGTGCTTTATTTCTGGGGTTTGCATGACCTGAAATCGGCCGGCTGGATTGCCGCCATGACTTTCGCGATTTGCGCTGCGCTGCGGCTCGCCCGCTTCAACGTCATGATCGACGATCCGGATCGGCCGGCCTGGACCGGCAATTTCTTTATCGGCATGCCGGCGCCAGCGGGCGCTATCACGGTGCTGCTGCCGATCTATGCGGCATTCCTCGGCCTGCCGCGCTCTGGATTTCTCACCTGGGTGACGCTGTTCTACACGCTCGCTGTCGCCTTGCTGATGGTGTCGCGGCTGCCGGTGTTTTCCGGCAAGCGTGTCGGCACTCGCGTGCCGCCGGAAATGGTCGGCCCGCTGATCGTGCTGGTGGTGCTGGCGATAGCGCTTCTGATCGCCTACCCGTGGATCTTGCTGACGGCGGGCACGCTCGCTTACCTCGCCAGTCTGCCGTTCGGCTGGCTGTCCTATCGCGGCTACGAGCGGCGATCGCGCGAGGGAAGGGCGGAAGCCGCGCCCACGCCGCTGCCGTCGTCACCGACGATAGTTCCAGGCTTGGCGCGCTCGCCCGACGATGATGAGCGTCCATCGCGATTGAATTGAGACGTTGCGCAGGCGGGCGGCGGCGAGAGATTTTGTCGATGCGTGTTGCCCGGCGCAATTTCATGGCCTTCACGCTGGCGTCGCTGGCGGCTCCGGCCGTGATGCGGCTGGCGCGGGCCGACACGGCGCCAATCACCTTCAAGCTGCACCACGCCTTTTCGGCGGTGTCGAGCGTCCACGAAAAATTCCTCGCGCCGTGGGCGCGCAAGGTCGAGGCGGATGCGAACGGAAGGATTCACATCGATATTTTTCCATCGATGGAATTGGGCGGCGCGCCGGCGCAGCTATTCGACCAGGCGCGCGACGGCGATGCCGACATCGTCTGGACGGCGCCCGGCCTAACGCCCGGCCGTTTTCCCGGGATCGAGACGTTCGAATTGCCGTTCCTGCCGTCGCGCCGCGCGCTGGTCAGTTCGCGGGCGCTGCAGGATTTCGCCCCGATCTATCTGAAAGACGAATTCGTCGAGGTTCATCCGCTATGCTTCTCATGTTCGGATCGCGGGGTTATCCACGGTTACACGCCGGTGCGCTCGATCGAGGATATCAAGGATCTCAAGCTGCATGTGCAGACTCGGCTTGCCGGCGAAGCGATGCAGGAACTTGGCGCTCATCCCGTGCCGATGCCGAGCGAGGAACTGCCGACGGCGCTGACCGAACGGGTCATCGACGGCTGTGTCGATCCCTGGCACATGGTGCCGCCGTTCCGGCTCAACGATCTTCTCAAAGCCCACACAGAATTCTCCGACTTGTCGCTGTCGAGCCGGACCTATGTCTTGGCGATGAACAAGCCGGCTTACGAACGGCTGCCGGGTGATCTAAAGGCCGTATTCGATAAAAATTCGAATGAGATCGCAGCCAACATGGCCGGCACGATGTGGGATCTACAAGCTCATGCCGTCGCCGAAAACGTCGCCGAGACCGGTGACGTGATCGTCACGCTGTTGCCGGAAGCGGTTGCCCATTGGCGCAAAGCGACCGAGCCTGTCGTCACGGCCTGGCTGAAAGATATGAAAGAAGCCAAGTTTGACGGCGGCAAAATGATGGCCAGCGCGCATGCGCTGGTGGCGAAATACGCGATTTTGCCGGAGCCGCAGCCGCCGCAAGCACCGCCGCAGCAGGAGGCCGTGACCGAGCCGCAGCAGCCTCGCTCGGCCGGCGTTACCACAACGATCCCGAATGCGGCGGCATCGCCCGCTCCGCCGGCCGCGCCGCATATGGCGACCCAGACGCCGGCGCCGCCGGTGTCAATCGCCAAGCCAGCGCCGGCCGCTCCCGCCGCCCCCCCGACGGTAAAGCCCATTCATGGGCCGCCCGCTCGCGTTGCGCCCCCTGCGCCGCCACCTGCTCACATTGCGACGCCGGCGCCCCCTCCGGCGCCAACAGCGCCCGTCGCGCCGCCCGCACCCCATCCGGCGCCTCCTGTGTCCGCGGCGCCGATCGTGAAACCTGTTATTCCACCCGCGCCCGCGCCCGCGCCGGCACCGGCGCCTGTGCCACCTCCGAAAACCCTGAATATTCCGCTCTAATAACGGCCGGCTATAGCTGCGGCGGGTAGCCGGGCATCAGGTCGTAAGGGTGCGCCCAGCCCGGCAGCGACTTGATTCGGTCAAGCCACGCGCCGATGTTCTTGTGTGCGGCGGCAATGTCGAAGCCGAATTCTTCGGCCGGATAATAGAGATAAGCACAAAGCGAAATATCGGCGATGGTCGGCCTATCGCCGAGTACGAACGGCGCCTTGGCCAGCCGCTTATCGAGGATCGCGAGGCTGCCGTCGATGCGGCCCTTGAGGAACGCCATCACCGCCGGATCGCCGGGCGGCCGTGCGAAGTTTCGTAAAAAACGGTACGGGCCGAGAAAGCCGTTGAGCTTCTGATTGTCGAAAATGATCCAGCGCAGCGCTTCGAGCCGCTCGTCTTCGCCTTCCGGCTTGAACCGTCCGCTGCGGTCGGCAAGATAAGTGAGCATCACGCCGGACTGGGTGAACTTCTTGTCACCATGCACGAGGACCGGCACCTCGCCCATCTCGTTGACCTCGGCGCGATATTTTGGCGTTCGCGTCTCGCCGCCTCTGAAGAAGTCGACATAGATCGGCTGCCAATCGGCGCCGATCAGATTGAGCATCAAAGCCGCGCGATAGGCATTGCCGGATTGGGCGAAGCAGTAGAGCTGATAGTCGGGCATGAGCGCTCCGGTTCGATGAAATCTGAAAAAACGATCAAGGTCTGGCCAGCGTCATGCTCCCGCCGCCGGAAGCTTGGCCCTCGAAATGACCGTCGGCAAAGGACAACTCGGCCAAAGCCTGTCCTTTAAAATCGCGAATAGTCAGCGCTGCGTGTTGGTAGGACCATTTCCGGCTCATGAAGAAATTGCCTGGGCAGCCGCCGGCGGGCGCGATCTTGCCGTCGGTTGAACCCGGCTCATCGGTGAGTGTCATCAGGCAGGCGCCACCGGCCCCGGACAGTTTCCATTTGCCGGCAAGATCGACGGGGGGCGGTTGCGCCGGCGCCGGCTCCGGCGCGGCGGCAGGAGGTGACGTTGGTTGCGGAGCCGCCGCCGTTTCCGGTCCGCCGAAACGGCCCGTATTGGTGCAGGCGGCAAGGGCCACCAAGCTGCACAACAACACCGCGACTTTGATCCCGGTCACGGATCGATGCTTGATGCGCATCATGTGTTTCACTGGTGACCTGCAGCGCTCACCGCATTGTTGGAATGACGAACTCGGCGCCTTCCTTGGTGCCGGAGGGCCAGCGCGCGGTCACCGTCTTGGTCTTGGTGTAGAAACGGATCGAGTTGGGACCATGCTGGTTGAGATCGCCGAAACCGGAACGCTTCCAGCCGCCGAAAGTGTAATAGGCCAGCGGCACCGGAATGGCGAAATTGACGCCGACCATGCCGACCTGCACGCGGTTGGTGAAATCGCGCGCGGTGTCGCCGTCGCGCGTGAAGATGGCGACGCCGTTGCCGTATTCGTGCTCCGACGGCAGCCGCACCGCTTCCTCATAGTCCTTGGCGCGCACCACCGAGAGCACGGGTCCGAAGATTTCTTCTTTGTAGATCTTCATGTCCGGTTTTACTTCGTCGAAAAGGCAGCCGCCGATGAAATTGCCGCTTTCGTAACCTTGCAGCTTGAAATTGCGGCCGTCGACGACGAGCTTGGCGCCTTCCCTGACGCCGGTATCGATGTAGCCGCGCACTTTGTTGAGCAATTCGCGCGTGACCATCGGGCCGTAATCGGCCTGCTGATCGGTCGATGGTCCGATCTTGAGCCCCTCGACGCGCGGAATGAGTTTTTGCACCAGCGCATCGGCGGTCTTCTTGCCGACCGGAACGGCGACCGATACCGCCATGCAGCGTTCGCCGGCCGAGCCGTAGCCGGCGCCGATCAGCGCGTCGACCGCCTGATCCATGTCGGCGTCCGGCATCACGATCATGTGGTTCTTGGCGCCGCCGAAGCATTGCACGCGTTTGCCGTGCGCGGTGCCGGTCGCGTAAATGTATTCGGCGATCGAGGACGAGCCGACAAAGCCGATCGCCTTGACGCGGGCATCGGTCAGAAGCGTATCGACGGCTTCCTTGTCGCCGTTAACGACATTGAGCACGCCTGCCGGCAGTCCCGCCTTGACGAACAGTTCGGCGATGCGCATCGGCACCGAGGGATCGCGTTCCGACGGCTTGAGGATGAAGGCATTGCCGCAGGCAATCGCCGGAGCGCATTTCCACAACGGGATCATGGCCGGAAAATTGAACGGCGTGATGCCAGCGACGACACCGAGCGGCTGGCGGATCGAATAAAGGTCGATACCCGGTCCGGCGCCGTCGGAATATTCGCCTTTCATCAGATGCGGAATGCCGCAGGCGAACTCGACGACTTCCAGTCCGCGCTGGATGTCGCCCTTGGCGTCGGCGAAGGTCTTGCCGTGTTCGGACGACAGAAGTCGCGCCAGATCGTCGTACTGGCTCTGGATCAATTCCAAGAACTTGAACATGACGCGGGCACGGCGCTGCGGATTGGTGGCGGCCCAGCCGGGGAAGGCGGCCTCGGCGTTGGCGATGGCGTTTTCGACCTCGGATTTCCCCGCCAGCGCCACCTTGGCCTGCACTTCGCCGGTATTGGGGTTGAAAACGTCGCCGAAACGGCCAGACGCGCCCTTGACCTCCTTACCGCCAATAAAATGACCAATCTCACGCATGCGTATTCTCCCTAGCCGAGCGCCGCCAGCCGCTCCACTTCCGGCCCTATCTTGCGGCTTTTTTCCGTGCCGGTCATCCCCTCGCTTGGGCGCGAATATCGCGCGCTAAGCAACGGAAAAGACGTTGAGCTGGCTCTATCCGGGCCGGGCCCAACAGTAACCGTCCCTTAAGCGCATGATCGTACGTATAACTGCGTTCCAGGGGCCTGCCGTCGCGGGTTGGGTGCGGTTTTATGGATATTGCAACGGGTCTCGGCCTGCTCGCTGGCGCCGGCGTCGTCGTGACCGTCATGCTCATGGGCGGCGGACTCGGCATGTTCTACAGCGACCATGCCGTCATCGTCATTTTTGGCGGGTCTTTCGCCGCGACCCTGATCCGCTTCCCGCTGTCGTCGATCTTTCACGGCCTGCCGCTCGGCATGCGATTCGTCTTCAGCATGCGCCGTATTTCGCAGCGCGAGCTGGTCGACGAGATTGCCGGCCTCGCCGAGATTGCCCGCAAGCAGGGTCCGATCGGCCTGGAGAAGGTCGAGATCGAGGACCCGTTTCTCGCCAAGGGCATCCGTTTCGTCGCCGACGGCTACGAGGCCGAATTCATCCGCGACAATCTGGAACGCGATCGCGACAACTTCCTCCAGCACCTCGACGAGGGACAGAAGATTTACCGTGCGATCGGCGATTGTGCGCCGGCCTTCGGCATGATCGGCACGCTCATCGGCATGGTGCAAATGTTCGCCAATATGACCGACCCGTCCAAGCTCGGCCCGTTCATGGCGACCGCGCTGTTGGCGACGCTCTACGGCGCGGTGGTGGCGAACATCCTGACTCTGCCGATCGCCGATAAATTGCATCTCAAATTGGTCGACGAAGAGATCAATCGTACGCTGATCATCGACGGCATCCTTATGATCCGGGAATCGAAGAGCCCGACGCTGGTGCGCGAAATGCTGATCGCATACCTGCCGGAAAAACACCGGGACATGGAGCCGGAGCCGGTTCCGGCCTAGCCGCGAAGAACAAAACCATATGGCACGGCGCAAGGAAGCACACGGCGGTGGCCACGGCTGGTTCGTCACCTTCGCCGATCTGATGGGGCTATTGGTCAGCTTCTTCGTCATGCTGGTGGCGTTCTCCAATCAGGACCAGCAGAAACTGCAGATCGTCGCCGGCTCGATGCGCGACGCCTTCGGCACTCAGAACAGCGTGCGCTATTCCGGCATCATCGAAGTCGACGGTCTGCCGACACGTCCCAAGCTGAAGAACGCGGCGCACATCACGCCCGAGGACGCGTCCGCCACGCCGACGCCCGATCAGAACGCGCACGATCGCCAGTTCGGCGGCAAATTCGAGAAGGATCAGGCCTTTGCGTTGGCCGCGGCGTCGCTGCGCCAGGCGCTGGAAGACATGCCGGACCTCACCGAGGCCAGTAAGCACATCGTGTTCGAGGAGACCAAAGAAGGGCTCAACATCAACATCGTCGACCAGGACGGCCGTTCGATGTTCCCGGAAGGCTCCAAGGAACCGTATGAGCGCACGCGCGCGATTATCGAGAAGATTGCGGAGCCGCTGAAGGCGGTGCCGTACCGGATTTCAATCACCGGTCACACCTCTGCGTCGCAGGAAGCGCCGCAGCCGGATTATGGCCCGTGGAACCTCTCGGTCGACCGCGCCAATGCCGTGCGGCAAATTCTGGAGGAACAGGGTTACCCGTCGGCCAACATATTCGAAGTGGCCGGAAAAGCCGATACCGACCCGCTGTTCCCTGACGATCCCTATATGGCCGCCAACCGGCGCGTGACCATCACTTTGATGCATGAAGCGCCGCCAGTGCCGCCAGACCTGCAACCGTAAGCGTAAGTCCGGCGCGCAGCGCCGTCGTGGTCAAAGCCTAAGCCATTGATCTGTTATAAATAAATGGCGCTTCCCGGCGGCCATGGCCTTCACCATTTGCGAGCATTATTTGCTTGCTCAAGAGCTGCGCCCTGGCTGGCGCGCGAATTTTTGGATTAACCGCTCATGACTCTCCGGAATGAAGGGTGTATAGGCGCGGCCCTGCATTGGTCTCGATGCGGCACCAGGAACAGGGCGACGTCCTGTCTTAGAATTCATGACAGATAGTGTAAGCGCTCCCACCGCAGGGAGCGAAGTGCCGGCGAACGGCATCGGCGCTGCTCGTTTTCGCGCCGGCCTATGGGGGTTGGCTCTTGGCAGCATCGGTGTCGTTTACGGCGATATCGGCACCAGTCCGCTTTACGCCTTTCGCGAGGCCATCATTGCCGCGTCCTCGGGCGCGGAGCACGCCGAGCTCATCCGTTCCGCCGTGCTGGGCGTGACCTCGCTTATTCTTTGGGCTCTCTTCATCACCGTCACTCTCAAATACGTCGTCATTCTATTGCGCGCAGACAATAACGGCGAGGGCGGCACGCTGACCTTGATGGCGCTGGCCTCACGCGCCGTAGGACGTACCAGCCAGGCGGCGGGCGTCGTTGTACTCCTCGGCATTGTCAGCGCCGCGCTGTTCTATGGCGATGCCGTGATCACGCCAGCCTTGTCGGTGTTGTCCGCAATCGAAGGTATCGATATCGTGACGCCGGCGTTTCACGAATATGTCGTACCTTTGACTGTAGTCGTCCTGCTTGTTCTGTTCGCTGCACAGTCGCGCGGCACGGCGAAGGTCGCGGCTCTGTTCGGCCCGATCATGCTGGTCTGGTTTGTGGCCATTGCGTTGCCTGGCTTGTTCTGGATCGCTCACGATCCGGGGGTGCTGTGGGCGCTTAATCCGTTCTATGGCATCGATTTCCTGCTGCAGCACGGCATCATCGGACTGGTTACGCTTGGCATGGTGTTCCTCGCCGTCACCGGCGCCGAGGCGCTTTATGCCGACCTCGGGCATTTCGGCCGCCGCCCGATCCAAGTGGCGTGGCTGTTCATCGTGCTGCCGTCGCTGGCGATAAACTATCTGGGCCAGGGGGCGCTGGTCTTCGCCAATCCGAAGACGGTTGAAAATCCGTTCTTTCTGATGTTTCCGGATTGGGCGCTGCTCCCCGTGGTCGTGCTGGCGACGGTGGCGACCGTGATCGCCAGCCAGGCCGTGATCACGGGGGCCTATTCGCTCACCAGCCAGGCGATCCAGCTCGGTCTATTGCCGCGGTTTGAAGTGCGCCACACCTCCGCGTCGCAGGCCGGCCAAATCTACATGCCGCGAGTCAACGGGTTACTCCTGCTCGGGGTTTTGCTTCTCGTCGCGCTATTTCGCTCGTCGAGCGCACTCGCTTCGGCCTATGGCATTGCCGTCACCGGCACCATGGTGGTCACCGGCCTGATGGCCTTCATCGTGATCTGGCGGATGTGGCGCTGGTCGCCATTCGCGGCGGCAGGCTTGATCGTGCCGTTCCTGGTGATCGACTTGACGTTCCTTTCGGCCAATATGCTCAAGGTCGTGCAAGGCGGCTGGGTGCCGTTGGCGCTCGGCGGGGTGGTGATGCTGGTGATGTATACGTGGCGGCGCGGCAGCCGCATCCTGTTCGCCAAGACGCGCCGGCTCGAGACCCCGCTCGACGATCTGGTGCGCATCCTGGAGAAGAAGCCGCCGCAGCGCGTGCCCGGCACCGCGGTGTTCCTAACGAGCGACCCGAGAAGCGCCCCCACCGCGCTCATGCACAGCCTCAAGCACTATAAAGTGCTGCACGAGAAGAACGTCATCCTGTCCGTCGAGACCATGCATACCCCGCGCGTCGAAACGGATAAGCGCGTGCGCATCGAGCCGGTCGGCACCACCTTCATGCGCGTGCAATTGCGCTTCGGCTATATGGAGACCCCGAACATTCCCAAAGCGCTGGCGATTGCGCGCAAGCTCGGCTGGCAATTCGACATCATGTCGACGTCGTTCTTTCTGTCGCGCCGATCGCTGCGGCCGGCGCCGCATTCCGGCATGCCGCGCTGGCAGGACCGGCTGTTCATCACGCTGGCCCGTTCGGCCAATGACGCCACCGACTACTTCCAGATTCCCACCGATCGCGTCGTCGAGGTCGGCACGCAAGTCACCGTGTGAGGTTCGCGCCTTCACCTTCGGCGCGAGAGGACGTAAGCTGCGCCTTACGCTCCCGAGGAGGCCTCAATGCCCGATCAAGATCCCAGCGTGCGCGATCTGACGCCGCAAGAGGTGGCGCGCGGGCTGCAGGAAGGCCGCATCGTCCTGGTCGACGTCCGAGAGCCGAACGAGACCGCGCTGGAACGGATCCCCGGCTCGGTCCTGGTCCCGCTGTCGACCTTTGATCCGGCCGATATTCCGGAGCCGGCGGGACGCGAAGTGGTCTTCAGCTGCCGCTCCGGCCGTCGCTCCGTGACCGCTTCGTTGGCGGCGCAGGAGAACGGGTTCGCCTATGGCAGCCACTTGGCGGGCGGCATATTGGCCTGGAAGGCAGCCGGGCTGCCGACCGAGACGTGATGAATTCGAGCAGGATTGTTTTCGGGCTCGGTCTTGCCGCCTTTCTGAGCGCGGGACCGGCGCTGCCGGCGCAGCGCGTCGTCAACTATTATAATTGGTCGGATTACCAGGATCCGACCGTGCTCGACGAATTCACCAAAGCGACCGGCATCGCGGTTCGCTACGACACCTTCGATTCCAACGACACGCTGGAGGCGAAACTGCTGGCGGGCCAATCCGGCTATGACGTCGTGGTGCCGACCGCATATTTTCTCGCCCGCCAGATCAAGGCCGGGATTTTCCAGAAACTCGACAAATCGAAATTGCCGAATCTCGCTTATGTGTGGCCGGAGATCGCCAAAGCGCTCGCGTTCTACGATCCCGGCAATCAATACGCCGTCGACTACATGTGGGGTACGACGGGCATCGGTTACAACGTCAAGGACGTGAAACAGATTCTGGGTCCCGACGGCAAGATCGATTCCTGGGACTACGTTTTCGATCCCGACAAGCTCAAAAAATTCAAGGATTGCGGCATTCATATGCTCAATTCATCCGACGACATCATGTCAGCGGGCCTCCACTATCTGCATCTCGACCCGAACACCAGCGATCCCGGCGATCTGCAAAAGGTCACGGATCTTTTGATACGCATCCGGCCTTACGTGCGGAAATTCCATTCCTCGGAATATCTCAATGCACTCGCCACCGGCGAGATCTGTTTCGCCGTCGGCTGGTCCGGCGACGTCAAGCAGGCCCAGCGCCGCGCCGCGGAGGCCAAGAGCGGCATCGAGATCGGCTACGCGATCCCCAAAGAGGGCGCGCAGCTGTGGTTCGACAATTTCGCCATTCCGAAAGACGCGCCGCATCCGCAGGAAGCGCTCGAACTGATCAATTACCTGATCAAGCCCGACGTCGCGGCGAAGAACACCAACTACGTGTGGTATGCCAACGGCGACCGGCCGAGCCAGTTGATCGACCCCGCGATCCTCAACGACCGCACCATCTATCCGGACGCCGCGACCATGGCGAATTTCTACACCATCATCGCCCACGACGCGAAGACGCAGCGGCTGATCAATCGGTTGTGGACCCGCGTCAAAACCGGAGAGTGACTGCGACAATTAAGCGCCGATACAAACGCGGCGGTGTCGCGCCGGCAATAGCCGTTAAACGCTTAACTGTTCTAATATCCAAAACCAATGCGATGCCAATTCGCACAAAAGAGGGGAAGGGGATGACAAAATTCACCACAGCATCGACGCCGTCACGGCGCAGCGTTCTCAAGGTCGCTGGCGCCGCCGCGGCCGGCATGGCAGCGCCGGCGCTTATTGGCGTGCGCTCGGCCTATGCCGATTATCCCGACCGCCCGATCAAGTTCGTGGTCGCCAACACCCCCGGCGGACCCTCCGACATCGTCGCCCGTATCGTCACCGCAGCGCTGCAGCAGGCGACCGGCAAGACCTTCATTGTCGAGAACCGCGGCGGCGCCGGCGGCAATATCGGCATGGAATATGCCGCGCATGCTGATCCGGACGGCTACACCATGCTGCTGGCGACGAATGCCTATTCGGTAAATTACGGACTGTACAATCATTTGCCCTACGATCCGTACAAGGATTTTGTCGGCGTCAGCGAGCTTGCATCGTCGCCCAACACATTCGTGGTCAAATCCGAGCTTCCGGCAAAGACCATGAAGGAGTTCATCGCTCTCGCGCATGCCACGCCCGACAAGTTCAATTGCGCGACGCCGCCGATCGGTACCACGCCGGAAATCCAGCTCGAGGTTTTGAAGATTCGCGAAAACCTGCCGAATCTCGCCGATGTGGTGTTCAACGGCGGCGGCGACGCCATCACGGCTTTGCTCAGCGGCACCGTGCAATTGAGCTCCGGCTCGCTCGGTCCGGCGCTGCCGCACATCAAGGCCGGCGCCATGCGCTGTCTCGCGGTCTGCGGCACGGACCGCTGGCCCGATCTGCCGGACGTGCCGACGATGGAGCAGGCCGGCTACAAGGATTTTGTCTTCGCCACCGACATGGTGCTGCTCGCTCCGGCCAAGACGCCAGCCGCCAACGTCAAATGGCTGGAGGCGGAAACGCTCAAGGTCCTCAAGACGCCGGAGATGAAGGACAAGCTCTACAAGGCCGGCTTCCTGGTGCGGCCGGAAGGCGCCGACGCGGCTTGGACGCGCGTCACCAAGGAAATCGGCATGTTCAAGCAAATCATCGAGAAGGCCGGCATCAAGAAGATGTAGCGGCTTGCCGATCTTGCTGCGCTGGCTGTCGAATAGCGCGCAGGCTTTTGCCGCGAGCGGTCGAATAGCGTTTTTCCGTCAAGGACATGCGGAGGAGGAGAGGGTCGGCGTAGATCGTCGGACCGGCGCCGGTTTGCCGCCATGCACTAAAAGCTGCCGCAAGCCCGGGTGAAGGAACTCTCAGGCTTCGAGCGGGTTCTCTTGGCAGAGAACCAATCGAATATCGGGAGCGTCAAATGGTCGATAAGGACCGCATCAAAGGCTCGGCGAATCAGGCCGCTGGGAAGGTCAAGGAATGGGCCGGCAAGGCCACCGGCGACTCGAAAACCGAGGCCGAAGGCAAGGCCGATCAGGTGAAGGGCAAGGTCCAGAGTGCCGTCGGCGGCCTCAAAGACACGTTGCGCGGGAAGTGATTGCCATGCGGACCGTCAGCAACTCATCGTCCAGGGTGGCAGTGATGCACGGCGAACCTATCACCGGTTCCTCACCGCGAGCGGCTACATGATCATCAGTGCCATTGTCGTCCTATCGATGGCCTACCTGCCGACTTTGGCCGGAACTCTCCTGACGACATTAGGCATCCTGCCGACGCATCTGATGTGACGGCGATCGGCGATTTTCCTGCTTGAAAGCGGTCGAGGCCGCTTTCAACTCCACTTCAGCGTGACGCCGATATCGCCCGGTACCCCGCCGGGAAAGTCAATTACTTGGAATGCGACTCTATAGCCGCGGGGCTTCATGTATTTCTCCCAAAACTCGTAGAGTTCCTTGGGCAAGCCGGTGAGCGTCTTTTCCCACCCCGGCTCGGCCTGATTGATTGCGCGGCCGTGGTCGGTGCATAGCGCGTTGGGAAAACGCCCGACCAAGACCTCAGTCATGCCGTTGTTGGCGGCCCGTCTGACGATGGCGGCGGCGCGGGCGAGCCTTTCCTCGTCGGAAACGCCGGAAGGTTTCGAGAGCCGTTCCAGCAACGCCGTTTTTTCCGCCTCCGCCGCCGACGTCTCGCGCATAGCAGCGGTCGCTTTCTCGGCTTCTTTGAGCGCAATTTGCTTCATCACGTCCGTCGCGGCCGGCAAGATCGCCAGCGGATCGGCAGCCTTATTGGGTTCGGCCATGGCAATGCTCCCTGCAAATGATAGCGATTATGCGTAATTGTTCGCGAATTGATTGATCTATCGCAAATCGCTGGCAAAGTTTTTGCGCAATAGGAACAAAATTCGTTCATTTAGCGGAAAGTGGATTTGGCATGCCGGATAAGGACCCCAAGCCGAGGAAATTAAAGCGGAAGCAATATGAGAAGGAGCTGCGCAAGCTTCAGGTGAAGCTGTGCCATCTGCAGGGATGGGTCAAAGCCAAAGGATTGAGAGTCATCATCGCATTCGAGGGCCGCGACGCCGCCGGCAAGGGCGGTACGATCAAGGCGATCACCGAGCGCGTCAGTCCGCGCGTCTTCCGTGTCGTGGCGCTTCCGGCGCCGAGCGACCGCGAGAAAAGCCAGATGTATCTTCAGCGCTATATCGCGCACTTTCCGGCTGCCGGCGAAGTCGTGATCTTCGATCGCAGTTGGTACAATCGCGCTGGCGTCGAATATGTGATGGATTTTACCACCAAAGAGCAATATGAGCGGTTCCTGGAGATATGCCCTGAAGTCGAGAAATTCATCGTCGACGGCGGCATCATCCTGATCAAAATCTGGCTTGAAGTCGGACAGCAAGAGCAGGAGCGGCGGTTTCTGGCGCGCATCAACGATCCGATTCGGCAATGGAAACTAAGTCCGATGGATTTGGAATCCTACAAGCATTGGTTCGACTATTCGAAGGCGCGCGACAGCATGCTCAAGGCCACCGACAGCAAACATGCGCCCTGGCATATTGTGCGGACCGACGACAAGCGGCGCGGCCGGCTGAATTGCATCTCTCACATCCTGTCGCTCATTCCCTATAAGAAAATACGGCGCGACAAGATCGAACTGCCGAAGCGGCTGCTGAAGAACAAATACGACGACCATGCTTCTTTGAAGGGGCGACAGTTCGTCGTCGACAGATTTTGATAGATCGCGCTGCCGGATTCGCATCCGATCTAGCGCGTCACCGCCATCGGCGGTGCAGCCACAGCCATTGCTCGGGATGTTGGCGAATCCAGCCTTCGATCACGGTGGTGATCGCCTGCGTGGTTCCTCTGATATCGACGCGGCCGCCGGCGTCTCGAACCGGCTCGACCGGGTCGGAGACCTCACCCCAGAAGCTGTTGCCGTCTTCCTTGCGCACCACGCGCATGCCGTAGATCGGCAGCTCGGTCTGCCGCGCCAGCATCGCGATCAGCGGATTGGCGAGGCAAGGCCGGCCGAAGAAGGTGACTTCGACGCCTTTACTGTAGTGCTGATCGGCGAGCATGCCGACATGGATGCCGGATTGCAGCAGCCGTGCCAGCCTCACCGGCGCGTCGAGGCCGGTCGCAATGAGCTCGCCCATCAGCGGCTCGCGTAACTTGACGATGACGTCGTTGACGGCGCCGATATTGGGCCGCCGGTACAGCACGGCGGATTTTACGCCGATCAGCTTGGCGCCGACTCCGGGCAGCTCCCAATTTGCCAGATGCGCGGCAAAGCCGATCGTCGCCTTGCCGCTCTTGGTGATCCAGTCGTAACGTTCCTTGGATTCCGGCGGGTAGGTGATGACATCCGGCGTCTGCCGGCCGAACCCTTCGACGCAGAAGTCGTCGAGATGGGCGAACTCGATGGCGATACGGCCAAGATTGTCCCAGACGCCACCGAGGATGGCTTCGATCTCGGCGTCGGATTTCTCCGGAAATGCCGCGTGCAGCTGCTCGCGGCCAATGCGGTGTTCCTTAAACAGCGGGCCGATCTTGCGCATGAGCGCGCCGGCGAAATTCGCCATGCGCCGCCGGTCGGTGTGCCTGATGGCGCCAAGAAGGCCGACTGTCAGGGCGCCGGCAGTCTTGTCGAGGAGAGGCTTGAAGCGACCGGCCGCCATCAGAGCACGATCCGGAAAAGGTGCGGCCGGTTTTCCGAAAAGATCATGTCAGAAAATGACGATGATCTTGCCGAACACCTGGCGGCTTTCGAGCCGCGCCAAGCCGCGCTCGAACTCGGCGAGCGGTACCTCGGTATCGATCACCGGGGTGAGGCCGGAGGCCATCTTGGCGAGACTCTCGCGGATATTGCGCATCGAGCAGCCAAACGAGCCGAAGATACGATACTGCTGCAGATAGAGCTGGAACAGATTCATGGTGATCGATTGACCGGACGTCGAGCCGCAAGTCACCAGCCGGCCGCCGCGCTTCAAGCATAGCAGCGAGCCGTTGAAGGTATCGGGACCGACATGCTCGAAGGCGACGTCGACGCCCTTCTTGCCGGTGAGCTTGCGCACGATGCTTTCGAAACGATCGGTCTTGTAGTTGATGACGTGATCGGCGCCGAGCGCCTTGGCCTTCTCCGCCTTGGCGTCGTCGCCGACGGTGGTGATGACGGTGCAGCCGATGGCCTTCGCCATCTTAATTGCGCTGGTGCCGATGCCGGAACCGCCGGCCTGCACCAGAATGGTTTCGCCCGGTTCGAGCTTGGCGTTGTCGAACAGCATGTGCTGCACTGTGCCGAAGGCGACCGGCGCACAGGCGGCGTCGCGGAAGCTCACGCCCGGCGGGATTGGCACCACGAGGCGCGCCGGCATGTTGATCAGGTCGCGGGCAAAGCCGTCGACGTGGAAGCCCATGATCGAGGCGACGTTTTCGCAGAGATTGTCGCGGCCTTCCCGGCAGGCTTTGCATGTTCCGCAGGTCAGCGCGCCATAGGCGACGACGCGGTCGCCGGCCTTGGATGAGGAGACGTCCGGCCCGACGGCGGCAATTTCGCCTGCTGCCTCGACCCCGACGATCAGCGGCAGCTTGCGCTTGGCAAAGGCCATGCCGCGCCAGCCCCAGACATCGATGTGATTAAGGCCGATCGCCTTGATGCGGATCTGAACTTCGCCGGGACCCGGCAGCGGCGGCGCCGCGACCTCAAGGAGCTCGATCTTGCGGTCGCCGACAAGCGTGAGGGCCCGCATGGTGCGCGCCGGGGCGGCGTCCCCCGGCCTATTCAAAGTGTCTGCCACGGTGCCGGTCATGCCGGCTCCCGCGTCAGCACCAGCGAAATGTTCTGGCCGCCGAAACCGAACGAATTGGAAATCGCGCGCTCGATATGAGCATCGCGGGCCTCGTTCGGCACCACGTCGAGCGGGATCGCGGGGTCGGGGACGCGATAATTGATGGTCGGCGGGATACGCTGGTGTTCGAGCGTGAGCGCGGTGAACACCGCTTCCACCGCGCCGGCCGCGGTGAGCGTATGGCCGATCATCGATTTGTTCGACGACATCGGAATGCTGTGGATGCGTTCCCCGAACACGGTGGAGACGCCGAGACATTCCATCTTGTCGTTCTCTGGTGTCGAAGTGCCGTGCGCGTTGATGTAGTCGATGTCTTCGGGACCGACGCCGGCATCGGCAAGCGCGTTGCGCATGCAGGCGATGACCGGCTTGCCGTCGGGGCTCGATCGGGTGCGGTGGAAAGAATCCGACTTCTCGCCGCAGCCTTCGAGAATGGCGAGCACCTTGGCGCCGCGCGCGATCGCGTGATCGTAGTCTTCCAGCACCAGGGCAGCGCCGCCCTCGGCGAGCACAAAACCGTCGCGGTTCTTGGAGAACGGCTTTGACGCCTGGCCCGGCGGATCGTTCTGCGTCGACAGCGCCGAGAGCAGCGAAAAGCGAACGAGCGATTCCTGGGTGAGCGAGCCGTCGGCGCCGACCGCGAGCACCGCCTGGCATTCGCCGCGGCGGATCGCTTCGACGCCGAGCTGGATCGCGGTGCCGCCGGAGGCGCAAGCCGTGGTCAGCGAGATCGGCGAGCCTTCGGTGCCGAAATGCGCGGCGAGATTTTCGCCGATGATGCCGTATTTGATCGTTTCGTAGATCGGCGCGAATTGCGGCTCGTGCGCCACCCGCATCAGGTCGGGGTAGGCGGCATCGCGGTCCGGCGCGGCCTCTTCGGCGAGCCGGACGCGGTAGGGCCACTCGATTTCAAGCGGCGGCAGCGCCAGGAACAGCGGTCCGGGGAAGTGGCCTTTGCTGCCGATCGCGGCTTGCGCGATGGCTTCCTCGCAGGCGAGGAACGCGATGCGCTCGGATAATTCCGCCGGCGGCATGTAGTCTCTGTAAACGTCGTCCACGGTGCCGGCGATGGTGGTCCGCAGCGAATTGAGCGGGAAACGCGAAATGCGCCGGATGCCGGATTTCCCGGCCGTCAGTTTTGCCCAATTGTCCTCTTTGCCGACGCCAAGGGAGGTGACGAGGCCCATGCCGGTAATGGCGATGACCGGGCGGCCGGCATTGTCGCGCTTCGCGCCAGGCTTGGAAGCCGCGTTGGGCTTTGCCGATGATGCAGCCATGATGCCCTCCTTCAACTCACCCGTTCGAGCAACGCCAGCCCTTCGCCGCGCCAGTTGCCGACGCTGGTGACGACGATTTGGGACAGACCGGGCGGACTTTCCCCGGTATCTCCCGACCCTGTCGCGGCGAACAGCTTGCCATGCTCGATCGCCGCGCAGCCGATACCCAGATTGGCCATGAACTGGGTGTCGACGCCATGCCCGATATACGTACCGGTATTGCGGACCGGAAGGCCAACCTCCTTAAGCACGGACAGCTCTGAAGATGTCGCGGGTTCAAATCCGGAAGCGCCGGAAATGACGCCGGCGTGGCTGCGGTCGAGTTGCGGGGCGAGGGTGTTCCACTGGCGGCGCAGCGAAGCTTCAGCTTCGCCCCCCTTTCGCGCATTGCGGTCGGATAACACCTGCGAAATCCGCGCCCGCGGCTTGGCGCCGCGCGCTTTGGCGTGCTCGCTACTCTCGAAAACGAGAAACGCGCCCATCGTGGCAAAGGCGATGCCGCCGCCCGGACCACGATCCCAGACCGGAGCAAATTTATCCTTGAGCACTACGCCGCCGAGCTCGAACGCCAGAAGCACATCCCAGCGGGTGCCGTTATAGGCGCCGCCGACGAGCGTGAGCTCGCTTTGACCGGCCGCAATGCGCGCCTGCGCCACGCGCACCGCATCGACGCCGGCTGCTTCCTCGCCCATGAACGTGCGCGACGAACCGACGACGCCGTGCACTAGCGAGATATTGCCGGCGAGCAGGTTAGGCAGCTGCGCCAGAAACAAAGTGGGGCGCAGGTCGCTCATCAGCCGCTCGTTGAGGAAAGCGCCGCGCGTGTTGGTCTTGCGCATGCCGGCCATGATTGCGGTATCGACCGCCGTATCGCGCTCGCCG
This sequence comes from uncultured Alphaproteobacteria bacterium, assembly GCA_963784325.1. Taxonomy (GTDB): domain Bacteria; phylum Pseudomonadota; class Alphaproteobacteria; order Rhizobiales; family Xanthobacteraceae; genus BOG-931. The sequence continues at coordinate 76,414 of CAWARC010000035.1, read as the reverse complement.
CCACCGGCCGCGACGATCATGTCGGCGCGATCGAGCAGTTCGGCGTTGCCGGCGATGCCGGCATCGGTCAGCGCCATGCCCGCGGTATAGACGCCGACCCGTTGCCAGGTCTCCATCTGCCGCTGGTCGCTTTTCTTCGGAATGTGCTTGTCGTAGCTCATCGGCGGGAGCTGATGCACGATGTAGGGCGCAAAGCTCTTGTCGTCGTAGGCCGGCGGATCGCCGCGCTCGAGATGGCTCCAGGCCGTCTCCAGGCCCTCGCCCAGACAGGTGAGCAGACCGACGCCGGTGATCCACACCTCGCGGCGTTCGGTCACTTCGCGAACTCCCTGGCCGGAAAATTGATGCGGTCGGCCCAGTCCCACAATCCGGCGCGCAGTTCCGGGCTCGGATAGGGAATGATGCGGTAGGTCAGCGTGGCGTCGCAGACCGCGGCGCCCTTGCACCAGCCCTTGGCCTCGCCAATGGCATAGCCCGATCCATCGTGCACGACTCTGCCCTCGAATTCGAGTTCATCGCCCGGAAACACGGCGCTGCGGATCTTGGCTTCCTTGACGCCGGCAAGCGCCGGCAATCCGGTAAAACCCGTCACCGCGCTCACCAGCCAGCCGGTCGTCTGCGCCATGCATTCGATCAAGAGCACGCCGGGCATCAGCGGGTAGCCGGGAAAATGGCCTTCGAATACCGGGCTCTGTTTCGGCACGGTGCAGACCGCGCGCGCCACGCGTCCGGCAACGTCGACGGCGACGAAGCGGTCGATCATCTGAAAATATTCAAGACGCATCGGCGGCGCTCAGGCGCCCTTGGCAGCGATCAGCTCGTCGATCCGCTCGCACAAGTTCTTCAGCACGAAATATTGGTCGGTCGTGGCTTTGCCGTCATTGACTTCCTGGGTCCACTGCTCGAGCGGAAGCTTTATGCCGAACGCCTTGTCGATGGCGAAGGCGATGTCGAGGAAATCGAGACTATCGATCTCGAGATCGTTGATGGCGTGGCTTTCCGGCTTGATGTTTTCACGCGGGATATCGCAAGTTTCCGCAATGATTTCAGCCACTTTATCGAACGTAGTGGACATCGGGCGTGCTCTTTGGTCAGCAGGGAATAAGCGCCGGCCCAGCCCGGCGCGAGCAAGCCCGTCGGTTCGGGCTCCTCAATGTGAACGCTTCGTATAGCGAAGGATGGGGTCAAGTTCAACGGCGGCAGCCACGGTAAAGATTGCATTTTTGCCATAGCGCAAGGAACGGATTCGCGCTTGCCACCAACGGCTTATCCGAAAGGCCCCGGCGCTGGAGATATCGGGGCGCGCTTGATCGGCCAAGCCGTAGCACCTATGGAAGCCCCGACAGGCCAGCCAGGAGTTGGCAATGCCGCCGGCGCAGGTGCGCAAGCGTTGTTTCGTGCAGATGACGGGCTACGAGCCGGTCGGCGCGGAACGCCAGCATCGCCGTTTCATCCGCGAGATGGCGCGGTTCCACAAAGCCTGGAGCGTCCAGGGCAAGGTTTCGCCGCCGCATCTGTCGGCCTGTGACGCGGTGGCGAGCTGGACGGTCGATACCTTCGGACCAAACTGGCGCGTCACGACCGATTTTCACTGGTTTCGCTGGGATGACTTCGTGCGCGCCGACGGCGCGAAAAGCGACTGGCTGCGGTTTCCGCTCGGCATTGCCGCGTTGATGGAATTCATCCTGAGCGGAACGGTGGCGAAATATTTCATCATCGCCTGGCGTTATGGCAGCTTCTTCCTGTTTCCGCTCATCTATGTCGTCGGCATGGCCTGGCTGTCGATCGGTCTGACGCGTTTTGCCGTCGGCCATCTCGGGCTGCCGTATCCTATGGTGATCGCGCCCGCGCTCTGGCTCGCGATCTTTGTCGCTTTGCGATGGACGTTCGGGCGCTTCATCCACATCGGCTATGCGCTCGACGACTGGCATTTTGCCCGTGACTTCATCCACCGTGCCCGGACGGCCGTCGACGCGCGGCTCGATCGTCTCGCCGCCGAATTGGTGCGGGTCGTCCGCGAGACCGACGCCGACGAAATCATCATCCACGGCCACAGCCTTGGCGCGCCGCTGTCGCTTTGCGTCATCGACCGCGCCTTGCAGCTCGATCCGCAGCTCGGCGCACGCGGCAAGCCGCTGCATGTCGTCTCGACCGGCTCGTCGCTGCTCAAAGTGGCGCTGCATCCGGCGGCCGGCTGGCTGCGCGAGGCCGTCGACCGTGTGGCCAATGCGCCGGCGATCTGTTGGGTCGAGTATCAGGCACTGGTCGACATCATCAATGTCTATAAGGTCGATCCGGTGGTCGCTATGGGCTTGCCGGCGACCGGCAAGCCGATCGTCAAAATATTCCGCATCCGCATGATGGTCGAGGAGCACACCTATCGGCGCTTTCGCCTTAATTTTCTCCGTGTCCATCGCCAGGCCGTGATGGGCAATGAGCGGCGCTACTTCTACGACTATTACATGCTGTGCTGCGGCCCGTTGCCCCTTGGCGAATGGGTCGAGAAGGCGGAGCGGGCGGTCGCGGCGTTTGGCGCCGATGGCGCGTTGATCAATGCGCCAGCCGCGGATGGCGTCGCCGCGGCGACCTCAAGTGCCACGGAGTAGGGCGTGACCGCGACGCTGGCGAAAATCATCTGGCTCGCCTTCGGCGTCGGCTGGTTGCTGCTGCGGCTTATTCCGAATCGTCGCGCTCGCAAGACGGCGGTGCGCTATTCGGCCCGCGATTTGCGCGAATACGTACTGCTGTCGGCTTCGCTCACCGGTCTCGGCATCGTGCCCTGCATTTACGTCGCCACTCATGTTCCGCGGTTTGCCGATTATCCCTTCATGCCGGTAGCAAGTTACCTTGGCGTCGCCGTCGATATCGTCGCGCTGTGGCTGTTCTATCGGACTCACCACGATCTCGGCCACAATTGGTCGGTCAGCCTCGATCTTCGCGAACGCCACACCCTGGTCACAACCGGCATCTACGCCACCGTTCGGCATCCGATGTATTCGGGCTTTTGGCTTATGGCGGTGGCACAAGCCCTACTGCTGCCCAACTGGATCGCAGGGCCTGCCGGATTCGTCGGGTTTGGCATCCTGTTCTTTGGCCGGGTGAGGCGCGAAGAGGAGATGATGATCGCGGCATTCGGCGATGAATATCGCGCCTATATGCGCCAAACCGCCCGTGTCGTGCCCTGGCTGTATTGACGCCCATGGGCCCGTGGCATTTTTACTACAGGTTGGCGTCGTATTGTAAGGCATTGCTGAATCGGGGAGGAAATTCTCCGCGAAATCTGGCAGTGCAATGTGAATTGCTTAGAATGCGCCGGCTCGGATGGCTCGGGCGAGCCGGTGCGGCAAGCCGTGAGGAGGTCATGAGAAATTGGTGGCGGCTTAGTGTAATCGGCGTGCTGACGGCAGGCCTGATGCTGGCGTTCGGGTCAAGCCCGAGCATGGCGGCGCCACGCGCGCATGTCTACCTGCTGCGCGGGCTCCTGAACATCTTCTCGCTCGGTATGGACACGCTCGCCGACGAACTCAATAAGCGTGGCGTTTATGCCACCGTCGACAATCATGCCGATTGGGAATTGCTGGCCGATAGCGCGGCGGCGAATTACAAGGCCGGCAAGGAAGGACCGATCATCCTCATCGGTCATTCGCTCGGCGCCGATGCGGTGATGAGCATGGCCGCCTATCTGGGCCGGCGCGACGTTCCGGTGGCCCTGGTGGTTCCATTCGACGGCACCGCCTCCTTTGCCGCCTCATCGAATGTCGCGCGGGTGCTCAATTTGAGCCAGCATTATTGGATGAGCCGCGGGCCGGGCTTCCACGGCTCGCTGATCAATGTCGATCTGCGGTCCGATCCGAACATTGATCATCTCAACATCGACAAATCGCCGCGCCTGCATGCGCGCGTGATTGCCGAGGTGCTTGCCATTGTCGGCTCGCATCGCATCGAGTCGCCGACTGCCGGTGCAAAACCGCTACCGGCAAGCCTGAAAACCGGCACCATCGGCGGTGACCGAGCGGCGATCAAGCCGGAAGTTGCGGAGCCTGTAGCCGCGCCGGCAAAAACGGGCGAAATGACCGGCGACGGTGCGGCGAAACCTTTTGCCGAGAGCGGGACGCCGGTGATCGCGGCGCCGGAAAGAACCGCCAAACCGGTAAGCGCAGATCCGCCTGCATCGGCAAAACCGGCTGCAGCGTCGCAATAGCCTACTGCTGCTGCGGTATCGGCAATTCGATCGGGGCACAGTTACCGCGCCCCTGCATCATGCAATCCTGGTTTCGCTCCATGTCGGCGATGGTGTCGGCAAGCCATACACCGGCGCTCACCAGAAACGCCACGACCGCGAGCGCGATGACATTCATCAGTGCGCGTTGCCGATAGTCGACGATTTCTTCGTCCTGGTCCTGCTCGTATTCCGCAAAATCGTCGGCCAGATCGATGTCGGATCGTGCGAAATCGCCATCCACCGGTCGCACCGGCGGGGCGGAGAGCGGCTGACCCGGCCGCCGAAATGGCAGCACTTGGCCGAACCCGCCCACGTCGCGTGGGTCCGACCGGCTCTTCGCCGCCTGAGAGCCACTTCAATTCATGACACCAGGATACCCCTCCTGCGACTAATTTACTAACTACGGGATTGCCGAATTAATCGGATAACGCGGAATGGCCCGAAACGGGTCCCGGCATTCCAACTGATTGTCGATTCCTCTAGATTCGATACTTATGTCCCTGCGGCACGATATGCGCGCCTTGCTGGCCTCGGCGGTGGGCCTATGCGCTTGCGCTGCAAGCGATATTGCTTGCCGCCGGCGGGTTGCTTGGGGCGCGGGGAGCGGCTTTGGCAAGCCTTCAACACGGAGCAGATCCATGACGAATTCCTCTTTACGGTCCATCTCGGGCAGTATTGCCGCGATAGTTGCCCTCTGCGGCGCGCCGTTCTTGCTGGCGCAATTTTCGATAAGTCCCGCCGCGGCCGCCGACTACGATGTCGGGTCGATGCATATTTCGCAGCCCTGGGCGCGGGCCACACCGAAGGGCGCCGACGACGGCGCCGGCTACATGACAATCACCAACAAGGGGTCGACGGCGGACCGCGTGAGCTGCGTATCCGACGACGCCAGCAAGCAATGCCAGATCCACAGCATGACCATGGAAGGCGGCGTCATGAAAATGCGCCCGGTCGAGGGCGGCCTGGAAATCAAGCCAGGCGAATCCGTCACGCTGAAACCGGGCGGCTATCACATGATGTTTGTCGACCTCAACCATCCGCTGGAGCAGGGCAAGTCGGTCGAGGCCGAGCTGAAGTTCGATCACGCCGGCACGGTCAAGGTTGACTATCCGATCGCGGCGATCGGGGCGCCGGCGCCCGGCGCCGCCGCGGGCGGCGGCACCATGATGATGCAAGGCCCGGGCGGCGCCATGAGCGGGCCGAGCGGTGGCGCCATGAGCGGGCCAAGCGGCGGTATGCAAATGGGCAAGTAGGACGCGCACTCTTTAGTACCGGCGTAGCCGAGAGCGCTGCGCCGGCCGGCGTCGGGTAAACGTTCCGTTCACCTTACGATTGGTTAAGGCCGCTAGGCCTATAGGATGATGACCCAGGTCATCATCCTATGAACATGAACTCCTCCGAACCGAACGATGCACGCTGCCGATCCGAGCCGATTGAGCAAGCGGGGAAGGACGAGCGCGCAGCGCCGGTTGACGCTGTCGACGCTCGGCCGTGCGTGGCGATCGCCGAGGCGCTACGCAATCATTGGGTGGAGGTCTGGTATCAGCCCAAGATCGATCTCAAGCGCAAATGCCTTGCCGGCGCCGAGGCGTTGCTGCGTCTGCACCATCCGCAGCTTGGCGTATTGGAGCCCGGTAGCTTTCACGCCGAGGTCGACGAAGCCGGCGTTGTCGGGCTCGCGCAACATGCGCTCGTCGCGACGTTGTGCGATTGGACCATGTTCGACGAGGCCGGATTCAATCTGCATCTTGCCATCAACGTGCCGGTCGGGGTGTTGCTGCGGATGCCGGTTGCGGCATTGGTCGCCGAATATCGTCCGCAATCCGCAGCATGGCCCGGCCTCATCGTCGAGGTCACCGAAGACCAGGTGGCGCGCGACATTGTGCTGGCCAAGGACATCGCCGCGCAGTTGCGCGGCAGCGGCATTTCGATCGCCATCGACGATTTCGGCGCCGGCTATTCGTCGTTTTCGAGCCTGCGCAATTTGCCCTTCGCCGAATTGAAGATCGACCGCTCCTTTGTTCGCAACTGCGCCACCGACGCCACCAATGCCGCGATCTGCCAGACAGCGATCGACCTCGCGCACCGTTTCGGCAGCGCCGCGGCGGCCGAGGGCGTCGAAAGCCAGGCCGACCTGCAGGCGTTGATGGTCATGGGCTGCGACTTCGGCCAGGGCGCGCTGATCGCGCCACCGTTGCCGAAGGAGCGCTTCCTCGAATTGTTACGCCAGCGCATGAACAGACCGGCCGCGGCGAGCCAGCCGCAGCCGATGGCGCGACCGAGCGGCCGCGTGGCCTGAGGCGTTCGTTGCGCTATTTTATTTCGGTTCGGCGAACGGTGCCTTCAATCCTTCCGGCAGCGGCGCTTTGAACGTGTTGAGAGTCATCGACACCATGGCGTAATAGCCGAGGATGCCGACCAGTTCGACCGTCCCGGCGTCGCCGAGGATTTTCTTCACCCGGTTGAACGTGCCGGTGCTGACGCGCCGCTTGCCGTAGAGCTCTTTGACGAAGTCATAGATCGCCATCTCGTCCTTCGGCGCCGATTTCGGCGCCCGGCCGGCTTGAATGGCGCGGATGGTCTCCGGCTTGACGCCCTGCTTTTCCGCCATCGGCGCGTGCATCGCCCATTCATATTGCGCCTTCCAATGCGCGCCGGTGCACAGGATCGCGAATTCCGACAAGCGCGGCGGCACGCTGGTCTTGAAGCGCAGGTGGCCGCCGAGCTTTTGCGCCAGCTCGCCGAAGTCCGGCGAATGCAGATAGATCGCGAACGGGCCGGACATTTTGAATTGGCCGCGCGGGCCTGATTTTATGGAGTCCGCCAGCGCGCGCTGCGCAGGGGTGAGGGTAGCTTCGGATAGCTCGGGCAGGCGGGGCGATTGCATACTCTTGGGCGCGTTCTTGGGCATGGTTTCCTCGTTAGCGGGCTCACTGGCCCGCGTGATTATTGTATTTCATCGGTAACCCGGCAACCGCATCAGCAACGCTTTAAGGCGTGCCTTTTGGCATCCTCGGCGCGTTTGCGCTAGGAATATCGCATGGCCCCCGCGATAAAAGCCCTGTTCTTCGACGTGTTCGGCACGCTGGTCGATTGGCGCAGCTCGATCGCGCGCGAGGCGCAGGTGCTGCTTGAGCCGCGCGGCGTGGCGCTCGATTGGCCGGCCTTCGCCGATGCCTGGCGCGGCGAATATCAGGGCGCCATGGACGAGGTGCGCACCGGCCGCATCGACTTCTGCAAGCTCGACGTATTGCACAGACGCAATCTCGACATCACGCTTACGCGCTTCGGCGTGACGGATCTGAGCGAGGACGACAAGCGCAACCTCAATCTCGCCTGGCACCGGCTCGACGCCTGGCCCGACGTGCCGAAGGGACTGGCGCGGCTCAAGCGCCAATTCATGCTGGCTCCCGTGTCGAACGGCAATATCTCGCTGATGGTCGATCTGGCGCGCCGCAACGATTTGCCGTGGGACGCCATTCTCGGCGCCGAGATCGCCGGCGACTATAAGCCGAAGCCGAAGCCGAAGGTCTATCTCGCGTCCGCTGCGGCTTCCGATCTGGCGCCGGAGGCCTGCATGATGGTCGCCGCGCATTCCAAAGATCTGGCGGCAGCCGCAGCGTTGGGCTTGCGCACCGCGCACGTGGCGCGGCCGAACGAGCACGGTCCCGGCCGCGGCGAAGCCGCGCCGACCGTGCCGGTCTATTTTGCGGCGAAGAGTCTCGAAGAGCTGGCCGAGAAGCTTGGCGCCTAGGCCGAGGCGTCACATCGTGTGGCGGTAAAACACCTGCTCGCGCGCGCTGATCTTCACCGCAGCGCGCTGCATCCGCGACTCAAAAATCAAATCCGTCATCTGGCTCAAAAACTTCAGGGCGGCAGTCATGACGCAATCCCCTGTCAAAGCCTCGTTAACCACCATCGCACCATAAGCGCCGCTGCCCGCCGCGGAAGTGACCTTGGTCACAGAACGGTGCTTTCGCCTAAGCCGCGGTTATTGCTGCCGGAATCTTCATTCAGCCGCCGAGCGCGGGATAGTCTGTATAGCCCGCCGCCGAACCGCCATAGAACGTCTTGCGGTCGGGTACATTGAACGGGCCGCCGCGGCGGAAGCGCTCGGGCAGATCGGGATTGGCCAAAAACAGCGTCGCGAAGGCGATCAGATCGGCGCTGCCGTCGCGGATCGCGGCGTCGGCACGCGCGAGATCGTAGCCCTTGTTGCCGATCAGCACACCGCGCCAGATTTTGCGGAAGAATTTTAGGTCCGGCATCTCGCCCTGGGCGACGGGATCGCTCACTGCCGGCTCGACAATGTGCAGATACGCAAGCCCGAAACGCTGGAGCGCGCCGACCGCCGTGGCAAACGTCGCGGCGGGGTGGCTGTCGGCGATGTCGTTATAAGGATTGGTCGGCGACAGCCGCACGCCAACGCGCTCGCCGCCCCATTCGCCGACGATCGCCTCCGTCACTTCGACGAGAAAGCGCGCACGGTTTTGCGCGCTGCCGCCGTAGCCGTCGCCGCGCCGGTTGGTGCCGTCGCGCAAGAACTGATCGATCAGATAGCCGTTGGCGCCGTGCAGTTCGACACCGTCGAAACCCGCCTCACGTGCGTTACGCGCGCCGGAGCGGAAATCCTCGACGATGCCGGCGACCTCGCCGGCCTCGAGCGCATGCGGCGTGACGTAAGGCTTCATGCCGTCGAGCGTCCAGGCCTGACCCGCCGGCGCCAGCGCCGATGGCGCCACCGGCGGTGCACCGCCCGGCTGCAGCAAAGGATGCGAGATGCGCCCGACATGCCAGGGCTGCAGAAAAATACGCCCGCCGGCGCCATGCACGGCATCGGTGACAAGCTTCCAGCCGGCGACCTGCGCGGCCGAGTGAATGCCCGGCGTGCCCGGATAGCCTTGTCCCTGCGGCGACACCTGCGTCGCTTCGCTGACGATCAGGCCGGCCGACGCGCGCTGCGCATAATAAGTGGCGTTGAGCGCCTCCGGCACATTGCCCGGCCCGGCGCGGTTACGCGTCATCGGCGCCATCACCACGCGGTTGGGGAGCGTGAGTGGGCCGAGACGGAGGGGGGACAGGAGGGTGGGGGTGGGCATCTGGGTTTGCTGTTTCACCACACATATGCACGGGAACGTTAAATGCAAAAGCGGAGTCAATCTCGCAGGCGGTTGTGCCGCCAACAACTTGTGCTTGAGCAGACGGCCGAGCTGTTTTCCGTGTAAGGTTTGCCTTCGCTCCACCTCCGGCAAGGACAAGCCCGGGGCAGGCGGAGCCAAAAAAACCGGGATGAAACGGCCATGACGATGCAGCAGAACACCGACCATATCCAGACCACGCATATCGGCAGCCTGCCACGGCCGCATGCGCTCCTCGATCTGATGAAGGCGAAATTCACCGGCCAGCCGTTCGACGAAGCCAAGTTCGAGGCCCTACTGGCGCGGTCGGTGAACGACGTGGTGCGCAAGCAGGTCGACTGCGGCATCGAGATCGTCACCGATGGCGAATTCTCAAAGCCCGGTTTTTTCACCTACATCCAGGAACGGCTCGAAGGATTTGAGGCCCGGCCCGGGCAGAAAATGAAACTGTTCGTGCAGGAGGTCGCCGCCTTTCCCGACTATTACAAGGACTATTTCAAGACCGCGATGATGGGCGGCGCCATCGTCACGCTGGCACCGGTGGTTTGCGTCGGCCCCGTCAAATATCGCGGCGAGAAATTCGTCCGCCGCGACATCGCCAATGTCAAAAAGGCCGCGACCGCCGCCGGCGTTCCTGATCACCATGTGTTCCTTCCAGCCACCGCGGCATCCGGCGTCGGCTTGAACGAATATTACAAGAACGACGAGGAATATTTTCACGCGCTGGCGGCCGAGCTCGGCAAGGAATATCGCGCCATCGCCGACGCTGGCATATTGGTGCAGATCGACGATCCGTTCCTGCCGGATATTTTCTTCGAGCCGGACCTCGGCCGCGCACAAATGCAGCGCCGTGCCGAAATCTATGTCGAGGCGACCAACACCGCGCTCAAAGGTATCCCGCCCGAGCGCGTGCGCTTCCACACCTGCTATGGCATCAACGAGGGCCCGCGGCTCTACGAGGCGGCGCTGGCCGACATCATCGCATACGTGCTGAAGATCAATGCCGGCTCTTACAGCTTCGAGGCCGCCAATCCGCGCCACGAGCACGAATATCACCTGTTCGAAACCGTCAAAATTCCGGACGGCAAAGTGCTCTGCCCCGGCATGATCACCCATGCCAGCAATATCGTCGAGCACCCGGAGCTGATTGCCGAGCGCATCATGCGCTTTGCCAAGCTGGTCGGCCGGGAAAACGTCATCGCCGCGGCGGATTGCGGCTTCTCCTCGCAGGCTTTATACCGCACCGAGGTCCACGACACCGTGGTCTGGGAGAAGTTCAAGGCGCTGCGTCAAGGCGCCGATATCGCAACCAAGACACTGTGGCCGTGATGCACGCTCCTTCGCCTTCGCTGAATTCCCGCCGCGCCATGCACGGCAATAATAAACTGCAGATCGGCCTGTTCGGCGCCAATTGCTCGTCCGGCCGCGCCGTGACGCTGGTGCCCGAGCGCTGGTCCGGCAGCTGGCCCGACAACAAGAAGCTCGCGGTCATGTCGGACGACGCCGGCATCGATTTCCTCCTCCCGATCGGGCGCTGGAAGGGCTACGGCGGCGACACTGATTATCAGGGCACGACGCTGGAAACGATCACCTGGGCGACCGGGCTGCTCGGCGCCACCAAGCGCATCACTGTGTTCGGTACCGTACATGCGCCGATCTTCAATCCGGTGGTGGCGGCGAAGGAAATGGTCACCGCCGACCACGTCGGCGAGGGCCGCTTCGGGCTCAATATCGTGGTCGGCTGGAACGAAGGCGAGTTCGACATGTTTGGTGTTGAGCAGCGCGCTCATGAGGACCGCTATGACTACGCGCAGGAATGGATCGACGTCATCAAACTGATCTGGTCCGACCGCGAGAACTTCGATTACGACGGAAAATATCTGCACATGAAGGGCATCAAGGGCAAACCGAAGCCGGTTGGCGGCACCCGGCCGGTGATCATGAATGCCGGCGCCTCGGCGACCGGTCAGGCCTTTGCGGTGAAGAATTGCGATGCGTTCTTCCTGCAGGCCTCGCGCACATCGCTCGACGAAACCGCGCAACGGGTGCGGCGGGCAAAAGACGCCGCGGTCGCGCAAGGCCGCGAGATCGGCTGCTACACCGTCGGCGTCGTCACCTGCCGGCCGACCAAGAAAGAGGCCGAGGAGTATTTCCACCACTGCATCGTCGAGCGCGCCGACTGGAATGCCGTCGACAGCATCTTGGGAATGAAGAACATCACGCCGCAGACCGTGCCGATGGAGGAATTCCTCAAGCAGCGCAACGGCTACGCCCAAGGCATGGGCGGCTTGGCGCTGGTCGGCGATCCCGATCAGGTCGCCGCGCAGCTTGCCGATTTGAGCAAAGCCGGCCTGACCGGCATCGCCATTTCGCTGGTCAATTATCTCAACGAGCTGCCGTATTTCTGCGACGAGGTCATCGGCCGATTGGAGCGGATGGGATTACGTCAAAAAACTGCCCAGGCATAATGAAATAGGTCAATAAAGGAGAACCAAATGGCTAAGTCAAAATCCGATAAGAACGAAACCGAGATTACCCGCGAGCGTCTGGCAGAACTTTTGAACGAGGACCTGTCCCGCGAATATCAGGCGATCATCTCATACGTGGTCTATTCGCAGGTGCTTAAGGGCGCCGAGTACATGGATATTGCCGATCAGCTCGAAATCCACGCCAAGCAGGAGCTCGATCACGCCTTGATGATTTCGCGGCAGATCGATTACCTCGGCAAAATGCCGACGGTGACGCCGAAGCCGGTGCGTACCTCGAAAAACGCCAAGGACATGCTGCGCTTCGATCTGGAAAATGAGAACGAAACCGTCCGCAATTATCGCGACCGCATCCGGCAATGCGAGGCGTTGGGCGAGTTCGCGTTGGCGGAGCAGATCCGCAAGATCCTGATGCAGGAGCAGGACCACCAGATCGACCTGGCGACCGCGCTCGGCATCGAGGTGCCGGATACGAGCAAGCGCTGACGGCGGGCGGCGCTAGGCCGCCAGCACCGCCGCGACGCCGGCGCCCCAAAGTGCGGCGAGCACCGTGAAGGCGGTGACGTTGACATCCCAGCGCCAGGTCTTCGGCCCGATCGGCGGCTGGAACGGCAAATAGCCGTTATCGTCATAGAGCGCGCCGCCGAATAGCGGCCGCGCCACCACACCGCGGCGAAGAATGCGCCATAGATCGCGGCGCTGATCGCAGCGGCGAGATAAAGCCGCTCGATCGGATTCGGTCCGTCGCTCCAGATCAGATAAAGCGCGATCAGCCCGACGCCGGAATAGGACAGGATCTGCCACACCACATGGAAGCGCGCGTGCGGCGTCCATTTCGGATTGGTGGCGTGGGTTTTGTTGAAGTCGGCCTTGATCGTCACCGCGGCGTAGCCGAGCACGGTGAGCGTCAGCAATATCCTGGCGATCGTGAGCATGGCATTCCCCTCGTTTTGCGCAGCATAACGTGTGTTCTACCGCCGGCTCGCGATCGGCGTGCCGCGTTTCTTGTTGTAGCGGTGGATTTCCACGCGCTCCCACACGCCGTTGAGATGATAGGGATCGCTCCTGGTGAACGCATCGACCGCGGCGCGGTCGGCGGCGTCGACGACGAAGATGCTGCCGGCCGGTGTCTCGCCGTCGTTGGCGACCAGTGTCCCCGCCGTCACCACGTCGACGCCGTGATCGGCGGATTTGTCGAGATGGATGCGGTGGTCGCGGTAATGCTTGGCCCGCACCGGCATCATGGCTTTCTTGTCGAGGGCATGGACGACGAACAGCATGGCCGGCTCCGCTCATTCAAAAAGCATACTAGCCTTCTCTACGCCGCGATACTTCGTATCGGAAACGGCAAAAGTTCGATCTCCTGCTTGGTGAGTTCCGCCCGTGCCTCCAGTGCCGAGGACGCCGCCTTTTCCACCCGCGCCGCCGGTGCCTCCGTTACCAAAAAGGCCGCCATTGCCCCCCCGCGCCGCCGGTAAAAAAAAGCCGGCGTTGCCGCGGGTACCAAATGAGCCAGCATTGCCACCGACTCGCCCCGCCCCGCCCCGCCTCAATGTCCGGTCCGGGTCAACAGCGCCTGATCGGTCTCAGGCCCTCATGGTGCGGGCTACGGTTGCTTGGTCAGCTCGGTGCAAGATGCGATTCGCGACTGCGGGGACTGCTTAAGATAGCAGAGCTCCATCCGGTTCGGCGCGAGTACCATGCCGATGTCATGGCCGTCGTCGTCGACCATGTAGATCGCGCCGGTGCGCGATACCACGGCGATGACCTTCTCGCTCGCGCGCGCGGACGAAAACGTGCCGGAAAATCGGCGGCCGTCCTGCTTGTCGATGGTCATGGTGAACGCGACGCTGTTCAGCCTCGGCTCGGCCGCCGCCGCGGCGTCATGATGAGAATTGCCGGCACCCAAAATGATCGTTTCGCTCTGGCCCTTCCAGGTGCCGCGAAGGTCTGGAATGGCGGTTTGCGCGGCGGCCGAAGTCGCGGCAGTGAGCGTCGCGAGCGTTACGATCCAAGCAAGTTTCGACATGGCTGGTTCCTTTAACGGTTTGATGCTCACGCGGATTCGTGGGGCGCGGTTGCGGCTAGCATCTCGCTCCCGGTGGGGGCTAATCTGGACTTTGTCAGCCAGTGCGGTTTCTTTGGTGCGACACGGCGGCGGAGGAGTCCGCCAAAGGGACTACTTGGCAATCGGAGTGTCGGTTCCGTTGAGCGCGGGGCCAAAAGGGCGGCTTCGACAAGCGTAGTTTCCGCGTCGTAATTTAATTCGCTCGCTTTGGTTCCTTTTCAACCGATTGGCAATGTCCGCTGCAAGTCCGCTTTCCGCGCTTGCGGACGTGACGGTCTGCGATTCCGCAGGCCGAAAAGGGCTGAACGACATGGCGCTTGCGCCGTGACGGGGGACAATGGGCGCCGCGACGATTTAAAATGCCTCGTGGCAATTCGCAAGCTGCCGAAGAAGCTTAGGCATCAACCTTGGGCGCCGTATCTCTCGTAGACGATCGCGGCGATTAATTTTTTCCGTCCTTCGCTGCTCGATTTCGCGCCGTTGGTTTTACACCAATCGATGAATGTACCGGGATCGATGGCGACACGCAGGACGACGTGTCCGTAGGATATAAGGCCACGTTCCATTTCCTCGGCCATCTTCAGCCATTCGGCCAAGTCTTTGGCATCTCGCTGCCGTCGTCAAAATTTTTATCAGCGCGGGAAGCTGCCCGACCCTGCGCCGCGAAATGACGTGAGATCGTCGAAGAACCAGAAGCGGTCACGCTCGCAAATCTGAATCCTTCCCGATAACAGACATTTTGCCAGAACAATTACCTCGGCAATTCACTCTAGACATAGTCGACTTCACTCCCGGGTACGCCTTTAACCCCGCCGCAGGTGTGGCTCGTGGGCAACAATACAATTAAAAGCGCGCCAAATTTCTCCCTGGGCATATGGATTTCACAATAAGCCAAGACAGGGTGCCGACAACCGCTAGGTTCGCGACGCGACCAAACGGCGGGGCTCGAATGAAGAATTTGGAACGCAATTCTGTGAAAAAGCTTTTAGTTGCTAGCATCATTGCTGCTGCATTCTACGGTGGGCCTGCAATCGCTGCCGACATGACCGTCAGGGCGCCGCCACCGCCCGCGCCAATTTCCAACTGGACCGGAATCTACGTCGGTGCGAACGGCGGATATGGGTGGAGAGACCCCACTGTTACTTATACACCGAATGATCCGGCTGCTCTTCTCGGTACCTGTGGCGGAGGGACATGTATACCTCCGGCGTCCTTCAACATTGGCGGCGCCCTTGTCGGTGGCCAAGTTGGTTATAATTGGCAATATAGTCAGGAATGGCTGGCGGGTGTCGAGGCCGATCTCGATTGGTCCAAAATTAAGGGCTTCGGAAATTCGAACTTTATTCTCTTCAGTTATGGACCTGGAACTTTTGCCGCCACTGAATCGGTCAGGTCGTTCGGCACGCTTCGGGGGCGTTTGGGTTTCATACCGGTAAGCCCGCTGCTGATCTACGCCACCGGTGGTCTGGCTTATGGAGACGTCGAAGCGAGTGCAATCATGCCGAGCCCAAAATCTGGGGCTGGCGGAGCAAACGCGGGCGGCTTTGCATACGCTTGCGGCGCTAGCACGGGGCAGGCCAACTGTTTTACTGGCGCATCATCGCGAACAATGGTGGGCTGGACGGTTGGAGCAGGCTTTGAGTACGCAATCATGAATAATATGAGTTTGAAGGCCGAGTATTTGTATGCAGATTTGGGCAGCCGCTCCATCAACACTGTTGCCACATCTACCTTTTTTAACCCCGGCTTTAATCCGGCTTCATTCGCCGCAAACTTCGGAATGGTGAGTATTAACGTCGTTCGCGTGGGTCTGAATTACAAGTTTGGCAACTAGCGAGGTTCTGGTCGCACTGATCAAAGTCGCACCAGGTTATTGTTTGTCCGCATCGATTGCGAGCCTGGAGCACCGTTTGAGCGTGTCTAGGGCAAGATTAGGACCAAGCGCTTTCGCGGTTGAATAAACGAGACTGTCGCGAAATGACGCTATGGGTCAATCGCCACAGAAATCCAAAACCATGCGCCCGCTGTGCCGTCGAGCGGACATTCCAAAGCCGACGTTAAGGCAGCTGCTTCAGGCCCGCCGCCGCGAAATCACGTAGCTCTCGTCGAAGAACCACAGGCCGCCGCGTTCGCGCAGCACGGAGCGGGTGGCGTCGATGTAGCTGCCGTCGGCAGCGGCCTTCGCCACGCGGTCGTCCTCGACCTGCGCCACGTAGATCGCCGCGTTCCACGCCGCGAACAGCGTCGAGGTGCCGATCGATTCGGAGATTTCCGAGGGCAGCGTATGCATCTCGTAACGGAACAGCGAGCGGTTGTCGGCGTAAGCGTTGAAGTTGAGATCGCGGCCGGCCGGGCCCAGCTCGTGCTTGACCGCTTTGAGGATGTCGTGGCGGTCGTGAATGAACGGGTGGTCCTCCGGCCAGACACGTTGGATGATTTCCATGCCGGGGTCGTGGCCGTGCGAATGGATGGCGATCAGCCGCCCGCCGGGGCCGAGCGCGCGGGCAAGCGGCGCGATCACGCGTTTGGCCTTGAAGTCCAGCGGCGCGCGGGCACGATAGGGCTGCGAGGCAATGACGAGATCGTAATCGGCGCGGGTGCCGCCGGCCTTGGGGATGATCGGATCGAGCAGGAAGCGGTGATCCTCGCGATAGAGCACCAGCACCACCGGCCGCTCGTACATCGGATTGCCGGTGCGCGCCGACACGCCGGCTTTCCAGTTCTGCGCCAGGAACGGCTCGAGATTGATGATTTGTTGCTCGAAGCGATGCGCGGAATTGCCCAACAGCGGCAGCTCGTGCCAGACCAGGCTTGATGCCGCGTTGAGCGATTTGACGTGCAGCCACGGCGCGTCGGCATAAGCAAGGTTGGTCAATATCAGAACCGTCGCCGGATGCTCGAAGAAGCGGTCCGACATTTTCTGCAGCGTCAGACGCACGTCTTCCAGCGAGATCTCCTTGCCGACGACGTAGAACGGCATGTGGCTGAAGCGGTCGTGGGCGGCGCGCATGACGCGGGTGAGCACCGAGCCGTCGCCGACGCCGGCGTCGAAAATGCGCACCGCCGGCGGGTGCGGATGGATATGCGCCAGTTCCTCGGAGACGCGGTGCGCGACCTCCCATTTCTCGCTGCAGGTGTTGACGAACAGCAGATATTTCTGCCGGTTGTCGAAAAAGCGGAAATTGCGCTGCGGATCGCCCGCGGTGAGCGGCACCGCGGGCAGCGCTGCCGGCAGCGGTGGGCGCGGCGTGTGCGCGCGCTCGATGATCGCCGGCCGCTCACCCTGCGCCGGATTCGCCGCCATGAAGCCGTGGATGCGGTCGAGCGTGTCGGTGGTGATGCGGCCGCCGTTGCGCAGCCGCGCGGCGAGCTTGCCGTCGTTGACGGCACGGCGGCCGAAGGTGGATTCTGCCAATCCGGTCTGGCGGCAATAGTCGGAGATTTCGGTAAGGAGCTGTTGCGCGTTCATTGCTATCGTGCGGCGAAAGCCGCCCCTGAATGATCCGTTTCCTCGGCGCCGCGCTGGCCGCTGATGCGGGCTTGCAGATGCGCAGCGTCGCTGTCAGCGAACCAAATCCCGTGGGCAGGGGTCAACCACAATATCGCCCACTCATATAGTGGGCAAGGTGATGGGAAGTGGCCCACCAAAAGTGGGCAATGGACCCGCCGCCGCCCAAGGTACGATGCCCTGATCGCCGCTTGAATTGCAGCCGTTGTCGCTTTTATTAGGACGTGAGCTTGGCAATTGTCCCCTTCGAGGTACGCGCACCAATTCGTGCCCGGATTGCGTTCCGCTGCATCCGGACTACGGGTTTTTGACATCGCTGTTTGACATCGCTCGCGGGCGGAGTGCGCCCGCGGGAACGGGATGGCTTTAATCACCTTCACAGACAGGGGGCGTCCTCGATGTTGCCTATTCCGCGCTTACGATCCGCGCTACGCTTAGCCAACAACAGAAAACGCCAGGGACCATCGCATGCCGCGCTTTGCCGCCAATCTCGGCCATCTGTTCACCGACTATCCGCTGCTGGAGCGTTTCGGCGTCGCGGCGGCCTGTGGGTTTTCCGCCGTCGAGCTGCAATTTCCCTATGACACGCCGACGGCCGCGGTGCAGGGCGAGCTGGCCAAGCACGGGCTGACACAGCTTGGCGTCAACACGCCGCAATGCCCGGAATTCGGCCTCGCCGCGCTGCCGGGCCGCGAGCGCGATTTCGACGCCGCCTTTGGCCGCGCGCTCGATTATGTCACGGCGATCGGCGGCACCGCGATCCACTGCATGACCGGCGTCGTGCCGGTCAATGAGCGGCCGGCAGCGGAGCGCGTCTTCATCGCCAACATGACCCGCGCCGCGGCGGCGGCGGCGAAAGCGAACATCACGCTCCTGATCGAGCCGATCAATCCGCGCGACCGGCCGGGCTATTTCTTGAGCCATGTCGAGCAGGCCGCTGATCTGATCGGCAAGATCGGCGCGCCGAACGTGCGCATGCAGTTCGATTTTTATCACGTCCAGATCATCAACGGCGACCTGATCAAGCGCTTCGAAAAATTCCTGCCGGTGATCGGCCACGTGCAGATCGCCGCGGTGCCGACGCGCCACGAGCCCGACGAGGGCGAGATCAATTATCCGGCGGTGTTCGCGGCGATCGACAAGCTCGGCTACACCGGCTGGATTGGCTGCGAATACAAGCCGCGCACGCGCACCGAAGATGGGCTCGGCTGGGCCAAGCCCTACGGCGTCGCGCCGAAACGGAGCTGATGTCATGGCCGATGGGATGCGTCTTGACGGCAAAACCGCATTGGTCACGGGGGCCGGATCGGGCATCGGCAAGGCCATCGCCGAGACCTATGCGCGTCAGGGCGCGCGTGTGGCGCTCGCCGACGTCAATCTCGACGCGGCGAAAGCGGCTGCGCGCGCCATCGGCAACAACGCCGTCGCGGTGCGCTGCGACGTGACCAAAAAGGCCGACATCGCCGCTGCCATCGCGGAAACATTGGCGGCGTTCGGCGCGCTCGACATTCTGGTCAACAATGCCGGCGCCACCCACGTCAACAAACCGATGCTCGACATCGGCGAGGACGAGTATGACCGCATTTTCGCGGTCAATGTGAAGGGCTTGTTTCAGTTCTGCCAGGCCGTGGTGCCACAGTTCCGCAAAGCCGGCGGCGGCACCATCATCAATATCGGCTCGACCGCGGGCTTGCGGCCGCGGCCGGGGCTGTCGGCCTATAATGCGACCAAGGGCGCGGTGCATACGCTCACCAAATCGCTTGCGGTCGAGCTCGCGCCCGACCGCATCCGGGTCTGCGCCATCGCGCCGGTCGCCACCGATACGCCGCTATTGCCGAGCTTTCTCGGCTCCGCGCCCGGTCAGCGCGAGAAATTCATCGCCACCGTTCCGCTCGGCCGGCTGGCGCAGCCGCAAGACATCGCCAACGCCGCCTTGTTCCTCGCCTCGGCAGATGCCGACTTTGTCACCGGCAATATCGTCGAAGTCGATGGTGGGCGGTGCGTATAGGCGGAAACTGGTTTCGCTCAATTTTGCCGATTGGCCGACTTTTTGCAGGCGTAATTGTTGGTGTATCGTCGGTTGCCGGAATCGTAGGGACGGGTAGGGACCATGTGGGGCCGTAAGCGCAAAGTCGAGGCGCCGAAAGACGTCGCGCCTCCGTCGCCGCTGCAGGAGGCGATGCATCAGGCGCGAGTCGAGGCGGCCGAACGCACCAGCGTCGTCGTCGATATGCGCGATGCCGAAGCGGCGCGGCTCGAACTGTTGAACGAAGCACTCGATCCGCTGTTCGCCGAAGTCCCGGCCGAAGTCGATCTGTTCGATCGCGGCATCAGTCGCGGCGAGACGCCGCGGCTGTGGATCGACGCGGTGGCCCATGTCGCCATGGGCCGCGACAAGCGCGGCTACCGGTTCCTGCACGACAGCCGGCTGGGGCGGCAGGTACTCGCGGAACTCGCACGATATTGCGGAGATCGTGCGGGCGGTGACCACTTACGTCGCCCGCCGCCTCGTCGAACGGCAACGCGCGCTCGCCGAGGATCCTGATCTGTTGGCGCGGGCGCCGGCGAAAGAAGCCCAGCGTTACCGCCGTCAGCGGCGCTGGCGCACCTTCGGCGTGCTCCTGCTCGGCTTCTATCGGCGCCGTCGCGCTGTTCGCCGTCGCCGTGCTGATCGCGACGAATTCCTAGACGAGAATTTTGCGTTCGACTTCGCGGATGATCCCATCCGTGCCGCGTTGCCGCGCGATCATTTCGCAACGCCATGGCTTGGCGGCGCCGTCGATCTTGAACAGATGATAAGCGGCCGCGCCTTCGTCGCCGTGCGCTGCGGCGGCGGAAGCCGACGGCACGCCGACGGCAGGAATTCTTGTGCCATTGGGTCCGTCAAGCCAGACCAGGGAGGACCGATGATCGTGGCCATGCAGCAAAAGCTCGGCGCCTTGTTCGGCAACCACCTGCCGCAGCGCCGGCGCGTCGATCAGCCGCCGCAGGTAACGCCGCAGCGGGCTTTGCGGCGGATGGTGGATGAGCACGACGCGAAAGGCGTCGCGTGTTTGTCCGAGTATCTCGGCGAAGAAGGAAAGCTGCCGGCCGCCGAGCCGCCCGGTCGCCATGAACGGCCCGGTCGCCACGCCGGTCGACAGCGCGATCAGCGCTACGTCGCCGTGCCGGCGCAGAAAAGGAAAACGGTCGATACCGTCGTCGCCGCGCATGTAATCGCCCCAATATTGCGCAGGCATGGCTTCGACGCCGCGGACATAGACGTCGTGATTGCCCGGCATCGCCGTGACGTCACGAGGACTGCCCAGCGCCGCCAGCCATTCGCGGGCGCGAGCGTATTCGTCGGGCAGCGAGAAATTGACGAGGTCACCCGTCACCGCGATGTGATCGAATCTTTGCGCTTTCAGGTCGCGCACCAGTGCGTCGAGAACCTCGGGCCGGTGGATTTGCTTGCGCCTGCGCAGCCAGTTGATGTAGCCGAGCCCGCGCTTGCTCAACAGCTGCGAGCCGCGCGGCTCGACAGCCATATGCAGGTCGGAGAGATGGGCGAGCGTGAACATGGCGTGAGCGCCGTTAGACCGCGCTCAGCATCGCAGACGCGTGATAACAAATCACGAACTTCCCAATCAGCTGCTGCCGATGAGGATGCCGACGGCAAAGACCAGGACGCCGCCGACCACCACCTGGAATGCCGCCTGCAGGAACGGGGTATCCATGTAATGCGTGCGGATCCAAGCGATGACGACCAGCTCGACCGCGACGACGGCGAAGGCGACGGAGGTCGCGACGTAGAAATGGGGAATGAGATAGGGCAGCGCATGGCCGAGGCCGCCAAGCGCGGTCATCGCGCCGGTGACTGCGCCGCGCACCACCGGTGCACCGCGCCCGGTGAGAGAGCCGTCGTCGGACATTGCTTCGGCAAAAGCCATGGAAATCCCGGCGCCCAGCGCGGCGGCAAGCCCAACCAGAAAAGTCGACCAGGTGTTGTGCGTGGCGAAGGCGGCCGCAAACAAAGGCGCCAGCGTCGATACCGAGCCGTCCATCAGACCGGCAAGCCCGGGCTGCACATATTGCAGCACGAACATGCGACGCGCGGCCTGGTCCTCAGAGCGGCGCGCTTGCGGCGTGATCTTCTCGCCGAGCTCGTGAGCCAGCGCTTCATGTTTGTCTTCGGCGGCGGCAAGCTTGCGCAGCAGATCGCGCACAGCGTCGTCATGCGCGGTTTGCGCCGCGCGGCGATAAAAACGCGCGGTTTCGTATTCCATCTCCTCGGCGAATTTGCGCGTGGCGTCGAGGCTGAGCGTGCTATTGAGCCAGATCGGCCGTCGCGCCACGAAACCCTTGACATCCTGGCGGCGGATCAATGGCAGAAAGTCGCCGAATTTCTTGCGATGAAGGTCGAGCAGCATGTCGCGATGCCCGATCTCTTCCTGGGCCATCTTGTCGTACATATCGGCGGTCTCGGGATAGGCGCCGCGAAGCCGGTCCGCGAACGAGCGGTAAATGCGATTGTCCTCGTCTTCATTGGAGATCGCGAGCGCAAGAATTTCCTGCTCGTTCAGGTCGGCAAAGCGTTTCACAGAATGCCCTCGGCGGCTCAATTTGCGGATGCGCGTAAGACTATCTTAGAACAATTCTAATTATTGGACATGGGCCGGGAATACAAGATGCGACTTGAGACGATCCGCCGCCCATTCGAGCCGGTGATCCGGCGGGTTTTGCATGGCTATTGGCGCTTTTCTCGCGGCCTTACACTCGGCGTCCGCGCGCTCGTCTTCGACGGCGAAGGCCGCGTCTTCCTGGTGAAGCACTCCTATGTTGCCGGCTGGCACTTGCCGGGCGGCGGCGTCGAAACCGGCGAGACGCTGATTGCGGCGCTGGAGCGCGAATTGCGCGAAGAGGGCAATATTGAGCTGACCGAGCCGCCGGTCTTTCACGCCGTCTATTTCAATCGCCGAGTGTCGCGGCGCGACCATGTCGCGCTCTATATCGTGCGTGCATTCCGGCAGACCGCGCCGCCGCAGCCCAATGGTGAGATCGTCGCCCACGGATTCTTCGCGACCGAAGAGTTGCCGAAAGATATTTCGCGCGCGACGCGCGAGCGCATCGCCGAAGTGCTCACCGGCCGTACCGCTTCGGAACTGTGGTGAGCGGCAGCGTCGCGCGCGCAGCGACTGCATCATTGCATCATCATTACCAAGACGTCATGCAACTCGTCCTACCGGGTGGCGTTGTCGCTGTAACACCTGTTCGAATCAGCGAGGAGTTCGGCGATGCGTAATAAGACGCTTTTGACAATTGCCGCAGTGGCGGCTTTGGGAACTGCAACAATGGCGACAAGCGCCCTGGCATTCCCGCATGGCGGCGGGCGCGGCGTTGGTGGCGCGGTGCCTTCGATGGGTTCGATGAAGAGCGGCGCCATAGGCACCGGGCAACGCATCGGTCAAAGCTTCGAGCAGATGCACAACAATACGCCCGGCTCCAATGTCGCGGTGAATGCGGCACCGAAGTTCGATGGTGCGAATGCCGGCACTAATTGGAACCACAATGGGCGGGGTCACGGACGTTATGCCTATCGCGGCGACGGCTATGGCGGACTCTATGCGTTCGCCCCGGGCTACTACGACTATTCCTACGACAACAACTGCTACCAGTGGCGTTGGGTTCCGACGCCGTTTGGGCTGCGCTGGCGTGACGTCTGGGTTTGCGACTAAGACTTCCCTCTGAGGCAACCGGGCGCGTCGGTCATAAACATGACCGGCGCGCTTTGCTCAACCGAAGCGGGCGCGGTCGTGCGGCAGGGTGAAATCGATCAGCGGCCCGATCGGCACGATGCCGGTCGGGTTCACTTGACGCTGGCTGCCGTAATAGTGCCGCTTGATCTGATCGATGCTGACGGTCTCGGCCACGCCGGGCACGGCATACAGATCGCGCAAATAATTCCACAAGTTGGGATAGTCGGCGACGCGGCGCAGATTGCACTTGAAATGGCTGTAATAGACGGTGTCGAAACGGATCAGCGTGGTGAACAGCCGCCAATCCGCTTCGGTGATCTGACGGCCGACCAGGTAACGCTGCCGCGACAGGCGCTCTTCGAGCTGATCGAAAGTGGCGAAAATGGCGCGGGCGGCTTCTTCGTAGGCCACCTGGCTGGTGGCAAAGCCGGCGCGATAGACGCCGTTATTGACGTTCGGATAGACGAGGTCGTTGATGCGATCGATTTCGGCGCGCAATTCCACGGGATAATAATCGGTGCGCACATTGGTGAACGCATCGAAGGCCGAATTGAGCATGTGGATGATTTCGGAGGATTCGTTGTTGACGATGGTACGGCGCTTCTTGTCCCACAGCACCGGAACCGACACGCGGCCGGTATAATGCGGATCGGCGACGAGATAGACTTCGGCTAACGTCGCCTTGCCGTTGACCTCGTCGCGCGTGCCGCCCTGGGCGGTGCCGAATTCCCAGCCGGTCTTGCCGTAGAGCGGTTCGGTGATCGAGACCGAGATCGCATTTTCGAGCCTCTTCAGGCTGCGGAAAATCGTCGTTCGATGCGCCCAAGGGCAGGCATGCGACACGTAGAGATGATAGCGCCCGGCTTCGGCGGCAAAGCCGCCTTCGCCGGTCGGGCCGGGGCTGCCATCGGCGGTCACGAAATTTCGAAAGCGGGTGGTCCGCCGGATAAAATGACCGTCCTTGGTGCGTGTCGCGTCTTCTTGCCAGATGCCGTTGACGAGCAAGCCCATCGATTTCTCCGCTGTTTCACGTCGCCCAATCTAAGCATTATCAGCGCAGCCGATAGGGTGGGTCGGCAACGCCGGCTGGACCTGAGCCGGGCGAGATGATAGGCGGCGACGCGATGAACGATATTTCGCTGACTATCCTGCCCGAGACCCCCGACGATGCACCTGCGATCGAGCGGCTGCATGAACGCACCTTCGGGCCGGGCCGTTTCGCCAAAACGGCTTACCGGTTGCGCGAACAGGCCACGCACCGGCTCGACGTGTCGTTCACTGCGCGCACCGGCACGCTCTTGGTCGGCTCGGTCTGGCTGTCGCCGATCCGCATCGGCGAGACCAAAGCCCTTCTGCTCGGGCCGCTGACCGTCGAGCCGGCCTTTCGCGAACGCGGCGTCGGCCAGGCCCTGATCGAGCGGGCGCTGAAGGAAGCCAAGGCCAAGGGCCATCGCCTGGTGATCCTGGTCGGCGATGAAGCCTATTACGGAAAAAGCGGGTTCAAGCGCGTGCCGCCCGGACGCGCGACCATGCCCGGGCCGGTCGACCCGGCGCGGCTTCTCGTTGCCGAACTGGAAGAGGGCGCGTTCGAGGGCGTCTCGGGGCCCATCCGGCCGGATTGAAATAAACTACCGCCCCTCGCGCGCCCACGCGCCGGCGAGACTGCCGAGCAGGAGGAGAAGGCCGATCATGCCGGCGAAAACCGGCAGCACGCCGATGCCGCGCACTACGCTGACGTCGCGCATTTTCAGCCCGATCCAGTCGTCGCCTTTATAGGTGTCGCCGGAGCGCACCGCGACGATGCGCGGTACATTGAGGCCTGAGCCATCGTCGAGCCGCATCGAAGCGCCGCCTGTGGCGTCGGTGAGCGGCGCCATCACTCCGGTCGTCGAGGTCACCTCGGCAAATTCCAGCGGATTGGCCGGGCCGACATTGACCAGCGCGTTGAGCTTGCCATCGGTGGCGCGCCATAGTCCGAGCTCGTTCGCTGCGACGCTCGATTCCCACACACCGGGCTCGGTCGGATTAAGCTTGAGCGAGCGCGTCGCGCCCGACGGCGACGTCAACGTCACATCGGCGACCTGATCAGCCATGGTCTGCCGCTTGACGACAAGATTGTGGCCGCTGACCGTCAGCCGCAGCGCCTCTTCTTCCAGATCCGGTTCTTTCATCAGCCAATGCGAGAGCCGGCGCAGCAAATCGAGATGCGGGCCGCCGCCCTGGAAGCCGCGCGCCCACAACCAGAGTTGATCGGATAAGAGCAGCGCCACGCGGCCTTCGCCTTCGTGCGACAGCACCAGCAGCGGCTTTTGGTCAGGACCCTGCATCACCGCGGTGCCGGTCGTGTTCCTGGTATCGACGATGCGGAACCATTGGCTCCAATGCGGCGGGTTGCTGTCGGAGCCGTCGAGCCCGCGCGTCACGGGATGCCGCTGACCGAGCTCGGTGAGTCGCGGGTGGAAGGCCTGATCGGTGACCTCTCCGGTCGGCTCGGCCGGCAGCACCTCATCGAGTGGCGAGTGCCAGACGCTGGTCGGGCTCGCATAATCGGGGCCGGCCGCGACAAGAACGGCGCCGCCGTCGCGCACGTAGCGCGCGATATTGTCGAAATAGATCATCGGCAACACGCCCTGACGCGCATAGCGGTCGAAGATGATCAGCTGGAATTGATCGATCTTCTGCTGGAACAGCTCGCGCGTCGGAAAGGCGATCAGCGACAATTCGTTGATCGGCGTGCCGTCCTGCTTTTCCGGCGGCCGCAAAATAGTGAAGTGCACGAGATCGACCGAGGGGTCGGATTTCAAGAGGTTGCGCCAAGTCCGCTCACCGGCATTCGGCTCGCCGGACACCAGCAGCACGCGCAGCTTGTCGCGCACGCCGTCGATCGAGACCACGGCGCGATTGTTGACTTGAGTGAGTTCGCCGCCGGGAAGCGGCGACGCCTCGATCTCGACGATGTTCGGCCCGCCATGCGGGATCGGAATCTCGGCGTTCTGCGGCATGCCGACGGGAACGGTGCGCTGGTCGATCACGTCGCCGTCGCGGCGCACCGTCACCTCGGCGGTACCGGCATTCGCGCCCTGGTCCTCGACCCGATAGGTGATGGTCTGCGGCTGGCCGACGATGCCGAAGCGCGGCGCGGCGATGAGCGCGACGCGGCGGTCGCGTTCGTCCTTGTGTCCGGTAATCAGCGCGTGTACCGGTGCGGCGAAGCCTAACGTGGCGGCATTGCTGGGCACGTCATGGACGCGTCCATCGGTGATCATGATCACGCCGGCGATGCGGTCGACCGGCACGTCGGCAAGTGCCGAGCCAAGCGCAGTGAACAAGCGCGTGCCGTCGGTCTCGCCGTCCGCCTGACCGGCTTCCACCACGCGCACTTCAAGGCCGGGAATGTGGTGCAGCCGGTCGACCACCGCAGCGCGAGCGGCTTCGGTCTGCTGGGTGCGGTCGCCGAAACTTTGACTCGAACTCTTGTCGACGACGACGACGGCGACCGAGTTCAGCGGATCGCGATGCTCGCGGGTGAGCGACGGATTGGCCAGCGCGAGCACGATCAAAGCGAGCGCCAGCGTCCGGATCGCGGCGCCGCGGCTGCGCGATACGAAAAGCATCAGAGAAAACAGGCACGCGGCGGCAATCGCCGCCCATAATTCGGGAGCGCTGATGAGAGGAGCGAATGCAACGCCAAGATTCAATGCGCTCTCCTATTGACCCAAGCGCTCGAGCAGCGCCGGGACGTGGACCTGGTCGGCCTTGTAATTGCCGGTGAGCGTGTACATGACGATATTGACGCCGGCGCGGAACGCCATTTCGCGCTGGCGCGGCTCGCCTTCGACCATAGGCAGCATCGGCTGGCCATCCGACTGCGTCGCCCAGGCGCCGGCAAAGTCGTTCGAGGTGATGAGGATCGAAGACACACCGTCACCGCCACGGGCGGGCCGGCTTGACGTTTCCTCTTCGCTTGTCGCCGGCAGCGCTTCGACCCAGAGCTGACCGGCATCGAAACGGCCGGGAAAGTCGCGCAACAAATAAAACGTTTTGGTCAGCACGTGATCGCGCGGCACCGGTTCGAGCTCGGGAATGTCGAGCGAGGACAGGATTTTGCGCAGCTCGAGCATACCCGGACTGTTGGTTTCGCCATCGGGTCCGGGCGGAGCTACGACAGCGTCCCGGGTGTCGAACAGCACCGTGCCGCCGTCCTTCATGTACGTGTCGATGCGTTTGAGCGCGTCGTCCGACGGCCGTGGCGCGCCAGGCACGATCGGCCAGTAGATCAGCGGATAGAACGCAAGCTCGTCGTGCGCGATGTCGAGGCCGATCGGATCGCCGGGTTCAAGCGCGGTCCGCTGCGCGAGAAAGAGTGTAAGTCCGGCAAGACCGGCCTTGCTGATGGCGTCGACATCCGCATTGCCAGTGATCACGTAAGCAAGCTTGGTTTCGAGCGCCGATTGCGGCACGTCAGGATTGGGCGTTTCTTCCTGCGCTCGGGCCTGTACCAGGGTGAGCGCGAGCGCGCTGACGAGGATCGCGGCCGCAGTGGCGGCACGCGAGCGCGGGATCAAGCGCTGGATGCCGCCGCCGAGGAATAGAACCACGAGCGTGTCGAGCAACAAAAGCGACAGCGCGATCAGGAAAATCGGTCCGCGTAAATCCTGCGGCTCGCTGGTGCGATAGACTTCATGGCTCGCGGTGGTGAGCGGAGAAAAGTCGAGCGCCGCCAGGCGATCGCTGGGCGCCAGCGTGTTCACGGCGAGGAGGCTTTCCGGCGGCCCGTAAAAGCCCGGCGGATGCTCGGCGCTGGCGCTGCCGGAGAAATCGGATGGCACCGGTCGCGCCGTCGGCGGGGGCGCGACGAAGTTGCCAAAGCTATCGAGCATGTGGCTCGGCTGGATCACTTCCTGCACGTTGTTGGTTTTGGCGACGCTCGCATCGGCGGCCGGCGCGGTGCCGGCAAGTGCGACAACGCGCTTGAGCATTTCGACGAAGCTGCCCGACAGCGGCAGGTTAGACCAGCGCGTGTCACCGGTAACATGAAAGAGCACGATCATTCCCTTGCCGCGCCGTGCCGCGGTGACGAGAGGCGTGCCGTCGGCAAGCGTTGCCCAGGTGTTGTCGCTCAACGCCGCGTCGGGTTCGGCGAGCACTTGGCGGGTCACGGTTACGTCGTTCGGGACGGGCATGCCGGCAAACGGGCCGGCGCGGGAGAATGCCGCGAGCGGCTGCGGCTTATCCCAGCTCAACGAACCGCCCAGGATGCGGCCGCCACGCCGCAGCTTGACGGGAACAAGGTCGTCGTCGGATGCGGCGAGCCGCGGGCCGGCGAACCGCACCAACACGCCGCCGTCCTCGATCCATTGCGCCAGCCGATCGTGGGCATCGCCGACATTGCCGACGTCGGTGAGGATCAGCATCGGCAGTTTCTGGTCGAGGAAATGGCTCACTGCGTCGGCCGGGGATTCGCCTTGCGTGATACGCACGTCGGCGAAAGGCTCAAGTGCACGCTGGATATAGAAGCTCGACGACAACAGCGGCTCCGCCATGTCGGCAATGGCGCCGGAAACGATGCCCACGGTGCGGCGCTTCCATCGCTTATCAAGGAGTTGCACCGCTCCGGCGGAGCGCTCGCCGGAAATCTCGATGCGCGCGATGTCGTTGCGGAGCTCGACCGGCAGGTCGAAACGAGCGTCGGTGTTATGATCCGAAGCCTTGAAGGTGAACGGAGCCTCGCCGAGCGGCAGGCCCTTGAGATCGAGGGCGCGTACGGTGCCGCCCTCGGCCGCACCAGCCGCGGCTCGCAGTACTTTGACGCTGAGCGCGCCAGCCGAATTCTCGGCGCCGGTCAGTGCGCGGGTGCCCGGAACGCCACCGGCGACGATCGTGAGCGGGTGCTGGCCGATGGTTCCCGCCAGCTTTTTGATGAAGTCGGCGCCAGGGCCGAGATCGACGCCATCGGACAGCCAGACCAATGCGACGTTTGGCTGCCGGGATAGGAATTGCGACAGCGATGGCAGCGCCTGCGAGCGGTCGACGGTATAGGGCACCGGCTGGATTTGCTGCAGCCGCACGCGCGCCGAATCCGCGGTCTCCAGCGAGATGTCGTGCGGTCCCTGCGATAGCGGAATAAGCGCGACAGCGCGCCGGTCGTCCTCGGCGCGCGCGATGATGTCGTCGGCGGTGCGCAACCGCGCATCCCAGGTGGCGGCGGCGGTCCAGCCGTCGTCGATCAGGATCGCAACCGGCGCGCTGGTTCTGGTCGTCGCCAGCGGCGGATGCCAGAGCGGGCCGGCAGCGGCGATAATGACGAGCGCGGCGAGGAGCAGCCGCAGCAGCGTGAGCCACCACGGAGTGCGGGCCGGGGTCTCCTCGCGGGGCGCGATTTCAAGGAGCAGCCGCGTCGGCGGGAAATCCAACCGGCGCGGCCGCGGCGGAATGAGCCGCAACAGCCACCACAACACCGGAAGGGTGATGAGTCCGATGAGCACCAGCGGTTCGGCAAAGCCGAGCGGTATTCCGCCGATCATGCCGGCACCCTCGAAGCGGCCGATGCATGCGAGCGCGCAGCATTATGCGCCGTGCCGGCACCGATGCGAGAATGCAAGGCGAGGAGGAGTTCGCTCGGCGGACGATCGGTGCGGTGAATCGTGAAGCTGAAGCCGAGCCGGTCGGTCTCGCCGCGGATTTCGGCGCGGTGACGGGCGACGCGCGCAGTATAATCGGCACGCCAGGTTTCGGCGCGGCCGGCCGTGATGCGACCGCCACCCTCCGGTTCGACGAACTCGATGCGGCCCCAGTAAGGAAAAGTCTCCTCGGCTGGATCGACGATTTGCACCACGTGGCCATGCGCGCCGCTGCCGGAGAGCTGGGTGAGGGTGCGCCGCACTTCGCCGATATCGCTCCACAGGTCGGACAGCAGCACGACCTCGGCGAGAGGGGAGGGCGCGAAATTCGGCGGCAGGCTCGGCCGCTCGTTGCGGTCGTGGACGATCGCCTGTGCGATCAACTCGACGATGTTGCGGCTGCCGGTCGGCCGAACGAGCCCCGGAATCCCGACCCGCTCACCGCCTTCGACCAAAACCTCGGCCAGCGCCAGTGTGACCACCAGCGCGCGGTAGAGCTTGGTGTCGCGGACCAGCGGCGAGGCAAAATGCATCGACGGTGAGCGATCCGGCCAGATCCACACCGTATGCGCGGCTTCCCATTCCTGTTCGCGGACGTAGAGATGATCGTCGCGGGCCGAGCGCCGCCAATCGACCCGAGCGGCGGGCTCGCCGGAAACGAAGCGGCGATACTGCCAAAAATTCTCGCCCGGGCCGGCGCGGCGGCGGCCGTGCAGGCCATGAATGACCGTGGCCGCGACGCGCCGCGCTTCCAGGATCAGACGCGGCATGCCGGCCGCGAGCGTCCGGCCTTCGCCCACCGCGCGACCGGCGGCGGCAACGTCAGGGTAGCTGCGCTGGGTTGAGCGCGGGGCCTCGGCCGCCATTCGCCTATCCGATCCGAGCTTTCAGCCGCGCAATCACCGCCTCGAGGCTTTCGCCCTCGGCGCGCGCGCTGAAAGTGAGCGCCATGCGGTGTTTGAGCACCGGCTCGGCAAGTTCGATCACGTCATCAATCGACGGTGCCAAGCGGCCATCGAGGAGAGCGCGGGCGCGTACTGCAAGCATCAGCGCTTGGCTGGCTCGCGGGCTCGGCCCCCAGGCAATCAGCTTGGCGCCTTCGCCGCCTTCGGGGCCCGGACGCGCCGAGCGCACCAAAGCCAGAATGGCTTCGACGACGGATTCGCCGACGGGAAGCCTGCGCACCAATCGCTGCGCGGCCATCAGATCGTCGGCGGTCATCGCCGCTTTCGGCCGTGTTTCTTCGGCGCCCGTAGTTTCGAAAAGGATTTTCCGCTCGGAGTCACGGTCCGGATAAGTGACGTCGATTTCCATCAAGAAGCGATCGAGCTGTGCCTCGGGTAGCGGGTAGGTGCCTTCCTGTTCCAACGGATTTTAAGTCGCGAGCACGTGGAACGGCTTTGGCAGATCGTGGCGCACGCCGGCGACTGTGACGTGCTGTTCCTGCATCGCCTGCAACAGCGCCGACTGGGTACGTGGGCTGGCGCGGTTGATTTCGTCCGCCATCAGGAGCTGGGCAAAGACCGGACCGGAGATGAAACGGAAGTTGCGCTTGCCGCTCGCGCTTTCCTCCAGGACTTCGGTGCCGAGAATGTCGGACGGCATCAAATCGGGCGTGAACTGGATGCGCCGCGCATCGAGCCCAAGCACGGTGCCCATGGTGTCGACGAGCTTGGTCTTGGCCAGACCCGGCACGCCGAGGAGCAGCGCGTGGCCGCCGGAAAGGATGGTGATGAGAGCTTGCTCCACCACTTTGTCCTGGCCGAATATGACAGTGGCGATCGCAGCTTTGGCTGCGCGGACGTGGTCAGCGGTCAATTCGGCCGCGCGCACGATCATGTCTTCGAGCTTTTCGAGGCCTTCTCCGCCAGCAACCGGCATGGCTAACTCCTTGTGTTAGGTCGTATTCTTGTGTCGAATTGGATTCGCGCCATATGCAGGAAACGACGGCATTCGATCTGCACGCCAATTAGGCACACAAGATGCAATATATGAGCCAGCCGCCCAGCAGCCGACTGTGCGCTGATTCTTTAGCCATAGGAAACACGAGTGGGGATGAGTTGGGGTTCAACGCGGATGCAAAGTGACAATCTCAAACTCACGAATGGTCCGGCCCCCGACGTCCTGTGTGAGCATAGATTCAAGGCAAACCATGGCGAAGGCAGGGCAAACCAGCCTTGAAGCGATCACGGCTGCGCTAGGTCACGCGGGCAAGGCGCCACCGCCGGTCGAGCGCTGGAACCCGCCATTTTGCGGCGATCTCGATATGCGCATCGCCGCAGATGGGACCTGGTTCTATCTCAAGACCCCGATCGGGCGGCCGGCTTTAGTCAAATTGTTCGCTTCCGTACTCAAGCGTGAGGGCAATCGTTACTTTCTCGTCACGCCAGTCGAGAAATGTGGCATCCGCGTCGACGACGCGCCGTTTCTCGCGGTTGAGCTCAATGTCGAGCGCGTCGATGGCGGACAAATGCTCAACTTCCGCACCAATGTCGACGATTGGGTCGCCTGCGGGCCGCAGCACAGACTGCGCTTCGAGCCCGAGGCACGAACCGGCGGGCTCAAACCCTATCTCCACGTCCGCCGCGACCTGTGGGCGAAAGTGACACGCGCGCTGTTCTTCGATCTTGTGGAGCTCGGCGAGGAACGCGACGTCGACGGCACGGCGATGTTCGGCGTGGCGTCGGGGGGCGATTTTTTTGCGATGGCGCCGGCGGAGCAAATGAGGGATTTGTCGTGAACGAGCGAGCACCGAACCTGCGGCCGGCGGCAACGGATGACTTCTTCGACCGCGCGCGAGCGCGGCTCAAGCTTGAAGTGCCGCCGGCGCTCACCGATCTGAATGCCGCGGGCGCGCGCGGCGACCTCGACCTTAATCCCGAAATGTGGGTGCGCGCCGGTGTCAAGGCGACCAAGCCCGCGGCTGTTCTCGTGCCGGTCATCGACCGGCCCGAACCTACGGTGCTGTTGACGCTGCGCACCACGGAGCTCGCGAGCCATGCCGGGCAGGTGGCTTTCCCCGGCGGCAAGATCGATCCGACCGACGAAAGTCCGGTCGCCGCAGCGCTGCGCGAAGCCAAGGAAGAGACCGGCCTGGCGCCAAATCTCATCGAGCCGATCGGCTATCTCGATCTTTATCTGACGTTTTCCGGCTTTCGCATCTTGCCGACGGTGGCGCGGGTCAAGCAGGATTTCACGCTTTTGCTTAATCCGCGCGAAGTGGTCGAGACTTTCGAAGTGCCGCTCGCCTTCGTGATGTCGACGGACAACCATCAGCGCAAGACGCGCGACTGGAACGGGCTGCAACGCGACTACTACGCCATCCCATTCGAGAACCGCTACATTTGGGGTATCACCGCGGGTATCCTCCGGAATCTCTATGACCGGGTCTACGCCGCATGATCAGAACAGTCTTCACCGAGATCGGGCTGTTTCTTACCCCGTTCGCGATCTATGCGATGTTCCTGTTGGCGACGCGCGCCGGTGTGATGGCGCCATCGGCCTGGACCATGCCGCGCCTCGCGGCTCTGGTCATCGTATCGCTTGTTCTCGTGATCGGAAGTTTTCTGCTGTTGGCGCAATTCTCCGGCGCGCCGCCGGACGCGACCTACGTGCCGGCGCATATCGAAAACGGCAAATTGGTGCCGGGAGCGACACGGTGACGGACGACGCACAGCTTCGCGATGCGCCATGGCTCCGTCATGGCGAGGTCGCGCGCCTTCTCGCCGCGCTGGGTCGCGACGGCGAAGAAGCGCGCGTCGTCGGCGGCGCAGTGCGCAACGCGTTGCTGCGCCTCTCGGTCGGCGAAATCGACGTTGCGACGACGGCGGTACCGGAAGAGGTCGTACGCCGCGTCGAGGCGGCCGGCTGGAAAGCGATCCCTACCGGAATCGACCACGGCACTATCACCGTCGCCATCGACGGCAAGCCCTTCGAAGTCACGACGCTGCGCCAGGACGTCGAGACCTATGGCCGCAAGGCCAAGGTCGTGTTCGGCCGGGATTGGCGCACCGATGCCGAGCGGCGCGATTTCACCATCAATGCGCTGTCTGCCACGGCCGACGGCCGCATTTATGACTATGTCGGCGGTGTCGCCGATATCGCGGGGCGGCGCGTGCGATTTATCGGCGAGCCGGCGACGCGCATCGCCGAAGACTATTTGCGCATTCTGCGGTTTTTTCGTTTCCACGCCTGGTACGGGCAAGGTCATCCCGATGCCACGGGACTGCACGCCTGCATCCTCGCGCGCGCCGGCCTCGAGACATTGTCGCGCGAGCGGGTGCGGATGGAGCTTTTGAAATTGCTGCTCGCGCCGCATGCGACGCCGACGCTCGCGGTGATAGCCGAAACCGGCATCCTCGGCGCGGTGCTCGGCGGCGTGCCGCTCTTGGCGAGTTTCGAGAACGTGGTGAAAGCCGAGGCGGCGATGGGGTTTTCCGCCGAAGCCGTGCGCCGATTGGGCGCGCTTGCGGTCACAGTGAAGGAAGACGGCGAACGGCTCGGGCAGCGGCTTCGCTTATCAAACGCGGAAGCCGAGCGGCTCGTCGCGCTGGAGCATTGGTGGCGTGTATCGCCGAAAGCCGGCGAGCAGCGCGCACATGCATTGCTTTATCATCTCGGACCGCAATCCTTCACCGATCGCGTACTCATCGCCTGGTCGCGCTCGGCAGCAGGCGCGGCAGATCGCGCCTGGCACGCGTTGGCCAATCTGCCACAGCGCTGGACGGCGCCAAAATTTCCGCTGAAGGCCGCCAACTTTCTTGATCGAGGCCTTGCGGCCGGCCCAGCTCTGGGTGCGGCTATGCGCGCGGCCGAGGCAGCCTGGATCGTGGCGGACTTCCCGGCTGAACGCGCCGCCTTGGATGCTATCGCTGACCGTGTGGCGCGTGACGTCGTTACGACCAGCTCGTGATTTTTCGGTCCTATGACGACATCCGCTCGCGCAGCGAGCGCAACCGGCGTCGGCTTCCGGTGGCGAATTCGCGCACCCGCGGGCGCACCCGCGCGATCATGCGGCGCGGCTGCATGCGCTCGACCTGCATTTCGTTGCCGCGCCAGACGAAGTCGTTGCCGCGCAGGGCGCTGACGAACAGCACCGGCAGCAAGAGGTCGCGAATGAGCCCGTAGAGCGGGGAGAGCGGCGAGACGTGCCAGCCGGCGGCAGCGGCGAGCACCATTTCGGCGCCGTACCACAGCGCAGCAAAGCCGGCCACGCAAAGTGTCACCGGCACGCCGAACGCACCAGCGAGAAACGCGACGCCGATCATCGGCAATATGCCGCCGGTAAAGATCTCCGGCAGGAAATACAGCAGGAAACTCGCTCGCCGCAGCCGCGCCCAGCGCAATTGGCGGTTCCAGACTTCGGCGGCGCTGCGACGACCGAGCGGTTGTGCCAGCGGCCGATCGACCAGCCGGACCTTGAGATCGGCGCCGCGCACCACTTTGGTCGCCGCGGCGTCTTCGGCGACCTCCTTGCCGAGCGCCTCGATGCCGCCGACGGCGTCGAGATCGGCGCGCCGCCACAGCATGGTCTTGCCTTGCGCAAAGCCGAAGCCGAACGTGTCGACGATATATTGCCAGCGCGCCTGATAGGTGTTGAGGAAGGCGCATTCGACCTCCGCCCAAACCCCGTCCGGCCGGCAGCCGACAGGCGGCGAGGCGACAAGCCCGGTGTCGTCGCGCCAGTTCGCAAACAGCCGCTCGATGTAATCGCGGGGCATGAGCACATTGCTGTCGGCAATGACGATCCAGTCGTTGCGCGCGGCGCGCCAGCCCTTGACGACGTTATTGAGCTTGGGATTCGGGCTCACGCGGTCGTCGCCGATGAGCAGCCGCGCCGCTTGGGAGGCATTACCTGCGATCAATGTCTTGACGAACGGCGCGACGGGATCCTTTGCGGAGGCGACGCAGAACAGGATCTCGTAATGCGGAGTAATCGAGGTCGAACGTCGAAGACAGCGTCTCCGCGGCGTAATTGTCAATTCCGCAGAGCGGACGCACGATGCTGACAGGAGGAAATTGGCCGACCGCGGAGGGGAGCTTCGATAGCGGCCCGGTCAGCCCGCTGCGGCGGAAGCGGCCGATCGCGATCGCGATGCTCGTGAGCTGGACGACGCTGACGAGTGATGCAAAATACCGCTGCGGCGAGAATCGGCGCTGTCATCGCCGGAACTTTTAGGCGGTGGGCGTGACAGACCTGTGACTCTTTCCCTCGTCGTTACTAACTGCGCGCGTGAGTCACCGCGTTAACTTTTGCTGTCATGGTCCTGCAATGGAACGATTTTATAAAACGATTCGATCGACATAGATGCGAGATCAAGCTCGGTGACTTTCGAGCAGGGCATAATCAAGTTCCGTACGCTCTTTATTTCCGATGTGCATCTCGGCGCACGCGGTTGTCAGGCCGGGCATCTTCTCGATTTCCTGCGCTACAACGACGCCGACACCATCTATCTGGTCGGCGATATCGTCGACGGCTGGCAATTGCGGTCCGGCTGGTTTTGGCCGCAGCAGCATAACGACGTCGTGCAGAAGCTTCTGCGCAAGGCGCGAAAGGGCTCCCGCATCGTCTATTTGCCGGGCAACCACGACGAATTCCTGCGCGATTACTACGGCACGCATTTTGGCGGCATCGAGGTGGTCGAGACCATCATCCATGAAGCTGCCGACGGCCGTCGCTATCTGGTGGTGCATGGCGACGTATTCGACATGGTGGTCAAGCACGCACGCTGGCTGGCGCTGCTCGGCGACACTGCCTACGACCTCGCCATCCTGATCAACCGCTATTTCAACGCGATCCGCCGCCGCCTCGGCTTCCGCTACTGGTCGCTGTCGCAATGGGCCAAGCACAAGGTCAAGAACGCGGTAAATTATATCGGCGCCTTCGAGCAGACGCTGGCCGAGGAGGCGCAGCGCCAC
The DNA here is from genome assembly GCA_963784325.1 of uncultured Alphaproteobacteria bacterium. Classification (GTDB taxonomy): domain Bacteria; phylum Pseudomonadota; class Alphaproteobacteria; order Rhizobiales; family Xanthobacteraceae; genus BOG-931. The sequence goes on along the minus strand of CAWARC010000035.1, from coordinate 39,719 downwards.
AAGGTCGACGGCGTCATCTGCGGCCACATCCATCATGCGGTGATGCACGAGACGTTCGGCATCCGCTACATGAATTGCGGTGACTGGGTCGAAAGCTGCACGGCGCTCGCCGAGCGCGATGACGGCACCTTCGAGATCATCCACTGGATCGATCGGGCCGCCACGCTGCCGCCGCTTCCGGAGGAAGAGCCGGAACTGCCGCTCGACGAGGACACCGAAATCGCGGCTTAACGCGCGGCTTTACTCTTGAGCGGCGCGCATTGCCCGTCATACTCGCTCCTCGCATGGAGCTTTCCGCAAAGATCGAGCGCTGGCCGCTCGCCAATCCTTTCACCATCAGCCGCGGCAGCAAGACCGAAGCTGTCGTGGTGACGGTCGAGTTACACGACGGCGCTCACCGCGGCCGCGGCGAGTGCGTGCCTTATGCGCGTTATGGCGAGACGCCCGACGGGGTCGTTGCGGCGATCGAGGCGCTTCGTCCGGCGCTGGAGCAGGGCCTCGACCGCGCCGCGCTGCAGGCTGTGATGCCCGCCGGAGCGGCGCGCAATGCGCTCGATTGCGCTTTTTGGGATCTCGCTGCCAAACAAATCGGCCGCCGCGCGTACGAATTGGTCGGCCTCGCGGCGCCAAAACCGCTGGTGACCGCATACACGATCTCGCTCGCCGCGCCCGGCGCGATGGCGCAGGCCGCGGCAAAAGCGGCGGGACGGCCCTTGCTCAAGGTGAAGCTCGGCAGTGGCGAGGTCGACGGCGAGCGGATCGCGGCAGTGCGGCGCGCCGCTCCGAAAGCCGAGCTCATCGTCGACGCCAATGAGGGGTGGAGCGCGGACACCCTCGCGCAAAATCTCAGGGCATGCGCCGACGCAGGTGTCACGCTGATCGAGCAGCCGCTGCCGGAAGGCAACGACGATGCGCTTTTGCACACAAAACGTCCGATCCCGATTTGCGCGGATGAAAGCATTCACGATCGCGCCTCGCTCGATGCGCTCGCCGGCAAATACGACGCCATCAACGTCAAGCTCGACAAGAGCGGTGGATTGACTGAAGCGCTGGCGCTCGCCGCGGAGGCGGAACGATGTGGCTTTTCCATCATGGTTGGTTGCATGGTCGCGACTTCGCTGGCGATGGCGCCCGCCATGCTGGTGGCGCAGCGCGCTCGGGTCGCCGATCTCGATGGTCCGTTATTGCTGGCGAAAGATCGAGCGGAGGGACTGTGCTACGAGGGCAGCCTCGTCTTCCCGTCGGAGCCGGCGCTGTGGGGATGATGTTGGCCGCGGGATATTCTTTGGGCGCCGCGCCGGATGTAGGTAGTGTCACCTATCCGCCGCTGCCGATTGCGCGATTGGAGCGAGGCTAATACTGCGTCGACAGTTGATAATCTGTGGGTATCTCGGGGTGAAGTGTCCCAAACTAGATTGCACGCTCTGCGCTTATGCGATTTGATTCGCGTCGGGTTTGGCAATGGCGAACGATGCACTGGCGCAGTCCGGTATCGATCTCGGACCGCCGCGGGAAGCGGACTATGACGCGGTCTACGCGGCGGTCACGGCCACCGAGCGCGGCCGCAGCTTTTCGACTGAACTCGCGAACCGCAATCGTCACCCCGATACCGATGCGCTGATGGCTGCCATTGCGCGCATCGAGGCTGCCCTTGGCAGCGATGCGCCGGCAAAACAATCGACACGTCTGCCGGACATCAGCGCCGCCGCCGAGCGCCTTGCCGACATCGCGTTCGGGCTGCGCGAGCGAGGGGCCGACGGGACGCTGTGCGATGCGCTCGATGCCGCTGTGCGGGAAATCTGCGCGGCCTGCGGCAGTGATGCAGAAACTCATGAAACCGGAAACAGCGTTACGCTCATTGGCCGAAGTGAGGCGGCAGTGCCGGTTGCGGACGATGTCATTGCGGCTTCGTCGTCGCCTGAACCCTTCGACTTGGCGCTGCAGGACAGCGAAAAGTTCGCCGCAGCGGCTGCTGCGCTAGCCGCGTCACTGGCCCCGCTTGGCGAGGAAGCCCAGACGGCAAGCGAACCGGAAGGCACGTCGTCCGCGACTGCGGCCGATCCACCGCGCAATTATCAAGCGCTCTCGGCACCGCAAGCGGCGGCAGCAGCGAAACAAGGCCCGCGCTGGCACATCGAAGGGCCCGACTTCGTGTTTCATCAGCCGCAACGTGGAGCAAATGACGGTGCGGCCGGATCCGCCGGCCAACCCAGCCAGCCACGGCCGCTGCTTCCAGGTCCGCAGCTGTTGCCGAGCCCGCAAGAGGATCCGGCGGAATTATTCGAACCATCGCCGGGGCGGATTGCCGTTCTGCCCGCTTCCGCGGCGGCGACATCTTTTGCAAAGCCGGCGCCCACTCCGCTGGCATCTGCAGTATCGGCGGCCGCCCAGGCTGTTCGCGCGGCGACCAATCCGCCCACGCGGAGCCCGACCGGTCCCACGGTGCGGCCAATGCCGCGGCCGGCGCCGGTTAGCCCGCTGGCGGCGTTGCGCGCTTTGACTGAGGAAGAATTGATCGCCCTGTTCGGCTAGTTGCGGAGCATGATCGCGAAATAGATTCCGATTCGCGGAAAGATCATGTCAAAAAAATGCCGGAGCCCGGTTTAATTCCTCAAAACCGGTGAAGCTCCGGTCCACCATCGGCGGAAACATTGCGGGCGATCCGCGTTAGCCGCCGGGTAAGCACTCCGAATTCTTCAATTGTCGCGTTCCTAACACGGCACGGAAGTTGCTTGAGTGAATCTAAACGGATCAACAACGACATGCAGACGATGCGTGCTGGATGCTCCGGGTCTGCAGAACCATTCGTTCGCGGTCCGTCAGATCGATCATCTGGAGGCCACGATGCACAGACTTACCAGTCTTGCTTTGACAGCGATGGCGTTGTGCATGCTTGTGTCGATACCCAGTCATGTTTCCGCGCGTGATGACGGTCGCTACGCCAATGCGCCGCTGAAAGCCTGGTTCGACCAGCTCGCAAGCGGCAAGGGATTATGCTGCTCGTTCGCCGACGGAGTTAGCGTCGAGAACGTCGATTGGGACACCCAGAACGGCCGCTATCGCGTGCGCATACAGGGACAATGGCTCGTTGTTCCTGACACGGCGGTCGTGACCGAGCCCAATAAGTACGGCCCAGCGGTAGTGTGGCCGTATCAGGATGCGAACGGCGCAACGCAGATCCGTTGCTTCCTGCCGGGGGCGGGCGCCTGAGCCTGGTAAGGCCGCGGTAGCGCGCTACGCGACCAGCCGGGAAAACACTTCCGGATCGACATTGCCGCCCGAGAGGACGGCAACGGCGATCTTGTTCTTGACGTCGACTTTGCCGGTCATCAGCGCGGCGAGCGCGACGGCGCCCCCCGGCTCGACCACGAGCTTCAATTCGGCAAAGGCAAAGGCGACAGCGGCGGCGACCTCCGGGTCGCTCGCCACGACGCCGGCGCCGACCAGCGATTGATTGATCGCAAAAGTGAGCTTGCCCGGCATGCGCGCCATCAGCGCATCGCAAATGGTGCCGGTCAATGCCGCATTCTGCTCGCGCTGGCCGCTGCGGAACGATCGGGCGTGGTCGTCGAAGCCTTGCGGTTCGGCGGTGTAGAGCATGGCCTCCGGCACCCGCGCTTTGATGGCGAGCGCGATGCCGGCCGTCAGACCGCCGCCGGAAGCGGTGATGATCACGACCTCGGGCACAAGACCGAGTGCGCCAAGGTCTTCGACGATTTCGCGGCCGGCAGTGCCCTGGCCGGCAATGATCAATGCGTCGTCATAGGGCGGCACCAGGACGGCGCCGCGCCGCGCGGCGATATCGGCAGCGATGGCCTCACGGTCATCGTGCGCGCGGTCGTAGAGCACGATCTCGGCGCCGAGCGCCGCGGTGCGCTCGCGTTTTGCGCGCGGCGCATCGCGCGGCATCACGATCACGCAGCGCATGCCGAGAAGCCGCGCCGCTGCGGCAACGCCCTGCGCGTGATTGCCGGAAGAGAACGCCACCACGCCACCGGCACGTCGCTCCGGCGGAATCGCCGCGAGCTTGTTGTAGGCGCCGCGGAATTTGAACGAACCGGTGCGCTGCAAGGTTTCGGCCTTGAGAAAAACCCGCCCGCCGGTCATGGCGTCGAGCGCGGCCGACGTCAGAAGCGGTGTGTGGAGCGCAACGCCGGCCAGGCGCCGCGCCGCCTCATCGACGTCCGCGGCAGTGGGCAGTGCCACCGGAGCATCCATCGCACCCACCATGCGCACTAACCACGGCGCCTATACCGGCGCCAACAGCAGTATTTGCGACGGTAGCGCCGCGATTGCGTCACAAGCAAGGGCATTCGCGGCGCGGTATCAGCCAGCGGTTGGCCCGCGCCGCGAGGCGCGATGCGTCAGTCGAAGCGGCCCGCGGCATGTGCCAGCATGGTGTAGACCTTGCCGGTATCGGAAATGAGATAATTGCGGGCCACCGCCGGACCGCGATCGCCCCGCGAAACGTCGTCGAGCAGCCGTTCGAACTCGTGGATGTAGTGCTCGACGGTCTGGCGAAATTCGGGATCGGACCGGTACTTGTTGCGAATTTCGTCGAACGCCTTCTGGCCCGGCTGCGTATAGAGGCGCCGGGTGAAAGCGCCACGCTCGCCACGCTTATAGCGTTCCCACAGATCGGCGGCGGCTTCGTGGTCGATCATCCGCGCGATATCCACCGAAAGCGAATCGATTGAATCGACGCTATCGCGCTGCTGCCGCTCCTCGCCCCTCGACTCACCCCGCGACGGCTCGCGGCCGCTGGGCGGCGCAATCGAGGGACTGTCGTCGCGCGAGGCGCGCGTGAGGAGATCGGACAGCCAGCCGCCGTTGCGGGCCGCGTTTTCGTCCTTGCCGCCTTGCACCGGGCTTAAATTGGGCGGGCTGCCTCGCCGCGTCGGCGCGCCGGTGATATCGCGCGGCGGCGTCGGCGCTTGCGGTGGTGGGGCGGCGGCGACCTCGGCCCGTATCGGGCGGGCCGGCGCGCGGCCGCCACCGGCGGCAAACAGCGGTTCGGCGTCGCGCCGTGCCGGCTCGGCGGCATCGAGCGAGCGGCCGTGGCGAGCGACAATGCGATTGAGCTCGGCCAACGCCTCGATCTGATCGACGATGACGCGGCGCATTTGCGCTGTGCTCTCGGCGGTCTCTTGCGGCAGTTCGAGAATGCCGCGGCGCAGCTCGGTGCGTGTCGTCTCGAGCTCACGCTGCATCTCAGCCGCCATCTGCTTCATGCCTTCCATGATCTCGGTGAAGCGGCCCGCACTCTGGTTGAACATGGCTTGCGCTTCGCTGGAGGCCTCGTCGTAAATCGAGTTGAGCGCCTCGCTGGTGCGCAGCCGCTCTTCGTCGGAGGTCTTGCGCACCATTTCGTACTGCTGCTCGATCGATTGGACGCTTTCGTTGCTGCTCTCGGCGATGATGCCGGCGATCTCGCGCGCCCGCGCCGCGGCGGTGTCGAGCGATTCGTCGAGCAGGCCGGAGAAGCGTTCCAGCCGCTGGCCGAAATCCTCGGTGCGCGCGTCGAGCGTCGAGACCAGGGCCTCGATTGTTGCGTGTCGCGTGGCGATCGATTCGTCGGTCCGCCGGTTGCTCGTGTCGAGCAATTCGACCGCGTCGGCCAGCGTCCGCCCGTGCGAGCTGAACTGGTCCGCCAGGTCGCCGAGGTCGTGCAGCACCTTGGTGGTGACGTTATTGAACGTGCCGAGATGCTGTTCGACCTTGGCGGTCGTCGCCCCGCTCTTGCTGGAGAGGTCGCTCATGGCCGCGACGAATTCGGACACGCGCGCGGCCATGGTGTGCTCGATCGAGTTCATGTTCTCCTGAGCGCCGCTGAGCACTTCCTGGAGCAGGATATTGGCCTCGCGCAGGCGCTCGAAGAGAGCGGTGGAATCGGAGCGCAGCATGGTGTGCGTCTCCATCATCTCCGCCACCGTCGCCGCCGCGGTCTGCTTGGATTCCTCGATGGCGCCCTTGGTCGCCCGGTGCAATTCCTCGAGCGTCCGGCTTATCGTCAGCTTGGCGGCTTCGGTGACGCCAATCGCGCCTTCCTGCATTTGGCCGAGCGTCCGGGTTATCGCGCCGGTAGCGCTGAGGCTGGCGTCATTGATCAGGCGGGCGATTTCTTCGCTCTTGTCCATCATGGTCTGGGTGAAGACGAAGCCCTTGGCGTCGATCGCCTTGACCGCTTGATCGGTGGCGCGAGACACCTCGCCGGCAAACTGCTCGCCTTTGCCGGTGAGCGCCACAATCAGCCCGTTGGAATTCTGATCAAGCACCCGCGTCATGTCGTCGACGCGCTGCGTCATCGCGGCGTGGATCTCATTGGCCTTGCCGACGAGGCTGCGCGAGACCTCGGTGCTCATGCCGACCAGTTTGCGCTCGGCGTCGTTGACGCTGCGGCCGATCGTGTCGGCGCTGGTCTGCGTGCTCCTGATCAGAAGATCCGAGGCGGTAGCGGTCGCCTTGCCGATCGTTTCATTGACGGCGCCAGCGCTCTTGGCGAGAACGTCCGCGGCGGTGGCCGTGGTCTTGCCGATTGTTTCGTTGGCCGCGGTGGCGCTCTTGGTGATCGTGTTGCTCAGCGCGCCGGCGCTGCGGTTAAGCGCGACCGTCGCTTCGGCGGCGCTGCGATTGAGGGTCTCGGTCGCCGCCATGCTCGCCGCCGCGCTCTTGCCGAGCGCTTCGGTGGTGTTGGCTGCCAGTTGCGTGAGCGCGCGCTCGGCACTGTTCGAATTCGACGTGATCGTTTCCGACAGCTGCTCCATGCGCGAATTGAGCAGGTCGGCGGCGCTGCGGCTGCTCAGCTCGAGCTGGTGCACCACGGCCTCGGCGCGGCCGATCAAAAGCTGCTCCAACTGGCTGATCCGGCCGTCGAGCGTGTTGGCGACGTCAAGCGCCCCTTGGCCCAGCGTTGAATCGATTTTTGCGATCCGCTCCCCGAGCGTGTCGCTAAGTTTGACCGCGCGCGCGTCGATCAGCGTCGTGACGTCGCTGATGCGCTTGTCGACGGCGGCGGCGACTTCCTTGCCGCCGTCCGCGAGCGTTTTGGCAATGTCGACCACGCGCGCCGACAGCGCATCGGTGAGGGTCTGCGAGCGGCTGTCCAGCGCTTCCTGGAAGCGCCCCAGGCGCTGATCGAGAGCGGTGGTGACTTCGTTGGCCTTCGCCGTAACGCGATTGTCGAAGCTGTCGACATAAGTGCGCATCGACTCGGAGACATCCTGCGTGCGCGCACCGAGCCGTTCGACGAGCTCGGAGCCGTAGGTCTTCACCGTGCGATCAAATTCGGCGAGATGTCGGGTGATCAGATTGCCGAGCGTCGAGGAATCGCGCGCGATCCGTTCGCCGAGCTCCGCGCCGGTGTGATTGAACATTTCCTCGAAGGCGGCGAGGCGCGTCGCCAGCATTTCCTTCACCGCGTCGTTGCGCGTGGCAATGACGCCGGCGACATGATCGGCGCTTTCGCGAACCTGATCGGTCATCGCGGCGCTGCGGGAAATCAGCGTCTCGGCGATGTGGCTGCCAGTCTCCTGCAGCTTGTTCGCCACTTCGCTGCCGCGCAGGTCGAGATCGACGATGAGCGATTTGCCCGAAGATTTAAGCGTGCTGTTGACCTCTTCGGCGCGGATCGCGATCGTCTCCGCGAGTTGGTTCGAGGTTTCGACGATGGCTTCGGTCAGTTCCTGCGATCGTCCGACCATGAGGTCGACGACGGCGAGCGATTTCTCGGAGAATGATTCGGCGACCCGGTCGAGCCGGGCATTCATCATATCTTCCAGGCCGGTCGCGATCTCCGCGAATTCCTCACCGATGTGATTGGTCTTGAAATCGAGGCTCGAACTGAGCCGCTCGCTTGCAGAAGAAATCGCCTGCGAGGTCTCGTTGCTCGCCGCCTCAAGGCGATCCAGCAGATCGCCGCCGCGCTCGCTCAACTCCGTCACCATGCCGTCGCCGATCTGGCCGAGCGTCAGCGTGATGTGCTCGCCGCGCTCCGCCAGGGCCTGCGTGATACGTTGCGCCGCCTCGTTGACCTGTTGGCCGACCAAGTCACTGATCGTGGATAGATCCTGGGTGAGGTCGACATGGACATTGTTGATCGCGGAGCGAACCTGCTCGGCTTGGCCGACCAGCGTGTCGCGCTGGCTGGCGAGGTCCTGCAGCAGCCCGCGTATCCGTACTTCGTTGTCGCTATAGGTGCGTTCGAGCGCCGCCACCTCGTTCTGCACCAGAGCTTCGAGCTCGCTCGCCCGCGCCAGAGCCCGCTCAACGCCGTCGCCCATGGCGGCGACCTCGCGGCGGATGGCTTGGCCGACGGTGACGATGGAATCCCGGGCCACGCTCTCGGGCTCGGCAAGCCGCATGGCGACCCGCGCCATCGACTGGGCAATCAAGCGGAGCTCCTGGGAGCGCCACGCCATGTGCGCCACGCCGAAAAAGAAAATGATCGGCAATAGCGCCGCGGCGCCAAGGCCGATCATCAGCGCGATCGGCGAGCGGCCGGGCCCGAGCGCGGCATTGATATCCGACAGATAGGCAAACGACAGCGACAGACAGCCGACAATCCAGGCAATGGAAAACGCGGTGGCGACGAAATAGGACGAGCGCGCCGGGCGGCGTTGCAGCGCGTGCAGGATCTGGCCGATCGATTGCTGGTCGTCATTGGCGGCGCGCGCCGTAGGGCCGGCGAGATCGCGGCTGCCCACCGCATCGGAATCGAACGGCTCGTCGCTGGCGGGTGCGACCGGGGCGCCGGGTGCGCGGCCTTGGGCGGGGCCGGACAGAAGATCGGCCATGCTCTCGGGCTGGCTTGCAGCCTGCTCCTCATCCTGTTGGAGATTGAGGGCCTCCTGAATCGCCGACAGCGCCGCTTCGGTCGGATCCTTCATCTTCTTCGGGTAGTTGGCCATGTCGGTCGTCGCCTCGCGTGTTACGCTTGACTAGGAGACGGCCCAAAAACGCCGAGTTCCGCGCTCGGCATGATGTCAGGCCGCGCCACGAGCGCGTGATCGTTGAGTTCCTCGCCAGTTCCAGGGCGTGCCCAGCAAGCCCTCATGTCGTACTACGACCACCCATCCTATCGATCTGGCAGATCGAAGAAAACTGGTTCGGTAACGTCCCTTTAATCATCGTTAACGGGTTGTTCACCCTAGTCATTGTTGTGCCAACAATGCGGCCGCCGTTGGGCCACGCGCCGGTCGGATCGAGTGCCGGGTGGGCCGGCCCCGGGTAAGAGTTCGCTTACTCTCGGTATGAAAGAACGCGGCTCACTTCCCTGTTTCGTAAGCCATTTGTGATGGTGTCGCCGGGTGTGAAAAATCGGGACCGGACCCGGTCATGCAGGTTCGGCGGGAGAGCGCAATGAGTGCGTCGCGTTTGATGGCCGTGGCTGGGGACGACCGCAAGGTCGGCGCCCTTGACGAGATCCATCTTGATCGCATGACGCTCGGCGATCGCCGGCTGGAACGGGAAGTCCTTGAGTTGTTCCTGCGGCAGACGACCATCATGCTCGATCGCATCGTCAATGCTCCGCCGCCTTTGGCCGCCGCAGCCGCTCATACGCTCAAGGGTTCGGCGCGCGGGATCGGCGCATGGCGCGTGGCGCGGGCGGCCGAGCTTCTGGAACAGGCTGCCGGGGAGGACGGCGGTGAAGACGCCGCCCGGCACGATCCCGGACGCGATTTGGCTGATGCCATCGACGAACTTAAGGCCGCAAGCCTCGAGGCTGGCGCTGCAATCGGCGGACGCCTGACAGTGCTGCTGGCCGATTTCAGCCACGGACGCTGATTTCGGCCGCATAATTCCCGCACTGGCGCGTCACGGCGCGAGCCGATAGAAGAGAGCGGCAGAACCGCTTACCAGCGGTCTGTCCGACTACGCCGACCCCCCTTTTTCGCGCATCCCGACATGGTTCAGATCACGTATATCGACTCCCGTGGCACGGCTCGCACGGTTGAAGCCGAGGTCGGTTCCACGGTCATGGAAACTGCGATTAAAAACGCGGTGCCCGAAATCGAGGCTGAATGCGGCGGCGCCTGCGCCTGCTCGACCTGTCATGTCTATATCGAAGAAGCCTGGCGCGAAAAGGTCGGCGAGCCTTCGCCGATGGAAGAGGACATGCTTGATTTCGCCTACAGTGTGCAGCCGAATTCGCGCCTGTCCTGCCAGATCAAGGTCCGCGAGGACTTCGACGGGCTCACCGTGCGGACGCCGGATCGGCAAGCTTAACTGGAACAGTCCGGCCGCGCGCGACAGGCATTCCGGGCCGCGGAATTGAGCCTTCCCCTGCCGCTTGGCGCAGGCTAGACACTCGCCACCCCATCAACCCCTCGATTGAACGAAATTACGGATGCGCTATGAGTGAACCTATCAAGACCGACGTAGTCATCATCGGCGCCGGACCAATCGGCTTGTTCGCGGTATTCGAGCTCGGCCTGCTCGATATGAAATGTCACCTCATCGACATTCTCGACAAGATTGGCGGTCAATGCGCCGAGCTCTATCCGGAGAAGCCGATCTACGACATTCCCGGCATTCCCTTCACCAGTGCGCACGGCCTCGTCGACGGGCTGTTGCAGCAGATCAAGCCATTCAACCCGCAATTTCATTTGAATGAAATGGTGGAGACAGTGGAAAGGATCGGCGATCCGCTGTTTCGCGTGACGACCGACCAAGGCCAGGTCTTCGAGAGCAAGATTGTCGTCATCGCTGCCGGCGGCGGTTCGTTTCAGCCCAAGCGTCCGCCGATTCCCGGCATCGAGGCTTATGAGGGCAAGTCCGTGCACTATGCAGTCCGCAAGATGGAGGCGTTCCGCGACAAGCGCGTTCTCATCGTCGGCGGCGGCGACAGCGCGCTTGACTGGACGCTCAATCTCGCCCCGCTCGCCAGTCATCTCACGCTGTTGCATCGGCGAAGCGATTTCCGTGCCGCGCCCGATAGCGTCAACAAGATGATGGCGCTGGTCGGCGACGGCAAAATCGATCTGGTCGTCGGGCAAGTCACGGCACTGGCCGGCGGTGACGGTCAGGTCAGCAAGGCCATGGTCAAGACCAACGACGGCTCGGCTTTCGAAATCGCCTGCGATGCCCTGCTGCCGTTCTTCGGCCTGACGATGAAGCTCGGGCCGGTCGCCAATTGGGGATTTGAGCTCAAGAACAACGAATTGATTCCCGTCGACACTGCAGCATTCGAGACTTCAATTCCTGGCATTTTCGCTATCGGCGACATCAACTGGTATCCCGGCAAGCTCAAGCTCATCCTGTCCGGCTTCCATGAAGGGGCGCTGATGGCGCAGAAGGCCTACCACTACGTCTATCCGGAAAAACGGTTGGTGTTTCAGTACACCACGTCGTCGACCAGCTTGCAGAAGAAGCTCGGCGTTGCGCCGGAGCGTCCTGCGGCGCCCGCGCGCGCTACGACCTGATTACGGCGTCCGCGCCGGCGGCGCGGCGGCGCCCGGCGGCAGGGCGGGCGGTTGAGGCGTTGGCGCATCTGACTGCGCAGGCCCGGGCGCGGTTGCCGGCGGCAGGGGTTGGGCTTGAACTGCAGGCGGCGCCTGCAGTCCGAGCACCCCGCGCACAGCCGGCAATGCGGCGTCTGCCATGGCGGCGTAGCCTTCGGCGGTGGGATGCACGGCGCCGCCATAGACGGCGCTGAGCACGCCCCACAGCGCATCGTGGATGTCGCTCGGCTTCAAGATCGCGGGCATGCCTTCGGGATAGGTCATGGCGGTGAAATAACTGTCGTTTGCCGTCCTGATCCAGCGCGCCCGCGAGGCGTAAGGCTTGTAGTCGCTGGGGGGCTCGCCGCAGGCCATCGGGTTGTCGGGAGCGGCGTTCGGGTCGGTCTGGAAACTGTTGCCGCTGGTCAAAAAGCAATTGCGATCGAATTCCGGATCACTTGAGGCGCGCACGCACATGCCGTGCTGGACGAATTCAGCCTGATGACTGTCGACGAACGTCATGCCGTCGGTCGTCGGATTGCGACAGGCCTTCTTGCCTTCGCAGGTCGCGAGCGCTCGGATGCCGGGCAAGAATTTAGTTTCTACGAATTGCGCCGCGGCTCGCAGCCGCTCGGCATCGGCTCCGAAAGCCGGATGGACGTCCAGGCCGTCGCGGCCGCCCGGGCACGGCTTGTCTTGCGCTTGCATCGCCGGATTGGGGTAGGAGACGAAAACGACGCGGTCGAGATTGCCGCCGACGAAGGGTTTGAGTGCGGTACGCAGTTGCGAGAATTCGTCCGGCAAATCCCCCTCCAGGGATTTGGTCGCGTCGTCAACGCTGGCGATAGCGCCGCCCTGTTTGAGTAGAATTCGTTCCGTCGTCGCGTCGACAATGACGTTGGCGACGAGCCCGGCGAAATTCACGTCGTTGGCGCCGATCGTCAACAGCACCATGTCAAGGTTTCGCTTGGGATCCTGACGGTGCACCGCCGCCATGACGTCCCTGAGTTCGGCAAATTGCGCCGGCGCGGTGCCAGAACATGTTTCGATGCCGACAACCCATGGGCAATCGTCGGCGCGCTGTCCGGCGAACATGCCGGCGCCAATCGTCGCGCCGGTGCAGGCAAGCGGGACCAAGGTCACGGCCAGATGCGGCTGCTCGATCGCCAACGCCAGCATGGTCCGCACCTGGTAGCTGTATAGCGACCGATGGCAGGCGGGATTCATCCAGCGCGCTCCGTGGCGATCCCAGTCCCTTGCCGCGGTCGGGCTCGACGGTCCGTTTTCGCAGGATCGATCGTCGTCATAGCCGGCGCGGCTTGGCCGGAAATACTGGCTGAATCCGCCGCTGAGGAACCGCTTGAAGCAGAAGCCACCATCGAGTTCCACCGCCTTGTCGGGGTTGCCTTCGCCGGCGGCGATGGAATCGCCAAGTCCGGCAACCAGGACGTCGCGTACGGCGATTTCGGTCGAGACGCGTTGCGCCGTGCCGTCGCCGAGCGGGATATCGACGGAGGCGACGGTGGCGCGGCCCGAAGGCACGCGCAACTTGACCTCCTGATCGCACGGCACGGTAGTCTGCTGCGACGGTCCGTTGCCGCTATCGAAGCTCCAGACGCAGCTCGCATCCTGCGGCGCCGGCCCGGAAATCGTAACGCCGATGGGATGGTCGATCGGCGTCAGATAATTCTCGCGCACGCCGTCCCGTTCGCAGGTCTCTTCAAGGTTACCGAAATTATCGAGGCACAGGTTAGCCACCACATCTCTGGCCCAGCCGAGGCCGTCGGTCGCGCGTTCGAGCCGGTCTTCGGCGGCAAGAACCCCGTCGCCGCGGCTTGCCGCCGCCAGCCGCAGAAAGTCGGCGTCGTTACGGAACAGGCGAAAGCGATCCTTGACCTCCCAGACAATGTGAAAATCCCCCGTTCCCGCAAGGGGCGTTGCCGGAGCCGTGGGCGGCGTTGCCGTTCCGGCGGGCAGTGCGGGAGTCAGTGGCGCCTGCGCCAATGCTCCGCCGAGCGGCACAATGGCGAGCGACAAAGCCAGAATGAGGGAAAGGCGCATTTTTGTGGGCGGCGAGCGAACGGTTGTCCTTCTAGCACCCGGCTTGCGGCGGAAATGTGAGGGCGGCGTCACGAACTCTTAGGGATAGACTTCGCTGCCCCCTTGTCGCAAGCCGATGCCGCACTCAAGTTGTCTCCATGCCGGACTCGTCAATTACCACAAAATGCGTCATCGCCGGCGGCGGGCCGGCCGGGATGATGCTCGGTTTCCTCCTTGCGCGGGCCGGGGTCGAGGTCGTCGTGCTGGAAAAGCACGCCGATTTCTTCCGGGATTTTCGCGGCGATACCGTACATCCGTCGACGCTTGAGCTGATGTATGAGTTGGGCTTGCTCGACGAATTCCTCAAACTGCCGCACCAGAAGATCGAGAAGCTCAGCGCTCAGATCGGTGACGAACGCATTCCGATGGCGGATCTTTGCCATCTGCCGACGCACTGCAAATTCATTGCCATGATGCCGCAATGGGATTTTCTCAATTTCCTGGCCGAGCACGGCCGCCGCTACAAGACTTTCGATCTGCGGATGAGGGCCGAGGCCAAAGAGCTGATTGAGGAAAACGGTCGGGTCGTCGGCATACGCGCCGAAACGCCGGACGGCGCGCTTTCGATTCGCGCCGAACTGGTGGTTGGCTGTGACGGCCGCCATTCGACAGTGCGCGAGCAATCGGGATTGAAAAGCGACGACTACGGCGCGCCGATGGACGTGCTGTGGTTTCGCATCGCGCACAAGGACGGTGACGAGACCGACGCTTTCGGTCACGTCGAGGCCGGCAAGATGCTGGTCATGCTCAATCGCGGCGATTACTGGCAGTGCGCCTTTGTCATCCCAAAGGGCGGCATTGAGGAGGTCAAAGCAAAGGGCCTCGATGCATTCCGGGCCGGTGTGCTTGGACATGTCGCCATTCCTTGGCGATCGGGTCGGCGAATTGAAAAGTTGGGACGATGTCAAACTCTTGAGCGTCACCGTCGACCGGCTGCGAAAATGGTGGCGGCCGGGCCTGCTCTGCATCGGCGACGCCGCGCACGCGATGTCGCCGATCGGGGGCGTCGGCATCAATATGGCGGTGCAGGATGCGGTTGCCGCCGCCAATCGGCTTGCGGCGCCGCTCAAGGCCGGCACGGTGACGGACGACGATCTGCGCGCGATTGAGGAGCGGCGCACACTGCCGGTGCGCTTCACGCAATGGCTTCAGCTCACGATACAGAAGCGGCTGATCAGCCGGGTGCTGGCAAGCAAGCAGCGGCCGAAGCCGCCGCTCATCTTTAAATTGGTCGGAATGTTGCCGTGGCTGCAGCGTGTGCCGGCCCGGCTGCTCGGCATGGGTATCCGGCCCGAGCATGTGCGCACGCCGGAGGCGGGCGCGTCAGCTTAGCCGCGCTGCTGTAATTCCGTCACCGTACGGGCGATGATTTCGACGAGCCGCGCTTCGGCATCGGCATCGTTGTCGAGACGCTTGCCGACCGCTTCGCGCAAGTGATCGAGGGTCGCTTCCACCAGCGGCGGCAGGGCGCGGCGATTTTCACGCTCACCGCGCGAGTCGCGGCGCCAGCGGCGCACCCTTTCGCCAATTGCGGCCAGGCGATCGAGCACGGCGTCGACGAGTTCGCGATTCGCCGCGAGATAGGCCCGGCCTTCATCGGTGATCGTGTAGAGCTTTTTGCTGCCTTCGACGGAGGCGGTGACGTAATTCGCTTCCTCGAGATAGGTCAGGGTCGGATAGACGATGCCGGGACTTGGCGAATACCAGTCGCCGGTCTTTTCCTCGAGCAGCTTGATGATTTCATAGCCGTGGCGCGGCGCTTCGGCGATCAACGCCAGCGCGATGAGCCGCAGGTCGCCCTGCGCCAGCATGCGGCGCGCGCGCATCATATCCTCGCCGCCCATGCCGCCAAAACCACCCCGCTCATGGCGGCCACCAAATCCGAAGCCGCCGAAGCGGTGACGCCGATGGCGTCCGGCGCCCCATTTGTCGCCGCGAGATTCGCCGCGATGATCACAATGTCCGTGCATTCTTGGTTCTCCATTAGTCAGATATATCTTTAGATAGATCGTATTTCGTTATAACGCAAGATATATCTTTATGAGATAAAGATCATTTGGAATCAATGGCTTGATGATGTTCTTTGATCGAGCTGTCTCCTTGTGAGGTTCCGTAGCTGGATCAAGGCGTCGGGGTTAGAGTGCTGCAATGTTCACGACCTTCTTCCATGAGCTCAAAGCCGCCGGCGTGCCGGTGACGCTGCGCGAATACCTCACGCTGATGGAGGCGATGGAGAAGGATGTCGCCTCGCGCCGTGTCGAGGATTTCTATTATCTGTCGCGCGCGGCGCTGGTGAAGGACGAGCGCAATCTCGACAAGTTCGATCGCGTGTTCGGCCACGTCTTCAAGGGCCTCGATCTCGTCGAGGACGCGCTGACTGCCGAAATCCCCATCGAGTGGCTCAAGAAGCTGACGGAAAAATATCTCACCGAGGACGAGAAGAAGCAGATCGAGGCGCTGTGTGGCCTGGAAAAGCTTCTGGAGACGCTGCGCCAGCGGCTCGCCGAACAGAAAGGCCGCCACCAGGGCGGCAAGAAATGGATCGGCACCGCCGGCACCTCGCCGTTCGGCGCCTACGGCTACAATCCCGAAGGCGTGCGCATCGGCCAGGACAAGAACCGCAATTTCCGCGCCGTGAAAGTCTGGGACAAGCGCGAGTTCAGGGATCTCGCCGGCGACGTCGAGCTTGGCACCCGCAACATCAAGATCGCGCTGCGCCGCCTGCGCAAATTCGCCCGCACCGGCGCACCCGATGAGCTCGATCTCGACGGCACCATCAAGGGCACCGCGCATAAGGGCTATCTCGACATTTTGATGCGGCCGGAGCGGCACAATACCATCAAGGTGCTCTTGTTCCTCGACGTCGGCGGCTCGATGGATTGGCACGTCAAAGCGACCGAGGAATTGTTCTCCGCCGCCAAGACCGAATTCAAGCATTTGGTGCATCTGTATTTCCACAATTGTCTCTACGAGAAAGTGTGGAAGCAGAACGCGCGGCGCTGGACCGAGACGACGCCGACCTGGGATGTACTGCATACCTATCCGCACGACTACAAAGTGATCTTCGTCGGCGACGCCTCGATGTCGCCTTACGAGATCGTCGCGCCGGGCGGTTCGGTCGAGCACTTCAACGAGGAGGCGGGGCAGGTGTGGATGGCCCGTGTCGCCGCAACCTATCCGTCCTGCGTTTGGCTCAATCCGGTGCCCGAGCGCGAGTGGGACACCACTGCCTCGATCCGCCTGATGCGGCAAGTTCTCGGCGGCCGGATGTATCCGCTGACCATCGAGGGCTTGGACGCGGCGATGCGGGAACTAGGGCGATAACGAGGGCTGCTCGGGGGCGATGTTTGTTAAGAGACAGCCGTGATATTATCCGCCGACTGGAACGAGAGGGATTCGAACTCGTGTCGATTGCTGGATCGCATCACAAGTTCATTCACCGGACGCTGCGGCGACGTGTGATCATTCCGCATCCTAAGCGCGACCTTCCCATCGGCACCCTGCGCGCCATATATCGTGATGCTGGCTGGGAAAAAGACTGAGCGAGTGCGCGACATGGCACATTACATTGCTCTCATACACAAGGATGCCGACAGCTGCTTCGGCGTGTCGTTTCCCGATGTGCCCGGCGTATTCACTGCAGGCGACACGATCGACGAAGCCATTACCGAGGCTGCCAAGGTCCTGGAATATGCCGCGCAGGAGTGGTCAAGCCTGGAGGGCGACAAATTTCCCGCGCCGCGGACAATCGATGAATTGCGCGGTGACCCAGATTTCCGGACGCAGGCGGCCGATGCGGTGGTCGCCGCGGTGCCCTTTCGGGTGAGTGCCCAAGCCGCGGCGTGATGCGCCGGCCCCGGTGGACGGATGTATCCGCTGACCATCGAGGACGCGGCGATGCGGGAGTTGGGGCGGCAAAACTGACTGAACCTCTGCGTCGCGGTCGAATATGGCGGACTTCCAAATCGCCGCGAAGGCGTTATATTGGGGGCCTTCGTCAACAACCGAAAGGAGGTGATCCAGTGTCTCATTGTCTATCGCCGCGGTCGCCGGCATCCGTGAACTGGATCCTCGCCTCTGCCGAGGTCCTCGCCTAGATGGCCTAATCCGCCACCGGGCTCACGTGCGTAAGGCAGAAGATCGCCTACGCAACCGGGCCACGGCCCGACAATGGAAGGGTCGTCCGCAAGGGCGGCCCTTCTTTGTTATTTGGCGCTTTGTTATTCGGCACTTCGTGATCGTCGCATGCGCCGCGCCGCGGTCGTAAAACAGGCTTATGCTGGCCGGAACGCAGGAGCCGCCCATGCCCGCCGAAAGATTCGATTTTCCCAACGCCCATGGTGAAAAGCTCGCCGCGCTGCTGGACCGGCCGGATGGACCGGTGCGGGCGGTGGCGCTGTTTGCGCATTGCTTTACCTGCGGCAAAAGCATCAGGGCGGCGCGCCACATCGCCGAGGGCCTCAAGCTCCATGGTATCGCCGTGCTGCGCTTTGATTTCACCGGGCTCGGCGCCAGCGAAGGCGAGTTCGCCAACACCAACTTTTCCTCGAACGTCGACGATCTGGTCGCCGCTGCCGACCATCTCCGCAAGACGCTGGCCGCACCGGCCCTGCTGATCGGCCACAGTCTCGGCGGCGCAGCAGTGCTCGCCGCCGCGCATCGGATTCCGGAAGCGCGTGCCGTTGCAACGATTGCCGCGCCGTTCGATCCGGCCCACGTGATCGGCTTATTCGGCCAGCGTGTGCAAGAGATCGGCGACAAGGAAGACGTCGAGGTTACGATCGCCGGCAGGCCATTCAAGGTCCGCCGCAGCTTTCTGGAGGATGCCAAACAGCAGAACCTGGCTGAGCGCGTCGGCGCGCTGCATAAGGCGCTGCTGATCTTCCATTCGCCGACCGACGACACCGTCGGCATCGATAATGCGAGCCATATCTTTCTGGCGGCGAAGCATCCCAAAAGCTTCATCTCGCTCGCCGGCGCCGACCACCTCCTGAGCCGCGCCAGCGACGCGATGTATGTCGCGCGCGTCATTGCGTCGTGGGCGGACCGCTATCTCGACATGGCCGTCGATGATGCGGGACTGACGGAAGACACCAAGCCCGGTGTCGTTACCGTGCACGAGACGCGGCGCGGCAAGTTCCAGCAAGAGATCATGAGCGGCAGACATCGCCTGCTGGCGGATGAGCCGGTGAAAGACAGCGGGCTCGACAGTGGGCTCGGACCCTACGACCTCCTTCTCGCCGCGCTTGGCGCCTGCACGTCGATGACGGTGCGGCTCTATGCAGATCTCAAACAGATTCCGCTCACGCGCACGCAGGTCCGGTTGCGGCACGAGAAGATCTACGCCACCGACTGCGTCGAATGTGAAACCAAAGACGGCAAGATCGATCACATCGACCGGACCATCACCTTCGAAGGCGATCTCACAGCCGAGCAGCGCAAGCGGCTTCTTGAAATCGCCGACAAGTGCCCGGTGCACCGGACGCTCAAATCGGAAGTGGACATCCGCACCGTGGAAGTTGGGGCAGACCAGGCGGCGGATAGAACGTGACCGAGCTTTCCGGCAAAGTAGCGCTTATCACCGGCGCAAGCCGCGGCATCGGCCGCGGCATTGCGACTCGAATTGGCATCGGCCGGCTGCGACATCATGCTCACGGCGCGCGACGGCAAGGCGCTGGAAGGCGTGGCGGCGGAGATCCGCGCACTGGGCCGCCAAGCGGCGATTCATGCCGCCGATTTGACGGCGGACATGGAGCCCGCCGGGCTGGTCGAGGCGCTGACAAGCGATTTCGGCCGTCTCGATATCCTGGTCAACAATGCCGGCGCGACAAAGCGCGGCGGCTTTTTTGCCCAAAGCGAGCAGGAATGGCACGACGCGTTCAACCTGAAATTTTTCGCGCACGTGGATTTAAGCCGGCTGGCCTGGCCGCTGCTCAAAGCCGGCAAGGGATCGGTGGTGTTCATCGCCGGCACCAGTCCGCGCGCGCCGGTGGCCGATGCCATGGTCGGCGCGTCGGTTGTCGCCGCGATGCTCGCCTTTATGAAGGCGCTCGCCGATCTCGGCAAGCGCGACGGCGTCCAGGTCAACGCGGTCAATCCGGGCTCGGTGAAGACCGATCGTTTTCGTGGCCGGCTTGAGCGGATCATGAAAAAGACCGGGCTCGACGAGGCCGCCGCCACCGAGCGACATCGTCAGGATCTCGACATCACGCGCTTCGGCACGCCGGAGGATATCGCGGGCATGGTGCGGTTTATCGTTTCACCGCCCGGCCGCTGGCTGCACGGGACGGCGATCGACATGGACGGCGGCCAAAGTGCCCCGCTGCGGATGTCGAACTACGATTAGGCGCCGAGCGCGGCTATGTCGTTGTTCTAGTTAACCGCGTTCACGGGTCAACTGAGCCGCATTGCCGGCGGCGTTCACGTTGCGCCCCCAGATTTGATTTAGATCGAACGCGGATTGGACGATGAGTCTTTTGATCTGGCTGTCTTAATTACTTCCGGAATCGCGGCGTCGTTGCCTGGCGCCATGATGTGAACGCCGGCGACGCCGGGAATGGTCGACAGCTCTTCGATCAGTTCGACGCAGATGCGCACGCCCTCGCGTGCCGGGTCGGTGGCTTTCTCCAGCCGTTCAATAAAGGCGTCGGGAATGATGGTGCCGTAGAGGTGGCTTTTCATCCACGCCGCGGATTTCGCCGAGCGCAACGGATTGACGCCGATCAGGATCGCGAGCTGTTTGGTGATGCCGGCGGCTTCAAGCGCGCCGATGTAGCGGCGCACGATCGCGGCATCCATGCAGAATTGCGTCTGGGCGAATTGCGCGCCGGATTTGACCTTGCCGAGGAGCGCACTGGGCTGCCAGCCGGCCGGCGGATCGATCGGCATGTCGGCGGCGCCAATGAAGAACTCGGCCTTGCCGCCCACCTTTCGCCCCGTGGGCAGCGTGCCGTCGTCGCGCAGCCGGCGCGCGGTCTCGATCAGGGCCTTTGAATCGATGTCGAACACCGGCTTGGTGTCGGGCTGATCGCCGGCCTTCGGGTCGTCGCCGGTGAGAAGGAGAAGGTTGCGGATGCCGAGCGCCGCCGCCCCCATCATCTCGCTTTGCAACGCGATGCGGTTCTTGTCGCGGCAGGTGATTTGCAGGATCGGCTCGATGCCGGCGCCGAGGAGAAGGCTCGATGCCGCAAGCGCGCTCATATGTGCCCGCGCGCCGGCGCCGTCGGTGACATTGACCGCGTCGGCCAGGTCCTTGAGTCCCGCCGCCGTTTGCAAGAGCCCGGCCGCGTCGCACGAGACTGGCGGCGCCAGTTCGGCGGTCATGACGAATCGGCCTTTGCGCAGACGGTCTTGCAAAGTGCCGGGGAGGGGGGTGCTGTGCTCGTTCATCGCGGCCACAGCGCATATATGCTTTACTGGACCACATCAAACCGGCTGTGAATTGCCCACTTCCAGGGCCGATTTCTGGACAGGCAAGCGGCGTGTGGTTAGACAGTGGCCCACTGCGAGGCCTTGGAATTCGGGACATTCAATGAGCGGCGTCAACGATATCAGGTCGGCCTTCCTCGGCTACTTCGCCCGCGAAGGGCACGAAGTCGTGCCATCGTCGCCGCTGGTGCCGCGCAACGACCCCACCTTGATGTTCACCAATGCCGGCATGGTGCAGTTCAAGAATGTCTTCACCGGCCTGGAGAAGCGGCCCTACGTTCGCGCGACGACGGCGCAGAAATGCGTGCGCGCCGGCGGCAAGCATAACGACCTCGACAATGTCGGCTATACCGCGCGCCACCACACCTTTTTCGAGATGCTCGGCAACTTCTCGTTCGGTGACTACTTCAAGGAGCGCGCTATTGAACTCGCGTGGCGGCTGTTGACCAAGGAATACGGCGTGCCGGCTGAGAAGCTATTGGCGACTGTCTACATCGACGACGACGAGGCGTTCAATCTCTGGAAGAAGATCAGCGGTCTTCCTGAAAAAAAAATCCTGCGCATCGCCGGCAGCGATAATTTCTGGAGCATGGGTGATACCGGGCCGTGCGGTCCCTGCGCGGAGATTTTCTATGATCACGGCGAGGGCGTGTGGGGCGGGCCGCCTGGCAGCCCGGAGGCTGAGGGCGACCGTTTTACCGAAATCTGGAATCTCGTCTTCATGCAGTACGAGCAGCTGCCGGACGGCAAGCGGATCGACCTGCCGCGGCCGTCGATCGATACCGGCATGGGCATCGAACGCATGGCGGCGGTGCTGCAAGGCACCTACGACAATTATCAGATCGACCTGTTTCGGACGCTGATCGAGGCGGTTGCCGATCTCACCCACGTCAAGGCTGACAGCGAGCGCAAGGCCTCGCACCGCGTCATCGCCGACCATTTGCGCGCCTCGTCGTTCCTGATCGCCGATGGCGTGCTGCCGTCGAACGAAGGGCGCGGCTACGTGCTTCGCCGCATCATGCGCCGCGCAATGCGCCACGCCGAACTTCTTGGCGCCAAGGAACCGCTGATGTGGAAGCTCGTGCCGCTCTTGGTGCGCGAGATGGGCCAGGCCTATCCGGAACTGCATCGCGCCGAGGCGCTGGTCACCGAGACGCTCAAGCTCGAAGAGATTCGTTTCCGCCGCACGCTCGAGCGCGGTCTCGCCATCCTCGACGAGGCGTCGAAGTCGCTCAAGAAGGGCGACATGTTCGACGGCGTCACCGCGTTCACGCTTTACGACACCTACGGCTTTCCGCTCGATTTGACGCAGGACGCGCTGCGGCCGCGCGGTATCGGTGTCGATATCGCGGCGTTTACCGACGCCATGAACGAGCAACGCAAGAAGGCGCGCGCCTCCTGGGCCGGCTCGGGCGAAGCCGCCGACGAGGCGGTGTGGTTCGGCTTGCGCGAAAAAATCGGCGCCACGGAATTTCTCGGTTATGAGACTGAAGGCGCCGCGGGGGTTGTGTCGGCTTTGGTGAAGGACGGCAAGGAGGTCGCCGCGCTGAAACAGGGCGAGCGCGGTGCCGTGGTGCTCAACCAGACGCCATTTTACGGCGAATCCGGCGGGCAGGTCGGCGATACCGGCGAACTGATCGGGGACGGCGTGCGTTTCAAAGTTACCGACACGCAAAAATATGCCGGCGATCTATTCGGTCATATCGGCACGGTTGAAGAGGGCGCGCTGAAAACCGGGACCGCGTTGGCGCTCGAGGTCGATCATTCGCGGCGCGGCGCGATCCGCAGAAACCATTCGGCGACGCATCTTTTGCACGAAGCGCTGCGCCAAGTGCTGGGCGATCACGTCGCACAGAAGGGCTCTTTGGTCGCGCCCGACCGTCTGCGTTTCGATTTCTCGCATCCGAAGCCGATGACGAGCGACGAGATCGAACGTGTCGAGGATATTGCGAATGATCTCGTGCTACAGAATTCTCCGGTGACGACGCGAGTGATGGCGCTCGACGACGCGCGGCAATCCGGCGCGCGCGCTTTGTTTGGCGAAAAATACGGCGATGAGGTGCGCGTCGTAGCCATGGGCAACGGCGGCGGCAATACGCTGGGCTGGTCCGTCGAATTATGCGGAGGCACTCATGTCGAGCGCACCGGCGATATCGGCATCATTTCGGTGGTGGGCGACTCCGGCGTGGCCTCCGGCGTGCGCCGCATCGAGGCTCTGACTGGCAAGGCCGCGCGCGCCAACGCGAATGATTTTGCCCGCCTTGCCAAAGCCACGGCGTCCGAGTTGCGCGTGCCGGTCGAGGACGTACCAAACCGTATCGCCACTCTCCTTGATGAGCGCAAGCGTCTGGAACGCGATCTGTCCGACGCGAGGAAAAAGCTGGCGATGGGCGGCGGCGGCAACGCCGATGGCGCTGACGGCATCCGCAATGTCGGCGACGTGAAGCTCGTGGCGCGTGCGGTGGAGGGTATCGACCTGAAAGACCTGCGCAGCCTGGCCGACGAGGGCAAGAAACGGGTCGGCTCCGGCATCGTTGCGATCGTCGGGGTCACCGGAGATGGTAAAGCCGGCATAGTGGTCGGCGTCACCGACGATCTCGTCAAGCGCTTCAATGCCGTCGATCTGGTGAAGAAGGGCGCCGAGGTACTCGGTGGCAAGGGCGGCGGCGGTCGGCCTGATATGGCGCAGGCCGGCGGACCCGACGGCTCGAAGGCGGATGCCGCGCTGGCGGCGATCGAGGCCGCAATCGGCCGCTGATCCGGTTGGTTCACAGTTCGACGATCATGCCATCTTCCGCGGTTTCGTAGGGAAGCTTGCTGCGCTGCGCCAGCATGTCGTTGCTCATATGGGTGAGGATGAGCCGCTTCGGCCGAATTTCTCCAAGGTGCTGCTCGAGCAAGGACAGCGCCATGTGGCCGGTGACCGCTTTGTCGCGCATATAGGCTTCACAGATGAACAGGTCGGCGTCGCGGCCGACCTCGATCAGCGATTCCGTCCATTGCGTATCGCCCGAGAAAGCGATGACCTTGCCTTCGGCTTCGAACCGGAAACCGAGACAGGGGCCGGCGCGATCGTCATGCACGACATGAAAGGCAGTGACGTGGAGATTTCCAACCGCGCTGCGCTCGCCGATTGCCAATTCCTGCAGCGTCACCGGAAACGACCATTGCATGGTCTTCGCTCCTGGAAAGGCGACATCCATAATCTCACCGTAGCGCGCCTTCAGGCTCGGCGGCCCGACAACAGTGAGGTCGTGCTTGCGCTTGAGGACGTAATTTGAGTCGAGGATGAAGAACGGCAATCCGCCGATGTGATCGGCATGAAAGTGCGAGATGAAGATCGTGTTCACGTCGTTCGGATCGATCGCAAGTTTGTTCATGGCGACAAGCGACGTCGCGCCGCAATCGATCAAGGCGTTGATCTTCTCGCCGACCAGATGAAAGCACGTATTGGATCGTCCGCCCGAGCCGAAGGCGTCGCCGCAGCCGACGAATTGCAAATGCATGGAGCGTCCTACGAAATTAGCGTCCGGGTGGCGATACCATTGTCAGGCTTGGTGCGGCGGCTCAGGGCTTCAGTTTGACCTCTACGCGCAAGGCCGTCCGTGATTTTCATCACAATGGCTCGGCCACCGGATGGGTTGCGATAATCAGCATAAGTCTTTGCCGTATCATCAATTTTTGCCCTTTTACCCCAGTTTGTTCTTTCGTTCTGTAAGAGTGGCCGCGGCGCCGAACCCGATGGTATATTGATGACGTTGCGCCTTGATCGCAACACAAACCGGCGCGTTGTTTCGCTCCGACAGGCTTTAGGGGACGAACGGGTGCAGCTTCGTTCAAATCCTTGCGGCGCGGTTGTAGCGCTCGCGTTGACGCTGGCGCTCGCCGGCTGCGCCAACGTGGATTGGAGCAGCCCCCAGGCTTGGTTTGCCAAACCATTGGGCGCGACTGGCAATAAGGGTGGTTATTCCTTTTCGGAATTGCAGGAAACCAAACAGCAGCAGCGCCCGATTACGCCGAACGAGCTGGTCAACAGCAACGGATCCTGTCCGGCGCCGGCAGTTGCGCCGGCTCCGCCACCGGCGCCGGGCCAGCCACTAGCTTCTCCCGCGCCAGCCGCGGACACCGCCTCATTACTCGGCGGCGGTGTTGCGCTCGGCATGAGCGAATGCGACGTCGTCTTCCGCGCCGGCCAGCCGAGTTCGGTGCAGATCGGCAGCCTGCCGAACGGCGACCGCACGGCGGTGTTGACCTTTAACTCCGGACAGCGCGCCGGCATTTACCATTTCCAGCGCGGTGCGCTTCAGGAAATGGATGGCATCCCGATGGCGGCGGCGCCGCCGCAGGCGGTCAACAAGAAGAGGCCGGCTAAAGCGGCCAAAGCGGGCAAGCCGACCAAGGTGAAAAAAGAGAACGAGTCGTAGCCGTTACTCGGGCTCGCACGTTGAATAAGAAAGGCCCCGCTTGGATTTATCGAGCTGAACACGGCTTCGACGTCTCGTTCACCCCACGTTCATGCAATTTCATCCGTGCTTGCCGCGGCCAAGCGTGAAGGTTATAAGCCCGGCGCGGATTTATACCGCGTTTCACACTATTCCCCAAAGGACGATCTGATGGCGATCGAGCGTACGTTTTCGATCATCAAACCCGATGTGACCGCCCGCAACCTCACCGGCGCGATCAATGCAATGATTGAAAAGGCCGGCCTGCGCATTGTGGCGCAGAAGCGGATCAAGATGTCCCGCGAACAAGCCGAGACATTTTATGCGGTGCACCGGCAGCGGCCGTTTTTCGGCGAGCTCGTCGATTTCATGATTTCGGGCCCGGTCGTCGTGCAGGTTCTGGAGGGCGACAACGCCGTTGCCGCCTACCGCGACCTCATGGGCGCGACCGATCCCAGCAAAGCCGCGCCGGGCACGATCCGCAAGCAGCACGCGGTTTCGATCGGCGAAAACTCGGTTCACGGTTCCGATGCCGCCGATACGGCGCAGAAGGAAATCGCCCAATTCTTCTCCGGCAATGAGGTTGTCGGCTGAGCCCGGCTGCGGTGACTTCGATCGCCGAATATCTCAATCCCGCGCTGTGGCGCGATTGGTTCCATGGCAGTATTGAGCAATTAGGCTACGCGGCCTTCTGGCTCGCCATAGCGCGGATCATTTTCGTCAATTTCCTCTTGTCTGGCGACAATGCCGTGGTGATCGCCATGGCGTGCCGCGAATTGCCGCCGCCGCAACGACGCTGGGGCCTGGTGATCGGCGCGGGCGTCGCGGTGGTCCTGCGGATCGTCCTCGTTGGCGTCCTGACGTGGCTGATGCTGCTGCCCTATCTCAAGCTCGTCGGCGGCGTTGCGCTGATGTTCATCGCCGCAAAGCTGCTGGTGCCCGAGGATCCGGATCGCGATGAAATCCGGGCGGTTTCGCATTTGTGGCGCGCGGTGATGATCATTGCGATTGCCGACATTGTCATGAGTATCGACAACATGGTCGCCATTGCGGCGATCGCCCAGGGCAATCTTTTATTGCTTGCCATCGGCCTTGCCGTCTCCATTCCGCTGATCGTGGCGGGCGCGGCTCTGGTTCTCGCGCTGTTGAACCGTTTTCCGATCCTGATTTGGGCTGGTACGGCGCTGCTCGGCTGGATCGCCGGTGGCCTCATTGTCGCCGATGCGGTGCTGTCGCGGCATTTAGCCACGAGTTTCGGCGGACAACTCGCCCAGCAAATCGAATTCGCGGGGCCCGCCACGGGTGCCGCGCTCGCAACTGCCGCGGGCGGCCTGTGGCGCTGTTGGCACGACAGCGGGGCTGGCGCGGGCGGACGGCAAACAAGCGGCGTCTAACTTCGAAATTCTGTGGCGTCCGCCGAAATTTACGCGAGGTGCGGCGCACTTTCGCTGCTCGCGTCCATGTCCTCGTCAGCAAATTCGCAATGTCAGAATTTGTCCGTCGTGGTTCGGATTTATGCAGCCATGGTTGCGCCGTATTTTTGGGGCTTGTTGCTCGCGCAATTGGATTTTGGCCATCCGGCTGGTGCTGTCTTGCCGACACAAATGCTGACGACACAAACGCTTCGGACTTTCCCCCAAAATCTGGCTTGTGGCGCTCGTCGCAGAATTTTCCACGCCCCGTGTGTTGGTCGCGTGGAAAGTTTTGGGCTGGCGTCTTCGCGGACATCTGGAATGATTTAGGAGACAGACGATGCAGAAGGGCAGCGTCAAGTGGTTCAATCCGACCAAGGGCTATGGGTTCATCAAGCCGTCGACCGGTGACAAGGATGTGTTCGTCCACATCTCCGCCGTCGAGCGCGCCGGCTTGCGCTCGCTCAATGAAGGTCAGGAAGTCGAGTTTGAACTCGTGACCAACCGCGGCAGGACCTCGGCGGAAAATCTAAAAGTTGCGTGAGCCAGTACCGGGAACACCCGGTCTTGTAGCCCCCGGTTTGCACCCGGGGGTTTTTGTTGCCGGTAGCGTCTAAGCTAACGCGCGTTCTTTGCAGTTCCGTCCGGATGATCGAAGCTCGTACGACCCTCGGCGACGAGGCGCAGTGCCTGCGGATAAATGCGGTGCTCGATTTCGAGCACGCGCGCGGCGAGCGTCTCTTCGCTGTCGCCTTCGATCACTGGGACCAACTCCTGGACGATGATCGGCCCCGAATCGGTTTCCGGAACGACGAAGTGCACGGTGGCGCCATGCCGCTTGACGCCGGCCGCAAGCGCGCGGCGATGGGTATGGAGACCTTTGAACTCGGGCAACAGCGCCGGGTGGATGTTCAGCAAACGCCCGCTCCAGCGCGTGACGAACCATGGCGTGAGGAGCCGCATGAATCCCGCAAGGCACACAAGGTCGACGCGTTGCGCCATCAGCTCGGCGTTGAGCGCGCGTTCGAAGCCTTCGCGATCGTTGCCGAACGGCAGGTGATCGATCAGCGCGGTCGTAATTCCCGACTCGCGGGCATAGGCCAGCCCCATTGCATCGGGCCGGTTCGACACGACGAGGACGATTTCCGCCGGATAGTTTGGCGCTTTTGCGGCCTCGATCAGCGCCGTCATGTTCGAGCCACGGCCCGAGATCAGCACGGCGACGCGCTTTTTGGCCATCCGGCTCACCGCGACAGATCGAGGTGTCCGCGAAAATCGACGGCGCTGCCCAGGCGGGCAACGACTTCACCGAGCCGAACCGCGGTTTCGCCGTTCTTGGCGAAGCACGCGGCTGCGGCATCGGCACCGGCGGGATCCAGCACGGCGATCATGCCGATTCCGCAGTTGAACGTGCGCAGCATTTCGGTCTCGCCGATACCTCCGGCATGCGCCAGCCATTTGAACACCGGCAGCACCGGAACCCGGGCGAGCTCCAGCGAGATGCCGAGCCCCGGCGGCAGCACGCGGGGGATGTTTTCGGTAAAGCCGCCGCCGGTGATGTGGGCGAGCGCTTTGACCGCCTTGGTCGTGCGGATGGCGGCGAGACAGGATCGCACATAAAGCCGCGTCGGGGTCAGCAGTGCTTCGCCCAGACTGCGCGCGCGGTCGAACGGCGCAGGACTGTCCCAGCTCAGTCCGGCATCGGCGGCGACGCGGCGGACCAGCGAATAGCCGTTGGAATGCACGCCCGTCGAGGCGAGCCCGATGACGATGTCTCCCGGCACGATGTCGGCGCGCGGCAAAATATCTTTGCGTCCCACGGCGCCGACGGCAAAGCCGGCAAGGTCATAATCGCTGCCTTGGTATACGCCCGGCATTTCCGCGGTTTCGCCGCCGATGAGCGCGCAGCCGGCCTCGCGGCATGCCGCCGCGACGCCTTTCACCACCGCCGCCCCGATCTCCGGATCGAGCTTGCCGCATGCGAAATAATCAAGGAAAAACAACGGCTCGGCGCCTTGCACGACAAGGTCGTTGACGGACATGGCAACGAGGTCGATGCCGATCGTGTCGTGGCGGGAGGTTTCGATGGCGATTTTGACTTTGGTGCCGACACCGTCCGTTGCGGCGACCAGGATCGGATCGTCAAAGCCGGCAGCCTTGAGATCGAACAGGCCGCCGAAGCCGCCGATTTCGGCACCGGTCCCCGCGCGCGCGGTGGCGCGCACCAGTGGCTTGATCAATTCCACCATGCGGTTGCCGGCATCGATATCGACGCCAGCCGCCGCGTAGCGCGCCTTATCCACGAATGCCACCAATTCGGACAAACGAGCCTTCCCGGCCGGGGAAGGCACTGACCGCGCCTCCTACGTCGGAATCGCCGGGTGTGCAAGCGCAGGCGCGTCGCTATATTGCATCGTTGACTACAGTGCGCCGGGGCACGGTTTGAGTATCCCAAATCTCATTACGCTGGGACGGATTCTGCTGGTGCCGGTCGTGGTCTGGGCGATCACGTCGGGAGAGATGCGTATTGCCTTTCTGCTGTTCCTGGCGGCCGGGATCAGCGATGCCATCGACGGCTTCCTTGCCAAAAACTTCCACATGGCGAGCGAGCTCGGCAAATACCTCGATCCGCTGGCCGACAAGGCGCTCATCGTGTCGATCTACGTTTCGCTCGGCATCGCCGGCGCGCTGCCGATCTTCCTCGTCATTCTCGTCGTGTCACGCGATATCATGATCATCAGCGCTTTCCTGCTCGCCTGGATGGTGGGCCGGCCGATGCCGATACGGCCGCTTTTGGTCTCCAAATTCAACACGGTGGCGCAAATCCTGCTTGCCGCCCTGGTCATGGGCGAGCATGCCTTCGATTTCGGCGCCGTAATCGCGACGAACGCCACCATGGCGCTGGTCGCGGTCTTGACCTTGCTTTCGATCGCCTTCTATCTCGCGGAGTGGATCCGCCACATGAACTCATTCGGCGCCGGTCACTGATTGCTTCGAGTACCCGCTTGAAGGGAGCGCAATGCAGATCGAGCGCAACATCGTGTTCTGGAGCGCTGCGCTCGCCGTTTTCGTCGGCCTGGTGTGGCTGTTAAGCCCTATTTTGCTGCCGTTCGTTCTCGGCATGGCGATCGCCTACCTGCTCGATCCCCTCAACAGAAGGCTGACCAAGCGCGGCATGAGCCGGACGCTGGCTTCGTTCATCATCCTGGCCGGCTTCGCGCTCGCCTTCGTGCTGCTGCTTCTTTTGGTTACGCCGCCGCTGATGCGGCAGCTGTCTTCCTTCATCGACAATTCGCCGGCTTACGCGCAGCGTTTGCAAGCGCTGGTGAGCGACCCGAACTATCCGTGGCTCAAGCGCATCGTCGGCGACAATCTCGCCAGTGGATCCGCCGGCGACATCATGAATCAGGCGATGGGATATGTGACCGGTCTTTTGGCTTCGCTGTGGGCGAAAGGCAAGTCGCTGATTTCGATCTTTTCGCTTTTGATCATTACTCCCGTTGTCGCATTTTATCTGGGTTGCGACTGGGACCGGATCGTAACCAGTGTCGATCAATTGATTCCGCTGCGGCAACGCGAAACGGTGCGCGGCCTAGCGCACGAGATCGATGCGTCCGTATCGGCCTACGTCCATGGCCAATCCGCGGTTTGCCTGATCCTGGGCTCATATTATGCGGTCGGGTTGACTCTGGCGGGTCTGAATTTTGGCTTTCTCATCGGCGTGGTTTGCGGGCTGATCAGCTTTGTTCCTTATGTCGGTTCGCTGACTGCGCTCGTCGTCTCGCTCTGCGTCGCCGTTGCGCAGTTCTTTCCGGAATGGGGCCGCATCGTCATCGTCGTCGGCATCGTGCTGATCGGCCAGTTTCTCGAAGGCAATGTGCTGTCGCCAAAACTCGTCGGCTACAGCGTCGGCTTGCATCCGGTCTGGTTGATGTTCGCGCTGTTTGCTTTCGGCTATCTGTTCGGCTTCGTCGGGCTGTTGCTGGCGGTGCCGCTGGCGGCGGCGGCCGGCGTGCTGATCCGGTTTGCGCTGCGGCGTTACCTCGCCAGTCCGCTCTACACCGGGAGCGGGCCATCGTAAGCGTCACCTCCTTTCCCCCGCGGCAACTCGCGCTCGCGCTCGATCACGCTGAAAGCTTTGCGCGCGAGGATTTCCTGTCGGGGTTCTCCAATGAGAACGCACTTGCGTTAGTGGACGCTTGGCCGGATTGGCCGGCCTGCGCCATCGCGCTGGTCGGACCGGAGGGATCGGGCAAGACGCATTTGGCGACCATCTGGGCGGGGGTGGCGGGAGCGCGCGTCGTTTCCGGTCGGGCGCTTGGCGAAATCGACGTTCCGGCCGCGCTCGCGACCGGCGCTTTGGTCGTCGAGGATGCCGCCGCCATCACGGACGAACGGGCGCTGTTCCATCTGATCAATCTTGCCCGCGAGGAGGGCGCGTTTGTGTTGTTCACGGCGCGCAGCGCGCCGTCGCTCTGGCCGGTCGCGCTGCCGGACGCCGTATCGCGGCTGCGCGCGTTGCCGGTCATTGTGCTGCAGGCGCCGGATGATGCCATGCTGCGCGGCGTCATCGTCAAGCTTGCCGCCGACCGTCAGCTGCAACTCGACGAAAGCGTTGTCGGTTACATCTCGACGCATATCGAGCGTTCCTTCGCCGCGGCCCGAGTTGCGGTCATTGCGCTCGATCATGAGGCTTTGCGTCTGGGCCGCCCGCCCAGCCGGGCGCTCGCGGCCGAAATGTTTCGCGGCGCGGTGTAGCGCTACCGCTTGCCTTCCGGCGAAGCGCCTCGAATTCGTTCACTTTCATTGCCACTGTGCAGCCCAGAGTCCGGTGCCGGACTTGACGGAAGGCCGTCGCGCCGCGTTATCTCAATAAGCTCCATTCATCGGATTGTTACCAAAGGTGGCCAACATAGCGCTCGAGGAGCATGAAACTGCCATGGCCGACCGCGGCCAAGCCACTGCCGTTGCACGAGAATCTGGAACAGTGCGGCGGCTGGAAGAGCCTCTGCGGTCGCCGGAGGCGGTTGCCCACCCCCCGGATTCCGATCTTGCTTCCAGCCCGAACCGTTTTATCAACCGCGAACTGTCGTGGTTGAATTTCAATCGGCGCGTGCTTGAGGAATTGGCCAATCCGAAAAATCCGCTGCTCGAGCGGTTGAAGTTCCTTTCGATCTCGGCCAACAACCTCGACGAATTCTTCATGGTGCGTGTCGCCGGCCTTGGCGCGCAGGTGCGCGAGGGCATCAACACCATGAGTCCCGAAGGCTTGACGCCTGCGGAACAGCTCGTGCGCATTGCCGAGGCCGTCTCCGTCCTGGTGCAAGATCAGCAGGCGCAATGGCGCGAGCTACGCACCTTGCTCCGCGATGCCGGAATCGTTCTGGTCGATGGTCAAGATGTCACCAGGCCGGAAAAGACTTGGCTCGAAGACTACTTTCTGGCCCACGTATTTCCGCTGTTGACGCCGCTCGCGATCGATCCGGCGCACCCGTTTCCGTTCATTCCCAATCTCGGTTTCACCATCGCCTTGCAGCTGGCCCGCGCCAAGGACGGCAGAGCAATGAACGCGCTGATCCGTCTGCCCAATCGGCTCGAGCGCTTTGTGCGCCTGCCGCCGACCGGCGACAGCGACGAAGTGCGTTTGATCAGCATTGAAGGCGTGACCAGCCTTTTCATCGGCAAGTTGTTTCCCGGTTATGCGGTGAAAGGCCTCGGCGCGTTCCGCGTCACCCGCGACTCCGAAGTCGAGATCTTGGAAGAAGCCGAAGATCTGGTGCGGATGTTCGAGACCGCGCTCAAGCGCCGCCGCCGTGGCATCGTGATCCGCCTCGACATCGAATCGACCATGCCCGTGGAGCTGCGGCGCTTCGTGCAACGGGCGCTCGGCGCCACCGACGACAGCGTGTTCAGCGTCGACGGTGTGCTCGCGCTCAACGAGATGGGCCAGGTCGCCAACCTGCATCGGCCGGATCTCGAATTCGTGCCTTATGCGCCGCGCTATCCCGAACGCGTGCGCGATCACGGCGGCGACTGCTTTGCCGCGATCCGGCAGAAGGATTTCGTCGTCCACCATCCTTTCGAATCCTTCGATGTGGTGGTGAATTTCCTGCTGCAGGCGGCGCGCGATCCCGACGTCGTCGCCATCAGGCAGACGCTCTACCGCACCTCCGCCGATTCCCCGATCGTTAAAGCGCTGGCCGAAGCCGCCGAAGCCGGCAAATCCGTCACCGCGCTGGTCGAGCTGAAGGCACGCTTCGACGAAGAGGCCAACATCCGCTGGGCGCGCGACCTCGAGCGCGCCGGCGTGCAGGTCGTGTTCGGCTTCATCGAGCTCAAGACCCATGCCAAGCTGTCGCTGGTGGTCCGCCGCGAGGGCTCGTCGCTCGCCTCCTATGTCCACGTCGGCACCGGCAATTACCACCCGGTGACCGCGCGCATCTATACCGACCTGTCATTCTTCACCTGCGACCCGATTATCGCGCGCGATGTGGCGCGGATATTTAACTTCATCACCGGCTACGCCGAGCCCGCCGAGCTCGACCGCATGGCGATTTCGCCGTTGTCTTTGCGCAAGTGCATTCACGACCACATCGAGGAAGAGATCGCGCATGCGCAGGCCGGCCGCCCGGCGGCGATCTGGATGAAGATGAATGCACTGGTCGATCCCGACATCATCGATGCGCTGTACCGCGCGTCGAGCGCCGGTGTGTCGATCGATCTCGTGGTGCGCGGCATCTGCTGCTTGCGGCCGGGTGTGCCCGGCCTGTCCGACAACATCCGCGTCAAATCCATCGTCGGCCGCTTCCTCGAGCACGGCCGCATTTATTGTTTCGGCGCCGGACACGGCCTGCCGCACGCGAAGGCTGCCGTCTATATCTCGTCCGCCGACATGATGCCGCGCAATCTCGATCGCCGCGTCGAGGCGCTATGCCCGATCCTCAATCCGACCGTGCACGAGCAGGTGCTCGATCAGATCATGGTGGCCAATCTGAAAGACAACGAGCAGAGTTGGCAGCTCCTCGCCGACGGCTCCTCGTCGCGCATCGCGCCGGCGCCGGGCGAGGAAGTGTTCAACTCGACGACCTATTTCATGACCAATCCCAGCCTGTCCGGCCGCGGCAAGTCGCCCAAGGATTCGATCCCGCGCCTGCGCCATCGTCCCGAGCGCATGTGAAGTTGCCGCGAATCGCTTAGGTTGCCTCAGCCACCCCCTGCCGGGTCACGGTGGCGCATTTCATCCAGTCTTTATCCGCGGCCGGCGGGCGGATGACGCCATATATGGTCGGCATGGTATTGCGCCGAAGCGATCGATGAGCCGCAACGGAACCGACGCCCAGGGCCGTCTCGACCACGGCCCGCCGATTGCCGTCGTCGATATCGGCTCGAACTCGGTGCGCCTGGTCGCCTATGAGGGGCTGACCCGCAGCCCGACCGAGATATTCAACGAAAAGGCGCTCTGCGGGCTGGGCCGCGAGGTGCAGTCGACGCGGCTCTTGGCCGCCGACGCAGTCCAGCATGCGCTCTCCACGCTCAAGCGGTTTCGGGCGCTGTGCGACACCATGGGTGTGACGAAGACTCTCGCCATTGCCACCGCCGCCTGCCGCGACGCCAAAAACGGCCCGGCTTTCATCAAGCTCGCGCAAAGCACCATTGGCGCGCAGATCGACGTGCTCTCCGGCGGCCAGGAGGCCGAGCTCACCGCGCTCGGCGTGATTTCCGGCGTACATCGCGCCGACGGCGTGGTCGGCGATCTCGGCGGCGGCTCGCTCGAGCTCGTCGACGTGCGCGGCACGCGCGCGCGGCACGGCGTGACCCGCCCGCTCGGCGGCTTGGCGCTTGCGGATATTTCGGGGAAGTCGGTCAAGAAGGCGGAAAAGTTCGTCAAGAAATCGCTCAGCGGCCTGCCGGTGCTGAAGGGGTGCGAGGATCGCAACTTCTATGCCGTCGGCGGCACTTGGCGCTCGGTGGCGCGGCTGCACATGTGGCAGACCGGCTATCCGCTGCACGTGATGCACGGCTACGCCATTCCTGCCGACGAAGCGCTCGAATTCGCCAAGCTCGTGCACCGCGTCGACGTCGATACGCTGTCGAACATCGAGGTGGTGAACAATGCCCGGCGGCCGCTGTTGCCTTATGCCGCGCTGGTGCTCGAATACATCCTGCGCATCGGCAAGCCGCGGCAGGTGGTGTTCTCGGCGCTCGGCGTGCGCGAGGGCTTGCTCTATTCGCTGCTCAACAAAAAGGACAAGGAGAAGGACGCGCTGATCGAGGCGGCGCGCCATCTCAATCAGTTGCGCTCGCGCTCGCCGCAGCACGGCGAGGAATTGATCGGCTGGACCGACCGTTTCTTCGCCACCTCCGGCCTCGAAGAAACCGCCGAGGAACGCCGGCTGCGCCACGCCGCGTGTTTGCTCGCCGATATCGGCTGGCGCGCCCACCCGGATTATCGCGGCGAGCAATCGCTCAATATCATCGCCCATGGCGGCTTTTCCGGCATCGACCATCAGGGCCGCGCCTATCTGGCGCTGTCGGTGTTCTTCCGCCATGTCGGCCTCGTCATGGACGACGAACTCTCGCCGCGGCTGCGCGAACTCGTCTCGACGCGGCTCCTCGACCGCGCCCGCGTGCTCGGCGCGGCGCTGCGGCTGGCTTATGTGGTTTCCGCGGCGATGCCGGCCGTGCTGCCGAAGACTCCGCTGGCGATCGAACGCCACCGCCTGGCGCTCCGCCTTCCGGGCGATTACGCAGCGCTCGCCGGCGACCGCGTGATGAACCGGCTGCGCTCGCTCGCCCGGCTGATCGGCCGCGAGCCGGTGTTGCTGATGGGGTGAGAACGTCCGGTGCGATGTGGCTTTTTGCCGAAGTTTTTGCTACCTTGTAGCGCGTTCCGGTTTTCGATGAAGCATACACATGAATTATCAGGAAATCGTCGTCATTGAGGAAGGTAAGCGTGGTGGGCGTCCGTGCATTCGCGGCCTGCGCATCTGTGTTGCGGACGTCTTGGGCTGGCTTGCCAACGGGCTTAGTCACGAGCAGATTTTAGCCGACTATCCTGAATTGACTGAAGACGATATCCGCGCCTGTTTGTCATACGCGGCAGACCGTGAGCGGCGGCTCTTGACCGCAGCGAAATGAAGCTGCTGTTCGACGAGAATTTGAGTTTTAAGCTTTGTGAGCGTATCGACGATTTGTTTCCCGGATCGAGTCAAGTTCGGCTTGCTGGACTGTCCAAGGCCGATGATCGTGCCGTCTGGAACTACGCTGCCGCGAATGGGTTTGCCCTCGTGACGTTTGACGCCGATTTTGCGGAAAGAGCGGCATTGGTAGGAGGACCCCCAAAAGTTCTTTGGCTTCGATGCGGCAATCAATCGACGACAGCGATAGAAACACTGCTTCGGGATCACGCTGAAGCCATTGCCGACTTTGAGCAGAATGCCGCCGCATGTCTGGAAATTTATTAGAGACTAGG
Source organism: uncultured Alphaproteobacteria bacterium (assembly GCA_963784325.1). Lineage (GTDB taxonomy): Bacteria > Pseudomonadota > Alphaproteobacteria > Rhizobiales > Xanthobacteraceae > BOG-931. Next base: position 3,427 of record CAWARC010000035.1, on the reverse strand, counting down.
CGAAAATGACTGGCTCTTGTCGCGAAGCCGGGATGAGATGATATGTTCTCTCGTGAAGAGCCACCGCCAGGGAATCCTCGATGGAAACGTCCAAGAATATCAAGCACACGCCCGGCCTCATCGTCGCGCCGCTGACGCCATTCACGGCCGAACTCACGGTCGACGAACCTGCGCTCAAGCGCCAGATCGATTACATCGTCGACGACTGCCGCGCCACCATGGCGGTCGCCGCCGGCGTCGAGACGCAGGAATACACTTATCTGAGCTTCGACGAGCGCAAGGCGCTGATCCGGCGCACCATCGACTGCGTCGGCGGCCGCGTGCCGGTCATGGTCGGCATCTCGCATCCTTCGTTCAAGACCGCGATCGAGCTTGGCGCACGAGGCCGAACGGCTCGGCGCGGCGGCGGTGCAGCTGTTGGCGCCGTTGCGGCCGTTTGCCGGGCCGCCGACGCAAGCCGATCTGGTTGCCTATTTCGAGGCCATCGGCCGCGAGACGAAACTGCCGATCACGCTCTATCTCAATCCCGGGCCCGGCGCAGACGTGTCGATCGCCGACACCATTGCGCTGGCGAAATTGCCGAACGTGCAACTGATAAAGGAATCCTCGCGCGATCTCGCCCGTGTGTCGCGGCTGATCGTCGAGATCGACCGCGCCGGGCATGCGCGCTACTTCACCACCATGCAAATGCTGCTGGCGACGCTGCAGCTTGGCGGCTCGGGCGCCACCATGCCGCCGCCCGCCTGCGAGATCGCGCGTCACGTCATCGACGCCTTCCTCGCCAAGGATTATGAGCGCGCCGCCGACATCCAGCTGCAGTTCGCGCTGTTCCCGTCGAAATGGATGCACCGCGGGCTGGCGCCGGCGATGAAGGCGGCGATGAATCTGATCGGCATTCCGGCCGGCGAGCCTTATCCGCCTTACGCGCCGCTGTCGCGCGATGAGATGGCGGCGCTGGCGGCGACGCTGCGGACCACGGTGCTGGCGCCGCGCTTTAAGGTCACCGCGGCGGCGTGAAAGTCCACTACGTCTTGACCAGCCCCGCCGCCTTGGCAACCTGCGACCAGCGCGCGATTTCGCTTTTGATGAAAGCGCCGAACCGGTCCGGTCCCGAGATCCTCCGGCACAAAACCCTGCTTGTGCAGCGCATCGACGGCGTCCGGCGCATGCATCGCTTTCTGCGCGGCGGCGGCGAGCTTGTCGATGATCGGCTGCGGCGTGCCCTTCGGCGCCAACAGCCCGAACCACAGCGGCGTGTTGAAGTCGGGCATGCCGGCTTCCGCCATGGTGGGCACGTCGGGCAGCAGATCGGAGCGCTTGTCGGCCGCGATCGCCAGCGGCTTGACCTGGCCGGCGGCGATCTGGCCGAGCACCGACGAGGCGATGGCGAAGTTCATGGCGACGCGGCCGGCCATCAGATCGGTGATGACTTGCGGGCTGCCGGGATAAGGCACCTGCACCAGCTTGACGCCGGCGCGCTGCGCATAGAGCTCGCCGCACAAGTCGGGCAGGCTGCCGGGCCCGACCGAGCCGAACAGAATTTGGCCGGGCTTCGATTTGGCGAGCGCGGTGAACTCCGCCACGCTGTTCACGCCGAGCTTCGGATCGACCACCATGACGATGGCGCCGGTGGCGAGCAGCGCGACCGGCGCGAAATCGCTCACCAGGTCGAACGGCGCTTGCGGATGCGTGATCTTGTAGGTCAGCGTCGACAGCGCCTGCAGGTAGAGCGTGTAGCCGTCATCGGCGGCGCGCGCGCCAAGGCCCGCGGCGATGCTGCCGCCGGCGCCCGGCTTGTTCTCGATCGCCACGTTCTGGCCGAGCGCCTCACTGGCGCCTTTGGCGAAAATGCGCCCGGTGATGTCGGAGGACGATCCCGGCGTGAAGCCGACCAAGAGATGGATCGGGCGCGACGGATAGGCGTCGGCCGCCAATGCGCGCGAAGGCGACAGCATGGCGCCAGAGACCGCACCAAGACCGAGCAGCGCGAAGGTCCGGCGATCGACGTCGAAAATCATGTTTTCCCCGTGTTTCCCACTTGCTTCGTGGTCGGCCGGCCAACTCGCGAGCAATGATCGCGGTTGCGGTTGATTGCAACACTCTACAAGTTGTGGGCATCGCACGTCTCTGCCGACGCACCACGACTGCCCCGGCCGGATCGAGCGGGGCGTCGCAGTGGCTGCCGCGTCACACGCTCGCGCTCAAGGCGAATTCGCCGCCTGCGGATCGATCAGCGGCGTGATGCGCCGGATCGCCACGCGGCGGTTGGCGCGCTCGGGGCCGTCGGTCTGAATCAACAGGCCCTGCTTGCCGTAGCCTTGCGTCACCAGATTCTCGGCGGGCACCTGAAATTGCTCGGTCAGCGCGACGGCCACCGCTTCGGCGCGGCGGTCCGATAGCGAGAGATTGTCGACATCGTTGCCCACCGCATCGGTGTGGCCTTCGATCAGGTAAACCTCCCGCGGATTGCGCGCGATGGCGCGGTTGAGAGCCTGGGCGATGAGCGACAGCCGGTCGACCTGATCGGGCGTGAGTTGCCACGATCCGGTATCGAACTCGATGTCGAGGTTGACGTAGGGCATGTAGTCCCGCAGCGACTCGCTGTAGCGCACCTCGTCGAGCGTGTAGGGCTGGGCGATGGGATCGACCGGCGGCGCGATGAAGACATCGTAGATGCCGGCTTCGTCGGCGCGGTCGGCATCGACGATATAGCGGTCGCGCGGAATTCTGATCACCGGCGGCGGCACGTCGATGAACATCTGCGCTTGCGGGCCGGCGAAGCCGTTGTCGATGATCACGATCTCGCGGCCGTCGCGGTCCCGCCGCACGCGCCGCAGCAGATGGCCCTGGTCATCGTCGATGTCGATGATCTGCACGCCGTCGGGACGCACGACGACGGTGTCGGTCTGGTTGCCGCGCCGCTCGACATGCACGTCGCGGGCGCCGACCGCGAAACGGTCGACCTCGTTGTGGCGGATGATCATCCGGTTGTTTTCTTCAACGATGGTGCGGTCGGGCTCTTGAATGAACACCTGGTTGCCTTGGCGCACTTCGTGGCGCTCCTGGTGCAGCGCCTCGATGGTAGCGGTGGGCGCCTGGCCCTTCGGCGCGAGGAATTGCGATTTGTTGATCGTCTGGGTCGGCGGCGGGACCGCGCCCGGGTTGGCGCTCGGCGCCGCGCGCTGGATCGCCGTGCCGGGCTGCGCGCCGCCGGCCGGGCCGGGATGCGCATTTTGCACGCGCCTTCCTGGGCTCTCGTGCGGACCGATGGCCTGAGGCAGTGGCTGCGCCGGAGGGTTGGCCCCCGGGCGCACGTTTTCCAGAGGTTTCGTCCCATTCGGCGGCGCTTCGTGCGGCGGCGGCGTTCCCGGTGCGCGTTCTTCCATCCGATGCTCGGGCGGCGTCGGCTGGGTGCCATGCGGCGACT
>CAWARC010000034.1:0-17934 GCA_963784325.1 uncultured Alphaproteobacteria bacterium | reverse complement strand
AATCGGCGGCGTCAGCAGCGCAGCGCCGATCTTGGCGTTCTTGAACATCAGCTTGATGTCGGGCGCGGTGTGCAGGCCGGCCGCCGAGGTGACGATGCCCTTCTTGAACTGGAACCAGCGGCCGATGCCTTCGTCGCGGGTCATGATCTGAGCGACGAAATCGTGCTCTTCCAGTCGATTACTGAACTGCGGATGCCGTTGCGCCGCCCGCTTGAGAAGCTGCGCCGCGCCGAACAGGATGATCGGGAATTTGAGCTTGGCCAGCGCCATCGCGCGTCCTCCGCAGACCTCCTCGGCATATCCGAGGCTCGTTTTACCGATAATTCCCCGGAATTGAGAACTTTCCAAGGGGCTGCACAAGCCTGCGCTATGCGCTCACCGGGGCACTATGTTCTTCATCTCGCTTTGCCGCCCAGCGAGGAAGAGCCGCATATTGTCGACAATAAGCGGCATGTGAACTCTTCGTATTCGACGATATAGCCCCCCACATGCGGGGTGACAAAGACGTTCGGCAGGTCCCAGAACGGGCTGTCGGGCGGCAGTGGTTCGCTCTGGAACACGTCGAGCGCAGCGCCAGCGATCGGCCTTCGCGCAAGGCGGCGGTCAGCGCCGCCTCGTCGACGGTTTGGCCGCGGCCGGCGCTGATGTAATAGGCGGACGGTTTCATAGCGGCAAAGACGGCCGCATCGAACAGCGTGAAGTTGTAGGGCGCGGCCGGCAGTACGTTAATGAGATAATCCGCTTTGGCTGCGGCGTCATGCAGACGGTCCATCGGCATGACCTCGCCGAAGCCTTTTTCGGCCCGGGGCGTGCGGCTGACACCGACGACACTCATGCCGAAGGCCTGGAGCAGTTCGCCGATCGCCGCGCCGACGACACCGGTGCCGACGATCACCGCAGTCTTGCCATGCAGCGTATTCCACAGCCGCCGCGCCCAGATGCGATGCTGATGGTCCTCGACTTGGCGCTTCGCATCGCGGCTCACTGCCATCATCATATAGACGACCTGCCCGCGCATCGGCGGGCCGTGAATGCCGCGGCCGCTGGTGATGAGAACGTCGGGCTTGAGCGCCGGGCAGCGCAGGAAATGATCGACCCCGGTCGCCAGCGATTGAATCCATTTTATCCGCGGCGCATCGGCAAGCATGTGGTCGCGCAGCTCGATACCGAACATGATCATGACGTCGACGTCGGAGAGGTCCCCGGTCACTTCCGCCGCGCCGCGGAACAGTGCGAATTGCAGGTCCGGAAATTCCGCCCGCAAAGCATCGCCATACATTTCGGCGTGGACGTCGACGATAAGAACTTTTGTCATGCGCTCGGCAGCCCGAAATACCGGGCGGCATTATTGAAGGCAACGTCGTCGCGCAGCCCGGCATCCAGCGTCACATGATCCATGAACTCGCCGGCCTCCGGCGCCGATTCGAACGGATGGTCTGCGGCGAACATCACGCGGTCCCGATCGAGTGCGGCCAGTGCGCAGTTGAGCGGCTCCGCGGAGCACATGCCGGACGTGGTTACGGCGACGTTTTCCCGGATGTATTGCGACGGCGGCTTGTTGAGCTTGAGGCCGTGAAACGCGGCGCGGCTGTCGAAACGCCACAACAGGAACGGCAGCGTCTCGCCGAGATGGCCGAGCATCAGCCGGCTGTTCGGGAAGCGGTCGAAATGTCCGCCGACGATGAGCCGCAGCGCATGCGAGCCGGTCTCAAAACCCCAACCCCACATCGGACGCATCAGCACCTTGTAGCCGGACAGCACCGATGGCTGCGCCACCGGATCGGTCGGATGGATATAAACCACCGCGCCGAGCGCATCGGCGCGTTCCCAGAACGGATAGAGCGCCGCATCATCGAGATATTGACCCAGCGTATGACCATTGATCATGGCGCCGCAAAATTTGAGCTCGTGCACGCAGCGTTCGAGCTCGTCGGCAGCCGACTTGGCGTCTTGCATCGCCAGGTGCGCGAAGCCGGAGTAGCGGTCCGGACGCTTGGCAATTTCGGCGGCGAGAAAGTCGTTCGACTCGCGCGCCCGGCTTGTCGCCTTGGCGGCGTCGCGCTCGGCCTGCACCCCGGGACCGGCAATCGACAGCACGGCCCGCGCGATCCCGGCCTCGTCCATGCTCTTGAGACGCAATTCGCCGAAATCGGTCAGATTGCGAAAGAAGTATTCGGCGCGCTCCCGCGGCACTTCGGACATGGTCGGCCGCCAGTAATCGACCAGCCCCGGCGACAGGAAATGCTCTTCCAGCGCGATTTTTTTGACCATCTCCCCTCGCCTTTTCGAGCTTGCGCGGCTCTCTGTACCTTATATGCGATATTGGCTACAAACCCCGGACCGTACAACAGTGGCTTAAGCTTTCAGTGGAGGAGAGCCCGTGACGCAGAAAATACGCGGGGTGACGTTTGAGGAAAACCTCAACAATTCGATGGGGCTTGAGTTTTTCAACCTATCCCATCGCTTCGGCTATCAGTCGCCCAACTGGCCGTATTTCGAAGACGTCAAGATCGAGCGCATCCATTACATGGCCAAATCGGGCGTGCTGTCGCAGCGCATCACAACCTCGATGCACAACACCACCCATATCGACGCGCCGGCCCATGTGGTGCAGGGCACGCCGTTCATCGACGAGGTACCGCTGCCGCATTTTTTCGGTTCCGGCATCGTCGTGGCGCTGCCGAAGAAGAAGTGGGAAAAGATCACCTATGACGATCTGGAAAAGGCGGCCGGCAAGATCGTGCGGCCGCGCGACGTCGTCATTATCAATACCGGCTGGCACGACAAATACGAAGATAGCGAGGACTATTTCTGCTACTCGCCCGGCTTCGTGGCTTCCGCCGGCGAGTGGTTCGTCGAAAAGCAGGTGAAAGTCGTCGGCCATGATACCCAGGCCAACGATCATCCGCTGGCGACTGCCATCGGCCCGCAGCGCAACGGTCCCTTACATCCGCATCTCGCCGCCGAATACAAGGAATGGTCCGGCGGCCGCGACTGGAAGGCTGACTTTCCCGATTGGGAGCCCGTGCACCGCATCCTGTTCAAGAACGGCATCCTCGGCATCGAGAATGTCGGCGGCGATATCGACAAGGTCACCGGCCGGCGCTGCACCTTCGCGTTCTTCCCGTGGAACTGGGACCGCGGCGACGGCTGCATCATCCGCTTGGTGGCAATCGTCGATCCGAAGGGCGCCTACCGGATCGAGAAGGGGGAGAAGTTCTAAATGATCGTACGCAAATTTTCTGAAGCGAAGGCCTACGAGGCGCCGAACCATCGCGACTATAAATCGTTCCGCGTCTACGGCGCGGAAATGGGTGGCTCGCAGACGCTGGTATTCGGCATTTCACACTTCCTGCCGGGCGGCGGCGCCGGGCCCGACGCCTCGCCGCCGGAGAAGATCTATTACGTGCTGGCCGGCGAACTCACGGTGATCGCCGGCGGCAAGGAGACGGTCGCCAAGGCAGGCGACAGTGTCTATATCGGCCCCAACGAAAGCCGCGAGATCATCAATCGCAGCCCCGAGGTGTGCACCATCGCCGTCGCCGTCGCGCCGGTGAAATAAAAGAATTCACCTCTCCCCGCCGCGCGAGGAGAGGTCGAGCGAAGCGAGGATGAGAGGGCCCCCCGCAATTCTGAGCCAAGCGGCAAGCCCCCCTCATCCCGGCCTTCTCCCCGCGCGCGGGGAGAAGGAGAAGAGGAGTATCATGTCCGAAGACTTTCTGAAAAATCCGCTGTCGCTGTTCGATGTCAAAAACAAGTCGGCAATCGTCACCGGCGCCACCGGCGCCTTCGGCGCCATTGCCGCGAAAACCTTGGCGGCGGCCGGCGCCAACGTCGTCCTCACCGCGAACAATGCCGAAGGCTTGAAAAAGATCGCGGCGGAATGCAGCAAGCTCGGGGGCAGGGCTGAAACGATCGCCAAGCGCCCAAGCTCCGAGGCCAACTGCGACGCCATCGTCGCCGCCGCAGTCGAAAAATTCGGCGGGCTCGATATCCTGGTCGTGGCCTCGGGCCAGAACAAGGTGGCGAAGATCGTCGATCAAAAGCCCGAGGACTTTCTCGACGTGATGGACGCCAATGTCACGCAATCCTGGCTGATGGCGCGCGCAGCCGCCCGTCAGATGATCAAGCAGGGCCGCGGCGGCAAGATCATCCTGATGTCCTCGGCGCGCGGTCTCCTCGGCCATCCGGCCGGTTACACAGCGTATTGCGCGTCGAAGTCGGCGGTCGACGGCATCACCAAGGCGCTCGGCTGCGAACTCGGCGCGACCGGCATCACGGTCAACGCGCTCGGCCCCACCGTCTTCCGCTCGCCGCTGACCGAATGGATGTTCGCCGACGACGAACGCGGCAAGACGGTGCGCGCCGGCTTCCTCACGCGCGTGCCGAAGGGCCGGCTCGGCGAGCCGGAGGACCTTGCCGGACCGCTGTTGTTCCTCGCCTCGAAGGCATCCGATTTCTACACCGGGCATATCCTCTACGCCGACGGCGGCTATACGGCGGGCTGAAACGATGGCGAAAGAAGTGTCACAAGCCCGCATCGCCGTCATTGGCGCCGGGCTGATGGGACACGGCATTGCGCAGGTTTTCGCGCTGGCCGGTCACGACGTAACGATCACCGACACGGTGATGAAGAATCTCGATACGGTCACCAAGCGCATCGCCGCCAATTTGCGTGATCTCGGGGACGACCCGCTGGCGATCGCGCGGATACGGCCGTGCCTCGAACTCGCCGAAGCCGTGCGCGAGGCCGACTATGTCGTCGAGGCGATCGCGGAAGACCTTCCGCTCAAGCAGAAGCTGTTCGCAGAAATCGAACGTCACGCCCCCGCCGAGGCGATCCTTGCCAGCAACACATCGGTCATACCGATCACCTCGATCATGGAGGGATTGAAAAACCGCGAGCGCGCGCTGGGCACGCATTGGTGGAATCCGCCGTTCCTGGTGCCGCTTGTCGAAGTGATCGAGACGCAATGGACCTCACCGGAGGCCGTCGCCTGGACGATGGATCTGCACCGGGACGCCGGCAAGAAACCGGCGCATGTCAAGAAAGACGTGCCGGGCTTCATCGGCAACCGGCTCCAGCACGCGCTATGGCGTGAAGCGATTTCGCTCGTTGAAAACGGCATCTGCGATGCGGCGACCGTCGATGCGGTGATCAAAGCGTCTTTCGGACGGCGCCTCGCGGTGCTCGGACCTCTGGAAAACGCCGATCTCGTCGGCACCGATCTGACGCTGGCCATCCACAATACCGTACTGCCGGCGATCGACAGCCGGCCGGCCGCATCGCCTTATCTGGAAAAGCTGGTGGCCGACGGCAAGCTCGGTTTTAAATCCGGCGAAGGCTTTCGCAAATGGAGCGCCGACGAGCAAGCGGCGCTGCGGGCAAGAGTCCTGCAGCACCTGAAGGCGTCGCGCGACAGCTAAACGCTATCGCACCGCCATCAGCGCTTCGGCATTTGCCGCGAGCACCGCCGGCATGACACTGCTGACGAAGAGCCCGATCGAACCCAAGGCTTCCTCGCGGGTCATATCGCCGAAGGCGAACTGGCCGACGACATAATTGCATTGCGTCTCGCCAAGCTGGCGCTTGAGGAAATCCGACACCGTTGCCGGTGAACCGGCAATGCCCTGGCCGCGTTCCATCAGAGCGTCGAAATCGGCAGGCCGCGGATGATTTTGCGGCTGGTCGCGCAGACGGAACAGATAGGTGAAGCTTTGGTGCCAAACCGGATAGGCGCGCCGCGCCAGCGCGAGCGCCTTGGCGTCGGTCTCGCCGACCACGATAAAACGGCCGAGGCCGAGCTTTGGCAGCGCGGCGCCCGGATGCGACGGCCGCCACGTCGCGCGGTAGCGCTCCATCGACAGCCGCGTTTCGGCCGGCGGATCGAGGCTGACAACATGAAGATTGCGCTTCGCCGCACGCTCGGCGCTGTCCGGCGCATGAACGCCGTACCAGATCGGCGGATAAGGCTTTTGCAGCGGTTCGAGCGTCATCGGCACATCGTCGAACGAGAAGTGCTTGCCGTGGAAATCCAGACGTTTCACGGTCAAGCCTTTGAGGATGAGCTCAAGGCCTTCGCTGTAGATTTCCTGCGCCGCATCGGGGTCTTCGCCATAGATCGCAAGCTCGATCAGCGACGCGCCGCGGCCGAAACCGATTTCAAGCCGTCCGCCGCTGATCTGGTCGAGCATGCAAATCTCCTCGATCAGGCGCAGCGGATGATAGAGCGGCAGCACAAACACCATCGGCCCGAAGCGGAGCCGCCGCGTGCGCTGCGCCAATGCGGCAAGAAAGACGTTGGGCGACGGCGCCATGCCCAGCGGTGTCGCGTGATGCTCTGCCAGGTGATAGCCGTAGAAACCGGCGCGATCGTAGGCTTCGGCGATCTTGAGGCGGTCCTCGTAGTAATCGGCAAGCGACGGCCCGGTGCGATCGAGATGGTCGAAGACGCCGAATTCGATTTTTTCGTTATTCATCCAGTCAGCTTAGCCCGGATTGGACCGACCCGTCATCTTGTTCAGGGCTGCAGGCGCAGTAAATCGATCAACATCCGGCTGTCCGACAGGTTGTCGAGGTCCATGGTCGTCTCGACGATGGCATCGGCGTGCTTGCCCATCGAGGGCTCCGCAAGCTTGCGGAACTTTCTGGCGATATCGTCGGCGCTGGCGAAGGATTGCTCGCTGCCGCGCGGCGCCTCCCGGGTCTCGCTCTCGGTCGAACCGTCGCGGAAGTTGATCTCGACGCGTGCCTTGTGGCGATACGCGGCGCCGAGCGCGGTGATCGCCGGGTCGTGCACCACTTTCACCTTCCGCGCCAGCGCAATGCGCGCCGGATCGGTGACGCAATCCGGCGTGAACTCATCGACAAAGACGTCGCCTTCGATCAGCAGCGTCGCGACGCAGAACGGCAGATTGAGCTGCGCCGCGGTCAGACCTTGGGGCTTGTACGGCCAGCCGGCATGATCGAGCGTGACCTGCGACGCGTGCACGACGATGCCATCGACGTCTTCGAGCGCGAATGGCCGGCGTTTTCGGATATCGCGAATGGCGTCGAGCGTGGTGTGGTTGCTGCCGACGCAGGAATAGAACTTCAGCGAAATGTGCATGGTCTCGAAGCGCTCGCCGAGGCCGGCGCTCAAGGCCGCGAGATTGAAGCGATCCTGCGAACGCGAGAACGTGGTGCAAAAACCGCCATAGGGCGCCTCGAACACGTCGACGATGCCGGTAAAATTTTGGCGCGCCAACAGCGCCGCATAGAGCCCGCTTTGCGCGGCGCGGCCGGCATGCATGCGCTTGACCATGGCGCCGTATTGCGCCGCCATCAAACCGGACGATTGCGTGCCGGCGATGCCCAGGGAATGCACCGTGGCGTCGGCGGAAAGCCCAAGCGCCCGCGCCGCGCCGGCCGCCGCCGAGAACACGCCGACCGTGGCGCCGGAATGCCAACCCTGGCCGATATGTTCCTGGCCCATGCACAAACCGACGCGCGGGCCGATTTCATAGCCGGCCACGGCCGCGGCGAGGAAATCGCGGCCGGAGAGCTTGGCATGACTTTCCGCCACTGCGATCAGCGGCGGCAGCGTGACCGCGCCGACATGCAGGACCGCGGTGCGGTGCACGTCGTCAAGCTCAAAACCCTGCACCTGCGTGCCATTGACCAGAGCCGCATGCGGCGAAGACAGCCGGCGGCTCGTCCCCCAGACCGAGGTCGTGCGCGTCGCATCGATCGCTTCAAGCGTCTCCCGCAGGATGCGGCACCATTCGAGATTGGCGCCGTAGATGGCGCAGCCGAGCGAATCGAGGATCAGAAGCTTTATCCGCTCGCGGACTTCGCTCGGGATTTGCTCGTAAGTCAGACCCGAGACGAATTGCGCGATCGCGCGGGTGTGGACGTTGTTCGCGGGCGCATCCATGCGTGATTTATTGCGCGACCGATCGCGACTTCACGCTGTCCCACCACGGACAGACGCCCGACATCACCTCGTAATTGCCGTCCATGACCTGGACCGGCCGGCGATAGCCGCCTTCGGCATTCTTCAGCCGCAGCGCACGGGCTTTGGCTTGATCTTCCGGCGACAGCCAAGCGCGGTCATGGCCCCACATGCTGGGACCTTCCTTGCGCTCATAGGCCTGCCAGGTCTCGACGTCGATCGAACGCGCGCCCCAGCCGTATTCGACCATAAACGCCGAGGGCGTCCAGCTATAGAACGAGGTGATGAAGTCGCTGGTGTGCCGCCCGAGCGTGGTGGCGACGCGGCCTGCCTCGCCGAGCGCGATATCGTAGCCCTGGCCGACGTCGTCGAAGCTGAACAGCTCCATCATGATGTGATGGACCGCGTTCTTGCCGGTCTGGATGAAAGCAAGGCTGTGATGCCGTGGATTGAGATGAAGGAAGCGCGCGACGAAGGGATGCGAGTAATAATCGGTCAGCCGGAAGCCGAGCGTATCGCGATAGAACGCCATGAGCCGGTCGATCGTTTGCGGAGTGTCGACATTGAGCACGACGTGGCCGAGGCCCAGCGGACCGGTGCGAAAGCCCGAGATTGAGCGGCCCGGCTTGAATGGCTCTGTTGCCGTTTCGGCGCCGTGAAAAATCTCCAGCCGGTTGCCCAATGGATCGTTGAGCACGATCAGATCCTGGACGTGCCGCTCATCGGCGAGCGCGCGGGCACCGCGAGCGACCTTGATCCCGCTGTTATCCAGATGCGCCGCCAGCCCGTCGAGCGCGGCCGCGTCAGCCGCCTCCCAGCCGAAAAAGCCGATACCCTCGCCGCCATCGGCATCGACCAGGATACGCTGCCTGCGGTCGTCCATGCGGAAAGCGAGTGTCGAGCGCGACTTGTCGATGCGTTGCAGGCCGAGCATGCCGCAGCCATAGCTCGCCCAATCGCCCAAATCCCTGGCGCGCACGCCGACATAACCCAGAGCTTGAGGAGCGGGAGATTGCAGAGTCATTGCGGAGCCTCGTTGCCGTGCTTTTACACCCGTGGCAACGGACGCGCTACGATGCGCTTTCTGTCAGGATGGTCGCGACTGCGTCGGGGCGAGCGGCGCATTCTCGCCCGCATCCTGCTCGGCTTCGATCGCGGCATCGTCCAAGAGCCGCTCGAGGCTCTGCAACGTCAGCCGCTGATCGCGCGTGCGGGCGCCTTTAGCCCAGCGCCGGCATTGGTCGGCCCATTGATTCAACTCCTCAGCCGCGGACTTGAACATGGCCTTTAGCCTCTCAAGTCGTCAGCGGCGAAGCAAACGCGGGTCCGAGCAGATGCCTGCCGCGCACCAGCGTCGCCCGGGCGGCACGGGCGTCGAGCGCTGTTTGGAACAGCGCGGGCAAGTCGCGCGGCCGGCTCAGCACCGATCGCAGCATGGCGCCGATATTGGTGGTTCCGTTCGGGCGCATGGCGGCAACAGCGGATACCGGCAAGGAGCGCCTGGCCGGATCGGTGATGACGCGGATCGCGGCGACCGGCACCTCGTGCGCCAGACCGACGGACGCGACAATGTGCAATTCCATGTCCACCGCGATTGCGCCGGTCTTCAAATAGAGCGAACGCTTCTCGTCAGGATGCGCAATCGGCGTCGGCACGCCGAGCAGCGCGCCGGAAACCGAGTCCGGTATCGTTTGCAGCAATTTCTCCGACCATTCCCGGCTGATCGGCATACGGTTAGATCCGGAGATGACCGCCGAGCCGACCACGCAGGTACCAGGCCGCAGATGCGGCGCCAAGCCGCCGGCCACGCCAAAGCTGATGATTCCCGGACAGCCGCGGACCAGCGTGCGTGCTTCCGCGATCGCCGCCGTGAGCTTCGCCGCCAAGTTGCGGCCGTCACCGCTGCAAATAACGTGCACGCCAGGTCCGGCGGCGATGCGCGCTTCAAACGCCAATCCGACGACGATGATCACGTTGCCCCCGCTCTACGTTAGCTACGCGGCAAAGACGAGCCGGTGCCCGGCCAGCTCTTTCCCTTGCCGATTGACTGGACGCGACAGACGAACGGTGTCGCTCTGTCGAGGTCAGCCCTTGGTGACAACTGGCGGCGGAGCTTTGCCCTTGCCGGTCTGTGCGCAACCGGCAATGCTCAGCAGCGCGAGAATAACGGCCGTTCCGAACGCGATCTTCTTCATGGGAGCCCCCGTTTCTGGTGGTACGAAAGTGTAGGATAGAAACAGCGGGCGGCCTCCACTAGTGCAGAAAAGACACAGTGGACACCCGATTGAACGGCCCCTGCCGGTGTCGACGATAACGATGCGGGAAATCCACTATATGGCCGGTACATGAAGGCACTTGCCCCGCTCGCCGTAATCTTTGGCTTAGTGCTGTTGACCGCTCTGGTTGCTTATTTCGGCTTTGCCTCGGTTTTGCAGGCCCTTGTCAGCTCGCAATGGGGTACGGCGTTCGTCGTTATGGCCCGAGCGGTGGCGCTGGCGGCGGCCGGCGTCGGCTGGTGGTGCCTGCTCACGCCGCGCAATCGTGGGCCATACATTTTTGCCGGCCTGCGTTACGTTCGCGAAGCGATCAATTCGCTGGTTCCGTTCGTCGGCGTTGGCGGCGACATCATCGGCGCACGGCTGCTTGCGCAATTCGGCATAGCCACAAATGTGGCGATCGCCAGCGTCTTGATCGACATTTTTATCCAGGTGGTGTGCCTCATGGTCTTTGTGGCAGCCGGGATCGGCATCGTCCTCGACCTCGCTGGAACGCATCGGCTCACGGCCCTGACCTTCGTCATGGTGGCAGTCGCGTTGCCCGCAGTGAGCGGCTTCTTCCTGGCCTTGAATTTCGGCGCGTTCGAACCGTTCGTGCGGCGGCTTGTCGCATTCGGCGAGAAACACGACTGGGCAGCTTTCAATCACGTCGCCGACCTCGGCGGCCGGCTACAGCAGATTTGGCAAAATCATCGCGGCCTCTCCGCATCGTTCCTGGTCCATCTCGCCGCGGTGTTTTTCGGCGCCAGCGAAGTGTGGATCGCGCTGTCCTTCATGGGCCATCCGGTCAGCGTGGCCGAAGCGGTGGCCATAGAAAGCCTCGGCCAGGGCAGCCGCTCCGCCGCCTTCGTGCTCCCCGGCGGACTCGGTGTTCAGGACGGCGCGCTTATCGCCGCATCTGCAATATTCGGCATTCCGGCCGACATCGCGCTCGCCATGGCGCTCATCAAGCGAGTTCCCGACCTGATCCTGGGAATTCCGGCCTTGGTCGGATGGCAAGCGCTCGAAGGGAAGCGCTTGTTGTCCCACGGCAAATAGCGACGGTCGGGAAGCAATCCGCTGATGCCACACGGCCCGGATTTTGCCGCTGGTTAAGCGTGCATGGACCGCGGTTGGGCAATATAGTGCCTGGATCGACAGGGGCCGTCAGGGGTCAGGGTGTACGCGTTTTTTGCCAATATCGCCGCTTGGGCGTCGGTCGTTTGCTATGTGGCGGCCGCGCTCGGCTGCGGCTATGCGCTTTTTGCGGCATGGGCCGCGCGCGGCTTTGTCCGAACGGCGACCGCGCCGGCTGGCAATCGCCCTGCCGTCACCATTCTCAAGCCGCTGCACGGCCTGGAGCCGGATCTGTATGCCAATCTGGCCGGCTTTTGCGCGCAAGCTTATCCAAGTCCGGTGCAGATCGTGTTTGGCGTTGACGATCCCGCCGACCCGGCCGTCGCCGTCGTCCGCAAGCTTGTCGCCGATTTTCCCGATCGCGATCTAACGCTGGTGATCAATGCGTGGCGCCATGGCGAGAACCGCAAGGTTTCGAATTTGATCAATATGGCGCGGCAAGCGCTCCATGAGGTGTTGGTTGTCTCCGACAGCGACATCGTCGTCGCGCCCGATTATCTCGATCACATCGTTGCCGCCCTGGCGCAGCCGGGCGTCGGGCTCGTGACATGCCTCTACCGCGGCGCTGCTGCCGCCGGCATCTGGTCGCGGCTCAGCGCTGCGGCGATCGACTATCATTTCCTGCCCAACGTGCTGGTCGGGCGCAAGCTCGGCCTTGCCGCGCCCTGCTTCGGCTCGACGATCGCGCTGCGCAGCAAGACGCTCGCCGAAATCGGCGGTTTTGAAGCGGTGGCCGACCAGTTGGCCGACGACTATGCGCTCGGCGCGCTGGTGCGGGGCACCGGACAGGCCGTCGCAATCCCCAATTACATCGTCGCCCACGTCTGCGCCGAGCCATCGGCGAGCGATCTCATCGGTCATGAATTGCGCTGGGCGCGCACGATCCGCTCCATCGATCCGGCGGGCTTTTCCGGTCTGGCGATAACCCACGCACTGCCGCTCGCCCTCTGCGGTCTGGCGCTTGGCGGCATCGATCCGGCCGGATTGATCGTTGTCGCCGCGCTCGCCTGCCGCTTCATACTGCAGAGCGAGATCGATCGGGCCTTTCACCTGCGTGGTGAATTCTTCTGGCTCGGCCCGCTGCGCGATCTGCTGTCTTTCGCTATTTTTATCGTAAGCTTCTTCGGCCGCGGCGTGGAATGGCGCGGCCATCGCTACGGCCTGCGGGCCGACAACAGGCTGGCTTATTACGGCGAGGTCGAAACGTGATGCGGACATTATTTCTTCAGGCCCCCTCTTTCGACGGCTTCGACGGCGGCGCCGGCTCGCGCTATCAGGCGCGCCGCGAAATCCGCTCGTTCTGGTATCCGACCTGGCTCGCCCAGCCTGCCGCCTTGGTCGAAGGCAGCAAGCTTGTCGACGCGCCGCCGCACGGCACCAAACTCGCCGAAGTGACGGCGAGCGCGCGGGACTACGATCTGGTCGTGCTGCACACCTCGGCGCCGTCGTTTGCGTCCGATGTCGCGACCATCAAAGCGCTCAAGGAAGCCAACAGCGCTCTGAAAATCGGGCTGGTCGGCGCCAAAGTCGCCGTCGACCCGGCGGGCTCCCTGAACGCCTCGCCGCTGATCGATTTCGCCGCGCGCAACGAGTTCGATTTCACCATCAAGGAGATCGCGGACGGACGGTCCTGGGGCGATATCGCCGGCTTGTCCTATCGCAATTCGGCCGGCGTCATCGTGCACAACGACGAGCGCCCGATCCTGGAAAGCATGGACAGCCTGCCGTTCGTCACGCCGGTCTACAAGCGGGACCTCGACATCAAGAACTATTTCATCGGCTACCTGAAGCACCCTTATCTGTCGATCTATACCGGGCGCGGCTGCAAATCCCGCTGCACCTTCTGCCTGTGGCCGCAGACGGTCGGCGGCCATCGCTACCGCACCCGCTCGGTCGGCCACGTCATCGAGGAGATCGCCTGGGCGCAGAAGGCATTCCCCGAGGTGAAGGAGTTCTTTTTCGACGACGACACCTTCACCGACGATTTGCCGCGCGCCGAGGCGATCGCCAAGGAACTGTCCAAGCTCGGCGTGACCTGGTCGTGCAACGCCAAGGCCAATGTGCCGCGCAAGACGCTGCAAGTGCTGCGCGACAACGGCCTCCGCCTCCTTCTGGTCGGCTACGAGTCCGGCAATCAGCAGATCCTGCACAACATCAAGAAGGGCATGCGGATCGACGTCGCCCGCAGATTCACCAAGGACTGCCACGAACTCGGCATCACCATTCACGGCACCTTCATCATGGGATTGCCGGGCGAGACCAAGGAAACCATCGAAGAGACCATCCGCTTCGCCAGCGAGATCAATCCACACACCATCCAGGTGTCGCTCGCCGCGCCCTACCCCGGAACGTTCCTGTTCGACCAGGCGCTGCAGAACGGCTGGCTCGACGAGGCCAATGCCGAGCTGGTCAATGACGACGGCGTGCAGATCGCGCCGTTGCACTATCCGCATCTGTCGCACACCGAGATATTCAATTCGGTCGAGGAATTTTACCGGCGCTTCTATTTCCGCTCCGGCAAGATCGCCTCGATCGTCGGCGAGATGATCCGCAGTCCGCAGATGATGAAGCGGCGGCTGCGCGAGGGCGTCGAGTTCTTCCACTTCCTGCGCGAGCGCAGCGCCGCGCACTAGAGCGAAGATGACCCGGACCGTTCCGCTCGTCCCCGCGCAGGCGGGGACCCAGTCTGGATTCCCGCTGGCGCGGGAATGAGCGGATTGGATCCGGCCGGTCCGATCGCGCATTAAGCTTTCAGATAGCCGTGCTGGCGAAACCAGGCGATGGCCTCGGCGACCGCCTCGCCATAGCGCCGCGCCTGGTAGCCGAGCTCGCGTTCGGCCTTGGCCGAGGTGAAGAACATGTGATCCTTCGCCAGCTTTAACCCGGTCGTGGTCACGAACGGCTCGCGGCTGGTGAAATGCGCGATCGCCTCGGCGCCGTAGGCGATCGGGAAAATAAGCTGCCGCGGCAGACGTATTTTGGGCGGCGAGCGGCCGACGCGCCGGGCGATGTCGCGCAGCATGTCGCCGAGCAGAACATCCTGGCCGCCGAGGATGTAGCGTTCGCCGACGCGGCCCTTGTGCAAGGCGGCGACGTGTCCCGCGGCGACGTCGTCGACATGGACCAGATTGAGCCCGGTATCGACATAGGCCGGCATGCGCCCCGCCGCGGCCTCGATGATGATCCGTCCGGTCGGCGTCGGACGAACGTCACCCGGCCCGATCGGCGTCGACGGATTGACGATGACCGCCGGCAATTTTTGCTCCGCCACCATGGCCTCGACCAGGCGCTCGGCCATGACCTTGCTGTATTTGTAGGCGCCGACAGCGTCCGCGGCGGCAAGCGGAAACGTCTCATCGCTTGGCGCGCGGTTCGGCCGCGAGGCGAGCGTGGCGACGCTCGAGGTGTAGACGACGCGCTCGACGCCGGCGGCGAGCGCCGCGTTCATCACCGTGCGCGTGCCCTCGACATTGGTGCGCACGATGTCGTCCGGGTGACGCGCCCACAGCCGGTAATCCGCGGCGACATGAAACAGATGACGGACGCCGGTCATGGCGCGCGCGATCGAAGCGGCATCGGAGATATTGCCCTCGACGATCTCCAGCCGGGGATCGGCGAGATTCGTTCGCGCGCTCGTCGAGCGGATCAGGACGCGCACCTGTTCGCTGGATTGCAAAAGGGCTCGCGCCACTGCCGAACCGACAAAGCCGCTGGCGCCGGTAATCAGGATCATCCGCTCACCCCTTTCTCACCCATCAATAACCGTTATAGTTTGAAGCGTGAACTCCCGCTTGGGGGCGACGTGGGGGAGTCACCGGCGCTGAAAACGGCGCCGCAGAACACAACGGGAGGGAAACATGGGGAATGTCAGAGCGACCATAGTGCTCGCGGCCAGTGCGGCGTTCATCGCGGCGCCGGCAATGGCGGCCACGCTGAAAGTGCACGTCAATTCCTTCAAGAACGGCGGCACGGTGCCGAACAAATACGCCTTTTGCGCGCCGGCGGCGCAAAACCACACTACCGGCGGGCCAAACATCAATCCGAGCATCGCGTGGTCGAAAGGCCCGAAGGGCACCCAATCCTACGCCGTCATTCTCTACGATACCGATTCGCCCGCCGAGCATCGCGAGATGATGAACAAGGAAGGCGTGACCATGACCTCCGACGTCAAGCGTCACGACTTCTTTCACTGGGTGCTGGTCGATATTCCGGCCAACGTCACCGCGATCAAAGAAGGCGCCGATTCCAACGCCCGCGTGCTGCACGGCAAGCCGGCCGCCTCCACCGTCGGCGTCAAGGGGCTGAACGATTACACCAAGGTGACGGCGTCGAACGACGCCATGAAGGGACAGTATTACGGCTACGACGGCCCCTGCCCGCCCTGGAACGACGATATCGTGCATCATTATCACTTCACCGTTTATGCGCTCAGCGTAAAGTCGCTCGGCCTGCCCAAGAATTTTGACGGCCCCGCCGCGCAGGACGCCATGAAAGGCAAGATCCTGGCGCAGGGCGAAGAGCTCGGCCTCTATACGCAGAACCCGGCCAAGGGCGCCAAGCCGTAACCAGGAGCGAGCCGCCGCATGAAACTTCCCAGCCGCATGATCGATCTGTCGTCGCCGCTCGAAAACGAGACGGTGTACGACCCGCCCTTCATGCGGCCGAAGATCGAGTACAAGAGCAACGCCGACACGGCGCCGCTGTTGTGCGACTTGTTTCCCGGCCTTCGCCGCGAGGATCTTCCCGACGGCGAAGGCTGGGCCATCGAAAACATCCAGCTGACGACGCACAACGGCACCCACATGGATGCGCCGGTCCACTTCCAATCGAAGTCGATCGACGGCAAGCCGATGATGACCATCGATCAGGTGCCGCTCGACTGGTTCTTCCGGCCCGGCGTGAAGCTCGACTTCCGCAATGTGCCGGACGGCCATGTGGTGACGGCGGCGGAGGTCGAGGCCGAGCTCAAGCGTATCGGCCACGCGCTCAAACCGTTCGACATCGTGCTGGTCAATACGCGCGCGTCCGAATGCATCGGCAGCGACGAATATCTCACCGCCGGCTGCGGCATGGGGCGCGAAGCCACGCTTTATCTGACCTCGCGCGGCGTGCGCGTCACCGGCATCGACGCCTGGGGCTGGGACGCGCCTTTCGTGCATACCCGCAAGCGCTGGCTCGAGACCCACGATCCCGCGATCATCTGGGAGGGCCACAAAGCCGGCCGCGAATTCCCTATTGCCACATGGAGAAGCTGCAAAATCTCGAACAGCTTCCCGATCACGGCTTCACCGTCGCCTGCTTCCCGCACAAGATCAAAGCCGGCTCTGCAGGGTGGACCCGCGCCGTGGCGCTGTTCGATTAGGTCCACTGGCGCACTCCTTCTCCCCGCACGCGGGGAGAAGGTCGGGATGAGGGGGCCTCTCCGCTGGGTGTAGATTTGCGGCAGTATCTGCAACGCTGTCGTATGCTCCGCACCGCTCAGAATCGTGGAGAGGCCCCCTCACCCTCGTTCGCTACGCTCACTCGACCTCTCCCCGCACGCGGGGAGAGGTGAATAAGCTTCCCCGTTCTCGCGATGCGCCTTCGCATCCGAGTTTTGCTTCACGCTTTAAGAAAGCCCTTCGTGCCTCCCTTTTTTCCCGCATGATCTTTTCCGAAAACCGCAACGGCACTTTTCGGGATCATGCGAAAAGAAGGGAGGCGGAGCGCCGACAGGCGCACCACTGGTTTCCGCCCCGCCGCAGCAAGAAAAGCCTGCCAGCGTATGCGGCGAGCACCATCGCTTCCTCCCGCAAACGGCGCGGGATCAAAGCGGCGGCGCCCTCGCCTTTCGGCGCCCCACCGCGGCCATGCGCCGAGGGGCCTTACCCCCGACTCGGTTCCGGGCCGCGCTTCCTGGAATCACCGGATCCAAACGGGAGGACCCTCTCCGGCACCAGTGCAGCCAGCACCTGGCAGTCCGGTCACGCGCCGGACGGTCGATGCCCAAAACCGCCCGGATCAAGGTTACAAGCCCATCCGGGAACCGCACCCGCCCCATCGATCGGCTGTCACCGGTCGACGTCCCTTCGATGGACGAGCTTTGATTCGCCATAGGTAACGGTATTGAGGACAGTTGTCAAGGTCACGTCACACCAAATGTGACGACGGCCCTTGGCCGGCGCAGGCCGCTCTTGCGGCCGCCGCCGATCGCTCTAGATAAAATCTATGGGCCCGGTCTCGCTCTTCCTGAATATCCTCTGGATCGTCTTCGGCGGCTTCTGGATGGCGCTTGCCTGGGTGATTGCCGGCGTCATCATGGCGATCACCATCATCGGCCTGCCCTGGGCCTGGGCGGCGTTCAACATCGCGTCCTACACGCTGTTCCCATTCGGCCGGAAGGCGGTGTCGCGCGCGCAATATTCCGGCCGTCCCGATATCGGCACCGGATTGTTCGGCTTTGCCGGCAATCTGATCTGGCTCGTGCTCGCCGGCTGGTGGCTGGCGCTCGGCCATCTCATCACTTCGGTCCTCTTGGCGATCACCATCATCGGCATCCCGTTCGCCTGGGCGCACCTAAAACTCGCCGGCATCGCGCTGTGGCCGATCGGCAAGGAGATCGTGCCGGT
>CAWARC010000033.1:0-66729 GCA_963784325.1 uncultured Alphaproteobacteria bacterium | reverse complement strand
ATGCGCGACAGCAACTGCCATTCAGCGACGATGTAGCCGACGCGCAACGCCGGCGCGATCGACTTGGAGAACGAACCGATATGGACGATGCCGACGTCTTTGCTCATGGCGTAGAGCGGGCGGCCGCTTGCCGTCCCAGATCAGATCGGCATAGCAATCGTCTTCGAAGATCGGCACGCCATGTTCGCCGGCAAGCCGGAGCAATTCGTGCCGGCGCGCCCCAGTTAAAATCGTGCCGGTCGGATTCTGCACGGTCGGGATGGTGTAGATGTATTTCGGCCGCACGCCGCGGCGCTTGAGATCGGCAAGCGCCGCGGCAAGCGCATCCATGCGCATGCCGTCGCGGTCGAGCGGGATGCCGATGGCATTGACGCCGAGCCTGGCCAGCCGGTTGATCGAGCCTTGATAACATTCCTGCTCGATGATCACGGTATCGCCCGCGCGTTAGAAAGATGCTGTTGACGAGATCGAGCGCCTGCAGCGAGCCGGAGGTGATGAGGATATCGTCGGCGGCGCAGACGATGCCAGCGCTGCGCTTGAGCTTCCGCACCAGAAATTCACGCAGCGGACGATAGCCCTGCGGGCCGCTGGCGAGACCGTATGTCGCGAGGTCCCTGCCCTCGCGCGCCAGCACATCGCTCATCGCCTTGATCAGCGCCTCGACGGGAACATGGTCCGGGTCGTTGTTGCCGCCGACAAAACTGTACTTGGCGAGGCCCTTCCATTGCGCCGCCGGCGGCGGCAAGCCCGGCGCCAGCAATGGCGCGAAATCAAAAGAGCCCATAGGCGCTTTCTCCCTTACGGCGAGACTAATACACTTCGCGAACTAGCCGCAAACGCGGTAGCCGGGGACCCGCAAGATGCTTCGTTTGAACCTCATCGTTGCTGTCGTCGTGTGCATGTTGGCCACGCCCGCGGCGGCGCAATATCCGGATCGGCCGATCCATCTCATTGTCCCGCAAGCCGCGGGCAGCGCCACCGACACGGTGGCGCGCATTCTCGCCGCGCCGCTGACGCAGGAGATCGGCCAACAAATCATTGTCGATGACCGCCCGGGTGGCGCGCTGACCGTCGGTCTAGATCTCACGGCGAAAGCGGCGCCTGACGGCTACACGCTGTGCATGGGGCCGATCGGCGCGCTCGCCATCAGCCCGCATCTGGTGAAGAACCTGCCCTACGACATCGCGCGCGATTTTCAGCCGATTGCGCTGGTGACGCGCGGCCAGCTTCTGCTCGCGGTATCGCCGACGACGCCGTTTCAGTCGGTCAAGGAGCTGATCGCCTATGCCAAAGGGAATCCGGGCAAGCTTTCCAACGCATCGTCGAGCAATGGCTCGCCCGGCCATGTCGGCGGCGAGCTGTTCAAATTCATGACCGGTACCGACATCGTGCACGTGCCCTACAAAGGCGGCGCGCCGGCCATCAACGACCTCATCGCCGGGCGCGTGCAGCTGATGTTCGAGAGCCTCAACTCGATCGCGCCGTTCGCGCGTTCGGGCGCGGTGCGGGCATTGGCTGTGACGGGCGATCACCGCTCGGCGGCCTTTCCGCTGCTGCCGACCGTGGCCGAAGCCGGCGTACCCAGCTATTCGGCGCCGACCTGGAGCGGCGTCATCGCGCCGGCCGGGGTGCCGCGGCCGATCGTGGACAAGCTCAATGCGGCGATCAACCGGGCGATCCAATCGGGAGAATTCAAGGCGCGCTTCGCCGCCATCGGCGACGAGCCAGCGGGCGGCACGCCGGAGGAATTCGCCGCGCTTATCGCGTCGGATTCCAAGAAATGGGGCGAGGTGATTGAGCGGGCGGGCATCAAGTTCGAGTAAATGTCATTCCGGGGCGACGCGAAGCGTCGAGCCCGGAATCCATAACCGCAGGTCAGCCAATATGGATTCCGGACTTGCCGCTTCCGCGGCAATCCGGAATGACGGGCGCACTTTTCTCGCTGCCAGACTCGCCCCATATTGTGCCGATGGCGAAAGGCCCGAACCAGCGCGATCCCGCCAAGCATTCGAAAAAAGACCCGGCCAAGCCGACCCGCGCCAAGGCGGCGCGGCCGGATATGCCGGTGCTCGACGATT
Organism: uncultured Alphaproteobacteria bacterium; assembly: GCA_963784325.1. Lineage (GTDB taxonomy): Bacteria > Pseudomonadota > Alphaproteobacteria > Rhizobiales > Xanthobacteraceae > BOG-931. Next base: position 64,651 of record CAWARC010000033.1, on the reverse strand, counting down.
CGCTCGCGGATCTGCTCAATCCGGCCATCGGCCAGGGCACCGCCGGACTTGGCGCGCAAACCGGGCTGCAGCAGCCGTCCGACAATTCCTGGGACCGCCGCGCCGACTTCGCCAATGCGCACCGCGCGCGCGCTTCGGTGGCCCGCGGTTTTGGCGAGCCGCCGCAGCAGGGTTACACCGGCAAGACACCGGTATCGCCGGGCGAGCTCGATCCCGATCTGGCCAAAGCCTTGGGCATCGACGAAGAGACCGATGCAGCCGAGCGCGGCGGCGTCATCAAATATGGCGAGGAAAATAGCCGCAAGCGCCCGCGGCCGATGCCCGAAGGCGGTATCGGCGCGTTCGGCAGCGCGGCGAGCCAGCAATCGCTCGACCGGCTGCTGCGCGAGGGCCGCGACGAATTCCGCGCCCAGCCGTTATGGACGCCGCACCGGCCGCCGCGACCGGACAAGTCCGAAGGCGGCCGCAAGCTCGTCATCAAATCCGATTTCGACCCCAAGGGCGATCAGCCGACGGCGATCAAGGATCTGGTCGAAGGCGTGCGGCGCAACGACCGCACCCAGGTGCTGCTCGGGGTAACCGGCTCCGGCAAGACCTTCACCATGGCGAAGGTGATCGAGGAGACACAGCGCCCGGCGCTGATCCTGGCGCCGAACAAGACATTGGCGGCGCAGCTCTACGGCGAGTTCAGGAGCTTCTTTCCCGACAACGCGGTCGAATATTTCGTCAGCTATTACGACTACTACCAGCCGGAAGCCTATATCCCGCGCACCGACACCTATATCGAGAAGGATTCCTCGATCAACGAGCAGATCGACCGCATGCGCCACTCGGCGACGCGCGCGCTGTTGGAACGCGACGACGTCATCATCGTCGCCTCGGTGTCCTGCATCTACGGTATCGGCTCGGTCGAAACCTATTCGGCGATGACCTTCACCATCAAGCGCGGCGAAAAACTGAACCAGCGTCAGCTGCTCGCCGACCTGGTGGCGCTGCAATACAAGCGTTCCGGCGGCGACTTTTTTCGCGGCTCGTTCCGCGTGCGCGGCGACGTCATCGAGATTTTCCCGGCGCATTATGAGGATCGCGCCTGGCGGGTGTCGCTGTTCGGCGACGAGGTGGAATTGATCCACGAATTCGATCCGCTCACCGGGCAAAAGACCGACGAACTGGAATTCGTCAAAATCTACGCCAATTCGCACTATGTGACGCCGCGGCCGACGCTGCTGCAGGCGATTTCCGGCATAAAACTCGAACTGCGGCAGCGGCTGGAGCAGCTCAACGCCTCCGGCCGGCTTCTTGAAGCGCAGCGGCTTGAGCAGCGCACGCTGTACGATCTGGAAATGATGGAGGCGACCGGTGCCTGCGCCGGCATCGAGAACTATTCGCGCTATCTGACCGGCCGCAAGCCCGGCGAGCCGCCGCCGACTTTGTTCGAATACGTGCCGGACAATGCGCTGGTGTTCGTCGACGAAAGCCACGTCACCGTGCCGCAGCTCGGCGGCATGTATCGCGGCGACTTTCGCAGGAAGGCAACGCTCGCCGAATACGGCTTCCGGCTGCCGTCCTGCATGGACAACAGGCCGCTGCGCTTCGAGGAATGGGATGCGATGCGGCCGCAGACGATGGCCGTGTCGGCGACGCCCGGCCCGTGGGAGATCAACGAAGCCGGCGGCGTGTTCACCGAGCAGGTGATCCGCCCGACCGGGCTGATCGATCCGCCGGTCGACATACGGCCGGCGCGCACCCAGGTCGACGATCTGGTCGGCGAAGTGCGGCAGGTGGCGCAGGCCGGCTACCGCGCGCTGGTCACGGTGCTGACCAAGCGCATGGCCGAGGATTTGACCGAGTATCTGCACGAGCAGGGCATTCGCGTCCGCTACATGCATTCCGACATCGACACCATCGAGCGAATTGAAATTATTCGAGACCTCCGCTTGGGCGCTTTCGACGCGCTGGTCGGCATCAATCTCTTGCGCGAGGGTCTCGACATACCGGAATGCGCGCTGGTCGCCATTCTTGACGCCGACAAAGAAGGCTTTCTGCGCAGCGAAACCTCACTCGTGCAGACCATCGGCCGCGCCGCGCGCAATATCGACGGCCGCGTCATTCTTTACGCCGATCAGGTCACCGGCTCGATGGAGCGCGCCATGGCGGAAACCAGCCGCCGGCGCGAGAAGCAGGAAGCCTACAACACCGAGAACGGCATCACGCCGGAAAGCGTGCGCAAGGGCATCGGCGACATTCTCAACAGCGTCTACGAGCGCGACCACGTGCTGATCGCCGCCGGCGCCGGCGAAGCCGGCGAATTCGAGGAAGCCGCCACCATCGGCCATAATTTCCAGGCGGTGATCGGCGACCTCGAAACCCGCATGCGCGCCGCCGCCGCCGATCTCGACTTCGAGGAGGCCGCCCGGTTGCGCGACGAGATCAAGCGCCTGCGCACGACCGAGCTCGCCGTCACCGACGACCCGACCGCGAAGTTCTTACCTTCGGCTCGCGCGGGAGACGGTCGCCGCCCGAGGGCCGACCGTTCGCCCGCCAGCAAAGTCCACAAGCCCAGGCTCGATGAAATGGGAATTGCGCTTTATCACGAAGTGGCGCCGCATCGCGCAGGTGGCCGCGACAGCCCGCGCAAGCCCAATCTCGACGAGATGGGACCTGGCGTGGAATCCGTGCCGGCGAAAGACCGCTCCGGCCCCCGCTCGACGCTCGGCCGCCCCGGCATGCGCGGCGGCTTCAAGCCGCGCGGGCGCTAGTCGCCGATGCGGCGACAGTTATCGCTCGGCCGGGCGTTAGGTTAGATTGCGCCAGTCGCTTGCGAATCACTTAACCGCGAACCCCGGAGGCCGCCATGGCGAAAGGTCAGATGCGAAGCAACAAGGAAAAGAAGAAGCCGAAGCAGGACAAGAACGCGAAAAAAAGCGGCGCCGCCGCTCCCTCGCCGTTCGCCAACATGCACAGCCAGAGCCAGCCCAGCGGCAATCCGTACGGCAAGAAGCACTAGCCGGTGCGGCGCGCGGGCATGGTGCGATATCGCACCTGCCACTTTGCTCACGTCAATTGACGGTCACGGTCGCCTCCAAGCGGCGGCTCGCGATGTATGACGCCGGAACAGGAACCAAGCCATCGGGGTCGAGTTGAGCCACATCACCTCAAATCGCCAGGAGTACCGCGATGGCCGCAAAACAGAAGACGCTCGACGATCTGTTCGAAGACACGCTGAAAGACATCTACTACGCCGAAAACAAAATCCTCAAAGCCCTGCCCAAGATGGCGAAGGCCGCGCAATCCGAGGAACTCAAGGAAGCTTTTGAAAAGCACCTCAAGCAGACCGAAGGCCAAGTGAAGCGGCTGGATAAAGTGTTCCGGCTGATCGACACCGCGCCGAAGGGCAAGAAATGCGAGGCGATCGAAGGCATCATCGAGGAAGGTTCCGAGATCATGAAGGAGTTCAAGGGCGCGCCGGCGCTGGATGCCGGCCTAGTCTCCGCAGCACAGGCGGTCGAGCATTACGAGATCGCGCGCTATGGAACTTTGAAGCGCTGGGCCGAGCAGATGGGCATGGACGAAGCCGCAGGCCTGCTCGAGGAGACATTGATCGAAGAGAAGGACACCGACGAATCGCTCACCGAGCTTGCCGATTCCATGATCAATCAACAGGCGGAAGCGGCGGAATAACGCCACCGCGCGGACGCTGCTGCGTCCGCAAGGCGACCCGACGTGCGAGGACGGCCGCGCCCGGCGTTTAATAACGCCGGGCGCTTTGCGGTAGGCCGTCCGGCTTGGCCCCCCGCGCGGCTAGCCGGTGATCACTTCGGCAATCATCATGTCGTGCGGGTTGACGATCAGCAGCTTGCCGTTGACCTTGGCATAGTCATACGGCCGCAGCGTGGGAACGGCGCTTGCCGTTTTTGCCGGGATGGCGTGAACCGTCAGTGTGCTCGGGATCGCCGAGCTCGTCGCGGGCTGGAAGCTCGCCGGCGCGTTCGACGCCTTGGCGCTGTTTAAATCGTTCCACGCCGTCTTCTGGTCCTGAGCCGACAAAGTCAGGCTGTCGCTCGCCTTCAGCGCCGACGACGAAAACAGCGCCGCCGAAGCCGGAACGACAGCGAAGGTGGCGCCGGCCAGCAGCACTGCCGCGGCTAACGTCATTGTAGTTTGAGATTTCATTGGCGATCTCCTCCTTGCGGAATGATCGCCCCGTAGCAGCAACGCGCGGCGCGGGCCGGCTGTTTCGTTACTTCGGGTTCATGTGGCGCGGCGGGGAGTCGCGGGGGCCAGGCGCCCAAGTATCCTGATCGGACCGCGCGGGAGTATACCAAGAATTCCAGTGTATATTATGCCGTCTACAGGGCTGAGACCGGCTTAATGGCGAAATCTCCCGACACGAAAGGTCTGGGATTTGAGGAGACTCAAACTCCGTATACGAGCGGCTCACAAAGCGCTCGCGCATGGACGGAAACTTGGTTACGCGGTTGGATGTACTGCCCGAATTGCGGCAGCTCAACAATTAGCCCATTTCCCAACAACAGCCCAGTGGCAGATTGTTTCTGCGCATCTTGCAAAGAGGAGTACGAGCTTAAGAGTCAAACGAGCCCCTTTGGAAACAAAGTGCTTGATGGTTCATTTCGGACAAAATGCGATCGCCTGGCGGCTGACAACAATCCCAATCTCTTTCTATTGAATTACAACCGGAAAGAACTCAGCGTACACAACCTCTTTGTGGTCCCAAAACATTTCTTTGTCAGGGAGATAATCGAAGAACGTAAACCTTTAGCCGCAACAGCTCGGCGAGCTGGCTGGATTGGCTCCAACATCTTGCTCAGTCAAATACCGCAATCTGGCAAGATTTATATTGTGCGTGACGGTCAAATCGAACCAAAGGACTTGGTACTTGGCCAATGGAACAAAACACTTTTTCTGCGCGATCAGGGACAGGAAGCAAGAGGATGGCTGATCGAGGTCATGAGGTGCGTAGAGGCTATTGGCAAAAACGAGTTTCAAATCGAGGACGTGTACGCATATGAAGATCAATTGAGTCGGCTCTACCCTGAAAATAGGAATGTGAAGCCTAAGATACGCCAGCAGCTTCAATTTCTAAGAGATCAAGGCTATCTCGATTTTGTATCTCGCGGATATTATCGTTTGCGGCCTGGCGGTTGATTCTTCTGAGGAGAGCCGTTCCATGGCCTGGTATCGCAATTACTACAAATGCGCTCGGTGCGGTTGTGAATGGCCGGACGAATGGTCGTGCATGTGCGACGACGACTGTCCCGAATGCGGTGCCAGACACATGTCTCCCGTACACAGCGATGATCTGACAGAAATTATTGAGCCGGACGACGAGGAATACGTTGTGCTGTGGTCGCCCGAAACGGCCGAGCACGATCCGGCCTATTGCGAGCTAGGACGCTTTTCGACTCGCGCCGAGGCCAAGGCGTTTCTCGCAGCCGGCTGATGCCCTTCACCGCTTCAGCTTCGCCGTGAACGAAAACCCGCCCGCTCCGCAGCACGGGCAGCTCATGGCGATGAGGATCGATTGCTTCTGTTCCTCGGAAAGATCGGCGCGCTCCAGCATCACCGCGGTCTGCTTCTGAAACAGCTCGTGCAGCGTCTGATTGCTGGCGAGGATTTGGTCGTCGGGCCGCAGGGCGGCGGTTTCGTCCGACGGTGATTTGTTCTTGCTTTTCGGCACGATGACTCCGATCCCTCATCCGCTATTCTGAGCCCGGCGGAGAGGCCCCCTCACCCTACCCTCTCCCCCGCGTGCGGGGAGAGGGGAAGTTGCGGCGCCGGAAACTAAATAATCCCTATTGCGTACCACGTCAGGGCGCCAAGCCATGACCGCAGCCAGCGACAGTGAAGCCTTCTACGCCGCCGTCCCGGTGCGGCGCGGATTTCGCAGCCTGATGGACGCCGGCCGCTATACGCCGCTGCCGGAGGGTTGGACGATCGGCATCGCCGACGTGGTGGCCTCGACCAGGGCGATTGCCGAGAAGCGCTACAAGGCCGTCAACATGGCCGGCGCCGCGGTGATCGCGGCGCTGACCAATGCGCTCGGCGGGCGGGAATTTCCGTTCGTGTTCGGCGGCGACGGCGCGAGCTTCGCGGTTTCGCCCGGCGACGCCGCCGCGGCGCGCGAAGCGCTGGCGGCGACCGCGGCCTGGGCCGACGGCGAGCTTGGGCTCACTTTGCGGGTGGCTTTGATCCCGCTCGCCGCCATCCGCCGCCAGGGGCTCGACGTGCGGGTGGCGCGCTACGGGCCGTCGGAGAACCTGTCCTATGCGATGTTCGCCGGCGGGGGCCTCGCCTGGGCCGATGCCGCGGTTAAGCGCGGCGAATTCGCGGTTACGCCGGCGGCGCCGGGCAGCTGGCCCGATCTCACCGGCCTGTCCTGCCGGTTCGAGGAATTCCGCGCCGCGCACGGGCTCATTCTGGCCGTGCTGGTGATGCCGGCCGCCGGGGGCGATCCGGCGGCGTTCCGCACGCTTACCGAGGACATCGTGACGCTGGTCGAAAGCAGTCCCGAGGCCGGAGAGCCGCTGCCGGCCGGCGGGCCGAAGCTCGGCTGGCCGCCGCAGGGCGTGGCGCTCGAAACCCACACGCTGCCGGGCGGCGGCTTCAGGCGCGCCCGCGTGCTGGCCCGCACTTTGCTCTATTTCCTGGTCATGCGCTCCGGCCTGCGCGTCGGCGGTTTCGTGCCGGCAACCTACTTGCGCCAGGTCGTGGAAAATTCCGACTTCCGCAAATACGACGACGGGCTGCGCATGATCATCGACTGCACCCCAGAACTGGCTGACGTTTTGGAACGGCGTCGCGCGGCAGCGGCAGGAACAGCGAATTTCGGCCTGCATCGGCAGCACGGCGCCATGATGACCTGCTTCACGCCGTCGCCGGCGAAGAGCGATCACGTGCATTTCATCGATGGCGCGCAGGGCGGCTACGCCGCCGCCGCGACGGCGCTGAAGGCCCGATTGGCGGCAAGCTAGGCCGACGCGCGAAGCCGACCGTCATTCCGGATTGTCGCGAAGCGGCAAGTCCGGAATCCATAGTCGCTGACCTGTGATTCCGGGCTCGACGCTTCGCGTCGCCCCGGAATGACGAGGAAATCACAGGCCCGGCTTGCCCAGTGCGTCGGCGCCGGCTTTGGCGACCTGCTCGTCTTGCACCGACAGCGCGCCGGAGACGCCAATGGCGCCGATGATCTTGCCGTCGACTTCGACCAGGATGCCGCCTTGCAGCGGCGTGATGTCCTTGAGCGCCAGAAGCCGCATGCCGGCGCCGCCATTGGCGATGGCGTCGTCGAGCGCCTTACTCGGCAGCTTGAATTCGAGCGCGGTGCGCGCCTTGCCCTCGGATGTGGTGATAGCCGAGAGCTGCGCGTTATCGACCTTGTGGAACATCACCAGGTTGCCGCCGGAATCGAGAATAGTGATGCCGACCTGCCAGGAATTCTTGGCTGCTTCGAGCTCGGCGGCGGCCATCACGCGCTTGGCCTGGTCGAGGGAGATCGGCGGCCCATAAGGCGGCGTCGCGCCGGTCGGCACCGGCTGCGGCTGCTGCGCCGAAGCCGGTGCAATGGCCGATCCGGCCAAGGCGAAACCGGCGGCAACCGCGCAGGCGAATGCGAACATGCGAAACATCTGGAAAGCCTCCCACCAGCGTGGACTGAACATGCCGAATCTGGCCGCACAATAAGGGGCAAAAGCGGCAGACGAAAGCCAACCGCAAGCCGCCCGGTTCGGCTTTGTGATCGCCGTGCCGGGTGCAGGGGCTCGGCGTGCGGATTATATTTGGCCTCGCCATCGCCAATATCCGATCGGAGCCCCCCATGTTTTCATTCCGCAAAAAGCTCGAAGTACCCACCGCCGCCGAGGCCTTGCCCGGGCGTTCGGCGCCGATCCCGACCGCGCAACGGCATTTCGTCAATGGCCACGGGCTCAAGGGCCCCTATCCCGAAGGGCTGGAGATGGCGATGTTCGGGTTCGGCTGCTTCTGGGGCGCCGAGCGCAAATTCTGGGAGCTTGGCGACGGCGTATACGTCACCGCGGTGGGCTATGCCGGCGGGCTGACGCCGAATCCGACCTATGAGGAGGTCTGCTCAGGCCGCACCGGCCATAACGAGGTCGTGCTGGTGGTCTACGATCCGAAGAAAATCTCCTACGAGCAATTGCTCAAGACGTTCTGGGAGAGCCACGACCCGACCCAGGGCATGCGCCAGGGCCACGACGTCGGCACCCAGTACCGCTCCGGCATCTATGTGTTCTCGCCGGCGCAGCGCGCCGCCGCGGAAGCCTCGAAGGCGGCCTATGCCAAGGCGCTCGACGCGCAACGCATGGGCCCGATCACGACCGAGATCATCGACGCACCGCCGTTCTACTTTGCCGAGGATTATCATCAGCAATATCTCGCCAAGAACCCGAACGGCTATTGCGGCCTTGGCGGCACCGGCGTGAGCTGCCCGATCGGCACGGGAGTAGCAGCGTAACGCGCATTGACCGGACACAACCGGAATCGGCACACTGTAGATACCGATCCGTCATCCTGAGGTGGCCGCGAAGCGGCCCTCGAAGGATGCGGGCCGAGGCGCTCGGGCCGTCGCCCTTCGAGGCTCGCTGCGCTCGCACCTCAGGGTGACGGAGCACTTCATGACGTGGCCCGACGGACGCTACATCCAGGCGTCGGTGTTTTTCAGCCGCTGGCTGTTGGCGCCGTTCCTGCTTGGCCTGCTGCTCTGCCTGCTGTTGCTGATCTATCGCTTCTTCGGCGATCTGTTCGCGCTGGCGCTGCAAGTGCCGGGCATGAACTGGCACGACCTCGTCACCAACGTGCTCAATCTGGTCGATCTGGCGCTGACGGCGAATCTCGTCCTCATCGTGATTTTCTCCAGCTACGAGAATTTCATCCGCCGCATCGACGCGTCTGCGCATCCGGACTGGCCGCACGGCCTCACCCAGGTCGACTTCGGCGCGCTCAAGCAGAAGCTTCTTGGGTCGGTCGTCGGCATCGCCTCAGTCGACGCGCTGGCCTGGTATTTCGATCTGGAAAAAGAGCCGGATACGTCGAAGCTGATCTGGGTGCTCGGCTTTCCGGTAACCTTCGCCTTCGTCATGCTGCTGTTGGCCGTCGCCGACTGGCTGACTGCCTGCCGAAAATAGGAGGCGGAATAACCCCCCCGCTGCGCAGTGAGGGTTTGTTAACCATAAGGGGCGTTAATCGGACCTCGGCTTTGGCTCGAAACGAGGTCGGATTGTGCCTATGCGGGTCGCCCGCCCTCTTCTGGTGTTGTTTGCCCTGGCAATTGCGGTCGGTGGATGCGCACGGCAGCCCGTGATGCGCGTCCAGATGGCGGCCGCGCCGGCACCATCCTATGGCATCGACAATGTGGTCTACGGCGGCGGGCCGGCGGGCTACGCGAACCCCGCCGCGCCGTCGCCCTATCAGCCCGCGCCCGCTTATGCCGCGGCGCCGACCTATGCGCCCCAGGCCATTCCGCCCTATGGAATGGCGACAACTCCAACCTACGCCGCGGTCACCGGCCAGACTTACTCCGCGCCCGCTTACACCACGCCCGCTTATCGGGCGCCGGCGACGACGACTTACAGCGGCTATCCTGCAATCGCAGTAAGCGCGCCTGCTGCCTACGCGGCGCCCCCGCAGCAAGCTCCCTACACGCTCGATTCCGGCGACCGCTTGCGCGTCGTGGTGTTCGGCCAGGATGGGCTGACCAACTCTTATGTCGTCGACGTCAGCGGCGACATCGCCATGCCGCTGATCGGCTCGGTGGCGGCGCGCGGCCTGACCACCGACCAGCTGTCGTCCCGCATCGCCGGCCTGTTGCGCCAAGGCTATGTGCGCGATCCCCATGTCGCGGTCGAGGTCGAAGCCTATCGGCCGTTCTTCATCCTGGGCGAAGTCACGCAGCCCGGCCAATACCCTTACGTCGCCAACATGACGGTGGAGACGGCGGTGGCGATCGCTGGCGGCTTCACGCCGCGGGGCTACAAGAGAGAGGTCGTCATCAGCCGCAATTACGGCAACCAAGCCTATCGCTTCAAGACGCCGATCACCGCGCAGATACAGCCTGGCGACACGATCCAGGTGGAAGAGCGGTGGTTCTGACCCCATTCACCGATCGCTGAAATAACGGCCGCGATAGCTGTGCTCGTCGACGCCTGAAGCCAGGGCCCAATCGGCAAGCTCTTCGTGGCGCGCGAACCAGACATCGGGCGACTTGGCGATGTAGCGTAAGATCTCCTGTACCACTGCCGTCATCAAAGGCCGGCCGCCGAACTGGCAGTGAATGACCAGCACCATAAGCGCCATCGGCTCGTTCTCCGAGAGATAGTCGAACGTGCCTTTGTAGGCGTCGTAAAGATCGCGCGGGCTAGCGCGCATCACACGGTTATCGGAAAAGTCCGTGGTCGGCACGCCGGCGATGATGCCATGCGGCGTGTGAATACGAATTGGCAGATCGGCGTAAGTCACGTCGCAGGTCCATTTCAATCCGGCCTGCGCCAGAAAGCCGGCAGTTTCCGGCGTGAATGCTATCACCGGACTGCCCCAGCCCGTGACCTTCTTGCCGCCGCAGGATTCCAGAAGATTGATGCTTTGGCGGATCGTCTTTTGCTGATCCTCAAGCGACATATAAGCGAGCAATTTGTCCTGGACATAAGCGTGGCCGCCGATGTCGTGGCCCGATTTCACGATCTGCTTGACGGCGTCGGGATATTCCTCGGCGCAGCGTCCGTTGGTGAAAAAGGTACCGGGGATCTGCAAATGGTCGAGCATCCGGATCAGACGCCAGACGCCGACGCGGCCGCCATAGGTCGACCAAGCCTTGCTGGCGTGATCGACGGTGCCGGCCTTGAGATGGGTGGTCTGCACCGAATAATTCGGCGCCGCGTTTTCCGACCAGGTTTCGAACATCACGGTGACCGACACCGCTATTTTCTTGCCGTTCGGCCAGGCTGGCTTCGTCGCCATTCCCATTTACTCCTTCATTCGATCTGCGGAATGCCCAAAGCGGGAATCAATTCCCGCCATTTCTTCAAATCGGCGGCGATGTAGGCGGCGAATTGGTCGTGCGGCAGAAACGCCGGCGCGCAGCCTATCTTGTCCAGCGCATCGCGAAAGCTTGGTTGCTGCTCGAGCGCAGCGGCGGCCCGCTCGAGCCGCGCGACGATCGCAGCCGGCGTCTTCGGCGGCGCAACCAGGCCGAACCAGGTATCCATGCGCACGTCAGGAAGTCCGTACTCGGCGGTTGTCGGCACGTCGGGGAGAAGCGGATGCCGGGTCGGGCCGGTCTGCGCCAGGATGCGCAGCTTGCCGCCTTGGGCGACGCGGGTGCTGGCAAGACCCATCGATACCATCTCGATCTGCCCGGCCATGGCGTCGGTCGCGGCCTGCTCGCCGCCGCGATAGGGCACGTGGATGATGTCGATGCCGGTCTTGAGCTTGAGCATCTCGACGGCGAGATGCAGCGCGCCGCCGACGCCGTTGGTGCCGTAATGCAGTTTGCCCGGCATCGCTTTGGCATAAGCGATGAACTCCGGCAGCGTCTGCGGCGGCAGCTTCGGATAGATCGCAAATACCGTCCAAGACGTAGTCATCAAGGCGACCGGCGTAACGTCCTTGGTCGGATCGTACGGATAGCCTTTCTTTTCGAACGGCAGGATCGCGAGTTCCGACGGGCCGATCATCAGCGTGTAACCGTCTGGATCGGCGTGGACCAGCACATCGGTGCCGAGCTGCGTCATGGCACCCGGCCGATTGTCGACGACGATCGGCTGCCCCAGCCGCTCGCTCAAGCCCTGGGCGACCAGGCGGCCGATCACGTCAACGAGCGAACCCGCGGGCGACGTGACGATCAGATGGATCGGGCGCGACGGATAATCGTCGGCGCGCCCATGGCCGGGCGCGAAGACAAGCAGAGCGAAAAGGCAAAGCTGCCCGATGACAATGCGGCGCAACATTGGAGGCACCAATGAACGCCTCTCCCCGCGGCGCAGGGAGAGGCCGTGAGCGATACGGGGCCGCGTTACTTCAGGTGCTTTGCCAGGAAGTCGGATGCGCGTTTGCGGGCGGTCATGGCTGCGGCTTCGTTGTAGCTGCCGCGTTCTTCGCAGTTAAAGCCATGCTGCGCGTCCGGATAGACGTAGATCTCGCAGTCGCCGCCACGCTTCTGCTTGATCATTTCGACGTCGCTCATCGGGATCGAAGCGTCCTTTTCGCCGAAATGCATCTGCGTCGGGACCTTCGGCTTTTCGTCGGCGTTCTTGGCAATGTTGCCGCCGTAGAACGCCACGGCGCAGGACAAACCGTTGAGCTTGCAGGCGGCCAGGAAGGCGATGCTGCCGCCCATGCAGAAGCCGACAATCGCGACCGGCCCTTCCTTCTTCAGTTCGTCGATCGACGCCTGCACGTCACGCATCATCGCGCCCCAATCGGGATTGGCGACGAATTTGCGCGCACTGGCGATCTCGTCGGGCGTATAGCCGGATTCGAAATTCGGCTGCTGGCGATCGAACACCGCCGGCGCCACCGCGGTATAGCCTTGCGCGGCCAGCCGGTCGCACACCGCGCGGATATGATGATTGACGCCGAAGATTTCCTGAATGACGACGATGCCGCCCTTCGACTTGCCGGCGGGGTCGGCGCGATAGGCGCCGAGCTTGAAATTATCCGATGCGGTCAATGTAAAGTGCTTACCCAAGGTGATCCTCCTGTGCGATTGACGGTCGGTCTCGCCCGCGCCGGCCGCGTGTAAACGGGGACCAGCCTAGCGGCGCAATTTGCCGCGCTCAACCCACCTACGGCTTAGCGCGTGACAACGATGAAATTCGTGCCCTCGCCGGTTTCCTCGCCGAGACCGTGGTCGGACACGATCAGCGACGAGCCGGGGACGATCAGCGCTGAAATGTAATCGATGGCCGCCTGCGGGATGCCGATGCGGGCGAGCACCTCGGCCGGCGTCTCCGGCGGCGCGAGGTCGGCGGCCTTTTCGGGCTCTTCGCGGAAGCGGCGGTCGCGGGCATATCTTTCGTACCGCGTTTCGCGCTCGGCCTTGCGTTTCGGCTGCGGCAGCGGCTCTGCGGGCAGCGAGACGACGTCCCAGCGCAATGTCGTATGGTCGTCGCCGGCAAATCCAAGCGCAGTGAAGACCTGCGTGCCGAACGGCTTGTCGGGCTCCGCGATGGTGACCGGCGCCTGGAACAGCGGCGCAAAGTCCTGACGCACGTAGATCTTCTTTTCCTTGCGGCTGACGAAAATCGCGATCGGCGCCTTGCTTGCAGGCGCGGTCTTGAGCAGGTCTGCCGGCTCGGCCGGCGGCATGGGAACGGTGGGATCGAGCGTTGCGGCGGTCGGCGCGGGCGGGTCCGGGACGGTTGTAGAGGCGGGAATAGGTTGATCCGACTTCGCATCCGGCGACGCCGCGGTGTTGGCCTCGATCGCCGGCTTTGCCCGCGCTGCGGACAGCGACGCATCGCTCACGGGCGAATTGGATTTCGCGGCATCGGCGACAGCGGTTGGCGCGGCGGCGGGAGTGTCGGTGCCGACCCGCAGCCCGAGCGTGGCCGGACTAGCCGTGGTTGCCGGCGTCGCATCCGAAACGGCCGGTGCAGCCGCGGGGACCGGTTCCGGCACCTTGTCGCGGTGCACGAACAGATGCGAGTCGGCAAACTCGGCCGGTTTTAGCTCCTGCTGCGAGACGATCACGGGCACGCCGAGCTTGGTCAGATGATAGAGCCGCACCGCAAAATCGTGCGGCATGCGAATGCAGCCGTGCGACGCCCGATGGCCGATGCCTTCGCCCTCGTGCATTGCCACCCCGGACCAGGTGATGCGCTGCATGAACGGCATCGGCGCGTTGCTGTAGATGTTGGAGCGGTGGAAGACCTGCTTTTGGATGACGCTGAAAACGCCCAACGGCGTCGGCAGGCTAGGCACCCCGGTGGCAACCGAGGTATCGGCCACGTGCATGCCGTCGGCGTAGAGATGCAGCTTCTGCTGATCGATGGAGACAAAGATTTGCAGCGGGCCCTTGGGCATATTGCCGAATGGGTCCTGGCTAACTTTCCCGACGTCCTTCCTGGGGTGTTCGAGCGCGCGGTGCTTGGGCCGGTGCCAAGGTCCGTACTCAAATCCGTAATATTGCGCAGATGCCGGGGCCGAATAGAGCGTCACAGTCAACGCTGTGCATAGCGCCAGCGCCCATACGCCGCCAAAACCCGTTCCGGCCTGAACCTGTGCGCCGCGTTGCGCGCCTGGAATGCTCACTTCCGCCCCCGTCCCAGCGGGAATTCGCGATTAGCAGCGTAAACCCTAGCGATCACGGTCACCTCCGCCACATCGCGGAATGATGGCGGCCAATTCATGACGTAAAGAGGTTAAAGGGTCATGCAAACGGCATCATGACACGGCCGCAGGCGCCGGAACCGCCATTCTTTCCGGTGAATGTTTGCGGCCTGACTTACGCGGCCCGGGTCAACGCGAAGGCTTGCGCCAGCAGCTCATACGAATGACGGCGCGCCGCATGATCGTAGACCATGGTCGTGATCATGAGTTCATCCGCCCCGGTGGCTTCGCTCAATGCGCGCAAGCGCTCCGTCACCCGCTCGATGCCGCCAACGACGAGCCGCGCCCGATGCCGCGCGATACGGTCGCGGTCGACCGGCGTATAGGCGTAGGCGGCGGCCTCCTCGGGCGACGCCAGCGGCAAATATTCGCCTTTAGCGCGCCGCGCATAATGCAGGTCGGCGCTCGACGCGAGGCGCTCCGCCTCGGCGTCGCTGTCGGCCGCAATCACTGCGGTGCCGAGGATGGCATAGGGCTTTGCCAGCGTCGCCGACGGCTTGAAGTGCTCGCGGTATGCAAGCATGGCGCTCGCCGCGTCATAGTCGGCAAAGTGGTACGCGAAGGCGAAGCCCATGCCGACTGCGGCGGCAAGCTCGGCGCTGTAGCCGCTGGAGCCGAGCAGCCAGATCGGCGGCAACGCCACGTCGGCGGGAACCGCGTGCACATTGCGGAACGGATGGCCTTCCGGAAAACCGCCGCGTTCGAGCAGCAGGAGTTCCTGGAAGCGCTCCAGGAAATCGTCGCCTTGCCGCGGGTCCTGCCGCGCCCGCAAGGCATAAGACGTGACCTGATCGGTGCCCGGCGCGCGGCCGAGCCCGAGATCGATGCGGCCCGGGAACAGCGCCTCCAGCACTTTGAAGCGTTCGGCCACCATCAGCGGCGCGTGGTTCGGCAGCATCACCCCGCCCGAGCCGACGCGTATATGCGACGTCACCGCCGCGATTTGCCCGATCATGATCTCCGGCGCGGAGCTGGCGATGTTTGCCAGGTTGTGGTGCTCGGCGACCCAATAGCGCTTGTAGCCGAGCCGATCGGCCAGGCGCGCCAGATCGAGGGAATTGTGCAAAGCCGCCGAGCCCGGCGTCGCGGTGGTTACGGGCGACAGATCGAGGACGGACAGCGGGATCACGCGGAAGGACTCTTTGCTATCGCCGCAAGGATAAAATCCAAGCCGGGCGATCTATGAGCCCAGCGCCGGCGCCGCCGTCAATCCCGTCCGGCTGCACGGCAATCGGGCCGCCAATAAAAATAGCCGGCACCCTGGCGCCGGCTACGCAAAGCTTCCGGTCAAACTGCTAGCGCGTTAGCGGCGCCGGCGGCATCGGCGGACCGCCCGCAGCTTGCGGGCCCGCCGAATATTGCTGGCCCGGCGCGTAGGGCGGTGCCTGCGGGACATCGGATAACGCCGCCGGCATGGTGGCCGGCAACACCACGACACGGGTGCCGATCTGGACCCG
The DNA here is from genome assembly GCA_963784325.1 of uncultured Alphaproteobacteria bacterium. GTDB lineage: Bacteria > Pseudomonadota > Alphaproteobacteria > Rhizobiales > Xanthobacteraceae > BOG-931. The sequence continues at coordinate 48,833 of CAWARC010000033.1, read as the reverse complement.
GCTGTAAAGGTCCTCGACGTCCTCGTTGGTCAGGTGGATACAGCCGGACGAGGTGTATTTGCCGATACTCGTCGGGTCGTTGGTGCCGTGGATCCGGTACAGCGTGTTGCCGAGGTACATGGCGCGGGCGCCGAGTGGATTGCTTTCGCCGCCGGCCATGAAGCGCGGCAGATACGGCTGCCGGTCGATCATCTCTTTCGGCGGAAACCAGTCCGGCCATTCCTTCATCCGGGTGATGCGCTCGGTTCCCGACCAGGTGAAGCCGTCGCGGCCGACGCCGATGCCGTAGCGCATTGCCTTGCCATGGCCGAGCACGAGATAAAGGTAGGTGTTCGGCGTATCGATGATGATGGTGCCGGCCGGTTCCGGAGTGGGAAAGTTGACCACCTGCCGCTGGAACCGCGACGGCAGTTGCGCGTCCGTGTTCTGGACTGGCTGCGATTGCCCCGGCAGCGACGCCACGACAGTCGGTGGCGACGGCTGCGGCGCTGCAGCCTCCTGGGCCGGCGCGGGCGGGCTATTGATGGAACCGGTCACGTCGCCAGATGCGCCGGCAACATAGGCCGGCGGGCGATCATTGGGACTAGGCAACGGCTGCGGCGGGAAATAGGAGGCGCGGACCGGAGCGCCCGAATAGCCGTCCTCATTTGGAGCCGGCTGAACGTAGCGTGGGTCGAGAGGCGCGCCATTGGCGTCGCGATACACCGGCGGCGGGACGGCGTAGCCCGGAGGCACCGGCTGCGGCGGATAATCTTGCGCGCTCGCGGTGTCGAGCGAACCGGCGAGGGCCAACACAAACACGACAAGACTGATGCTGCTACGCAAGACGGACCCCCGACCCCTAAATTCCACAGCGGTTTTGCCGACAACATTTGGCGGGAACAAGGCACAAAATTGCAGATCCGACGGTAGTTTGACACATCGGTGGCAGTTCCACGGGGATGGTGAATAATTGGTAAGGGCTGTGGCGCGGACGGTCATGTGTGTTACTGGTTGTACGGGGATCGTTTGGGGCCGCCGGGCATTTCATTGGGGGATGAGATCATGGCGCGAATAGTCTTGTTTGCTGTCCGAGATGGCGTCTTTGCGCTGGCCTTGCTTACAGCCGGCTTTGCCGTGCCGGCGTGCGCGCAAAATGCCGCCATCGACGACCTCAAGGGCAAAATTTTCGATGCCACGATGGCGCAACAAACCTTCGCCGGCGGGCTCCGGCATTGCAGCGAGCTGAACGGCGCGAATTTTTATTTCCAGCCGCGCGATCGCGTTCTTAATCTCGAGGAATATCACCGCTCGTTGGACAATCTGGCGCTGCAGGGGGTTTTCAATCCGGAAACCCACAAGCCTTGGAATCAGCAAGACGCCGATAAGCGCTGGGCGCAAGTCCAACAAGACGCCGTGACGGATCGAGCCAATTGCGCGCTGGTGGCAAGCCTGCCCGACCTGCAGAAGAAACTCCAAGCGCTGCAGCAGCAAGCGGCATCGTCGCCAAACCCGCAAAGCAAAAAGTAGCGGCCGCTCGGCCGCCCGCGCTAACCGCAATTTCATGCATTCGCGTTGCCGCGCCGGCCACACAGCGCGGGGCAAGTCATTCGCGTTTGCCCGTGGTAGAACGAGGCGCCCGGCTATCGAGGCGCCGATTAGAGAGGTTACGGCATGGATTGGACTGAACGACGCGAGCGGCTGCGCGCCATCATCGCGGGACCGCGTTGTATATATCCCGGATCGGTGTTCGATCCGATCTCGGCTCGCATTGCCGAAGACCTCGGCTTCGAAGCCGGGATGTTCGCCGGCTCGATCGCTTCATTCACGGTGCTCGGTGCGCCGGACATCATCGTGCTGACGCTGACCGAATTCGCGCAGCAGGCTTACCGCATCAATCGCGCCGGTAAGCTGCCGCTCCTGGTCGACGCCGATCACGGCTACGGCAACGCGCTCAACGTCAAGCGCACGGTGGAAGAGCTGGAAACCGCCGGCGTCGCCGCCTTGACGATCGAAGACACCGCGCTGCCGACGCCCCATGGCGCGAGCGCAGCGACGCTCATTCCCATCGCCGAAGGCGTCGGCAAGATGAAAGCGGCGCTGGCCGGACGGCAAGACAAACAGCTGGTCATCGTCGGCCGCACCAGCGCCATGGCGATGACCGGCATCGAGGACGCCATCGCGCGGATGAAGGCCTATGAGGCAGCGGGCGTCGACATGCTGTTTCTCGTCGGCGTAAAGACGCGCGCGCAACTCGACGCGGTCGCCGCCACGGTGAAGCTGCCGCTGTTTCTCGGTAGCGCCGGCGCCGAGCTTTACGATCTCGACTATCTTTCCGCGCGCAATGTCCGCGTCTGCCTGCAAGGCCACATGCCGTTCATGGCGGCGGTCAACGCCGTGCACGAAACGCTCAAAGCGCTGCGCGCCGGTACACCGCCGGCCGATCTCAAGGGATTGGCGTCGCCGGAATTGATGAAACAGGTCACGCGCCAGGCCGACTATGCCAAGTGGTCCAAGGAATTCCTCAATGCCGAGCTGTCGTAACGCTGACCGGCGGGGCCATGGGGCTTGATCCGCGGCCGTACAGTGGACAAATTGCTTATAACGATGCGGAACGCTGCAATCGGATTTGTCCGGATGTTGCCGCCGCCCCATTTCGGCTGGAGGCTCCTGTGGTCGACCGCCGCGAGCGAAGGAACATGCGATGCCATCCGTGAGCGATTGGAAGGTGCCGTCCTCCGCTCAACCGAAGGCGGACGATTATAGCTACGATCTCGAGCAGGCTTTGTCGTGCGTGGTCGGTTTGCGAACCATCGTACCCCAGGACGCTTTCACCGCCGACACGCTGGGTACCGAACGCGCCGGCAACGGCGTCTTCATTCGCGGCAACGGCCTCGTTCTCACCGTCGGCTATTTGATAACCGAAGCAGAGACGCTGTGGATCACGCTGAATGACGGCCGCTCGGTGCCGGGCCACGTGCTCGGCTACGATCAGGAGACCGGCTTCGGACTGGTACAAGCACTGGCCAAGCTCGACGTGCCCGCGCTTGAAATCGGCGACTCGACCGCGGCGTCGATGGGCGAACGCGTCGTGGTCGGCGGCTTCGGCGGCCGGCATCGCTCGGTCGCCGCACGCATCGTCGCCAAGCAGGAATTTGCCGGCTACTGGGAATACGTGCTCGAGGAGGCGATCTTCACCGCGCCGGCGCATCCGAATTGGGGCGGCACCGCGCTGATTGGTCCGGCCGGCGAACTCCTCGGCATCGGCTCGCTGCAGCTGCAGCACGCCGCCGAGAAAGGCCAAACGCAAAACATCAACATGATGATTCCGATCGACTTGTTGAAGCCGATCGCCGACGACCTGATGAAATTCGGCCGGCGTAACGCACCGCCGCGGCCGTGGCTGGGACTTTACGCGACCGAAGTCGAGAACCGGCTGGTTGTCGTCGGGCTCGCCGATCGCGGACCGGCGAAGAAAGCGGATTTGCGGACCGGCGATATTATCTTGTCGGTCGCCGGCAAGGACGTGCGTGACCTCGCCAGCTTCTTCCGCGGCATCTGGGCGCAAGGCGCGGCCGGCGTCGAGGTCCCGATTTCGATCTACCGCGACGGCGAGACCATGGAGCTGCGGGTGAAATCGAGCGAGCGCAATCGGTTTCTCAAGGGACCGAGCTTGCACTGAAGCAGCCCGCCGTTCGTACCCGCAAAGAAGCTAACTTCGCTCTGACAGCGCCAACGCCTTCAATCCTTCTCGATAGGTCGGATATCGCAGCACGACGCCAAGCTCGCGCTTGAGCTTGGCGTTACGTACGCGCCGGCATTCCTGCCAAAAGCTCAGCGCCAGCGGCGACATCGACGGCGCGGCTTCGGCGAAGGGGATTTCCGTCGGCGGCGCGACGCCGAGAAGCTGCGCCGCGAAGACCAGCGGATCGCTGGGCGGCGACGGCTCGTCGTCGGCGACGTTGAAAATGCCGGACGCGGGACCTGCGAACGCGGTATCGATCACCTGCCCGATGTCGGCGACATGAATGCGGTTGAAGATTTGCCCCGGTTTGACGATGCGGCGCGCGTTGCCGCGCGTGATCTGTAGAAGCGCATTGCGCCCCGGTCCGTAGATGCCGGCGAGACGCAAGATAGCGACGGCAACGCCGCGGCGCGCGCCAAAGTCCTGCCAAGCCCGCTCGGCCGCAAGCCGTTCGCGGCCGCGAGCCGAACTCGGGGCCTGGCGGCGTTTCCTCGTCGACCCAATCGCCGCCGCGGTCACCGTAGACGCCAATCGTGGACAGATAGACGATCGAACGCAGATGCTGCGCCCGTGCGAATGCGTCGCTGCAAGTGCGCAGCACCGGATCGCCGCCGGCGTCCTGCGGGATCGAGATCAATGCCGCGTCAGCCGCTTCAATCGCCTGTTGCAGCTCGGGCGACGCCGACCGGCCGTCGAAAACCAGCGCCTGCAACCGCCCATCGTCATGCGCATTCAATACCGCGGCGCGTTCTTCGCTGCGTATGGTGCCGGCGATGCGATCGAATTTTTGCCCGAACGCGGCGACGTAATGCTCCGCCGAATAACCCAATCCGAGGCAAATGAGCTGGGACATTGACGTCAGCGCTCTCTTGCCGCCGTCCATTCCGCGATCACGTCCGCCTCGGATTCGGCCGCCAAGCGTTTCGCCGCTTCGCGTTCGAACCGATTGCGGTCGAGCCGGCCGAGCGCCCAGACCGCCGCGCCGCGCACCAGCGGCGATTCATCGTCAAGCAGCCGCTCGGCTTCGTCCGTGAGCGAGGCATCATCCGAATTTCCGATCGCGATCAGCACGTTACGAACGAAGCGCCCGCGGCCGATGCGTTTGACCGGGCTCTTTGCGAACAACGCGCGGAACGCGGCATCATCGAGCCGCACCAGGTCGGCAAGCCGCGGCGCGCGCAGCGTCTCGCGTGCCGCAAGCTTCGCTTCGCGTCCGGCGACGGCAAACTTGTTCCACGGGCACACCGCAAGACAGTCGTCGCAGCCATAGATGCGGTTGCCCATCAGCTCCCGGAATTCGCGCGGGATCGGACCTTTATGCTCGATGGTGAGGTAGGAAATGCAGCGCCGGGCATCGAGTTGGTACGGCGCCGGGAAAGCCGCCGTCGGGCAAACATCGAGGCAGGCATGGCAGTTGCCGCAATGGTCCGTCTCTGCCGGATCCGGCGGCAGATCGAGCGTGGTGAGGATGGCGCCGAGGAACAGCCACGAGCCGAATTGCCGCGACACCAGATTGGTGTGCTTGCCCTGCCAGCCGATCCCGGCCGCGGCGGCCAGCGGCTTTTCCATCAGCGGCGCGGTGTCGACAAAGACTTTGATGTCGCCGCCGGCATTGTCGATCAGCCAGCGCCCCAGCGCTTTCAGCCGCGGCTTGATCAGCTCGTGATAGTCGTCGCCGCGGGCATAGACCGAAATGCCGCCGCGCGTGCGGTGATTGAGAATTGCCAGGGGATCGTCGTGCGGCCCGTAATTGAGACCGAGCATGACAATCGCGCGGGCCTGCGGCCACAGCGCGTGCGGATCGGCGCGGCGCTCGGCATTGGCCGCCATCCAATCCATGTCGCCGTGCGCACCCAGGCTGAGGAATTCGCGCAGCCGCTCCGCCGCAATCGGGGTCGCATCCGGCCGCGTGATGCCGACCGTATCGAAACCTTGTGCACGTGCGGCGTCCACCAACGCAGCCTTGAGTGCCGCCGGGGTCAGAAATCGAGATTGGCGTAGCTTGGCGACGGCGGCAGGCCGGGCAGCGCTTCGTCGAGCAGCGTGCGGAATGACGGCCGCGATTTGATCCGCGCGTACCAGTTCTTGGCGGTCTCGTCTTCGTCCCACGGCACATCGCCCAGATAATCGGCGACGGACAAATGCGCCGCCGCGGCCAGATCGGCATAGGTCAAGGTATCGCCGGCGAGCCAATCGCGCGTGCGAACGAGCCAGCCGATATAGGCTAAATGGTACCTGATGTTGCTCTTTGCAGCACGCAGCGTTTCCATGTCGGGCGAGCCGCCGCCGCTACTTGCCGGGATGTGGCGCTTGTAGACGCGCTCCCGCGCCAGCGCGCCCGAGACTTCCTCGAAAAACTTGTCGTTGAACCAACTCATCAGCCGGCGCACCTCGATGCGTCCGCCGAGGTCTGCCGGCAATAGCCGGAACTCGGCGAGCGTCAGCCCGCGGGTCTCGTCGAGATATTCGGCGATGACGCCGGCGCCCGGCACCGGCGGCGCGCCCTCCTCGACGAGGACCGGCGTGGTGTCCGCCGGATTGAGCTGGAGGAATTCCTCGCGCCGTTCCCACACCCGCTCTTCAACCAGCCGCGGCGGCAGCCCGTATTCTTCGAGCGCCAGCCGCACAAAGCGGGAATGCGGGCAAATCGGATGATGGAACAGCGTCAGCATGAGCTTATGAGTTTTGTTCGAAATCCTATTCTTGCGCCAAAAGGTTGACGGACTTGGAAGCCGAATTACGCCTTCGCAAAGGCGGCGCAGCCGACGGATTGTCAGGCCAGCCACCCTGTCGCCACGCCAACGAGGATGACGATGCCGAGCAAGAACCGATAGATGACGAACGGCCAGCTTGAATAATTCTCCAGTATTTTCATCAGGCCCCATATCGCGAAGAAGGCCGACACGGCGGCTACCCCGATACCAACGATCAGGACCGACCAGGCGTACCAATCAAGATGGATTTTGTGGAGTTCCCACAACTCCTTGAACCCGGCCAGGGCGATTGCCGGCAGACCGAGCAGAAAGGACAGGCGCGCCGCTTCGTCGCGCTTGAAACCCAGCATCAGCGCTGCGGTCAATGTCGAGCCGGAGCGGGAAACGCCCGGGATAAGGGCGCCGGTCTGTGCCAGACCCACAACAAGCGCATCGACGATGGTCGCCTTGTCAATGGTGCGCCGATGCCGGGCCCAAATCTCGGCAATCGCCAGAAGCGCGGCCATCACGAGGCAGGCCCAGCCGATGACGCTGACTGCGCGCAGCGGCGAATTGCAGGTGTTGAGGAGTTTGGCCAGCGCCAGGCCGGCGATGCCGATCGGAATCGTCGCAAGCACGATCCACAGCGCAAATTGAAACGAGCGGTCGCGGAAATTGCCGCGAAGGGCGGCGGCGATCGAATTGACTGTCAAATCTCTGACGTCCGTCCAAAAATAGCTCACCACCGCGGCCAGTGCGGCGAGCTGCATAGCGGCAGAGAAGGCCGAGCCCGGGTCCGGCCAGCCAAGCACCGCGGGCACCAAGCGCATATGCGCGGTCGATGAGATGGGCATCAGTTCGGTGATGCCTTGCACCACGCCGAGAATGGCGACTTTGCCGTAACCCAACGCCACGAAGCCGGTATCGACGCCCTGGGTGCAAGCTGCGGACATTTGTCACATCGTCTTTGTAAATTATGGGGTGCGCGGAAACCGAATCGACGCGTCTAGTGTAGCGGGACGGTCCCGGAACGCCGACATTATTTGACGGCTTATGCCGCGTGCGGATTGAACTGGCCGGTCTTGCGAAAGCGCCAAAGATAAGTCGGCACGATCGCCTCGATCAATTCCGGGATCATACCCATTCCTTCGAGGGTACGGCCGTCGTGCTTGGCCGCATCCGACACCACGTTGTCGGCCTTGAGCAATTCGACCTGATCCGGCGTGATCGGCGGCTTCGGCAGGAACTGCAGGACCATCGCCTGAAGCTTCAACAGCGGGAACGGCACCGGCACCAGCCAGCGGCGGCGCTGCGTGGTGGCGAGAACGAATTCCATCAATTCCTTGAAGCTGCGCAGACCCGGCCCGCCCAGCTCGTAGATCGCACCGGGCCGCAGATCGCCGTCGACCGCCTTGGCGACGGCTTCGCCGACATCGCCGGCAAACACCGGCTGCATGCGGCCGTGGCCGCCGCCGGGCAGCGGCAAGGCCGGAGAGAGCCGCGCCAGCGCGGCGAAGCGGTTGAAGAAGTCGTCCTCGGGGCCGAACACAATCGACGGCCGCATGATGATCGCTTCGCTTTGCGCGGCCAGCACGCGCTGCTCGCCTTGCCCCTTGGCCCGCGCGTAATGCGAGGTTGCGGAGGGATCGGCGCCGATGGCGGAGACGTGAACGAGCGGCGCACCGACCTCCTTGGAGGCCGTTGCCACCGCTTCAGCGCCCACCGTCATCACGGCATCGAAACGCTGGTTGCCGCCCTCGAACAGGAGGCCGACCAGATTGACCACCGCATCGGCGTCGCGCACCGCGGCCGCAACCAAATCCGGGTAGCGCAAATTGGCCTGCACCGCATGGATCTGGCCGACCCGGCCCATCGGCCGCAGATGGCCGCAAAGCTCCGGGCGGCGCACTGCGACGCGGATGCGGTAGCCGCGATTGGCCAGCGCCCGCACCACGTGGCGGCCGAGAAAACCCGAGCCGCCGAACACGGTGACCAGCGTTTCAGCCTTGCTCTTGATTGCCATGTGTCGCGAAATACATGATCGGTTTCGCGCTGTATAGGGGAATAGGCGCTAGCCCGCAGGAGTGGATAACCCCTTCAATTGACAAGGGCATGACCGCTTTCGTACCTATCCGGGCATGGCCCACCGCGTTGCCCAGGTGGCGGAATTGGTAGACGCACTAGTTTCAGGTACTAGCGCCGCGAGGCGTGGAGGTTCGAGTCCTCTCCTGGGCACCACCGCCTAACATCACCCGATGAGCGACAGCGTCGCATGCTCGTAGCGCCCGGCGCCCATTGTGCCCTCAGGGAAGACGTGGTGGTCGGCAATCCATTCGAAGGATTCTTCGTAGACTTCTTTGGTATAGGGCTCGAACACCAGCCGCTCGCCCGGCCCCCAGCGCCGCGTATCCATCACGGCGTGGAAGCGGTCGGGGAATTCGTTCTTGTAGTAGTGCGTATAGAGCTCCGGCCGCAGGTCGATGTCGCGCTGCGCCTTGCGCAAGGCGCGGAAGAATTTGCGCAAATCCTCGGGATCGGGATTGCCGTGGATCATGGTGCCGATCATGAAAGTGGTGTCGATCACTTTGCGGAAGCCGAGCTGCTCGGCGAAGTAATAAGGTCCGCTGAACAGATTCACCGCCGGCGCGGTGCCGTCGATCAGCTTCTCCATGCGCGCGAACAGCATGCCGTCGGCATAGTTGAGCTTGATCTCGTCCGGCTTGAGATAGGCCTCCAGCGCCTGCACGGTGGCGTAGTGGCTGCCGGATTGATAGCCGACCGAGATCGGCACGCCGGCGAGGTCGGCCGGCGTTTTGATCTTTGAATCAGCGGCGACGAAGATTCCCGCCGGCGCCACCGAATAGACGTCGGTATACATGCGGCCGTGACCGTTCGAGGCGGCGACATTGACGGTCCAATGGCAGGCGCAGCTGACGTTCGACTTGCGGCCTTCCTCGAACGATTGGAAGGCGCCGACCTTGTCGCCCTTGTCGTGAATCTTGCCGCCGGTGGCGCGCACCTGCTCGCGGAATTCGTAGTCAAGGCCCTCGGCGCGGAAATAGCCCTTCTCTTCGGCCACCCATTCCTGCAGGCGGAAATGCGGTTCGATCAGAAACTTTGCCATGACGTCGTTCCCGGTTTTCACTCAAATCCAGGCGGCAGATTAGCCGTCGCGCTACAGCCGCACAATTCACGAAAATAGATCATTTGGCCCACAGCAGGCTGAAGATCGGAATATAAGCTGGGACCTGGCTGGCGAAGCTTGCGGAAATGCCAGTCAGCGTCGATATGCAACAAGACGGGTCGGCGCTGTGGCCATCGAATTTAAATCGGAGCGAAATCATGGAGACCCAGCCTGAAATCCAGTTTCTCGGCCTGACCCCCACACCCGCAATTCGCGAGGCCATCGACAGGCATGTGGCCGAGTTGGACCAGCTTTATAGCCGCATCACTGCGTGCCGGGTCGCGGTGAAAGCGCCCAGTCAGCATCACCAGAAGGGCGGACTATATGAAGTCCATGTTCGGCTGGAATTGCCGGACGGTCGCGAAGTCAACGTGGAAAGAACGCCGGCGGCTGACGAGCGCCATGCCGATCTCACCTTCGCGATCGACGATGCCTTCAAACACGCGCGCCGGCAGCTGGAGGATCAAGTTCGCCGCGCTCAAGGCCAAGTGAAACATCCTGAACGGATGTGATGAGTACAAAATTTCCTTGCCGCGCGTAAGTCTCACTGGTCGCAAGACATACCGAACTGCGACAGCCCCTCCTCCAGATGATCGGGCAGTAGCGGCATGCCGAGCAAGTAGGAGGCGGTGCGCCTGTTGTGAGCGCGCGCGGCTTCCGCGCGCAACTCGTCCCAATCCTCGACTGTACCGTCGCCGCGGCCGAGCCAAGCCAAGGCCACGAGATCGATCTGCTCGTCCTCGGTCATACCGAAGATGGCGGCTGAAATCTCCTGGACCACCGGATCGTCCTTATGGTCTTCCAGCACCGACAGCATCGCGTCGTCCGTCGCATTGGACGAATTGTCCGGATCGGTCACCACGTCCTTGGCGTCGAAGTCCCGCGCCTCGACGACGATGAAGCACACCTTGTCCGGAGAGATCGACAGCTCGGGTGGAGTCTGGGCGGCGCTCTTGATGTTGTCAGGCATGACCACTCCTCCAAGGCGTATGAAAGATCGTCAATAGGCAACGTTCCACAAAGCGGATTGATCCTGGTCAAATTCGCATCGGGCGCGGCTCCGTAAAATCCCTTAGGGCCGAGCCCTGAATTTTGCGGCCTAGCCACATCGCTTATCGTTCACTGCGGTGCGGGATGGACGCGAAAATTGAAGGCCATGGACCAAAGCAGCAAAGACGAACGCGGCAAGGTCACCCCCGCGGCGTGGCCCGTCGCAGCCCCGCAACAGCCAGGGCCGAGCGCGGACCACCGCGAAACTTTGCCGGCGAGGCTGGAAGCAGGCCTTCCGGTAGTCGTCGTCAACCGGCGCGCGCGCAACCGCTGGATCGAGCTGGCGCTTTTAGTTGTCGTGCTGATCGGCGGCGCCGGTGGCGCCTATTATTGGTGGCAGAGGCTTCACCCCGCCTTGCCGCCCGGCATCTTTTTCGGCAATGGCCGGCTCGAATCCGACGAAATCAACATCGACACCAAGTACGCCGCCCGCATTGCCGAAATCATGGCCGACGAAGGCGATCTGGTGAAAGCCGGACAGGTGGTCGCCCGTATGGATACGCGCGACCTTCAGGCCTCACTGAAAAGATCGCAAGCCTCTGTCCACCAGGCTCAACAGGCGGTCGACGAAGCGAATGCCAACGTCGCACAGCAGAATGCGCAGGTGCTTCTCGCTCAGCAGGAAATGGATCGCGCCATCTACACGGTGAAAAAGGGCGTCGAGACCGAGGAACTCCTCGATCAGCGGCGTCAGCAATTGGATAGCGCGAATGCGGCGCTGCAGGCAGCGCAGTTTCGCGTCACGGAAGCCCAGCATGCGCTCGACGCGGCAACCCATGACGTGGAGCTCTATAATGTCGAGATAAACGACGACACGCTGGTGGCGCCGCGCGACGGCCGCATCCAGTACCGCATCGCCAATGTCGGCGAAGTGCTCCCGGCCGGCGGCCATGTGTTCGCCATGCTCGACGTCTCCGACGTTTACATGGACGTCTATTTGCCGACGCTCGATGCGGGAAAAGTCAAATTCGGCGACGAAGCCCGCATCGTGCTCGACGCCTATCCCGATTATGCGATCCCGGCGAAGGTTTCGTTCATCGCCACGCAGGCGCAGTTCACGCCCAAGACGGTCGAGACCCAGAGCGAACGCGACAAACTGATGTTCCGCATTCGCGTGCAGCTCGATCCCGAGCGACTACGTAGACGCGCAGACTCGGTCCGCAGCGGACTGCCCGGCGTGGCTTACGTCAAGACCGACCCCGCCGTGGCTTGGCCGGATTCGCTGCAGAAGTTTCCGCCGCAATGAACGGCGCGGCCATGCCGGTCGCGCGGCTCGATGACGTAACGCAGCGTTACGGCCGCGCAGTGGCGCTCGACCACGTCAGCCTCGTATTTCCCGCCGGCGACATGATCGGCCTGATCGGACCCGACGGCGTCGGCAAATCGACGCTCTTGAGCATTGTCGCCGGGGCGCGCCGGATTCAATCCGGACGCGTCGACGTTCTCGGCGGCGACATGGCGGACGTTACTCATCGCGACGCTATCTGCGCACGCATCGCCTACATGCCACAAGGACTGGGCAAGAACCTCTATCCGGACCTCAGCGTCGAGGAGAACATTGCCTTCTTCGCCCGGTTGTTCGGACAATCGCGCGCTGAGCGGCAATGGCGGATTGCCGAATTGTTGGAGAGCACCGGACTTGTACCGTTTGCCGATCGGCAGGCGAAGAAACTGTCCGGCGGCATGCGGCAGAAACTCGGCCTGTGCTGCTCGCTGATCCACGATCCCGATCTTCTCATTCTCGACGAACCGACCACCGGCGTCGATCCGCTGTCGCGACGTCAGTTCTGGGAGTTGATCGATCGCATCCGGTCGCGCCGGCCCGGCATGAGCGTAATAGTGGCGACGGCCTACATGGAGGAGGCCGAGCGGTTCGGCTTTCTGATCGCCATGAATGCCGGACGCGTTCTGGCGACAGGCTCGCCGGCGGAGCTCAAGGCAAGGGCGCCGGCCGCGACGGTCGAGGATGCTTTTGTCGCGCTGCTGCCGGAAGAGCTTCGCGCCGGCCATCACACGCTCGAAAAGCCGCCGCGGCGGTTTGCCGATGCCGAGCCGGTAATCGTCGCCCGCGATCTGACCTGCCGTTTCGGCGATTTCACCGCCGTCGATCGGGTCAACTTCAGCATCGAGCGCGGCGAAATATTCGGCTTCGTCGGCTCCAATGGCTGCGGCAAGACCACGACCATGAAAATGCTGACCGGTCTATTGCCACCCAGCGCAGGCGAAGCGCTGCTGTTCGGCAAGCCCCTTGACGCGCGCGACATGGCGGCGCGGCTTCGCGTCGGTTACATGTCGCAATCGTTTTCACTCTATACAGAGCTGACGGTCCGGCAAAATCTCGAACTGCACGCACGGCTGTTCCACATTCCACAAAAGCGGGCGAAATCGCGGCTGCAAAGCCTGGTTGCGCAGTTCGGGCTTGCCAACTTTCTCGACCACCGCGCCTCGGATTTGCCGCTCGGCATCCGCCAGCGGCTGTCGCTGGCCGTCGCCATCGTCCATGAGCCGGAAATGCTCATCCTCGACGAGCCCACCTCGGGCGTCGATCCTTTGGCGCGCGACCGGTTCTGGGAATTGCTGATCGACTTGTCGCGCAATCAAGGCGTGACGATTTTCGTCTCCACCCATTTCATGAACGAGGCCGAGCGCTGCGATCGAATCTCGCTGATGGATTCCGGGCGCGTGCTCGCCACCGACACGCCGGAGAACCTCGCCAAACGGCGCGGCGCCGCCACGCTCGAGGACGCCTTCATCGGCTATCTCGAAGAAGCCTCTGGAGGACATAGCCCCGACGACGCCGGCAACCTTCCGCCCCCTGCTACCGATCGGACGGCGCGGCCGCGGTCCCCACGACGGTCGTTCAGCCTGCAGCGTCTGGTCGCATACACCATTCGCGAAACGCTCGAGCTCCTGCGCGATCCTATCCGGCTCGCTTTCGCGCTGTTCGGCACAGCTTTCCTGATGCTGGTGTTCGGCTTCGGCATTTCGACGGACGTCAACAATCTCACCTTCGCCGTTCTCGACCACGATCAGAGTCACGAGAGCCGCGCCTATCTCGAAGAGTTGAGAGGGTCTCCGTATTTCGCGGAAAGGCCTTCGCTCGCCGATTATGCGGATCTGGAAAAGCGCATGCAAAGCGGTGAACTCGACGCCGCGCTCGAAATTCCGCCTGGCTTCGGCCGCGACATCGAGCGCGGGCGCCCCGCCTGGGTCGGCGCATGGGTCGACGGCGCCATGCCGTTCCGGGCCCAGACAATCCGCGGCTATCTGCAGGCCATGCATGCGCTTTATTTGAACGATCCGGCGGTCAAGACCTCCACCCCAGCGCAGCGACCGCTCGCCGATATCGAGATCAGATTCAAGTACAATCAGGATTTCGAAAGCGTCTATGCGATGGTGCCGGCAACCATGTCGCTCTTGCTGGCGCTGTTTCCGGCCATCCTGATGGCGCTCGCGATCGTGCGCGAGAAAGAACTCGGTTCGATTACCAATCTCTACGTTACTCCGATCACCCGCATCGAATTTCTGCTCGGCAAGCAGCTTCCCTATGTCGGCGTCGCCATGGCGAACTTCGCGCTGATGTTTCTGATGGCTTTGTTCGTTTTCCAGATTCCGCTCAAGGGCAGTTTCCTCGCGCTATTGTTGGGCGCGCTGCTTTACGTCACGACGACGACCGCTTACGGCATGATGATTTCCGCCTTCACCGGCACGCAGATTGCCGCCCTGTTCGGGGCCGCGATTTTGACGGTGTTGCCGGCGACACAGTTTGCCGGGATGCTGGTGCCGGTATCGGCGCTGTCCGTCACCGGCCAGATCATGGGCCGCGCTTTTCCGATGACCTACTTCATGCCGATCACAGTGGGCACCTTCACCAAGGGGCTACAACTCGGCGATCTAGGCGGCGATCTTCTGGCGCTCGCCATCTTCATTCCCATCCTCACGACGATCAGCCTTGTGCTGTTGCGCAAGCAGGAACGCTAGGAGCGGGCGATGCGAAGCCTCGGCAACATTTTCTGGCTCGGCACCAAGGAACTGCGCAGCTTCATGCGCGACGTCGTTCTGGTGGTGCTCGTCATCTACACCTTCTCGCTCGCCATCATTGCGCAATCCGGAAGCAATTCGCAGGAATTGCACAACGCGTCGATCGCCATCGTCGATGAGGACCACTCCGAACTGTCGCGGCGTATCGCGCACGCCTTTCTGCCGCCCTACTTTCAGACGCCGAAGCCGATCGCCGAGCGCAATATCATGCCGGACATGAATGCCGGGACATTCACCTTCGCCATCGATATTCCGCCAAACTTCGAACGCGATGTGCTCGGCGGCCGCTCGCCCGGACTGCAAATCGACGTCGACGCCACGGCAATGGTTCAGGCCGGCCTCGGCTCCGACTACATCCAAGAGATCGTCAATGACGAAATCCGGGATTTTATTTCTCATTCCGAGGGTGCCCCGCTGTCGCCGGTCAATCTCGATGTGCGCATCACTTTCAATCCGAATATCACGACGGCATGGTTCACCAGCGTGATGGGAATCATCAATAACGTTACCATGCTCGCCATCATCCTGGCCGGCGCCGCGATCGTGCGAGAGCGCGAGCACGGCACGATGGATCACCTCCTCGTCATGCCAGTAACGCCTTTCGAGATTGCAATGTCCAAGGTCTGGGCCAACGGCCTGGTTATTACCGTCGCCGCCGGCCTGTCGCTGTTTTTCGTCGTCCGCATGGTGCTCGGCGTTCCGATCGTCCTCGGCTCTGTACCGCTGTTCATGCTGGGCGTCATGATCTATCTGTTCTTTGCTTGTGCCATCGGCATCTTTATCGGGACGGTGGCGCGCTCGATGCCGCAGCTTGGCTTGCTGTTCATGCTGGTGTTCTTGCCGATGAACATGCTGTCGGGCAGCAATACGCCGCTGGAAAGCATGCCGCCGTGGCTGGCGACGGCAATGCAGGCTTCGCCGTCGACGCATTTCGTGTCGTTCGCGCAAGCGATACTTTATCGTGGCGCCGGCATCGACGTGGTGTGGCCGCAATTCCTTCTGGTAGCGGTGGTCGGGGGGTTGTTCTTCGCCCTCGCCGTCTGGCGGTTTCGCTCCAGCACAGTTCAGACCGGCTAACAGCTTTCATGAGGGCTTTCAATTCACCGTCATGATCTCGTCATCACGAACCAAGCGCGGCGCCGTGCGCCGCGAGGTCTGCTTGAGAACGTGAGCAGCGCCGCGGCAGTCGCGGGACGTAAGTTGCACCACGCGCGCGCCTTGCTTGCCAAGTTCGGCCAGCAACGCTTCGATTTCCGCATCATGCATGGTCCTGCCGATGCTGATTTTCCTCGCTTCGCGGCGCGCAAAATCGAGAATCCGGCTTGAGACTCGCTCACCGAACAAGATGACATCGGCCGCATGCAGCGCACGAACCGCACGCAACGTCAGCGAATCGGGATCATTGCCGTCGACATCGATCAAGGTTACTGCGCCACGATCGATTCCGCTTCCGGTGCCGGCGTTCACTTCGGCGATGAAGCGCTCGAAATCATGTTGACCGGGTCCGTCGCCCGCATGCGCCATGGCGTGAGCCGCGAACAGCTCCCAAAACTTGCGCCGGCCGGCAAAAGACAGGCTGGACGCCCGCACCGCGGCGCGCCAGCGCGCGGCAGCAGCAGCCCAGCGCGCGAACCCTTTCGGCAGCAGCCCTTCGATCCTGCCACGGATCGCGCGGGCAAAGACCGGCGCCGCACCATCCGTCGAAATGCCGATCACCAGCGGCGAGCGGTTCACGATGGCGCCGAAGGAAAAGTCGCAGTGAGCGGGCTTGTCGATGACATTGACCGGAACGCCGGCGGCGCGAGCGGCCGCGGCAAAGGCGGCCGCTTCGTCATCGTCGTGAAAATCGCCTACGGTGATCGCCGCGCCGGGCAAGTCCGCCGCAGTGCAAGCACGGCGATGCAATAAGATATTCCCGGCAGGACGCTCGGCTGCCAGCTGCGCGAACTCGCTGCAAGCATCGGCGGCATAAACCTCGACGCTCGCGCCAGTCGCCGACAACAGCTCCGCTTTCCATGCCGCCGCGGGACTGCCGCCGGCGATCACCGCGCGCTTGCCGTTGAGCGCGAAGAACAGCGGCAGCCGGGCGAGCGCGCCCAACCGTTGCGGCATGGCCTGCGACCTTGTGCGATTCCCGCTCATGCTGCGCGTTGCGGCCCGGTATTGGCGTGAAAATCGGGACCGTTGCGCGTCGGCGCAATGAACCCGGCACGGATAGCAAACGCGCCGAAGCGTTCGCCGGCTTGCCGCCGGTCGGCATAGGCCGCGAACAGCGGGTCAAGCGCGGCAACGATGCCGGCATGATCGAGATCTTCGCGATAAAGCTTGTTGAGCCGCGAGCCGTCGAAGGCGGCACCCAGATAGAGATTGTAGCGGCCGGGACCTTTGCCGACCAAGCCGATTTCGGCGAGATAAGGCCGGGCGCAGCCATTCGGACACCCAGTCATGCGGATGACGATGTCATCGGCGGAAAGGCCATGCGCCGCAAGCCGCTCATCGAGCGCATCCAATAGCTCGGGCAGATAGCGCTCGCTCTCGGCCAGCGCGAGGCCGCAGGTGGGCAGCGCCACGCAGGCCATTGCGTTACGGCGTAGCCCCGACCACGGCGCGAGCAACTGCGCTTCGCGCGCTATTATTTCGATTTGCGTTTGTTTTTCCGTCGGCACATTAGCGACCACGAGATTCTGATTCGGCGTGAGACGGAACTCGCCGTCATGGAGTTCCGCAATGCGACGCATCGCCGATAATTGCTCCGTATCACCCTGGTCGAGGAGCCGTCCGTTCTCCACGAATAAAGTAAGATGCGCCTTGCCGGCGCCAGCATCGCTCCAACCGTAGCGGTCCCCGGTGGATGTAAATTGAAACGATCGAGCCTGCGCCAGCGTGACCTTGGCGCGCTGTTCGACCTCGGCGCGGAATGCATCGAGGCCGCGGTCCTCGATGGTGTATTTGAGCCGCGCGTGCTTGCGGTTCTTACGGTCACCCCAGTCGCGCTGCACGGTGACAACCGCCTCGGCGACCGCCTCGGCGTTGTCGGTCTCGCAAAAACCCAGAAGCTGGGCCGCGCAGGGATAGGTTTCCGGCTCGCCATGCGTCATGCCCATGCCGCCGCCGACCGTGACATTCCAGCCCGCGATGTCGCCGGCCGCGTCGACGATGGCGATGAAGCCGAGATCGTGGGCGAACGTATCGACGTCGTTCGAGGGCGGGACCGCGACCACGATTTTGAATTTGCGCGGCAGGTAGGTCTTGCCGTAGATCGGCTCGACCACATCTTCCTCGCCGCCGGCGATCTTCTCGCCATCGAGCCAGATTTCACGGTAGGCCGGCGTCTGCGGCGTCAGGCGCTCCGAAATGGCGCGCGCCAGCGCCAGTGCGCCGGCATGCGCGCGCGACTGCTCCGGAATGACCCCGCACATGACGTTACGATTGACGTCGCCGCAGGCGGCGATGGAATTGAGCACCGCATCGTCAATCGCCTTTAGCGTCAATTTCAAATTCGACTTGATCACGCCGTGCAGCTGCACGGTCTGCCGCGTGGTCAGCCGCATGGTGCCGTTGCCGTAATCGCGCGCCACCTTATCGAGCGCCAGCCATTGCTGCGGCGAGAGCGCGCCGCCGGGAATGCGGACGCGGATCATGAAGGCAAAAGCCTTTTCCATTTTCTTGCGCGTGCGCTCGGGCCGCAGGTCGCGATCGTCCTGCAGATACATGCCGTGGAACTTGACCAGCTGCTGGTCGTCCTCGGCGATGGCTCCGGTGATCTCCTCGGCTAGCCCGTGCGCCAGCGTGCCGCGCAGATAGTCGCTCGCCTCCTTGATGCGCTCGTTGCGCGAAACGTCGTCGGTCATGATTTTCAAATCCGATCAGGAATCGGCACAGCCGATCAGTAGACGTCCTGCAGGTAGCGCTTCTCGCGCTCCAAGCCCGCAATGGCCGCGTCGGCCGCCTCCGGCGCGAGCGACTTCACGTCGGCATATGCGCGCGTCAACGTGGTCCGGACATCTTTCGCCATCGCGTTGGCGTCGCCGCAAACGTAGAAGTGCGCGCCATTGTCGAGCCAATCGATCAGTTCGCGGCGGCGGTCCCACATCTTGTGCTGCACATAGGTTTTCTCCGGCCGGTCGCGTGAGAAGGCGACGTCCATCCGGTCGAGCGAGCCGTCCTGGAGCGCTTCCTGCCATTCAAGCTGATAGAGAAAATCATGGGTGAAACGGCGATCGCCGAAAAACAGCCAATTCTTGCCCTTGGCCCCCGCAGCGCGGCGTTCCTGGATGAAGGCGCGGAACGGCGCAATGCCGGTGCCGGGGCCCACCATGATGATGTCGCGACCGGGATCGGGCAGCGCAAAATGGCGGTTGGGCCGTAGCTTTACGCGCACGCGGTCGCCGCGCTTGAGGCGCTCGGCCACGTAATTGGAGGCGATGCCTTTGCGCGACCGGCCGTGGGAATTGTAACGCACCGGCGAGACGAGAAGATGCGCTTCGTCGGCGAATTCGCGGCGCGACGACGCGACGGAATAGGCGCGCGGGGCAAGCGGCCGGGTTAGCGCACGCAATTGCTCGGCGCCGAGCGCGGTCGGGAAACTGGCGATCAGATCGACGAGCTGCCGCCCGGCGACCCAATCGCGCGCCCGCCCCTCGGCGATCAGCGCCTTGACGCGATCATGGCCAGTAAGCGCCGCATAGGATTCCAGCGTCTTGACGGAGAGCGTCGTCACGTCGCGATTGGTGAGAAGCTCCCCGCGTAACGCATCGTCTTTCGCTAGTTGCGCCAGCGCCAGCAGTTCATCGACATAGCCCGGGTCGTTCTCGGGATAGAGATCGAGCGAATCGCCCGGCTCATAGGCCGGCACGGCGCCGTCGAAAGCGAGCGCCAAGTAAATCGTCTCCTTGTCAGAGCGCGACGAATTCAAATTCAGGTGCTCGATGATCTCGGCCTCGACGATACCGGGATTGGATTTTGTCGCGGCATTGCCGCCAAAATCGACTTCGATCACACGGCTGCGTTCGGTCTCGGGCGGTGTCAGCGTTTTCAGCGCGGTTGAGATCCAATTGCCGGCCGGTTCGGCAAAGTCGAGATCGCAATCGATACGCTCGACCACGCGCTTGGCGCCAAGCTCGGCGAGCCTTTCGTCGATGCGTTTGCCGACGGCGCAGAACTCTGCGTAAGCGGTGTCGCCGAGCGCCAGAACGCCGTATTCGACGCCGTCGAGGCGCGGCGCGCTTTCTTGCATCAATTCGGCATAAACGCGCGCCGCCCGTCCGGGCGGTTCGCCCTCGCCCCAGGTGGCGGCGATGACGACGAGCCGCGATGCCGCCTTGAGAGCCGCGAGATCGAGCTCGGCCATATCGATCAGCGTCGGCTTGAGGCCGAGCTTGCGCGACTGCCGGGCCATGTCGCCGGCAAGCTTCTCGGAATTTCCCGATTCGCTGGCATAGACGATGGTGAGGGGCTCCGTCGCCGATCCGGCCGCAGGCCGCGCGCCGGCGGCTGCCTGCTCCACACCGGCCGCCTGCTCGGCACCCGCGAGGAAGCCAGCCAGCCACGCCCGCTGCACCGCAGTCGCAGGGCCAACCACGCGATTCAGCAGTTCGACGTCTTCTTCCGAGAACGGCGCGGTATTGGGGATGGCAACCGCACGCGACATGCGAAGCTCCTGAACGCCCAGACAGTCTCTTAAATAGAAGTCTATTCTCTATAAGTGCAATAACAGCCGGAAAATAAGAAGGACTTTTCTCATTTTCGGGCGGAGACAACGCAATGATTTCCCTTTTTCGCTGTTTTCGAGAGGGCCCCGTTTTCTTAGTTATGCGAGTTTCCGCGTCAAACGTTTCAAGCCCTTGGAATTGGCTGCAACGCGGGCGATAACACGCGCGCATGCCAACCATCCGTCTCCATCGCGGCGACCTGCCGGATCTATCGCGCTACCTGAGTGCGAGTTCGCGTGCTGTCGCGATCGACACCGAAACAATGGGGCTCGATCTCGACCGCGACCGGTTGTGCGTGGTGCAACTGTCGCCCGGCGACGGCTCCGCCGACGTGGTGCAGATTCCGCCGCACGCCAAGGCCGCGCCGAATGCGGCGCCCAATCTGATGCGGCTTCTTGCCGACAAGAATCTGCTCAAGATTTTTCATTTCGCGCGGTTCGATCTCGGCATGCTGTGCAAGGCCTTCGGCGTAATGGCGGAGCCGGTCTACTGCACCAAGATCGCGTCGCGGCTGGTCCGCACATACACCGACAAGCACGGCCTTAAGGATCTGGTGCGCGAATTGCTGGGGCAGGATCTTTCCAAGCAGCAGCAATCCTCCGACTGGGGCGCTCCCGAGCTCGCCGAGGCGCAGGTGGCTTATGCCGCAGCCGACGTCACCCACCTGCATGCGCTCAAGGACAGGCTCGATGTCATGCTCGCGCGCGAGGGCCGCGAGCAGCTCGCCGCCGCCTGTTTCCGTTTCCTGCCCGAACGGGTCCGGCTCGACCTTGCCGGCTTTGCCGCCGACGATATTTTCGCGCATTCCTAGCAGGGCAGATCGCCGCGGTTACCGGGGTTCAGCCCTGTCCAGGCCACATTCGCCGCCGATTTTACGGGCGATTTTTGCGAGACAAAGCCGCTCAAACCATGGTCTAAGGTCGGAATCAGGGCGACGCGCAAAGGGATACTCGCTTGGCCATTGTCTATCCCGAGAACGCGGCGAGCGGACTTTCAGCCGGTTCCCGCGGCAATTTCGAGCGGGCCTATCGGGCGGCGCTGCGGCACAGTCGGCGGGTGCGGCTGCTGCGTATCGGCGTGCCCATCGGCATCGCGGCCCTTCTACTGACGGTCGTGGTGATCGACTACATGCCGCCGATCGGCGGCTTCCGGCTGCCGGGCGATCTCGGCAAGCTTGTGATCCACGGCACCAAGATCACCATGGAGGCACCGCGGCTCACCGGGTTCACGCTCGATTCCCGCGCCTATGAATTTTCCGCGCAGGCCGCGGCGCAAGACATTACCAAGCCCAATCTCGTCGAACTCGAAAAGCTTCACGCCAAGATGGAGATGCAAGACAAAAGCAGCGTGGAGATGACGGCCGCTTCCGGCGTCTATGACGTCAAGTCTGAAATATTGACGCTCAAGGACGACATCCATCTCGTGTCGTCGACCGGCTATGAGGGTCAACTCAGCGAAGCGGTGATCGACGTGCGTAAAGGTAACGTGATTTCCGACAAGCCGGTCGCGGTGAAAATGCTCAACGGCTTCCTCAATGCCCAGCAGCTCGATATCGCCGACAACGGCAGCGTGGTCCGCTTTAGCGGCGTGGCGATGACACTGCAGCCGAACAAGGAAACCGGCGGCGCGTCCGCAGAAGCCGCCAATTCAACGGCCAAGCCGAGCGATCAATGATGTTCCGCCTCGCACTCTGCGCCGCCCTGGCGGCGCTGACTGTCGCAACGTCGGCCGCGGCGCAGGGGCCGTCTGCCGCGCCGGGAGCGTTTCCCGGCCTCGCGCAAGACCACAACAAGGACCAGCCCGTTCAGATCGAGGCCGCGACGCTCGAAGTTCGTGACAAGTCGAAGACCGCGACCTTTTCCGGCAATGTGCAGGTGGTTCAAGGCGACACCACGATGAAATGCCAGAGCCTCGTTGTTTTCTATGGCCAGGAAGTCGGCATCGGCGGCAACGCGACACCGGTCACCACCACCAAATCGACACCCGGCATGCCGCAAGGCGCCCAGAATATCCGCCGCATCGAGGCGCGCGGCGGCGTCACCGTCATCACCAAGGATCAGAACGCGAGCGGCGATCTCGGTATCTATGATCTGAAAACCAAGACCATCACCTTGAGCGGCAACGTCGTGGTCAGCCAGGGCCAGAACGTCATCCACGGCGAAAAGGTCGTGGTCGACATGGTCACGGGAAACGCCCGGGTCGAGTCGGGCAGCAGCAATGGCGGCGCCGGAGCCGGTGCGCCCGGACCGGGCCGCGTCCGCGCGCTGATCCAGCCAGGCAAAAGCCAGAATGGCGGTTCGACGAATTTCATGACCATCGGGCCGGGTCGGACCAATTGAGCGATATCAGCTAAACTCAGCGAGCCAGGGCAGAATTCAGCTCCGTCAGCGGGATTTCCGAGATCGGCGTGACAGACTTACTTTCATATTTTCGCCGTCGCGCTCCGGCTCCCCGCCGCGCCCAGCCGCGCGGCGATGCCGCATTCGATCTCGAAAGGATCGATCTGGAAACGATGGGCGGCGCCATCAGCAATATCTATGTCGATATCGCCAGCCTGCCGGCGCCGGCGGAAAAAGTCCGCAAAGCTGCACCACCCCGGCCCCCGCCTGAGCCAATACCGGCACCGATTTCGCCGCCGACGCAGGCGCGGCGACAGCCGAACCCCCTCAACGGACCGCAAAACGGACAGCGCGTCGCGCGGCCGCGCCGCCGTGCTGACGGCAATGGCGCGGCGCTAGGCGAGCGCAGAGGCCTGCTTGCCGTCCACGGCGTGGAAAAAACCTTCGTCGGACGCAAGGTAGTGAAGGGCGTGAGTCTCTATGTGCGCCAGGGTGAGGCGGTCGGCCTGCTTGGCCCCAACGGCGCCGGCAAGACGACCGTGTTCTATATGATCACCGGGCTGATCAAGGCCGACCAGGGACGCATCGAACTCGACGGCGCCGACGTCACGCGCTTGCCGATGTATCAGCGCGCGCGGCTTGGCATCGGTTATCTGCCGCAAGAAGCCTCGATTTTTCGCGGCTTGTCGGTGGAAGACAATATTCGCGCCGTGCTCGAAGTGGTCGAGCCGGATCCGCGGCGGCGCCAGCAGGATCTCAATTCGCTGCTCGAGGAATTCAACATCGCGCGCTTGCGCAAGACGCCGGCAATCGCGCTGTCCGGCGGCGAACGCCGCCGCGTCGAGATCGCCCGGGCGCTGGCGACGCGGCCGAGCTACATGCTGCTCGACGAGCCCTTCGCCGGCATCGATCCGATCGCCGTCGGCGACATCCAGGCGCTGGTGCGGCACCTGACCAATCGGGGCATCGGCGTGCTGATCACCGACCACAATGTCCGCGAGACGCTGGGGCTCACCGACCGGGCCTACATCATCTATTCCGGCGAAGTGCTGATGGAAGGCCGCGCCGACGATATCGTTAACAACCCCGAGGTGCGCCGGCTCTATTTGGGCGAGGAATTCCGCCTTTAAGCGTGATGGAAATGGGTTGACGACAGGGCGTCGGAACTGCTGTACAAGGGACAGACAAGCAAGAATCGGACCAATTTAGGCCGCCATGGCGCTTTCGCAACGACTTCTGATCCGGCAGAGCCAAGCGCTGGTGATGACACCGCAGCTGATGCAGGCCATCAAGCTGCTGCAGCTCTCAAATCTCGATCTGGTCGCATATGTCGAAGCCGAGCTTGAGCGGAACCCGTTGCTCGATAATAGCGCGGAGACCGAGGGGGCGCCTGGCGAAGCGAACGGCGCGAAAGCCACGGATAGCGCGCCCGCGGAGAGCGGTGAGGGCCTCAATGGCGATGCCCATAATTTAAGCGGCGAGGAGCGGCGCGAGAGCCCCCTCGATGACACGTCGCCTGACGAGAATGAGCCGATCCGCCCGCGCGGTTCGGACATACCGGTGGGCTATTCGGAATGGGCCGGCACCGGCACAGGCGGCCGCGATGACGGCAATTACAATCCCGAAGCTTTCGTGTCCGCCGAGACCACGCTGGCCGACTGGCTGCGCGAGCAGATGGCGCTGGCCATTGCCGATCCGGTGCGGCGCATGATCGCGCAATATCTGATCGATCTGGTCGACGAGTCCGGTTATCTCTCCGGCGATGTCGCCGCGGCGGCGGAAAAGCTCGGCACATCGCCGGCCGAGGTCGAGGCCGTTCTCGCCGTCCTGCAAACCTTCGACCCGCCCGGCATTTGCGCGCGCGATCTCGCCGAATGCCTGGCGATCCAGCTCAAGGAGCGCGATCGCTTCGATCCGGCCATGCAGGCGCTGGTGGGGCGGCTCGATCTTCTCGCCCGGCGCGATTACGCCGCCTTGAAGAAGATCTGCGGCATCGGCGACGAGGACCTGACCGAGATGATCGCCGAGATCCGGGCGCTCAATCCGAAACCCGGACTAGCGTTCGGTTCGGCGCCGGTGCAGCCGATCGTGCCGGATGTTTTCGTGCGGCCAGCCCCCAATGGCGCGTGGATCGTCGAACTCAACACCGACACCCTGCCCAAGGTGCTGGTCAATCAGCGCTACTTCGCCGAGGTCTCAACGACCGCGCGGCGTGACACCGAGAAATCCTATCTCGCGGAATGCCTGCAAAGCGCGACGTGGCTTGTCCGCGCGCTCGACCAGCGCGCCCGCACCATCCTTAAAGTGTCGAACGAGATCGTGCGCCAACAAGATGGGTTCTTTGCTCGCGGCGTCGAGCATCTGCGCCCGCTCAATCTCAAGACCGTCGCCGAAGCCATTGGCATGCATGAATCGACGGTGTCGCGGGTGACCGCCAACAAATACATGGCGACGACCCGCGGCATCTTCGAGCTGAAATACTTCTTCACTTCGGCGATCGCGGCGGCGCATGGCGGCGAAGCGCATTCCGCGGAGGCGGTGCGCCACCGTATCAAGCAATTGATCGACGGCGAGAACTCGACCGCTATCCTGTCTGACGACACGCTGGTGGACAAGCTGCGCGAAGCCGGCATCGACATCGCGCGGCGCACGGTGGCGAAATACCGCGAGGCAATGCGCATCCCCTCATCGGTGCAGCGGCGGCGCGAAAAGCAGGCTGCGGCCACCAGCTAGTGCTGCGTTGACGCGGCGCTTGGCGATGCCTAGGTCGGGTTAAGGTGGCTCAAAGTAACTTTTTCACCAGCTGTCCGAAGAGGTCGTCATGTCATTTCGCGTGTCAGGCAAGAATCTCGACCTCGGCGACGCATTGCGCGAGCGGATCAACGATCGGATCGCCGAAACCGTGGGCAAGTACTTTGACGGAGGTTATTCCGGCCACGCCACGCTCGCCAAGGACGGCTTCGGCTTCCGCACCGAATGTGCCATTCATCTCGATTCCAAGATAACGCTGCACGCCGAAGGCATCGCCCCCGATGCCTATGCCAGCGCCGACCAGGCGGCCGCGCGGATCGAAAAGCGGTTGCGCCGCTATCATCGCCGGCTCAAGGACCACCGCGCCGAGCGCAACGACGAACCATCGATCGATGCCGCAAGCTACATCATTGCCGCGCCCGAAGACGAGGGCGAAACCGAGAGCGGTGCGTTCACTCCCGTTATCATCGCGGAATCGACCACGGCCCTGAAGCGACTCTCGGTCAGCGATGCGGTGACGGAACTCGACATGACCGGCGCACCCGTTGTTGTCTTTCGACATGCCGTGCATGGCGGAATCAATATTGTCTACCGCCGCGCCGACGGGCACTTCGGCTGGATCGATCCACCGGCGTTGCCCGGCGCTGATGCCCATTGACGCCGTTGCGGGGGCTCCCTATGTTCCGCCGCCCTTGAGCCTGATCCGGAAATACGGGTTCCGGTTTTCGCATAGATATCATGCTCAAAACCGACAATACCCAAATTGACAATAAGCGTTGGGCACAAAGCCCGCAGCTTTAGGTTCCGTTCATGCCGCTTATCGACCTGGTCGCGCCCAACGCGATTCTCCCGGCGCTCAAAGTCAACAATAAGAAACAAGCGTTGCACGAGCTGGCCGCGCGCGCCGCCATGCTGAGCGGACAAAACGAGCGGGCGATCTTCGATATCTTGATGCAGCGCGAAAAGCTCGGTTCGACTGCGGTCGGCAACGGCATCGCCATTCCGCACGGCAAGATGCCGGGTCTCACCCGTCTGTTCGGCCTGTTTGCCCGGCTCGACCGGCCGGTGGATTTCGAAGCCCTCGACAACCAGCCCGTCGACCTAATTTTTCTGCTGCTCGCACCCGAAGGCGCCGGCGCCGATCATCTCAAGGCGTTGGCTCGAATCGCCCGGCTGTTACGCGATCCGACGGTCGCGCACAAATTGCGCGGCTCGCACGATGCCGAATCGCTTTACGCGGTGCTGGCCATGCCATCGGCTTCTGCTGCGTAGCAGCATAAGCAAAGGATCGCGTACCAGCATTCAGTAATCAAGAATGCAAGATAAAACGGGCCGTAACGGCCCCGTTCCGCATTCCGTATCTGCGATTAATCTCGATCAATGCACGCTAACCGTCTCGAGTTCCTGACTCCAGGCGTTGGCGACTGCCGCCTCGCGGCTGTCGGTAAGCATGATCGGCGTGCCGTCGGCGGCGTGCAGCGCGAATAGCGTACGGCCGGCCGGCATTTGTGGCATCTCGGCCTGCGGAAACAGCGCGCGGACATCCTCGGAACGGATCGTCTTTACATAAGCGACGCGGCCATCGCCCAGATGGGCGAGCGCTTCGGGAGACATATCGATTTTAGGTTCGGTATGGTTCATATCGTCACGGTTCATATCGTTCATGGCCCTCGACTCCTTTCCATGACTTTGGTCGAGTCCTTGTGGTTCCCTTGATCGCAGTCTTTACCTTAATCGCAGTCTTTAATTGAGATCGATTTAACGATGCGGTCCGGCTGGGGGCGCACCAAGTCAATCGACAACAATCCGTTTTTCAAGTCTGCCCCCAGCACTTCCATGCCGTCCGCCAGCACGAAAGTGCGCTGGAATTGGCGTGCGGCTATGCCGCGATGGATGTATTGGCGGCTTTTGTCGTCCTGCTGGCGACCACGAATGACGAGTTGACTCTCCTCTACGGTGACATCGAGCTGGTCGCGGGTGAAACCCGCCACCGCAAGGGTAATTCGCAAGCGCTCGGGACTGTTCCCGTCGCGCGGCACCCGCTCGATATTGTAGGGGGGATAACCGTCCGCCGCCTTGCCGACCCGATCGAGCACGCGCTCGATCTCGTCGAAGCCAAGCAGAAAGGGACTTGATAGCGACGAAACCCTAGACATGGTCAAAGTCCTTATTAAGCGACTTTGTGGGGCCCTTACGGCACCCCGCGGCCGCACGGAACGCCCGTTCGACCTGACGTTAATATGGCGCTGCAAAATTAAGGCGCAAGAAGCGCCGGTCAAGCCGGCTGGCGGAGCACAGCTGCGGGCAGCGATGCCCGCAGCTGCTCTGTGGCGGCGAGATCTACTACGAAGCTATCCGGGTCGAGCACGACGCCGTAAAGCTCCCTGGCCGCCTCAAGCGAGATATAACCCTGCTCCGCGTCCGCCGCGACCGCGGTTGCCGGTCGGTCCAGCGGCAAGCCATAACCGCCGCCGCCGCCCGAGCGCAACCGGAACGCGTCGCCCGTTTTCAGCATCGCCACCAGCACCTTGGCATTGGGAAAATCGGTCTTCCAGCGGCTGTCGATCCGCAACGCCACTTCGTTGCCGGTTGCATCGCCGCCGCCGTCCAAGCCCCACGGCTTACAATGCGCGCGTTCCACCTGGGTGTTGAACGTCATCGGCACGCGCGCGCGCACCACACGCTCGACGCCAAGGCCGCCACGGTGACGTCCGGCACCGCCCGAATCCGGAACGAGCGCATAGCGCTCGACCACGATCGGGAATTTGACCTCGGACTGCTCGCTCGGACCGTTATGGGTATCGCCGTCATTGATGCAGACGGTCGCTGACACGCCGTCCTCGCTGCGCTTGGCGCCCCAGCCGCCGCCGAGTGGTCCGAAATTGGCGAGAAAAAATTCCGAGGTCTTGGTATTGATGCCGTGCAAAGCCGCGATGAGAAGATCGGCGTGATGGCCGGCGATGACGCGATCCGGAATCACCGGAGCGAGCGCCTTGAACACCGTATCGATGATAGTCATCGGATAGGTCATCCACCAGCGCATTGGCGCTGGCCGCACGGCGCTGATGATGCGCCCGGGCGGCACGATGGCTTTGAGGCTGCGGAACGAGCCGTCATTGATCGGATAATCGGTCGGCGAGGTCAGACACTTGTAGGCCACCTGCGAGCACGCGTAGCCGGTGGTAATGCCGGAATTGTAGAAGCCGCGCACCTGGCGCGAGACTTGGGACAGATCGACCGTCATCTCGTCGCCCTCGACGATGACACGCACCTTGATCGGCACCTTCTTGCCGATGTCGATGCCGTCGTCGTCCATATAGGACTCCGCCTCATAAACACCGTCTGGAATCGAGCGCGTGCGCGCCCGCGCCATCGCCTCGGAATGATCCATGATGGCTTTGATGGCGCCCAGAACCTCGTCGCGGCCGTAGCGGTCGACCAGTTCGAGAAAGCGCCGCTCGCCGGTCTTCACCGCGGTGATTTGCGCGCGCAGATCGCCCATGGCGCGGCTCGGCAGCCGCATATTCTGCTTGATGACCTCGATCAGCGTGTCGTTGACCTTGCCGCGGTCGTGCAGTTTCAAAATCGGGATTTGCAGACCTTCGGAAAAAATATCGGTCGTCATGCCGCCAAGTGTGCCGCCGATATCGAGCCAGTGCGCCATGCAGCAGGAGAAGCCGACCAGAGTTCCCTTGTGGAAGATCGGCAGCGTCAGCGTGACGTGATTGAGGTGACTTCCAGTGAGATAGGAGTTGTTGGTGACGTAGATATCGCCCGGCTTGATCGCGTTGCGGCCGAAATGCTTGATCTTCGCTTTCACCGTCTCCGCCATGCCGCGGATGAACATCGGCAGCCCGATGCCGATGGACACCGTCTCGCCTTCGGCGGTGAACAGGCCGGTGGTGAAATCCAGCGCCTCATAGATGATGATGTTGTAGGCGGTGCGCATGAGGTTGGTCTTCATTTCCTCGGTCACCGCGATGACGCCGTTGCGCACGATCTCGGTAACGACCGGATCGGCTTTGGTCTTGCGCGCTGTCTTCATCTTCACTTTGCGCTTCATCTCAATTCCCAATTCCCCTGATTATCGATCCCGGCACCGATCACTCCGGCTTTGCACCCGAGAATTGGACTACCTTGGCCCATTTCACGGTCTCCGATGCGATGAATGCAGCAAATTCGGCGCGGGACATCGGCGTCGGCACACCGCCGAGATCGACCAGCCGGCCTTTCAATTGCGGATCGGCGAGTCACGGCGTTGATTTCCCGGTTTAGCCTATCGACGATATCGCTTGGCGTATTTTTCGGCGTACCGATCCCGAACCAGGCATAGCCCTCATAGCCCGGTACGAATTCACCCACCGTTGGAATGCCGGGCAACACATCCTGGCGGGCCGCGCTGGTGACTGCCAAAGCGCGCAGCTTGCCGGCTCTTATAAAATCGAGCGAAGCCGGCGTCGGATTAAAGGTGATCTGCACCTGACCGGCGAGCAGATCGGGGAATTGGCTGCTGCGGTAGGGAACGTGAACGAGCTTGACACCGGTCATCATCATGAACAGCTCGCCAAGAATATGGTTCACGCTGCCGATGCCGGGCGACGACATATTGATTTTGCCAGGATTGGCCTTGGCGTAGGCGATGAACTCGGGGACCGATTTGGCCGGAACCGCCGGGTTGACCATCATCACGGCCGGAACGCGAATGATGCATGCGACGGGCTCGATGTCCCGGCTGAAATCGAAATCGAGATTATTGTAAAGGGTTGCATTGATCGCATTTGTCTGGGTGACCCAGAGCAGCGAATAACCGTCGGGCGAAGCGTGCACCACGGAGTTGGCGGCGACGTTAGTGCCTGCACCCGTCCGATTTTCCACGATGACTTGTTGGCCGAGCCGCGCGGACAGCCATTGCGCGATCAGCCTGGCGGTGATGTCGGAGGATGTGCCGGCGGGAAAGCCGACCACAAGACGCAACGGGCGCGAGGGATAATTATCGGCCCCTGCGGCTCGCGATACGGCGACGAGCCCGGCGGCGGCACCCGTCGCCAGAGGCAGAAATTTGCGGCGAGAAAGTTTCATTGCGCAATTCTATTCCGCTTTGATGCCAGCCTCGCGAATGACTTTTCCCCATTTGTCGGTTTCAGCGGCGATGAGCTTGCCGAAATCGGCCGGCGAGCCGGCGAGCTCCATGCCGCCCATGTCGGCGAGGCGCGCCTTGATCGTGGCGTCCGCCAAGCCGGCGTTGATTTCCCGGTTCAGGCTTTCGATGATGGCATCGGGCGTGCCCTTTGGCGCGGCAACGCCGAACCACGAGCTCGCCTCGAACCCCGGCACGAATTGGCTGACGGTGGGGACATCCGGCAACGCATTGGAGCGTTGCAGCGTGGTCACCGCCAGCGGCCGCAGCCGGCCGGCGCGGATATAGCCGATCGACGCAGTCATAGTCGCGAACCCGACCTGGACGTGACCAGCGATGAGATCAGCCATCGCCGGCCCGTCGCCGCGGTACGGCACGTGCTGCAGATTGAGGCCGGTCATCTTGTTGAACAACTGGCCCGCCAGATGACTCGCCGTCCCGATGCCGGCCGAGGCAAAGCTGAGCTTGCCGGGATTGGCCTTGGCGTAGGCGATCAATTCCGGAATGGTTTTTACGGGAACGGCAGGATTGACCTCGACGACGTTTGGCACGCGCACCACGCCAGCAACCGGCGCGGTGTCGCGGATGAAGTCGAAGCTGAGGTGCGGGTAAAGCGCGGCATTAGCCGCGACCGCCGGCGGCACCATGAGCAGCGTATAACCGTCCGGCGCCGAATTCACGGCCGTTTCGGCGCCGAGATTGCCGCCGGCGCCAGGACGGTTCTCGATGATGAACTGCTGGCCGAGCCGCTGCGACAGCCACTGCCCCATCAAGCGCGCAAGAATATCAGTCGTGCTACCGGCCGCGAAGCCGACGATAATACGTACCGGGTGGGTCGGATAGCTTTCCGCCAAGGCGAGGCGCGAGACGGCCGGCAGCGCGACAGCACTCGCGGCCAGATGCAGAAAATGGCGGCGGCGAATTTTCATGGCATCTCCTCCCGTTGGCGATTTATCGGCCTGATCTTTGTGCGCATGATCAGCCTTGGTGCTCGCCTGACAAACCCACTCTAGCTTTCCCCACACCGTCGCGGGCAAGAAAGTTAGCGGCCTCCCGCCACCGCAATGACCAGATTGCCGAATTGATCGACCTCGAGCGCATCGCCCGGCATCAGCACCGTGGTCGAAGCGTATTCCTCGATCAGCGCCGGTCCCTTGATGCGGTTGCCGGACAGCAACGCCGCGCGCCGATAAGTCGGCGTGCCGTGGAAGCGCCCGGCGTAATAGACCGGCCGCTTGCCGCCCAATGCGGCTTTCGGCGGAGTTCTTTGGCCGCGCGCGATCTTGGCCTGCGGCGGCTTGCGCATCAGTCCGGTCACTGTCGAGCGCAGACTGACGATCTCGGCGCGCTCGTCGGGCGCCGAAGTGCCGTAACGCTGGGCGTGCATGGCGTCGAAATGCCGTTTGATCGCCTTGCGATCCTTGCGCGCGAAAACCGTCACCGGCAGATCGACCGTTACCGCGTGCTCCTGACCGACATAGCGCATATCCGCCGCGCGCTTGATTTCGATGCGCTGCGGCTTGACCGAGGTGCCGGCGATGGCGTTGCGGCCTTGGTGCTCCAGCGCGCGATATACCTCTTCCATTTCTCCGAACGGCGCGTCGTCGAGTGAAGTGAACCAAGTGCGCACGAAATCGTAACGCAGATCGGAGAACAGCATACCGAAAGCCGAGAACACACCCGGCGCCGGCGGCACGATGACCCTGCGCATACCGATCTCGCGCGCGACCTCGACCGCGTGCAAGGGACCCGCGCCGCCGTAAGCAAACATCACGAAATCCCCGGCATCGAAACCGCGCTCGGTGGTCACGCCTTTGACCGCATAGGACATCGTTGTCGCGGCAATGCGCAAAATGCCGTCGGCGGCCTCGACCGCACTCAGCCCGAGCGGGTCGCCGATCCTGCTCTTGAGCGCGCGCTCGGCGGCCGGCGCATCGAGCTTCATCTCGCCGCCGAGAAAGCGATCAGCGCCGAGCCGGCCGAGCATCAGATTGGCGTCGGTTACCGTCGGCTCCGTGCCGCCGAGCCCGTAGCAGGCTGGCCCGGGCGAAGCGCCCGCGCTCTGCGGACCGAGCCGCAACGCGCCGTCGTCGACCCGCGCGATTGAGCCGCCGCCGGCGCTGACTTCGAAAATATCCATCATTGCGATCTGCACCGGCAGCGCGCGCTCGTAGCCGCCGATCAGCGCCGCGCCGGTGGTCAAGGCCTCGCCGTGATAAATGACGCCGGCTTTCGCGGTAGTGCCGCCCATGTCGAAGGCGATCGCGTTATCGATTTTCAGGGCCCGGCACAGCGCCTGCGTACCGATAACGCCGGCGGCGGGCCCGGATTCCAGCATGCGCACGCATTGGCTTTGCGCCTGGCTGGCGTCGTAAAGCCCGCCGGTCGATTGCACGACCAAAAACGAGCCGGCAAAGCCGGCTCCGCGCATATGAGCATCGATCTCGCCGATATAGCGGCGCACTTTCGGCCCGATATAGGCGTTGGCGGCCACCGTCGCGCAGCGCTCGAACTCGCGATATTCCTGCGACAGTTCATGCGAAGCGGACACGAATAGCGCCGGATGGTTCTTCTCGAGGATCGCCTTGGCCCGCCGCTCGTGATCGGCATTGGCATAGCAGTTGAGGAAGAGGATGGCGGCGGCTTCGATGCCGCGGCGCTCAAGTTCGTCCCCGAGCGCGGCGATTTCGGCCTCGTCCAGTGCGGTGTCGATCTCGCCGTCGGCCAGCATGCGCTCCTTGACTTCGAAACGCAGCGCCCGCTCGATCAGCGGAACGTGCTTCTGAAAGAACAGGTTGTAGGCATCCGGCCGGTTGATGCGGCCGATCTCGTAGATGTCGCGAAAGCCTTCGGTGATGAGCAATGCGGCTTTGGCGCCGGTACGCTCGAGCATCGTATTGATCGCGACAGTCGAGCCGTGCAGAAACAGCCCCGCCGCACGGTAATCACTGCCGGCTTTGGCGACGCCTGCAGAAATGCCTTCGACCAGATGCGCCGGCGTCGACAGCGCCTTGCCGAAAGTGAGCGCGCCGGTTTTTTCGTCAAACACCGCGATGTCGGTAAAAGTGCCGCCGATATCCGCCGCGAGCCGCAATTGTCCCCGTGCCATTCCTTTTCCTTTAAGCGCCGTGCACAGAAATTCGCTAATGCCAGGTGAGTGGACCCGGCATGGCGCGCTCCGCTTCCGCCGTGAGCTGCGCTTCGTGCCGTTTCACGAACATGCCGCCGGCGACGAAACTGACCACGGTGATCAGCGCCAGGATGACGACGATGGGGCCTTCCAGACGTTCGAACTCGCGTCCTAATTCGTAGGCGGCCAGACCGTACATCGTCGCCCAGATCGCGGACCCGGCGGCATTGGCGATCAGGAAGTCGCGCCACGGCATGACGTTGGCGCCGGCAAAAATGCCGGCGAAGGTGCGGAGCACCGGCACGAATTGCGCGATAAAGACGATTTTGCCGCCGTGGCGCATGAACAAATATTGACCGAGTTTGATCCGGCTCGGTGTCATGCCCACGTAATGGCCGTAACGCAGCAACAGCCAATAGCCGAATTCATGTCCGAGCACATAGCCGATCATGCGGCCGATGGTCGCCGCACCGGCGGCGGTCAAAATGACGGCGACGATGTTGAGATCGTGTTTGGTCCCCGCATAGATCGCCGCAGCAAGCAGCGCGGTCTCTCCGGGCAACGGCACGCCGATGCATTCCAGCCCGACAATGGCCGCGACCGTGACAAGGCCATAGACGTGAATGAGGTGACCAATGAGATGCATGAATGCCGTGTACCGGAACGCCGCTCACTTATACATATTCAGATGCAAAGATAATGACTTGACTTCGCCGGGCCAACGCGTAACGCGAGCATGATTGCATGTAAGGACATTTCTTGCCTGTATAAAGGCCCGGTATAAAGACCGATACATGTATAAGGACTTGCGCGAATTCATTGCACGCGTCGAAAAGCTCGGCGTGTTGCGGCGCATCATAGGCGCCGACCCGCGATTTGAAATCGGCGGCATCACGGAAGTCGCAGCCGGCCTGCCGGAATGTCCCGCCCTCTTGTTCGACGATATCAAGGGCTATCGGCGCGGCTTTCGCATATTCACCAATGCGACGACCAATGTGCAACGCGCCGCGCTGGCCTTGGGGCTCGATCCCGCGTTGCGGCCGCTCGACGCCCTCAAGGCCTGGATGGAAAAGCGCAAGGACCTGCGCGCACAGCCGCCGGTTACCGTCACGACGGCGGCTTTCATGGAAAATTCCTCGGTTGGCGCGGACCTAGACCTGGCGCTGCTGCCGGCGCCGGTCTGGCACCGTCACGACGGCGGGCCGTTCATTGGCTCGGGTTCGCTTGTCGTCATGCGCGATCCCGATACCGGCTGGATCAACGCTTCGATCTACCGCGTCCAGGTCCACGGCGCCAACAGAGTGACCGTGCAGTTCGATCATGGCGGCCGCCACGGCGCGATCATCGCCAGGAAATATTGGGATCGCGGCGAGAGCTGTCCGCTCGCGGTCGTGCACGGCGAGGATCCGACGCTGTTCATTGCCGGCTTCGAATATCTGCCCGACGGCCGTTCGGAATACGAATTTGCCGGCTCGATCAAAGGCGCGCCGATCGAGGTTTTTGCCGGACCGCAAACCGGACTGCCGATCCCGGCCCACGCCGAGATCGTGTTCGAAGGCCGGCTGTTGCCGATGAATGAGACAAGTCTGCCGGAAGGACCGTTTGGCGAGTTCACCGGCTATTACGCCGCCGCGGCGCGTCCCGGTCCGGTGATGGAGGTCACGGCGATCCACCACCGCAACGATCCGATCCTGCTCGGCTCGCCGCCGATGAAACCGCCGCGTTTTCATTTTGGCCTGCCGTTTCGCGCCGCCACGATCTGGAGCAATCTCGAAGCCGCCGGCGTGACCGATATCGCCGGCGTCTGGCAGCACGTTTCGCAGCTGATGACGGTCGTGGCGCTGCGCCAGCGCTATGACGGTCA
This sequence comes from uncultured Alphaproteobacteria bacterium, assembly GCA_963784325.1. Lineage (GTDB taxonomy): Bacteria > Pseudomonadota > Alphaproteobacteria > Rhizobiales > Xanthobacteraceae > BOG-931. The sequence goes on along the minus strand of CAWARC010000033.1, from coordinate 13,209 downwards.
CGCCAAGCGCGCCGCATTGGTCGCGGCGGCGCACAGCTACATGGCGCGCCTCGTCGTGGTGGTGGACGACGACGTTGATCCATCCAACCTCGCCGACGTGATGTGGGCGGTGGCGACCCGTTGCGAGCCGGCCGAAGGCATCGACATCCTGCGCAATGCCTGGAGCTCGGCGCTCGATCCGCGCATTCCGCCTCAGGACAAGGAGCGCGGCGTCACCTCGCATTCGAAAGCCATCATCGAGGCCTGCCGGCCGTTCGCCTGGATCGACAAATTTCCACCGACCTCGGCGCTCTCGGCGGACGAAGCGCGGGAGATCGAAGCGAAGTGGGGCAAGTTCTTGGCGTAGCCTACTCTACCGCATTCGCTGCGTTCAGACTATCGATCAGCGACGAGCGATAGAGAAACGCCTTGTGCCGCGCCACGTCTTCCGAGGTGCGGCGTAATTCGTCCAGATGCTTGCGGCGGGTGGCCGGATCTTTTTCCCCGAGCGTCTTTTTGTTCTGGATCGACTGCGCCTGCACGAAATCGGTCTGCGCGTTGCGGCGTTGCCGCGTATAGCGGTCGAATACGCTGGCATCGGCGCGGCCGAACCAGACGTCGGCCAGCTTGTCCGCAAGATTGATGGCATCATGGATGCCGCCGTTCATGCCCATGCCGCCGATCGGATTGTTGACATGAGCGGCGTCGCCGGCGAGCAACACGCGGCCTTTGTTGAACGTGGCGGCGACGCGCTGATGCACGGTGTAGAGCGCAAAATAGGGAATGTCGAAATCGCCGCTCTTGTCGTAGATACCGCGCAACCGGCGCTGGATCCCTTCCATGCTGACGGCCTGCTCGTCGGTTTCATTGGCCGGCACCGGCATGATGCCGCGCCAGTAGCCGGGCGGACCGTTGCCCTTGACCTTGAACAGATTGAGCCATTCGTCGGGATCGGAGAAATAATTGCGCGTGCAGTAGCCGGTGCCCGCCGAGACGAAATCGAAACTGGTGGCGATCTTGATGAAGCGTTCTTCCCAGGTGAAACCCTCGAAGTCGATCTCGGCAAGCCGGCGCACCGTGCTGCGGCCGCCATCGGTGCCAATCACATAAGCGCTGCGCTGCTTCTCGATTCCGCCGTCTGTCTCAACGGTGACGTCGACACTATCCGCGCGCTGGGTCAGGCCAATGACTTTGGTAGCAAACCGCACCTCGGCAAGCCCGCTCTCGGCGAGCAACGGCATGACGGCGCGAACGAGCTTGTATTGCTCCCATTGCAGGACGAAGGGATACGGCACCTCGCCTTCAAGCAGGCGAATGTCGAAGGTAGCGATTAATTCGCCGGTAGCGCGTTCACGAAACTGAAACAGCGGCGCCTGGAATCCGCCCGTCGCATCCTCGGCGAAGGCCTGCTGTTTGAGACCGAGATCGGCCAGCATCTCCAGAGTCGGCGCATGGATCGTTGCGGCGCGCTGATCCTCGACCGGCTCAGGCTCTGCTTCGATGAGCAGAACTGAGATGCCTTTGCGGATCAGAGCGAGCGTCATGATGGCGCCGACCGGTCCAGCACCCACAACAATCACGCGCTTCTCATTCTTGACCATGATTCGGTTCATACCTTAGCTATGTCAAACGTCGATGGATGAAATAATTCCTCAACCGTCACTTTACGATCGGCGAGACCCTGCTCGTATATGTACTGGGTCAGCGCTTCGATCTCGGGCACGTTTTCCGCAACTCCGTATTTCCAGAAATCCTCGCCCATGACGGCGCTGGTCTCGTTCGCCTCGGCTTCGAGCCACGGCAAGGTCACCATAAGCGCATTGACGTCGCGCAGATCGATCATGGCGCGCGCCTTGGCTTCGCAGAATGCCTTGTAAACGCTGGTCGCCAACCACGGATACTTCTCGGCAAGCGTTTTGCGGATGCCGACAAGGTGCATGATCGGAAACAGCCGCGCCTTATTATAATAAGCCTGTTCGGCCGCCCGCGTATTGGGAAACAGCCGCGCGATATGCGGCTCGCCGGCAAGGAACGAGGACGGCGCCCGCGCCGTGAACAGCGCGTCAAGCTCGCCGGCCTTGAGCATTCCCACCAGAGTGCGATCGTCGCCGATCGATTGCAAATCGAGGCCGGGAATGGCTTTGAGCGGCGTGCGCTCGTGGCGGCCCGGTTGTTCCTGGCCGCCGCTGCGCCAATGGATTTCGGACGGCGCGACGCCGTATTCGTGCTGCATCAACCCGCGCATCCAGACCACCGCCGTGATCTGATATTCAGGCACACCGATGCGCTTACCGCGCAGATCCTGCGGTTTCTCGATGCCGGAGCCGTTGCGGATGTAGATGCCGGAATGGCGGAAGATCCGCGACACGAAAGCCGGGATGCCGATATAGGCCGACGTGCCCGCTGCGACCGTGCGGATGTAGCTTGAGAACGACAGTTCCGAGATATCGAATTCCTGGAACTTGAAGGCACGGTGGAAAATCTCTTTCGGATAGAGCGGCAGGAAGGTGACATCGCAGCCTTCGACTTTGACGCTCCCATCACGGATCGCGCGGGCGCGATCGTAATTGCCGCAGGCAATCGTCACCGGCACGTCGGCCATCGTTCCTCCAAGCCCGGACCGCTCATCCCCGCGAAAGCGGAAAGCCACCTTTTGTAGGGCGAACTGGATTGCAGCTTTCGCAGCAATGAGCGGTGAACCGTACTGGCTTCACCGTCGCGTGTGAAGCGCAGGCGCGCATGGCAGGGCAGCGCCGTGCTTGTTGTTCTTCCGCGCGCGCGATAGCTTTATCGGCAAAGGAGGAAAACGCCGATGATGTCCACCGTGATCGGCGGCGCCATGCTGCCGCACGCGCCGCAGTTCTTTACCATGCCCGACACCGAGGATAAGGCGCTGGTAGCGCATGTCCGCGAAGTCGCCGCCGATGTCGGCAAGCGGCTGCGTGCGCTCGAACCCGATCTCTGGATTATATTTTCCAACGACCATGCCGAGCAGTTTTTTCACACCACCGCGCCGCCGTTCACCATCCATGTCGGCGGCGAGGCGACCGGCGAGTTTGCCGGCCGGAAATTCCACTGGAAAATCCCGAGCGAAATCGGTTTCGAGCTGGTGCGCCAGCTTTATCGGCAGAATTTCGATCCGGCCTTCACCTCGACCGCGAAGATCGATTACGCCATCGGTATTCCGCTGACCCATCTCGGGCATACCGGTCCGGTGCTGCCGATCTATGTGAACGCCTACCTGCCGCCGCAACCGACGATGGAGCGCTGCTACCAATTCGGCCAGGCGGTGGCGCGCACCGTGACCGCACTCGGATTGAAAACCGTGATCCTGTCGTCGGGCGGCATGTCGCATTTCCCCGGCACCGACCGCTACTCCAATCCGGAATTGGCCTGGGACAGGCGCGTCCTGGAAAGGCTCGCCACCGGCCATCTGAAGTCGTTGATCGGATTCGACGAGACCGAGCTCGACGAGACCGGCAATATCGAATTGCGCTGCTGGGCCTGCGCTGCCGGCGCCTTGGGCGAGCGCAAGCCCGACGTGGTGTCGATGGATCCGAGCTGGCACCACAATTATGCGTCGCTGGCCTGGATCGGCGGCAACGGGGAACAGCCCCATGCCGCGCATTATCCGTCGATCAAGCCGGAATTGGTCGAGCTTACCTCCGCGCTGCACGGCCTCGCCCATGACGCGGAGCTGCGCGCGCAATTCGTGACCGATGCCGGCGCATTCGCCGACCGTTTCCAATTGCCGCCGGAGCAGCGCGAGGCGCTGATTAAGCTTGATCTGCCTTTAATGGTGAAAATGGGCGCCCATCCGCTGGTGCCGTTTCTGGCGCAGTTGCAGATTCAGCGGCTGCGCCCGCAGCGCTGAAGTTTGCTCGGCCGCGCGAGCGACGTCTCGAGACGCCGCGCCGCGCGCTCGAGGAAGGCGGCGCTACGGGCCTCCGGCGCCGCTGCGCCGATCAGGCTGGCGGCGACAACGCGTGTGAGATTGCTGTCCGCGATTGCTCTGCCGGCGAGGTTTCATTCCCCCCGATTTGTTGTTTGCAGTCTTGCATGATCAGGTCAGCCGCCTTTTCAGCGATCATCATCGCCGGCACGCTGGTATTGCCCGACACCAGCGTCGGCATGATCGAACAATCGGCCACCCACAGCCGATTGGCGCCGCGCACGCGCAGATGCGGATCGACGACCGCGTCCTCGTCCGAACCCATGCGGCAGGTCCCGGCCGGGTGAAAGATCGTCGCGCCGTTCGCCCGCGCGAACCGAAGGATATCGTCGTCGCTTTGCACCTTCGGGCCCGGCATCACCTCAGCGGCAATGTAATCGGACAGCGGCGGCGTAGCTGCGAGCTTGCGCGCGAAGGCGATGCTCTCCACAGCGAACCGGCGGTCGCCCTCCGCCGCGAGATAATTGGCGTGGATGTGCGGGCGATCGAACGGATCGGCCGAGGCGAGCGCAATCGAGCCGCGGCTTTGCGGCCGCAATTGGCAGACCGACAAAGTCATGCCGGAGAAGTCGTGGACTTTGCCGCCCGCCATATCGGCGCTGAGCGTCGCCACGTGAAATTGGATGTCCGGCGACTTGGCTCCCGATTGAAGCCGCGCGAACAAGCCGCCTTGATTGATGCCGACGGCGAGCGCGCCGCGCCGGTGCAGCAGCCAGTCGCTTCCAAGCTTGATCCGGCCCCATAGCGAGCGCAGCGCGTCGTTGGTCGTGATCGGTTTGGCGATCCGGTAAATCAACCGGAATTGCAGGTGGTCCTGGAGATTCTGGCCGACCGCCGGCCGGTTGAGCTTCACGGCAATGCCGTGACGCTGCAGCTCTTCGGCGGGACCGATTCCCGACAGCATCAGAAGCTGCGGCGACTGGATGGCGCCGGCGGCAAGAACGACTCCGCGCCTGGCGGTTATGGTGCGGATCGAACCTTCGCTGCGGCAGGTCACGCCGACCGCCCGACGTCCGGCAAACAGAACTTGCCCAACCTGAGTATCGGTGAGAATTCGCAGATTACCGCGCTTGGCGACGGGGCGCAGATAGGCGTCGGCGGAGGAATTGCGCCAGCCGTTGTGCGTGGTCAATTGGAAGTAGCCGGCGCCTTCTTGTTCGCGGCCGTTGAAATCCGAAGTGCGAGGAATGCCTTGGCGATTAGCGGCAGCGATGAAGGCCTCGATCAGCTCGTGCCGCTCATGAATGCTCGTGACCTGCAACGGACCACTCGAGCCGTGCAGCTGGTCGCCGGCCAGATCGTCGTTGTGCTCCAGCTTGATGAAATAGGGCAGCACATCGCGCCACGACCAGCCGCGATTGCCGAGATCTGCCCAGTGGTCGTAATCCTCCGGCTGGCCACGGATGACGATCAGCCCATTGATCGAGCTTGATCCGCCCAGCACGCGGCCGCGCGGCCAGTAGATCCGCCGGCCGTCCATATGCGGCTCGGGCTCGGTATAGAATTTCCAGTTGACCTTGGGATCCCACATCGTGCGGCCGTAGCCGATGGGAAGATGAATCCAGAAGCTGCGGTCAGGCGGACCGGCCTCGATGAGCGCGACGCTGTTGCGAGGGTCGGCGCTCAGCCGGTTGGCGAGAACGCATCCCGCCGAGCCGGCGCCGACGACGACAAAATCGAATTGTTCGACACTCATTACTGATTTTTCCACGATGGAAAAACCTGCGGCCCGCGTCAAAACTAGTCAATGAAATTTGAGCGGAATGTCCCATCATGTGAGACTATCGGCTCACCTTCGGCATGCTACGGTAAATTACACGCGTTTTGCGGGCGGGGCGCCCATCGAACCACACGCCGTACGCGTTATGGAGCAGGACATGAAAAAGCTCATTCTCGAAACCACGGCGCCATTCCAGGGGCTGCCGGAACTTGTCGCCTACGATGAAGGCCTGTTCGCGAAGGAGGGCCTCGAAATCGAGTGGGCCGACCGCGAGGCCGGCGTCGAGAAGAAGGTCGACACCGGCGTGACGACGCTGAAGGGCGTCGACCCGTTCGCCAGTCACGGCAAGCTTCTCGAACAGGGCAAGGCCGACATGTATAACGCCTGCGAATGGGGCAATTACTGCCGCGTGCAGGACACCGGTCAAGGCAGCCGGCAACTCGGACGCCGCGCCATCGTCGCGTATGCCGCGATCGTGGTGCGGCCCGATTCGCCGGTTTATACGCCGCAGCAGCTCGCCAACCGCACCATCGGCGTGCCGTTCTATTTCGGCACCCATTACATCGCGCTGCATATGCTGGAAGGTTTTGTCCCGCGCGAGACGATCCGGCTGTGCCGCGCACCAAACGGATCGCGCTACCGCCTCGACGCGCTGATGAAGGGCGAGATCGAGGCCACCACGCTGACCGAGCCGCATGTCACGCTCGCCGAGAAGAAGGGTTGCCGCATCATTTGCGCGGCGTTCTTCCACGGCACCGAGGTCGCCTCCGACCGCGTCGATGGCGAAACCTACGCCGCATTCAATCGCGCGGTGCGCGAGGCGGTGCGGCGCATCAATGCCGACAAGAAAGCTTATATGCACTACTTCATCGACTATTACGCCAAGAAAGACTCGGAGATCGCCGCCCTGAAAGTCGAGGATTTGCGCGACAGCCGGCTCGTCGTCTGCGATCCGGCGCCGATACCGCTCGACGAATTGCAGCGCACCTATGCCTGGCTCAAGAGCTGGGGCATGCTGGAAGAGACCGCTTCGCCACTGCAGCTCGTCAATATGCCGGTGCAGACGCACGCCCATGTGGCCGCGGAATAAGCGGGGAACGGCGTGGTAGCGCGCCGCGCCATTTGGGATTACACCGCGCCAGGGGCCAACGGCGAGCGGGCAAAGATGCGATGAACGGCAATGCGGCGCGGCGCGCAAGCCTCGTTCTCGGCGTGGCGCTTTGGCTCGGCGGCTGCAGTCACAACCCGCTCACGGCGAGCAGCGACGAGGACAGCGGTGTCAACGTCTATCCGGCGAATTACAAGGCCGACATTCTCGCCGCCATGCACGTCTATCTGAACGATCCGACCGGTATTCGCGACGCCTCGATTTCCCCGCCGGTTCTGAAACAGGCCAGCAGCGAGACCCGCTACGTGGCCTGCGTCAGGTTCAATCCGAAGAAGAACAGCACCGACTACGCCGGCAGCAAAGAGCTTGCGGCGGTCTTTCTGGTCGGGCGGTTCGATCACTTCAACGACGTGCCGAAAGATCAAACCGACGCCGCAAAAAACCTCTGCGCCAGTGTGACTTATACGCCGTTCCCGGAATTGCAGAAGCTGCCGCCGTGACGCCGCAGCGAATGATCTTGAAAGTGCACGAGGTAAAGGCGTTAAAGTGTACCGAGGGGCGCATTCGGAGTGCGGAGTCTTGAAGAACAGAGCTTTGAACCGCGAAAGATTGCCCATGACACTGACGCAAATCGCAGCTGGTAGCGCGATACTTGCCGTGCTCACGGTGCAAGCCGTCTCGGCGCAGCCCGGGCCCGCGCCGCCGCCCCCGGATCAGCCAAGCTCAACACAGTCAGCTCCGCCTCCACCGCCGGACCAACCGCCGCCACCGCCCGCGGCACAATCGACGCCGGATCAGCCCGGGCCGCCGCCTGGGGCGCCTCCACCTGGAGCACCGCCCGGACCGCCGCCGCAAGCCAGCGGACCGCCGCCTGGTGGACCGCCTGCCGCCGTCAATACCAACGTCAATCTGCGGCAGGGACCGGGCACCAATTATCCGATCGTGATTACGATTCCCGCCGGCGCGCCGGTTGCCGTCACCGGCTGTAGCGGCGCTTGGTGTCAGGTCACGTTTCAGGGTCAGAGCGGCTACATCATCGCGACGAGCCTCGGCGCACCGCCGCCGCCCAGGCCCTATCCGCCGGGTTATCCGCCACCGCCGCCGCCGTTATATCCGCCGCCCTATTATGGGCCTCCCCCGTATGGCTATTACGGTCCGGGGCCGTATTGGCGGCATCGCGGTTATTACGGCGGTTGGCACCGGCACTGGTAAAGACGCGCCGGCGCTATCGGTCCTCCGCGCTGAAATGCACGGCCGCGCCCGAGACGGCGAGGCTGAGCGCGATGATCACGAAAATGCCGCCGACCCCGCTGGCGGCCGCGATCAGGCTGGCGGCGAACGGCACCGCCATCTGGCCGATCCGGTTGCCGGTGTTGCGCAGCGACATCACGGTGCCCATTGATGCCGGGGAAGCGAGATCGACGACATTGGTGAGGCTCAACGTGGTCGCGATCCCCAGCGCAACGCCGGTCAGCGTCATCGCCGCGAACAACGCCGGAAGCTTCACCGGCAAAGCGAGACAGGCAAAGCCGATTGCGGCCCCCACCATGCTGGCGAGCGTCAACGGACGCCGGCCGATCAGCGCGATGATCCGCACATAGCCCATCCGTGAGACGAGCGCGGCGACTGAACGGACCGTTAGCAAGCTGCCGATGTCGCGCACATTGATGTTCTTTTCCGCGCCGAGGAGCGGCAGATAGATCGTGACCAGATCCTGCGCGGCCATGGTGATGACGCTGGCGACGAGATATGCCATCAGCCCGCGCTGGCGCAGCAAGATGCGCAGCGGGACGACCTCCTTGCTCTTCTGTCGCGTCAGGTGATCGGGCGCCGGCCGGATTGCGGCCGCGGTCGCCAAGGATGCGAAGGAGACGATCAGTCCGATCATGAACAAGCGGCCGGTCGGCGGCAGCGTCGCCGATCCGCCCACCCAGGCGACCAGATAAGGGCCGAGTCCCTGCCCGACCGCACTGGCAATCACGTAATTGCCGAAGGCGGCATCGCGGCCGCGCGGCCCGGTGCAGCGGACGCACAGCATCTGCTGGCTCGCCATGATGAGGATATGCGAAATGCCGAGCAGCGCCGTCATCAGCAGGAGCGTGAGCAACGAGCCGGTGGCGAAGCGAAAACCGGCGCAGGCGAGGACGAGCAGGCTCGCGCCAAGCCACGCGGCTTGGGCGTCCTTGCCGCGATCCAAGAAGCGGCCCACCTGGACGGCAAAGATGATCGGCAGGATCGCGAAGGTCGCCGAGATGATGCCGAGCCACACCACCGGCAGCTTGAGCTCGATCGCACGATACGACGTCGTCACCCGGACGATGGCATAGACCGCCTGGATGATCGCGACGTTCAAAAGCAGCGGTACAAGCAACCGATAGTTGACATCGCTCGCCGGCGCTCCGGCCTCGCCACGCGCTGCCGGCTGAAGTTTGTCCCAGAAGCTCGACACCGTGCCCCGCGCCCCGCGCCCCATCGATCTCCGTTTCATCTCTAACATCCCTGCGCCTTTGGGGACACGCCGATTCGGTATAAAGTTCTCCACGAATACGGGAGATGAGACATGAAAGTAACTGCTCTCAGGGCAGCCGGCATGACGCTGGCGATCTGCCTGGCCGCCGGTCTGCTCTGCGCGCTCGCCCATGCCGCCGAGGATTATCCCAGTCGTCCCGTGACTATTGTCGTGCCGTTTCCGCCCGGTGCTTCGAACGACCTTCTCGCCAGGTATGAAGCCGACGTGCTGCAGCGCGCGCTGCACGGCAGCTTCGTCGTCGAGAACAAGCCGGGCGCGGGCGGCGAGATCGGCATTTCTTATGCCGCGAAATCCGATCCTGACGGCTACACACTGCTGCATGCGCCGTCGGCGATCACGATATTGCCGTTTGTGATGAAATCCGTTTCGTATGACCTCGGCAGGGACTTCGATCCCATCGTGCTTGTCGGTCTTACCCAATTCTGTTTGGTCGTTTCGCCGTCGCTGCCGGTAAGCTCCGTGGCCGATCTTATCGCGCTCGCCAAAGCGAAGCCCGGCGCCCTGACCTATGCGTCGGCCGGGATTGCCACCCCGCATCAGATTTTTGCCGAGCAATTCAAGCTCGCGACCGGAGTCGATATCCGGCATATCCCCTACAAAGGCGCGATGCCGGGACTGACCGACGTCGCCAGCGGCAATGTCTCCATGGAGTTTTCGGATCTCACGCCCGCGCTGCCGCTGATCCAGGCAGGCAAGCTGAAGCTTCTTGCGGTGCTTTCCGCCTCGCGCGATCCGGACATGCCGAACGTCCCGGCGCTGTCCGAGACCGTGCCGGGCTACGATGGCAGCAGCTGGCAGGGGTTGTTTGCCCGCGCGGGAACGCCGCAACCGATTATCAGCAAGATCAATACCGCTCTTGTCGCCGATCTCAAACGGCCGGAAACGGCGGCGCGTTTCAAGGCGCTCGGCATCGTCGCGCAATGGGACACGCCGGCTGAATTCCGCGCTTTCATCGCCGCGCAGACGGCAAAATGGGTCGACGTCGTCCGCACCGCCCACATCGAGATGCAGTGAGCCTTGCCGTGCTTCATTGCGCCGCGGAGTAAGACGGATTTAATAAAGTATCGGCCCCACTCACTCCTTCGTGGTCTCGACGTGAAAGCGGTGCAAGACGCGATGGAAGATCGGCGCCAGCACGAAGCCGGTGGCGATGATGATGATCAACCCGGAGAATATCGCGTAGAGCCCTGCAAACACCTTGCCGCCGGTCGTTTTCAGTTCGCCCACCGGCCCCATGCCGGACAGAATCATCGCCGCATTGACGAAGGCATCGACGAAGGACATGCCCTCGAAATATGCATAGCCGGCAATCCCGATGGCCATACCTGCCGTGGTCAAGAACAGCCACAGGCCGATCGCAAGTCCCATGCGGAGCAGGAATTTCCGGCGCGAGGCGACCGGCTGGCCGCGCTGTTCGAACCCGGTGACGCCGGCAGTTCTTGGCGGCATATCCAATGCTCCTCTCGCTCACTTGCGCAGACGGCAGTTGAGCCCGCCCCTACCCGCGCCTAATATCGGGTCGGGAAGGATAACGCCATGCTCGACACAACTTACGACCGCGCCGCCCAGGATATCGGCAACAGCGTCGGTATCGGCCACGTCAATGTCTGCATCGACGACCAGCACAAGGCGACGCATTTCTACATCACCGGGCTCGGCTACACGCGCGATCCGTTCCTCAATACCGGCGCCGGCAATATGTGGGTCAATGTCGGCACGAGCCAATTCCACCTGCCGATGGGCAAGCCCGAAGTGCTGCGCGGCACCACCGGGCTGGTGATGCCGGATCGCGAGGCGCTTTTGAAGCGGCTTAACAGAGTGAAGAAGGCGCTCGACGGCACCAAATTCCAGTTCCGCGAAAGCAATGACGGCGTCGAGACAGTATGTCCTTGGGGCAACCGCATTACCGTGCACGAGCCGGACCCCGCCCGCTTCGGCCGCGTTCAGCTCGGCATGCCCTATGTCCGCTTCGACGTGCGCCCGGGCACCGCCGAGCACATCGCCCGCTTCTATCGCGACGTGGTGGAGGCGCCGGCCGAGGTGAAAAAGAACGGCGCCGGGCCGGAGGCGAAAGTCCAGGTCGGCGAAAACCAGTATTTTTATTTCCGCGAGACCGACGCCCCGCAGCCGGACTACGACGGCCACCACGTGCAGATCTATCTCAGCAATTTTTCCCGGCCGTATCGGAAGCTCCTCGATCTCGGCCTGATCACCATCGAGGACAATGATTACCAGTATCGCTTCAAGGACGTGATCGACCTCGACAGCAAGGAAGTGCTGTTCACGGTCGAGCATGAGACGCGCAGCGCCACCAATCCGATGTATGGCCGGCCGCTGATCAACCGCAATCCGGCAGCCACCAACATGGATTACAAGCCGGGACACGACAGCATGTCCTGGGCGCTGCCGTGATCGTCATTCCGGGGCCGGCCCAACGGTCCGCCTTCGCCGGCCCGATGACAAGCTCCGGCCGGAGCGCGGAATCCATACACCCTGTAGTAAGGGCAATGGCACGGATCTTCGTGAACCTCTCCGATGGTGATTATGGATTCTGGGGCCCGCGCCTTCAGCGCGCCCCGGAATGACGCGTAATGACACCACGCCGCGCTCTGATCATCGGCGGCTCGCTTGGCGGGCTGATGGTCGCACATCTGTTGCGCTCGGTCGGCTGGGACGCTGCGGTATTCGAGCGCAACGACGAGGAACTGGCGAGCCGCGGCGTCGGGCTCGGCACGCATCCGCAGCTCATCGCTATTCTCAAGCGCGCCGGCATCGATTTCGACGAATCGATGGGCATCACGCCGCCGCGCGGCGTTTGTCTCGACGGCGATGGCAAGATCATCATCGAGCAGCCGATGGGGCGCACGCTCAGCGGCTGGTCGCGGCTCTACGACGCCTTGCTCGACGCGCTGCCACAGCGGACCTATTGGTTCGGCAAGAAGCTCACGCGGATCGAGCAGAGCGCGGACGGCGTGACCGCCATTTTCGCCGACGGCTCTAGCGAGCGTGGCGATCTCCTGGTCGGCGCCGACGGCATCCGCTCCACGGTGCGCGCGCAATTCCTGCCCGACGTGCAGCCGGTCTATGCCGGTTATGTCGCTTGGCGCGCCGTGCTCGACGAAGCCGACGTCCCGCCTGACCTATGGCGCGAAATGGTCGAGCTCTATGCTTTCTGCCTGCCGGAAGGCGAGCAGCTGATCAGCTACGCGGTGCCGGGACGGGATAACGATACGGCCGTCGGCCGCCGGGCCTATAACATCATCTGGTACCGGCCGACCGATCCAATCACGCTCGCAGATATCTGCACCGACACGAGCGGCCGGCATCATGCCGCCGGCATTCCGCCGCCGCTGATCCGGCCCGAGGTGATCGCGCGGATCAAAGCCGACGCGAAACGTCTTATCGCGCCGCAGATTGCCGCCATTCTCGAACGCACGACGCCGTTCTTCCAGCCGATCTACGATCTCGATTCGCCGCGCATGGTGTTTGGGCGCGTGGCGCTTGCCGGCGATGCGGCTTTCGTCGCCCGGCCGCATGCCGGCGCCGGCACCACCAAGGCCGCGCTCGATGCCGCCTGCCTGGCCGACAGTATCCGCGACGCCGGCGCAGACCTCGCCGCGGGCTTGCGGAATTACGAGCGCATGCAGCTGCCGTTCGGCAAGGCCCTGGTCGACTCAATCAGCAGGAAGGCGCTTATCTCAGCGCGCAGATCAAGCCGAAGGCCGAGCGCAACGGCGCGGAACTGCATCGCGACATTGCGGCGGTGCTGCACGCCCATATCGCGCGCAGCGAGCAGATGGGCGAGATCGTCGCCAGCCACGGCTTGACCGGGCTGTATTGAGCGGGCTTTCGGACCGTCGCGATCGCCTCTCCACGCCATGGCCGGGCTACACTTGTCCCGGCCATCCACGCCTTGCTTC